>CAZLGW010000001.1:0-123600 GCA_964559125.1 uncultured Cytophagales bacterium
TCATCGACCACCAGAAATTCTCGGTCGGTATGCCTTGTTCTTTCTGAAGCATTTCCGCTACTTTTTCGTATTCGGAAGGCGAGATCGAGCAGATATCTGAAGATACCAGCACAAACCGGGTCTTGCCGTCGTCGAGCACGATCACACGGTGATGAATGCGGTCATGGATACCGGTCGATTTCCTCGCTTCATAGCCCCTGAGCTGCTGGGGTGTATCGGGTGTGATATCGGTTTTCGCGACGGCGGCTTTGAAGACCTGGGCGTGGAGGGCCTGGACGGTTATTAATAAAATGATAATTGTTTTCATACGGATAATTTTTTGTTGCGGAATCGTAGAGACGCACGGCCGTGCGTCTCTACTACCCTGCCGATATTACGGCAACGATTGCCGTAGAAATGCCAATAAATCGGCCATTTGTTGTTTATCGATCAATTGGTCAAACCCCGCTGTCATAACCGATGTGCCCATTGCCGTCAGGGTCTGGATGTCATTTCTGGCGATGATAGTTTCCACGCCACCGTAGTTCCGGATAGTGATGGCCGATGGTGTTTCGGTGGCGATCAGCCCTTGCAGGGTCTCCCCCGATTTCAATTCGATGTTCCATATATCGTATCCGTCGGCAATCGAAAGGTTGGGATCGAGAATATCGGCCATAACAGATTCGGGACGCCTGTTACGTATGGTCGCCAGGTCCGGGCCGTAGAAAATTCCGTTTTTCCCGCCTATCTGGTGACAGATCGCGCAGTGCTGCGCAAATACCAGTTGGCCTTTCTCAGGATCGGCGGCTAAGGCAGGTACATCAGCGTAAGCTTTCATGACCTCCTGCGAAGAACCGCTATCGACGGAGAGTAGCTTCCTGGCACGGTTACGTAGCTTTTCGTTGGCATTGGCCATTAAGCTGACACGCCTGGGCCAGCTTATCGCCGAAGGATCTATGATGTCCTTTTCCAGGGCGTCGAGGAGGATGGAAATCCTATGTTCTTTTCCCATAAACGTGCCGATGGCCTGTTCCCTCAGTCCCGGCGTAAGACCCGCCCATTTGTCAACGATGAAAACGCTGACCGTGGAATCAGGTATTGAATTGAGTGCGTTTAGAGCGGCCGATTGTACCGGAACGGGTTCCGTGGGGCGAACAAGCTCTCTGAAGATTGCTGCATGTTTGCCCGCGCCGTCAAGTGCCAGCAGACGTATGGATTCGCTTCTTTTTTCATCATCCAGGTCCTGCTGCTTCGCATTTTGTACTGCTTCGCCGATTGCGCGGGCTGTACTTTCACTTTCCGGGAGTCCCAGCACACCCAGCAGGTCCATTGCCTGACGCCTGGCGGCCGGTTCCGGGTTTTTAAGCGAATAAGTCAGCAGGAGTTCCCTTTCTTCTGCCAGTGCGCTCCTGTCGGTTTCCTTGTTCCTGAGGCTTTGGGTGAGCCCTTTCAGCAGGGGGATCTTCCATTCTTTACCAGTGGAAGAGAGCGCTTTGCCGATCAGAAATCTGATTTTCTGAATATCACCGGAAGCACCTGCCATACCACTCAGACGCTCAGTCAGAGAGGCGTATTGCGGTGAACCGGGGCGGTATTTCAGCAGCACTTCCTCCAGCAGGTTATCTCCCTCCGCAGGGGTGGCAGACAGCGCTGCGACCTGCATCCAGCTATCTTCAAGATTTCTGAAAAGCAAATCTTTCCTGGCGTTCACCGCCGCGGGCGTGTTAACAAAACCCAGCGAGACCAGCAGCTGGTAGCGGACTTTCGGAGACGGGTCATTCTTAAGCCTGATTAATGCGCCGACGATACGGTCGGTTTGTAGGTTCGGATTGACCAGGAACAGGTTTTCCGCGATCCTGATGGTATTTTCCCTGACACCGGCTTCCGGGTCCTGCAGCCCGTTTAAAAGAATATCCGCTTCCAGGGAAGACATCCCGTGCAGTGTCCACAGGGCGTGGAGCCGGCCCAACGGGTTTTCAGAGCCGGTTGCCATTTTTTCAAGCAGGGCGACAGCAGTTTTATCGTTGCGGTCGATCAGGAGCCTTTGTGCATTCCTGCGCCACCAGCTATTGGGGCTGGCCAGGTAGGCTACCAGGCTTTCGGTCGTTTCATCACCCAGCCTGAGGCCGGAAGTCCACTCAGCTTTGGGAGCGCTTTCGGGGACAACCCGGTAGATCCTGCCCTGGTCGATACCGTTGTAAATAGCTCCGGATTTAGCCACATCGTCGGCCATCCATTCGGGGTGTTCGATGATCTGGCGGTAATAGTCCACCACGTACAAGGCGCCGTCAGGACCTATGTACATATTGGCCGGCCGGAACCAGGCATCGGTAGAAGCGAGAAACTCTTTCTTCTCAAACAGCCGGCTGGCAGTGAAAGTAGCACCCCTGTCCCGCAGGATGTCCGCATGCACGAGGTTGCCGACAGGCTCGGCCACAAACGTGACGCTGTCGTAAGGAGAGGGAAACAGTCCGCCGGTATAAGAAGTAATACCACAGGCGGCAGTGAAGACCCCAAGGTCTGTGAGCAGTTGGTGCTCCGGGTTCTTGGTAATAGGGTATACGTCGGCGGCATTTCCGTGATCCGAAACAGACTCGGTCGCATTGGATACCAGCAAAGACGGGTTACGGTTAAGATACGGGGCCGCTATGACTTCATGGTAAATATGATGTGCGTTGCTCACCATGAAGCGGTGCCCCCACCGATCGAAAGTATGGCCGAACTGAGTCTGGCTGGACAGGTTTTCCAGCAATACCTTGTCAGGATTGAACCTGACGCTTCTCCCCAGCGCGTTTTCCGGTAGCCTGGGACCGTCGGGGTGAGCCGGGAACCAGACTTCACTTCCCCTGTCACTGAAATGGCCGGTATAGATCTTGGCGGTGGCGGCAGGCTCGTGTCCCAGGTAAATCCAGTTGTCGAGCCCGAGTATAGGATTGTTCACATTATGCTGGGGATTGGCCAGCGCAAACCCGGTAAGCACTACCTCCCGCTTATCTGCTTTATTATCTCCGTCCGTGTCTTCCAGGTAAAGCACATTGGGCGGATCTGTCACCAGGATACCCTTTTTCCACCTCATGACGCCGGTAGGTAATACCAGGTTATCGGCAAACAGGGTGCTTTTGTCCATTTTACCGTCTCCGTCGGTATCTTCCAGGAGCCTGACAGCCCCTGACCCGCTTTTGTCGAGCGGGTAACCATGCATTTCCACTACATACAGACGTCCGTTTTCATCTATTTCCATAGCAACCGGGTCGGCGACCAGCGGTTCGGAGGCAATCAGCTCGATACGGAAACCCTCGGCAACTTCGAAGGTGGACATCGACTCTTCCGGGGACAGGCCGCGAGCCGTCTTTTTGTCGGCGCAGCCTGTCAGCCCGGATAGACTCAATAAGGTAATAATGATACTGGTACTCTTGAATAACTGATTGAAGTACATGCGCTTATAGACGGCGTCGCAGTTAGTAATTAGGGTTCTGGTTGAGCTGGGGATTCCTGTCGACGGCCTCCTGGGGTAGCGGCAGGAAGTAATTCTTGGATGGATCGAAAACGCGCGTTCCACCCGGGGCTTCGATTATCCTGTATACCCATTTGCCGTCCACCTGTTCGATAACCATCCCGTGCATTGTGGCGTTAAGGTTCTTTTCTGCGAGACGTAACCGTATCAGGTCAAACCAGCGTTTTTCTTCGAAAGCAAGTTCGATCCTACGTTCCCTGTGGATCTCTTTTCTCATCTCGTCCTTGTCAAGGCCGGCCTTCAAAGGAGGCAACTCCGACCTTGTCCGCACCTGGTTTACTGCGTCGTAAACGGCCTGGCTGGGGCCGGCGGCTTCATTTTGCGCCTCGGCAAAGCTCAGCAGCACCTCCGCATACCTGAAAATAATAAAGCTCGCGCTGCTTTCGCCTGTATTCCCGGAGTTGATATACTTGGGGTTCATTCCTTTTTTCAGGTTGTACCCGGTATTGGTGGCTCCGTTAAAATCGCTGAGGTCGGTGGCGGTCCGGCTCCCTACTCCCTGCTTCATTACGATGATGCTGCCCTGCCACTCGCTTCCGTCATACACGATCGATTGGTAGAAACGTTTCTCCCGGTTTACATACGGGTTTTGCGGATCATAGCCCGATGCCGGATCGGTAATAGGCAACCCGTTGGCCATCACATATTCATCAATGATTTCCTGCGTAGGGGTTACACCGCCCCACGACCGTCCAATGCCGTCTACCCACGGAGTTCCCCAGTAAGTTTCCTTACTGCTGCCGAACGACGTCCCGCCCAGGTGCTGCTTGTCGAATATCACTTCCACGTTGTTGTTATTGTCCTCAAGATGCAGGGCATTGTAATCCGGGAAAAGCTGGTACACACCCAGGTCCATTACCTGCTTGTTGGTATTCGCTGCTGTCTGCCAGCGTGAAGCGTCATTGCCGGTATTGTAGATCGGGCTTGCCCAGACAAGCTCAACCCAGCCTTTCAGGGTTAGGGCCGATCCCCTGGTCACCCTTGGTGCCTCTGCTTTCAGCGGAAGATCGGCAGCAGCGGCAGTGCATTCTTCTACGATAAATTTAAAGGTTTCCTCAGCCGTATTCCGGGGCCGGAATATCGCGTCGCCCTGTTCCGACGAGTTCAATACATCGGTAATGACCGGGACGCCGCCGTAATACAGCCAGAGCAGCGTGTAGTAATAAGCCCGAAGGAATCTTGCTTCTCCCAGCCGCTGTTTTTTCCAGTCATCGGGAAGAGACGAAGCGTTTACTTTTTGGATAAAAAGGTTGGCCTTCCTGATATTGGAGAAATTCCCCCATTGGCTGGGTGCATTGGCAGGCGTATATTGTGACAGGTTCATTAAGCTCCTGCTGGGAGGTCCTACCCGGCCGACCATGGAGTTGTCCGACCAGTTTTCAGTCGGATCTTCCACCCTGAACGGGCTGGGGATACCGGAGTAAATGTTGTTCAGGAAGAGATCGGCATTGGCCGTCGAAGTCCAGAGCGTAGCATCCGATATCTGGTCTTTCGGGTCTACGTCAAGAAAATCGGAGCAGGCCGAAAGCATGGAGAAGATGCAGAAGCAACCTATTTTTATCAGATTTTTCTGTTTCATGTCTGTATAATGTTTTCAGCTGTTTAAAGACTAAGATTGATCCCTACCGAAATTACCTTTTGCTGTGGGTAGCTGCGGTGTGTAGACTCCGGGTCCCAATTGATCAGCTTGCTCCACGTAAGAATATTCTGCCCTGATGCATAAACCCTCACGTTATGCATCCCCGCCTTTCCGGCAATTGCATCAGGTATGCGGTAGCTCAGCGTCACATTTTTGGCACGTAGGTAAGCGGCGTTGCGCATCCAGTGGGATGACAGTTGCGTATTGTTTGTATTAGGAGCAGCGGTCAGCCTCGGGTGGGCGGCATTGCGGTTCTCAGGCGTCCAGTAATCGAGGTTTTCCTGGTAGGCATTCTGGCCGTTATAAAATGCCCAGGCCATTTCGCTCCTGTGGTACAGGTGGGTTTTGGCCGAGCCCTGGAAAAGCATATCAAGCGACCAGTTTTTATACTGCAGCCTGGGTGAGAAACCGTAGATGATCCTGGGCGACTGGTTGGCATCGCCGATAGCCACTTCGTCGTTGACGTCGATCTTACCGTCGCCGTTTGCATCTTCATAGCGAAGATCGCCGGGCGCGACGGCGCCCCAGGGCTGGGTCGGGATCCCTTGCTTGAGCGTTCCATTGCCCTCAAAGTCTTCGGGCTGGAAGTAGCCGATCGCATTGTACCCGAATTGGGTGTTTAGCGGGCGTCCCGTCCTTCTCCGGTTGAGGTTGTTGTAGGTGACCGTATTTTCAAAGGTCTGCAGCAGCTTGTTCTTCGCGAAGGTGAACGTACCGTTAAGCTGGACAAGGAAATCCTTGGCCGGGCGATAGTTGAAGCCGGCAGTAAGATCGATACCTCTGTTTTCCATAACGCCCTTATTGACCTGGCTTAAGCCGATGCCGTACTCAAGGGGGGTGACCACGTCAGGATTTACCAGCATGTTCGACCTTTTCTCATAAAAATAGTCGATCTCCAGGTTGATCAGGTTCCGGAATAATGAAACTTCGAGACCTATATCGGTCTTGCGTGCCCTTTCCCAGGTGATATTGATATTAGGCTCAGACCGTTCGGTAACGATCGGGACCGCATTACGGTTTATGACATAACCGGGACCCGAAACGTTATAGGTGCTCAGGTACTGGAAAGCACTGCCCGCCAGGGCTCCGACTTCTCCGTAAGAGGCCCTTATTTTCAGGTTGTCGAGCCACATTGCGTTGTCCTTAAGAAAATTTTCTTCAGAGATTCTCCAGCCGGCAGATACCGCGGGGAAGAACCCGAAGCGGTCTGAGGGTGCAAAGTAATAGTGCCCGTCATAGCGCCCGCTTGCTTCCAGCAGGTATTTCCCGGCATAGTCGTAGGCTACGCGATAGACGAGGCCTACCTGCCGCGACCTCCTTGAAGAACCCGCTGTCGTCATATCGGTGGCAGTTGAGCTGCCCATATTGATCTCGTCGATGAACAGGTCATAGTTCCTGCGCGATACGCCCACCGACCAGTAGTCGTAAGCTTTGGCTTCAAAAAGGCCAAGCACGCTGAGGTTATGGTTTTTAAACGATTTTACGTAGTCTAACCCTGCCTGGTAAATGAACTGCTCCGACTGATCGGCATTATGATAGAGATTGGGCTTGGTAGTGCCGAAACCGCTTTTCGTTATTTCATAGGGAGTCACGCTTGTATTGATCTTCCCGATCGACATGGGGATCGACCATCCTTTTGTACTGGTGAAGGTAGGATCATAGGCTATAGTGCCTTTCAGGCTAAGACCCCGCACGAAAGGGATTTCCTGGTTGACATTGATCTGCGTAAAAATACCGTTGTTTCGGTCTTTCAGGTAGCCCGACTCGAAAATGGCCGGCATAACGGAGCTTCCGTACATCCCGTTGCTGAATACGACTGGCCCCCGTTCGGGCTGCGCATAGGCCATGAGCTCCATGATACGCGATGTGGCGTTGGAAGGCTGGTCGGAGTTGGGATAATGCCTGCTGGTGATCCGTCCGTTCATACCGAGTGAGACGGTAGTATACTTGCTGACTTTGCCTTCAATATTCATGTTAATATTGTAGCGGTTGGAGTAAGTGGTATTCCACATCCCCCTCTGGTAGAGATAGCCAAAGCCTGCGTAGTATTTCAACCTGTCGGTCCCGCCGGTCATTTCCAGGTTGTGATAGGTCATCGGCGAATTCTTGCTGATGGCATAATCGAGCACATTCTGAGTGGGGTAGATGTCCGGATCCGATTCGTCGGCAAACTTTCTCATAGCATCATCGTTGTACGGCACCGGCAATCCCTGGCTGCGCGCTATTTCGTTTTTTAGCGTAGCGTACTCGACGGAATTTACGTACTCAGGCAGTATAGTAGGGTTCTGAAAGCCCACATACCCGTTGTAGGTAATGGTCGGTTTCCCTGTTTGCCCCTTTTTAGTGGTGACTAGCACTACGCCGTTAGCCCCGGCAACACCGTAGGGCGCAACGGCAGCCGCATCTTTCAGTACCGTAAAAGACTCTATAGAGTTGGGGTCCAGTTGCTGAAAGCTCCTGGGAATACCGTCCACGATCAGCAAGGGTTCGTTTGAGCCCGTTGTGGAAATACCCCGGATAAAGATATTGGACCCGTCGCGGCCCGGTTCACCCGATCCCTGCTTGACAATGACCCCGGAGAGCCTGCCGCCGAAGTTGTTGCTCAGGTTAGCAGTCGGCACCCTTGCAACTTCATCTCCTTTTAAAGAGACCACTGCCGCAGTCACCGATGTTTTCTTTTGCGTTCCGTACGCTACGACCACTACTTCTTCAAGTGATTTTTCATCTACCTTGAGCGCTACATTGATCGAATTTCGCGAACCTACCGTTATTTCTTCGGTCACATACCCCACAAATGAAAACACCAGTACCGCGTTTTCATCCGGGACTTCAATACTGAACAATCCTTTGTCGCTGGTGGTGGTACCGCGCTGTGTGCCTTTGATCAGGATACTTACACCGGGTAATTCGTCTCCTTTTTCGTCCGTAACCTTACCTGATACGGTCTGCACCGGCGGAAGCGTGATCATAGACTCTTCCCCGGCTGACAGGCCTTCTTCAGGCTGCCGGGAAAGGATGACCTGCTTCCCCGACAGCTCGTACCGGATCTGAAGCGGTGTCAGCAACTTTTCGAGCACTTCATTTAGTGGCCGGTCTGTAAGATTCAGCGTGACGGGCTGCCCGGAGCGGATTACCTGGGGACTATACGAAAACCTGACGGTTGTCTGCCGTTCGATTTCGCTCAGCACCATCTTCATTTTCTGTTTGCTGACATTAATGGAGAGACGTTGCTGGAGCAATTCCTGGGCAGAGAGCGTTTCAGCCCAGGAAACGCCGATAAAAACACAGGCGAGCGCTACTTGTACCAATGATATTTTCATACACTGGATTAGTAAACGGTTAAGTTGTTTCATATTTTTGAAATGATTTTGTTCGAAAAACAGTGAAAATCGGACAAATACCTCCCTGCACCCGGTCCTACGCGGATGTATGGAGCACGTTAAGATGGCAACGGTGGCACCAACACCGTTGCTTTTCTGGTTTTGGGGGAGTTAATTTTCTTTCATAGGCATAGAGATTTACGGGTAACGGGTTATTGGTTATAAATTACGAGTTCTGGTGTCAGTAAGGCGGCAACTCATTTGCAGCCCTCCGCCGTAATGATGATCCGCGCGTCGACCACCTTGTGGGTAGCCGATATCGATTTGCAGATGATATCCAGCTTTTCTTCAAAAGATTCTTCGGAAAGCGATGCAGTCAGCTGGCAGTTGCTCAACGCTACCGCATCGTATACGATTTCGATCCCGTAAGCTTGCTGCAGGTCGGAGAAAACCTTACCCGCCGGTGTTTCGTTATACACGAAAGACGGAAGTGCCTTTTTTTCGGGAATGACCACCTCTGGGTCCGGAACCAGCGATTTGCTGAACAACTCTGCCGTCTTTAAAAATACGGCCTGCTGGTTAGGTATAAGGACCAGCTCCTGCTGCATGTCTTTTTTACCCTCTTTCCTTGCCAGGGCTTCATTGCGGTACACCGATACTTTCCCGGTAGCTACCCTGACGGTAATGTCGCGGTCATTTTCGAAGGCGGTTATCGTAAAACGTGTACCAAGTACTTTGGTCACGATCTCGTTTGCATATACAAGAAAAGGTGCAGCCGGATTCCTGGTGACGTCGAATTCAGCCCCACCGGAAAGGTAGACTGTCCTTTCGGTTGTTCCGTATGATTGACCGAAGCTGATGCGGCTACCGGGCGATAAGCTGACGCGGGTACTGTCGGGAAGAAGAATATCCATAGGATCGCTACCAGTATTGATCTTCTCGTCAAGCATACCGCTATGGTTTTCGGTAAGCTGCCGGTAGCGATCGGTCTCCGGATAGTTTTTGTTGAACACAGCCCACCCGGTGATAAGCAGCGCGACTGTTGCGGCCACGCCGGCATAGCTTATCCACCTTCGGGGCAGTGGCCGGGCAGCAGGTCCTTTTTCCGGGGTAAGCAGAGCGTTGGTTTCAAGGATTCTACGGAGAAGCTGGTTTTCCGCTTCTTCCGAGAGATAAGTGCGTGCATAGTCGCTTAATCCCAGCCGTACTGCTTCCAGGAGTTTCGAAGCCTGCTCCCATTCTTCCTTTTTATGCGGATGTGCCTTCAGCCAGGTGTTCCACCGAAGGCTTGATACTTCGGTCGGGAACAGGTGATGCCGGAGAAAATCATCATCCGAGACAAAATCTGAAATACCGTAATTTTCGTAGTTCGCTTCCAAAATGAGCTATGTTTTACCGTAGATGACGAAATGCCGGTAATCATACTCACTAATTTTTATGAAGTTGTTACGTCAGCCACTTCCGCAATTTATCTACAGCCCGGAATACCAGGTTCTGGGCCGACTGGCGGTTGACGGAAAGCATATCGGCGATCTGGCCGTAATCGAGATTTTCCACGAACCGTAGCCTGAGCGCTTCCTGCTGGCGGTGCGGGAGTTGTATGATCAGTTTCCTGACCAGCGCCTCATTATTTTCCGACGATTCTTTTTCCAGGAATATCTCTTCCGCCGAAGGCTCTGGCCACAAATCGTCGAAATCATCCTGGGCGAGTGGTTGTGAAGGCCGTTCCTTGCGTTTCAGGAGGTGAAGGATCCGGTTTTTGAGCGATCTCAGAAGATAATGCCGTACGTTATCGGGGACGGTGAGCCTTTCCCGCTTGAACCAGATTTCTGTAAAAACATCATGAATGCAGTCAAGGACGAAGGCTTCAGAAACCGGTACAAGGCTCATGCCGTAGCGGTACATGGACTTGATGTGACGTTTGTAGAGAACGGTATAGGCTTCCTCTTCGCCCTCCTGGAAGGCGATCCACAGTTCCTGCTCGCTGGGTGTCCCGTTCATCCAATGGGGGTTTTAGATTTCAATTTAAGAAAAATCCGCCATTGTTCAGAGTTCATCCTTCGGAGGAGTTCTTTCGGAAGGGTCATCGCCGTCGCTGGTCAGAGAGTGGGTTTTCCGGTCGTATTTGCCTTTCAGTTCATCCAGGATAGTACCCTTCCAGAGCTTCATACCGGTGAAATAGGCGGTTCTCCCTATCATGTGCCCCGAAACGGGCGCTGTAATGAGGAGGAAAAAAATGATCGCGGTGACTTTGGCCGTAACCGAAAATTCGAGGAAGTAAAGCGCAGTTCCGCCCATAATAAACCCCAGGCCGAGCGTGGCGGCCTTTATGGTGACTGACAGCCTCAAAAAAAAGTCGGGCATACGGATAATGCCGACCGCTGCAATCAATATGAACAGGGTCCCGACAGAAGTCATTGCCATAATAATAATTTCCATCATTGTTTTCCTCGTTGCTCCAGGTAATATGAAAATGCTATGCTTCCCAGGAAGGCGATCAGGGCAAGGATCATTGCAACATCGAGAAAAGCCGAATGGTCTGTCACGATACTGTAGATCGCGATGATCCCGATACCTATATTGATCAGGAAATCCAGGCTCACTACCCTGTCGAGGGTATAGGGACCTCTTAGAAATCGTATAAAGACCAATATGGCCGATATCGACAAAACAGGCAGTATCCCAAAAAGCAGATAGTTGGTTAGCATTATCTTAAAATCTCTAAAAGGCGATTTTCTATTTTCTCTTTGGTACGGCGGACAAACTTATCCCGGTCTTTCAGGTACATGACGTGGATGTACAACACCGTATTGTCGGCGCTGACATCGAGAATGAGCGTACCCGGCGTAAGGGATATGATGTTTGAGAGCATGGTGATCTCGAATTCGTTTCTTGCCGAGAGCGGGTATTTGACGATACCAGGCTTCATGAAAAATTTCGGGGTGATGAGATCATAGGCTACCTGCAGGTTGGCCTTGATCATTTCATAAAGAAAATACAGCAGGAAACCGATAATTTTCGGGACCCGGACAAAGTACCTGACATCGCCGTCATTCTTCTCCTTAATATAAAGGATAAAAAAGCCGAGGGCAAAACCAAACCAGAAATTGACGAAGCTGAGGTCGCCTGTGAGCGCGACCCATACGAACGTCAGCATCAGATTGAGCATAAACTGCCTTATCATACTCCTATTTGTTTAGTACCGCATCCAGATAATACCCTGTATCTATCATATTGGTTGCGATCCGGTTTGAAATGATCATGATATTTTCGGCTCCCAGCCCGATATAGAGCGAGACCAGGGCCAGGCCGACAACCGGCACTATCAATAACGTCTGCTTGAAAAAGGGCAGCTCGGTAAATTCGTTCGTTTCTTCAGGCCGTTTGGGGAGATCTTTCCAGAATACCTCCGACCACATCTTGGCAATTATATAGAGCGTGAAAAAGCTTGCCAGTATGAAGGCCGCCAATAGTACATACGACCGCTGATCGAGACTGGATTGAAACAACCCTATCTTAGGCCAGAAGCCGGACAAAGGCGGAATCCCCACCATTGAAAAAAATATAACGGCCATTAGCAGCGAAAGCTTGGGGTATTCTTCATAAAGCCCTCCCAGCCTCCTGATATCGGTACTTCCCCTTATTTTGTGGATGATCCCGGTAGCCAGGAAAAGATTGGTCTTGACAATAATGTCGTGTATCAGGTAGAAGACCACAGAGGCCAGCGCCACATGCGTGTGCAGCCCCAGCCCGCCTATCATGAATCCTATATGGCAGATAATAAGATAGGAAAACATCCTCCTGATACTGGTTTTGTTGAGGGCCCCCATTGCACCCGTAAACAGGGTCATGATCGCACAGGCTATCAGCACGTGCTGGGTAAAAGTGTCGGGTACGAAAATCAGGGTAAAAGTCCTCATCATAGCATAGACGCCCATTTTGGTCAGCAACCCGCCGAAGGTAGCGGCGATAGCCGAAGGCGGCGTATGATAAGATGAAGGCAGCCAGAAATACAGGGGAAACACTGCTGATTTGATACCGAAGCCAATGAAAAAGAGAAGGGCGGTTACGCTCACAAGCTCTTTTTTCTCGATCTGCGCTACCTTCAGGGAAAGGTCGGCCATGTTCAGGGTTCCTGTCAGCCCGTAAAGGATCGCTATAGCCGTAAGGAAAACCGTAGACGCCAGCATGTTCATGGCTACATACTTGATGGCGCCTTCCATCTGCGGCTTTTTTCCCGCAAGCGTCATCAGTACGAAAGACGAAATGATTACTATTTCAAACCATACATAAAGGTTGAAAATATCGCCGGTGAGAAAGGCGCCGTTCAGCCCCATCATGAGAAAGTGCGAAATGGCGAAATAACCGAACTGCATCCGGGCTTTGGTGACGCTTACAGTAGAGAAAATCCCGACCGCCAGTCCTGCAATCGCCGTCAGGACCACGAAAGTGGCGCTGAATGTATCTGAAACAAAGGTAATTCCGAAAGGGGCCTTCCACCCGCCGGCCTGCATGGTCAGGATCCCGGCTTTCCAGGTTTTACTGAAAAGATGGAAGCTCAGGATGAGCACCATAAAATGCCCGAATAAGCTGATTACCCGCTGTAAATTGATATGGCTCCAGGCAAAAATGAGAAGGATTGCCGTGAGCAGGTGAGTGAAAATGGGTAATATGAGAAAATTATCGGTCATATATCGATTTCGTGGGTGTTCAGTGTGTCCAGGTTATCGGATCTCGTCATCTGGTAAACCCTTTTCAGCAGAATAATGGCAAAGGCCTGCAGGCCGAAGCTGATAACGATGGCCGTAAGGATAAGCGACTGCGGCACGGGGTCTGCATACATCTGCGTGAAAATGCTCGCATCCCTGGGAATAATAGGTGGTTGTCCTTTTGCAATATCACCCATGAGGAATATGAGGATATTAGCGCCGTTGCCCAGCAGGATAAGCCCCAGAAGCAGCTTTACCATGCTTTTCCGGAGCATGAGATAGATGCCGCACGAATAGAGAAGCCCGATCAGGAAAATCAGAAGGTATTCCATCAGTTTGGTTGCTGGTCAATAGATTCCGAAATAGTGAACAGTATGGTAAGCGTGACGCCGATCACGACAATGAAAACGCCGATGTCAAAAAAGAGAGCTGATCCTACCAGCCCTATGACGGGAAGCGGTTCCGACGACCAGACGCCCGTCATGTATGCCTTTCCTCCGAACATTGGTAACACACCGCTCATAAAAGACAGCAGCAATCCTACCGGGATAAAGGATTTAGGCGGATATTTCAGCAGCTTTTGGGTCCTCTCGAGTCCGTAGGCGAAAGAGTGCAGCACGAAAGCGATGGAAGCCACCAGCCCGCCAACAAAGCCCCCGCCCGACTCATAGTGGCCGCGCAGCAGGATGAACACTGAAAATAACAGTAGCAAAGGGAGCAGGTAGTTGGTTGCGGTTTTTAGTATTGTCGATTGCATCCTGTATCGTTTTTAGTCTTTGTCTGTCGGTTTTACATTGAGCTTGAGCAGGCTGTATACACCCAGTGCAGCGATAGTCAGCACCATGATCTCCACCATGGTGTCAGCCCCCCGGAAGTCAACAAGAATGACGTTTACCACGTTTTTCCCTTTAGCCAGCAGGTAGGCATTATCTGCATAAAAGCGGCTGATCTCCTTGTTAGCGGGGGAAATCAGCGCCTGTAGAGTAATGAGCGAGATCAGCGTGCCGAAAGAAAGGGCGACCAGGCCGTCGCGTACTTTCATCTTCCGGTTTGAGTTGATCAGGAACTGGGGCAGGCGGTACAGCACGAGCACAAACAAAACTACCGTCAGTGTATCGATGGTAAACTGGGTCATGGCCAGGTCGGGCGCTCCGTAATAAACAAATATAAGACAGAGCGAATAGCCTATTATACTCATGCTTACGATAGCCGTCAGCCTGGAATTTGTAAAAACCGTAGTAATGGTTGCTACCACGGTGATCGCAAATACGACGAATTCAAAAAAGCGTATTTCTGTAAACTCGGATGTGTTCACCCTGAGATCTACAGTACTGAAAAACCTGTAGCCTATCAGCCCGATCAGGAAAACC
Organism: uncultured Cytophagales bacterium; assembly: GCA_964559125.1. Lineage (GTDB taxonomy): Bacteria > Bacteroidota > Bacteroidia > Cytophagales > Spirosomataceae > Ravibacter. The sequence goes on from CAZLGW010000001.1 coordinate 14,532, forward strand.
GTAATAGTAAGTACATAAGACCGGAGGTACCCGTTCTGGAGCATTTTTGTATAATGATAGGCAAAAAGGCGTGTCTTTTCACCCACCCATTCCGTCAGGTGCTGCGGAGAAAACCATTGCAGCCAGTACTGCGTGGCGGCCGACGAGGTAACGGGCCGGTAAAGGAAGTAAAGAGCGGCACCGGCCGCAATCGTACCAGCGCTGAGCAGTAGCGTGAGGTTGAAGCCGTGCCAGATTTTTAACGGCATTAAAATATAGGAACCGTATATGGCGGCTGCCGCATGGCTGACCACAAGCTGATCGGGCACGTAAGGCAAAAGACCGAAGATTATTCCAAGCCCTCCCAGGATCAGCGGAGGTACCCACTGGAGCGGCGACAGCGAAGGATGATGGGGACCTTTCGACAGGTTTTCAGGGATTTTGCCAGTAAAAGGCCTTATTCCTGCAGTAAACCCTGCATAGAGAAGCAGTATATTGGTGGTCACGGCCAGGGGCGTCAGGCTGTAGCGGAAAAAATCCTGCGTGTGCAGGGTAGCTTCATAGATGAGGTCTTTTCCTATGAACCCGAATGTGAGAGGTACACCGGCGTTAGACAAAGCTGCCAGTAAGCCTGCAAGGGCTACCAGGGGGAACCATTTTCTGAGTCCGCCCAGCTTATCGATGTCTCTCGTGCCCGTCTCATGATCGATGATCCCGGTAATGAGGAAGAGTCCGGCTTTGTAAAGGGCGTGGACCAGGATAAAAGTGGCGGCAGCGACAATAGCATAGCGCGTACCTATGCCGAGAAGGAATACCAGCAACCCTAGCGCAGAAATGGTGGAATAAGCCAGGACAGACTTCAGGTCTTTCTTGAAAATCGAATGTGTGGCGGCATAGATCATGGTAAAGCCACCCGTGATCATAAGGGTATTGTTCCAGAACAAATGATCGCCAAGTAAAGGCGAGAACCTGGCCAGCAGGTAGATCCCGGCTTTTACCATAGTCGCCGAATGAAGGTAGGCTGAAATGGGAGTAGGGGCTTTCATCGCTCCCGGGAGCCAGAAGTGAAAAGGGAACTGGGCCGATTTGGAGAATGAACCCACAAAAAGGAAAAACAGGATCAGCCCGTAAGCAGGCTGATTTTTCAGAAAACCCGGGGCCGACAGCATTTGTTCGATCGAGTAGGTCTGGGTGGCGATACCCATCAGCACGAAAGAGGCGAGCAGGAAAAAACCGCCGCACCCCGTAATAGCCAGTGCCATCAGGGCGCTTTTCCGCGACTCGGCGCTGTCGTTATTGAAGCCTATCAGGAAAAAAGAGCTGATACTTGTCAGTTCCCAGAAAATAAAAATCAAAAGCGTATTGTCGGCAAGCACCAGCCCGAGCATCGAGCCCATAAAAAGGCTCAGATAGGCATAGAACCTGTCGAGGAATTTATGGCCTTCCAGGTAAGAGGCTGCATAGAAATAGATGAGCGCTCCTATCCCGGTTATCAGCATTACGAAAAGCATGGACAGCCCGTCGAGCCGGAAGTCGAGATTGATACCCAGAGAGGGGATCCACCGGTAGCTGAAGGTGATGATTTCCCCTCTGCTGATGGCGGGAAAGAAATATAAAAAATAGTTGAAAATGGAGAGCGGCAGCAATCCGAGCAGGACTGACAGCCGTCCTCTGAATAGTTTCCCTGAAAAAGCCAATATTAAGGCTGCTATGAAGCCCGAAAGGACTGCCAGAATCATCCACTAAAAGTTTATTACCAGAAGCAAGAACGTAAAAATAATGATTTCCGGTCGGATGACCTAGCTTCGGCGCACTAAAAAAGTGCTATTTTTTAGTGGTACGAGCATTCTCCGGATGTGCGTTTTCCGTCATTTTCAGGATTACATTAGTATATTTGACGTGTTAAATTTTTGTTGTGTTTTCGCGTCAGAAACTTTTTTTTTCTCTCGGAGCCTACTGGCTGGTTTACATGATCGTGATCCGGCTTGTCTTTTTATTATACAATTACGATTTGTCTGCGGGGCTGCGGTTTCAGGAAATGGGGCTGGCCTTATGGAAGGGCCTGAGGATGGACCTTAGCATTACAGGATATTTCATGCTCCTGTACGGGATCGTACTGACTTTCTCGACCTGGTTTCCCGGGAAATGGTGGAAAGCGACCATCTATTTTGCAACTTTTCTCCTGCTCGGTTTTTCTGCAGCGCTGGTAGCGGTTGATAATGAGCTTTATCGTCATTGGGGCTTCCGGACCAACAATACGCCCCTGATGTATATCGGGCCGGAGTCATTCGGAAGTATCAGCCCCTGGATAGCGCTGAAAGGGCTTATTATCTTCTTTTTACTATGGGGTGCTTTCTGGATCCTGTTCAGGAAGACGATCTCTCCCTGCCTCCATGATTTTTCCGGCGGTACTTCAAAATGGGGTTTTGCCGGCATGCTGCTGCTCACAGCGATGATGATTCTCCCGATACGGGGAAGCCTGACGGTGGCGCCGATGAATGCGGGATTTGTCTATTTTCACAGTTCGAAGCCCTTTGCCAATCATACAGCCATTAACGTGGTCTGGAATTTCCTTTCCAGCCTGCGTAAGTCGGCATTGATAAAGTACCCTGAAGATTTCTTTGACAAAGACCGGACTGCTGCGCTCATGGAGGAATTGTATGCCGATACCGCTGCACCTGTCAGGCTGCTGAAAGTTCAGAAGCCCAATATCCTGGTGGTTGTCCTGGAAGGTTTTACCGCCGATGTTGTAGCAACACTGGGAGGCCTTCCGGATATTACCCCCAACCTCAACGCGCTTTCTGAGGAAGGAGTGCTTTTTTCGGGGTTCTACGCCAGCGGAGACAGGACCGATAAGGGGTTGGTAAGCATCCTGAGCGGATACCCGGCCCAAACCCAGACCTCGATAGTGAAGTTTCCTGATAAGACGCAGCGCCTGCCTTCCCTGACCAGGGAACTCAGCGGCCTGGGCTATCACACTTCCTTCCTCTATGGCGGAGATGCCGATTTTGCCAATTTCCGTTCCTACCTGTCCAATGTCGGGTTTGACAGGATAACAGACCTGGATGATTTCCCGTCCAGGCTCAATACTTCCAAGTGGGGAGTTCACGATCAGTATGTATTTGAAAGGCTTACGAATGAAATAGATACCGCAAAGGCGCCTTTTTTTAAAACAGTACTTACCCTGAGCAGCCATGAGCCTTTTGACGTACCGGTTAAGCCTTACATCGAAAGGAATGACGAGGAGAGCCTGTATCTGAACTCCTGCCGCTATACAGATGCATGTCTGGGGAAATTTATGAACGAAGCCAGGAAGCGATCCTGGTGGGATTCCACCCTGGTGGTGATCACCGCTGACCATGGTCATCGTCAACCGGGAAATAAGAGGCTGGAAGATGAAAGAAGGTTCAGGATACCGCTTGTCCTCTCGGGAGGAGCGCTGACAATCGATTCGCTGGTAATCGACAGGATAGGCGGCCAGACCGATATAGCCAATACACTTTTAAGCCAGCTAACCGGGAAAAAACGTATATTTGGTTTCAGCAAAGATCTTTTAAGCCCCGGGGCCGCTTCTTTTGCCGCATTTTTTTTTCAGAATGGGTACGGGTTCGTGCTGCCGGGGAAACAGTTGATTTATGATCATGAGGGAAAGAATTTCGTAGTGAATTCAGGCGGGGACAGCAGTGCAGAAGAAATTAGTAAAGCCTACCAGCAGGCGGTTTTCAGTGATTATAATGCAAGGTAGGTGCAGGAGAAAGGATGAGGGGGAGTAGAATAGAATTTTTATGCCCGGATATATTCCAGATACTGTCAGTATGAAATCGTCAGCAGGATTTGCAACCAGGCTGGTATGGCTGGTTTTTATTTTATCAGGAAATGCTTTGCCGGCATTTACGCAGCTTCCTACCCTTGGAAAGGTAGCTTATATCGATAAGAGTTTTGAGCAAATGATAGCCCGGGACGCAGTTATCGAGGTACTGGCCGGAGGGTTCACCTGGACGGAAGGCCCGGTCTGGAGTAAGGAACGGGGAAGTCTCCTGTTCAGTGATGTTCCCGGCAATACTATTTTCGAATGGAAGGAAAAGGGCGGGGTTTCGATATTCTTAAAACCGTCGGGGTATACCGGGATAGGGGCATATAGCGACGAGCCCGGGTCGAACGGGCTGATGATCGATTCGAACGGCAACCTGGTCGCCTGCGAGCACGGCGACCGGCGCGTAAGCGCCATGTCGCTGGTGAAAGGCGGGAAGCGTACAATTTCGGATAATTATCAAGGGAAGAGACTGAATAGTCCCAATGACGCGGCGGAGCATCCGGCTTCGAAGGAAATTTATTTTACAGACCCACCTTACGGGTTGGAGAAGAAAGCCGGTGATCCTGCAAGGGAGATCGATGTTTGTGGTGTTTACCGCGTAAAAGGATCGGGTGAGACCGAGCTCCTGATTTCCGATCTCAGCCGCCCCAACGGTATTGCGTTTTCGCCTGACGGAAAGACGCTTTACGTGGCTGTTTCTGACCCGGAAAGGGCGGTTATCATGTCCTACCCGGTTCTTGGGGATGGAGGAACAGGCGAAGGGAAAGTCCTTTTTGATGCCACTCCGATGGTAAAACAGGGAATGCCCGGCCTCCCCGACGGGCTGAAAACCGACAGCCGCGGCAATATATGGACGACCGGGCCGGGTGGTGTGCTTGTGCTGTCGCCTTCAGGTAAACTCCTGGGCAGGATCGAGACGGGTCGCCCCACCGCCAATTGCGCATGGGGAGACGACGGAAGCACTTTATACATCACCGCGCAGCATTACCTCTGCCGTATCCGGACACAGGCTAAGGGTGCCGGCTGGAAGTGATTTTTTTGCGAAAGGGGCTGTATTGAATATTCATGAAAGACGGCTAATTTTGTAGTTAATTTAAGTGGGAGTTACGGGTTTAGCAGAGCTGCATGCAGGAGAATCGTCATCTTTTTATCATCTGGGGAGCACTTTTGATAGGAGTCATTTACCTGGCACGACTCTTTTCCCTGCAGGTGCTTGATGAAAGCTATGCGATAGAATCATCCGCCAATTCAATCAAGAAAATAATAGAAATACCGGCACGCGGGCAGATTTACGACCGTTACGGGAATCTCATTGTCTACAATACGCCTGTTTACGACCTGGTAGTGACTCCCTATAAAACCAAGGTACGGGATACGCTGCGGCTCTGCAGGGCTTTGGGTATAGAACGCTGGGAATTCGATAGCCTGATGACTGCGGCAAAGGATTATTCGCGTGTAAAGCCGTCGCTTTTTTTAAGGCAGTTATCGAAGGAGGAATTTGCCCGGATACAGGACATTATGGTAGATTACCCGGGCTTCGAGTTTGAGAGAAGCTCGGTAAGGACCTATACTACGGCAAGTATGGCCAATGCTTTAGGTTATGTAAGCGAAATTTCGAGAAAACAACTGGATGCGCAGGAAGAGCCGTTTTACAGAAAAGGCGACTATATAGGGCAGACAGGCCTTGAAAAGTTCTATGAGAAGGAGCTGAGGGGAAAACGCGGTACTAAATTCGTGATGGTCAACGTAAAAGGGATGCGGAAGGGGTCATGGAAAAACGGGGAGCTCGACACTTCTTCCGTGGTAGGCCAGAACCTTTACACAGGCATAGACCTGATGGTGCAGCAATATGCCGACAGTCTCCTGGTGAACAAGGTAGGCAGCGTGGTGGCCATTGAGCCCAAAACCGGGCAGATCATAGCCATCGCCTCTTCGCCTACGTACGATCCCCGGATGCTCTCGAACCGGTCATTTTCAAAGAACTATCTTGAGCTTTACCGGAATCCTTACCGTCCGCTGTTTAACCGGGCCGTGATGTCGAGCTACCGGCCTGGCTCCACTTTTAAGCTCGTACAGGCGCTGGTGGCTTTACAGGAAGGTGTAATTACCGCCGGGACAGGCTTTGCTCATGGCAGTGCACCCATGAAATGCCACGGGCACCCACACATAGCATCGGTGGCTATGGGAGTACAGCATTCCTGCAATCCCTACTTTTATCACGTGTTCAGAAAGGTACTGTACGACAACGACGAAACCAATAGTTTTACGGCTTCCGCAACAGGTCTGAGCCGGTGGCACGAAGTCGCCAAAAGATTCAGCATGGGTGAAAAGCTGGGCGTGGATCTGCCCAGCGAATTCAAAGGAAACCTGCCTGATGATAAATACTACGACAAGCAATACGGGAAAGGGAAATGGAAATTCTCTAATATCTACTCCGTGAGCATCGGGGAGGGAGAACTTCTGACCAATCCTGTCAAGCTGGCCAATCTGGCGGCTACTATTGCCAACAAGGGGTATTTTTATACACCGCATATCGTAGCAGGGATCGGGACTCAGGATGGCAAACCGCTTCCGCAATACCAGGAAAGGCATGAGACGGGAATAGCCCGGCAGCATTATGAAACGGTGATAGAGGGTATGAAAGGGGCGGTTGTAAGAGGTACAGTACCGGCATTTGCCCAGTTGAGAAGCGGCATCGTCAGCGCCGGAAAGACCGGGACTTCGCAGAATCCGAGAGGAGAGGATAACTCGATCTTTATTGCCTTCGCACCGGTCGATGATCCGAAGATAGCCATTGCGGTAATCGTGGAATTTTCGGGATTTGGAGGCTCGCACGCGGCCCCTATTGCTAATTTGCTGATGGAGAGGTATCTGAAGCGTGAGACTATCAGCAAGTCTGTGGAAGCGTATGTGCTTAGAAAAAATTACCTGCCTAATTATGTTTTCCCCAGAGGTACGGTCCTCCCGAAAGTGGAGGGGCGGAAAGATTCCGTCAGGAAAACTTCACCCTACTCAGCCCCTCTTGCGACACGAAGGGATACCCTCAAAAGGGTTGGGTTAAGGAGGACGGATGAAAATAAAGAAGATCTGAAAAAAGGAATCTGAATGGCGGAGCGCAGCAAATATGTTTTCGGTAATATCGACTGGCTGGTATTGCTCCTTTATGCTTCCTGCGTGATCATGGGATGGTTCAATATCTATGCGGTCGTATATACGCCCGAAAACCCTATGAGTATGTTCGACCTGTCTTACCGGTCAGGGCAGCAGTTGCTTTGGATAGGGACGGCCAGTATCCTGATTATCGCGATCCTGGTAGTCGACCATAAATTTTATGACACTTTCGCCTATGTGATATATGGGGTGATGATCCTGGCGCTGATCGCAGTGTTATTTATGGCAGGCGATATAAAAGGCTCCAGGTCATGGATCAAGCTGGGCTCGTTTTCGCTTCAACCGGCAGAATTTGCCAAGCTTGGCACCAGTCTGGCGCTCGCAAAATACCTCGGAGATCCTACGCTGAAGCTGCAGCATTGGAAAGATTACCGGGTAATTGCGCTTATTATCGGTTTGCCGGCAGTGCTGATCTTACTTTCCAATGAGACCGGAACAGCCCTTGTATTCGCTTCTTTCCTGATCATGCTGTACCGCGAAGGCCTGCCGGGTATTATTCTGGTGATAGGCATCGTGATGGCTGCTCTCCTGGTCATAACCCTGTTGGTAAACAAGTGGTTTGTGGTCGGTGGGATTATTGTGCTTGTTGCGCTCGCGATCTTCCTGATGTCTAAAATGGCGCGCAGGAGAGGAGGCGCGCTGACCAGCATCCTGTTTGGGGTAGGGATGATCATCACGGTGCTGGGAGTGGATTTCTTCATGAATGACGTGCTGCAGAAACATCAGCGGAACAGGATTATGGTACTGATCGATCCGTATTCCGATCCGCAGGGCGACGGATGGAATGTCATCCAGTCGAAAATCGCTATCGGCTCGGGCGGTATGTTAGGCAAAGGGTTTCTCCAGGGAACCCAGACGAAGTTTGATTTTGTGCCCGAGCAGGATACGGATTTTATATTCTGCACGGTGGGGGAGGAGCATGGTTTTATAGGGGCGCTGGTCGTTGTCGGCCTTTTTCTGGGGCTGGTTTCGCGCCTTATCATATTGGCGGAGCGACAGCGGACCCGTTTTGGAAGAGTATATGGCTATTGTGTGGCTGGTATATTCCTGTTTCATTTTATAGTGAATATCGGGATGACCATAGGAGTGATGCCGGTTATCGGTATCCCGCTGCCTTTTTTTAGCTACGGAGGTTCGTCCCTTTGGGGATTTACCATCCTTTTGTTTATTTTTCTGAAGATTGACGCGCAAAAGCCGTTTGCGCTGTAGCCTTTCTTTTTATGATCATATCGTTTATTGGTGCGGGAAATGTTGGATGGCATCTGGCACAGGCCTTTGAAGGAGCCGGGCATATTATTGCAGAGGTTTACAGCAGGGACCCGCAGAATGCGAGATTACTGGCCTCCCAGCTATATGATTGCCATATCCAGCCCGACCTGAACCTTGCCGACAGCGAAGCTCAATTGATAGTGCTCGCAGTTCCCGACCAGGTGCTGGAAAGCGTGCTCGAAAGGATTGTGTTTCCGCCCAGAGCCATGGTTGTCAATACTTCAGGCTCCAGGTCGATGCATGAGCTGAGGCAGTTTACTGAGGTTTATAGCGATGTCCCGGTGCGGGTGGGCGTACTCTATCCTTTGCAGACCTTTACAAAGGAGGATACCATTGATTATTCGACCCTGCCTTTCTGTGTGGAAGCAGCCGATGAAGAAATGGAAGATACCCTGGTAAAGCTGACGCAGACAGTCAGCAATGTTGTCTACCGGATGGACTCTGAAGAAAGGCGAATATTGCATATAGCGGCTACTATAGCCAACAATTTCAGCAATCACCTTTATTCGATCGCACACGATCTGCTGGAAATACATCATATAGAGTTTGATATCCTGAAGCCTCTGCTGGAGCAAACGGTCCGGAAGTCGCTTTCAATCGGGGATCCTGCTAAAGGGCAGACCGGGTTGGCAGTGCGCGGTGACTGGGAGACGATCACGAAACACCTGGCGATACTGCAGGAGATCAACCCCGAATGGGCCACGTTGTACAGGTCGCTGAGCGAGAGTATAAGATCGAAGCACTATTATGATTGATTATTGGACAATGAGCTATTATTGCGGTAATGTAGCCTTCGTGTCAATACATCGTCACATCAGCTAGTCATTACATTATATCACATCACAAATTCTTGTCCAATGACCCCAAACCTCTCAGAAGTATTTAAAAAGATTACCACCTTCATATTCGATATCGACGGTGTTATGACGGATTGCGGTGTGCTGGCCCTGGAAAGCGGTGAGCAGCCCAGATCCTTTAATGTCAGGGACGGCTACGGTATCAACAGGGCTTTAAAGATGGGCTACCGGGTGGCCATTTTATCTGCTCAGAACCAGGTAGGAGTCAGGAAGCGGCTCGATTACCTGGGTGTTACGGAAGTTTTTATGGGCGCTTCGCCTGACGGTAAACTACCGATTTTCAAGAAATACCTTGCCGACAATAACCTGAGCAAAGACGAGGTGATATTTATGGGCGACGATATACCCGACTATGAAGTGATGCTCATGGACGGGGTGGTAAGCGCCTGTCCTGCCGACTCCGTAGAGGAGGTGCTGAAAGCCGCCACCTATATTTCCCCGGCGAAAGGAGGACAGGGGGCTGTCAGAGATCTTATAGAGCAGGTGATGAAAGCACAGGGCAAATGGCTGGCGTGGATACCGGCCGAGTAAAATGGCAAAGGTAAAAGTACTACATACGGCCGACTGGCATATAGGGAAACATCTTCATAAATACAGCCTTGAAGAAGACCACAGGCTTTTTTTCGACTGGCTTTATGATGAAATAAAAGCCCGGGAAATCGACCTGCTCCTTGTTTCGGGCGACGTGTTTGATACCGCCTTCCCTTCTAATGTTTCGCTGGGAACGTATTACGGGTTCCTGACCAGGTTGCTGGACCAGAAGTGCAGGATTATCCTGACAGGAGGTAACCACGACTCTCCCGGCGTATTGAATGCGCCTCGGGACATCCTGTCTCATCTGAAAATAAACGTGGTGGGAGATGTTACCGGTTTTCCGGATGCAGCCTATTTTGCTTTCCCTGAATGGAAAATTGCGGTAGGCGCCGTGCCTTATCTCCGGGATGCCGATTTAAGAAAATCGGTTTCGGGAGCGGGCTATGAGGATCGTGCTATGCTCATACGGGAAGGGATCGCAAAGCACTACATTGGAATAAAGGAATATCACGAAGAGCAATACCCGGAGTTTGGCCTGATCGGTATGGGGCATCTTTTTGTGGCCGGGGCCGAAATGTCGGAAAGCGAAAGGGACATCCACGTGGTGGGTAACCTGGCTGCATTCGGAAATGAGCATTTTCCCCCCGGATTTTGCTATATGGCATTGGGACATATTCATAAACCACAGAAAATAAGTGAAAATGTAAGATATTCCGGGTCTCCGATCCCGCTTAGCTTCAGCGAACGGAAAGATCCCAAGTATGTGATCGAGCTGCAGTTCGAGGAAGGGCTGCTCGTGGGGACAGAAACGGTTCCCGTCCCTGCCGCCAGGGAGCTTTGCAGCTTCTCCGGAAGCCTTGACCGGGTATGGGAGCAGCTTAGCTGCTATCAATCGCAGACGATCCTGGAACCACTTGTGGAGGTTAACGTTACAGAACCGGAGTATGATCCGGAGAAGAGCCTGCGCTTTGAGCTGATGCTGCGTGAATTTGAAAAATCTTCTTTCCGGATTGTCAAGCCGAGACTTACTTTCGAGAACCGGCGGAAGGATGCCGCAGATCTGTTTGCGACCGGCACCGAAATAGAGGATCTTTCGCCCCGGCAGGTTTTTTTGAAAAGAATGGAAAACGAAGCGTTGTCGGGCGAGGTGCGGGAGACTTTGCTGGAGGCTTTCGAAGAATTGCTGGGGGCTATGGAATCTTCTGAATAAGTATACGGTTTATGAAAATCCTGAAGCTTCGGTTCAAAAATATAAACTCGTTTTACGGAAAGCTGTATACCATCGACTTCACCGCCCCGCCGTTGTCCGATACCGGGCTTTTTATCATATCCGGATCTACCGGCGCAGGGAAATCCACGCTGCTGGACGTGATCACGCTCGCATTGTACAATGAAGTACCACGTTTTGAGAAGGGTGTGTCCAAGACAGAAATCGACAGGCTCGGATCGATCGTCAATACCAAAGCCGCCGATGAGCCGAAATGCGAAGCTTATGCCGAAGTAGAGTACGAGGTCAGATCCGGCAGCTATCGCGCTTCCTGGTCGATAGCCAAAAACAGGAACGGTAACTGGAATGATTACCGGATGGAAATTGCCAGGCTGCCCGGTGAGACGCTGCTCGAAGTGAAAAGTCTCAGGGACTATCCCAAAAAAAATACCGAGCTCATAGGGTTGAACTACGAGCAGTTTATCAAGTCTATCATACTGGCGCAAGGAAGCTTCGCCGAGTTTCTCAGGGCAGACCGGCATTCCCGGACCAAGCTACTGGAAGATATTACCGGTACACATATTTACCGCAGCCTGGGCGAAGCGTCCTATGAGCGCTTCAGGGAGTCGGCCAACCAGATAAAGCTGAAGGAGGCCGAATTAAAAGGAGTTGTTCTGAAGTCTCCGGAAGAGATTGGAGAGTTGATGCGGAAGAAAACGGAGAAGGAAGCACTACGTATTCAGGCGGAACTCGAAGTAGAAAAATGGGAGAGGGAAGCCAGGCTGGCGTCCGACATAGAAAGTCTTGTGAAAGCCGGGAATTCCTTACAATCGGAAAAAGAGGGTTTGGATAAGGAGCTGGAGTTCTTTGCGGATAAGAGAGTACGGGTGAGAGAGCATGAGTCAATCAGCCGTTTTGTAGCGCCGATGACCCGTCTTGCCGAGTTGAAGAGACAATTTGCACGGATAGAAGAGGATATTGCCCGGTCGATAAGGAAGTCCGGTGAGATAGAGGCCGAAAGATTAAAGCTCTTATCCAGGTCCGCGGAACTGACAGGGCGTGAAACAGACGAGAGCGCGCTTGCTATGGAAGTAAATCTCTTTGAAAATGAGGTCCTGGCAATCGAATCGGAGACCAACGGACAAAGAGCGCAGGCACGACCGGTGTTCGAGGTTTTGAAGAATGAAATAAAAAACGCCGGCAGCAACTGGCTGCCGGAACTTTCACTCCACGACTACGATGAAAGTCTCGGCTTGCTAGGCCGGGTCAGGGAAAAGCTGCAGGCAGTGGTTTCTAAATACCCGACAGGTTTTGATGCCTCGGACAAACGCCGGAAGCTGGATCTGGAATTCGGGATACTCTCCGATCTGAAGAGCCGGTTGGCCGAACGTGAGAGGCTGGCAGCTGAAGGGAAAAAGATTAAGACAGAGCTGGATCTCCTGACCGAAACGGAGAAGAAAGGTGCCCCGGAGCTGGATTTGCTTAGAAATCATCTTTCGCTGTTAAAGCAGACCGTAGAGACAAAGACAGAGGAGCTTCTGCTGGAATCGACGAAGCAAAACCTGGAAGAGCACAGGCAAAACCTGAAAGAGGGGGAACCCTGTCCCCTTTGCGGCTCGGTCCATCACCCGTATTTGATTTCCTATGTGAACCAGGTAGCGGGCTTGGGGGAAGAGATCCGGAAATTGAAAGAAGAAGTATCCGGCGCGGAAAAAAAGGAAAAAGCGCTTACGCTGGAAGTGGAAAGCGCGCGTAAGAAATCGGTAGAGCTGAGGGATCGCCTGGTCGCTATGAGAGAGGACTACAAAGGAGTTGATCTCCAGGTAAAAGAGGCGTTTTCCGGGCTGGGCCTGTCGGCAGATAAAAGGCAGGAGGCGGTAGTGGTAAGGCTGAAAGGCGTGCAGGAAGAAAAGGCAGCCCTGGAAGAATGGATAAAGAGGATGGAGCAGGTCGGTGCGATCGATCGTATGGATGGGCAGTTCCGGTTGCTTGTAACGATCAGGAATGAAGTAAAGCGCCTGGAAGAGAAACGACGTGAGAGATACAGAGGAGAGAATATCCAGACAGAGGTTAAGTCCATCCTGGGGCAGTGGAGCAGTGTTTTAAATTCGAGAAGTGAGAACCAGTTGGAACTTCAGACGCGTGAAAGGGAAAAAAGCCTGGTGAAGGGCGAGCTGGACGGCCTGGAAAAAGAGCTGCTTACAGGGCTGGACTCGGTAGGTGTATCCTCCCTGCAGGAGGCGGAGAGGCGTTTGCTTGCCGCCGACGAGTATGAGAAGCTGAGGAGAGAAGAAAAGACCCTGGATGAAAGGAGCCAGGCAATAGCTGCGCAACAAAAGGAGAATGCAAAGGCGCTTTCCGACAAAAGTGCAGCAAGGCTATTCCCCGGTAAGTCGCTTGAAGAGCTTAGTATTAAAATACGCGAAGTAAAATCAGGTTTCAGGCAATTGGTAGAGGAGCTCGGGGCTCTTCAGAACATTCTTCAGACCGAAGAGGAAAACCGGAACCGGTTCGAAGAGATTGTTGCCGGACTGGAACGACAGAGGCAGGAGCACAGGAAATGGGAGCTGCTGAAGCAGTATATCGGCGATGCTTCAGGCAACATGTTCAGCGCATTTGCACAGAGCCTCACGCTAAGCAACCTGATTGGTCTCGCCAATGCAAGACTAAGCAGGCTGTCGGACCGTTATATTCTCGAAAAGCCCCGTAGCGATGCCGACGGGCTCTATGTGCTGGATACCTACCAGGGAAGCCAGTCAAGGGCGGTAAGCACATTGTCGGGAGGGGAGACATTTACCGTAAGCCTCGCGCTGGCTCTGGCTTTGTCTGACCTCGCTTCGAGAAATGTACGTATTGAAAGTCTTTTCATAGATGAAGGATTTGGGACTCTTGATGCAGAAACACTTGAAGCCGCGGTGTCGATACTCGAACGACTGCAGGATGAGAGCAGTAAAACCGTGGGGGTCATATCGCACCGCCAGGAAATGAAGGAGCGAATACCCGTACAGATACAGATCGAGAAAGGAATCGACGGGAACAGTACTATCCAGATTGTCGGATAGATGATATGGCTGGATATAAATTGATTTTTAAACAGAAACGACCCCGACATGCCGGCAGACGAATCGATAAAAAGATTTGAAAGGATTGTGGCGATACTGATCCAGCTGCAATCAAAAAGAGTTGTACGTGCGCAGGAGCTCGCGGAGCGCTTTGATGTGAGCCTGCGGACTGTGTACCGGGATATACGTTCGCTGGAAACTGCAGGAGTTCCCATTGCGGGAGAAGCTGGAATTGGCTACTCGCTCGTAGAAGGGTACCGCTTGCCGCCGGTGGTGTTTACCCGGGAAGAAGCCTTCACCTTTGTAGCGGCAGAAAAGCTGATGCAGAAATTTGTGGATGAAAATCTCGGGCGGCATTTCCAGTCGGCTATGTTCAAAATAAAATCTGTACTAAAAGACGAGCAGAAGGACAGAGTAGAGGCCGTGAGAGACAGCGTGAGGGTAAAACGTTCTGAAAGACTTTTTAATAAGGACGTCCCGGATGTGCTGGGAATCCTGTTTGAAGCGATAGCTGAAAAAAGGCAGGTAATCCTGCTTTATCAGTCGGTAGAAGCCGAAGCCCCCAATGAGAGAAGTACTGAACCCGTCGGGATATTTCATGAAAACAACAACTGGTACCTGGTTGCCTATTGTCATTTAAGAAAGGGCTATCGTAATTTCAGGGCTGACCGCATCTACGGGATCCGGTTGACAGAAATCCCTTTTTCTTTACAACATGAAAATCTTGACCATTTACTCAGCCGGGATCTCCCCTCTGTCAGCAGGAAAAAAGTAAGGCTTCTGGCAGGAAAGAATGCGGCGCGTTATTTGAAATGGGAAAGAAACCATTTTGGTTTTGTTTCCGAAAAAGAGGCCGGGGATAAGGTTGAGATGCTCTTCGAGTCGGATTACGCCAACAACGGCTTTGCCAGATGGTACCTGATGTTTGCAGACCAGGTTGAGATCCTGGAGCCGGAGGAACTAAAAGATGAGGTTAATAAGCTGCTGGGGAGAATTTCAGAAAAAATGAGGAAGAGGTGAATCCGGGATCAGGCGTGTGAAGTATAAAATACAAAAGCACAGGAAGAACCCCCGTGCTTTTACGTTTCAAAATGAATAAATAACCCGCTGTCACTCAGCAACAACAGCTACTTTTTCCCTTTCCCAGAAATACGGCGGTTCTATTCCGAGTGCTCTCAGGTATACATATCCCTGGCCGCGGTGGTGTATCTCGTTGTCGATAGCATACAGGATATTGTCGATTACAGGGAAGTTGTACTGACCGAAAAGATTATTGGTCTCCCTGAATTTTTCGAGGGATATTTCGGCCCAGTAGCGGTCGATCTCTAAGGTAGCATCGTCCCAGGCTTTGAGGATTTCTTCTTTGGTTGTAAGCTGACTGCGTTCTTCGTCAAATGGTAGGTTTTCCCCGGTTACAATTTCTTTCAGACCGGGAGCAGCGATGGCCAGCAGTTCTTTAGCCAGACCGGCAAACGGCCTCATACCACCAATACTAAATTCAAAAAGCTCTTTTTCAGGGAATGCTTCTATTACGCGTCTTGTCAGTGCGCGGTGCCCCTGCCAGTGTTTGAGAAGTTCTTCCGGGGTGATGATTGGCTTAACAGTGCTCATAGTTTTCAGTGTTTTTGATTGCGTGAATTTGATGATACAATGTTAAGAGCGTGTTGTGACAAGGGCGTGTCAGCAGAATAAAAGTTTTATAAAAAAACTGTAAGTACCCGGCATCTCCGTACCCTATATTGGCTCCGAAGTTAGTTTTGTACGGCTCCTTGTTGTGGGAAAACCTTGTGTCCCGATATATTCTGAAAAGAGATTTTCCGGAATCTATTTTCCCTATTCCAGGATCAAAGGCAGCAATTTTCCATATCAGTTCCTCAACAAACGAAACTACATCCTCCCGGGCGTCGTTGTAAAGGTTTTTATGCTCATTAAACCATTCCCGGTTGTTGTTTTTCTCCAGCTCTTTCAAAAAATTTAAAGTGGATATTTTCATTGTCGAACTGTTTTAAGATATAGATGAATTAATAATACAATGTATACTGTGCGTTTGTAACAACAGTATGTCAGTAGCGTGATGATATTTTGTACTTATACTTTGCGCATCCTTCGCGTACATCGCGAACTCCGTGGTTACGACCCTTTTCTGCGATTGCGATACCTTTCTGCGGTTATGATACTAGACGTCTCCCGGGGGTGGAGAGGGGCTCAAGCCTATTTCTTGTGGAGGTGCTTGTCTTATTGATATAGCTGGATTGAGCATAGAAAGAGCAGACCCTACCGGATCTTCTCCTCCCGTCTATTTTCGTACTTGATCCGAGATAGACGGTCGGTATTCTACAAAATGCGGAGAGCCGGAGACTCGGTACATATCTGCATATGCCGAGCCTCCGGCTCTCTATTCAATACGAAAAAGGATACCGCTCTACAGCGTCCGCTTCACTTCTTTAAACTCAAAGCTTTCAATAATATCCCCAACTTCTATATCATTGAAGTTCTTGACATTAAGCCCACATTCGTAGCCCGAGCGAACTTCCTGCACATCATCTTTGTAACGTTTGAGAGAGTCGATCTCCCCGGTATGGATCACAATACCGGCACGAACCACCCTTATCTTATTATTGCGTTTCACAAAGCCATCGGTTACATAGCAACCGGCGATGGTTCCTATGCGGCTGATTTTAAATACTTCGCGGATCTCGATGTTCCCCGTAACCACCTCTTCAACCGTAGGCGCGAGCATACCGAGGATAGCATCCTTGATTTCTTCGATAGCCTGGTAAATAACCGAATAATGGCGTATCTCGATCTGTTCCTGCTCCGCCATCTTCTTGGCACTCGGCGAAGGGCGTACCTGGAACCCTACTATGATGGCATCTGAAGCGATAGCCAGGTTGACATCCGACTCGGAGATCTGCCCGACAGCTTTATGAATAATATTTACCTGTACTTCTTCCGTTGACTGCTGTAGCAGCGAATCTGAAATCGCCTCAACCGATCCGTCCACGTCGCCTTTTACAATAAGGTTCAGCTGCTTGAAGTTACCGATCGCTTTTCTGCGCCCGATTTCTTCGAGCGTAATGTGCTTACGTGTACGGATAGATTGCTCACGCAGTATCTGTTCACGTTTGGTAGCAATTTCACGGGCCTCCCGTTCGCTTTCAGTGATGTTGAACTTATCACCTGCCTGCGGAGCTCCGTTGAGGCCCAGCAACTGTACCGGCGTCGACGGGCCCGCTTCTTTCAGGCGGTTACCGCGGTAGTCGGTCATTGCTTTGACGCGGCCGAAGTGGGCGCCTGCCAGGATGATATCCCCAACGCGCATGGTTCCGTTCTGTACCAGCAGCGTGGTCACATACCCACGACCTTTGTCCAGTGAGGCTTCTATAACCGTCCCGTTGGCCCTCCGCTTGGGATTGGCTTTCAGTTCGAGCATCTCAGCTTCGAGAAGGACTTTTTCAAGCAGGTCTTCTATACCAAGCCCTGTTTTGGAAGAGATCTCCTGGGCCTGGTACTTTCCACCCCAGTCTTCGACGAGCAGGTTCATCTGGGAAAGTTCTTCCCTTATTTTGTCGGGGTTGGCCCCGGGCTTATCTACTTTACTGAAGGCAAATACGATCGGTACGCCCGCTACCTGCGCGTGGTTGATGGCTTCACGCGTCTGAGGCATGATACTGTCGTCGGCAGCGATGACGATAATAACGACGTCGGTCACCTTAGCTCCCCGCGCCCGCATAGCAGTAAATGCTTCGTGGCCGGGAGTATCCAGGAATGTGACCAGCTTCCCTGTCTGGGTCTTAACACTGTAAGCCCCGATATGCTGGGTAATCCCCCCGGCCTCGCCGCTTACAACATTTGCCTTACGGATATAGTCAAGCAGTGAAGTTTTACCATGATCGACGTGACCCATGATCGTAACGATCGGGGCGCGTTCTACCAGGTCGGCTTCATCATCGGCCTCTTCTTCGCTGTCACCTTCGATTTCCTCTTCAGCCGATATAAACTGTACTTCATAACCGAATTCATCGGCAATAAAGGCAATGGCTTCTGCATCCAGCCTCTGGTTGATCGAAACAAAAAGGCCCATGTTCAAACACACGGAGATGACTTCCTGCACCGATACATCCATTAGAGAAGACAGCTCGTTTGCACTAACGAATTCGGTTACGCGCAATAATTTGTCTTGGCGGCTGTCGAGTTGTTCATCGAGGTCGTCCCCGCTCCGCTCTCTTCTTCTCCGGGCTTTTGCAGAGGCTCCCCTTGCAGAAGATGATCCGCTGAGGCGGGCCATTGTTGCTTTGATATTTTCAGAAACTTCTTTCTGCGATACTTCCTCCCGTTTCTCTCTCCTGCGGCCTCCTGCAGCACCTTTAAATTTGTTGCTTTCGCCGGCGGGGGCGTTTGCTCCCCCACGGTTTCCACCCTGTGTCGTCTGCCCGGAAGACTGTGGGGATTGAACGTCGGTCGAAGGCTTATTTTCGGTCTTGACTTCTCCTCTTATTCTCTTCCGTTTCCTTTTCCGTTTCCGGTCGCTGTCCTCCGCAGAGGCATCCTCTTTCTTTTTAGACCGTTCTGTCGGAAGCTCAATTTTCCCTACAACCGTAAGTCCTTTCAAAGGCTTGTTCCTGGCTGCGATAACTTCATCGTCCGGAGCCTGCGGCTTTTCTTCAGAGGTTTCACCGGGTTCAGCCGTTTCATTTCCGGCACCGTCGCTATGATCATCTTCCTTGTTTTCTTCGAAGGGGATTTCTTCTATATCCTGCTCATCGGAAACAGCTTCTTCTGCCGCTACAGGCGCCTGGGTAACTGGCACTTCGGTTGTAGCTTCCACTTTTTGTTCAGCGGGATATTCTTCTTTTGTTTCAGCAACAGGTTGATGCTGAGATTCTTCCTCTTTCTTTTCTTCCGGGGTGGGTACCGGGTCTGGTGTATGGATTTTTGGAGGAATTACATTGCCCTTGCTATCCAGATCAACTTTTCCTATGACTTTTACACCGGGCAGTTTATTCTCAGTTTTGGCTATTTCAGGCTCCGGCTCCGGTGCAGGCTCGGGCGCAGGGGTCCTGGCAACAGGCTCTTCCCTGAAGTATCTCACCACATCGTCATCCCTGGATTCGACGGCAGGCGGAGCTTTGGGCTCAGAATCTTCTTCTGTAGGCTTTAAAACGGCACGTAATTCATCCGAATCGAAATCTTCCGCCAAAACATGGATCTGTTCCCCATCTATTTTTGTGTTTGGACTTGATTCCACCTTAAAACCTTCGGCAGAAAGATGATCCACGATTGTAGTGGTAGCTACTTTCAGGATTTTTGCCACTTGGCTAAGGCGCATCATTTTGTTTTCTGCCATAAAGCTATTAATAGTCTTGAACCCTCTAATTGCTTAAAGGGAAATTGAATAATTGATGAAGAAGGCAGATATTCTGCATTCTTCAGTTTTGTCAAAGCTATTCGAACTCCTTCCTCAGGATTTCAAGAACATCTTCGACTGTGGCCTCTTCGAGATCGGTTCTTCTGACAAGTTCCTCCCTGCTGAGCGCCAATACGCTTTTAGCGGTATCTAATCCTATTTTCCGAAGCTCATCGATGATCCACTCCTCAATTTCGTCGGTAAATTCGGTCAGATCAACATCTTCTTCGGAGAGTTCTTCAATATCACGGAATACATCAATTTCCATCCCGATCAGCTTACCGGCAAGCTTAATATTCTGCCCGCCTTTTCCGATAGCCAATGAAACCTGGTCAGGACGGAGGAAGACAGAAACTCTCTTGGCTTCGCGGTCTATCTGCATGGAAGTGATCTTGGCCGGGCTGAGTGCGCGGCTGATCAGCAGTTCCAGGTTGTCGGTATAATTGATCACGTCGATATTTTCGTTCCCGAGCTCACGCACGATCGTGTGTATTCTCGAACCTTTCATACCGACGCAGGCGCCTACCGGGTCGATCCTGTCGTCGAGCGATTCGACTGCAACTTTAGCCCTTTCACCCGGCTCACGCACGATTTTTTTGATTACGATATGCCCGTCGTAAATTTCCGGGATTTCCACTTCAAACAGCCTTTCCAGGAAAACAGGAGAAGTCCGGGAAAGCGTTACGCGGGGAGCGCCGTTATTGAGCTCCGCCTTGTGAACCACCGCTTTGATGTGATCTCCCTTCCGGTACCGGTCTTTAGGGATCTGCTCCGTACGGGGCAGGCTCAACTCGTTGCCTTCGCCGTCTACGACAATGATCTCATTACGCAAAGTCTGGTAAACCTCCCCGGTAAGGAGTTCTCCTACCTGGTCTTTGTATTTTTCATACATCATCTCTTTCTCCAGGTCCTTTATTTTCTGGATAAGAGTCTGCCGGGCAGTCTGGATCAGCCTGCGGCCGAAATCCACCAGCTTAACCTCTTCGGCTACTTCCTCCCCAACTTCAAAGTCAGCTTGTATTTTTTTTGCCTCTTCAAGGGGTATCTTGTCGAAATCCCATATTTCTTCCGAATTGTCGTCCACAATTTCGCGTGTACGCCACATCTCCAGGTCACCGTTGTCGGGGTTGATGATCACATCAAAATTTTCATCGGTGCCGTATTTCCTGCGTATCATGGTCCGGAACACTTCCTCCAGAACGCTGATCATCGTAGGGCGGTCTATGTTTTTGGAGCGAGCAAATTCCGCAAATGACTCTATTAATACTTCGCTATCCATGAGTTATCTTCATTCTGTTTATCAATGCTGTCTCTTTATTTAAAACTTATCTGTACGAAAGCCCTCACAACATCCTGAAGCGGAATTGTCCTGTTCAGCTCCGGTTCTTCTTCGCCCCGTTTCGGCTTTTTTTTCGGCTTGGGTAACTCAAGTGATAATTCCTGTTCGTTTACCGCGGTCAGCCTGCCTTCAAGAGCCTGGCCGTCGGACAGCTGAACCTTAAGGTTTCTCCCGATATTTTTGACATACTGCCTGGGTAATACCAGCGGCTGGTCAAGTCCGGGCGAAGAAACCTCGATATTATAGGCTGTCTCGAATATTTCCTTCGCCTCTATTTCTTTCGCCAGTCTTCTGCTGATGGAGGCGCATTGCTCGATGGTTATCCCTTCGTCGCTGTCCAGCAGGATGGAAATGTGATAAACAGACCTGACAGGCTTTGCCGTAAGGCTCACTACAAAAAACTTATCATCCTCCAGGTAAGGCTCGAGTAACGCCCTAATCTCTTCAACCAAAAGCATATGTTAACGAAAAAAGGGGTTGATACCCCCTCTTGTTTATCCCATTGTCCAAATAACAATGCAAAAATAATAGAAATGTATTGAAATAACAAAGGAAGGTAAATTGATAATGCGGGTCAGACCGGCTTAGCCGATCCAGGTCAGGATTTTAACCCACAACTGGGGAAGAGAAGGTGCCCCGAATTCCATTACGTAGACAAGAACGCTTACAAATACGGTGCCGATCAGCAGCCACTTTTTTTTCTGTTGGTAAGCCGGTTTGTGGTGCACGGATTCGTAAACCATGTGTGCTGCAAACGCCAGTATCAGCAGGAGACCTGATAAAAGTCCTATAAGGTTACGGTATTCTGCGATTGAAAAAAGAACAGGCGCACCGGCAAGGAGATAGGCGCCCCATGTCAGCAGTCCCGACCGGTAGAGGAAAATGCTGAGTCTACGATCGTTTTTTATATCAAAAAGTCCTTCAAACATAGGTATTGATACGACGGGACGCTTTGTTGTACATTCATCAAAGGTAGGCGTTCCCCCCGGTATATGCAACTTTCGGAAAGACTATGTTTGGAAATAGTCGTATTTTTGCCACAAACTATCTTAAAGTATAGCGTAGTGAGGGTTATTTTGTTCTTAATTGACTTATTATCAAGGTGTTCGTGGAGTAGTCTGTACAGGTTTTCTGATGTAGCAGCCTTTATCCTGTTCAGGGTCTTTGGGTATCGGAAGGCAGTCATAGATGAAAACCTCAGGAAGAGCTTTCCCGAAATAAGTGAGAAGGAGCTCAGGGAAATAAAAAGGCGTTTTTATACCCATTTTACAGACCTTGTCATCGAGACGATCAAGCTCACCAGGTGTCCGGAGGAAGAGGTACTGGAGCGGGTGGTCATGCCGGCGGAATCGGAAAAATATCTTAAGGAAGCAAAAAAAGGGGTGGTTGTGGTGATGGGGCACCGCGGCAATTGGGAGATGGGGCACCTTTATATTGCCCTGCGGAATTTTATTGAGCCTGTCGTTGTATATAAGCCGCTTGCCGATGCCGGCTTCGATAGCTGGTTCTGGAAGCTCCGTACGCGTTTCGGGAGCACTATGAGCCCGATGAAGCAGGTTTACGAAGAGCTGGAAAAAGAGCGGGATAAGCCCTATGCAGTATACCTTGCAAACGACCAGTCGCCCAATCCTCATACCGCCTACTGGACCAAATTCCTGAATCAGGATACAGGTGTATTCAGGGGGGCGGAGGTGATCTCCCGTAAATATGAAACCACAGTCCTTTTTGCAGATATCCGTACCATTGAAGGAAGGCGGGGGTATTACGAGGTAGAATTAATGCGTTTTACGGAAAAGCCTTCCGACTTACCCCGGAATGCCATACTGGAAAACCAGATGAGGTACCTGGAAAAGAATATCAGGGCCCAACCCCATAACTGGCTCTGGAGCCACAAAAGGTGGAAACACCGGAAGCCTGAAACGCTCAGCGAGGAGCAGTTACCCGAAACTTCAGACGGATGGGAGAAGGCAAAACAAAATTTCTGATTGTCCGGTTTTCATCAATTGGTGATATAGTGCTCACAACACCTCTTGTCCGCTGCCTGAAGCTGCAGTATCCCGGGGCGGAAATCCACTATGTGGTGAAAAAGAAATTTGGGATGGTATTGAAGCACAACCCTTATATCGACCACCTGCACTATCTCGACAATAATCTCGAAGAGTTGGTCAGCAGGTTCAGAGAAGAGCGGTTTGACTATATCATTGACCTGCATAAGACGCTTCGCTCTTACCTGCTCCGGTTTAAGTTGAGACGGAAGACACTTTCGTTCAGGAAGCTGTCGGTAGAAAAGTTCCTGATCACAAAATTCGGGATAGATTTGCTTCCGGTAGGAAAGCATGTGGTCGGGCGGATTCTCGATACGGTAAAACCACTGGGGGTAGAAGACGACGGGAAGCCTGTGGATTATTTTATCTCGGGTGAAGAGCGGTTCGATATTGCAGATCTTCCCCCTGTTTTCCGGCAAGGATATGTCGCTTTCGTGATCGGAGGTCAGCATTTTACGAAAAGACTGCCTTTTGAAAAGATAAGCACGATATGCGCCGGACTGCATCTGCCGGTCGTGCTGCTCGGCGGGCCGGAGGATATGGAGACGGGAGGCCGACTGGAACGGGAATCGGGTCATAAGGTGTTTAATCTGTGCGGAAAGCTTTCGTTCAACACTTCCGTGTCGGCATTGGAACAGTCGAAAGTGGTCATTGCGCACGATACGGGACTGATGCATATTTCGGGGGCGTTCGATAAGCCCGTCATTTCGGTTTGGGGCGCTACTTCGCCGGGGAAATTCGGCGTGTGGCCCTATCTGAACACCCTGAGATATGAGGCGCAGGTACCCGGGCTCCGGTGCAATCCATGCAGCAATTTCGGCTCGTCAAAATGTCCGAAAGGGCATTTTAAATGTATGTGGCTGCAGGACGAAGCGCTCATAGCAGCGGAAGCCGGGAGAATGGCGGGAACGGGGATAAATATTAAACGGTAGCTCGCGTTTTGAATGAAATCTAACTACCGGAATACGGTTTAACTGATTTTACATTAAGCTCATGAACAAAGTTAAAATAGGCCTGGTACAGATGAGCTGTACGGATAACCCTGAGGGGAATCTCGACAAGGCAATAAAATATATACGGGAAGCCGCAGCAAAGGGAGCCCGCATCGTATGCCTGCAGGAATTATTCAGGTCGCTTTACTTCTGCGATGTGGAAGACCCCGCTAATTTCGGCCTGGCAGAGGCCATACCGGGCCCTACGACCGACATACTCGGAAAACTTGCCGGCGAACTGAACGTAGTCATCATTGCTTCTTTATTCGAGGAGCGCGCACCGGGGCTTTATCATAACACTACCGCCGTGCTCGATGCAGACGGCGCTTACCTGGGGAAGTACCGCAAAATGCATATTCCCGATGATCCGGGCTATTACGAGAAGTATTATTTTACACCGGGCGATGCTACAGACCCGGAACTGGATAGCTCGGGATACCGGGTGTTCAATACGCGGTACGGTACGATCGGGGTGCTGATCTGCTGGGATCAGTGGTATCCCGAAGCTGCGCGTATTACGAGTCTCATGGGAGCACAAATCCTGTTTTATCCTACCGCTATCGGTTGGGATCTGGAAGAGAAGGATCAGCAGATCAATGAAGAGCAGCATGAAGCCTGGCAGACGATCCAGCGCGGGCATGCGGTTGCCAACGGTGTATTCGTGGTCGCTGTCAACAGGGTAGGAGAGGAGAACGGCCAGCAGTTCTGGGGTGGGTCGTTCGTTTCGAACCCGCACGGAAGGCTCCTGTACAAGGCTCCGCATACCGGGGAGGTAGTGCATGTGCAGGAAGTGGATTTATCGGAAATAGCTTATTATCGCAGAACCTGGCCTTATCTGAGAGACAGGCGTATAGATTCATACGGGCCGATACTCAAGCGGTTTCTCGATTAATAATCGGACGCATCTTCATTTTTCCTGACCAGCAGATACCAGCCGTTACCTATGTCGAGGTAGCCAAATTCATAGCAGAACAGGTACTTTTGCCCTTCTATGGTTACATGCGAATGAGTATGGTAGCGAAACCGGAACCCCATTGACCAGAGCCTGTTTTCATGGACTTCCAGGCTGTCGCTGTTTTCGGGGATGAGATCTTCCAGTATTCTCCTGTTTTTAAGGAGAGCGTGGTTAATGCGCCTTATATAATTGTTGGTTTTGCTCCTGAGCTGGTTGTTAAAGGTATTGCGGCAATAGTCGTCGCAGAACTTTTTGTCGGCACGTCCTATAATCTTTTTCTGACAGGTAAGGCATAACCTTTCTCTGGTCCGGATCGCGTTGGTTGTCATCAGGCTGTTATCAGTATAGTATTTCCTTGTGTAAAGGTAAGCATTTCGGACGGCTCATCCGTGTACAAACGTTTGTTTTCGGAAGGAAACGATTATTTACCGGTTTTATACCGGAATGATCAGCAATTTCGTCCCGTCGGTTCTGCTTCGGCCAATCCGGCAAAAATAACTGTATGTACTACTTTTAATTAATTTCTACTATTATGAATGCACTACGCAACAAAGTCCAGCTGATCGGAAACCTGGGGCAGACTCCTGAGATCAAAACACTGGAGGAAGGACGCAAAATGGCAAGATTCAGTGTTGCCACCAACGAAAACTACAGGTCGGTATCAGGGGAATGGATAAGGGATACGCAGTGGCATACGCTGGTAGCCTGGGGGAAAATGGCCGATACGGTTGAGAAATATCTTGACAAGGGGACTGAAGTGGCAGTAGAGGGTAGGCTGGTGTCCCGCAGCTATACCGATAAAAACGGCGAAAAGCGGTATGTGACGGAAGTCGTTGTAAACGAGATCCTGACGTTCGGGGAGAGAAAGAAAGAACCGCAGGCGCTTTCCGATGAAAAAGCCGGTTGAGCTTCATTTTCCCTGCTGCACATATAACCTGCTGAATATCCGGAACTTTATGTCGGAAGAAACGCTGTGCCTGCTCGCGCTGGCCCATATGCCCGGAATCGGCCCCGTTACCGCCAGGCAACTTATCAGCTATTGCGGAGGGGTGAAGCAGGTCTTCGAATCTGATTTCAGAAAGTTGATACGGATTCCGGGCATCGGAAACCAGGCCTGTCGCATGATCCTGAAACGGGATACTTTTCAAAAGGCCGAAAATGAAATGCGGCTCTGTCAGAAGCACGGTGCAAAGATCCTTTCTTATACGGATAAAGCTTATCCGCAAAGGCTTTTGCCGCTTTATGATGCCCCGCTTCTTATCTATGCCGACGGAGATATGGACCTGAATCCCGGCCGGTCCGTCGGTATTGTGGGCACAAGAAAGATGACCGATTACGGGCGTGGGGTAACTGAGGAGATCATCAGGGAACTGGTTCCGTTCAAACCGCTTGTTGTAAGCGGGCTGGCTTACGGGGTTGATATCGCTGCCCATCGGGCAGCCGTAAAATACGCCTTGCCGACTATAGGAGTGATGGCCAGCGGCATAGATGTGATCTATCCGCTGGCTCATGAAAAGACGGCGCAGCAAATGCGCAGGAACGGGGGTATTGTTACAGAGAATGGCTTTGGTACCAAGCCTGATTTCCAGAGGTTTCCGGCCAGGAACCGGATTATAGCCGGCTTAAGCGACGTGCTGATAGTAGTCGAATCGGCGCTGCGCGGCGGAGGGTTGATATCGGTAGAGTTTGCGGCTAATTATCACCGGGAAGTCTATGCAGTACCAGGAAGGCTCGACCAGGTGATGTCGGAAGGATGTAATCAACTGATAAGACAGAATAAGGCGGCGTTGTTCAGAAGTGTTGCGGATCTTGCCGAGGAATTAAGGTGGTTTGGAAAGCCTTCGGAACCGGGAGAATTGTTCGGGAAGGAGAGAGGGATCCCGGTGTACGAAGGCTTTTCACTGGATGAAAGCCAGCTTATGGCTTTGCTTAAAAAGAAAGGAGAATTACAGATAGACGAGCTGCATTGGCAGAGTGGGCTGGCTCCCGGTCAAGTCGCGAACCTGCTTTTGAGCCTGGAATTCAAGGGGGTGGTGAAAAGTCTTCCCGGGAAGAAATACGGGCTGGTTTGAAGGGGAAAGAGTTAATCACAGAGGAGACAAAGTTTAGGCTCTCCCTAGTCTTGAGACGATGGGAGGGTGACTTCAGGTCTTTGACCTGATACAAGGATGATCTTTTTGCCGGTCGGAGACCGGCTATCGCTCTTTCACCGTCGGGAGACGGGAAAGAGCTTCTTTTCACGTCCTCTGTACCTTTGTGGTTAATTTTTTTAGCTAAAAGGAATAGCTGCCGGATTGTTAATTAATACCAACCAGCTCCAGCTCAAAGATAAGATCCTTCCCGGCCAGTTCATGGTTAGCGTCCAGGACCACGTAGGTCTCCGTCACTTCTTTTACGACAACCGGGATCACCTGTCCTAAACCATCCTGGTGCATGTTGAGGGTAGACCCGATCTCCAGAGGGATGTCGCTGGGGATTTCTGCCCGGTCAAACCGGATGATAAGCTCTTCGTTAGCAGGTCCGTATGCCTGGTCGCTGGGGATATGAATGATTTTCTTTTCTCCTATTTCCATTCCGGTAACACCTTCGTCAAATCCGGCAATGACCATGCCGCTTCCCAACAGGAATTCGAGGGGTTCCCGGCCCTCGGATGAATCGAATTGATGACCATCCTGAAGGGTGCCTTTATAATGTACCTTTACTTTATCTCCTTTTTGGGCTTTTGCCATGGTTCTTATTTTTATAAGTGATTAAATAGTATTTGGTGAAGCCGTGATTGTCTCATCGCTTCACTTTTTTTTATCTACGGGGCTGATTAATAGGCTCTTGCAAAAACAGCCCGGCGTGTAGAAGGTGCCCCGCTGTAAATGCAGGTACCTGCCTCTTCTTCAGAATCGAGGGGAATGCAGCGTATCGTTGCTTTGGTCTCTTCCTTGATCTTTTCTTCGGTTTCGCTGGTACCGTCCCAATGGGCAAGGATAAATCCTCCTTTGTTTTCCAGGATATCCTTGAAATCGTCGTAATTGTCTACCGTATGGGTGTTGGATTGCCGGAAAGTAAGAGCCCTGTTAAAAAGATTCTGCTGGATTTCCCTGAGAAGGTCAGCGACGTGATCTGCTATTCCTTCCAAAGCACGGGTCTCCTTTGTCTGAGTATCCCTGCGGGCGATTTCAATGGTCCCGTTTTCAATATCCCTCATACCCAGACCCAACCTTACCGGAACCCCCTGTAATTCGTATTCTGCAAACTTCCAACCGGGTTTGTTGGCATCGCTATTGTCATATTTTACACGAATCCCCTGGGAGCGAAGCTCTTTTATTAACGAATCGACGGTACTGTCAATTGTTCCGAGTTGCTCCTCATTTTTGAAAATGGGTATAATAACCACCTGAACAGGAGCAAGTTTCGGAGGGAGAACAAGTCCCTGGTCATCTGAATGGCCCATGATCAATGCGCCCATCAGCCTGGTGCTCACACCCCAGGAAGTACCCCAGACATGCTCCAGTTTACCCTCTTTGCTCTGAAAAGTTACCTCAAATGCCTTTGCAAAATTTTGCCCGAGAAAATGGGATGTCCCAGCCTGAAGGGCTTTGCCATCCTGCATAAGCGCTTCGATACAATAGGTTTCGATAGCGCCTGCAAATCTCTCATTGGGTGTTTTGACGCCTTTCAGCACCGGAAGGGCCATCCATTCTTCAGCGAAACTGGCATAAACCTGCAGCATCTGCTCCGCTTCAGCAACTGCTTCTTCAGGCGTAGCATGGGCGGTGTGCCCTTCCTGCCAGAGAAATTCAGCAGTACGGAGGAAAAGCCTCGTTCTCATCTCCCATCTTACTACGTTGGCCCACTGGTTAATAAGGAGCGGCAGGTCACGGTAAGACTGGATCCAGTTCTTGTAAGTGCTCCAGATCACCGTTTCGGATGTGGGCCTTACGATAAGCTCTTCTTCCAGTTTAGCGTCGGGATCTACTATGACGCCACTTCCGTCAGAGGCATTTTTCAGGCGATAGTGCGTCACTACAGCGCATTCTTTCGCAAATCCTTCTACATGACTGGCTTCTTTGCTGAGATAAGATTTAGGAATAAAAAGCGGGAAATATGCATTTGTATGCCCTGTTTCCTTAAACATGTCGTCGAGTGCCCTTTGCATATTTTCCCATATGGTATATCCGTAGGGTTTGATAACCATACACCCCCTGACGGCCGAATTCTCCGCCAGATTGGCACGCTTTACCAATTCATTATACCAGTCAGAGTAGTTTTCACTGCGTGTAGGCAATGCTTTGCTCATTGTATGCTGCTTGTAATTTTGATGATAGAAAAGTGAAAAAAGCCCCCGGTCCCGTCAACAACGGGAAGAGAAGGTTGCAAAGATAGTTTTTTATGTTATATTTGTAGGAAGTATTCCGAAAGACAAACCTGGCGGATTCCCGACACCCGGTTTCCGGGAAGGATTTAAAATAAAGTCAGTGCTTTTTTAAACCTTTAGGAGCTTTCAGGAGTCTAAACAGTATAGCTTACAGATTAAAAGTAATACATACTTTGATCCGGGGCTTTTTTACAGGGTATTCATAATAAACAGATAAGTGCCATGACAATGAGATCTTTAAAATACCTTTCGGTTGCCATGCTGTTTGCTGTAAGTAGCTGTACTTATAATCAATATAGTATGACAGGCGGAGGTTACGATGATTTGTACGGGGGCAGGTATGACGAATCGCCCGTCGTGGCAGGTAACCGCTCCGCCCGCCCGGCTGATTACGGTACCAATCCTGATTACCAGGGAGGTAGTGAAGTAGCCGAGGGTACAGATCAGTATTACGATGAGAATTATATCACTGCCCGTAATATCCAGCGTAACGTATCCAATCAGGTAGGTTATAACTCCGGTTTTGCCGATGGATATTTTGCGGGGAGAAACGCCGGTTTCTACAATAACTTTTATGGCGGGATGTTTCCGTCATGGGGATATCCCGGGTTCAATATGGGATTCCGGATGGGAATGGGCAGCATGATCAGCCTGGGCTACAGCCCGTTCGGATGGAACAGGTGGAACCGGTGGGGAAGCTTCTATGATCCTTATTGGGGTTCAATGGCTTGGGGCGATCCTTTTATGTACGGAGGGTTTGGTTCTCCTTACTATGGAGGTTTTGGGTATCCGTATTACGGTGGAATGGGCATGATGGGGTACGGAATGTACGGATACAATCCGTATCGCTGGACTAACTACTATCCGGTCGTCATTAATAATAACTATGGTGAGGGCGTGGGAACCCGTAATTACGGACCACGGACCAGCGGCAGCGCCGTCTCCCGGACCGCTGCATCCGCATCCCGCAGGGAGCCGGCTACAACGCCGGTAGCCCGTTCAGGTGCGCGTACCAGCAGCAGCCGGAACAATGTTGCATCCAATGAAGGGTACTACACAAGGCCCCGGTCGGCTATATCAGGTTCGAACCGTGAAGCAGTAGGGAACAGCAGCAGCAGAGTTTCGGGAGCCAGGGGGGCAACTTCTTCTTCGGGCAACTACTACTACGCTAATCCTAATTCTAACAGGAGTAGTTACGACGGCACAAGTAACGCCCGTACAAGGAGTAATTCTACCTATCGGGCTTCAGAAAGCGGACGTTCTTCTTCAGGGTATTACAGTGCGCCTTCAAGAAGTAACAACTCCTATTCTACTCCGTCAAGAAATTACAGCGCTCCTTCATCAACACCGTCGAGAAGCTATAGCGCACCATCGACTCCGTCCAGGAGCTATAGCGCTCCTTCTGCAGCGCCTTCCAGGAGCTACAGCGCACCTTCGTCGTCGGGCGGCGGATCCCGCTCTTCAGGAGGTGGCGGAGGTCGTGGACCAAGATAAAATTTTGAATTCTGTTTCGAGCTTAGAATTACCCTTCAAAAAGTCATATTTTGAGGGGTAATTCGTTTATAAGTATGAACAGTAGGTTTAAGAATCTCTAGCGACAGGAATCAGATGTTTAGAAAGCAGATCATCAGTTTTATTTTGTGCGTGATAGCGGCAGGCGGTCCGGCTTTTGTCTACGCTCAGTACCAGGACAATGCGTTAAGGTTTTCAGAAATAAATGTAAATGGTACTGCCAGGTTCCAGGGGTTGGGCGGCGGACATGCCGCATTGGGTGGCGACGCCTCTGCTATGATGGCCAATCCTGCCGGTCTTGGATTTTATACCAGATCGGAGATTACGATAACACCTGGATTTGAAACGAATAAGTCCGACAGCAGGTTTCTTTCAACTGCAGTCGATGAGTCCAAAAACGGCTTTTTTGTCGGAAATGCCTCGCTGGTTATCGCTAACCGGAATGAGGGGCTTCGCCAGTCCAGGTGGAGGGGGACCGCAATGGGAGTTTCGTACAATCGTCAGCAGACGTTTAACAGGAGCTACGGATATAACGGAACCTCCACAAACAGGAGGTTTATCGATAATATCGTAGACAGGGCCAATACCTTTACTGACGAGGAGCTTAAACAGGGGTACAGGGAAGATCCGTCGACAAACGAGGTCTACCTGGATTACCTCGAAGGAGTGTACTATCAGTTATATGCTTTCGATCCGGAAAATGATCAGCCCAATGCAGCATTCTTACCGGTAGAAACCGGGCCGGTGGTGCCCTCCGGCTATGTGGATTATACAGGCAGTCATTCACAATGGACCTTTTCGTATGCGGGTAACTATGACAACAAGCTGTATATAGGCGGAGCGATCGGTTTTAACCGGATCTCCCACAGCACAAACCGGGTTATAGATGAAAGATATACTTCCGGACAGGTATTCAGGAGTACGCGATATGAAGAGTGGGCCGACATGTCGGGAAATGGCTTTAACCTGACCCTGGGTGCTATATACAAGGTTACACCTGATGTTCAGTTGGGGCTGAATATGGCGACTCCCACCTTTATGCGGCTGAGAAGGTCGTTATACGAGAGGGCGTCTGTAGAGCTGGTTACTCCGGATGACCTTCCCACAGCCGGCCGGACAAATCCGTGGGATTTTGACTATTCGCAGATAGGGCCTTTCAGGGCTTCCCTGGGCGGTACGTGGTTTCTTCCCGGACAGTTCGGGTTTGTTACTGCCTCCGCCGATTTCGTGGGATACAAAGGAATGAACATACGTCATAATCGCGAGCAGGATGGCGAATGGAACAATCTCGACGGCTGGTTCAGGAATGTCGTGAATCCCAAATTAGGTGTTGAGCTTCGTTTTCAGACGTTTAGGGCCAGGGCCGGGATAGCTTATTTTATGGATCCGTATGAATCGAAGCTGATCGATATGGTCGAAGATCGTATAAGCTATTCAGGAGGACTCGGATACAGGGGAAAGAGATTTTTTGCGGATGCCTCGTTAGTATACGGATCTCAGAGGTCTGCTTACCAGTTGTTTGACCAGTCAGATACGGGAAGGGTTACATTTAACGATCTTTCAGGCCTGCTGACATTGGGCTTTAATTTTTAACTATCGGGTGATGAAGGCGCTCATCGTTTGCACCAGCACGGATATTTTTCCGGTAAAAGGTACCAAAACAGGATTCTGGTTTGGTGAGCTGGCCCATTTTTACGATGTAATGGCGAAGAAGCGGATTGAGATGGACATTGCGAGTCCGCGCGGCGGCGAAGCCCCGGTCGACCCGAGAAGCCTGGATTCTAAAGATGAGCTGGTCAGGCGATACCTGCAGGATGAAGAGTTTAATGGCCGGATTAAAAATACACTGGCGTTGAATGTTATCGATCCTTCTGAGTACAGGATTGTTTACCTGGTTGGTGGACATGGCGCCATGTGGGACTTCCCGGACAACGAACGCCTGCAACAGATTGTCGCTGCGATTTATCAGCAATACGGGACGGTAACAGCTGTGGCTCACGGAGTGAGCGGCCTGCTCAATATCAGATTGGCCGACGACGACTCCTGGTTTGTAAGGGACCGGTACCTGACGGGTTTTTCGAACATGGAAGAAAAGCTCGCCAGCTTTTCGAGCGAGACTCCTTTTTACCTCGAGGATAAGCTGGTAGAAAGAGGAGCCAATTTTACAAAGACAATGATCCCCTTTACGGAGCACATAGAAATGGATGAAAGGGTTATTACAGGCCAGAATCCGAATTCAGCCCGGAAAGTGGCACAGAAGTTGATAGAAGAGCTTTGGGAAAAGTAAATCCTATCCTATCGATTTAGCCGCGAAGTACTCCCTGAAAGTCGGTAAAACCTGGTCCTTTTCAGATACGATCGGGTTCGAAACTCCCCATTCTATCCCAAGCTGAGGGTCGTTCCAAAGGATTCCTCCTTCGGAAGCTTTGTCATATACATTAGTGCATTTGTAGGTAAAGATGGAATCTTCCAGCGCAACGAAGCCGTGGGCAAACCCTTCCGGGATATAAGCCATATTATGACGCCGGCCGTCCAGTTCAAATATCTCATATTTCCCGAAAGTCGGCGATTCGGGGCGGATATCTACTGCGACGTCCAGGACGCAGCCTTTTACTACTCTCACAAGTTTACCCTGAGCGAAGGGATCGTTCTGAAAATGCAGGCCTCTCAGCACTCCCTTATGGGAAAATGACTGGTTGTCCTGAACAAAATTGGTGGGAAGTCCCAGCGCCTGGAACGTGTTGACATTGTACGATTCAAAAAAAAGGCCTCGTTCGTCCTCGAAAAATTTCGGAAAAATCTCTATCAGCCCTTCAATTGACGTCTTACGGATTTCAACCTGCATGTTACGATCTTAAGGTGAGTAATGTGAGCGGGATTATTATTCAACGGCAAATTTATGAATCTATTGAAAGTGGTTGTAATTTCGCCGGCATATTTAATTGAGAATGAATAAACAGGAGCTTTTTGAGCTGATTACCAGGAAAAAATCTTATCTGTGCGTAGGATTGGATACCGATATTACCCTGATACCGGAATTTTTCAGGAAGTATGAGGACCCGGTTTTTGAATTTAACAGGCAGATCATTGATGCTACGGCCGAATATTGTGTGGCCTACAAGCCTAATATAGCGTTTTACGAGGCTTTGGGCAGCAGGGGATGGGAGAGCCTGCAAAAGACACTCGATTATATTCCGGAAGGACATTTTACGATTGCCGATGCCAAGCGTGGAGATATAGGAAATACGTCAGGATTATATGCGCGGGCCTTTTTTGACCCGTCGGCATCGGGCCTTAGCTTTGATGCCGTTACGGTAGCGCCTTATATGGGTTATGATTCTGTGAGCCCGTTTCTGAGTTACCGGGATAAATGGACCATTCTGCTCGCGCTGACGTCTAACCCGGGAAGTAATGATTTCCAGAGACTTGACACCGGCGAGGGGAAAGTTTATGAGAATGTATTGAAGACTTCTCTGGGCTGGGAGGGAGCCGACCGCCTGATGTATGTCGTGGGGGCCACACAGGCAAAAGACCTGGCTGAAATAAGAAAGATCGTACCCGATCATTTTTTACTGGTGCCGGGTGTAGGTGCCCAGGGCGGTAGCCTGGAGGAGGTTTCCAGGCTGGGAATGAACAGCTCGGTCGGATTGCTGGTTAATTCATCCAGGGGGATTATCTATGCGGGGAAAGGGAGTGATTTTGCCCTTCGTGCCGAAGAGGAAGCCAGGAAAATACAATCGCAGATGTCCGGGTTCCTGGACAGGTATCTCTAAAGGTCTTTAAAACATTTATATGTCTGGTTTTGATAATATTTCTTCGGTGCAGGGAGTGGATTTGATTGAATTGACGGAAAAGTACGGAACACCTTTATATGTATATGACGGCGAGGTGATACGCCGGCAGGTCGCAACGCTGAAAGAGGTTTTTGGAAATGTGGATCTGAAGATCAAGTTTGCGTGCAAGGCCAATACAAACCTGGCTCTGCTACGCCTGATGAGAGAGCTTGGCGTCGGCCTGGATGTTGTTTCCCTGCAGGAATTCAGGCTGGCTGAGTACGCGGGTTATACCGCCACAGAAGTCACTTATACTCCGAGCGGCACAGATTTTACGGAGATATTGGAAGCAATAGAAGCGGGTTTGACACTCAACGTCGACAGTCTCCCGTTGCTTGCCTGGTTTGGAGAGCGATTCGGGGGAAGCAAGCCTTGTATGATCCGCCTGAAACCCAATGTAGCAGCCGGTGGAAATGCGAAGATCATGACCGCGCATGCCGATTCAAAGTTTGGGATTTCGGTATTGCTTCTCGATCAGATCCTGGATGTGGTTAGTAGATACGGCATCAGGATAGCAGGGCTTCACCAGCATACCGGCTCGGATATCAAGGACGCCGAACCGTTTCTGAAGGTAGCTGAAGTGGTTTTCGAAGCTGCCCGCCGGTTTCCTGACCTGGAAGTGATCGACCTCGGAGGGGGATTTAAGGTAAGCTATAAGCCCGATGATGCGGTGACTGACATGGCCTCGCTTGGAAAAAGGATTTCCGATTATTTTAACGGGTTTTGCAGGGAGTACGGAAGAAAGCTGACGTTATGGGTGGAGCCGGGGAAATTCCTGGTGAGTGAATGTGGCGTTTTGCTGGTTAAAACTACGGTGGTAAAAGAAGACCCCGCGAGGACTTTTGCTCATGTAGACTCGGGTCTGAACCACCTGATCAGACCCATGATGTACGGAGCCTATCATCATATCCAGAATTTAAGCAACCCTGCCGGAGAGCTGAAAAACTACAATGTAGTAGGTTATATATGCGAGACCGATAATTTTGCCGAGGACCGCGAACTTCCGGAAATACGCCAGGGAGATATCCTGGCTTTACGTAATGCCGGGGCATACGGCTATTCGATGAGCTCCAACTATAATGCAAGATTCAGACCGGCCGAAGTGCTGGTCGACAATGGCGAGACGAGACTGGTGCGCAGAAGAGAGAATCTCGATGATCTGCTCGCGACGCAAGTGGGTTTATGAGGACACATTAACACATCAATTACAAATGAAATTCTTTATTCAGGCCGGGGCGCTATTTGGAGCGCTGGCAGTTACTTTAGGGGCTTTCGGAGCCCATGCTTTAAAGGCTTCCCTGGAAGCAGCCAACAGGATGGACACATTTGAAACCGCTGTCAAGTACCAGTTTTATCATGCGCTGGCCCTTGTTCTCGTAGGGTTTATGCTGAGAGGACAGGAGGCAGAAGCAGGTAAATGGCTTGGCTGGGCAGGGTATTCGTTTATAGGCGGCATCCTGATTTTCTCCGGGTCGCTGTATGCAATCTGTTTTACCGGTATAACCAAGTTCGGAGCGACCGCACCTATCGGCGGGCTGCTGATGATCGTGGGTTGGATATTGCTGTTGTTTGCTGCCGGGAAACTGGTGTAAGAGTAGCTACAAAAGCAGATATCTTAATAGGCCGTATTCAGCATGACCGGCATTACCAGCATGAGGAAGTCTTCGTTGGATGACTGCTCAACCGGGATGATAAGACCTGCACGATTAGGTTGCGACAGCTCAAACGTGATCGTATTGCAGCTTAAATTGCTAAGCATTTCGATCAGGAATTTAGCATTGAACCCGATCTCCAGGTCATCGCCGTTGTATTCGCAGGTTAGCTGCTCGTTGGCCTCGTTAGCATATTCAAGGTCTTCGGCAGATATGACGAGATTATTTAAAGTCATTTTCAGCCTGACCTGGTAAGTCGTCCGGTTGGAGTAGATGGAAATCCGTCGCAACGAATTCAGAATCTCGCTGCGGTTGATGGTCAGCGTATTCGGATTGTTGGTAGGAATGGCATTTTCAAAATCGGGGAAACGCTCATCTACCAGGCGGCAGATCATCTGGATGTTGCCGAAGCTGAAAAATGCATTGGAAGCAGAGAATTCAGCCCGGATAGGCGTGTCGTCAGCAGGGAGGCTTGCCTTCAGCAGGTTCAGCGCCTTTCTCTGGATGATCATAGACGTATCTGCATCCGAAGTGATGTCGGTGCGCCGGTATCTTACCAGCCTATGGCCGTCGGTTGCTACAAAAGTCGTATTCTCTTTGCCCAATTGCAGGAAAACGCCTCCCATGGCAGGTCTCAGGTCATCTGTGCTGGTGGCAAAGATGGTATTTGAGATGGCAGTCCCCAATGCGGAGGAAGGAATTTCTATGGTATGACCGCGGGTTACTGCGGGTGTTTTTGGGAAATCTATAGGATTTTCTCCTGAAAGCCTGTAGCGCCCGTTTTCCGAAATGATCTCGGTCCCGAATGTATCTCGGTCAATGTTGAGCGTAACAGGCTGCTCCGGCAGGCCTCTCAGCGTATCGAGCAATAATTTTGCAGGAATTGCGATTGCTCCTTTGTCTTCCGATTCCACCTTTATTTCCGTAGTCATTACGGTCTGCAGGTCCGAAGCGGTCGCGGTAAGTGTATTTCCATCGAGGCTCAACAGGAAATTTTCCAGAATCGGTACGATGGGATTCGTCGAAACCACCCCGTTGATAGCTGACAATTGTTTCAGGAGTGTTGATGACGAAACAACAAACTTCATGTGTATACTGTAGGTCTACGGTTAATTGAATTTGGCAAAAATAGAAAAAAATAACGTTACCTTAAGGCGTTTTGATCTGAAATTTTCTTTTGGACAAAAAGGAAATCAGGCCGCATATCAGACAGATCAGCAGCGGTGGGATCACAACATTTCCTGCTATCCACCATGACCGCTGAGTACTGATTTTTATCTTGTCAAGAAGCCTCATCGTGATATTCCTGTTCCTGGCCAGAATGACCCCCTCTGAGTCGGTGAGGTAATCCACTGCATACAATACAAAATCCTTATTGCCGAAGATCTCCCGGCTCAGCCTGTCATATCCCAGGGGGTAGGGTACTCCCCGTTCAAAATCAATATCGTTCACTACCAGGTCTCCGTCCGAGCAAATGATGACCTTGCCGTCTTCTCCCGACGCGGTGAAAGTCCCATGGCGGGGATCCGACGGGAGAATGCGGTTGGTATACAGCGACTGAAAATTACCTTCTATCAGCACCCCGGCTATTTTGACTCCCTGGGAATATTCCTGTGGAAGGGGCTGCTGCCTTGCTTCGTTATAGGAAACCAGGACAGGGGCATTGAGGCTCCGGGTATAAGGCGAGGTCAGCAGGAGCGGCGTCTGGTGTAGCTGACCCGGGGCGTTGATAGTGTCGATCGAGCTGAGATACCGGGTATAAAGCGCTTCTGAATTGCGGGTAACAGGGTGAGGGTAGAAATTCGATATGAGCGGAAAGAACCTCCAGGGAACCGGCTGGATCTGCGGTTTGTCGCCCATGTTGCCGACATTCAGCGGAATGGCAGCCGCATTCATGTCTTTGATCAGGTCATGATTGATGCGTATGCCCCATTTGAAGAAAAGATCGCCCAGGTTAAGATCCAGAGGCTGGGCGTAGGAACCCTGAAGCGCAACGCTGTCGACCCGCGCTCCGTCTACAAAAAACATAATCTTCCCTCCGTTTACTACGTATTGGTCCAGGTTGTACTTCTCCTCCTCGGAAAAGGCCGAATCCGGTTTCATCACGATCAGCGCATCGAGACCCTGGTATGATCCCGGCTTGTTGACATCGAGATATACATCGTAATATAGTTGAAGATTAGCGATAATGTCGGCAAACCGGCCGGGGGGAAGGCTGCTGTGGCTAACAACAAGCCCGACCTTTTTGCGTTCGGGCTGAACGATCTCCCTGATTGCCGTTGCGAGCTGAAATTCGACGTTTTCGTACGACTGGTTGAGCTGCTCCTCACTACTTTTACTCCTGTTGCTCTTCAGCAGTTGGACCGGCACGGACAGTGAGTCGCCCTGTACAATAGCCGCGGGAAATATCAGTTTCTCAGACCGTTTACCTCCCTCATTCATGAAGAGGTTTGTGGGAGAAATCCCCATTTCCATCAGCCTTTTGTAATTTTCCTGTCTCTCCTCTTCGGAAACAGCCTTTGACGGATCTACAAATTGGAAGAAAACACGCCCGCCCGAGGCTGACCTGAACTCTTCGAGCGTCTCATGGGTAGCATTTTCAAGCCGTTCGAACGCAGCAGGAAATTCTCCGTGGAGATACACGTTTATGTTGATATCGCGATCCAGTTCTTTCAGGAGCTTCCGGGTTGCCGGTAGGAGCGTGTAGCGGTTATCGGAAGTAAGATCCCAACGGAAATAAAAAGCCGATGCCAGGAA
Source organism: uncultured Cytophagales bacterium (assembly GCA_964559125.1). Taxonomy (GTDB): domain Bacteria; phylum Bacteroidota; class Bacteroidia; order Cytophagales; family Spirosomataceae; genus Ravibacter. The sequence continues at coordinate 53,286 of CAZLGW010000001.1, forward strand.
ATTGAGCAAGGCAATAATGACAACGGCCGCAGGAACCAGGTATAGTGAACGCTTCATTTTACAACATCGAAACCGGGACCGAAATTAGTGAATTTTGTGCCAATGCCGCATGAACAGGTAAAAATGGCCGGAGTGAAGAATATTTTTTACATTTGGAGAAAATGCCCTTTCGGGTAATAATGAGGAACGGACAATGAATGCAATAGTTTCTGCGGAGATAATTACGATCGGTGATGAAATACTCTTTGGGCACATTCTGGATACTAATACGCAATGGATTGGAAGTGAGCTGACTGCAATAGGGATCCTGCCTGCCCGCAAGACGTCTGTGGGTGATAGGTATGATGAAATTATAGAAGCGGTCCGGCGTGCATTCGACCGGTATGATGTGGTCATCGTGACCGGCGGCCTTGGACCCACCAAAGATGATATTACCAAAAGTACGCTTTGTGATTTTTTCGGTACAAGCCTTGAATTACACGAGGAAGCGCTGGCCCATGTAACTGCTTTTTTTGAAAAGCGGGGACGGCCTATGATAGAAGCCAATCGTCAGCAGGCCGCACTGCCGAAGTCGTGCCGGTACCTGGTCAATCATTGGGGCACAGCCCCCGGTATGTGGTTCGAGAAGGAGGGAAAGGTACTGGTGTCGCTTCCGGGCGTTCCTTATGAAATGAAAGAACTGATGACCCATTCCGTACTCCCGGGGTTAAAACAGTTTTATACTTTACCTGTAATTGTACATCATACTGTCAGAACCATAGGCATCGGTGAGTCTTTCCTGGCAGAGAAGATAGCCTCCTGGGAGGATGCGCTTCCCAATGATATAAAGCTGGCTTATCTGCCCTCTTTCAGCGGTGTGAAGCTGAGGCTTACCGGGTATGGGACCGACGAGGAAATAGTAAAGAAAGCACTTCTTTACTCCTCAGACTCCCTGTTGCAGTTGATAAGGGAATATGTATACGGGTATGACGAAACGGAAATCGAGGAAGCGGTCGGGCTTCTGCTGAATGAATGCGGTGCAACTGTTTCGACGGCTGAAAGCTGTACGGGGGGATATGTCGCCCATCGCCTGACATCGATGACAGGCGCTTCTTCGTATTTTCCCGGCAGTATTGTTTCCTATAGCAATGAAGTAAAAGAAAGTATATTGGGGGTAAGCCACGAAAGTCTTCGGCAGTACGGAGCCGTAAGCGAGCCGGTGGCCATACAGATGGCAGAAGGGGCACAGGCACAGCTTAAGTCAACTTTTGCTGTTTCGACCACCGGCATAGCCGGACCCTCCGGAGGTACGCCCGAAAAACCAGTCGGAACAGTCTGGATAGCCTGTGCAGGACCACGGCGTACAGTAACAAGGAAACTTCAGTTGGGGACGCTGAGAGATGTCAATATCCAGCTGACCGCCATGCATGTATTGAATATGCTGAGGCTGGAGCTGGAGAATGAGCTGGCAGTCAGGTGACGAATGCACGGCTTCTGATCGCAGGATGTATTACCTTTGTGTACTAAAACCGCAAATGGATGAAGATAGTTGAAATGATAATGCCCCAGATGGGGGAGAGTATTCTGGAGTGCACCGTGTTGTCGCTTCTGAAAAAGGAAGGAGATCGGGTAGAAGCGGATGAATCGGTTTTAGAGGTCGCTACCGATAAAGTAGATACAGAAGTGCCGTCGCTGTACACCGGTATTCTGAAGGAGTGGCTGGTTAAAGCAGACGACGTAGTGGCCATTGGAAGTCCCCTGGCCAGGATAGAGGTAGTCGATGACGTAGATACAGGAGCAGAGGAAGTGATGGTTGATCCCGAAAGGGCTGCTGCGAAGCTGGAGGAAGAGATCAGATCGATATCTTCCGGGGTTTCGGTGTCTTCATCCCCGCGCGAGGAGCGATCCGGGAATACCGAGAATAACAACGGCTTTTTTTCTCCTTTGGTGCTGACCATAGCGGAAAAGGAAGGATTGACGAGGAGGGAGCTGGAATCGATAAGGGGTACAGGGGCCGACAGCAGGATGACGAAGACCGATATCCTGGGCTATCTTGAGAGCAGGAAGCAACTGTCTCCTGCCGCGGGTGCTTTACCGGCGGTAAGCTCAGGCGAAGTCGAGATCATCGAAATGGACAGGATGCGGAAAATGATCGCCCAACGGATGCTGGAATCCAAGCAGATCAGCCCGCATGTTACTTCCTTTATTGAGACAGATATGACGCCGGTAGTCAGATGGAGAGACCGGATCAAACACCAGTTCCAGGCGAAAACCGGGGAAGGGATCACCTTTACCTCCGTACTGGTGGCAGCCACGGCGCAGGCCATACGGAAATACCCGATGATCAACGTTTCGGTAGAAGGAGATAAGATCCTTGTTAAAAAGGATATCAATATCGGGATGGCAGTGGCGCTGCCGAGCGGGAATCTTATTGTGCCTGTCATTCACCATGCTGACCAATATGACCTGACAGAGCTGACAATGAGAGTGAATGAACTGGTAAAGAGAGCGCGAAACAACAAGCTGACAGCCGATGACCTTGCTAACGGGACCTATACCATTTCCAATATCGGGACCTTCGGAAATATTATGGGGACACCGATCATTATGCAGCCCCAGGTAGGGATCCTTGCTTTCGGGGCGATCCAGAAAAAGCCTGCCGTGATCGAAACCGATAATGGTGATTTTATCGGTATCCGGCACAAAATGTTTATTTCTCATTCGTTCGATCACCGGGTTGTGGACGGGTCGCTGGGGGGGATGTTCCTGAAGCAGGTTTCGGACAACCTGGAACAATTTGACACGAAGATTACTTTTGAATAGCCGTTACGGCGGTAATACAATGCTTAGAATTGCCCTGGATATGGATGATGTGCTGGCGGATACGCACGGCAAGCTGGTTGAGATCATCCTGAGAGATTTTGATACTTCATTGACAGAAAAAGACCTTAACAGCGCTCCGCTCAGGAGCGTGCTGCACCCGAAGCAGTACAAGAAGGTCGTAAACGTACTGAATGCGCCGGGCTTTTTCCGGGATATCCCGGTAATGAAAGACGCAGTAGAGGTGGTAAAGGAGCTTTCGGGCTACTATGAGATATTCGTCGCCAGCGCTGCGATGGAATTTCGTAATTCCCTGATCGACAAATTTGACTGGCTCGATGAGCATTTTCCTTTTATTCACTGGAAAAACCGGGTATTGTGCGGCGATAAGAGTATATTGAAAGCGCATTACCTGATTGATGATCACGTGTTTAACCTGGTGAACTTTTCGGGGAAAGGGATCCTTTTTAACGCGCCTCATAACCTAGCAGATACACGTTTTGACAGGGTGATGAACTGGAAAGAAGTGGCTGAGAGATTTTTAGGGAATTCGCGGGAAAGAGTTTGAAAGGGATAAAATAGCCGGCAGCTTTTACACAAATGAAGCTTTTATTAATAGAAGATGAGCCCAAGACGCTTCAATCCCTCCGGCAGGGGCTGGAAGAGAACGGGTATGAGGTAGATATCGCATACGACGGGCTTATAGGGCTGCAACTGGCAAAAAGGGGAGGGTATGTGCTGATCATCAGCGATATCATTATGCCGGGTATGAACGGCCTTGAGCTGTGCCGGGAGTTCAGGAAGTCCGACCAGCATACGCCTATCCTGATGCTGTCGGCATTGGGGACGACCGATGACAAGGTGACGGGGCTGGATGTCGGAGCGGACGATTACCTGGTAAAACCATTTGAGTTTAAGGAATTGCTGGCGAGGGTCCGGGCGCTGACAAAGAGAAGCTCGGGAGTAGCCCAGACCAGTAATATACTGCGTTTTGCCGACCTGGAAGTGAACCTGGATGCGAAGACAGTTTTCAGGTCGGGGACGAAAATCGAGCTTACCGTCCGTGAGTTTAACCTTTTGGTATACCTGATCCGTAACCAGGGACGCGTGGTTTCCAAAGCCGAGATCGCCGAGCGGGTATGGGATATGAATTTTGATTCGGGCACGAATGTGATTGAAGTATACGTTAATTATCTGAGAAAGAAGGTAGACCGTGATTTTCCGGTAAAGCTTATCCATACTCAATTTGGTATGGGCTATGTGCTCAAAACCGAGTAGCTCATGCAAATAAGAACCAGGCTCACTCTTCAGTTTACGTTACTTGTAAGCGGGATTCTCCTGATTTCGTTTGTTGCCATTTATTACTTCTCCTACATCAATATAAAAGAAGATTTTTATGACCGGCTCCGTTCCAAAGCGGAAGGTACTGCTTCGCTTTTGCTGAAGGTAAAGGAGATCGACAACGAATTGCTGAAGATCATCGACGGTACGAACCGGGACCAGATATTCAACGATAACATGATCATCTTCGATGAGGAAAACCGTGTTATTTACTCCAATATTACGCCTCCGGCAAAACCCGCTATTTCGATGTCGAATTTCTGGCTGGATGAGATCCGGAAGGCGGGAGAAATAAGGTATAGCGACGGCGACTACGAGGTTGTAGGGCTTTACTACAGGTATCCCTATAACCGGTCGGTGGTTTTATTTGCAGGTCAGGATCTTTACGGAAAAGCGAACCTGGCGAATTTGCGGACGGTCTTGCTGATTATTTTCCTGGCGGTTACTGCCGTGGTTGCGCTTGCCGGGTGGATTTTTGCCCAAAGAGCCCTGGCGCCGATCACCAGGGTTATGAATGAGCTGGAGGGGATCCTGCCTCAGAATCTGGGGGTAAGACTTAAGACTTCGAACAGTAAAGACGAGATCGGAAGGCTCACTGCTACCTTCAATAAATTGCTGGATCGTATAGAAAATGCCTTCCAGGTACAAAAGACTTTTGTGGCCAATGTTTCGCACGAGCTGAAAAACCCGCTTACGAAAATCAATTCGCAACTCGATGTGGTGTTGCTGAAGGACAGGGAGCCGGAAGTATACCGGCAGACAATATCTTCCGTACTGGAGGATATTAAAGACCTTTCGTTGCTGTCTGATTCTTTGCTCGAGCTTGCAAAAGTGAGTGACGACAGGCGGGATCTTCTTACCGAACGGGTGAGGGTCGACGATCTGCTTCTCGATCTCCGTACGAAAATGCTGAATATGAAGAACGAATATTCAGTAGGGATTGATTTCGGAGACCTCCCGGAAGACGATAGCTGGCTTGAGCTGCAGGGAAATACAGAACTCTTGAAAACAGCTTTTTTAAACCTGATGGATAACGGGTGTAAATTTTCTCCCGATCATTCTGTGATTGTCCGCCTGGATACCACGAAAGAGAGTATTAAAGTAGAGGTAGCCGATCAGGGGGAAGGTATCCCGGAAGGCGACAGGCACCAGATTTTCCATCCTTTTTTCAGGAGCAATAAAACCGCAGGGGTTAAGGGGTATGGTATCGGTTTGTCACTGACCGAGCGGATCGTACGCCTGCATGGCGGCACTATTACTTTAAAAACAGGGACGGAAGGGACGGTGTTTACGGTGGTATTTAAAAGAAGTCAGGCATAAGTATTCTCGGTTTCTGGTCTATCTCTCAAACAGCATCCAATCTACATAAAACAATCCCCCTTTTGCAGAATCATTTTCAAAAGTGAGAAACAGGTCCTGCGGGCCGGCGGTGGCATTCAGCGGCATCGTGAATTCTTTCCAGTCTGTTTTCGGGTCGTTTACCTTTTCAGCCGGTACTGCGACACTACCTAATACCAGCCCTGTCCGGGCGCCTGTTCTCAGCACAATGTTGCCGCCCGCCCCCTGCGTCTGGACTCTGAATCTGGCCTGTTTTACCTGTTTCAGGTCGATCTGGCCGAATTTTACATATTTACCATTTGTAATATTCGCGATATAGGAATTGAATCCTGTATTGGCAGTGGCAATCACTACTCCTACATTTCCTTCCTCGTAATCTTCCATTTGTATCCGGGGGTGCCTTAGCACCAGGTGGCTCCGGGAAGTGAGTGGTTCGATGCCGTTTGCACCGCCGTCGGTATAGGAGGCAAGTAATACATAGGCGCCGTTTTCATTTGACAGTGTATGCCTGTCGAAGACGAATGTGCCCTCGAGCGGAATGTTTTTCTCTTTGGAAGTAAGGTCAAGAATATAGGCCGCGATGCTCTGCGCATCTTCGTCTGAAAGGGTGGGGTGGGGCGGCATCGGGTAGGTCCCCCAGTTTCCCGATCCTCCCGAAATGATTTTATCTGCCAGGAACCGGGTTGCATCCGGTTTGTCTTTGTAACGTGCTGAGACTTCTATAAGAGAAGGACCGATCGATTTGGTGTCTTTCTGGTGACAGGCTTTACAGTCAAGGCCGGAATAGAGGATTTCTGTCTGCGCATGCCTGATGTTTCCTCCTCCTTTCGACAGCACGCCGGCCAGGTCTTTTGAGAAGTCGAGATAATGGAAGCCAGCCGTAAGGTTACTTTCGCTGATCGTCTTATCTTCTTTGTCCGCAACTGCTATTTTGTAGGAAAACTCAGCGTTATCCCAGTAGAAGCTGGTATTGCCGGGGCTGCTGATATTGACTGTAGGCGGCGTGTTGCCGGCTTTGATAACCTGTGTAAACGATCCGGATCCGCCGTGATGATCGGTAACGGTTAGCGTGACGGGATAAGCACCCGGCTTTCTGAAGGTATACTGCACATTTTCTCCGGAGAATTTCTTGCCGTCGATCTGCCATTCGTAGGTCAGCCGGTCATCTTTATCGAAGTCTTTGGTGCCTTCCGACGAGAAAGATACGCGGAGTGGAACGGCCCCGATGGTTTCGCTGGCATTTGCTACTGCAACGGGATTCCTGTTGCCCTCGCTGTACTCTACCCTGATAATGCCCGCGTCGGTATTGGGGGCAAACCAGTTGGTGCCGTAGGCGAGTATATAAAGCGCCCCGTCATGGGCGATAGCCATATCCATTGGAGCTACCACTTTAAGGCCGGGAAGGAAGGGCTCCATCGAAAGGTAATTGCCTTCGGCATCCATCGTAACGGCCATTATCCACCTTCGTACCCAATCATATATAAGGAGCTTGCCATTGTAATAATCAGGGAGTTTGTAAGGTGCATCAGGGTACTCATCAGAATAGTAAACCGGTCCGGCCATGGCGCTTGCCCCGCCTTTTCCTACGAGCGGCCATCTTTTGGAAGGTCCCTTGCCATACCAGATGAATGCGGGCTGGGCAGGAGGGAGCTCTTTTACGCCGGTATTGTTGGGGGAGTTGTTAACAGGGCGCAGTGGATCCTGCGCCGGGCCTTCCTTTTTGGTTTCGAAGTCGTATTTGGGAAATGCTTCATTTGCGCCGAGAAAGTAAGGGTAGCCGAAGAAGCCGGGTTTCCTGGCCTGGTTGATCTCGTCATAGCTCAGCTTGCCCTCCTCGGCTGCAACCTCGGTGTCGGGCCCTACATCCCCCCAGTAGAGGTACCCGTTTTTCGGGTCAACCGATATCCTGAACGGGTTTCTGCAACCCATAACGTAGATCTCGGGCTTTCCTTTGGACCCGTCTTTTGGGAAGAGATTTCCGTCGGGAATGGAATAGCTTCCGTCGTCTTCAGGTTTTATGCGAATGATTTTCCCCCTGTAGTCATTGGAATTGGCCGAAGAAGCCTGGCCATCGGACAGGTGTCTCCCGGGGCGCTCATCGGTAGGGTTGTGCCCTTCTATTTCTTCTGCATTGGTATTGTCTCCTATGGAAAGATACAGGAGTCCGTTCCTGTCGAAAACGATATGTCCGGCCGAATGACAACAGTACACCCTCTGGGTCGGAATCTCGAGCAAGACTTTCTTTGAGCCAGGATCTAGCATTCCGTCGCGGAACTCGTACCTGGCCAGTTCGCTGATACTTCGCTCGCCTGCGACAGAATTATAAAAATAAACCCAATGGTTGGTCTCAAATCCCGGGTCGAGCGCAACTCCGAGCAGGCCGTCTTCGATACCGCTGAATACGTTGAAATGGGCAATGGTCTTAACGGCTTTGGTCCCGGTGTCGTAAAGCTTTACCGCACCCTTACGTTCGGCAACAAGCACGCTGAGGTCGGGCAGGATGGCCATTTGCATGGGCTCATCAAACCCCGCAGCCAGTGTGATATAGCTGAAGCGGGTACTGTCCGGAACGCTTTCGAGTTCCCGGTTTACTGACGTAAAAGCCTGCAGGGACCACACGAACATGGCTGAAAGTGTAGCGATTCCGGAAATGGGGAGTAGTTTACCGGGTTTGAAAACAGTACTTTGTTTCGGCATGGGTGTATAGGAACAACTCTTTTCTGTAAATTAACACTATTTCGGGTTACTATCTACTCCGGCCAGTGTGTTTCGAGTCCCTGTTTCCTGATATGGTTCTGAAAATCCTCCAGTATATTCCTGCGTTCTCTGACAGATCTGGGTAGGATTTTCTTCGTGTGCGAATAGGAGATCAGCATGCCGACAGCCTCTCCGATGCTCCATTCGATCGGATGCAGCCGGTAGCAACCATTGGTAATATGAGTGGTCCCGATATTTTTATTAGCGGGGAAGAGATTGTTTATCCTCTTAGGCAGCAGCGCCCCCAACGGGATCTGGAAGGGAAGGGAGGCGAAATCAATATAGTTATCACCTTTGTTGCTTGGATGCAGATCTATGTGATAATAACCCGTTCCGACACTGTCGTAGAAATCGGCGGACTTTTTGTCGTCTTTTTCTCCGGCGACCAGCTTCCGGTTTTCGGCTCCGACGTGCTCTTCCAGGACAGTGAATTCGGCCCTGATCCTCCGTGATTCCCGGACATAGGGGTACATAGCCATACCATCTTCCGTTCCCATTATATCTTTCCGTAGTCTCAGGCCTTTCCATCCCTGTCCTCCGTCGGGACGGGGTGCTTCGGTCTGCAGCCAGTATAACAGAGAAAGGTTCATCTGCCTGGCCCCTTCAATAGATTCTTTGACCTCTTTTTCACTTACGTCGATCAGGTTGCCCATCATGTAGTCGTTCTGTGGCCAGTTGACGAGCGTAACGTCGTTTGAAATGGTTCCGGGGAGGAAATTCCTTTTGTGGAGCATCCGGCGGTAGAGCCACAGGTTCAGGGCGCTGCCTGTTTTTTCTCCCCTGGGATCGAATCCGAGTGCTTTGGGTTCCAGTGTTTTCGGATTGGAATAGTTCAGCTCCAGCAGCCGGCCCGACCAGGCAGGCTTAAGGGGCGGGACAAATTTCGACCAGAAATCGTACCGGGCGGGCTTTTTGATCACATGATCGGATTTCTCATCGTAATCGAGCGCAAAACAAAGAGTAAAGGCCTGGTGGTTGTCCGGGTTTGCTTTTTCTGCAGCATGGAGCTCTCGGGTTTCCTTTTTAGATTCCGTCCCTTTAACATATTCTGTCCCGGTAAGCGGAAGCAGCTCGCCGGTTTCGGTCGCATCGACAAACCAGGAGCCGGAAAGCCTGATTTTATCGCCGGTAAAACGGTGCGTCATGACGATCCCTTTTACTTCGTCTCCCGAAGCTTCCCCTTTATAAGGCTTATAGTTCAGCAGAATTCGGAGCTGCCCGGAGCTCAGGTAGGGCTGGAGCATTTCATACAGAACGGCTACCGTAACCCTAGGTTCATGGCAGATGCGCGAAACCGACCCGTCGCCCGGATTGAGATTGTTGCGGTTAAGCGCATCCGTAGTAAGCGGATAGTTCCTTTTGTAATAAGATCTCACCCGGTTCCGGTACTCCCGGTAGGAAGCCGGTGCGCCGTGTGTTTCTATCCACATATGCTCGTCGGGTGGTACGCCCTGCTGGGAAACCTGGCCTCCTAGCCAGTCGGTTTCTTCGGTCAGAATAACATTGAGGCCATTCCTGCAAAGCGCCAGCGCCGCTGCGCAGCCGCCTAATCCCCCGCCTGCCACGACGGCGTCTGCGCTTAGCTCAGCCTGGGGAAGAATAGCCTGTCCGAATGGGGGTTGTAATAAACTGCCGGTGCCAACGGAAGCCGTCAAAAGAAAATTTCTTCTGTTCATCAGAAAATAAAAGAGTAATGAATTTCTAAAGTATTAATTTTTGAACCAATGAGAAGCTTTTTTCTGCTAATACCCGTCATTTTGCCCAAGATTCGGATTCCTGTCGATTTCCACCTGGGGAATAGGGAAAAGGTTGAACCGGGCATGCCAGAAACGGTTCCGGTCTCTTACCTTCAGTTTGTCTTTATAGGCTTCATAGCTGGCAACATCGTTCAGGTCGTGCCTTTCAGAGGTTTTGAAATCGGGGATCATATCGGGAGTAACGTCTATATATCCTCCTGACTTAATATTTCCATCCTCGTCATAGCTTTGCGCAACCGGGAATCCATAGCTGGGACCCGCGTTGGTAAGATCTCCTATGTCCCATCTCCTCATATCTGCGAAGTGCAGCCCTTCCATGACGAGTTCTACCTTCCGCTCTCTTCTGATGAGCTGCCGCATTTTCTGCTGGTTTCCAATCCGGTCGGCCGAAACGTCCGGCATACCCGACCTGTTCCTGACCAGGTTGATAGCGTCGTAGACGGAGTTGTCTAATTCATTAAGCTCAATTTTTGCTTCAGCGTAGGTGAGCAGTACCTCTGCATACCGCATAAGAGGGACATTACAGGTCTGCACGTTGATCGATTCGGAGGTTTCATAGCTGAATTTCCTCCAGATATAGCCGAGTCCCGCATTCACGAAGCTTGTCCACGCCGCACCGCTATTGATATCCGCATTGACGTTTCTGGCCCACTGGCCGGTAGAAAAATTATAGAAGGAAGTAGTCGGGTTATAAGCTTCCAGTACAAACCGTATCCTGCCGCCGTCATTACCGGTGGTATTTCCCTGAACGGTGTCTCCGTGCATCCAGAGTGTGGATCTGAACCGCGGGTCCCTGTTCCTGGACGGGTTTTTCGGGTCATAAAGAGGAGATTCGTCAATTCTTTTTCCATCCTTACATTCGTATGTATCGGCCAGCAACTGGGAAGGGTGCCTTCCGGTTTGTCCGTAGTTTCGCGATACCTGTCCGAAACCTATCCAGTGGTAATTCATAGATCCCTGGTCGGAAAACATCAGCTCAAAGAGCGTTTCATTCCGGACATCTGCTTTCACCTGTCCCTGCTTGTTAAACAAATCATCGTAGTTCTGAGCCAGGGCGCGTTGTCCGATTACGGCCTGGGCGGCATTTGCTGCGATGCGGAAATATTCCTGGCCTTTTCCGCCGTAATGAAGGCTTCCGCCCAGTAAGGCGGCACGGGCCCTTAAGCCGTGTGCTACGGCTTTATCCACCCGGCCGCGTTCAGGGGCGGTCCAGGCGAGGTGTTCGGCGGCCTGGTTCAGGTCGTTCAGGATAAAGTCAAGAATCTCGACTTTGCTCGTCCGCGCTACCTGGTACTCGTCGATCGTAACGGGTTCGGAGAAAAAAGGAACGTCGCCGAAACTTGAAATCAACTGGTAATAAGCGTAGGCGCGAAGTACCTTTGCCTCAGCGATATATTGGTTGGAAGCGCCGGTAAGGCTCTCTATATAAGGTTCGGATCCCTTTATGACCGAATTGGCCCTTGCAATGATGGTGTAGAGGTTTGACCACCAGTCGCGTATCGAAGCATTGTCGGGGTTGAGGGAGCCTCCTGCCCCTATCGTCGTATTTTCCACCCGTTCGATGGCGAGGGGTGTCCAATGGTCCAGCATGACATTGAACGGCAGCCTGGAAGCAGGGTAAAAGTAGAGTTTGTTGTAGACTCCCGTTACACCGGTCTTGATAGCGGCTTCGGATTTATAGAACCCCGAAGAGGAGAAATTGTTGGGCTGCTTGTCGAGCAGGTCGGAGCAGGCGCTGAAGATCAGGACTAAGGCGCCCGAAAATGTTATTCTCAGAATATTGGATAAGTTCATGTCTTGTTGGGTTAGAATTGTATGTCCAATCCGCAGGTAAACGTCTTCATGACAGGATAGAAGCTCCCGCCGTTAACCGAGATTTCGGGGTCGTAGCCCTTGTAGGCGTTGGACACAGTAAAAAGATTCTGGCCTGCAACGTAGAGCCTGGCTTTACCGATCCGGATTTTTTCAGTCCAGGCAGAAGGGAATGAATATCCTATGGCCAGGTTCTTCAAACGCATATATGCTCCGCTCTTTGTCCAGAAGGTAGATACGATATTATTGGGATTGGCCCCGGAGCCGTCGATCAGCAGGATGGGGAATTCCGCATCGCGGTTGGTCTCTGTCCAGTAGTCCAGCTGGTGTTTGAACATCGAACGGCCTATGTAAAACGGACGTGCGCCAGAGCCGGAATAAAAGATGTCTTTTTTACCTACTCCCTGGAAGAAAAGGGTTATATCCAGTCCCTTCCATTCGGCGTTCAGGTTGACGCTGTATTCATATCTCGGCGATGGATTGCCGATGATCGTCCGGTCGTAGGCATTAATGACCCCGTCCGGGACGCCGTCAGGACCGGATAAGTCCTTGTACCTGATATAGCCGGGACGGACGTTCTGCTTTTCGCCGTAAACAGGTGAATTGTCGATCTCCTGCTGCGACTGGAAATAGCCGTCGGCAACATATCCGTACCAGGAGTTGATCGGGTCTCCCTCCCTGGTGATCTGTGTGCCTACATATTCTTTCCCGTAAAGGTTGATGACTTTATTTTTTACGTCAGAGAAATTAGCCGCGATGTTATAGCGGACATCCCCGATATGATCGCGCCAGGCGACCGAGAGGTCCCAGCCTTTGTTCTGCATAGAACCGGCATTTTCCCAAGGAGAGGTAAGCCCTACGTAGAGCGGGATGGGAAATTGCTGAAGTATGTCGGAGATATTTCTCACATAGTAGTCAAAAGACAGATTCAGCCGGGATTTGAGCAGATCGGCATCCAACCCTATGTTCATCTGGGTCGACTTTTCCCATGAGATCTTCTCGTTTGCTACCTGGGTTTGGGTAGCCCCTGTAGCAAGGGCTTTGTCGAACCAGTAACCGAAGCCGGGGGAAATGGTGGCTGCGTAGGGATAGTAGCTGAAGATGTCCTGGTTTCCGAGCGTACCGTACGAAGCCCTGAGCTTCAGGTTTTCGATGCTGTTCTGCAGAGGCTGGAAAAACGGCTCTTCAGAGATCCGCCAGCCAACGGAAGCAGAGGGGAAAAATCCCCACCTGTAGGCCTCCATGAAGCGGGAAGAAGCATCCCACCGGCCGTTGAGTTCCAGGAGATACCTGTCTTTGAAGCTGTAGTTAAGCCGGTTGAAATGAGAAAAAATACCCCAGTCCCAGTGGCTGCCCGCCGTAATGGAAGTAGCGATATCGCCGTGATCAAGATCCTCAAAGCCGGGAAAATCGAATCCTTTTCGCATGGCGCTGAATGACCGGGCAGATTTATCTTCAGTCTGGATCCCCGAAAGCAGCTTGAGAGCATGGTGGCCGGCTGCCAGGTCGTACGTTGCCTGCAGGTTAAACTGCTTTGTGATATTCTGGCTCCAGCTTTCATTCTTTTCATTACCGCTCGATGGGAAGGAAGTCTTGAATACGCCTCCCTCATAAGTATCGTACGGAGTGAGGAAATGATCCGACTTCGTTTCCAGCTTGCGAATACTGTAGCTGGTCAGGATATCAAGATTCCGGACGGGTGTGATATTGGCAAATCCTTTGAGGATGATCTCCGGAGTTGTTGCCGTATTAATACCGGAAGCAGATGCGGATGCGATCGGGTTATCGCCGTTCTGACCATATCCCCATGTTCCGTCGGCATTGATCCCGGAGAAAACGGGGACAAAAGTAGTGGCCTTGTTAATGATGCTTTCCGGCGTGTCGTAGGCGGGGCGGGTGGTTTTGGAAGATCTCAGGTTAAGATCTGTCCCTACTTTCAGCCAATTGTTGATCCGGGCATCCGAATTGACGCGCATCGTAAACCGCTTGTACGCGTTGTTGGCAATCGAGCCGTCCTGGGAGAACATGCCCAGGTTCCCGAAAAACCGGAATTTTTCGGTGCCTGCCCCAAGACTGATTGAGTTATTATGCATAAGCGCATGGTTCCTGATCGTCTCTTTTCTCCAGTCGGTGTCGTAGCGGTTGAGGCCGTCGGCGCCCAGGGTTTTATAGTCATTGATAAGGCTTTCCGGGTATTGTGGTGCCAGGTCGGAATTTGCACGGGCAGCATTTATGGCCTCCATATACTCTATTGCCGATAGCGGTTCGGGAATTTCGGTCGGGGTGTTGAAACCGGCAAAGCCGTTGTAGGAGATCTTAAGGGGCTCCTTACCCGCTCTCTTGGTTGTGATCAGGATGACGCCGTTAGAGGCCCTCGAACCGTATATTGAGGCCGATGCCGCATCTTTCAGTACCGAGATGGACTCAATGCTGGTCATATCGATATTGTTCATATCGCCTTCTACGCCGTCAATAAGGATCAGGGGGTTGGATGTGGAGTTGATGGAACCCGTACCCCGTATCCTGATAGTGGCCCCGTCGGCCCCGGGGCGTCCCGACGGCTGGACTACCGAAACGCCGGGGACTAGTCCCTGCAATGCGTTGGAAGTGTTGGTGGCATTCCGCCTGATCAGGTCTTCTCCCTTTACATTATGGACCGCGCCTGTCAGGTTTACTTTTTTCTGCATACCGTACCCTACTACTACCAGTTCTTCGAGGGCTTTGGTGTCACTTTGCATCGCAATGTCGAGTGACGATCTGCTGCCCACCTTTACTTCCTGCGTTACATATCCTACGAACGAGAAGACCAGGGTGGCGTTATCGTCGGGAATTGCAAGCTGGAATTTTCCGCTTATGTCGGTTGTAGTGCCCCGTTGGGTTCCCTTTATCAGGATACTGACCCCTATCAGCGGATCGCCTTTTTCATCGGCTACTGTACCGCTCACCTCTCTATCCTCAAACTCACGCTCCTGTAAAACGGAGGGCAGGCTTTTGAGTACCGCGCCGGAAGGGGTATCCCGCGGCCTGACGACTATCGTTCCTTCTACCACATCATAGGTAAGGGGTTGGTTCCGGAAAGTTTCTTCGAGAATCTGTTCAAGCGTGCCGTTGCTGACGTCTACCGTTACCGGCTTTGCCTTTTTCAGCAATTCATTATTGTAGATGAACTGGTAACCAGTCCTCTTTTTAAGGGTTTTCAGAACCTTTTCCAACTGGACATCACGCAGATGCAGCGAGAGCTTCTGCGAAATGGCGCGCGCATTCATCTGAAAGCCGGCAAGTAAAATGAGCAGGATACAAAATTTTCTCATCATGAGCGTTTTATGGATGCAGAAGCCAATGTTTCTGCTTCGTCGCGATCGTAGTGATTTGATCATACGTAATTCACGGTTTGGGTTAAAAATGAAAGCTGTATTACATGATTATTTTGAAACGGCTTGTTTCAGGACCGGTCTCTGCCGGCGACGGTAACTCTTATTCTCCTATCGTTTATTTCGAACTTTACCTCTCCCGACAATTCGAGCATCTTAAGTACATTCGTCAGGGACTGGTTCCTGGAAATGGAAGCGGTGAAATGTTTATCCGGTATGGGAGCAGAATCGTCTATTTCGAAGCCATACCATCTTTGCAGTTGTTTCAGTACCTGGTAAAGCGGCTGCCCTTCGAATTGAAAGTAGCCGTTTTTCCAGGCTATGGCTTCTTCCGTATCTGCTTTGCTCAAGGTGACCCCGCCTGCTGCAACTACAGCCTGCTGGCCCGGCGACAGGATTTCAGACTGCTCTCCGGCCGATACTTTTACCGATCCTTCTATGAGAGTTGTTTTGAGCTCGGGCTCGTCAGGATAGCCGTTTACGTTAAACTGAGTTCCCAATACCTGAACCACCGAGCCCATAGACCATACGCTGAAAGTCTTTTTGCTCCTTTGCCGACCGGTGTGATAGGAGGTGGCTACATCGAAGAATGCCTCGCCTTCCAGGGAGACAGACCTGTCGCTGTCGAGGAATGCGACAGGATAGGTCAGGGAGGAGGCCGCATTCAACGAAACCTCTGTCCCGTCCGGTAATTGCAGCCCGAATTGCCCGCCTACCGGCGTATAGAGGGTGTGGAAGCGTTCCTGTGTATTGCCGGGGGCGGCTGATAAGCGATAGTGCAGCACTCCGGCGCTTTTTTCAATCGACAGGTTATTTTCCTGGTAGACGATCCCTTCGGGCAGGTCTTCCAATACAAGCCGGGTTTCATTATCCAGGACTAAAACAGCTTTATTACTTCCCGGAGAGAAATCCCTTCCGGAGGTTTCCAGGGCAATCCCTTCGCCGGTATTTTTATTGTTATACGTAACCAAAGTCTTCCATGTACCGAAAAAAAGGAGTATTGCAGCTGCATACCACCAGTATTTGCGGTAGCTTACTCTAAGGGGCTGCTCATCTGCAGTAGCGATTTTTTCTGATATCTTTTCCCACGCCCGTTCGGGATCAATTCCGGAAAAAAAGCCGAAGGCATCTTCAAGTGTTCCGGGAGATTTCAGCCGGTTGACGAAACCGGCATTTGAGGGTGAAGAAGAGATCCATTCGTCCAGCTCTGCCTTCTCATCCGGATCGAGGGTGTCCTGGATATACTTTGCCAGTAAGTGTGAAATTCTATCGTGATGATGCTGCATCCTTTATGTCGTTTTGGTGTCAGATACCTAAGGGACACAATCGGATGAAAAGAATTTTAAAAAAAATAATATTTAATTTTTCCGGGTGTCAGCAGGGGAGGATGGAACTTCCTGTTTTTAGAAGAAAAACAGGATTAGGGTAAGGATTTCCGGAGATAGCTTTTTCCTGAGAAGCTGTGCCGCACGCTGCTTATGGGTTTTAACGGAATTGACGGAAATACCCAACTCGGATGCGATCTCGTCATTTTTTTTACCCTGCAGGTAGCTCATCTGTGTAATTTGCCTGCATACAGGCGGGAGCGTGTCGATCGCTTTAAACACCAGCGCCATCGTTTCCGCTTCAAGTAGCGTCTCCAGTGCATCTTTTTCATGGATCAGCCCGTTCGAGGAAGTATGATTCAGGTATTTTTCTGAAACTGATCTGTGCCGCAATACATTGAAGCACGAATTCTTTACCGAAGTATAAAGATAGCTTTTGATGGCCTGGAGATCACCCGAAACTTCATCCCGCTGATTCCAGTATTTAATGAAAGCGTCCTGGACTATATCCTCTGCCTCAGACCTCGAGTCCAGGATTTTGAACGCAAAGTAAGCCAGGGCGTGATAGCTCTCGTTAAATACGGACTTTAAAGTTTCCTCGCTTGCGTTCATTTGCCAAAGTAAGCAGTTCAAATAGTAAATTTACCGGAAATACTACGAAAATAACTCTGTCTTCCCCTAATAATCTTATGCCGGTTCACTATTGCCGGCCTGATGCAGGAAGCGGTAGCGCTGGCAATAAAGAAAAGGATTACAGGTAGTTAGCCGGCCTGTCTCTAAACGGCAGCTAGTTATACACAACCCTCACTACATACTTAATCCCTTCCAGCGCAAAAAGCGCCACAAGCGTAACCACCCCTATTACCTGCAGCGTTTCCCCGGTAAGCGCAGCGGTTTTGAAAACGGGCTGCAGCCAGGGGATATAGACAATGGCAAATTGCAGAAGGATCGTCAGTATAACGGTCAGCCACATGCCGCGGTTGGCGAAAATATCGGATGCGAACAGGGAATGATAAACCGACCGGACGGAGTGGGCATTGGCAAGCTGCACCAGGCATAGCACCGTAAATACGGCAGTCTGTTGCGTCCTTACGTCGAATCCCTGGCGTATAGCCCACCAGTGGACAAATAGCGCCGAGGCCGTCATTACGATCCCGGTCAGGATAATCCTGGGAAAAAGGCCGCCCGCAAAAAGATTCTCCTTAGGAGGGCGTGGCGGACGGTTCATAACATCTTTTTCGGCACGTTCTGCCACCAGCGCCAGCCCGGGGAGCCCGTCGGTAACGAGGTTGATCCACAATATATGGATGGGGAGCAGCGGAATCGCGAAACCGAGGACAGGAGCCAGGAATATGACCAGTATTTCGGCCAGGTTACAGGAGAGAACATACATAATGAACTTCCGTATGTTTTCGTAGATCCTGCGCCCCTCGTGTACCGCCCTGACAATAGTTGCAAAATTATCATCAAGTAGTATCATTTCTGCTGCGTCCTTTGAGACATCGGTACCGGTAATTCCCATCGCTACACCTATGTCGGCCTGCTTAAGGGAAGGAGCGTCGTTGACCCCGTCGCCGGTCATAGCCACAAATTCCCCGTTTTTCTGAAGCGACTGTACGATCCTGAGCTTTTGTTCCGGCGATACGCGCGCATATACCGTTATGTCCTTTACCTTTCGGTCAAATTCTTCATCGGGCCAATCGGCCATTTGAGCGCCGGTCACTGCCGGAGAATCGGTTTCTCCGGCCATTTTGAGACGTTCGGCAATAGCTTTGGCAGTGAGGGGCTGATCGCCTGTTATCATGACCGTCCTGATACCGGCCTGTTTGCATCTTGCTATAGCTTCAACAACCTCTTCGCGCGGAGGATCTATCAAGGCTGCCATTCCCAAAAAGCTGAGCTCGTTTTCCGTTTCTGCGGTTAGGGGAGAAGGAAGCTCTTCCAGGACTTTGAAGCCGAAAAACAGGACGCGCAGGCCCTCGGCTGCCCAGCTCCGGTTTTGTTGCCTCCAGGTTTCCATCTCTTCCTGCTGATCCGCCCTGATCACCTCGGCGATCTTTGAAGGAGCCCCTTTTGTCAGCATCAGGTATTGGTCGCCGTACCGGTGGATCGTGCTCATTCTCATCCTGTCGGAGTCGAACGGGATGCGGGCTACCGGCGGTAGTTCGCGCAAAGCTTCCTCTTCCGATCCGTAATGCTCCAAAGCATGCTTTACAAGCGCTGTTTCGGTCGAATCTCCCATCATTTCGCCTTCGCCGGTGAAATGCACATCGTTATTCAGAAGAAGCGCCTGGTAAAAGAGCGTTTCATTTCCCGGTACAATCCACTCTTTCTCGACCGTCATTACGTTTTGAGTGAGAGTCCCGGTTTTATCGCTGCATATATAAGCGACCGACCCCAGCGTTTCCACTGCCGGGAGCTTGCGCATAAGGGCATTTTGCCTCACCAGTCTCCTGGCTCCCTGGGCCAGCGCAATGGTGATGACTGCCGGAAGCGCTTCCGGTAAGGCAGCCACTGCCAGCGAAAGCGCGGTCAGGAACATACTGAAAGGAGACTCTCCGCGCCAGAGACCAAACCCGAAAATAGCGGTGCAGATCACCAGCACTACTACTGCCAGCTGACGGCTGAAAACAGCCAGCCGCTGCTGCAAAGGAGTTTGCTGCTCGGGAGCGTCCATCATCCCTGCAATCTTGCCCAGCTCGGTGTCCATGCCGGTTGTCGTAACAATAGCTTTGCCGGTACCGTTGCTGATCACCGTGCCTTTGAATACCATGTTGAGCTGGTCGCCGGGAACAAGATTGTTTTCCGGGATGGCATCGGTATGCTTTTCAATGGCGTGGCTTTCCCCGGTTAGCGAGGCCTCGTCTGTCCGCAGCGCACTGACTTCCATTAGCCTGGCATCTGCCGGTACTATATTTCCTGCCTCCAGCAGGACAACGTCGCCGGGTACCAGTTCTGAAGCCTCCAGCTTTAAGGGATTCCCGTCACGGAGGGCCACAGCATATTGCGCCGACATTTTCTGCAGCATCCTGATGGATTCTTCGGCCCTGCTTTCCTGTGAAAACCCCAGCCAGGCATTGCCCGCTATGATAGCCAGGATCACATAGGCGTCCATATGCTCACCGACGGCGAAAGAAATGCCCGCAGCAATGATCAGGATGACGATCATGACATCTTTAAACTGGCCGAAGAGTATTTTCCATTTGCTTTTTGGCGGCGCTTCGCGGAGCGTATTGGAGCCGTGGCGGGCGCGGAGTTCTTCTGACTGAGTGGTTGACAGACCGCCGGGAGTGCTGTTCAGTTCGTCGAAAGCCTCGTCGACCGACTTTTGATAGAATGTACTTCCCATATTATCCTTTCAGGTTCTTTGCCCGATTGTACCTGACAATTTCACCGATCAGTTGTAATGGTATAGGCTGCCCCAGCGGGAACTGTACCGAACCTTTCCCCTGTTTGTAAACCGACAATGCTTTTTCGAAAGCAGCATGGCCTTTAGGGGTTGCATAGAGGCCGATATGATTTTTAAAGGCAGCAAAATACACCAGGGGCTTCCCATTTAGTTTATAGGCGGGCATACCATAGCTGATACTTTCCGATGCTTCGGGAGCAGCTTCAAGGATCGTTTTTCTTACGTCTCGCATGACTACCTGTATCTCTTCAGGGAAACTTTCCAGGTAGGCGTCGACAGTTTCCGGCTTGACGCTGTTCATAGGGAATGGATTTGTTGGTTGTAAAGTCGTTATATTCGTGTCAGGCCAATGTCCTTACTGTGTAAATTAAAAGAGTTCCCGGTAGAAATACGAATCAGAATGCCTGAATTTCAAATTAACGATCAACTCCGCCTCCGGCAGATCGACCTTTCGGATGCAAAGGAAATGTTCAATACCATTGAGCGGGACAGGAAATACTTACGAAAATGGCTGCCGTTTGTGGACTGGACGCGTACGGTAAGCGATTCCGAATATTTTATCAATTCGCTGCATTCAGGCGGCCCCAACCCGTCGGAGATCGTATTCACTATCAGGTTTGAAGGAATATTTGCCGGTCTGATAGGCTTTAAAAATACCGATATGATCAATAAGAAGTCTGAATTAGGCTACTGGCTTTCCGAGCCCTTTCAAAAGAAGGGGGTTATGACAGCGTCGGTAAAAGCCCTGGTCAACTACGCCTTTGAGCAGGTGGGAATCAATCGCATCCAGATCAGATGCGCGACCGGGAATATACCCAGCAAAAGGATCCCGCAGAGGCTGGGCTTTAAGTTTGAAGGGGTAGAGCGCGACGGAGAAATTTTGTCGGACGGCTCGTTTGCGGACCTGGAAGTTTACAGTCTTGTGAAGAGGGTAGATACCGGAACCTGGCAGCTACCCTCTTCAGGATATTGATCACATGTCTCTTTCCACGTCTTTATCACCTCTTCCGGAAAGATTGACAACAGCCAGCGCATTTTTGTCTTTCAACAGCTTTTGGGCCAGGGCAACCGCATGCGACGACTCGATGGCAGGCGTAATTCCCTCCAGGCGCGAAAGAAGCTTGTAGGCTTCCACCGCTTCGGCATCTGTTACAGGATAATAAGATGCCCTGCCCGTATCTTTCATAAACGCGTGCTGCGGCGAAATTCCGGGATAATCGAGCCCGGCAGCTATACTTTTTGAGGGCATTGGGTTGCCTTCGCTGTCTACCAGGCAATAGGACATCGTCCCCTGGAAAACAGTGGGCTTCCCGAAAGTCAGCGTCGCCGCCGTATCGGGCGGGGTCCCGCTGCCGCCTCCTTCGGCGCCGGCGATCTGTACCGACAGATCATCCAGGAATCCGGAAAAGAGACCTATCGCATTGGAGCCGCCGCCCACTGCCGCAAAGATCTGGTCGGGCAACCTCCCTTCCTTGATCAGGATTTGCTGGCGTGCTTCGTTGCCGATCACACTCTGGAAATAGCCGACCATTTTGGGGTAGGGGTGCGGACCGACATGCGAGCCAAGAAGATAAAAGGATTCGGGATTTTCGATATAGTAACCCAATGCAGCGTCTACGGCATCTTTCAGTGTTGCAGTGCCCATCTCGGTCGTAATCAGCTCAGCGCCAAGCTGCTTTATGCGTCTTACATTGAGCGCCTGCCGCTCCGCGTCGACCCGGCCCATAAAAATCTTGCAGGGAATGTTCAGAATGGCGGCTGCGGTAGCGGTGGCGACCCCGTGCTGGCCGGCGCCTGTTTCGGCTATCACTTCAGCGGCTCCCATTTCCCTTGCAATCAGGATCTGGCCGATCGTATTGTTTATTTTATGAGATCCTGTGTGATTGAGATCTTCTCTTTTCAGATAAATTCTGGAGCCGACGTATGAGCTCAGGTTTTTTGCATAATAAAGCGGAGAAGGGCGGCCTACGTAGTCGGTCAGGATGTCGACAAATTCCTTTCTGAACGACTCGAGATGGGCAACGCTGTCAAAGAACTCCGCAAGGCGGGAAAGCTGCCCTTCCAGAACCGGCGGAACGTACGAACCGCCGTAGTTACCGTAAGTGCCCTGGTAGGTCAGCATGCTGAGATTCGGGCCGACTGTCACGATTTTGTTTTCTTCCTGGCTCATTCTGTTTATTTTGTTAGTTTTGAATTGTGTTTGGTAAAATAGAAAAGCGGTTTAACCAGTTTATATAAGAATCCGGCCGGAGACTTTTACTGATAGAAGGTCAAACTTTAATCGGTAAAATGGTCTGCCCGGAGTAGTAGCTTATGAAAGTTATCTTTCCTTTAATAGTGTCTGTAATGCTGGGGTTTCTTTATCCTGTCAAAGCCCAGCGTATAGCAATCACCCAAAAGACATCCTATCCCTTTATAATAGATTTGCCGGGGCCTGAGATCCTTGAAAATAAGCCTCCGGTAGTATTGTTTCTTCACGGCCGCAGCTTATCGGGAGGAGACCTGAAGCGTGTGCAGCGTTATGGTTTGATGTACAGTATGGATCTCGGTCGTATCTCTCTTCCGGCCATCGTGGTGGCTCCCCACAGCACCGGTGCGTGGAATCCGGACAAGCTGATAGAAGTGATCGATTTCGTGGTTGAGAACTATTGTGCGGATCCTGACAGGGTGTATGTATGCGGGATGAGCATGGGAGGGTACGGAACCCTGGATCTCGCCGGGAAGTACCCGGACAGGATCGCGGCGGCAGTAGCTATCTGCGGGGGCGGATCCGAAAAATATGCCTGCGGGCTAACGAGAGTCCCTCTCTGGATACAACACGGTACCGGCGACCAGATTGTTCCGGTGTCTGAATCTAAGAAAATCGCCCGTGCCGTCAAATTGTGCGATGACTCGGCCAATGTTACGCTGACCCTGATCGAAGGGGCTACCCACGGTTCTGTGGAAAGGCTCTTCCACAAATACGAGATGTATGACTGGATGTTCAGGCACAGGAAGCAGGCGGGGATCACCCTGCTGGACAAGGATTATCAGAGCCTGGAAAACAGCCGGTAGCAGGCTCATCTTTCATTAAGCCTATCGGAGACCTGGTGCCTTAAAAACACCGACGCCGGCTACCGGTTTGACGATGTCGGGCCAGTAGCCGGCGCTGCCGGTATATGCAATCAAGATAGATGACTATTGTCTTCCTCTTCTTTCACCTGAAGAGCTGCGTCCGCTTCTTTCTGCCGGCGCCGGAGCACTCACTCTTCCCGAAGGGTTGGTGTTACGGCTACCGGATACGGCTTCTCTCGGGGCAGAAGACCTGCCTGTTGAGATGCTTTCCCTTGCCGGAGAACTTCCTCTGTTGGCAGGAGCCGCTCTCTCCGGTGTACTGCTCCGGGCAGGGGGCGTACTGATACGGCTGCGTTCGGGAGTACTAACCGATTCCCGGGCGCCGGTTGGGGCGGTACCGGTGCCGTACTGTGCCCGGTTACTTTCGGGAGAGGCTGTCCGGCTGCTCCGAGGCGAAGAGATATTTCCTTCACTCGCACTGCTCCGGGCAGACGGAGAAGCTACCGGGTTTGCGCTGCGCGGCGAGACCACAGGTGAGCTGGTCCGGGCTGAAGAACTCCTTCCGTTGTCGGTGCTTACCGCGGCCGAACTTCTGCGGGAATTTGTGTTGGCAACGGCCGGGCCGCTATCGAAATTCTTTTCACGCGTTTCTATTGCCTTGCGCGCACTTGCTGTGCTGGTACGTACTGCCGACTCACGATAGCTGCCGTTACTCGTACGGCTTGAGTAGTTGTAAACGTCTACCCGGCTATTGGTGTGTCTCTGGATATCAGACGACCGCGGGCCGTAGGCATATTCGTGGCTATTATGGTTATAATAGTTATTAATGATGGTTGTCTGGTTATAAATATTGGTTACCTGGGTGCGCGGAGCGCTGTAACGATACCAGTTCCGGCTCATAAAGTGACGTTGGGGGATGAAAATCCAGAAATTGAACGGGAGATTGATCGCTACCCGTACCTGGATGCCCGGCATAAGGGGAGCCCATCCGTAATATCCGCCTCCGGTCCGCCAGTTGACCCATCCGGGGCCCCATGTGTAGTCAGGAACCCACGCCCATCCGAGATAGTCATCGTAAAACCACCGGCCGTAATGGAACGGAGCCCAGCCCCACTCGTAGTCAGACAACCATGTGTTGCCATATTCGGTCATTACCCACCGCCCCCCGGTATAGTAAGGATGGAAATCCGCGCCGACAGCGGGAGTCCAGACAGAACCGTACTGCGGGTGGTTGGACCATCTGCCGTAAGGTGAAAGGGAATTGAAGAATACGGAAAATGATACCGAAACGCCGGGTTGAGCGGAAGCTTTCGGGGGAGCAGGCAGACCTGCTGCCAACATGACCGCCATCAAAGCTATGCCGATATATTTTAAAGTTCTCATGGCTGTATCGATTAAAGAGTGAAACTTGCCTCTTTGATAGGGAAGGAGACGGATAGTTTAATCGTCCGGCAGAAATTTTACGAAACAGGGCGTCGTCAGTGCGTTGAGACAGTATAAGTTACCGGTACTCCGGAAGAATGCCTGATGACCAACTCTTTTTTGAGGGCATCGTACCGGTAATCGCTGTCTGCCGTGAGGATATGCATGCCCTTTGTTACCTTGAGCGGTTCTTTTTCGAGATGCATCGAGAAGATCGAGGGTCTGGCTGCTCCCGATAAGGTCAATTCAACCCGGGTTTCAGACGCAGTAACTGATAGATTGGTCTCGGATTGGTCGTTGGGAGAGAAAATGCTGAACGAAAGCTTGCTGCCGGGAAAGATGCGCCATGTGGTATGCCCGACGAAGGTACTGTCCCCGATGCTAGTATAGGGCCTGGATATGTCCATCGGGATGATGGCTCCTTCCCTTATAAAGACGGGGAACTCCTCAAGCGGGAAGTTCATTTCTATTGTTTGCGGGCCGTGGAAAACTTTTTCCTTATCGAACCAGTAGTACCACCGTCCCTCCGGGATCTCGATACGGCGGCTGGTTTTGTCTTCAAAAATAGGCGCTATGAGCAGGTTATCACCGAAGAAGTACTGGTATATGCCTCCTGCCGGTGTCTGAAGTAATTTTCCACCCCGGTGCCCGCTGACGACGTAATGGTACATATACGGGACCAGCTCGGTATGCAGCCAGGAATAAGCCCGGATGATCTCCAGTTCCTGCCTGCTGCGTTTCCACAGAGCCCGCTCTCCGTGACCGCCGTTCATAAAAAGTCCGCAAAATGCAGAGAACTGAGCCCATCGTATATACAGCCTGGGAGGAATGGAGTCTCCTGAGAAGCCTGCTACGTCCGACCCGATAATGTTGTACCCGAGTGAAGCGCTTTTCAGAATGCTGTTAATGGCCGATTCAAACCCCTGGATTCCTTTAAGCGCGATATCCCGGTCCTTCTCATCCTCCTTTATCCCGCTGTCGGTATCGCTTTTCCAGTAATGCTTCTGGTCTCCTACCCAGGTGACCGGTGCCGCATCGATCGGGGCAAACCCTTCAGGATGAAAACCCCTGTCCATAGCCCTGCTCAGGGTGACAAACTCCGGGTTGACAGATTGCCCGTATTTCAGCTCCTCCCGGTAATAATGGTCCATATACCGGCGGGTAGTCAGTATACCTGAACGGGCCTTCATATAAGGGATCGGAACCGGGCCTGCCTGCCGGCGCATCAGTGTAGCGGTCCCGTCGAGCTTCCACCCGTCTACACCATACTGAAGAACCTGGTTTTGCAGCTCCCTCCACCAGCGCATCGCGTCAGGATTTGTGTAATCGATAAAGCCTCCTTTCCCTTTCCACCACTTGATCTGTTGTCCGTCTCCGAGCAGGTAGCCGTTTTCGGCAGCCTGCCGGTACCAGTCTTCCGATTCGCTTATTTGCGTGTCTTTGCTCCGGCTATTGACCATTGAGGTCATCCAAAGTACCACCCTGTACCCCTTTTGCTCTAAACCGGTAAGCCACTGCCCGGGGGCGGGATACCTTTTTTCGTCAAAAGTGAAATCGTTGTAACGGAGACTCCACGGACTGTCGATGAGGATGGCCCTGACCGGGATATCGTGCCGCCTGTAACCATCCAGCAGTTCGTCGACATAAGAAGCGGTATTATGGTCATCCTCCCACAACCAGCATTCAAGCGCCCAGGCCGGTGTAAGAGGTGGAAGGCCGTGTCGCTGGGCGTTGAAGGGGATACCCCAGAACGGCAGGATAAAGCCCAGGTAGGCAATCGAAAAAAGAAATAAAATAACTGTAAAGGCGATGCGGACCGCTTTCATAGGGGAAAGCCTTTAGGAGCAATTCCGGTCGGAACCGGCCGGACGATGCAGGCCCGGTATGGAGCGCCGGCTACAATTGCCTTGTGATAACATCGCGAAGCGTTTTTTCGCTGACCGCTCCGGTAGCCTGCCACACAATTTCGCCGTTTTTATAAAGATAGATCAGGGGCAGGTATTGGATGCCGAGATGTTCGGTAATAGTTTTATTAGCGTCTATATCAATCACTTTTACCAGGGCCCGTCCTGAAAATTCCGATTCTATTTTTTTAATCGCGGGATACATCGCTTTACAGGGAGCGCACCATTTGGCAGTGAAGTCGACCAGCACAGGCATATCGCTTTTTATGATGGTTTCATATTCGTCTACAGGCATACCGACTACAGCTTTTTTAACCTCTTTGATCCCGTCGACAGGTCTTTTTTCTACTGTCCAACGCATATATCCGCCGTCCAGGTCATAAATCTGGGTAAAGCCGTTTGAAGCCAGGAGTTCTGCCGCCGCCGCACTTCGCGAGCCTGCCAGGCAATAGAGCATGAGGGGTTGCTCCTTGTTGAAGCCCTCCATCTGCTTAAGGAAATCTTCTTTCTTAAAATCCACATTCCTGGCGTTGGGGAGGTGGCCGGCGCTGAACTCTTCCCGGGTGCGGACGTCGATCACCTGTACGCTGGTGTCATTGTTGAGGCGGGCCAGGAAATCTTCTCCTCCGATCTTAGACTGGGCAAATAAAAAGGTTTGGCAAAGGAAAAAAACAGTGGCAATTCCAAGAAAGGATTTCATGTTTTGAATGTTTAATTACTCGGACAGTAAATTTAGGCTAATAATCGTATACAAGCCTAGTTACGAACAGTTTTTTTGACTTATTTTGTGCTCTGAACAGGTCTTTTATATCATCATTCAAATATAACTATTCAATCCAGCAAATGAGTGTAATACAGTCAGTACATGCCAGGCAGATTTTGGATTCAAGAGGGAATCCCACAGTGGAAGTAGACGTGAGAACTGAAAATGGATTTGTCGGAAGAGCGGCAGTACCTTCAGGAGCGTCTACGGGCGTCCATGAGGCGGTAGAGCTTCGTGACGACGATCCGAAAACCTATGTGGGCAAAGGAGTATTGAAGGCTGTAGAGAATGTGAACGATATCATCTATCCCGAACTGATCGGGATCTCTGCTTTTGAGCAAAACGAGATAGACAAGATACTCCTTGAGCTGGACGGGACTCCGAATAAAAGCAAGCTGGGCGCCAACGCTATCCTGGGTGTTTCGCTGGCAGTAGCAAAAGCTGCTGCTTACGAGGCAGGACTGCCGTTATACAGGTATGTCGGCGGGACGAACGCCAATACGCTGCCGGTTCCGCTCATGAATATTCTGAACGGAGGCAGCCATGCGGATAACGCTATTGATTTTCAGGAATTTATGATCGTTCCGGCTAAGGCTGATACCTTCTCCGAGTCGCTCAGAATGGGGGTTGAGGTGTTTCACACGCTGAAGAAAGTGCTTAAAAGCAAAGGCTATTCTACCAACGTCGGAGACGAGGGCGGCTTTGCACCCAATATCCAGTCGAATGAAGAGGCGATAGAAGTAGTCCTTCAGGCTATTGAAAAAGCAGGTTACAAACCCGGCGAGGAAATTTTTATCGCCCTGGATGCGGCCAGCTCTGAATTCTACGAAAACGGTATCTACCATTTCAAAAAGTCGGACGGGAAGAAGCTTTCATCGGCCGAATTGTCGACCTATTGGACGGAATGGGTAAATAAATATCCTATTGTTTCGATTGAAGACGGCTTTGCCGAGGACGACTGGGATGGCTGGAAGCTGATCACAGATGCGATAGGGAAGAAAGTGCAGCTTGTGGGCGACGATCTTTTCGTGACCAACGTGAAGCGCCTTCAGCAGGGGATCGAAGCAGGCGTAGCTAACGCGGTGCTGGTGAAGGTAAACCAGATCGGATCGCTTACCGAAACGATCGATACCGTAAACCTGGCGAAGCGCAACAGCTACAAAAATATCATGTCGCACCGCTCGGGCGAAACGGAAGACGCTACTATCGCTGATCTTGCCGTAGCGCTCAATACCGGGCAGATCAAAACCGGTTCGGCGTCGCGTTCCGACAGAATGGCCAAATACAATCAGTTGCTCCGCATCGAGGAAGAGTTGGGAGATACGGCCTATTTCCCCGGCCTGAAGTTCTGAGGTATCACGCTGACTGACTAACCAGGCCGCAGATGCACAGATAGCAATGGAGATTTTTATGCCACAGATGCACAGATTTCTATTGCTGAAATTTATAGATATCTGTGCATCTGTGGCTATCTCATTTCAAATCGTTTACAGGTATAATCAGGCGGACTTTCGCTGACAGGCTATGGATCTCATCTTAAACTGGTTGAAAGGGATTTTCAGCAACTTTTATAAAGGAACTTTTTTAGTTTGGCTGATCTGGGTAAGTTTTTTTGATAATAACAGTATACTGAACGGTATTTACAGCTCCAGGAAAAGAGCAAAGCTTGAGAGTGACACGCTTTATCTTCATCATAAGATACTGGAAGCGAGGAGAGACAGGGACGAGGTTTTCGGGAACGAAAAGATGCTGGAAAAATGGGCCCGGGAAAAGTACCGTATGAGCAGGCCCAATGAGGATGTTTACGTGATCGTTGACGAAAACAACCATTCGCTGGAGAGCGCCGAATAGCCTGCTGATACGGGGATTATTCCAGATGAGTTTGATAGTGTAGTTTATCTGATAATGAACAGGAAAGTAATCTTAATGATTTTAGACGGGTGGGGGATAGCCCGGCCCGGCGAAGAAGGCCGGTCGGCCATTACGGCTGCCTCCACTCCCAATATGAACAGGCTGCTGGAGCAGTATCCGCACACCACTTTGCTTACCTCCGGGCTTGATGTGGGCCTGCCGGAAGGCCAGATGGGGAATTCGGAGGTAGGGCATACCAATCTCGGTGCAGGCCGCATTGTCTACCAGGACCTGGCAAAAATCAACAAAGCCGTAACAGAAGGGACCCTTGCACAGGAACCGGTTTTGTCCGAGGCTTTTAGCTATGCAGTGGCCAATAACCGGAGGGTGCATTTTATAGGCCTTGTGTCTGACGGAGGGGTACATTCGCATATAGATCATCTGAAAGGTCTCCTGACTATAGCGTACAACGCGAAGCTGAATGACGTCTACGTCCATGCTTTTACCGACGGACGAGACTGCGATCCGAAGAGTGGCGCCGGTTTCCTGTCCGATCTCAGGCAGCATATGAAGTCCACTACCGGGCAGATAGCCTCCGTAACCGGGCGTTACTATGCCATGGACCGCGACAAACGCTGGGAGCGCGTTAAACTGGCTTACGATGCGATGGTATTCGGCGAGGGTAAGAAGGTATATGCCGATAAGCTGATAGAGGCTGTTGAAGAGTCTTACAGCGAGAATGTGACGGATGAGTTTATCAAGCCGATCGTGCTGACGAAGGAAGACGGGCAGCCGGTAGCACTCATTGAAGAGGGCGATGTGGTGGTCTGCTTTAATTTCCGCACCGACCGTGGACGGGAGATCACCGAAGTGCTTACCCAGGCCGATTTCCCCGACTACAACATGTCGAAGCTTAACCTCTACTACATCACGCTTACCAACTATGACGATACTTTTGAGAATGTCCGCGTGATTTTCGATAAGGATAACCTCGTCAATACGCTGGGAGAAGTGATTTCGAAAGCCGGCAAAAAACAGATCAGGATCGCGGAAACAGAAAAGTATCCTCACGTTACTTTTTTCTTTTCAGGCGGCAGGGAAAATCCGTTCGAAGGAGAATCGAGGCTTTTGTGCCCTTCTCCCAAAGTGGCTACTTACGATCTGAAACCTGAAATGTCGGCTTTTGATATACGGGACAAGATCGTTCCGGAACTGGAAAACGAGACCCCCGATTTTGTCTGTCTTAATTTTGCCAATACGGATATGGTCGGGCATACAGGAGTTTTCGGTGCGGCTGTGAAGGCTGCGGAAGCGGTAGACAGCTGCGTAGGAACCATTGTGGATACCGCCCTGGCTCATGGTTACATTTCCCTTATCCTGGCCGATCACGGAAACTCCGATTATATGATCAACGACGATGGCAGCCCTAATACGCAGCATTCCCTGAATCCGGTACCGCTGATTGTTGTAGATCCGCAGTTTAACGGGACGCTCAGGCCTGGCAAGCTCGCCAACGTAGCCCCTACCATATTGAAGTTGATGGGTATTGAGAAGCCTTTGGAAATGAATGAAGAGAGCCTTTTGTAATTTGAGGCGCGTGCCGGTCATAGCGGTGCTTGGGTGCTTGATTCCCGCTCTGCCGGGATGCGATGTGACCGGAGGTGCTGCCTCCTCATCCGGCCCGGGTTATTTCGACCTGGAAGCGCTTGTCGAAGACCAGATAACGCTTCTTTCGACAGAGAAACCCGAGGTGGAGAAATACCTTGTATTTGACGGGCAGCGGGATACGGTGGTTACACGCGAGATAAACTGGAAAGATGATCTTGCCTTCTTTTTCCAGGCAGGGATCAACAGACCGGCGCTTGAAGGTATTTATGCTGTTACAAGGCCGGACAGCCTTACCGAGTTATACCAACTGACCAAAGACGGTGCGTTTCAGGTGAGAGCATTAAAGGTAAAATATTCGGCTGATACCGGAGAAGTGAGAGAAGTAGAGGTAGATTCCGCGGTGGAGGGCCTTCTCTTCGATACACAGCGGGTACTTAAGCTAAAGCTGAACGGAGAGAAAGGGAATAACAGGTTGATTTCCTATGAAATAAAGGGAGGGCAGCAGCTGAAATTGGGGAAGAAGAAAAGTTTCGAAATAACAGGCCTCGTCAGGTAATGTGCGGGGCAATTTTTTTATCAATTACTATCTGATTACATATGATTATCCGTAAAGCGGTTATACCGGCAGCAGGACTTGGGACCAGGTTTCTCCCTGCAACCAAAAGTATGCCTAAGGAAATGCTTCCTATTATCGATATTCCCACCATACAATACGTTGTACAGGAAGCGGTAGATTCGGGAATAGACGACATACTTATTATTTCAGGAAAAGGCAAGAGGGCTATAGAAGATCATTTCGACCGGAACTTCGAGCTGGAAGCCCGACTGGAAGAGAAGGAAGACCAGGCATGGTTCACTGAGATGCGGCGTTTGTCTGATATGGCCAATGTGCATTTTGTCAGGCAGAAGGAGGCCAATGGTCTTGGAGATGCTATTTACTATGCAAGGCACCATGTGGGTGACGAGCCTTTCGCCGTACTGCTGGGAGATACTATTATGGATTCGGTGATCCCTGTTACGCGTCAGCTTGTAGATACCTATGAGCAATATGGCGGCTCGGTAATCGGGGTGGAAAGCGTGCCGCATGATAAAGTAAACCGCTACGGGATTGTCGGCGGTACACCCCTGAGTGATTCTATTCTTCAACTGGATACGCTTGTAGAGAAGCCGGCAGTCGACAAAGCTCCTTCGGATCTTGCTATTGCGGGGCGGTATATCCTGTCGCCTGAGATTTTTGAAGCGATAGAGAAGACCCCGAAAGGCAAGAACAATGAGATTCAGCTGACCGATTCGATGCTTCTGCTTTTAAAGAGAGAGAATTTTTACGCCCACGTGATAGAAGGGAAACGGCATGATATCGGGAATAAGCTTGATTTCCTCAAGACAACGGTAGAGTTTGCTTTGAAGAGGAAGGAGTTTGCTGAGCCGTTCCGGAAGTTTTTGGTCGAGATACTGGGGAGAGAGTAAGGTCTGCTACGGTTTTCTGGTTATCCTGCTGCCTGTGCTGGTCCCGGAGAGAGGGCTGGCGCAGGCAGTTCTGTTATGAGATTTCGGTAGTGTCGCCCCTGCGGGGCTTTGTAGGAAAAATGAATGGTTTTGCTTGACAAATGAACAGTGTTTATTATATTTACATCGAAAATTGACTGATTGATATGGGAATATCTGAAAGGAAGGAGAGAGAGCGTGAAGATATGCAGCGGCAGATACTGAATGCTGCGAGGGCATTGTTTTTAGAGAATGGGTTCGAGAAAACGAGTATACGGGCGATAGCCGATGTTATCGAATATAGCCCGGCCACGATCTACCTTTACTTCAAAGATAAGAACGAGATTTTCTACGAGCTTCACGAACAGGCTTTTCTGGCTATGCAGGAAGAGTTTAAGGGTATTTTTGTAATACAGGACCCTTTTGCTCAGTTGGTTGAACTGGGGCACCTGTATACAAAATGGGCAGTAGAAAATCCGGGGTTGTATGATCTCTGTTTCCTGATGGAGGCCCCGATGGAAGCGCTGGCCTGCCGGCAGGAGAAATGGAAGGAAGGCAAAGGAGCATTTGACCTTTTGAAGAGCATTATTCAGAGATGTGTCGAAGCAGGGTATTTTAAAGCTCATGATCTGGAGACGGCGGCTCTCACCGTGTGGAGCTATATTCACGGATTGGTGACAATCTATCTGAAAAAACGTATGGATGTATTTGAAGACGAGCGCGATATGGAACGTATCCAGGAGTCCTATGCGCTGTTTGTCAGAATGCTCCGTGACGGACTTTAGACGTGCCATTAGTTGTCAGAGATCAGCTTACAAGCTGTCGATGAACTCGCATTGTCTTATCGTCTCATCGTCATATCGCCTCATTAATTTTTACACAAATGAAATGAAAAATACTCTGAAACTCGAAGAAGCAGCCTTGTGGGCAATATCGATAGTCGTTTTTGCCCGGCTGGATTTTGAATGGTGGTGGTACCCGCTTCTTTTGCTTGTGCCTGATATCAGTATGGCCGGTTATCTTGCAGGGCCGCGTATCGGGGCTGCTGTCTATAATTTCTGGCATCACAGGGCTGTTGCGGCGATTGTATTCTTTGCGGGCTACATGTATGACGTGCAGTGGCTTATGCTTGCAGGTTGTATTCTTTTCGGGCATATCGCCATGGATCGCCTCTTCGGATATGGCCTTAAACTGCCTTCAGGTTTCCAGGATACACATTTGGGTAAAATCGGGAAATGACTCTCATAGTTGTCGGCCGGCAGATAGCGGCTGTACGATAACACTGTTCATATAATAAACGTATGATAGCCAGGTGTACACTTATCGTTTTAATGATCCTGCTGAATCTGCATAGCCTGCCGGCGCAGGAGAACAGCAGCAGTTCGGCTATTCTCGACAGGTATATAGAAGAAGGCCTCGCTGGTAATCTGCTTCTGAAACAGGAGAAGCTTGAAGTCAGCAAAGCGCTTCAGTCGCTGAGGCAGGCAAGGGCCCTCTTTTATCCCCAGGTCACTTTTTCTCCTACCTATTCGGTAGCATTCGGCGGGCGCCGCCTGGCCTTCCCGGTTGGAGATATGCTCAATCCTGCTTATACCGCTTTAAATGAGCTGACCGGATCCGACCGGTTTCCGACGGATATACAGAATGTGAACGAATTGCTGGCCCCCCACAATTTTCATGATACCAAGGTGTCCTTTCAGTATTCGCTGTATAATCCCGAAATAAAATACAACTACCTGATACAGAACAGTCTTTTGTCGGCTGCGGAAGCAAGATTTGATGTAGTAGCCGCTGAGATCAGGTATGCCGTTGCAGAAGCCTACTACGGTTATCTCAAAGCACTGAAAATACAGGAGATCTACAAGGCGTCGCGTGCGACGCTGGTAGAGCTGGTGAGGCTGAATTCGAGGCTTGCCGACAACAACGTCGTAACGAAGGATGCGGTTCTTTCGGCAGAATATGAGCTTAGTTCGGCAGACCGGGAGGGAGTAGAGGCGGAAAAGAACGTGAGTATTGCAAAAGCTTATTTCAATTTCCTGCTCAACCGGGATTTGGAGGAGGAGATCGCGGCCGATACACTGGTCGGAAAATCGCCTTTTACCCTGTCGGGACAAAGCGATCTTCAGCAGCTTATCAGCCTTTCCCTGACCGGCAGACCGGAGCTGAAGCAGCTGGATTATTCCCTCCTGGCGGCAAAGCAGGGACGTCAGCTGCAGGAAAAAGCAGCCGCTCTACCTTCCCTGTTTATCGGGGGGAATGCCGGGTTCCAGGGATATGGATACCGTTTTAAAGACCAGGAATACCTGGTGGCGCAGTTGGGCCTCCGCTGGGATTTGTTTAAAGGCTATGAAAAAAAGGCCAGGATCTCGCAGGCGCACATACAGGAAGATATGCTCAGGATCAGGCAGACCGAGGCAAGCCGCCGGATCATGCTCGAGGTGACCCAGGCTTATTATGCGCTGAGGGCCTCTGAAGAGGGATTAAAGATGGCCGGCGCTTCGGCCGAAAAAGCACGGGCTTATTATGTCGTAGTAGACAGCCGGTACCGAAACCAGAACGTGTTGCTCCTGGAGTATATCAAGGCAGCTAACGACTGGCAGGCGGCCAGGGTACAGCAGGTTCTGGCGCGGTATGAATTCCTTACCCGGCAGGCTCACCTGGAGCGGGTAACCGGCCTGAGTAAAAGCCTTTCGCCCTGAAAATGCCGCAAAGTTTTTTCCCGGGAATGGGCCGGGTTATTATGATCAGATATCTATTCACCAGTCAACTGAAGATATTATGCGCAGGTACATATATACGTTAACCGGGCTTGCTATTGCGCTGGCGGCAGGATGTTCGCAGCCGGAGGAAAAAGAAGAAGAGGCTTCTGATACCGCCATTCCCGTCAGCCTGTCTGCGGTAGAAACCGAAGTCCGCACCGATCCCGTAGCAACTGCCGGCACTATTGCCTCGCTGGGAGAAGCCAGGCTTTCTTTTAAGATAGGCGGTGTGATCGATAAAATTTATGTAAAGGAGGGACAGCAGGTACAGGCAGGCCAGGTATTGGCTACGCTCAACATGACGGAAATCGAAGCCCAGGTAAGCCAGGCTGAGCTTAGCTATGAAAAGTCGGAGCGGGACCTGGAACGGGTAAGAAACATGCTGCGCGATACGGCGGCAACGCTCGAGCAGTTCCAGAACGCGTCGACAGGCTTGGATCTGGCCAGGCAGAGCCTGAATATAGCCCGTTTTAACAGGGAATTTGCAAAGATTTCAAGCCCGGTGGCGGGTACCGTTATAAGGAAACTGATGAATGAAGGAGAAATGACCGGTCCGGGTTCGCCTGTTCTTGCGCTTATTTCCAACCGGAAGGCCGACTGGGTAGCTAAGGTCGGAGTATCAGACCGGGATTGGGCCAGGCTGAAGCCGGGCGATAAGGCGGAGATACAGCTGGACGCTTATCCTGACGAGAGTTTCCCTGGTGTCGTTACGTTTCTTTCGCAGGTAGCAGATCCGGTCACGCATCTCTATGATGTAGAAATAAAGCTTACGGGCGTTGTCCCCAGGATGGCGGCAGGACTCTTCGCAAAAGTCACGCTATGGCCTTCGCAAAGCAGGAGCTACCGGGTGATCCCGGTCGAGGCCCTGCTGGAAGGGCATGGAAAGGACGGTTTCGTATTCGTTGCGGAAAACGGTAAGGCAAGGAAGGTACCGGTGAAAATAGGGTACCTGGACAAGGAAAAAGTCCTGCTTACAGGTGGTCTCGACAGCATCGGCCGGGTGATCAGCGGCGGCGGCGCTTTTCTCACAGACGGAGCCGAAGTAAATGTTGTACGCTAGCCCCCGACTACGTATGGATAACTCTAAAACCTTGCAGAGATGAACCTATCGGAGTTTTCAGTAAAGAACTGGCAGTTTATGCTGGTTTTATTTGCGGGTGTGGTTGCATTAGGGATCAATTCCCTTCTGAATATGCCGCGGTCGGAAGACCCCGATTTTTCAATACCTTCTTTCGTGGTGATCTACGTTTACCCGGGAACCGACGCGGTAGATATGGAGGAGCTGATCGTAGACAAGGTCGAAGAAAGATTTGCGGAGCTGGACAATGTTAAAAGGCTATGGACTACCGTTGATGACGGCCTTGCGGTAGTAACGATCGAATACGAATACCAGGAGGATGTAGACGAGAAATACCAGGAGATTGTCAGGGAAGTAAATGCTTTGCAGTCTGTGCTGCCGTCTGATATTTTCAGGACGGAAATCCGAAAGTTCTCGCCTTCAGATGTCAACATCGTGCAGGTAGCGCTCCAGTCTGAAACTGCATCCGACAGGGAGCTTGGGAAAGAGGCTGACCGGCTTAAAACCGCGCTTACGAAGGTTAGCGGCCTTAAAAATGTTACAGACTGGGGGTATCGGGAAAGCACCGTCCGGGTAGACCTTCAGCTGGAAAAAATGGCGCAGGAAAGAATAACCGCCGCGCGTGTGATCGGAGCCCTGCAATCAGAGAACTACATCATCCCGGGTGGTGCGATCCAGGCGGGGACGAGGAAGTTCAACGTAAAGACCGCAGGCAAATACCGGAGCCTCGATGAAATCCGGAATACGATAGTAGGCAGTAATGGGCAGCGTATCGTTTACCTGAGGGACATCGCTGACGTGCAGTACGGATACCAGGAAGAAACCCATATTGTACGCCTCAACGGGTACCGGAGCGTGCTCGTAACGGCTGCGCAGAAGGAAGGACAGCATATTCAAAGGGTAGGCCGGGAAGTAAGTAAGGTCATAGACGAGTTTTCGCAGACCCTTCCTTCGCATATCAGGCTGATCAGGAATTTTGACCAGGCAGAAAGCGTGGGAGTCAGGCTTGGGAGATTTTTAAAGGATTTTGGCATAGCGATCTTCCTGGTATCCCTTACGCTACTCCCTCTTGGGTTCCGGGCTGCGTTGGTAGTCATGATCTCTATCCCGCTGTCGCTCTCTATCGGGCTGGCTTCTATCGATTACCTGGGATTCAGTATTAACCAGCTCAGCATAGTCGGGCTGATCGTGTCGCTGGGGATACTGGTCGACGATTCGATTGTGGTTGTAGAGAATATAGAAAGATGGCTGCGCGACGGTTATGGAAAAAAGGATGCGGCCATTAAGGCAACAAAGCAGATCACCCTGGCGGTGATAGGCTGTACGGCCACGCTCATACTGGCCTTCCTGCCGTTGAATTTTCTACCGGAAGCTTCGGGCGATTTTATCAGGAGCCTGCCAATGGCGGTTACGATGACCATCCTGGCATCGATGGTGGTTTCCCTTACGATCGTCCCTTTCCTGAGCAGCCGGCTTCTGAAAACGGAGCATAACCCGGAGGGGAATATTTTCATGCGTGGACTGAAAAGGCTCATCAGCGGTACTTACAGCAGGCTGCTGCACCTGGCGTTGAGACATCCTTTCCCGACCCTGGCGTTTGCGGCCGGGTTATTTGCTCTTTCATTGCTTATTCCGGGGGTGATAGGCTTTTCACTTTTCCCGAAGTCGGAGAAGCCGATGTTCATGATCACGCTCGAAACTCCCGAAGGAACCGCGTTGTCTGAAACCGACAGGACTACGCGCATTGTGGAAGATGTGCTGAAGAGGCATGAGCAGATAAAATACGTTACCACGAATGTCGGACGGGGTAACCCGAGGATATACTACAACGTGATACAGCGTTCGGAAGCTGCCAACTACGCGGAGTTTTTTGTACAGCTCCACCCTGTTTCTCCCGATCAGAAGGGAGAGTTGGTAGACCGGCTTCGTGAGGAACTGAAGGAAATACCGAACGCGAAGGTACAGGTTAAGGATTTTGAGCAGGGGCCTAATACCGAGGCTCCGATAGCACTGCGCATTTTCGGGGAAGACCTTGATACGCTGAAAAAAGTGGCTTTTGACGTAGAGCAGATCCTGAGAAGTACGCCGGGTACCATGTACATCGACAACCCGCTTCTCAACAGGAGGACAGACCTGAGGGTAAGGGTCAACAAGCAGAAAGCCGGGATGATGGGGGTATCGGTGACAGACATTAACCGGACCATCAGGCTGGCGATTGCGGGAATAGACGTAGGCTCATTCAAAGATGAAGACGGCGATGACTACCGTATCAGCGTAAGTCTGCCGAAACCGGGTAAAATTGCCGACCAGCAGATATTCAGCTCGGTATATATACCTTCGGTGACAGGCGCCTCCATTCCCCTCAACCAATTGGCAGAACTGCAGTTTGAAAGCGAAGCAACCCAGATCAGGCATTATGACAAAGAACGCTATGTTACCGTGAGCGCGCACGTGCGGAGTGATTACCTGGTAGACGATGTGTATAACCGCATTCTGGCCCGGATGGACGAATACCATATGCCCGAAAAGTTCAGGTACAGGGCAGCAGGAGAGATAGAGGCCCGTGAGGAGTCTTTTGGCGGACTCGATACGGTGATCCTGATCACGCTGTTCGGGTTTTTGGGTGTGCTCATATTGGAGTTTGGCAGCTTTAAAAGTACCCTGATTGTTCTTTCGGTAATACCACTGGGCATTATCGGTGCATTTACTGCGCTCTGGATAGTAGGCTTCCCGCTGTCGTTTGTGGCGGTGGTCGGGCTGATCGCACTGGTAGGTATCGAAGTTAAGAATTCGATCCTGCTGGTCGATTTTACCAACCAGTTACGCCGCGAAGGGGTGCCTTTGGTAGAGGCCATCGAGCGGGCGGGAGAGATCCGGTTTGTTCCTATTGTACTGACGTCCCTGACAGCAATAGGAGGGCTGATCCCGCTGGCTGTCGAAGGGAATCCTCTTTATTCTCCATTGGCCTGGGTACTGATAGGAGGTCTGATCAGCTCGACGCTTTTATCCAGGATCGTAACGCCGGTATTGTACAGGCTGTTACCGCCTCCGCTGGAAAATGGGGGGAAAGGGTGATGGGGAGGATGGATGGACACAGAGAGCCACAGAGTAAAAAGGAGAGGCACAGAGGTTTTGATGAGACTTGTTACCGGGTTTTTTTCGGAGGGTTCAACTGCCAGCGGATAGAGATACGGGCGTTGAGTGGCCTTGAATTGAAAGACGGAACGTTTGACGTAGTAAAGACAGGTAGTAGCACACTTCCTCCCAGGGAAAGGGATGAGGTACGGTAGGTCAGGCTGAGCCCGGCCGTAGCATTGAGGCGACGAATATGGCTCCAGAGGTAGTCACCCTTGCCCAACCACTCGAGGGAGTCAACTGCAGGAGAGAAGCCTGACGGAGATAACCGCCGGATACTGGCGAGGGCATTCCAGTTATGCTGGTGGGAAAATTCGCCGCCGATCAGGAAGTTTTCTGCAAACCTGTAATGATATTCTACGGTGAAGCTGCTGCTGCGCATTTTGAGCAGGCGGCCCTGGGGATAAGTCTGAGGGATTGGTATAGAGTCTGGCCGGATGTCGTGCATGTTATTTTGGAAAAACAGCTCGTTTTTCGAATAGTAGTCAAAATAGGGGCGTACACTTATGACGATTTCCTGGCGGTTGCCGATTTTTCCGCTTGCCCATACGCCGGGAATAGCCAGGATATAAGCGCCGTGATACTCCTTAAGATCAGAGGTATATGTTTTCCGGCCTGCCATCGGGGAGTTGGCCATCCATTGAAGCCCCCAACCGGACAACCGTTTTTCCCGGACGTTTGCATTGGAAATTTCAGGCTCTTTCTTCAGAGTCGGCGACTTCGGAACAGGCAGTTGCATACCGGTTAATGAAGGGGAAAGATAGGCTCGCTCCATATTCAAAATCTGCAGTTGTGTTGCTTCCGCTTTCCCATCTGCACCTGTTGACTCCTCAGGGGCTACGACTTCCACCGCTAAGTTACCCGGAGCGTTTTCACGGGTGTCGGAGGAATGGTGGTGGACAGAATGCGTAATTACCCGGCCTTCTTCCCCGGAGATAGCGTTCTGCCGGCCGGCAGCGCGTGAAGACAGTGCAGGGGCGTTTACGAGGTAATTTTCCTTTAAAGACACAGATTCCTGTACAGATGCAGGTTCGTGTACAGATGCGGGCTCCTGCGCGGGTGTAGGCGCTGTGCCGGACTCTCCCATTTCCACCTGGGACTGAAGAGTTTCTGTCCCGAAGTGGCCCTCAGTGTTTCGCAACGGCTGATCCGGAGAATTCCGGGTGATAAGGAATATCGCGAAACCCGCAAGTCCAATAGCGGTAGCAGTAGCTATGACGGAAGAAAGAGGGAAACGGGGAGGGGTGGGAGAGGAAGCCGGCGGCATCGCCTCGCCCAGCAATGCGTTCATGGACTTCCAGCCCTCTTCCGCCGGA
This sequence comes from uncultured Cytophagales bacterium, assembly GCA_964559125.1. Lineage (GTDB taxonomy): Bacteria > Bacteroidota > Bacteroidia > Cytophagales > Spirosomataceae > Ravibacter. The sequence goes on from CAZLGW010000001.1 coordinate 93,570, forward strand.
ATTCCTGGTTCAGGATATCGCTCCTCCTGTCTCTGCTTTATATTTTGATTCTTTTCTGCCACGTTTCAGGGATTATCTTTGGTGAACAGCTTCCGCAACCGGGTCCGGCATTCATTCAGGTGCCATTTAACGGTACCTTCTTTTATCGACAGGGTTTCGGCAATATCCTTAACAGAGAAATCCTCGAGGTAAAAGAGACTGCAGACTGCGCGGGTAACCGGGGGAAGTACATCGAGATACGCAAATTTTTCCTCCCAGTTCGATCCGGCAAAGGCCTCCTCATACAGCGAGGCGGCGTGGCGGCTGTCGAGTTCCTCGAAAACCGGCTCATCTTTACCGGCTTTCAGTTGTGAAAGAGCGGTATTCCTGACGATGGTGTACGCCCAGTTGAAAAATGTACCTTTTGTTTCGTCATAGGAGCCAATGCCGGAAAATACCTTCAGCATACCGGAGTTCAATGCGGTAAGAATATCGTGATCATCTTTGAAGAATTTTTTGCAAAGACTGTAAAGGGCCGGGTACAAGCGCTTGTAAAGCCGTTCCTGGCTGGTACGGTCATTTCTTTTACATCCTTCCAGAAGAGGCCCCCATTGATTCATAAGCAGAAAACAATGCCGCTCCCGGAAGACGGCATTGTCCTAAAGGTATTGCGCCCGTTTTTAAAAATTGAGGACTTTATCTGAAAATTTAAACTGGCTTTCGTCGGGCCATTCAAATATATACCCGCTATTGTGACGGATTATTTTCCCCTCGAACGACTTCTCCCCGATATGGATCCTCAGGATATTTTCTCCTTCCGGAACACGGTAAAGGAAGAGCATACCCGTTACCTTTTCTGTTTTCTGTACACACTCACCGGAAAGCGCCAGATCACCGATCCTGATTTCAAAAGGAGAATTCTCTTTCCATGAATGTTGTATGGAAAAATACGAATCTCTGCACCCCAGATTCTGTTCGGAGATAAAGGTTAGGAAAATCCCGGTTTCCTTCAGGCTATCGGGCACTTCGGCTTTAATCAGGAATTTTTCGTCTGCTATGGATACGATCAATTCCTGTGGTTTCCCTGAAACGGAGGCTGTGTCGGGAGACAGAATATTATTCTCCTCCTCTTCAACCGGCTCATTGGGCTTCTCAACAACCGAAACAGTATCGGAAAGAGCGCTTCGGGCTCCCCTGTCCGATGCAGCGTGTTCAGGCTCGTAGAGGTCGTTGTTTTTGCAGGCAAGCACCGCCAGGAACACAGACAATAGAGTCAGGGCGGCCAGTTCTCTCCGGACATTCATACAGACATGGCGTTTAAGATAGGAATATAGCCGGTCAACGGCTTACATTCCTATATACTTCCGCCTGCCTGTCAAAGGTTGGGTATGCCGTAAAAATTTCCTGTCCGGCTCTAAGCCATACTCCAGCCTTCTCTTACCGGCTCCCGTATGATGGCGTCGGCATCGGGGAGGCCCGTTGCCTTCATTGCCGGCCCGTCCCAGTAGATCTTTGCTCCGCCAAGCCGCAGGGATAATACGCCCAGCAGGGTTATTTCGGTGAGTACGGATCCGTAGGCAAAATTTGAGCTGGCTGCCGGGCCACCTTTTATGGGGTCTATCCAATCGCGGAAATGTCCTTTGGAACGTGGGATCGATGGCTTGGGAGGTGTGTATTTATCGCTTAGTTTCGCCGGGTATATCTTCGGCTTACCTCCTCCCGATTCAGTTATCAATACACCTTTTTTCCCTACAAACAGAGTGCCCCTGCGCGGGAGGTTGACATTGTGGGAAAGGGCTTCCGGTTTGGGCGGCATCAGTCCTCCGGAATACCAGTACTGCTTAAAGTCGGGTTGCCTGCCGTCTGCCTTGAATTCGTAGTAGCCTATTTCACCGTAAGGAGCGATGTCTTTATCGCTGTATCCGGCGGGGTGGACTTCGATGGTCGACGGAGTATGGAGATTGAAAGCCCAGACAGACGGGTCAAGATCGTGACAGCCGAAGTCGCCGAGTGCTCCGCAGCCCAAAGCCCAGAAATCACGCCAGGCTACCGGCGTATAATGCTGATGGTAAGGCATATAGCCGGTGGGGCCGAGCCAGAGATCCCACCCGATCTTTTCGGCGCCGGGAGAGGTTCCCTGCGGCAGGCCTTTGAGGCCGGGGAGCCATCGGGTAGCCGGCACAAACGTATGGGCTTCCGTAACTTTCCCTATCGCTCCGTCGCGAAGCATTTCGACGGTCTGCCTTATCCCTTCGTTGCTATGCAGAACGTTTCCCATCTGGGTAGCCAGTCCGGTCTCCTTTGTAACTTCGGCCACTTTCCGGGCTTCCCAGATATTATGGGTGAGAGGTTTTTCACAATAAGTGTGCTTGCCGGCCCGCAAAGCATGTATGGAGACATAGGCGTGTGTATTGTCGGGAGTAGAGCATACGACGGCATCGAGTCCTTTTTCCTTCTCGAGCATTTCCCTGAAATCTCTGTATTCTGCAACTTTATAGTTGGGGATCTTTGCACGGTAATGATTCTCGATCATCTCTTTTACCGGTCCTCGTCCCGCCTTCGATTTGTAATAGAAGTCTTTCAGGTCCCAGTAGTCAGCAGGGTCGGCTACGCAGGTTACCTGTACATCTTCGAGCGGAAACAGGGAAGCCGTATTCTCCCGTCCTTTCCCCCCGGCGCCTATGATGCCCACGGTTACTTTGTCGCTCGGAGCGACAAAGCCTTTGCCACCCAGTACGTGCCTTGGTAGTATGGTGATGCCTGCGGCTGACAGCGCAACTCCCTTTATGAATTTTCTGCGGGAAGAAGAATTGGATTTCATGACAATTATTTAATCAAGGTTTTAGGTTACAGTTTACAAGTATAACTTATCCGGGTGGTTTTCCCGCAGGTGGGGTTTGTTAAAATGGAAAATGTCTTAAGTCCGGGTCGTAGACCCGATGTCGCACTTTCGCCGGCGGGAGACGGGAAAGAGCTGCTTTAGGCGGAGTTACCAAAATTGCCCGGAATCGTTATTTTTACACCGGTATTAAAGTAATCCGGATGCTTCACAAAACAAGGGGAATAGTTCTCAGCTATATCAAATATAAGGAATCCTCTGTTATTGCAAGGGTTTATACCGAGGTTTTCGGGATACAGTCCTATGTTGTAAACGGCGTGCGGAGCAGCAGATCGAAGACGAATAAGATCGCACTCTTTCAGCCTCTTACGCTGCTTGAGATGGTGGTTTATCATAAATCGAAATCGGATACCCTGCACCGGCTGTCGGAGATAAGAAACCTCTATCCTTTCCGTCAGTTGCCGTTCGATATGGTAAAGACGTCGCTTGCGCTGTTTATAGCTGAATTGCTCGGCAAATGCCTGAAGGAGGAAGAACCGAATGAGCCGCTTTTTAATTTTATCGGGCAGGCGGTGGTTGAGCTGGATGGCCTGGAAGAAGGGCTGGAAAGCTACCACCTGGTACTGATGAGACACCTGGCCGGTTATTTGGGTTTCGGTATCGATTCGGCTGCAGATTTTGTGCAGGGACTGCGGGAGCACCGGTACTCCCTTTTGCCTGATGAAAATCAAAAAAAAGGGATTGAATTTCTGCTGAAAGGCGATCATGAGAGCTTAAAGGCGCTCGGCAAAAGCGTCCGGACAGCCATGCTGTCGCAGATGCTTTTCTACTATCGGACGCATATGGAGAATTTCGGTGAGATGAAGTCGCTGGAAGTCCTGAAGGCAGTATTGAGATAGTTTTTTGTGCTGCCGGGCGCAATTTTGTTATATTTGTTGTTAGTAATATTTAATTCACTCCAAAAAAGCCTGCCATGAAATGGATTTTGTTGACTACACTTTTATTCGGACTCACCCTGACATATGCAAAGGAACTGGATGGGGCCTGGGCGATGAAGACACCTGACGGCGAAAATGTTACGATGATCATCAATGAAGATTACCTGGTAGTAGCGCTTTACGATCTGCCCGGCAAAAAGTTCGGATATACGGAAGGAGGAAAATATACTTTGAAAGGCAATACGCTTTCCTACATGTGCGAGTTTAACTCGGAAGATGCATCCACAGTGGGGCAGACCACTTCGTGGCAGGTAGCGTTGAGCGGCAATTCGCTTACACTCTCGGGAGACAGGGGAACCTTTCAGTTTGACAGGATCGACCGGGCCTCCGATCATGCCATGGCCGGAACCTGGCATATTACCGAGAGGGTACAGGATGAGAAAGGCGCACTGGTCAAAATACACCAGAAGGGCACTCGCAAAACATTGAAAATTCTTTCCGGTACCAGGTTCCAGTGGGTAGCGATAGACCCCGGAGTGAAAGGATTTTTTGGTACGGGAGGTGGAACCTATACTGCGAAAGACGGAAAGTATACCGAAAACATTGAATTCTTCTCGCGCGACAACAGCCGGGTAGGCGCCTCACTCAGCTTCGGCTGGAAGCTTGAAAACGGCCGGTGGGATCATTCCGGGAAAAGCAGCAAGGGAGATCCGATCCATGAGGTATGGGAAAAGGTGAAATGACTACCTTTGCTGTAAATCTTTTATAGCAATGCCGCAGCTTCCCTTTTACTCCTACCTTTTTGCCGACGAGGTTTTGTTCAGGATTCCGGTTGTTTCACCGGCGGTGACGTCTCCCTTTGCGAGCCTGAAAACCAAAGCGCTGATATTGGTCAATACCTATGGCAAAGGCATTAAGCCTGAAGAACGGGTATTCCTGGAGAAAGTCCTGAAAGCTGTACAATATGATTTCGAAAAAGTGGATCTGCTCGAGCTCGATAAGCTCGGATCTCCTGACGCGTCTGAACTGCTTGCCGGGGGTGTTGTCGATTATGTCATGCTTTTCGGTATCAAACCGGAGTCGGTAAACCTGGATATAGACCTGGAACTATACATTCCCCGGAATATAAAAGGAACGTGGTTCCTTTTATCCAACAGCCTGCTACGCATCGAGATGGAAGAGTCAAAAAGGCGTGATCTGTGGCAGGCTTTAAAGAAAATGTTTCCCGGTAGCCGCTGATTTATATGCTCAGGAGTAAAAATATAAAGCTCATCCCTTGCGATGATACCATTTTTGATGCTATCAAAATGGGTGACGACGTGCTGGCCGGGGTGATAGGGGCGAATGTGCCCAGGAAATGGACGGAATTCAGGGATGCCTTCACACCTGCATACAGGCGCTGGAAAGAACACCCCCCTCTCAGGGACTGGTGGACCCACCTCATCGTTCATTTGCCCGACAACCAGCTGATCGGGTCATGCGGGTATAAGGGAGAGCCTGATGTTAACGGTACGGTTGAGATCGGGTACGAGATCAAAAGTTCTTACCGGAACCAGGGTTTCGGGAAAGAAGTGGCGCGGCTGCTGACCGAAAATGCCCTTCACAGTCGTATGGTAAATCGTATTATCGCTCATACGCTCCCGTTCGAAAGCCCTTCTACCTCCGTGCTCAGGAGCACAGGCTTTACCATGGTCGAGGAAGTAGCCGATGACGCGGAGGGACTGGTGTGGAAATGGGAGTATACGGGAGAAAAGAGCAAAAAGCACGAATAGACGCTTCCCAGGTTTTTTTGTTCAAGAAAATACCTATAAATTGCTATTTAATGATGGAAAAACATTTGTAATAGCGAGAACACATTCATTTATATGCCAAATCCAAACGTTGAGCTTCCCTGGCTAAAGAATTACCCGGAGGGAGTTCCTGCCGAAATTAATCCCGACGCCTATCCCTCACTTATTGATTTGTTTGAAGAGTCTGCTAAGAAGTTTGCGGGACGGGTAGCCTACTCGAATATGGGGAAAACGATGACCTATGCCGAGCTCGATACCTATTCAAAAAACTTTGCCGCTTACCTGCAGGTGATCGGACTGAAAAAGGGAGACAGGATCGCGATCCAGGCGCCCAATGTGCTGCAGTTTCCGGTCGTGCTTTTCGGGGCCATCAGGGCAGGCCTCATAGTAGTGAATACGAATCCTTTGTACACTCCCCGTGAGATGCTTCACCAGTTTAAGGATTCGGGAGCCAAGGCTATTTTCATCCTGGCCAATTTTGCCGCGAACCTTGAAGCTATCCTTCCGCAAACCGATATTGAGCATGTGATCGTTTCGAAAATGGGGGATATGTTCGGAGCCCTGAAGGGATTTATCGTCAATTTTGTAGTAAAGAATGTAAGGAAGATGGTGCCGGAGTACCATATTCCCGGTGCAGTGCCATTCAATGAAGCCCTCAAAATAGGAGGGGGGGCAACTTATCATCGCCCGGAGGTTAAAGGTTCGGATGTTGCTTTTATACAGTATACAGGCGGAACTACCGGTGTTTCAAAAGGTGCTATGCTGTCTCACAGGAATATGGTGGCCAACGTAGAGGGAGTAGATATATGGTTCCAGTCGAAAATGAGGCATTCTGACTCCAAAGTCCCGATGATCGTCGTAGGAGCCCTGCCGCTTTATCACGTTTTCGCACTAACCGTAAACGGGCTGTCGTGCCTGAAATGGGGTGCGCATAACCTGCTTATAACCAACCCGCGCGACCTTCCCGGATTTATCAAGGAGCTGAAAAAACAAAAAGTCGTAATATTCCCGGGGTTGAACACCCTCTTTAATGGCCTGATGAATCAGCCTGACTTCAAGGATATCGATTTCAGCGAGCTCCAGATCAGTATTGCCGGCGGAATGGCGCTGCAGAAGGTAGTGGGAGAAAGGTGGGAAAAGATGACAGGTTGCCCCCTGGTGGAAGGATACGGACTTTCTGAAACGTCACCCGTACTGTCGGTGAGCCCGCTTGACGGTCGCCACAGGCAAGGGACTATCGGTATCCCGTTTCCCAGCACCGAGATGAGGATCAGGACCGAAGACGAAAAGTGGGCTCCTCTCGGCGAGCGCGGAGAGATCTGCGCCAAAGGACCGCAGGTTATGCTGGGCTATTACAACCGTCCGGATGAAACAGAAAAGGTGATTTTTGAGGACGAAGACGGACGATGGTTCCGGACAGGCGATATCGGAGTGCAGGAGGAGGGAGGCTTTTTCCGGATTGTAGACCGCAAAAAGGATATGATCCTCGTCTCAGGCTTTAACGTATATCCCAATGAAGTAGAGGACGTGGTGTCGAGGATGGATGGGGTGCTCGAAGTGGCCTGCGTAGGCGTGCCCGACGAAAAAACGACGGAGGCCGTCAAGCTGTTTGTAGTCAGGAAAGACCCCGACCTGACAGAAGAAAAGATCAGGGCATACTGTAAACAAAACCTTACCGCTTATAAATGTCCCCGGCAGGTAGAGTTCAGGGATGAGCTTCCCAAAAGCAACGTAGGCAAGATTCTCCGTAAAAACCTGAGAGACGAAGGGCAGGCCGGGAAGTGACCCATATACAGGCATTCCTGCAAATACATACGTTCCGGAGAGGCATCCGGAACGTATTTTTTGTATATTGTACTCCCTTTCCGGATCAGTGCCTGCCTGCAGGCGCCCGGATGGTTGCACGGTATGTGGATGTTATTTTTATTTAAAATAGTGTTATATGACAACGTTTCGTAAAAACCTCGTATTAGTTCACGGACATGGAGTAGATGAATCGATATGGGACTCGATAGCGCCTTTGCTGAGCGAGACTTATACGGTTATCCGGCCCAATCTGTCGCTTCTCACAAATTGCAATACTATAGAAGCTTATGCGGAAGAGCTATATGATTTTCTGACAAATGCCGGTATCCGGAAATGCACCGTTATCGGCCATTCGATGGGAGGGTATATCGGCCTGGCATTGGCAGAAAAGCACCCGGATATGATAGAGGGTTTCGGCTTGTTTCACTCCCTGGCTTATGCGGATGACGATGTAAAGAAAGAGCAGCGAAGCAAGATGATCACCCTGCTGCGTGAGAAAGGTGCCTCTGATTTTATACGGCTGACCGGCGCCAATATGTTCGGGAAGCGATACCGGAAGTATCGCGCCGAAAAGGTAAGGCAGCACGTCAGTCATTTTTCGGAACTTCCTGCCGAAGCGCTTGCCGTGGGTGTAGAGGCTATCCGGGACCGGCCCGACCGTACCAAAGTACTGCAAAAGCTGAAGGTGCCTCTCCTGCTGATAGTAGGGATGGAAGATGTTCTGATGCCGTTTGAGAAAGTGATAGAAATGGCTACCTACCCCAAAATCGCCTATCCTTTTATTCTCTCCGATTCGGGGCATATGGGTATGGTGGAGAGGACAGATACTACCGTGAAAATTCTCAGGTGGTACCTGGAGAAAATATACCAGGCAGGTTAGCGGTAACGGCAGCCGGCTTTATTACCGCAGCAGCTCCTCAAATCGTAATCAGATGTCTTTCTCTCAGCTTTTTTTTCGACAATACCGGGCTTACGGCCTGGTGCTGTTTTTTTCTGTTGTTTTATTCAGCTGCCGCGAAAACCGGGAGCCACGTCCTCTTGAAAATCAGTACCTGGTCGAAGCTAAGGCCGTGGGAGAGATTTCCCGGGAGCAGATCATAACGGCTGCCAATAGCGTTCTTCCCGGTCTGGGGAATGTGGTAAGAACCGGGGTGAAGCTCTACAAAATCACTTATAAAACTACTAATGTTGACGGAACGGAAATCGTCGCTTCGGGCGCCGTCGTCGTTCCCGTGGGTGATCAGCAGTATCCCATGCTAAGCATCCAGCACGGCACGATTACAAGCGATGTATCTGCGCCGTCAAATTTCTCTCCCGGCAGCGAAGTGGCCCAGTCGGGATCCGTTTTCGCCGGTCTGGGTTATATCGCGGTTTTTCCCGACTATATAGGATACGGCGCATCCGCGCATTTACCCCACCCCTATGAGCATCGTGAGAGCCTGGGTACGGCCTGCCTGGATATGCTGCGCGCCACGAAGGAGTTTATTGCCGGTTCTCCGGAATATAAGTGGAATAGCAAACTCTACATTTCAGGATTTTCGGAAGGGGGATATGCCACGCTGAGCCTCCAGAAGATGCTGGAGGAAGATGCAGCCGGGGAGTTTGACCTGCGGGCTTCTACCTGTGGTGCGGGAGCTTATAACAAAACAGCTTTTATGAAGCACCTGGTCAATAACCAGACCCATGGCATCGCATCCTATAACCGGTCTTATCTCTGGGTGGTGTTGAGCTATAACCGGATCTACGGCCTGAATTACCCTGTTTCCCACTTTTTTAAAGAACCTTTTGCATCGGAGGTTGAGAAGAAGCAACATATGGCCGAGTTGAAAGGAAGCTTTGACGGGATGCTGAAAGATGAGTTTGTGAAAGGAATAAATGACGGGGGCGAAAAAGAGTTTATAGCCGCAATAGCCGACAACGACCTGCTGGACTGGAAGCCGGTAACGCCGACCCAGCTGTACCATGGCACAGCCGACGAGCTGGTTTTCTATTTCAATTCGGAGACGACCTACCAGTCTATGAAAGCTAAAGGTGCAACACAGGTAGAACTCAAGACACTTGCCGGTAAAACCCATTCGACGGCTGTCGTGGACTACCTGATCGGGACTTATTCTTTTTTTAATTCAAAACCTTGATTCACAGGAAAGATTAGTCCTTATATTTGTCTTGGTTAAATTATATTTGAATAGATGTTTCGACTACTTGATCTTATAGGAAATACTCCTTTGGTGGAGCTGACCAGGCTCAATCTTAACCCCAAAGTAAAGCTTCTGGCAAAACTGGAGGGCGACAATCCCGGCGGCAGCGTCAAAGACCGCACGGCCTACTATATGGTGAAGGGCGCTATTGAGCGCGGGGATCTGAAGCCGGGTATGAAGCTTATCGAAGCGACCAGCGGAAATACCGGCATAGCGCTGGCGATGATAGCGAGGCTTTTCGACATTGAGATAGAGCTGGTAATGCCCGCCACTTCCACGCGCGAAAGGATATTGACTATGGAGGCCTATGGAGCGAACGTGATCCTGGAGGAATCGATGGAAGCGGCCAGGGATTCTGCCCTGGAAAAAGCTGCTAAAGGGGGTTATCTGATACTTAACCAGTTTGCGAACCCCGACAACTGGCGTGCCCATTATGAAACGACCGGGCCTGAAATATGGCGGGATACAAACGGGGAAATCACGCATTTCGTATCGTCAATGGGGACTACCGGCACTATTATGGGCTGCTCCAGATTTCTGAAAGAGCAGAACCCTGATGTCAGGATCGTAGGCTGCCAACCTAAGGACGGAGCCAGCATACCCGGGATCCGGAAGTGGCCTGAGCCTTATCTGCCTAAAATTTTTGAAAAGGAAAGAGTTGACGATGTCATCGAGGTTTCCGAAGACGATGCCATACAAACCACCCGGATACTGGCCAAAGCAGAGGGTATCCTGGCCGGAATGAGCAGCGGAGGGGCTGCCTTTGCGGCAGTTGAAGTAGCCCGGCGCATTGATTCCGGCACGGTCGTATTTATCGTATGCGACCGGGGTGACCGGTACTTGTCGAGCGATTTATTCGGATCTATATAAAAACCGACCAGCGCATTGATCGTTGGTAACTAACTGCCCTGTTTTTCCCTTTTAATTTCTTCCAGGATCAGATCGCCGCCTTTCGAAAGGATGGCCTCCGCAAGCGAACGTCCGGCTGTTATCGCTTCCGCGGGTATTGCCGGGGCGTGTAGGGTTTCGGTCAGTAGCCGGGTGCCGTCCAGGCTGATGATCCCGCCGCGGATCATGATTTCAGCGCCTTCGCGTTTTGCCAATGCAAAGACAGGTATGCTGCAGCCTCCGTGCATGGTATTCAGAAATGCCCGTTCGGCAAGCAGACAGATTTCTGTATCGCTGTGGTTGACCAGCTTTTTGAGAGTTTCTTTCTTTTCACTGGCAAGATTTACCGCACATTCGACAGCGATACTTCCCTGCCCGACGGCCGGAATGAATTCTGTTTCCGGGATCTTCTCCGAAATCAGATCATCGTACTCCATCCGGTGGACGCCCGCGTAAGCCAGCAGCAGGGCATCGCAATGCCCTTCCTCCAGTTTTCTTAGCCGGGTCTGCAGGTTGCCCCGCATATTGACAATCTCAAGATGAGGATAGTAATGCCTCAGGAAAGCAACTCTTTTGACCGAAGACGTGCCCACGACAAAAGGAGTGCCCGAGCCAAGCTTTTTTTGCCTATCGAAGCTCAGCAGCACGTCGTTGACCACCTCCCGCTCGGTGAATGCCAGTATTTCGAGGTCGGGGTCAAGCGTCGATTGTACATCCTTTGCACTATGAACCGCTATGTCGATTTCACCTGACCGCAGCTTTTCTTCCAGCTCTTCGGTAAACAGCCCTTTGCCGCCGATACTGGACAACGAACGGTCGAGGATTTTGTCTCCTGTGGTTTCGATAATGACGTTTTCGGCAGTGAGGCCGCCTTTTTCCAGTAATGATTTTATATGATCGGCCTGCCATAATGCAAGACGGCTGCCGCGTGTACCAATTCTGATATGCATAATTACTGCTTGTAAGCCGGGCTGCTATACCCCTACGGTATCGCCCTCGTCTAATACTATCCTTTCTTCAATATAGTCAATGATCTCCATTGCCACATCTACCCCCGAAATTTCTTCGATCCCCTGGAGGCCCGGCGAAGAATTGACCTCTATCACCAGCGGGCCCCGTTGTGACTGCAGAAGATCTACCCCGGCCACTTTTACACCGAGCGCTTTGGCTGCGGCCAGAGCTGTGCGTTCCTCCTCCGTGGTAAGAATAACCGCCTGCCCCTGTCCGCCCCGGTGAAGGTTGGACCTGAAATCGGCTTCCAGCGCCTGTCTCCTGATCGCTGCCACTACCCTGTTGCCCACTACGAAGGCACGAATATCGGCACTTTCGGCTTCCGAAATGTACTCCTGGATAAGGAAGTTGGCCCGTAGCCCGTAAAAAGCTTCGATCGTAGATTTGGCTGCTTTTGTAGTTTCCGCCAGCACAACGCCGACACCCTGTGTTCCTTCGAGCGTTTTAATAACCACCGGGGGACCTCCGACAAACTTCAGGAGGCCGTCTACCTGTGACGGATCTTTGGCCATTACAGTTTTCGGGATGCCTACCCCTGATTTGGAGAGTATCTGGAGGCTCCGTAGCTTGTCTCGGCACCTCATAATGGCCTGTGACTTTACGGTGGTGAATACTTTCATCATTTCAAATTGCCTCACCACAGCACAGCCGAATCCGGAAACAGATGTGCCGATGCGGGGGATGACGGCATCGATGCCCCGGACCTGCTCGTTGTTATAGATAAGAGACGGTTTATTGCCTTCTACTGCCAGGAAGCATTTGGAATGGTCGATAACTACACCGTCATAGCCCCGCTGTTGAATTGCTTCCAGGAGCCTTTTAGTCGAATAGAGCTCTTTGTTTGTTGATAAAATGGCAATTTTCATCAAAATAAAGTTAATGCCTGAAAACCAGATGCGTATCCGATAGCTTACGCATCGACAGTTTGTTCTCTACGATCGTTATCGGGCTCAAACGCGCTGATAGCTGATTTCTGATAGCTGACAGCTATTACGGCTTCTGCCGTTATTCCTTTTTCAGCAATTGCGACAAAGTTAACGATAGATCGAGGAAAACAATCCTGGCCCGGACATTGCTTTGGATATGGTAGTGGGCTTTGGACAATTCCCCGACAATCGGTTGGAGATATTTTTTGTCGAACGAACGCGAAAAGTTTTCCAGGAAGGCCCTGTTGCTATCGGCCGTACGGATAAGCTCATTGGCCCCGGATTTCAGGAGGAGGGTATCCCTGAAGATCCTGAGCGCATATTCAAGCAGGTCTTTTTCCTTTTCCCGGGGGAAAGCATCGAAACTCTCAGCCTGGCGCACAAGCGCTGCCACGTTTTTGCGGTAGCAGGCCGTCATCCATTCCCTGAACCAGGCGAGCCGGTCGTCGCCCTGTTCCCTGCTGAGCACGAGCGCTTCCGAGAGGCTGCCTTCACTCAGGTAAATGATTTCGGAAATCTTGTTTTCGTCGGTCATCCCCAGGTCCTGCGTGAGATACTCCCTTACTTCGGCATCTGAAAAAAGCGGTACCCATACCTGCTGTACCCTCGAGATGATGGTAGGAAGCAGACGGTCCGACTGATCGGAAACCAGCAGGAAAAGGGTCTTGGCGGCGGGTTCTTCCAGTATTTTCAGCAGTGCGTTTGCCGACGAGGAGTTCATGAATTCCGGCTTCCAGATCACCAGGATCTTATAACCTCCTTCATACGATTTCAGGGTCAGTTTTTTCAGGATATTCCGGGCTTCCTCAACCGGGATCACGGCCTGCTTGTTGTCGGCCTTGAGAAACTGAAGCCATTGTGTAAGCGTCTGGTAGGGGCTTACTGCGAGAAATTCCCTCCAGTCGGGGAGGAAATGCTCGGATAATTTTCTCTGGTCTTTGCTGTCGGCTTTGGCGAAAGGGAATATCAGGTGGATATCGGGATGTGCGAGCTTCGACATCTTCGCGCAGGAAGCGCATACGCCGCAGGCATCGTCTTCCTTCCTGTTTTCACAAAAAACATACGTCGCAAATGCCAGCGCCAGCGGGAGGCCGCCTCCACCCTGATGGCCGTCAAGCAGAAGGCCATGAGCTACCTTTTCGCGTTTTACTGCCTGTATGAGCTGGTTTTTAACCTGTTGCAGTCCCGGGATTTCACTGAATAACATATAAGCTTTGGATAATAACCTACTTTACCCTGTATAGAGCAGATCTTTTGTGTATTTCTTCGAGCAGCCGGGCGTCGGCTTCGGTGAAGACCCGGTTCTTACTTTTGGTCGTCATTTGCGCTACGCTGAGCGCTTTATCTAGCCGGTAGGTGCAGTACCCCTCCGCTTTGCCTCCCCAGGAAAACGATGGGATGAACTTTTCCTGGAAGCCTGCTCCGAAGACATTTACGTGTACGCCTGCCACGGTCCCTGTATTAAACATGGTATTGATGCCGGATTTGCTGTAGTCGCCCATATAGAGGCCGCAGTTCTTCAGTCCTGTGTCGTCCGGCTCGCCGGTAGCGTAGCTGAAAAGCTTCACGGGAGAATAGTCGTTCTTAAGGTTGGAATTATTAGTATTCGCGCCCAGGTTGCACCATTCGCCTACCACCGAATTTCCAAGGTAGCCATCGTGACCTTTATTGGAATAGCCGAAAAAGACACAATTGTTAACTTCTCCGCCGACTTTGCAATAGGGGCCGATCGAGGTGTTCGGTCTGATCTTGGTTCCCTGTGAAAGAATGGCGCCTTCTCCGAGGGCAAAAGGCCCCTGGATCAGGCACCCTTCCTGGATGAGGGCGTTCCTTCCGATGTAGATAGGTCCCTCGCCGGCGTTCAGGACAGAGGCCCTGACTACGGCCCCTTCTTCGATAAAGATCCGATCAGGGTGATAGCAGTTCGTAAAAGGATCGCTAACCGGCTTGAACGAAGTCTTAGAGGAAAACAGGGCAAGGTCGGCAGCGATTTCACCGCCGTTGAGCTGATTGATATGCCATTTTTTCGATACCTGCCTGAAATCTTTTTCAAATATGCGATGCGAGAAAGCCTCCGGGTTATGGCCGGGCTTCCATTCGTCTTGACTTCTTAAAGCCAGAAGCTGCTCGTCGGATGAATAGACAGCTTCGTTGACGGAGAGGCCGCGGATCGCGGAAACCAGGTCGGGATCCGGGATCACAGAGCCATTGATATACAGGTTGTCGGTCGTGGCTGCCAGCGGGAACTTTTCACGGAGATAGGCGTCAGAAAGATAGCTGTACCTGCCTTCCAGACTGTATTGCCATTTTTCTGCCAGAGTCAGAATGCCGCATCTGATCAGCGCTACAGGCCGGGTATAGGTAAAAGGGAGCAGATCCACTTTTACAATAGGATCGTCAAAGAGAATAATGTTGAGCATAAAGAGTTTTTTTACGCTACAAAATAAGGGCGGGCTGCCGGATATCCGGCAGCCCGCCCTTATTTATTTTCTCCTTCCGCCTTATTTTTTGGCGTAACGCTTCAGGAACTTGTCTACGCGACCGGTTGTATCCACCAAAGTGTTCTTACCTGTATAAAACGGGTGCGACTTTGAAGACACCTCGACTTTATAAACAGGATATTCGTTGCCGTCCTCCCAGGTGATCGTCTCCTCTGTCTGGATGGTAGAACGGGTTAAAAATTTGTCATCGCTTGAAAGATCCCAGAATACAACAGGTCTGTATGAGGGATGAGTATCCTTTTTCATTATTTCGTTTTTGCTATATGTGATATCATTGACTCCGGAAAAAGAATTGCAAAGGTAAGAAGAGTGGGGTAGAAGGTCAATAAATAGTTTAAAAAAATATTATATTTACGACCTATTTTTTACCTAACCCTAATCACGGATATCGTTTGTTATCATTTCAGATGCTGCAAGCTTATTTTCTTACCATATGTTTCGCTTAGATAAAAAGACCGCTTTGATCACCGGAGGTGCCAGCGGCATCGGACTAGCTATGTCCAGGCTTTTTGCCAGTCAGGGAGCCGAAGTACATATACTGGAGTTAAATTTAAAGAGCGCTGAAGCGGCAGTAGAAGAACTGGGCGCTTCGGGTCACAAGGCCTATGCCCACGCACTCGATGTTTCAAAACAGGCTGATGTACTGTCGGTTATCAACAAGATAGCATCAGAAAAGAAAATAGAAATACTGGTCAATAATGCCGGTATTGCCCATGTGGGGAAGGCCCATACTACAGAGGAAGCAGATTTTGACCGGGTGATCAGCGTCAACATCAAAGGCGTATATAATTGTATATATGCCACGATCCCTCACTTTTTAGCATCGGGCGGAGGGGTAATCCTGAATACTGCTTCGATTGCTGCTACGGTGGGTATCCCCGACCGCTTCGCCTATTCCACTACCAAGGGAGCTATTTATACCATGACGCTTTCGGTTGCCAAAGATTACCTTCACGAGAATATCAGGTGCAACAGTATCTCGCCGGCCAGGGTCCATACCCCGTTTGTGGACGGGTATCTTGCCAGGGACTATCCCGGCCGGGAGCAGGAGATGTTTGAAAAGCTATCTAAAACCCAGCCGATCGGGAGGATGGCAAAGCCCGAGGAAGTCGCTGCGCTTGCCGTATATCTCTGCTCGGAGGAAGCTGGTTTTATTACCGGAGCCGATTACCTGATTGATGGCGGGTTTGTGCATCTTAATAACTAGGAGCTAATTGGTAGATTGTTGTGTTGTTTCAATTTTAAAATCAGATAATTCCTGCTTTATGAAATTATTCCGTTTTGGTGCTTACGAAAATGAAAAACCCGGAGTCGCACTTGCCGACGGCCGCCTGATCGATGTGTCTGCTTTCGGGGAAGATTATACTGAAGCTTTTTTTGCGACCAACGGCCTGCAGAGGCTGGCGGCCTGGCTGGAAGATAATGCCGCTTCGGCCCCCGCGCTCGAGCCCGGCTTCCGCTACGGCTCCTGTATCGCACGTCCGTCAAAAATAGTATGTATAGGTTTGAACTATGCCAAGCACGCGGCAGAATCCGGAGCAGCCATCCCTAAGGAACCCATTATTTTCTTTAAGTCAACTACTGCGTTGGTAGGTCCCTACGACGACGTAGTGATCCCGCGTAATTCGACAAAGACCGACTGGGAGGTGGAGCTGGCCGTGATTATCGGGAAAAAGGCAAGCTATGTAGACGAAGCAGACGCGCTGAGCTATGTGGCAGGTTACGCTGTCCATAACGACTATTCGGAGCGGGCCTTTCAGCTGGAGCGTGGGGGACAGTGGGTGAAAGGCAAAAGCTGCGATACGTTTGCGCCGGTTGGTCCCTACCTGGTCACTGCCGACGAGATCAGCGATCCGCAGGACCTGAGGCTATGGCTGTCTGTGAACGATAAAATGTTCCAGGATTCCAATACATCCGATATGATCTTCAATGTAGCACACCTGATCAGCTACCTGAGCGAGTTCATGACGCTTCTTCCCGGAGATATTATCACTACCGGTACTCCTGAAGGAGTAGGACTGGGGATGACGCCCCAATTGTACCTTGAGCCGGGAGATGTGGTGAAGCTGGGTATCGAAGGGTTGGGAGAGCAGCAGCAAACTGCGGTAGCGTGGGGTAAATAGCCTGGTTGTCTTGGCAGGGATGCCTTAAACAGTATTATTTAAGACTGATCACCGCAAGTAAGGGCAGGTGGTCTGAGTGATGTACACCCGGCGCTGAAACGTGTTTTACCCGTTTCAGTGACCGGGGGCTTACCAGTATATAATCTATCTTTTTAGCCGGCTGCGTATCGGGGAAAGTAGGCGTTAACGCAGTATCTACCGGTTGCAGATGCTGTTGCAGTAGCTGTATTTCATTGGCATCGGGGGTTGCGTTGAGGTCCCCGGTAAAGATAACCGGCAGTGGGTTGCCCGAAAGATATTGAAGTGTTTCATTGACCTGCGACTGCCGTGTGGCCTTATCGGCTGCCGAGTAATGTGCGGTAGCAAACAGGATTTCCTTTTTCCCGGATAGTTTTATCGTGGCAAACAGCATGGAGACCGATTTTCCGTTCGGACCTTCTTTTAAGAGCTGTAGCTTTTTACCTTCCGTTTTTAATATAGGGTATTTCGAAAGTACTCCCAAACCATAAGCGCCGCCCTGGTATGGAAAGTGCCGGACAAAGGTATAGTGCATACCTGTAATTTCTGCCAGCCTTTTCATCTGGTCTATTTTACCGGATCGCTCACAGAGACTGTCTACTTCCTGCAGCCCGACAATATCAGGTTTGATACTTTTAATAAAATATCCGATCGAATCCAGTGAGTTCTTCTCATGTCTGTCGGCGCCGTGGTGAATATTGTAGGTCATCACTCGTAAACGCTGCGACCACGCGTCCGAAAATATAAAACAGAAAATCGCGATAGTCAGGTATGACCGTAATAATTTCATGTGTTTATCGGCTGTTAGCCTTCAGCTATCAGCGGGCTGACTGCCGATAGCTGAAGGCTGATAGCTATTTAATTCCCGTCATTTGTCGCACCATTCGCCCAGCCGGGGTTTTGTGCGAGGTTAGAATTAAGGTTTATCGCTCCGATGGGAATAGGGAAAAGATATTGTTTGGGTCCCCATACCTTTTTTGAATCGTTGTTGGTATACCATGCAAGATAATATCCCTTTCCGTCACCTGCAGGGTGGACTTGTATGATTTCTGCGGCGGGGTTTGTGCTGACCCTTACCCTGTAGGGATTAGGATTGTTGGAAGCGGCAACCGCAGCAGCCAGCCCCTGGTCGTCGGTATAATATATTACGTCGTGAGACCCGTTGTGATCTACGTCCAGCGGCTTGTTAATGTCCGAAATATACATACCGGTCCAGCTTTTCTTGTAGAGGTCGCCGCGTTTCCAGCGTCTGAGATCGTCGAAACGGAATCCTTCAAATAACAATTCAATAGCCCTTTCACGACGAATTTCGAGGATAACAGGATCGCTGATATCCGGGAAATAATATTCTCTCAGATAGTTGTCGGCTACGGTAGGCTTTGAATCCAGTCCGCCGGTAATGCCTGCCCGTGCCCTGAGCGCTCCGATAGTAGCGGCCCAATCCCCGTCTGTGAGTGTTCCCAGTTCGGCTTTGGCTTCGGCATAATTGAGCAGTACCTCACCGAACCTGACCAGTTGTATGGCGTGGGTACTTTCGGTCCGGCTGTCGCCGATAGTAGCATCTACAGATAGTTTGATGGGCTGATATCCCAGCCGGGCATACCCGCTGAACACCGGCAACGCGATACTTCCTTCGCGTACATAACCCGGGTAGCGGAGCGAAGATTTCATTCGCTCGTCCCTGTTCTGAAACTCCTCATAAAAGTCTTCATACTGCCAGTTGGCGCGACTGGTGTAAGGAGTTCCGTCTTTTTGAAGATAGGTACAAACGAAAGGACGTATCAGGTTTATTCCTGTGCCGTATGTTTCGGAAGTCCAGCGCCAGTTGCCGCTATGTTTAACGCCCAGAGAAGCGTTGGAGGCTATAGCGAGTAAAGTTTCCGATACGGGAGGTACGTCGCTGGTGAAGAGCGCCCGGTAGTTGCTATGCAGGGTTTTACCAGACTCTTTCATCACTTTATTGGCTGATTCTTCGGCCCGTTTCAGCCAGGTGTCGGCAGAAGTTGCGAGACTGAGATTGTGGTATTTCCTGAAAGTGCCTTCAAATAATGCGACGCGCGATGCAAAAGCATACGCTACCCATTTGGTTACTAAAGTGCTCTGGGCGGCATCCGACGAACGGGCAATATTCTCGCCCGCGAACATCAGGTCTTCGTATACTTTTTCCATTACCAGCTCACGCGAATCGCGGGTACCATAAAGGATATCTTCCTCGCTGGGATCCAGCGGGTGGTCTATCCAGGGAACATCACCAAAACGGCGTACCTTATCATAATAAAACCAGGCACGGAAAAAGCGGGCAAGACCGGTGTAGTCGTTTCTTACTCTTTCGGAAACGGCCGGATCGGTATTGTTTACAATAAAGTAATTCAGGTTTCTCAGCGCAGACCAGCTCCATCCGCCTGAATTATTTTCGCTGTAAGAATTGATAAGTGTAAATCCGCTAAGCGTATTGGTGGCGCCGTATTCTACCAGCGATTGTTCTACGATCGACTGATCGGTGGCATCGGGAAATATATCGTAAAACGACATGGAGTAAGCTTTCAGCCCTTCTTCAGAACTAAAAATGGCTTTCTTGTCTGTAGAAGTGACGACGGGTTCGTCCATTGTACATCCGGATGGAATCGTAACCAGCAGGAGTAAATACCCAATATATTTTTTCATCTGTGTATAAGGTTATCAGCCTTCAGCGATCAGAAATCAGCCCTTGTTCACCAACCGTCCGGCTGATTGCCGATATCTGACTGCTCATAGCTATTTTATTTAAGTCTTAGAAAGTAACTGAAATCCCCATTGAATAGGTTTTCAGAATAGGATAGCTGTTTCCGGCACCCTGGTTGTAGTCGCTACTGAGATCTGAATCCGTGTTTCCAACCGCCGAAGACACATCCATGAAGTTTTTGGTCCATTTGTACAAAGGCGACCAGCTGGCAAGGTTTTCACCGCTGAAATAAATCCGGGCATTTTTCAGGCCGATACCCGATATCCATGAAGTGGGCAGCGAATATCCTAACTGCAGGTTCTTCAATCTTAAGAACGAAACTCTCTGAAGATAGCGGTCGTTAGGTACGTAATTGGTATAGCCGAGCGCCCCGTTATATTGTGCATAACGCGGCAGATAGGCATCCCGGTTATCCGCGGTCCAGTAGTTGCCCAGGTGCCAGGTAGGCATTTGGTTGTAGCCACGGTTATACTGTCCCCAGAAAGCGCTTTCTGTTCCCGGGTACCAGTGCTGCCTTCCTATTCCGTGTAAAAATGCGGAAAAGAAGAACCCGTTCCAGTCGCCGCCCAGCGTAAAGCTATATTGATAGCGGGGTTCGGTGTTGCCTATGATCGTCATATCGCCCGGATTGCTTACTGTCTGTGCTCCTTTGGTGATCATATTATCAGCACTTCCGTCCAGGTTGGTGATCTTTACGTCACCTGCACGCCAAACCGCATCTGCAGACGATTTAAAGATGGTATTGACATAGGACTCAGGACTTGGGTCTTCCTGGAAAAGTCCGTCGGTACGGAAGCCCCAGAGTTCACCGATCACTTTCCCGTCGTAGTGATCCGTAAACCGCTTATCCGGGTTATAGTACTTGTCGATAGTCGATACATAGTCAAAAAGTGCAGCGCGTACCTGATATTTAAACGGTTTTGAATCCAGCGTAAATTTATCC
This sequence comes from uncultured Cytophagales bacterium, assembly GCA_964559125.1. Taxonomy (GTDB): domain Bacteria; phylum Bacteroidota; class Bacteroidia; order Cytophagales; family Spirosomataceae; genus Ravibacter. Next base: position 114,252 of record CAZLGW010000001.1, read on the forward strand.
TGCCAGTTGAGCGACAGCTCAAATCCTTTCGTCGTCATATCCGCATAGTTGCCTTTGGGGGAGGTCGCTCCGAAGATATCCGGCAGCGTAGGCCCGGCGACATACATATCGGTGGTTCTGCGTACGTAATAGTCCCCGTTTAAGGTCAGCCTGTTCTGAAGCATGCCCAGGTCGAGCCCGAAATTGGCCGTGGTAGCCCTTTCCCATGTGAGCCCGGAGGGGATAGGGGCGGGCACCCTGGTGCTTTTATTTAGCGCACCGTCAAGCACACGGCCGGAGTTTCCTACACTCAGCAACTCAAGAAACTGGTAGGGAGCGATGTTCCCATTGCCCAGGGATCCGTAAGAAACCCGGAACTTAAGATCGGAGACGACGTTCTGGTTTACTTTCCAGAAAGGTTCTTCGGTTAATCTCCAGGCCGCCGAAACCGACGGGAAGAATCCCCACTGCTGATCTACCGGGAACCGGGTCGATCCGTCATAGCGTCCGTTTATCTCCAGCAGGTAGCGGTCTTTGAAGCCGTAGTTCAGACGGAAAAAAGCACCGGCAGTTTTCCATCTTGTAACGCTCGCTCCGGGGATAATGGAAGCGCCTGTTGCAAGCTGTACGCTTTCCGCGCTTTCCAGAAGCAGTTGGTTTCGCTGGATGCTGTTTGCCTTATAGGCCGAAGTCTCATAGTTCCAGCCTCCCATCGCTTTTAAATAGTGCTTTTGATCAAAAGTACGCTCATATTCGGCATACAGGTTGGAGGCGGTATAGAGTGTACGGCTCATCCACTCATAAATGATACCGTTCAGGTCACCGGCATAGGAGGGTGCCTCTGCATTTGCATTCTGATAATAAGGTACTTTTACTCTCTTCCAGAAATAATCCCGGTCGTTGTAGCGAAAGGTAAAATCACCGTTGATACGGAAAGTATTGTCGAAGAAGCTGGTGTTGAACCCGGCCGTATTCCGGAAGAGATTCTGCGTGTTGTTCTGATAGTTATTCTTTTCGACGAATGCCGCCAGAGAAGATGCGCCGCCGCGGGTAAAGGTTCCGTCGGGGTTATACATAGGAAGAGTGGGGAAAGCCGAAACTTCGATATAACGCTGGATATTGGCGCTGCGGCCCAAAGCCGAATAAGGCATGTGGTAGTCATTATTTGAAAACTCCATGTTGTTATTCAGCGTCAGCCAGCTGTATGCTTTCAGAGAAGCCTTTGCCCTGAGATTATACGACCGGTATGTATCGGGGTCGTAGTTGTAGATCCCTCCGAAATTGTAGAAACGGCCGGACAGGAGGAAATCGGCCTTATCATTCCCGCCGGAAATACTCAGATTGTGATCCTGATTGAAAGAGCGCTTTTTGAAAAGCATGTCCATCCAGTCTACATTGTCATAATACTCGTAGTCTCCGTTGGGTAGTATTTCCGTTTTCGGGGCCGCGCCCGATGCTTTCCAGGCTCTCAGCCGTTCGAGCCAGTCATCACTGTAAAACTGTGTGTTATTGTTGATGGAAGTAGGTAAGGTTCCCTGCGTGTTATAGTAAGACTCCCGGAAATGTTCCAGCCATGTTACCGCATCAGTCACAAATTCAGGCCTTTTCGCCAGCGACTGGTTAGAGAAATTAGCGGAATAGTTAACGGTGGTCTTTCCTTTTGTGGCACGCCTGGTAGTGATCAATACTACGCCAAAAGAACCCCTGGCACCGTAAATAGCTGCCGAAGCGGCGTCTTTCAGTACGCTGACGCTTTCAATATCATTAGGATTTAAGAAAGACGGATCACCTTCTACCCCGTCAATCAGGACCAGCGCACTTCCGCCCTGACCGATAGAAGTCCTGCCCCGTACATTGAAAGATGCGGAGCGGGTAGGCTTACCATCCTCCAGGAAAAGGTTCAGGTTGGGTACCGCTCCCTGCAATGCCTGCGTTGTGTTGGAAACAGACCTGTTTTCGAAAACTTCCTTTCCTACAGCCTCGACAGCACCCGTCAGGTTGACTTTCTTTTGTGTACCGTATCCTACTACGACCAACTCCTCGAGAACACGGTTATCAGGCTCAAGCAATACCGGGATACTGGTACGGTTGCCCACTACAATCTCCTGGTTCAGGTAGCCTACAAAGCTGAAGACCAATGTGGCTTCGCCGTCGGGCACGGAAATATTGAAAGCGCCGCTGAGATCTGTCGTAGTCCCCCGCGACGTCCCTTTGACAACGATACTCACTCCCGGCAGGCCCTCGCCCTTCTCGTCTTTCACGGTACCCGAGACCTCGCGGTCGGCAGGCTGGGCCATCGGCAGAAGGGGTTCCTTCTCAAAATTCAATGCCCCTGATTGCTTTACTTTTGCTTTTGTGATAATGATATACTGCCCGGAGATATCATATTCCAGCTTATTCGGGATCAACAACTGATCGAGCATGGCGCTCAGACTGAGGTTCCCCTGCTTTACCGTCGCTTTCTTGTTTGCGACCAGGGAAGGCACGTAAGAGAATCTGAACTCGCTATGCTGTTCCAGCTCTTTCAATACATCCTGCAGGTTCCGCGTACCTGTTATGATACTAACCTGCTTTTTAAGCAGTTCCTGTGCTCCGATCGGGCTTGCATTCGCAAACCCAACAAAAAGCAGCATCAATAAAAAAGGAGCGCTGGTTAGCTTTAAAGATGTTACTAACCAACTACATGTCGGGTAACGTTTTAACATTGAATTGATAATTTAATGGTGATATAATACATAAAAAATAAGCTGTCAGTGGCAGCCTTCCCCACTGATCAGCACTTCGCCCTTTTCTACCCGGTAATCGGCTCCGATAGTCTTACAAATGATAGCAAGCTTATTGTAGAAAGGTTCGTTGTCCATTCTTACGCTGAGAAAACAGCTTCCCAGCGTTTCGCGGTCAAAAACGATTGGAATGCTATAGGCTTTTTCCAGCACGGCAAAGACCTCCGGTATGGGTGTATTTTCGAAATCAAAAGAAAACTCCTCTTTTACCTTTGTGATGATTTCCGGCTCAGACATCAGATCCTTTGTAAGCTGCCTGTCCTGGGCCAGATAAGTAGCTTTCTGGTTTGGAGTAAGCGCGATTTCCTCATCTTCTTTGGCCAGAAGCGGGCGGACGGCGACCTTGCCGGATTTTACTTCAACAGAAGCCTTGCCTTCCGACGAGCGGATCAGGAAGCTGGTACCTACTACCCTGGTGACGAAGCCATCCGTATATACAAAAAACGGGTGTGCGGTATCTCTGTAAACATCGAAGAAGATGTCGCCGGTCATGTATACATCTCTCGTTGAACCTGTGTTGCCGAAGCCCCCGGCCGCGTATTTCAGCAGCGCTCCGGGATATAACCGGGCCAGGCTGCCGTCGGGCAGACTGACAGACATAATCGAATCGGAGGCGTTATATTCCTGGTGTATCCCGGAAGAACCGGATTCCTTCAACTGCTGATAGGCAAGGGGTGCGGAGGCGTTGTCAGGTTTTAAGAACCAGATCATCAGCCCGGCGAGTACGGCGGCAGCGGCCGACCAATACCATCTCCGGAACGAAGCCGTGCGGACCGGGGTTTCGGCTGTTGTATCGAGAATCCGCTTCACTTCATGATCCAGCTCTTTGGCCGATATGATGCTCCCGGCTTCAAACAGCTCTTCGATCAACTCCGCGGCATGGAGCATAGCCTCTGCTTTCTCGGGAAAAGAAAGAGGAATCTTTGGCCAGACCGGGTGGTTTTCCGGTCGCCCGTCAATGACCCATTGGCGAAAACCGGGATCGGACAGAAACTCCTGGTAGCTATAGGACTGGTATTCTTCCATATGGCGCCTTTTAAAAAAGATAGCGGCTTGTTATCTGTTGATCCTGGAACTCTGCCGGCAAAGCTACGGGCACAATATCAGGTGAATGTTAAGCCTGTGTTATATGTAATCCGAAGCTCACGGCTTTATCATGAAAAAATCGAAAGAATTTTTCCGACGCAAGAAAATGAAAATGTAAAGTCCTGATTAACAGGAGAAAATGAACAGGATGCTTATCCTGGAAATATTCCAGATGTGGCGCAAGGCGTTCAGGGAAGCATGAACGAGATTGGCGACGGCCGGCTTGGAAATATTCATGATATCCGCAATGGCGTCATTGGAAAGGCCCTCAAAAAAACGAAGGTGTATGGCTTCCCGCTGGCGGGGAGATAGCTCGCAGAGAAGATTTTTAATGCGTTTTTGCGTAAACAGCAGATTTTCAGAAGATACCAGGTGATCCTCTTTTGACCATTCGGCAGGCATACTGCCCTGCACCCCTTCGTCCAGGTCGGTAAATTTCATTCCTTTTGAAATCTCCTTGATAACCCGGTTCCTGAGGCTTTTCAGAAGGTATAACCTGATATCGTCGGTGTCTCCCAGGTGGGCCCGTCGTTCCCAGATATGTACGAACAGGTCATGTATGCAGTCTTTTATAAAATCGGGGTTATTCAATAAACGGATACCATAGGCATAGAGATCCTGGTAATAATCCCTGATCACCTGTTCGTAGGCAACCCGATTACCTGCTTTAAAATCCGACCATACAGACGCTTCTCCTGGCACTACGCTAGATAATGTTTATTTTCAGACTCCCGTCTCCAAAATTAAATCTTTAAAAACTCATATGCCAGCGCCAATTTCACTGAATCTCTCTCCCAGGGAATCTGCCGTTTGGAGAAAGGCTTTATCCTGTTAGCTTTGCGCGGTAAAGCGAGTACAAATGAATTGGGAACAGCTATTATCGGCAAAACGATGGGGCAGCGCGAAAGCAGCTTCCCTGGATCATGAAGAAGCAAGGTCGGAGTTTCAGCGTGACTACGACCGGCTGATTTTTTCCTCTCCTTTCAGAAGACTTCAGAACAAAACGCAGGTGTTTCCTCTGCCGGGCAGCATATTTGTGCATAACCGGCTGACGCACAGCCTGGAAGTAGCCAGTGTGGGGAGGTCGCTGGGAAGAATATTTTATAACCGGCTTAAAAGGGAAAACCCGGATGTAGACCTGCGGCTTCCGCTGATCAGCGAGGCGGGGAATATTGTTGCTTCGGCATGCCTGGCCCACGACCTTGGGAACCCGGCATTCGGCCATTCGGGAGAATCGGCTATTTCGCATTACTTCGGGGAAGGAGAGGGGATGAAATTCCGGGATGAAGTCACACCGCAGCAATGGTCCGACCTGACGAAATTCGAAGGGAATGCCAATGCTTTCCGTATTCTGACGCACCCTTTTAAGGGCAAAGGGCAGGGTAGTTTTTCACTGACTTATTCGACTCTTGCAGCCATTGCGAAATATCCGTGCGCATCTATAGCAGGGCATGACAAATCCCTGATCTACAAAAAGAAATACGGTTTTTTTGACGCGGAGCAGGAAGATTTCAGGCTGCTGGCGGCTGAGCTCGGGCTGGAACAGGCAGAAGATCCGTACCTGGTATATAAGCGTCATCCGCTGGTTTACCTGGTCGAGGCGGCTGACGATATCTGCTATAATATCATCGATCTGGAAGATGCCCACCGGCTTAAGATTCTTTCCTACCGTGAAGTGGAAGATCTGCTGTTGCCTGCATGCAATGATGCCGGAATGAAAGCACGCCTGGAGGATATTGAAGATTACGAAGCTAAAATAAGCCTGCTCAGGGCCAAAGCCATCAGCAAGCTTATATCGGAGTGCTCAGATGTTTTTTACGATGAGCAGGAAGCATTGCTGAGGGGTGATTTCAATTTTGCGCTTATCGACAAAGTCAGGGAACCGTACCTGGGTGCGGTGAAACGGATCAAAGAGATCTCCCGGAAGCATATCTATAATCACCCGACCGTAGTGCAGATAGAAGTGGCAGGCTATAAGGTGATAGGCGGGCTCCTGGAAGAGTTCATTCCTGCCTATGTGAACGACAAAAAGACCTCTTACCAGCAAAAGCTGGTGGATCTGATGCCCCGGCAATTCTATACAGACCGGGCAGATGCCTATTCGAAGATTATGGCTGTGCTGGACTATGTATCAGGTATGACCGATCTGTATGCGGTCGAGCTATACAGCAGGATTAAGGGGATGTCGTTTCCGTCGTTGGGGTGATGTAAGTGAATGAGGCGATTAGACAATGAGGCAATCTGGTAAAAAAGCGTTAAATTGCTATTGATCTAAGACAATAGTGATGGAGATAGCTAACGTAACTATTTCGAGGAAAAAGCCCATAATACCGGTAAGCCAGGAGCTTCGCAAGTACCTCCGGACTTACCAGCGGGAGAAAAGGCTGCCTGTCAGCTATCATGACCTGATGCAGTTTAACGAGTCATTCCCCGTTCTGGATAAGTTTGACAGGGATACGCTGTGGCAAAGTCCGCTATATCCCGAACACGAGCGGAAACGCATTCATGATGGGCTGCAGATGGCTTATGCCATACTGAAATCCTCCGGTAATCTCCGCTTCGTCCAGCATAAATACATAGAGCGGATCGACTATTGCATGTTTGGTAATTCTAACCCGTTCAGGGTGAAAATTGTAAACAGGCTGAATGATGTATACGATTATTTTTACATCAAGAGGGCGGATACGTCGCGGATTTACGGGCTGGAATTGGAGGAGATCCTGACTCCCAACCAGGTCAACTATGTAGTAGACGGTGAAACGCTCATAGAAGAACATATTGCAGGTATTCCCGGCGATACATTTGCAAAGAACCGGCTGTACCATCCCGACTACAACATGACCAGGGTAGCCAAAGAGTTCGTTAAATTCAACGAGCGCTGCCTGATTACGCTTCTGGGCGACATGCGGGCGTATAACTTCGTGATGCAGATCACACCGGATTTTGATGACTTCCAGTTTAAGCTGCGGGCAATTGATTTCGACCAGCAGTTTTATGAAGGGAATCCCAAGATCTATATGCCCCAATTTTTTAAGGAGAATTATGCCTATGTAAAGCTGGCAATGGAGTACCTGACTGAAAAGACCGTCAGGCAGTACCAGCAGGAAGAGCACTCCAGCATTGTTTACCAGGTGCGGAGCGAGCGGCACCGGCTGGCTGCTTTGCGCGACGTGTCCATACTGGATTATACTTCCACTCCGGAGAAAGTCGATGAGCTGAAAACCGGGCTGGCGCGGTATTTTAAAGATGAAAAATACCTGAGGTGCCGCTCTATGGGGCAAATCATCGAGCTCAATATCAAGAATGTGATCAGGAATGTGGTAGGCTGAACTATCAGGACCGTTTTTCCAGGAGGGCGATAAACATGCTGTCGGCCCCGTTTTTTGTTCCGTCGATCAGCTTTGTGGCGGAGACTTCAAGATTATGGATGGTCGCGGCCTCCCTGACGATATATTCATTTTCTTCTCTGAAAACAGAGCAGGTTATATAGGCCAGCGTACCACCGGGTTTGAGGTAAGATGCGACATTAGACGTGATCTTCAGTTGTCTTTCACACATGTCTTTTAACGATTCCTGCCTGAAAAAATGGTGTTGCTCGGGCGTACGTGCCCATGTTCCGCTGCCTGAGCAGGGAACGTCACAGATAACCAAATCGAATTGTTCCCCGCGTACTGCCTTTTGAAGAGCAGCAGGGTATGAGACGTCGGTTACGGCTGTTTTCGGAGCGCGGAGATGGTAGCGCCTGAATCTCCAGGTCAAATTGCTCAGGATGCTTTCGCGTATATCGGTAGCGAATATTCTGACGCCCTGTACGAGGTCTGTCAGCATCAGCGATTTTCCTCCGGCGCCCGCGCAGCAATCCCATACTTTCATTTCAGGCTTCAGATCGCTGTTCTCCAGCAGGAAATGTACGCTCCGCTGCGACGCCCAATCCTGGACGACGTAGCCTGCTGTCGGGAGAATATTTTCGAGATCAGTGCCGTTGGGCAAAGCAATGCAGGTTGGGGAGGGCCGTTCCCGATCTCCGTCCGGACAGGGATTGAATGGGATTCCTGCAGCCTGTAATTGCGCTGCAATACCCGGTTTCCGCGCTCTTATGAACATCCGCGGCTGCGTCAGGAAACTGTCGCACCAATCCTGCAGGGCGATTCCTTCGGAAAGCTCCGGCAGCTGTTTTTCCGGTAGGACTATCGACGTCGTTTTCAAAGGGAGGCTGTCGTCATACCGGAGCAGCATTGTTTCGAGGAATGAATTACCAGGCCGGGAATGTTGTATCGCGTTGAATATGACCTCGAAAACCGTGAGATCGCCCGGGAGCCTTTTTGAATAGCGGTAGTATAAGTAAACCGCCTGGGAAATAGCTTTCCTGTCGCGTGAGCCCAGCCTGGGAAAATTTCTGAAATAGTTTTTGAGATATACCGAAAGAGGGACTTCTGCTTTGTAGTCTGTAAGGATATCGCTGATATGCCGGACAAGAAAATTCATTTAATAGTAAAGCAGGTGTTTCTTAAAAGCATTCTCCAACTGAAACAGCCGAAGAGAGCTTCATTAGATAATATCTTTTCCGAAGGGGGCAAACGACAGCTTCATCAACTTGAAGTGCTGTTTTGCAAAAGGCAGGCCGATGATGGTAATAGCTAGCAGTACTCCGAAGAACAGGTGCGTAATCGCTATCCAGAATCCGGACAAGATAATCCATACGATATTGAGCGGTAGTGACAGGCAGCCCGGCACCTCGCGGCTATCGCTGATCTCACGGCCGAAGGGGAATAGCATCAATACGGCCAGTTTGAAACATTGCAGCCCGAACGGGATCCCCACGATCGAAATACACAAAGCCAGGCCCGAGATGACGTATTCAAGCGCGGTGGCAAATCCTCCGAATATCAGCCAGATTATATTGCCTAGTAATCTCATGGTATCAGGTCGTTATCTTTTGGGTTTCATCGTCGGCCTGAACGCAGGCTTAAGCTTATCCGCCGGCTGAACAGATGCTGCAGGAACTTCAGGAGAGAGAGATTCAGCCTGCTTTGATTCCGGTTGAGGCTGATCAGCAGCCGGTAGCGGAGGGTCAATCAAAGCGGCCGGCAGCTTTACCCCGAACGACGGGCGGGCAGTGAATTTCGGAGCCCTGTAACCGGCAGGAGTGAACTTGCCGTTTGCCGGCATAGCGGGGGTATAATCACCTTCTGCATTGTGCTGCGGACTGAAAAAAGGCCTGTCGCCGGACTGGGAGATGCTGAAATCCGTAGTCGGCCGGAATGCCGGTTTGGAGGCTTCGGCTTTATTCTTGCGTTCGGCAGTTAAGCCCGCCTCTTTCGGCTTAATAGTCGGTCTGAAAGCCGGTTTTGGCGTATTTGTAATTTCTCTGGTATCGGTTGCCTCTTCAGATGCCCCCGGCTTCATAGTCGGCCTGAAAGCAGGTTTCGGGGCTTCTACTTTATTTTCAGGCTCGGGTGCGCCAGCGCTTTTCGGCTTCATGGTTGGCCTGAAAGCAGGCT
>CAZLGW010000001.1:123700-291735 GCA_964559125.1 uncultured Cytophagales bacterium
TTGGAGTCTCTACTTTATTCTCAGGTTCAACTACACCAGCACTTTTCGGCTTCATAGTCGGCCTGAAAGCAGGTTTCGGGGCTTCTACTTTATTTTCAGGTTCGGGTGCACCAGCACTTTTCGGCTTCATGGTTGGCCTGAAAGCAGGCTTTGGAGTCTCTACTTTATTCTCAGGTTCAACTACACCAGCACTTTTCGGCTTCATCGTCGGTCTGAAAGCCGGTTTAGGAGCTTCTGCTTTATTTCCAGGTTCAACTGCACCGGCGCCTTTAGGCTTCATCGTTGGTCTGAAAGCAGGTTTTGAAGTTCCTGCAGTTCCCGGTGATGGTGTTGCACTCCCGGGTTTTATTGTCGGGCGGAATGCCCCGGCAGAAGCTGCTTTTATCGCTGATTGTATCGGGTCAGAGGAGGCGGTAGCTCGTTTTACCGGTTGGTGCTTTCCGTAAGTAAAGTAAAGTCTTTCGGGATTTCCGATAAGATCGGGAGTCCAGTTCCGTGGGTGAAACGGCATAGCAGGTTTTGTCGGCTTTTCTTTTTCTTTATTAACCTCCGTTGCAGGCGCTGCCGGAGCTTTTGGTTTCATCACAGGCCTGAAAGCCGGTTTTGCTGCTGGTGCAGGCGCTTCTGCGGGAGCTGCGGCCAGGGCTTTATCTTTATCCAGACCCAGGGCTTTACCCTGGGCTTTTTCTAATTGAAACTGCTCCAGCAATTCTCTTTTTTCCTGTGCTTCTTCCGGGGTAAGGTTGCCATAGGCATATACCATTTCCCGTACATCGAACTCGCTGTAGTCGAATGTCTTGGTCATGGTAAGGCTTTCTGTCGGACAAACAGTGGTGCAAAGGCCACAATAGCAGCATTTTGCCATATCGATATCGAACTTGGCAGCATACAGCCTGATAACCGATCCGTCGGAGGCCCGGCCTACTTCTTCCGTAGCTTTGATCGGTTCTATCTCTATGCAGTCTACCGGACACACCTTGGCGCATTTGTCGCATACAATGCAGTCGTCCATCTCGTTGTGCAGCCGGTAGCGGCCGTTGTCGGGGATAGGGACGGTTTCCTGAGGGTACTGGACGGTTACCATGCCCGTCTGTACCTCGAAGAAATCATTCAGTTGTACGTTATTGGCTTTACGGCGCCTACGGGCCTCCCGGGCATGGCGCAACGTAAGCCCCATACCAGTGAGTGTGGATCTGATTCCTTCCGCAATATTTTTAAAATAGCCGGCCATAACTTCAGCGCTGTCTGACTCAGACAGTGCAAAAATAGACGTTTTCAGTGACCTTACAGCGAATTTTTAATCGCAGCAAGCAGTTCTTTCTGGCAGGAAAGCGTTTTATCGGCATTATACCACCTTTGCAGAGCCTCTGTCAGCTCGGAGATCGGCCTTCCCGGCTCTGCCATAAATCCGGAGTAGATCTCCTGCGCGCCCGCCGGTCTTGGTCCCCAGGTAAAGCGCTCGTTCCCGTCTTCATCCAGTGCGATCAGCTTGGGGATCGACTTTCCTCCGTTGGTCAGATACCGGCTCATCACCTCAGGGTTCTCGTCGCGCAGCATAAGCGTGAGTGAGATATCGGTATTGAGAGCAGCAGCTTTGGCGATAACCGGAATGCATTGCGCGGCATCACCGCACCAGGCTTCCGTCAGTACATACCACTTCTGCGGACCTCCTATCGACATCATAGCCTCTGCCAGCCCGGGCTCTATGACGGCAGTCTTGTTGAGACGCTTCATCCTGGCCAGGTTAAGCCGGGTATAAGCGGCATAATCGGCATTTTGCTTCGGGCCCGTAGTTTTACCCTCTTTTACAAGGCCTTCCATCAGGTCCATATATTCAGAATAGGAAAAAACAGATTTGAGTTTTTCGGGGGCAAAGAGAGACAGTTTATTTTCAATAATCACTGATACGCGGTTTTAAGAGCAAATTGAACATATTTATATAACATCTCATCTGTACAATAGTTCATATTTTCCGGGAAAGGTAATCGGTGAAATCTGATTGTCGTGACTGGTACTCCCCGGACATAAGAGGCGATGTAAAAAGAAAATCTGCGGTAGCGCTGTCGCAGGCCAGAGGGATATTCCAGACTACGCAAAGCCTCAGCAGTGCCTTGATATCGGGGTCGTGAGGCTGGGCGGAAAGCGGGTCCCAGAAGAAGATCATCACATCGATTTTCTTCTCTGCTATCATCGCGCCGAGCTGTTGGTCACCGCCCAGCGGGCCGCTCAGCAGTTTTTTAATCGGCTGGCCGAGATTCGTCTCCAGCATTCTGCCTGTAGTGCCGGTGGCATACAGGTGATGCATGGATAATGCTTCTTTATTGGCATCAGCCCATTCGAGCAGTTCGTCCTTCCGGTTGTCGTGAGCAACAAGTGCAATATGTTTACTGGCCGGGATAGTCCTGAAAGTAGCCATGTGGAAATAATCGGCGGTTTAAGTTTTTACAGGTTTGAAAGTTAACGGAAATTGGCGAAAAGATGGGTTAAAACCGATCTTCTCAGGCGGGAAAACGGGGGAGAAAGCAGCAGATTTGGAGAATACGAGTTATTGCTCTTATTTGGGGTAAGATTTTACCGCTTTATCAACATAAGACTATGACCATTTTAAGATCCAGCAATATTTTAGTAATGACCGGACTACTCGGAACAATCGGGGGCCCTCATGCGGGAGCCCAGAAAATCCATTATCCTTCTACTGCAAAAGTCGATCACCACGATATTTACCACGGTGTGAAAGTGGAAGATCCTTACAGGTGGCTGGAAGACGACCGCTCCGGGGAGACAAAAGCGTGGGTGAAAAAACAGAACGAAGTGACCTTCGGCTATCTTGAAAGCGTCCCGTTTCGTGGAAAAATACTGGCAGACCTGGAAAAGTATTTCAACTATCCGAAGTACTCGGCGCCGGAAAAAAAGGGAGATTATTACTACTACTCAAAAAATGACGGACTCCAGAACCAGGCCGTGTTGTACCGTCAGAAAGGACTCGACGGAGAGCCCGAGGTAGTGATCGATCCCAATAAGCTGTCTGCCGACGGAACTACCGTGATGAAGGTATTCAAACTTTCAAAAGACGGGCGTTATGCGGTGGTCGGTACTTCAAAGGGCGGCTCCGACTGGCAGGAATTCAGGGTGATGAACCTCTCTACGCTGGAAATGCTGCCCGACCGCCTCGACTGGGTCAAGGTATCGGGAGTGGCATGGCAGGGCGACGGGTTTTATTACAGCCGGTACCCGGAGCCTGAAGGAAGCGCCCTGGCTGCGAAAAATGAAAATCACCAGGTTTTCTTCCATAAGATCGGCACTTCGCAGTCTGCCGACCAACTGGTTTATGAAGACAAGGAGAATCCACACCGTTTTCACCTGGCTTACACCACGCGCGATGAAAGCTACCTGGTACTTTATATCAGCGATCGTGGAAAAGGGAAGGACGGCAATGCACTTTATTACCGGGCGAGAGGGAGTTCTGTTTTTGAGCCGGTCGTAACCGAAATCACCGATTTTAGCTATTCTGTAGTAGATAACGTGCCTGAAGGCTTTCTGCTGGAAACCAACGAAAATGCGCCCAGGGGTAAGGTGGAGCTATTCAGATTTGGCGATAAAACGCGGAAAGCCATTCTTCCCGAGCAGGCCGATCCCTTGAAATCGGTGACTGCCGGGGGAGGAAAGCTGTTTGCAACCTATGCTAAAAACGTGGCGTCGGTCGTGAATGTCTATAGCCTCTATGGCGTGTTTGAAAGAAATGTACCGTTGCCCGGCCTTGGCACGGCTGCCGGTTTTTCGGGTGAAAAGGAAGATGAGTCCGTGTTCTATACCTATACTTCTTTCAACTATCCCCCGACTATCTTCCGGTACAATATAGCGGCAGGTACGAGCCAGGTATTCAGGGTTCCCGAAGTAGCATTTAACCCCGAGGATTATGAAACCAGGCAGGTATTTTTTAAAAGCAAGGATGGAACGGAGATCCCGATGTTTATCACTTATAAAAAGGGGTTGAAGCAGGATGGCACCAATCCTACCATACTTTATGGCTATGGTGGATTCAACATTTCGCTTGATCCGTCCTTCAGCGCGACCCGTATCTGTTTTCTCGACCAGGGAGGTGTGTATGCCCAGGCCAATCTGAGAGGAGGCGGCGAATACGGGGAAGCCTGGCATGAGCAGGGGATGAAGCTTAAGAAACAAAACGTATTCGACGATTTTATAGCTGCAGCCGAATACCTGATCCGTGAAAAATACACATCAACAGAAAGGCTGGCCGTGGAGGGACGTTCTAACGGCGGGCTTCTTGTAGGCGCAGTTGCCAACCAGCGACCGGATCTTTTCAGAGTGGCCCTTCCCGCAGTAGGCGTAATGGATATGCTTCGTTTTCACAAATTTACGATCGGGTGGAACTGGATAGCCGATTACGGGAGCAGCGAAAATGAAGACGAGTTCAAAGTATTGTACGGCTATTCACCTTTACATAATATCAGGGCCGGCGGAAAATACCCGGCTATTCTCGTTACTACAGCGGATCACGACGACCGCGTCGTACCGGCACACTCGTTTAAGTATGCGGCAGAGTTGCAGGCTAAGGCAGGAGCAACGTCAGATTACCCGTTGCTGATCCGCATCGATACCAATTCGGGACATGGTGCAAGCAATACCCGCAAGGCGCTGGAGACGACAGCTGATATTTATGCTTTTATGTTCAAAAATTTCGGTTTGGTATGGAAATGAAGTTTTTCACTTAAACGGAATATTCATCGTAGTACCGATCCGGAAAGCCGTCTGCATATACCTGAACTTTTCGAAATTACTGACTACCTCGATCCTGAAAGGAAACCGGATCCCCACGTCGAATCCGTATCCGAGCTCGCTATAATGATCGGATGTGGGGGTAGCCAGGTAGTGCGCGATGAATGTTTCCTTGATGCCGTATCTTCTGAACCATTGGATCTGGGTGAACAGCAACTGCCTGAATTCCGCTAACAGATGGCCTTCCACAAATTCCTCCCGGGTAGAATGCCGGTAATAGTCGAGCATACGAAATGTGCCCACCGGGTCGCCGAACTGGAAGAAGAAGCGGTTGCCGCTAAAGTGCTGGTAGTCGGGGAACCACACCGATTTCCTGTTCAGGAACGAGCCGGCACCGAGCTGGTAATACAATTTGCTCCTGATACCGGTCTGGAATCCGTGCTTCACCTTGAAATGTAAAAAATCAAAGTCGGCATTGCTGCCCAGCAGATCCGGGATCCCTTTTCTGTAACTTAACGTAAATTCAGGACTGTCGTCTTTGTAAAATGTCGTTTTCCCGTTTCTGATCCTGTATTTCTGCCAGGGTTTGTAGCTGGCGGAAGCCTGGAAGACAAGCGCCTGGTGATCGGCCAACTCAGGCGTGTTGGAGGTAAACTCCCTTTTTTTCCAGTTGATCCACCTGTACCTGCTTAATTTTTCCTCGTTTGTAAGCCCGGTTCTGTCTGCATATTCCACTGATGCACTGATTTTGAAGTGATCGTTGTGTTGGGCGTGGATATAGTTCAGCCGGAAATAATCTTTTTCATAAATTTTGGTGAAGTTCTGTTCAAAGAAGAGGGTGGTGACCGAGTTGAGCAGGAATGAAATCGGGTTCGCAGGGTTATACTGAGAAATCGTCCTTCCACCCTCGGCTGAAATCGTATTCCTGTTCCACCGGTAGGTAGCTTCACCCCGCGGAGATAATACGTTTCGGGCAAAAGAATAGCGCGTCATACCGCGTAGGGCAAACTGATGCCCGGTTCTACCTGTGGTTTTGTCCGCTTTACGGGTATGCCTGATCCCGATGCCGGTTCCGTCAAGAACCCAGCCTTCCACCGTATTGACCTGCACACCCCTGAGCGGCCCGGTGTATTCGAATCGCCACGATTTGCTGCGGTTAAGCGGAAAAGAAGATCCCCAGAGTATGTCTGCCGGGTCGAGCTTCCCGCTACTGGATTTTCTCACAACCTGAGTTGTGTCCGGATCGTCATTTTCCGTATCCTCTTTCTGAACAGGGTAATCTATTTTTTTGTGAATAAGAAGGCTGTCGAGCCGGTTATAGCTGACAACCTCGGCTTTTGTAAGCGGCACCGTACGCAGGGAGTCCCAGAAGGAACCAGCCCGGTGCGTGGCCATGGAATCGATTTCCGTGCTGGTCACCCGCCGCTCTATGAGATCTATGTCTTCTCCCTTGTCTTTGCTTTCTTCCAGTTGCTTCTTTTCGTAATTTTTCATTACTTTACGCATATCCCTCACCGACAGTTTCTTATCGCTGCTCAGCAGTTCGTCCAGCTCCTTGTTCCTGATATCTTTTTTGGTAACGGGCAGCGCTCTTACGTCCTCTTTTTCAGTCTTATTGTCCAGGATTACTACGTCGGGCGGAAAGTTGGGGTTAAGCTCAATGGACTGGAAGGTCTGCGAAATGACATATTCGGCTTTGCCTTTTACACCGTATAGGCCGCCGTCCGCATTGAATTGCTGCTGGATAGGCATCCATACATTCTGAACGGGAGAATATATCTGTTTGATCTTCAGGTTTATCCCCATTTTAACCGTTTGAAGATCGAGGCTGTGAATGGCCCATAGGTCTTCGATGATATGGATAGTCCCCCTGAATACGCCGTCACCATAGGCGCGGGGGATCACTTTTATTTTACTGACATCCACTCCGTTTTCCCGGAAAGTGCCCACGTATTCGAATTTGTAGTAACCGAAAGCCCTGGGAGATAAAGGGGATACGGTCTGTACGACGTCCGGTTTGTAAAAGCTGGTGAGCAGGTACTCGTTGGGGCTGGCAAAACTGTTGTCCTGGCTGTTTCTTGCCGCTACCACTTTCTGTTTATAGATATTCGGCTGCTTAAACTCTATTTCCGAAACGGTTTCGTTCAGGATCGGAACCCCTTTTTTGAAGTTTTCTTCCGCGGCGATCTTATCCAACTCTTTTTTATAAAGGAACTCCAGGGGCAGGTCGGTAACCACGACCGACGACTTCGTGTAAGCCCTGGCTTTGTAGCTTTCTACCTGCAGTAAATGGTATTTGCTTTTCGCGATCGCACGGCGCATGATCGCGTAGGCGGGGTCTTCGTTCCCCTTACCGATCTTTACCTCTCCCAACTGAAGCGCCTGCTCGGCCAGTATGGCGTCAAAGGTTTCTTCGGAGTTGGTCAGGGTAATGGCTTTGTACCCGCTCTGATAACCCAGGTATTGGAAAACAATTTCATAATATCCGGGCTTAAGATTCAACTGGTACCGGCCTTCTTTATTGGCGATAGTACCTATAGAAGTGCCTTTGACGGAAACCGATGCGAACGGAAGCGGTTCCTTCAGTTGGTTGTATACCGTTCCTTTGATCCCTGTCTGGGCCGCAGCAACCTGGGCGAGGAGGACGAAGGCAGTTGCGCAGATAAGACGGGATAGCAGTGTGTAAGCGTTTTCCATTTCTGCATTTTTTGACCGGTAAAAATAGGTAATCCGGAAGATATGACGAACGGAAGTTGCCGGAATGCAGCAGGGGTTTGTAAAAGGCAATAACCAGGGATGAACGGCAGATAAGGGCTTATTGGTCCCCCGTAATAGCATCCATTATTAGGTTTGACCTGGCACCCGACAAACCGGTGCTGGGACACACTTTAACCCCTTCGCGAAGCTCTTTTACCATCAGCTCGATGAACGGCTGTTGTACATGCTTCGGATAGGGGATATGAAAGTTCTCCGTTCCTCCGGCAGTCTCGACCCGGATGTCATATTTTTCAAAGAAATGGAAGAATATTTTCCCTTCCGAGCCTATGATCCAGGCGTCGTCCACCCTTTGCTCTTTATTGACGGTATAGCACCAGCTACCGGTTCCCAGCACACCCGATTCAAAAGCAAAGGCAGCAGTTACGATATCATCGGCGGGATACAGCCCGGCCTGGTTTGCCGCAAAGCCTTTTGCCGATTTTACGGGTCCGAGCAGGTATTCGAGGAAATCGAACTGATGCGAAGCCAGGTCATGGAAGTGACCGCCTCCCGACAGCTCGGGAAATACCCGCCACCTCGGCTTTGCGTCCGGTCCTACCTCTTCGTCATAGGGTTGCCAGTGAAGCTGGATATGAACGCTTCTTATTTCGCCTATTGCCCTAGTCTCGACCAACTCTTTAAGCTTCAGGAAATAGGGAAGGGCGCGCCTGTAATAAGCCACATAAAGCGGTATACCCGTTTCTGCGCTGATCCTGTTCATCTCATCGCATTCGGCGGCATTCCGGGCCATCGGCTTTTCGACATACACGGGCTTGCCGGCCTCCATAGCCATGCGTGTGTAATGCAGGTGCGAGTCGGGCGGGGTAGCTATATATATCGCGTTGATATCGGGGTCATTGATAAGCTTTTCGGCATCATCATACCATTTCGGAACCCCGTGGCGCGACGCATAGTCCCGGGCCAGAGCCCCGTCCCTCCGCATAACAGCTACCAGCCGCGAGCCTTCCGCAAGGTTGAAGGCAGGCCCGCTTTTGACCTCGGTGACATTTCCGCACCCTATAATTCCCCAGTTGATCTGATCTAGTTTCATTTGAAAAAAATTGATGTGTCCCGGTCCCAATTTCGGTAAGTTTTCGGGAATGGGCAAAATATTCTTTGTGCCGGCAGGAGATCAGGTAGGATTATTTGACGGCCCGGATTATCAGGAGAGCCCGTAGGCTCTTTTTTTGTACTTTTGGCGCCGGTAATCATCACATCACCACTCATGAATAACCGCCAAGCCTATCTGTTTGACCTCGACGGTGTTATTGTCGATACGGCACGATTTCATTACCTCGCCTGGAAGCGGCTGGCCAACCAGCTCGGCTTTGAATTTTCCGAAAGCCAGAACGAGGCTTTGAAGGGGATCAGCAGGATGGATTCGCTTGAAATAGTGCTGAAAGCCGGAGGGGTGACGCTGAGCCCGGAAGATAAGTTGCAATACGCGTCGGAAAAGAACGCTTACTACCTGGAATTGTGCAGCCGGATGACGCCGGACGATGTCTTGCCCGGTGTCCTGCCTTTTATAGAGGAAGCCAGACGGGAAGGGATACTGATCGGACTCGGTTCTGCCAGTAAAAACGCTGGGACAATTCTCAAAAGCCTTGAAATAACCGGCTATTTCGATACTATTGTAGACGGAAACAGGATCAGGAACAGCAAGCCTGACCCCGAGGTATTCCTGACAGGGGCGGCGGATCTCGGCGTTGAGCCTGAAAATTGTACGGTGTTTGAGGATGCTGCCGCCGGTATCGAAGCAGCGAGAAGGGCAGGTATGAAAGCAGTAGGCGTAGGCGATCCGCTGATCCTGCAGGATGCGGGTTTTGTGATCCCGGGTTTTGAAGGGGTCTCTCCGCGGGATTTTGAATGAGGCGGTGAGGCATTAACTTTTATAAAGATGAAGAATTACATAACACATTCGGAGTGGTCGGTGATAGAGGAGGGATTTCACCCGGAGTACAACGAGATAACCGAGAGCCTGATGAGCCTGGGTAACGGAAGAATGGGTCAACGCGGTAATTTCGAAGAAAAGTATTCCGGGAAGTCGCTGCAGGGAAACTATGTGGCCGGGGTTTACTTTCCCGATAAAACCAGGGTAGGGTGGTGGAAAAACGGTTATCCGGATTACTTTGCCAAGGTACTGAATGCGTGTAACTGGATCGGTATCGGCGTACGGATAGGAGAGGAGGAGCTGGACCTGGCTGCTGCCGAAGTAGAAGAATTCAGACGCGAGCTGAATATGAAAGAGGGGGTTCTGTACCGGACGACCACCGTCAGGCTGAAGTCGGGGATAAGGCTCAGCATAGCGACTGAGCGGTTTAACAGCATGGCTGACGACGAGTCGGGCGCTATCCGTTATGCAATAAGGCTTTTGGATACCGATGCGGAAATAAAGCTCACACCGTTTCTTGACGGAACGATTCGGAACCGGGATTCCAACTACGGCGAGTCTTTCTGGGATGAAGTATCAAAAGAGACTGCCTTTGCAAAAGGATGTCTCATTCTTGAAACAAGGGCAAACCCGTTCGGTGTCGAGCGCTTCCGGGTAGCAACGGCTATGGCGTATGATTTATTTATCGGGGGTATCAGGCAGGATTTCAATTCTATTCCTGAAAAAAAAGAAAAATACGTAGCCGGTCATGTGACCATAAGGCTTGAAGCCGGAAAGGAGCTGGTTTTTGTCAAATATGGTGTTAACCTCTCTTCTGCAAACTACGCAGGGGAAGAGCTCCACGATACTGTGAATGCCCGCATAGACCGTCTCCGCGAAAAAAGCTACGGGGAACTGAAACAGGCTCATGTGTCTGCCTGGGCGGAAAAATGGGAGCGGAACGACATTATAATTGAGGGGGATGTCGCCGCCCAGCAGGGTATCCGCTTCAATATCTTTCACCTGGAGCAAACCTATACCGGTGCTGATGCGCGCCTTAATATCGGCCCGAAGGGGTTTACCGGTGAAAAATACGGGGGCAGCACCTACTGGGATACCGAGGCGTATTGCCTGCCGTTTTACCTGGCCACCGCCGACGCTTCCGTAGCCCGTAACCTGCTGGTTTACCGCCATAATCATTTAAGGAAGGCTATAGAAAATGCGGCTAAGCTGGGATTTGGAAACGGTGCCGCCCTCTACCCGATGGTGACGATGAACGGGGAGGAATGTCATAACGAATGGGAGATAACATTCGAGGAGATACACCGGAACGGCGCCATTGCCTACGCTATATTCGATTATGTGCGGTATACGGGCGACAGACAGTATCTTGCCGAATACGGATTGGAAGTACTGATCGGTATTTCGAGGTTCTGGAAGCAGCGATTTAACTGGTCGGAGGCGAAAAAGGCCTATGTGATGCTGGGGGTGACCGGTCCTAACGAGTACGAGAATAATGTGAATAACAACTGGTACACGAACTATATTGCCAACTGGACCCTTAAGTATACGCTGAGCGTAATAGATGAACTGGAAAAGGAAAATAAGGAAGCGTTGGGCACTATACTGGAGAAAGTGGCTTTTAGCTACGATACCGAACACACGGACTGGAAGGCGATCCTGGGTAATACGTGGTTCCCTTATGATGAAGAGAGGCAGGTGCTCCTTCAGCAGGACGGTTTCCTGGATAAAGAGCTGCTGACCGTAGGGCAAATTGCCGGGCACAGGCCGATTAACCAGAAGTGGTCGTGGGACCGGATCCTGAGATCCTGTTTTATCAAGCAGGCAGACGTGTTGCAGGGGATGTACTTTTTCGAAGAAGATTTTTCGACGGAGCAGTTGAGGCGGAACTTCGAATTCTACGAACCCATGACGGTCCATGAATCTTCGCTGTCCCCCTGCGTGCATGCAATCCTGGCAGCGAAGCTTAACCTCCGGGAGAAAGCCTATGAAATGTACCTCCGGACCTCGCGGCTGGACCTGGATGACTATAATAATGATACAGAAGACGGCCTGCACATTACATCAATGGCAGGAACCTGGATGAGTGTGGTAAAAGGATTTGCCGGCCAGAGGGTAGCGGGAGGAATGCTTGCCCTCAATCCTTTTGTCCCCGATAGCTGGAACTCCTATTCTTTCAGGATCGGCTTCAGAGGGACCCTGCTGAGCGTATTCGTAACCAGGGAGAGAACCGAAGTGAAAAGGGTCTCCGGCGACCCGACAACGATCCTGCTGAACGGGCAGGAGCTAACGGTTTAAGAATCGTCTCATTGCCTCTCCCGATAGCTATCGGGACTCATTCCCTAACTTGTTCCAATGAAAATCGGACTCTTTTTCGGCTCATTTAATCCCATTCACGTGGGACATCTGATCATAGCGCAGACCATGGCCACCGCTACAGACCTGGACAGGGTCTGGTTTATCGTCAGTCCGCAGAATCCCTTCAAAAAGTCGAAAAACCTCCTGCATGAATTTGACCGGTTCGATATGGTGGAGCGCGCAATCGCCGATAACCCCTTGCTTTCCGCTTCAGATGTCGAGTTTCATATGCCCAAACCGAGCTATACCATAGATACGCTCGTCAGGATCCAGGAAAAGTTCCCGCAGCATGAGTTCAGGCTGATTATCGGTGAAGACAACCTGGCGCAGTTTGGAAACTGGAAAAACAGTGATAAAATACTCGAATATACAGGTCTGTATGTATATCCCCGGCCCGGTTCGAAGCCGCATGGCTACAGGGAGCATCCGCGGGTAAAGTTCGTGGATGCTCCCCTGCTCGATATTTCAGCAACCTATATAAGGGAGTCGCTCAGCAGCGGAATGTCGATCAGGTACCTCGTTCCTGAGGAGGTAGAGCAGATGATCCGCATCAGGAAGTTCTACCAGTAGCCGGCTTATTCTTTGCTCAGGGAGTGCCTGAACCTGAACAGCACCTTCCCGTCGGCATCTGGGAGCGATAGCATTCCTTCACCGAGTTCGTAACCGGCTACATCCTCGATTTTTTCGGTGAATTCGCTCTCAAGATCCATGACAGGGCCTGGGCACATCATAAGTGTGCTGCGAAACCTGTTGAATTTGATTTTTCCGGGTGCATCGCCAGTTTCATACGGACCGGAGATAAGGTTGCAGCCACTGCTACCGCTTGCCTGTTTCTCTTCGTCGCTGAAAATGAGGTGGGCCTCCCGCCCGATATCCGACTTGAAATCACTTACGTTTTTCCCGTTTATTTCAACAAGACGCCAGTAGATATCTGCCAGCTTTTCCTGCTGCTTGCGCAATGCGTCGGATTCTACGGGTTGCTTGTCTTTGTCTAACGGAACTATCTTATTTTCCTGTACCCGGTAGATTTTGCCGTTCCCGGAGAGGGAAATTTCCCTTCCGTCATTGTCCCAGGTAAAGGTACCTTCCGACCGGCTTACAGAATCGGCGGTTTTCTTTTCTTCGAAAGAATAAGACTGACCGGCGGTGAGGGAAAGGATTTCATCGTCGCCGGCATATACCCCGGCCCAGTCGAGTGAGTTCTCGCTCGTATGTCCGTCGGGCATGTCTTTAGACTGGTTTCCCGAAGGGCTGCACGCCGCGAATAGTACCGGGAGGAGTACCCAGGTATACAAAACTGACTTTTTCATAATTTGTGGTGTAAGGAGTGTGACTGTGATTAATGGGCATGAGCCTCCGCAGTCCTCCGGCAGCATTTGGGCAATTTGTCATGGGCTGCTTCTACTGCCGGTATATCATCGGCCTCGTAGCCGGTTTTGGCAATGGTCTCGCGTATCTTCTCCTCAGATGTCCGTTTAGGGTTGTACCTGACCGTCATTACTTTATCGTCCAGGTTGAGGCTGGCTTCTTCAACCCCTTTGGAAAGTCCTACATTTTTTTCCAGGCGCGATTTGCACATTTTACACTTAGCCGAGGTTTTGATCTTGACCTCTTTGGTGTTGTCGTTTACAGGACCGGCATTCAGCAATCCGGCTGTAAGGAAAAGCGCTATCAATAAGCTTGCGATTCGTTTCATGAGATTATATAAGTATTAAGTTGTTGATTGTTAATTACTGTTCCCTTTTTCCCACCTTATCCAGTGCAATCCGCGGCAGGCTCCTTTCGCTTTTATAGGCGGCCGGCGTCATGCCGGTAGCTTTTTTAAACTGGTTGGAAAGATGGGCTACGCTTGAATACCCCAGCTTCCAGGCTATTTCGCTGATGGTCATCTCGTTGTAAGAAAGCCATTCCTTTACTTTTTCTATCCGCTGGGCGATAATATACTGCTCGATAGTCTGGTCCGTTTCCGAAGAAAACAGGTGGCTGATATAAGAATAATCATACCCGGTTTTCTGGGCCAGGTATTCGGAAAAGTTCATGTGTTCGGGCTTATCGCCTTTCAGATACTGTACTTCCCCGATAATCAGCTTCCGGATATAGTCCACAAGCGCAGCCTTTTTATCGTCTATCAGCTCGAAGCCGTTTTGGGTAAGTATAACCCGGATATTTTCTATAAGCTCTTCATCAGGCTCGCCGTTTATGCCGACCCTACCCAATTCGATTTCATTCACCTGTATCCCGATTTTCTCCAATTCCTCCCGCACAGTCCTGATACAACGGTCGCAGACCATATTTTTAACAAGCAGTTCCATCATTCGCCAATTTTATATCTCAGCCCGGCATAGATCATCCTTCCGACCACGGGTCCCCATGCCATACCAGCATCAAAATCCTTGCCAAAGGGATTTTGCGCTTCTACGATAGGGTTCAGCTGTCTGAAACCTGCCAGATTTTCTCCTCCAAGGTAAATGTCCCATTTCGGGAATGTTCTGGTTACCTGGGCATTGATGTTGAAAAAGTCGGGTGCCATATAGCTTTCATTTATTTCGTAGTCCCCCGGGGCATGTTCCCTGCTTGTCATAGGCATTCTTTTCCGGCCGTTCCATTGTACGGTAAAGTCAAACTTCCATCTGTCGTAGGGAAGCGCGTACGCGGTGTTGAAGAGAACGCGGTCGCGGCTTACCATCATACGGGGCAGCAGCCTGCCGGTGCCGTCGGCATTGGTGAGAGTCTGCTTATTGTCAAAAAAGCGGTACGCAAGCTTGAATTCCCAGCGTTTGACCGGCACGAGGTTCAGCTCAGCCTGGAAGCTGTTGGCGAATGCCTTGCCATTCAGGTTATAAAAGTAAATATAGCTATGGTCTTCCATATCCGCCACCAGTTGATTGTCAAAATGGGTACGGAAAAAATCTACCACTATGCTGCTCTTCATGTCGCTGATATGCATATCGCGGGAAAGGCTGATGCCGTAATTCCAGGAAACTTCAGGTCTCAGCGATTCCCGGAATACGACCGTTCTCGACGATACGAGGTTGCCGTAGTTCTCTGCAAGCGCATTAGGCACCCTGAAGCCTTTTCCCCCGGCAATTCGCAAAGCCGTATGGTTGTCGAGCTCATATTTGAGATGCGCCCTGGGAACGAATTGGACCCCGTAAATATTATGGGCATCTACCCTTGAGCCGAGTACGACTACGAATTTGTCCATATGGTTATAGGTATACTCGAAAAATGCTCCCGGGACGGACTCATGCCTCGTCATCAGTGTATCGCGGTATACTTCCCGGTAGTTGTCCAGCATATAGCTGACGCCAGTCCGGTAAGTATGATTGGTATTCCCGATAATATTCTGGTAGATCAGGTTTCCGTAAAGGTTTTTCTGGGTGCCGTCGTAGTTGGTAAGCCCGAAATACGAATCCTGGTCGTGGAGAGAGGCGTTCAGGATCAGGCCCAGTCCCTGGTAGGGTTTGTGCGGGTACAGGCGGGCTATTTTGGCAAACGCGCTGTAACGGTTGACACCCGTGCCGAAACCGTAGGCCTCAGTCGTTTTTTTCATGTGCTTCCGGAAGTTCATTTCACCCCCGAGCCGGCTTTCGTGCAATGCGTTGATCCCGAACTGCGCCATCATTTTTTCACTTTGGTATTTCCAGCGGTTCAGGGCGCTTACCTGGGTATAAAGCGGCATGTCCAGGAAATTGTCGTTATTCAGGTCGACGCGGTTTCTCAAAGTGCTGGCATGGGTCATGATGCCGGTGCTCCATTTTTCGGATAGCTGTTTCGCCGCATTCAGGTTGACCTCCGCTCTTCCGAAATGATTCACGTATGTGTTGAAATAGAGCTGTTCGTTCCCGTCCGGTTTTTTCAGCTCTACGTTGATCTGGCCGGTCATGGACTCGTACCCGTTTACAACCGAGCCGACTCCTTTGTTGACGTCGATAGACTGCACCCATGTGCCCGGGATGTAGTTAAGGCCGAAAGTAGTTGCAAGCCCACGTACAAACGGGATGTTCTCGGTATTGGTCTGGATGTAATTGCCGCTTAGCCCAAGCATCTGGATCTGCTTCGAGCCTGTCACCGCATCGTTATACGACACGCTCACGGAAGCATTGGTTTCAAAACTCTCGGAGAGGTTGCAGCAGGCTGCTTTCTCAAGCGTACGCGTATCGATAATTTCGGTGTGCAGAGGCGACAGCCTGTCGAGCATGCCCGCGTTGCCGCTGATGGTTACCTCTTTGAGTGTATGGTCTTCTTTAAGGGTGACTTCTATTTCAGAAGGGGCAGTTATATGGAGCGTGTCGTTCCGGTATCCTACAAAGCTGACCACGAGCATATGGGCCTGCGCCGAAAGAGGTATTGAAAAGTTGCCTTCGACATCGGTCAGTACCCCCACAGTAGTTCCCGCCCAAAAGACGCTTGCGCCGATAAGCGGAGTTTTTTCAGTATTCTCTTCACCGTATACCCTGCCTTTTACCGACTGCCCGTATAGGCCGGCCGAAAGGAGCAGCAGGATTGCCGATAGTTGATATTTCAAGTTCATAATGAATGGTTTTGATGGAAACTCTCCCGGTATCCGGGGTTTTCTCAGGCATAGGCGCAGTTGGAGCACAATGCCTCGCATTCCGGCCCGGACGGTCCTCATAACAGGGATCCGGCCGCCGGACATCAAAACCTGATCAGATCAGGAAAGACTGGACGAACGAAAGCATGCTTCGCCCGAAATAGGGAGAGGAAAATGAAAGGACGGCTGCCGGAAGCGTATTTGCTGTGTCCGATAGCCAGCGTTTCAGAAAGTTAAAGTCAGCGGTATGAAAATGACCGGTATCTGCGAGATCTTTTGCAGGTTTTTCGAGCTGTTTTACAACAGGAGCCTGAAAGTCAACTGTTTTCAGTTGCTGCTTTTCGATGCAGCAGTGCAGCTTTTTAAAAACCGGTGTTTCCTGTTGAACAGGCAGTGTTGTTTCTTTTTTGGAGGTACGGCAAAGCTTACAACCTTTCTTCTTCTCTTTGAAAACCAGGTCTACCGACTTTCCTCTCATCATGCATTGGCTTTCCACCAGTCCGACGCCTATGCTGCTCGAAAGCACCAGGACAGCCATCAACATGGTGAAATAGCGGTAAAAGAGATTCTTTTGCATGGAAAAGGAATGCTTAGCCTATGATTGTCAGTCTACTAAATAACTGATATCTTTTGCAAAATTAGCCTTTTTCTCAAAAGGCTGTATTACATAATTATTGTATTGATTTGTAAGGTTTGTGATAGTTACGAAAAATACATTAGTTTCGACAGTTGCTATAGTAAATTAAAACGCTCGTTTCCCGGATTTCTGTAGGGAGACTGAACAGTATGTTGAATTTTTTTATTCCCGTCTTCTTCTCTCTGTTGCTGTTTTTCAGCAGTATGTTATTAATAAGGACCGCATTTCCTTCCGCCTGTTTCGCGGAAAGAATACTGTGGTTTTTTATTTTAACCGGAATGCTGTGCTGGATATATGCAGAGGGCGCATCCCTGCTGAATGCCATCGGTTATTTTTCGGGGCGCTGCTATTGGGGAAGTGTCCTGTTGATTGAAATCCTGCTGATCACTAAGATTTCGCGTAGCAGGCAATGGAAATCCCGGGAGGACACTGCAAGCGGTTTTAAACGGTTATTTTCTTTAGTAAAGGCGAACAAAGCAATCATTTTCGGCTCCCTGCTCATTGTCGTGCCATTGGCGGCCCTGGCTGTTTATGTGCCGCCGAACAACTTTGATTCCAATAATTATCACCTTCACAGGATCATAGCCTGGCTGCATTTCGGGAACCTGGGCTTTTATCCTACGCCCTATCTGCAGCAGCTTTATCTGAATGTATTCGCCGAGTATGTCGTGCTGAACGTCTACCTTGTGGCCGGCTCCGACCAGTTTGTTAACCTGGTACAGTTCTTTGCCGGAATGGGATGTCTCGCGGGGGGGTGGGGGCTGGCAAAAGAACTGGGGCTCAGTCGCTACGGACAGCTTCTGACCGGCTTTGCTCTGCTTACCCTCCCCATTTTTATATTTGAGCTTACAACTACCCAGGTGGAACTGGTTGCGTGTTGTTTTTTTACCGCATTTCTCTACTTTGGTTTCAGGCTTAGAAGGGAATTTTCGCCCGTATTGCTTTTGGGAATGGGGATTTCGCTTGGCTTGTCGGTTTTTTCAAAGTACCCGGCAGCGTTATATGCCATTCCGTTTTGCTGCTTTTTCGGTGTAACTTTCCTGCGAAAGTACGGACTTGCACGTTCAGGGGGCATTTTAGCAACGATGGTGCTTTGTATAGGGTTGATTTTTGCACCGTTCTGGAGCCGCAACTATGCGTTGTTCGGGAATGTATTCATCTCGGTACTCCGCATGCAGGGCTCAACAGGAGCATTGAGAGCCTTATTATCCGGCTACACGATGTAATCGGGGTCGACGTCAATGATCCGGCGATCTCCCGCGATAGCTTTGACGTCAGGTATACCGTGCATGAAGACATGGTGCCCAATTCGATCCACTTTTTAGTCGTCATTCTTTTTTCGGGCGTGCTCCTCTTTCTGAAAGGGAACCGGGAAATGCTCACATTCTGGCTGCTTGCTATCGGAGGTTTTTTCCTGTTTTGCACTGTATTGAAGTTTCAGCACTGGAGCACCAGGACGCATCTGCCTTTTTTTGTAATGGGGGCCGTGTTGATAGGTTTTGTCCTGGAGAGAGCACCTAGCTTGCTGAGGGGCCTGGCCCTGATCCTCTTTTTTGTTCCGGCTTTGTTTTTCGTAATCGGTAACCCCGCAAAACCGGTAGCGCCTGTAGGTTATCTTGCCAAAAGACTTATGGGCCATCTTCCTGTTTACCTTTGTGTAGACCCTGAAAAGAAGAATGTATACAAAAAAGAGGTGTCAGATCTGTATGATTTCAGCTATGGTGAGGGAGACTGTTTTCCACTAAAATCACATCCTGACTACCTGAAACGTCAGCATTTTTTTG
The DNA here is from genome assembly GCA_964559125.1 of uncultured Cytophagales bacterium. Lineage (GTDB taxonomy): Bacteria > Bacteroidota > Bacteroidia > Cytophagales > Spirosomataceae > Ravibacter. The sequence goes on from CAZLGW010000001.1 coordinate 142,420, forward strand.
CAATATTGGACAAACTGGGATATTTCAATTCGCTGAAAGAAACGGTCTTTTCTATCGACAGGGCGGAGCTGTATTTTATGAATGATCCGGGGAAGCTGGCCGACTACAGGCAGCTGATGCCTGAAATAAAAGGAGAGAAACCTGGTGTGGGCGTAATGGGGCACATGACCGACGGTTTCTATTTCTACCAGGCAGCGCTGCGGGCATCGACAGGCGTGGAAGCCGATTTTGATTATATCTACACATCCGGGGTATTTTCCTCCCTGGAAAATGCGGGGCGAAAACACTGTTACCAGTACATACTTACCGACGATTTGGAGTTGGTGTACAGTTATTTTCCGGAAGACAAGGTAGAACGAGTTGTTATGGGTAAAGCGCTTTTCCTAGTTTGCCTGAAAGAGCCGTTGTGTGGCAGGTTTTATTTCTGAGAGGGGTGGATCAAACAGGTAGCAGGCTATGAAAGCCTGATCTTACGGACTTCAACCCTATCGTATTCGGAAAACCGGTTGAACCTACCCATATCCCTGAAGTTGAATACCTGCCCGTCTTCCCGTACGGTTGCCAAAAGAGAAAAATCAGGCTCAAAATAGAGCCATCCTTCTTTTTGTGGTTCTCCAATGGCCAGGACTCCTTCTTCCGGCAGGTTTTTGTCGGGCGTGCTGTAAAATGACGCAACCCCGTAGTTGATGTCTACGGCCGGCGACCAGGGGGCACTGCCTACAGTTTGCGAAACGACGGTATAGAGCTGGTTTTCCAGGGCTCTCGCCCTTGCCCCGATATGTACGCGTGTCGCTCCGCGGATAGTCTCGGTACAGCTGGGTGCCAGTACCAGGCCGGCTCCTGCGGAAGCCAGTAATGCCGACCCTATCGGGAATTCCACATCGTAGCAGATCTGTATTCCGAAGTTCCCCCAGTCGGTCTCGAAAAGCGTGAGAATTTTTTCGCCGCCTTTTACATGCCATTCTTCGTCTTCAAACCGGGTCATAAAGAATTTATCCTGGTAGGCCGTGGTCCCGCCGGGCGAAAATACAAAAGCACGGTTTACCGGCTGGCCGTTGTGCATAACCGGCAGGCTCGGCGCTACGATAATAACACCGGATTTTTTGCTCAGATCGGAAAATGTGCGGCAGAAATCGTCTTTCAGACTGTCCATAGCCCTGACCTGGGCATGAATATCTTTCCGGATGGCTTCTTCAAAAATGCTGACCAGCTCCATAGAACCATATTCGGGGAACAAAAGCAGGCCGGCATGATTGTCTGCAGCCTGCTGTACCCATTTTTCGGTATGGGATTGCCAGGCGGCGAAGCTGCTGTGCCGGGTGACCGGGTATTGTGCGGAAGCGATCTTAACTTTTGCCATAGCGTCAGTTGAGGGGCCTGGTCCAGTAAACCATTGGTTTGGCGGTAGCGTGCAGGTCGCCGATGTCTGTCCAGTCGAAGAAGCTCTTCAGCGTGGGTTGAGGGGTGTATCCTCTTTTAAGCCAGAAAGCATCGTTAGGCCGGTAGTCCACCGGCTTCGCGGGGTGATCGTCGGGGCGGCTGACGGAGCAGAAGCAGGTGATTTTATATTTGCCCGACCCGGCCGCGTGCGATTCTCTTACATCAAAAAATCTATGGCCCAGCCCGAGTCCCCTGTAAGGTCTCAGCAGGATGCTTTCGCCGAAATAGAAGATTTCACCGACGTTGAGGTCGTTCCGGACAAACGGTTCCTTTACCTCATCCGTTTCGTCGGCAAGCGGTATGCAGGTGGTGGCCCCTACCATTTCTTTTCCGTCGTAAACGGCAAAAAGCAGCGCTTCCGGCGAGTTGGCATAGGTAGCCAGGTACCCGCGCTCATAATCGACAGAACCTTCATACAGGTAGGGGTAGTCGCGGAAAACCTTTATGCGGAGCCGGGCCAGGTCGTCGAAGAGTCCGCTTGTCGAGGTGCCGGTCCGGGTGATGTAAGTAAGCTCACTCATCAGGAAACCAGCTTGATCCAGAGCGTAAGATTGTAGTAAGTGGTGATCCGTATAATCCTGTCGTCGCGGAATTCCAGGAAAGCGGCGGCAGGGAGCACGTACTTCTGCCCGTAAGCAGCAGGAAGTCCTTCCTCTCCTTTTTTATAAATGCCGTTTACGGTAAATTCCACGGCTACCCTGTTGCCGCCGGGTTCGCTGAAGAATACCATATCGGTCAGCGTCTCTTCGTAGCTGTTGTCCATGTGCGCCAGGAATTCGGTGAATTTCTTTTTACCGATGCGCGGTTCGTCGGCCTGGTTGGGCTCGTGGCGTACCTGTTCGTCAAGGAGGCTGAGCATGCCTTCCCAGTTCCTGTTATTAAAATGTTGGTAGTATTCCTGAGCGACTTCCAGAGATGTTTGTGTCATAGAGATGATCGTGGTTTATTCCGGCTTAGTCTTTACATCTTTCCAGCTCTTGATCTGCCAGTTGACTAAACCTGTGCAGATATGGTTGCCGGCTGTATCGAAAACATCGACAGAAAGCTCCTTAAATAGCTTGCCGGAGGTACGGAGCGGTTCGAGTATTTCCTTTTCAAACCATTCCGGGGTAATCGTAAATGTTACGGTTACTGCGGTTTTGGCCTGGTAATGATAAGTCATCTGCAGGCTTTTCAGGATGATACGGTACTCTTTAGGGTTCAGCCGGGCCAGCAGGCTCAGACCGCATACGTACTCACAGAGAGTGGCAAGCAGGCAGGCATGAATACCTTTGATGTGGTTCCGGTTGTTTGGCGTTTTTTTCGCCTGGATTGTAATGGAATCTTCGGTAACAGAAGTGATCCTGATCCCGTGGGGCGCGTTGAAAGGCACCATACGCCAGAGCCCGAAGTTCAGCCACCACAGATGCCATGCCGAATTCCGGGCTTTTTCCAGTTGGTTTTGCAACCTGTTCATGAAAACAAAATTTACCCCTTAAGCTTCTCTACCAATGCTACGTACTTTTCCTGCGCGTCTTCTGTGCCTGTGCCTTTTAATTTTGCCCAGGCGTCGTGCTTTGCTTTGCCTACGATATCAAACGGGTTTGACGGCCCTTCCGCAGGGGCATCTCCCGCGGTAGCCTGCTTGTACAACGCGTACAGGGAAAGAAGCGTCTCGTTGTCGGGCCTTTCATCCAGGTTCTTGCTGTCTTCCTGGGCTTTTGCGAATTTTTCGTTAAGATTCATATTCGGGGAAATTGATTTTGGTTCTTCCATGATAAAGTCATCGCTGCGCGGAATCTTATTGAGAAAAATAAAAGCGAGGTCCTCGGGCAGTTTCCCGAGTTTCCTCCTTTCTATGTCGACCCAGGCGCCGTCTACATTGATAACTGCCGCCTTTATGCCGTCCTGCCTGTATATTTCCTGCCGGAACGACCAGCGACTGCCGTCAGGCCTGCACCTGGTCATCTCGGCCGTAACCAGCACAGTATCATTTACCAGGATTTCGCGCATATACACAAGTTCCTCCCTGAAAAGGATAGGTCCAAGCTTCAGCGGAGCAACGATCTCCATCGACAACCCGACAAAATCCAGCAGACCGAGCCTGGCCTGAGCCCCGAAGTCTGCATAAGCCGAATGCCGTAGATGCATGTTGGCATCTATCTGTGACCAGAGTACGGGGCCTTCAAAGAAGACGTTTTTCATATGCAATTCAATATTCAAACAAAGAGATCTTTCTGAAGCTTAACTCCCGGCGTAACCGCGTAAGAAGACAAATCAGTTATACCTGCTCTCACAAGCACCTCCTCATCAAGGAAAAGGTTCCCTGTGAGTTCCCGTGATGGCTGGGAAAGAATATAATGCGCAGCATCTGCCATGATATCCGGTTTCCTGCTATGCGCTATCATCTCATCTCCACCCAGGAGGTTCTGTACGGCCGCCGTAGCAATGGTAGTTACCGGCCACAGGGCGTTGGCTGCGATGCCTTCTGCCCGAAATTCTGCCGACCAGCCCAGGGCCATCATGCTCATATTAAATTTGCTGATACTGTAAGGAACCGAGATCCCCAGCCACTGAGGCGTAATATTGAGCGGAGGCGACAGGTTGAGAATATGCGGGTTTTTCGATTTTTTTAAGTAGGGCAGGCAATGCCTGGTCATCAGGAATGTACCTCTTACGTTGATATTGTACATGAGGTCGAGGCGTTTGGTTTCGGTTTGTCCGGTAGAAGTAAGTGAGATAGCCGAAGCGTTATTGACAAGACCGTCTATACCCCCGAATACCGCTGCAGCCTGTGAGATGACATTTTCGATCTGCTCTTCGAAGCGGATATCACAGGGCACGGCAAGCGCTTTTCCGCCGGCTTGCTCTACTTCTTCTGCTGCAGAATAGATAGTGCCGCCCAACCTCGGGTCTTCTTCGACAGATTTGGAGGCGATCACGATATTGGCGCCGTCGCGGGCAAGCTTCAAAGCGATGGCTTTACCGATCCCCCTGCTGGCACCTGTGATGATGAATGTCTTGTTTTTGAACATCAGGCAGATATGGTTTAAAAAGTACCCGGCCGGTTCCGGTGAATCTATGCAAGATAGTGAATGTAATCTTATTCCTTATAAAACACTCTTTTGACCCGCTCTCCGATATTGGTGAACAATTCGTAGGGTATGGTACCTATCGCGTCGGCCAGCTGCCATGCGGGGAGCCCGTCTCCCATTACCACGACAGTATCGCCTTCTCTGGCCTTAGACCCGGTGATGTCGATCATCGTCATATCCATGCAGATATTACCGACCGTCGGGCATTTTATGCCGTTGACCAGTACATGCCCTTTACCATTGCCAAACCTCCTGTCGTAGCCGTCGGCATATCCGAGGGAGATAGTTGCGATGATTGAAGGAGCGTCAAGAATACCTTTTCGCCCGTACCCGATCGTCTCTCCTGCCGGTACGTATTTGATCTGTGAAATTGTGGCCTTCAGCGTACCGACAGTCTGGAGCTTCGACTGCTTCCGGCGCGTAGCCTCTATACCATACAGGCCGATCCCGAGACGTACCATATCCATTTTGTATTCAGGAAACCTGACGATGCCCGCAGAATTGAGCAGGTGTTTTAAAACCGGTCGCCCGATAGCTGCTTCCAGGAAGCCGGTGCCTTTTCTGAACCTTTCGTACTGCAGGTGTGAGAAAGGAGTGTGCTCTCCCTCGTCGGCGCCTACCAGGTGGGAAAATATACTCGCCACCCGCAGAGACGGGTTTTCAGTAATAACTTCCTTCAGCCATTCGTAGTCGTCTTCTGTAAAGCCAAGGCGGTGCATACCGGTGTCGAGCTTCAGGTGTATGGCCGGAATTTCTGTTGTTGCGGGCATCTGGTTGATATAGCCGACCCATTCCAGCATGGATTTCCGGCTGAAAATCTCAGGTTCGAGATTATAGCGGAGCAGCGGATCGTAGGTATCGCGCATAGCATTCATCACCATCACAGGAAGGGTAATACCGCTCTGGCGCAGCGCAATCCCTTCGTCGGGATAGGCAACGCCCAGGTAATCCACCCGGTTGAACTGGAGTATGGAGGCTACTTCCGCGCTACCGGCCCCGTAGGCAAAAGCTTTGACCATCGCCATTATTTTCGTGTCGTTCCCGATCTGTGCCTTGTAGAAATTGAGGTTGTGGGTAATAGCATCAAGGTTGATTTCCAGGACCGTATTGTGCGTTTTCTGCTGAAGCCTGTTGACGATACGCTCAAAGGAAAAGGACCTGGCACCTTTGATCAGCACTACGCTGCCGGCAAGTCCGGAGAAAATATGCTGGTCGAGAAATTCCTGTGTAGTGGCGTAATAAAACGATTTTTCCACAGGAATAGCGCCGCGGTTCTGGCTGATATCCGGGCCGATCCCGATAAAGGTATCGATGCCGGCAGCGGCAAGTAACTGCCCGATGGCGGGGAAAAGCTCCTCGGCCTTAAGCCCTGATTGGAGCATATCGGAAAGAATGACTGCCTTTTTAGGTCGCTGATGCTGGCGGCTGAGAAAATTGAGGGCCATCGTAAACCCCTGCAGATCGTTGTTATAGGTGTCGTCGACCAGGTAAGTTTGGAAAATCCCCTCTTTCAGTTCCAGTCGCATGGAAACTGGTCGCAGTTTCCCGAGCTGGTTTTGTATGTAGTCCGGAAGTATGTTCAGCTCCAGCATACACACGATACAATGCGTGATGTTTTCGAGCGATGCTTCATCGGTAAAAGGTACAGAGAACGAATGGTTCCCGTACAGGCCTGAAAGTCGGATTTCAGCGCCGGTTTCTTCCGGCAAGAACTGCACTACGACGGCGGCATCTGTGCCGGTCGACCAGGAAATGAGCCCGATGCCAGGGTTGACCGGTTTGAGCAGGAGCTCGATCTCGGAGGAAAGTTCTTTGTAATCGCTTCTGAAAATAAGCTTCTCCGACCTCACAAAAAGCTTTAGTTTTTCAGATACCTTTTGTTTTTTGCTCCTGAACCCTTCGTCATGAGCAGTTCCTACATTGGTGAAAATCCCGATAGAGGGATCAATAATGGCCTGCAGGGCCGGCATCTCGAACGGCAGGGAAATACCGGCCTCGAATACCCCCAGGTTGTTTTCCGGGCGTATATTCCAGACGGAAAGGGGCACTCCGATCCGGGAATTATAGCTTTTGGGGCTGGCTACCACGCTTCTTGCCGGAGCGAGCATCTGGGCCAGCCATTCCTTTACCACTGTTTTCCCGTTGCTGCCGGTAATACCGATCACGGGCAGATCGAAATGCTGCCGGTGCCGCTTCGCCAATTCCTGCAGGGCTTCGATGGTATCGGACACTTCGTAGAAATTCGCTTCAGACAGGGAAGCCAGCTCTTCTCTGAGCTCTGCGGAAAGCGCATCGGATTGGACGACAAAGTCCCGTACTCCCTTCCGGTAAAGCCCGGTTACGAACCTGTGCCCGTCATGACGTTCTCCCTTTATAGCAAAGAACAGGGTATTTTGCGGTACGTTTAACTGGCGGCTATCGGTCAGTAACCTCTTGTCGGGAGAATAAGGAACCTGATGGGTAAACATGAAGGCTTTTAATGGTTGAAATGAGACAAAATGGCGCGTTTTTGCAAGAAAAACCCCCTCTGTATGACAATTTTTCAGTGTGGTTTGATGCGGTACATTCTTTGTTGAAAACTAGTATACAAACTTAACTATAATTCGGACGCCATGAATTTTAATCAATATACAGTAAAAGCCCAGGAACTTATACAGGAGGCTGCCCAGATAGCGCAGGGGAATAACCAGCAGGCTATCGAAACGGGCCACCTTCTGAGAGCTATCCTGGAAGGAGATCTCAATACCTCCCAGTTCCTGCTCGAAAAAATGGGAGTAAACGCCAATCTGCTGAAAACGCGGCTGGAGAGTATTGTAAGCGGTTATCCCCAGGTGCACGGAACACAGCAGGTATATGTGAGCAACGACCTTGCCGCAGCATTCGCAAAAGCACAGAGTCATTTGAAAGACTTCGGCGACGAGTTTGTCAGCGTGGAGCTGGTGTTGCTCGGTATACTGGGAGGAAAAGACAGTGTGGCGAAGCTTCTCCAGGAGTTGGGCGCTACCGAGAAATCATTAAAAGGAGCTATTAAAGAACTAAGAGGAAAAAATAATCCCGTGAAAGATCAGAATGCAGAAGCCAAGTACCGTTCCCTGGAACGCTACAGCAAGAACCTTAATGAGCTGGCCAAAGCCGGAAAAATAGATCCGGTAATAGGCCGTGATGACGAAATCCGCCGCGTCTTACAGATTTTAAGCCGCAGGACCAAAAATAACCCGATTTTGCTCGGTGAGCCCGGTGTGGGTAAAACCGCTATCGTGGAAGGTCTTGCGCAGCGTATTATCCAGGGGGACGTGCCCGAAAACCTGAAATCAAAGATCATTGTCTCTCTCGATATGGGTCTGCTGATAGCAGGCGCCAAGTATAAGGGAGAATTTGAAGAGCGGCTCAAAGCGGTTATCAAGGAGGTAACAGATTCGGACGGGGAAATTATCCTGTTTATCGACGAGATCCACACCCTGATCGGAGCCGGCGGGGGCGGAGAAAGCGCAATGGATGCCGCTAACCTTCTCAAGCCGGCGCTGGCCCGTGGGGAACTGCATGCCATAGGCGCGACCACGACCAAAGAATACCAGAAATACATAGAAAAAGATAAAGCGCTGGAAAGGCGTTTCCAGGCGGTGATGGTCGATGAGCCGTCGGTCCAGGATGCCATCAGTATCCTGAGGGGGATCAAGGACAAATACGAGCTGCATCACGGCGTAAGGATACAGGACGACGCGGTGATCGCTGCCGTCGAGTTGTCGAACCGCTATATTACCGACCGCTTCCTGCCCGATAAGGCAATAGATCTTATCGACGAATCTGCTTCGAAGCTGAGGCTTGAAATGGATAGCATGCCGGAGGAGCTTGATGAGCTGAATCGCCGGATCATGCAGCTTGAGATAGAAAGGGAGGCCATCAGGAGAGAAAATAATAAAGACAAGGAAACGGTGCTCAACAGGGAGTTAGCCGAGCTCGGAGAAAAACGCAATGCGCTTAAAGCCCAGTGGGAAAAAGAGAAAGGCGTAGTCAACGAGATCCGCACCATCAAGGAAAACCTCGATCACCTGAAATTTGAAGCAGAAAATGCGGAACGTGGTGGTGACTTCGGTAAGGTAGCCGAGATCAGGTACGGGCGCATCCCTGAGTTGCAGAAAAAGCTGGAGGAACTTCAGCAGGCGCAGGGCGAACGCAGCCTCCTGCAGGAGGAGATCACCGCTGAAGATATTGCGGAAGTGGTTGCCAAATGGACTGGGATCCCGGTCAGCAAGATGCTGCAGAGCGAGCGCGAGAAGCTGCTTCAACTGGAAGACGTGCTGGGGAAACGCGTAGCCGGGCAGCTCGAAGCGATAGGAGCGGTAGCCGATGCCGTGCGGAGAAGCCGGGCGGGTCTGCAGGATCCCAAACGGCCTATAGGCAGCTTCCTCTTCCTGGGGCCGACAGGTGTCGGTAAGACAGAACTTGCCAAAACGTTGGCATCCTATCTTTTCAACGATGAAAACGCGATGGTACGCATCGATATGAGCGAGTACCAGGAGCGGCATTCAGTCAGCCGCCTGGTGGGACCGCCTCCCGGTTATGTAGGCTATGAAGAAGGCGGGCAGCTTACCGAGGCCGTGAGAAGGAAGCCATACAGCGTAGTGCTGCTCGATGAGATCGAAAAAGCGCACCCGGACGTATGGAACACGATGCTGCAGGTGCTGGACGAAGGGCGCCTGACTGATAACAAGGGCCGGGTGGCGAACTTCAAGAACACTATCATCATCATGACTTCTAACATCGGCAGTCATATTATCCAGGAGAAGTTTGCCGAGGACGAAGGATGGAACCATACCCTGATCCTGGAAGAAACGAAAGAAGCCGTCCTGGAGCTGCTGAGGGCCTCTGTGAGACCCGAGTTCCTGAACCGTATCGACGAGATAGTTCTTTTCGAGCCGCTGACCAGGGAGAATATCCGCAAGATCGTGGATATCCAGTTTAAAGGAATACAGAAGCTACTGGGTGAGCAGGGCATCGTGCTGGAGGCATCCGATGAAGTACTGGATAAGCTGGGTGAAGAAGGTTTTGATCCCGCATTCGGAGCCCGGCCGCTGAAGAGGGTCATACAACGCAGAGTGCTGAATGAGCTTTCCAAAGGCGTGCTGTCGGGCGAAGTTTCCAAAGATACGGTGATCATGATGACGCTTGACCCGGATGGTCTCATACGCTTCGAAAATGTTTCTACGGGGCACATGGAAGTTTAAATAGAAAAAGGCTAATAGTATGGCAAAAGGGGAGGCATTAGTCTCCTCTTTTCTTATTACCTGACACCTCTTGTTGAAAATTCGTAAATTGCCGGCTTCAATTTCATCAACCTTTCACAGTATGTATCTAAACAGATTTTTCCCCGTTGCCTTATCTATGAGCGTTGCTTTTATGGGCTGCGACAATTCAGAGAAAACTGATTTGTCCAATCCGTTTCTGAAATCCTACGAGACGCCTTTCGAGGTGCCGCCTTTCGACCAGATCAGGTTTGAGCATTATAAGCCTGCTTACGAAGAAGCACTTATTCAGCACAACAAGGAAATTGACGCTATAGCAGATAACGCGGAATCGCCTGATTTCGAAAATACGATTGTAGCGCTCGACAACGCCGGGCTTCTGCTAAACCAGGTTTCGACGGTTTTTAACAACCTGAATTCTGCCCATACCAACGATAGCATACAGGCTCTTGCCAAGGAGCTCGCGCCCCGTCTGTCGGCCCACCGCGATAACATCAGCCTGAATCCGAAGCTCTTTGCCAGGGTTAAGATGGTGTGGGATTCCCGGGAAGGAGCAGGCCTGAATGAAGAACAGGAGCGCCTGCTTGAAATAACCTACAAAAATTTCGTCAGAAACGGTGCTAACCTGAGCGATGCCGATAAGGAAAAGCTGAAAAGCATCAACGCGGAGCTGTCTGTGCTGACCCTGGAGTTTGGTCAGAACCTGCTGGCGGAAACGAACGCATTTGAGTTGGTCGTAGAAAATGAAGCTGACCTGGCGGGATTGTCTCCGGGGTTGATTGCAGCTGCAGCCGAAACGGCCAAGGCGAAAGGAAAAGAAGGGAAGTGGGTATTTACGCTGTCTAACCCGAGCGTGATGCCTTTCCTGCAGTTTGCCGATAACCGGGAGCTACGGAAGCAGATCTGGGAAGCGTATATGAACAGGGGGGATAACGGGAATGACAAGGACAATAAATCTGCACTGATCAAGATCGCAAACCTGCGCCTGGAAAAGGCAAAGCTGCTGGGCTATCCTAATCACGCCGCTTATGTGCTGGAGGATGCTATGGCTGAAAACCCGGCGAACGTTTACAAGCTGCTGAATGACCTGTGGAAGCCTGCATTGAGCAAATCGAAGGTGGAGTCGGCCGATATAGCAAAGGAAATAGCGGCTTCGGGAGACAACTTTAAGCCGGAGCCATACGACTGGAGATATTATACCGAGAAAATCCGCCAGAAGAGATATGCGATTAACGAGGAGGAAGTCAAGCCTTACTTCAGCCTGGAAAGGGTGCGGGAAGGAGCATTTGATGTAGCTAACAAGCTGTACGGACTGACGTTCAAAAGATTGAACAACGTGCCCGTATACCATGAGGAAGTGGAAGTATACGAGGTGCTGGACAAAGACGGGGCGCACCTGGGCGTATTGTACGCAGACTTTTTCCCGCGGGCTTCCAAAAGGGGAGGGGCCTGGATGACCTCCTATCGTCCGCAATCGACTAAAGACGGTAAGCGTTATGCGCCTGTGATCTCCATTGTCTGTAACTTTACGAAACCCGTAGGAGACAAGCCGTCGCTCCTTACATTCGACGAAGCAACGACTTTATTCCATGAATTCGGCCACGCATTACACGGCCTGCTTTCCAACGTAACTTACAAAGGATTGGCCGGAACAAACGTTTCACGCGACTTTGTCGAGCTGCCCTCGCAGGTAATGGAAAACTGGGCCGCCGACCCGGCAGTACTGAAAACGTACGCCAGGCACTACCTGACAGGCGAGGCGATACCCGATGAGCTCATCAGCAAGCTGGATAAAGCCGGGACATTCGACCAGGGGTTTGCTACAGTAGAATACCTGGCAGCGTCGTTTCTCGATATGGACTACCATACACAGACACAGCCCATTACAGCAGGAGCAAACGAATTTGAAGTTGCTTCGATGAAGAAGATCGGGCTGATAGACGAAATTATTCCGCGCTACAGGAGCACTTACTTCCAGCATATTTTTTCCGGTGGTTATTCTGCCGGGTATTACAGCTATATCTGGGCGGGAGTCCTTGATACCGATGCATTTGCAGCGTTCAAGGAGAAATCATTATTTGATCAGGCTACAGCCGCTTCTTTCAGGAAGAACATCCTCGAACGGGGCAATACCGGCAAGCCGGCGGAACTCTACCGCCTTTTCAGAGGGGCTGATCCTAATCCGGTACACCTGATGAAAAAAAGAGGGTTGAACTGAGAAGAATGACTATCCTTCAAAAAAATGCCCGGCAGCAGTGATGCACCGGGCGTTTTGCTTAGCTTTTGAAGTTTCACCATCCGGGATCCACTTCCAGCCCCGGCATGACGTCTTCACCCGATAGTATTGATTTCTCCCCTTCCACAATACAGATAGTGCCGTCAGCCTGGTAGATATAGGCCTTTTTGTTTGCCCTGTCGATCAGCCAGCCCAGCCGCGTGCCGTTTTTCCGGTATTCCTCCATCTTTTCCTGCAATTCTTTCAGGCTGTCACTTTCCGACCGGACCTCAATGACCAGGTCGGGTGTAATGGGCGCAAACCGGCTGCGCTCTTCCTGCGAAAGGTGCTCCCACCGTTCTTTCGCGATCCAGGAGGCATCGGGCGATCTGACCGCTCCGTCGGGAAGCATAAAACCGGTAGACGAATCGAATACATAACCGGCCCCGGTTTTCCGGTTCCAGTACCATATTTGTCCGGTAAGGTCAGCATTATAAGAGCCGGTATCAGATCCCGTAGGCGCCATAACTACAATATTTCCGTGTTTGTCTCTTTCGAGGCTCAACTGTGAATTAGCCCGGCAGAGATCAAAAAACATTTCGTCTGTAAGTCCCGCTACGGTTCTTATTTTTAATGGAAGTTCCATAGGTACATGATATTAATACCTTAAATTTAAGCAGGAAAAATGATAAAAGCGATTAGCGAAAGTTGAAAGACGGCTACGATCCCTACGCCCGGCTTACAGGTATTTACTTCTTAACGTCCTCACGCGGGCTCCGAGTATATTGACCAGCAACGCGGAAATGATAAGGATCATACCGGTAATGAGGTTCCAGGTGACCGCTTCTCCAAAGAAAATCACGGCTATCCAAACCGCTACCACAGGTTCAAGTGCACCAAGCACTGCGGTAGGCGTAGAGTCTATCAGGCGGATGGCGATGACCATTGCCAGCACCGAGATGACCGTGGTAACGAATGAAAAGCTTCCTATGAAACCCAGCCAGTAGGGTGAAGGAAGGAGAAAACTCTGCCCTGCTACCATTGTTTTAACAGCATAAAAGGCAGCAGAAAATAAAAGAGAATAGCAGGTTAGCGACATCCCCCTGACTTTCAGGTTGCCCCGGTTGACCATCAGCATATACAAAGCATAAGCCAGCGAACCCAGCATGACGATCATCATACCCGACAGGTTGAACTGCATATTCCTGCCTTCCCAGCTCATACAAAAGACACCGGCTATTGCCAGGATGATGGATAGCTTTGCCGCAGTAGAGATCTGCTCACCGAAGCCGAAATGCAATATCACAGCGATAATGATCGGGTAGGTGTAAATCAGTGTGGACGCGACTCCGACAGACATAAGATCATATCCCTGGAAAAGGAATTCTGAAGACAGCGCGTAGAACACGCCCATTGCGGCCAGTTTTGGGATGTCGGACCGGTGCAGCCGGAGTGATTTCCCCCGCGCAGTCATATGCAACGCGATCATGATGCCTCCCAGGAAAAAGCGATAAAAAAGCGTGACATCCATAGAGATGCCCGCTTGTTTTAACGGTACTACAAAAAGTGGGATCAGGCCAAATGAAATGGCCGATATTGCGGCTGCTGTGTAACCTTTTACCTTCCTGTTTCGCATAAGGCTGCAAAGGTAATCAGTACACAGGTCAGTCGGAAATCCCTACCTTTCCCAGATCGATTTCATCGGGTACACTTCCAGGGTCTTAATTTCAAAGGGGTGTTTTCCGTGGAAAAGGAACCCTTCTTTATTATCTGCTTCAGGCACGCGTTCAATGCAGTAGGAGAAGTGCCCGTCGTTTATGAACACCTCTACCGAAGTTTTATCAATGATAATGTCTGCGGTAAATTCCATCGATGTCATGTCGGGCGGGGAATAGAAAGTCCCGTTCAGGGTGTTAGGACTCATATTATAGCGGATCAACTGTTGTCCGTAGAGATTCAGCCCGGCCAAAGTTGCGTGAGAAAGCCTGATCGCGGCACGGATACGCAGCGTGACGCTGTTATTATACGGTTGCAGCAGCCGGGTTGCCTCTGCGGGAGTCAGATTTTTTCCTTCTACCAGGACCGCTCCCTGGAGCAGATCGACTTCCTTTACGGGTTTGCTGAAAAGTCTTACTCCGTTGCTGGTCGTTTTCAGGAAGAGCTCGGTCGGCAGGCTCATCTGGGATTTGAACGGCATACCCGGGTTATCGATCCGGTCCCAGCCGATCTGGATACGCCGGCCGTCACTGGCGGGGATATTCGTGAAGGTTTGAGCCGCATAGATGGCGCCGTTCGAGTTCTGGTGCTTCCCACTGACAGGTGTGAACTTTTTCCCGTCAAAATCCCCTAGCATATAGGTGCCGGAGGCTCCGTACATCACCCACATTTTCCGGCGGGAATCTCCGTCTACGGGTAGCTCGAACAGTTCGGGGCATTCCCAGAAACCGGTAATATGGCTTTCGAATGTCCAGTCTTTCAGATTTAAAGAATGGTATATTGAATGCCCGTCGCGTTCATGAAGCACCATTACCCACTTCTTTATCGGCTCATGCCAGAATACTTTCGGATCGCGGGTATCTTTGGTGTTCCACCGGGCTTTCGAATCTATCACGGGATTCCGGTCATAAGTTTTCCAGGAGCGCCCTTTGTCAAGGCTGTAGGCAAGACATTGCACCTGTTTATCGGGTGAATCGGCCGTATAGATCGCGATCATTGCCGGGTTTTCCCGGGATCCCAGCCCCGAAGTATTGTCGTAGTCAATGACCGCCGAACCTGAAAACGCCGTCCCATGCTGGTCGGGGTAGAGCGCGACGGGCAGTTCCTGCCAGTGGACCAGGTCCTTGCTGACCGCATGTCCCCAATGCATATTCTCCCATTCACGCTCATAGGGGTTGTGCTGGTAAAAAAGATGATATTCGCCGTCATAATACACCAGCCCGTTGGGATCGTTAAGCCAGCCTACCCTCGATGTAAAATGGAGCTGAGGCCGGTTGCTTTCCTTGTAAAACTGCGCCGACCCGGCAGGCTCATCGCTCTGATAGATCCGGCTCAGGCCGGCCGGGTCTCCTTCGTATCTGATTCGTATAGTTTTTCCTTTGTATGCACGTACGTCACAGAAAACCCAGTATTCCGGCGTGTCCGAGAGGCGGATCACAAAATCGCGGTCGTGTTTTCCTCCTGTTTCAAAAGACATCTTCTTTCGTTCCGCTTTCTGGCTGACCGGCAAATTCAGGTATGAACCGGTGACTTTGACATCGACGGCCGGAGACTGCCCGGAGGCATTCAAGGCAAGGAAAATAAGCAGCCAGGTAAAGTTTTTTAATGAACAGGTTATTCTTTCAGGTCTTATTTGTGAAAAAAAGGGGTACTCAGACATTTTAAAAAGGAATAGATAAATTGATGTAAAAGGAAGACCCCGGCAAAGCAAAAACGCCTGCCGGGGCTAAAAGGAAATAGCGCAAAGTAAACCTGAATTGATTAAAACGATGTCGCCGATTTAGGGTCCGGACCATACTTGTTTTCGCCACGGTCGCCTTCTCTTACCATTAAAACCAGTAACCAGATAGCTCCGACAATAGGAATGAGCGCAACCAGCAGCATCCATCCGCTTTTCCCGATATCATGAAGCCTCCTGATCGCAACGGCTATTCCGGGAATAAATACAGCCAGGACGTACAGGCCGTACAAGGGGCCGATTCCGGTAGTCTCATTCGCCAGGTTTAACAGCCGGTCCAACATGCCGGCTGCAAATACAAACAGCATATTAAACAATACGAACATCCAGTATTCCTGCCTGCGGGCCCTGCCGTTGAAGTCGGCAAACTGTTTGAGTACTTTTAAATACCAATTCATTATTGAAGAGTTAGTTGCCTGTTCCTACTCGTCTGGCTTTTCGGTATCGCCCCGTTTGTATGGTTGCTGGTCTCCATCTGGTTGTAATTTAAGAAACTGCCCCTGGTAGGAGTTAGGGGTCTGAAAGGATTTAGGTGACGTATAAATATTGACGACCGGAATATAGAAAAATAAAGCATGCGAGCTGACTAAGACATGAAAAATACCCATATATATTTATGATCCTGGTCATTGAAGAATAGTCAGGATAATAGGTACTTCGCTGCCTGTTACAATAAGATTAAATCTGACATGATTCATTCATTTCATATACCTGTACTTGGACTCGCTTACTCCGTAGACACACCTGTAAAGGTAGCGCCGCTCGGTATCTCTTCCGTATCCTCCATTGTAGACGATATTCTCCTGGAACGCATGCGGGAACATTATGCCCGGCAGGAGGGATTTCAATTTGAGCCTATCTCTGATAAAACTCCCGGCTTTCGCTCGAAACGGGTTACTGCCTATCTTAACATGATGCAAGAGTTGATCGATGCGCGTTTTGAGCAGATCCGTTCTTCCAACCTGGCAGATGGAGGCCAGCTCGCCCGTTATTTCGAACTGCTTCCCGATTCTTCTCCGTTAAAACAGCAATATACCGAATGGCTAGGGATGGAACCGGGCGCCGTACGTGACGAATTGGAAAGCGCGCTCAAAAACGGGATAAAAAAGGGATCGGTCGATGTCAATATCATGGCAAAGGTCGATAAGTTAAACTTCGACGAGAAGGGAGAAGCGATCAACAGTGATGCGCTGGAGTCGCTGAAGGGATTTGCGGAAAGTATACTGGAGTCGTCGGTGGTGCTGTCGGCCGGTATGAACCCGCGATTGTACAGCTACCTGGAGAATTTTCCCGATTTTTTTCCTGACAGCCAGGGATATATCAGGAAGCGGGTAATCCTGAAAGTAAGCGATTTCCGCTCGGCGCTTATCCAGGCAAAATTCCTGGCGAAGAAGGGGATATGGGTTTCTGAGTTTCGTATCGAATCGGGCCTGAACTGTGGAGGTCACGCCTTTGCTACCGAGGGATACCTTCTCGGGCCTATATTGGAGGAGTTCAAGACCAGGCGTACGGAAATGATAGGGGAATTGTTCGGACTTTATCAGAGAGCGCTTTCCGAAAGAGGAATAGAAAGCGGGCAGCCACCTCAAATGAGGATCTCCGTACAGGGAGGGATTGGCACGGCTGAAGAAAGCAGTTTCCTGCTGGAATATTACGAGCTCGATGCTACCGGCTGGGGAAGTCCTTTCCTGCTGGTACCGGAAGCGGTCAATATTGATGACGAAACGATGTTGCAGCTCGCAGAAGCAGGAAAAGAGGATTTCTACATAAGTGGGTCATCGCCGTTGGGCGTGCCGTTCAATAACTTCCGGTTCAGCGCGGCTGAAAAGCAACGGCTCGAACGTATCGCGCAAGGCAGGCCGGGAAGTCCCTGTACCAAGAAATACCTGGTGTCGAACACCGAGTTTACAAAGGAGCCAATCTGCACTGCCTCGAGAAAGTACCAGGCTTTGAAGCTGAAAGAACTTCAGAACGCCGGCCTGCCTGAGGAAGAATACAGGAAAAGAGCCGACGAAGTAATGGAAAAGCTATGCCTTTGCGAAGGCCTGGTCACGTCGGCTTATATCAGGAATGACATATCCAGGAAAAAGAATACCACAGCTGTCGCGGTTTGTCCGGGGCCGAACCTGGCGTACTTTTCAAGAGTATTCTCTCTCGATGAGATGGTGAGGCATATTTACGGCAAGGTGAATCTGCTGATGAACGCCAATCGTTCGAATATGTTTATCAACGAGCTGAATTTATATATAGACTACCTCAGGAAAGACATTGAGACGAATCTTCAGACCCTGACAGACAAAAAGCTGAAATACTTTACGAAGTTCAGAGAGCAGCTGCAAAACGGGATCCAGTACTATAAGGAGTTGATTCCCAGGATAACAAACCAGACGGAAGCTTACCGGCTTAAAATGATGGAGGAGCTGCAGGAGATCGAAGCGAAGCTGGCAGGTCTTATGGTAGCACAGTAGATTTTCGTCTGTCCGACTTTAATAAATGGGCCGGGTCCGGCCCGGTTTATATTCTGAAGGCAAAGAATTTTCGGACAGATGGATACCCGCAGAAATTTTCTCAGGAAAACGTCGCTCATAGCAGGAGGGGCTGTTTTTGGCGCTTCGACAGGAAGCCTTTCTTTTCCCTTTGCCACCCGCAGGGTAGCTCCTTCCGACCAGCTCAACATCGGGACGATCGGTATAAAAGGTATGGGATGGTCTAACACCCGTTCGGCGCTGAAGATTCCCGGCGTAAATCTCGTTGCGGTTTGCGACATAGACCAGGAGGTAATAGCCGGCCGGATGAAAGACCTGGAGGAATTAAGGCCCGGCGCTTCTGCCAGGGTGAAGAAATATGGAGACTACCGGCAACTGTTGGAAGACAAGGATGTGGATGTTGTGATAGTGGGTACTCCCGATCACTGGCATGCACTGCAGATGATCCACGCCTGCGAGGCCGGAAAAGACGTCTATGTAGAAAAGCCTGTCGGTAACTCCATAGAAGAATGCCGCCGCATGGTGGCAGCGCAGAAGCGTTATGGCAAGGCTGTGCAGGTGGGACAATGGCAGAGAAGCCAGCAGCATTTCAGAGATGCCGTTGATTTCGTGCAGAGCGGTCAGCTTGGCAATATCCGTACCGTGAAAGTCTGGTGTTACCAGGGCTGGATGAAACCCGGACCGGTAGTGCCCGACAGTGCGCCGCCTCAGGGTGTCGACTACCGGCAATGGCTTGGCCCTGCGCCGGTAAGGCTTTTTAATTCGAGTCGTTTCCATTTTAATTTCCGTTGGTTCTGGGACTATGCCGGTGGGTTGATGACAGACTGGGGAGTACACCTCATCGATTACGCGCTGCTGGGTATGAAAGCCGATCTCCCGAAAAGCATTGTCGGACTGGGAGGCAGATTCGCCTATCCCGACCTGTACGAGGAAACTCCCGACACGCTTACCACCCTTTATGAATTTGACAAGTTCAATATGGTCTGGGATTCTGCAATGGGAATTGACAACGGTTCCTATGGACGGGATCACGGTATTGCCTACATCGGCAACAACGGGACGCTTGTGCTTGACAGGGGAGGCTGGGAAGTGATCGAAGAAAAAAGGGGCAGTAACAAAGTAAGCAAGCCGCTTACGGAGCGAAGCGACAACGGACTCGATAAGCACTGGGAGAATTTTGTGGATGTCGTCAAGACCCGGCGGTTTGAAAAACTCAACTGCCCGGTCGAGGCCGGCGCTCACGTTGCGACTGTCGCCCAGATGGGGAATATCAGCTACCTGACGGGCCAGAAGCTGGTTTGGGACAGGAACAAGGGAAGGTTTACCGACGAGGCAGCTAATAAAAAATACCTCGAAAAGCCATATCATAACGGCTATAAACTACCGAAGGTATAGGCGATACTGTTCAGTTGCCGCTTCCTGTATTGTCGTATATATCGTCAAAACTCTAAATTTGTTTATTGTAGTGACGGATATATGGTTTTCATTCGGTTTTTGCTGTTGCTGATGTGTATGCTTCCCTGCTGTTTGTTCGGCCAGGAAAAATCCACGCTTACAACTGCCGAAAAGGATAGTATCCGCTATACCCGGCTTAAAGAAAAGTTTTATAAGCGTAAGATCACCAAAGGTATATACCGGCTTTTCTTTAACGATGTATATAACCGTAAGAGATCTTCCGGGGAAGTTGTCAATATAGACGCGAACCCTTTTGACGAATATGCCGGTTTCACAGTAAGAAAAATCGATATCCGCCAGCTGAACATGCTCGGCGAATCGGTGCACGATACCAACCGCGTAAGCAACGCGTTCCAGAATTTCGTGAGTACTAAGCTCCACCGCAACACCAGCGAGCAGGTAATCCGGAAATCGATGCTGCTGTTTTCCGAAGGCGATATTGTAGATCCCATACTGTTCCAGGACAATGAGCGTATCCTTCGCCAGAATAATGCGATACTCGACGCCCGTATCATCGTCGTACCGATCCAGGGCGATCTTAATCGTGTCGATATCCTCGTTATCCTGCAGGACATCTGGCCGGTTATACCGGAAGGAAGCTTCGGCGGCTTTAATAACTTCAGGTTGGGGGTAACCAATCACAATGTACGCGGCTGGACGCATTCCAATACGGTTTCAGTCCGCTGGCGGGAGGTTGACACCCTTCAGCAACTGGGAATGAGGGCTATCTATACAATACCCTATATTGGAAGATCTTTTGTTTCCGGCCAGATGGGCGTGATCTGGGAGAGGGACCTGAAGCACCAGTTTTTACGTTTTTCAAGACCCTTTTTATCGGTAGAAACAGTTCATGCAGGAGCGGTAGAAACGGGATTAAAGGAAATAAGGGAATACAAAAAAGAAACGGATAATGTAGAGGAAACGATCACCTATACCTCACGATATGGGTATTACGATATCTGGTACGGGAGAGCCTTCCGGTTTAACAGATTCGATGCAAGCCCTAATAAAAGGCTGGTAGCAGCAACCAGGTATTACAAATACCGCTATCTCAAAAGGCCCGAGGTCACACCCGACAGCAACAGGGCGTATTGGAACCAGAGCGCCTTGTTGTTCAGCTTCGGATATTCGGACAGGAACTACTACAGGGATCTGCTGATCTTTGGTTTCGGGCGGACGGAGGACGTCCCGGTGGGAAGCATGATGACGTTTACCCTGGGCCGCGACATGACCGAATTCGGAAGCAGGGGATACGGAGGAGTAAGGTTTTCGAAAGGAGGGTACCTGCCGAACAACCTGGGCTATATATACGGCCTGGTAGATGCCGGCTCCTACCTGCAACTGAAGAAGGTCCACCAGGGGGTTTTGAGTACTTACGTGAATTACTTTACCCCCCTGCTGCCGGTGGGCCTCAGCCAGGTACGCCAGTTTGTTAATTTTCGCTATACGCAGGGTTTCAAGCGGGATGCACTGGAATATATCAATCTTACCGATGAATACGGGATCAGGGGGGTATTTTCAGATCAGCTGGTAGGGAAGAAGCGTCTCAATATGGGGATGGAAACCGTGCTTTTCACACCGGGAAGTTTCCTGGGCTTCAGGGGAGCACATTTTATCTTTGCCGATTTTGGGTTCATAGCCAATACGGACAAGCTTTGGAGCGGGAAGCTATACCAGGCCTACGGGGCCGGTGTAAGGCTGCGTAACGAGCACCTTACTTTTAAAACCATTGAATTCAGGCTGGCCTACTATCCCAATATCCCAACGCTTTCTACCGACTGGCGTTTCCGGGTGTCGGGAGTCACTACACTGAGATTACAGGACTTTGATATGTCTGCACCTGAAATCGTTCCTTTCAGGTAAGTCAGCCCCGTGCCAGTTCCTGAGACCGGTCCCGGGCTGCAAAAATCCCTTCCTGGAGATTCGTATCGATATCGCCTTCCCCGAAACGCTTCAGCGCAGCTTCGGTGGTTCCGCCTTTCGAGGCTACTGCCCGGATCAGTTCATCGAGGGACTTTTCCGCATTATTGATCAGGTGGTAGGAACCCAACATAGTCTGCTTTACCAGCAGCGCTGATACCGAGTCGTCAAATCCCATTTTCTTACCCGCTTCGATCATTGATTTTACAAGGTAAAAAAAGTAGGCAGGGCCGCTTCCGCTAAGGGCGGTGACGGCGTCGAGCATGGTTTCGTCCTCCAGGTAAACCGAGCGCCCGGTAGCATTAATCAGGTTTTCCACCTTCCTGAGCAGGCTGCTCTCTACTTCAGGAGTAGCGGTATAGGCGGTGATACCCATTCCAAGCATAGCCGGTGTATTGGGCATTGCCCTTATGATGCGATGATGGTTTAGTGTGGCCCGTATCCGTTCTGTTGCGATCCCTGCCATGATAGAAAGAACGACCTGATCTGGCTTCAGTACTTCCTTTAAAGCGGCTCCTACAGCTGCGAAATCCTGGGGCTTTACAGAAAGAATGACCAGGTCATAGTCACCCAACTGAGCGTCGATGATGCCGGTGAGCACGCCGGGTCTGAAGCTTTCCCGGAGCCCTTCCTGCCTGTCGACACTTTTTTCTACCAACAGGAAGTCGGATGTTTTGACGAGATCATATTTCAGGAATGCATTAGCGAATGCCATTCCCATATTGCCGCAGCCGACGATTGCTATTTTCATTTAAAAAGCTCTTCAAGTTTCTTCTCAAGTGCCATGCCGCGGAGATTTTTGGCTATTACACGCCCCTCCTGGTCGAGCAGGTAAGTAGCCGGGATCCCGTTGACACCATACTGAACCGCAACTTCAGAGCTCCAGTATTTAAGGTCAGACCCGTGAACCCAGGTAAGATTATCGTCTTTGATCGCTTTTATCCAGGCATCTTTATCCCGGTCGAGAGAAACCCCGTATATCTCGAAGTTTTTATCCTTATATTGTTCGTAAAGCTTCACTACGTGCGGATTTTCTTTGCGGCAAGGACCACACCACGACGCCCAGAAATCCAGCAATACGTATTTGCCCTTGAGCGACGATAGTGAAACCTGCTTTCCGTCGGGATCGTTCAGGGAAAAATCGGGCGCAATATCCCCGACGCCGATACCCCTGATCCGCCTGACCCCGGCTATAAACGCCTGGGCATATTTGGGCGAGGGATTTTCCTTCTGGAGTTTTTCGGCCAACCCTTCCAGTACCGGCAGATCGGTCTGGGCATTGAGAAAATTATTGGCAGTAAATACCGCTATAAAAGAGGAGCCCATTTCGGGAAACATCGTTTTGATCTGACCCATCAGCTCCCGCTCGGCCTTTTCGAACTTACCCTGTATTTCGTTTATTTTTTTCTGATCGTTTTTAAGGCTTGCTTTTTCATACTCTTCATTCCATGTCGTCACTTTACCCCTGAGATTGGCTACCAGTCCGAGTAACTTGTTGTAGTACTCCATGTTGGTCGATCCGGTGATGCTGCCCGAGGTAAGTACCCCGTCTTCATTTGTGTCACCCGCATCACCGGTAAAGGAGAAAGTCTCTCCGCCCTCAGCCAGGAAGTTGAGCCTTTGCGTGTTGGCAAGATTGATCTGGTAAACATTTCCGCCGTCAGATTCGGTCGCGGTGAAACGGAAGGCGCCCTCCTGGTCGAGTGTGGTGGAATCCAGGACTACCGGGTTTTGTGCGGCACCGAGTTGAAGATAAACTTTGGTGCCGGGAACACCGTTTTTAAATTTACCGCTAATGGTAAAGGGCTTTGGGGTAGGGGCTTGCTGCGCAATGCCGGCAGTTGAAATAAGCAGGGCCAGCAGTCCAGCCAGCCATCCAGTGTATGATCCAGTCATGACCGTCAATTTAATTTTTTATTCAAAATCTGGTTTACAAGTTTTGGGTCGGCCGTACTGCCCGTCTTTTTCATCACTTCTCCTACAAAAAGTCCGAGGAGCCCTTTCTTCCCTTTTTTAAAGGCGGCTACTTTATCCGGCATATTCCCCAGTACTTCATCTATCAACGTTTCAAGTTCTCCTGTATTGCTGTTTTGAATCCAGTTATTTGCCTTGGCCAGGTCTCCCGGGTGCTGATCCGGGTTTTCAAGCAGGGCGGGGAAGAGTTTCTGGGATGCGATGGTATGATTGATCAGCCCGCTTTCGATGAGTTCGACGACCTGGGCCACCGTTTCGGCCGGTACCGGGAAACGGGAGATGGTAGTACCGGAGTCGTTCAGGTACGAACGGACAGGCCCCATCATCCAGTTGGAAGCAGTCTTGAAGTGAGCAGTATGGGTGCAGACGGATTCAAAGTATACTGCCTGCTCTTTTTCGTCGCTGAGCACGGCAGCATCGTAGTCGGGCAGGCCATACCGGGTTACCAGCTTTTCCTTTACTTCCCAGGGCAGGGCAGGCATTTTTTTCCGGATTTCATTCAGCCATTCTTCCGAAATAATGACCGGGCTGAGATCTGGATCGGGAAAATACCGGTAGTCGTTCAGCGTTTCCTTCAGCCGCATGCCGTAGGTCTTTTCCCTATCCACATCATACATACGGGTTTCCTGGACAATGGCTTCACCCCTGTCCAGGAGTTCTGCCTGGCGGGCCTGCTCATACTCGATGGCCCGCATAATGTTGCGGATCGAGTTCATATTCTTGATCTCTACCTTGGTGCCGTAAGCTTCCCGGCCGACTGGCCTCAACGAAATATTGACATCGGCACGCAACGAGCCTTCCTCCATATTCCCGTCGCTGATCTCCAGGTAACGCACGATCCGCCTGATCTCGGTCAGGTAGGCACCGGTTTCTTCGGCCGAGCGGAGATCGGGTTCGGATACAATTTCAATAAGGGGGGTACCGGCCCGGTTATAATCGAGAAGCGTGTCGGTATGGCTGCCGTCGTGCACCGATTTCCCGGCATCTTCTTCCAGGTGCGCATGATGAAGCCTGATGACTTTTTCTTCTCCTCCCCGGGGTGTAATCCTGACCCCGCCTCCTACACATACGGGAGCCTTGTCCTGGGTGATCTGGTAACCCTTCGGCAGGTCAGGATAAAAGTAGTTTTTCCGGTCGAAAACAGTTTTCCGGCTGATGGAGCTTCCACATGCAAGACCGAACCTGATGCCGAGCTCGATAGCCTTCCTGTTGAGTTTGGGCAGGGTACCCGGCAGCGCGAGGGTAAGCCTGCCTATATTCGTATTAGGTTCGGAACCGAAAAGGTTGTGATCCGAAGCAAAAATTTTTGATTCGGTAAGCAGCTGGCAATGAACTTCCAGGCCTATCACTGTTTCGTATCTTTCGGATACGTTCGCAGATTGTTTCTGAGGATCGTTTGTAAGCATATCTGCTTCAAAAATACAACAAAAACCGGTTAGGGAGAGTCTGGTCGGCTAAACTTCCTAACTTTGCAGTCTGTCATAACAATTTTATTCAGCAACCTTCTTTAAAAAAAAGTGGAAATAACTCCTGAAATGTTACATAAGATAGCTCATCTTGCCCGTTTGGAAATTAAACCGGAGGAAGAGGCCGAGCTCACCCGAAGCCTGGGAGAAGTCTTAAACTGGATGGAGGAGCTGACAGCGGTAGACACTGAAGGTGTTGAGCCTCTTACCCATATTACAGGTGAAACGAACGTATGGCGTGATGACGTTGCTGAAAACGACCTTGCACGCGAAGATGCGCTGCAGCTGTCCCCGCAACGGACAGATCTATATGTGAAAGTACCGAAGGTAATTGAGTAAAGCGCTTCGTTAACCGCCTGTAACCTCAGACCTGGCACCTCGTTAATAAAGAAGCATCAGTGTCGATACCACGGTTAGTATGATCATAATCTGCCTGAATTGTTTTTCCGGGATTATTCTGACCAGCTTTACGCCTGTAACGGCCCCTATCGCCAGAAATGGAATGGTTGAGAGCCCGAGTAGCAGAGTGGGAATATCCAGGTTATCCCACACCCATATCTGAAGAGGCATTTTCAGCATATTGACGATCATCACAAACCATGCGCCCGTACTCACGAATGCAATTTTCGGAAGACGCATGGAAAGCAGGTATACGGTTACGATCGGTCCCGCCGCATTTCCGATCATAGTTGAAAACCCCACCATTAATCCGAAAAACGGAGCATAGAACCTGGAAGAGGTTACCGATTCTATATTGGCTTTTCTTTCCGACCAGAACAGGACGATCAGGCCCAGGAAAATACATATCGCCATCAGGATACGGAATCCTGACGAAGGAATATGATTGCCGACAATGAGTGCGAGCCCCAGTCCTGCGACGGTCCATGGCAGCAGGCTGACTATATTCCTGATCCTGAACTCTCTCCGATAGTAAACCACCGCCATCAGGTCGGCCAGGCAGAGAATGGGAAGTAGCACCCCCGTCGATGCTTTAGCCTCAAAGAGGAGCGCAAGTATAGGGACAGACAGGGTGCCGATGCCCTGTATCCCTGTTTTGGACATCCCGATCAGGACGGCACAGGTATAAAACAAGATGTATTCCGTCTGGCCGTTGAGCAGGCCTTTCATGGTTTCGAAATGTTCCATCCTACCAGTCTTCCAGTTCGTCACGGAGCATCCTTTCGGCACGACGGAGCTCTTCGAGGGTTTTAGCCTGCCCGAGTGCGTCTGCCAGCGATTGTCCCATTTTAAATGTTTCGAGCGCTTTTTCGGGCTGACCCAGGTCTGCGTACAGCTTGCCGGCCTGGTAGTAGGCCGGCAGGTAGTTGGGGTGCCATTTTAAAAGCCCCTCCAGGTAATAGAGCGCCTTTTGGGGGGCGCTGTCCAGGTATTCCATGCCCAGTGCATAGATGTTGAAAGGATCGTTCGGGTCCTCACGGTAATATTCCAGGAGAAGTTCAAGCCGGGTAGGTGTCGACATAAATAAATTGTTATGCTTGCATACTATTTGTATATTTATCTTTATATTCGCAATCTATAGTTCTGAATCTTTACAATCAAATTACAGGGAAATGAAAATACTTGTTTGTATTACCAACGTACCGGATACTACCGCGAGGATTTCGTTTACGGATGGAGATACTAAGCTCAATAAGGCCGGTGTACAGTACATCATAGGGCCTTACGACGACTATGCGCTGGCCAGAGGGGTGGAGTTGAAGGAGCAGTCGGGCGGAACACTTACGGTTTTAAATGTAGGCCCGGCAGACGGCGAGCCTCAGATCCGGAAAGCCCTGGCAATCGGGGCCGACGATGCTATCAGGATAGACACCGAGCCTGTCGATTCTTTTTTCGTAGCGGAGCAGATCGCACATGTAGCCCGGCAGAACGGGTATGATCTTATCCTGATGGGGCGGGAATCGATAGATTTTAACAGCGGTATCGTTCATGGGCTGGTAGGGGAGTTGCTGGGAATCCCGTCGTATTCGCCGGTAATGAAGCTTGATGTCGAAGGAGGAAAAGCCAGGTTTGCCAGGGAGATTGACGGAGGAAAGGAATACCTGGAGGCAGACCTGCCGTTGATCCTGGGGTGCCAGGAACCTATTGCCGAATGGAAGATCCCTAATATGAGGGGGATTATGACCGCGCGTACAAAGCCGCTCCAGGTGCTGGAACCGGTAGCTACTGAAGAGCTCACTGTACTTGAGAAGTATGAGCTGCCGCCGGCCAAAGGCGTCTGTAAGATGATTCCGGCGGAAGAGGCTGAAACGCTGATCCGCCTGCTGAGAACTGAAGCGAAGGTATTGTAATCTGAAAAAAACATTTGATCATGTCCGTACTAGTTTTTTTAGAAACAGATAAAGGTATTATTAAGAAGACCTCACAGGAAGCTATCGCCTACGGGGTAGCAGTAGCCTCCGCCACAGGAGGTACGGTAACCGCCCTTGCCCTGGGAGAGGGAGATGCTTCTGAACTGGCCAAAGCGGGTCGTTTCGGCGCGGCTAAGGTGCTTCACGTGGCTGACTCCAGGTTAAACCAGGAAAACAGCCTCGCCTACGCAAGCGCGCTGGTGCAGGCAGTCGAAAGTACAGGTAGCACCGTGGTGATCCTGGCCAAATCAGGCATAGGCGACGCGGTTGCGGCGCGGGCGGCGGCCCGGCTGAAAGCTGCTGTTGTGTCGGGAGCTACTGAACTGCCTGATACCCAGGGTGGTTTCAGAGTGAAAAGAAGTATCTATACCGGGAAAGCATTTGCGACCGTAGAACTGAAAGCACCTGTCAAAGTAATAGCGATCAGGAAGAATGCCGTCGATGTGCAGGAGGGAGAAGGGACAGCCGCAGTAGAAACTTTCAGCCCGGTATTTGGTGACAATGATTTTAAAGCTATGGTAACGGGAGTTGAAAAGGCCGGAACCGAGCTTTCTCTTACGGATGCCGATATAATAGTATCGGGCGGCAGGGGAATGAAAGGGCCGGAAAACTGGCAGCCCCTGGTAGAGCTTGCTCAGGCACTGGGAGCTGCAACAGGCTGCTCGAAGCCTGTATCCGATCTTGACTGGAGACCGCATCATGAACATATAGGGCAAACCGGCATTAAAGTCGCCCCGAACCTGTACATAGCCTGTGGAATTTCGGGGGCTATTCAGCATCTGGCCGGAGTAAACGGTTCCAAATGTATCGTGGTGATCAACAAGGATCCTGAAGCGCCCTTTTTCAAAGCTGCTGATTACGGGATAGTAGGCGATGTTTTCGACGTGCTGCCCCGGTTGACTAAGGCAGTGAAAGAAGGGTAAGAACACCTGCTCTCCCCCGTCTTTCGACGGAGGGAGGGCGACTTCAGGTCTCAGACCTGATAAAGGATGACCTTTTTTGCCGGTCAGAGACCGGCTATCACTCTTTCACCGTCAGAAGACGGGAAAGAGCCCTATTCTACAATCCTGAATTGGTCTGCATCCAGATGAGCCGGGAACCGTGTACGGTAGTCCGAGAGCTCTCGCCTGGAAATGGTGACAATTGCCGTTTCGGGCGAGTCTCCCAGCAAAAGCAGTTCACGGCCGGCAAAATCAAAAACTGCCGAGCCACCATCGTGGGCCACGCCTGAAGGATCAGCACCCGTACGGTTAATGCCTGCTGTATAGCTGAGATTTTCAATGGCTCTTGCCTTGAGCAGGGTCTTCCAGGCATCGGAACGCGCAGCCGGCCAGTTGGCCACATAGATCAGCAGGTCGTAAGGGTCGGAGGGGAGATTCCTGCTCCAAACAGGAAACCGCAGGTCGTAACAGATAAGCGGACATATCTTCCAACCTTTCCAGGTGAACAGGAGTTTCTGCGTTCCGGCAGTATATATCTCATCTTCGTTCCCCATACGGAAGAGGTGCCGCTTATCGTAATGCTCGTAGGTACCGTCGGGGAATACGACCATCAGGCGGTTGTAATAGCTGCTTCCCTCGCGGGCTGCAAAACTGCCGGTTACCACGGCGCCGGTAGCCAGCGCCATCTGCCTCATCCACCGCGTAGTGACAAGGTTGAGCGGCTCCGATATTTTTTCGGGTCGCATAGAAAAACCCGTGGAGAACATCTCGGGAAGGACGATGATATCCGCCTCGTTTTTCAGTCTGTCCAGTTTTTCTTCAAGCTCTGCCAGGTTAGCGGGAATATCCTCCCAGTAGATATCAGTTTGCACCAGGGCTAATTTCAGCAGATCCTGAGTTTCCATGCCGGGTGCGGTTATCTTTTGTTATAGAACTTCATCTTGTAGTCTGCATCCACGATCCCTTTCGAAATGTTGCTGAGTTTCTTCCTGATCATCTGTTTTTTCAGCGCCGGCAGGTAGTCGACGAAGAGCTTTCCTTCCAGGTGGTCGTATTCGTGCTGTATGATGCGTGCCGCGATCCCTGTAAATACCTCTTCATGTACCTTCCAGTCGGTATCCTGGTAGCGGATCTTTACTTCGGCCGGGCGGAAAACATCTGCCCTGAGGCCGGGAATACTCAGGCAACCCTCCTCAAAGGCCCAGGGATCGCCAGATTCCTCGATGATCTGCGGGTTTACAAAGACTTTTTTAAATCCGATGAGTTCCGGGTTTTCAGGTTCTCCTTCGTTTTCTTCATCCTCATCATCTGCCATCGGGGAGCCGTCGACTACGAAAATACGTATATCCAGGCCAACCTGCGGGGCTGCAAGGCCAACCCCGGAAGCGTTATACATGGTTTCAAACATATTTTCGGCAATGGTCTTTATATCCGCTTCATCTTCGGTAACCGGGCGGGTAGCTTTTCTGAGGATGGGGTCGCCGTAAGCGATAATCGGGTAAATCATTTGTGCGTATCTTGTAATGTCAAAGTGCAAATTTCGGGATAATGTTTGAAAAAGACAGCGGGGATTAAAATAAGTTCACTCTGCTGTATGGTATTTAAATACAAAAACCGAGTATAACAATAGATATAAAGGAATCAAAGTTTTATTAGTAAACCGGAGTGTTTTTCTGAACTCCATAACGAACAAAATGCTTAAAAAAATGAGAAATTATTGCCTGAGCTCACTCCTGATCCTGGTTTGTTTATTTTCCTGCGGGCCTGCTGATGCCCAGAAAGGATGGATTTCACTTTTTGACGGGAAGTCGCTCGACGGTTGGAAAGTAGGCGAGAATGCTTCCACTTTTTCAGTAGAGGATGGAGCTATTAAGGTAGCCGGCCCCAAAGCGCACCTGTACTATATGGGAAGCGTAAATAATCACGTATTTAAAAATTTTGAATTCAAAGCCAGGGTAAAAACAACAAAAGGATCTAATTCAGGTATTTATTTCCATACCCTGTACCAGGAAAAAGGATGGCCGATTCACGGGTTTGAAGTCCAGATCAACAATACCCACGGCGATTATATCAAAACCGGCAGCCTCTACGAGGTGGTCGATGTCCGGGAGGTTTTCGTAAATGACGACGAATGGTTTACCGAGCACATTATCGTGAAGGGAAATCACGTCGTTGTTAAAATCAATGACACGGTAGTCGTTGACTATACGCAGCCTGCTAATCCGCTGAGGGTAACCGAAGAAAGAAAAACACGGGTGATCAAGCCGGGCACTTTTGCCATACAGGGACATGACCCTAAAAGCGTGGTATACCTGAAGGACATCCAGGTGAAGGTTCTGAAAGATTGAGTTTGCAAATCCCTGGATTCTCTCATTTTTCTATAATCCTGCCAGTCCTTCGGACTTATACCAACTACGAATTAGTGGCCTGATTATAGGGTGGCCCGCATAGGATGACCCACGCGGGATGGCATTATAGCCCGAAAGGGTATTTCGAGAATGTTTCGGATGCCATTGCATCCTTGTGAAATTTCCCCAGGCAGTTTTTTTGAAGTTCGTCTCCGAAATGAGGAGGCCCGGCGCTGAGTTCTTCAGGTGAAGGGCCTCCTTTTTTAAAGAAATAGACGGTTGTAGTGCCGTACTTGGTATAGGGCATCATCTGCCCGTAAAGCTCCATTTCATTCCAGAGTGTGTCATCGACGGTTACCGCGTAGATACGAACAACCGGCCCGGTATTATTAGGATTCCGGAACATGGCGGTTTCTTTGAAATTCCCGGCAAGGGTCTTCGTGTTCGGTTGCGTTACGGAGTCAACTATGAAATAGATGGCCGCAATGGCGACCAGGATGACCAGGATAGTTCTGATACGCATAATTGTCTTATTACAGCTTCATACTAAGTGCAATACGTTTCCTGGAAAGGTCGACTTCGGTTACCTTTACCTTTACGATCTGCCGCAGCTTTACAACTTCATTGGGATCTTTTATGTACCTCTCGGCCATCTGCGACACGTGCACGAGGCCGTCCTGCTTTACGCCTATATCTACGAATGCGCCGAAAGCGGTGATATTGGTCACAATCCCTTCCAGCACCATTCCTTCCCTGAGGTCTTCGGGTTTCCTGACGCTGTCGTCAAACTCAAACGGTTTCATTTGCTCCCGCGGATCACGAGAAGGTTTCTCCAGTTCTTTGAGGATATCCTGCAGTGTAGGCAGACCGACCTTTTCCGAGATATATTTTTCGGGCCTGATCCGGCTTCTCACCTGCGGGCTTTGTATCAGCTCAGCGACGGTCGTCTCACAATCCCGCGCCATAGTTTCTACAATTTCGTAGCTTTCCGGGTGGACGGCACTGTTGTCCAAAGGATTTCCGGCGTTTTCAATACGGAGAAAGCCGGCTGCCTGTTCGAACGCCTTGTTACCCAGGCGCGGTACTTTGAGGAGTTGGTAACGGGACTTGAAATTGCCGTTTTTTGACCGGTAATCAATAATATTCTGTGCCAGCGTCGGACCCAGACCGGAGATATAGCGCAGCAGGTGCTTGCTTGCGGTGTTGAGGTTGACGCCGACCTGGTTAACACACGATTCCACGGTGCTGTCGAGCGCTGACCGGAGGGCAACCTGATTCACGTCATGCTGATACTGACCTACGCCTATCGATTTAGGGTCGATTTTAACAAGCTCTGCGAGGGGGTCCATCAGTCTCCTGCCGATCGAGACTGCTCCTCGCACGGTAATATCCTTGTCGGGGAATTCTTCCCGGGCTACATCCGATGCGGAGTATATAGATGCTCCCTGCTCGCTTACCAGGAAAACGTGGACTGTATCTGATTTTTCCAGTGCGCTCAGTGCCTTCCTGACAAAATCCTCCGTTTCCCGCCCCGCAGTACCGTTGCCTATAGCAATAGCTTCAACCTGGTATTTGTCAATCAGGGAACGGAGCTCTGCTCTCGATATATCGGGCTTATCGAACGGGTAGATCACGGTATCGGCCAGGAGATTGCCCTGCGCGTCCAGTACCACGGTTTTGCATCCGGTCCGGTAGCCGGGGTCGATGGCGAGCACACGTTTTTGCCCCAGCGGCGGAGCGATGAGCAATTGCCGGAGATTTTCGGCGAAGACCCGGATGGCGTAGGCATCGGCCTTTTCTTTGGAGAGGTTGGCAAATTCCGTCTCGATAGAGGGCTTCAGCAGGCGTTTATAGCTATCTGTAACCGCCTTCTCTATCTGCTCCCTGCATGCGGTAGAACCCCTGAGAAACAGCCTGTCGAGCGCATCGTAAGCACGGTTTTCATCGGGCGATATATCGGCGCTGAGCATCCCTTCCTCCTCCCCGCGGCGTATGGCCAGCAGCCTGTGTGACGGGATGCGGTTAAGCGGTTCCGAGAAATCAAAATAGTCCCTGTACTTGGCGGCTTCTTCCTCCTTTTTCTTCTTGACCTTTGAGGTGATGACGGCGCCGCGCTCGAAAATACTCCTGATTTTGTTCCTGGCGTCGGGGTTTTCACTTACCCATTCGGCTATGATGTCCCTGGCGCCCTGCAAGGCAGATGCCGCATCGGGCACGTTATCATTCAGGAAAGCTTTAGCTCTTCTTTCGGGCTCGGCTTCTTTCCCGGAGAAAATGGACTCCGCCAATGGCAGCAGCCCGTTTTCAACAGCCACCGAAGCCCTGGTTTTTCTTTTAGGCCGGTAGGGGAGGTAGAGGTCTTCCAGGTCGGTCAGGATGAAGGTATTCTCAATCTTAGACCGGAGTTCCGGGGTTAGTTTTCCCTGCTCTTCGATACTTTTCAGGATGGCTTCTTTCCTTTTTTCAACTTCCTTCTGCTTCTCGAACGCTTCCTTTACTGAGTTAATTTCTACCTCATTCAGTTCGCCCGTAGCTTCTTTCCGGTACCGGGCGATGAACGGGACTGTACTGCCCTCTTCCAGGAGCTTTATGACGTTACGGACCTTGTTTTCGGGAAGGGACGTGAGGCCGGCAATCAGGGGGAAATTCATGGGATAATGACAATAGGAACAAAAACGGCAAATATAGCCTATTGATGGCTACCCTCCTAGTCCGTAATTTTCCTGTAATAATAGAGCTTTACAGGCTCCCGGCTGTTGCCTCTTTCGCTGATGGTAAAGTAGCCGCCCGCATTTTTGTCGAAGGCAATGCCCTCGCCCTGGGGCTCCAGAATATAGGGAGGGAGCATATCGTGCGGCCTGCCGAGCGCATCGGCTACCGATTCTCCCTCGCGGACTTTCCAGTAAAAAATGTTTGTATAGCTTTTGAGCAGGATCTCCCTGCCGTCGCGGGAGATGTTTCCCGAAGTGAGCATTCCGTAAGGGATCGATCTTACGAACTCTGCGGTGTTGCTTTCGCCGGCCTTCTGCGGGTAAGGAAGCCGGAAGACACGGGCGTCGGTAAGCATTCGTTTGGTGATCAGGTACAGGTCACGGGTATGCGGATCGAGCAGCAGAGTCTCTACGTCATAGCTTTTGCCGTCGGAGTATGTGAACGGAATAGTGTCGAAATGGTCGATCTGCTCCTGAGTTTGTCCGGGCTCGGGAAAGCGGTAGATGTAATATTCAGGAAAAACTTCATCATTGTCGCCGGTTTCAGCAATATAGATATAGTTGACATTGCTTACAGGCCCCGGGCCGGAAGCCATGTCTTCCCAATCACGGACATACACGTCAAAAAGAATTTTCCTTAGCAACTGGCCTTCATAACTGACCAGGTAAAGATGGGGGTCATGGTCGTTATGGACCCAGACAGAGTTTTCGAAATTGATAGCGTCTGCAATACCGGAGGCATCATTCAGCAGTCCGTCGGCCAGGGAAAAGACGATCGGTTCGGAGGCGAAGGAGGGGAGCTGTATTTCATCGGGCTCAACATCATCCGGCTTGCAGCACGCAAGAGCAGATATTAACAGAAAAATATAACTGACCCTGGATAATTTCATAAAAATACAACTCTGACTCACTAGGATGACTGAAAGTTAACGGTTCGTACAATCAAACTATTATGCCGACCCGTTATTTTTAGACCGGTGTAGAGACTGACGGCCATCAGTCCCTACGGCCGTCAGTCTCTACATTTTTTCCGGTAAGCAAGGTAAAATACCTGGGGCAACACGGTCAGGGAAAGCAGCATACAGATAATAAGGCCGCCTACGATCATAATGGCCAGTGGTTTCTGGATCTCAGAACCCATACCGGTAGACAGAGCAGCGGGTAGCAGCCCCATCGAGCCCATGAGGGCGATCATTACAATAGGCCTGATCCGGCTGTAAACTCCCGATGAGATAGCCTCCGCCAGCGGCATTTTGCGCAGGTTTTGTCTCATTACGGCAATGAGGATAATACTGTTAATCGTGTTGACGCCGAACAGGATGATGAAGCCTATCCCTGCCGAGATCCCGAATATGGTATTGGTGATCCAGAGAGAAAGGAAGCCTCCTATGAATGAAAAAGGGATGGTGCTGGCAGCGATTACGGTATCTTTCAGGTTGCCGAAATTAAAATACAGCAGGAAAAGGATCAGGATCAATACAGCCGGTACAATGACAGCCAGCTGGCCCGTAGCTCTTTCTTTGCTTTCGAACTCTCCCGCCCAGACCATCTTGTTGGCCTTGGGGAGGTTGACTTCCTTCTCCACCCTTGCCCTGGCATCGGCAATGGTGCTGCCCAGGTCGCGGCCTTCGATGCTGAACCCGATGGCAATATAGCGGCTGTTCCCTTCCCGGTAAATAAACGTAGGACCGGTGAGATAGCCGATGGTAGAAATCTCCCTTAGCGGGACCTTTTTGCCGCTTTTGGACGGGATAAGAATTTCCCCTATTTCCGCCTCGTTACTGCGGTATTCTTCCATGAAACGGAGCCTTACATCGAAGATCCTTTCATTTTCATAGAATTTTGTTGCGGCCCGTCCTCCGATGGCCATTTCTATAACGGCCTGCGCGTCTGCAATATCCACGCCATAGCGGGCGAGCTTCGAGTCGTGCAGCTGGATCCTGAGTTCCGGCAAGCCGATGTTCCGGTAAACATTTAGATCTTTGATGCCCGGTACGTCTTTTATTTTCCCTGCTACCTCATCGGCGTACTGCTCCAGCTCAAACA
This sequence comes from uncultured Cytophagales bacterium, assembly GCA_964559125.1. Lineage (GTDB taxonomy): Bacteria > Bacteroidota > Bacteroidia > Cytophagales > Spirosomataceae > Ravibacter. Next base: position 177,562 of record CAZLGW010000001.1, read on the forward strand.
GATTGTCGCCGAAGATCTTGATCACCAGCGAACTTTTCACCCCGGCCACGTATTCTTCGACATTGTCCTGGATAGGCTGGCTGAACCCGAAAACAATACCGGGGTAAGTCTGGAGCTTTTGCCGCATTTCTTCCACCAGCGCCTCCTTGCCGATCTTTCGTTTCCATTCCTTTTCAGGGAACAACTGTATATGGAATTCGATGTTGAAAAAGCCGGTCGGATCGGTTCCGTCGTTGGGGCGGCCTACCTGGTTGAGTACAAACTTGACCTCTTCGAACTGCCGGAGCGTGCTTTTCATTTCATTGGCCAGCCTTGTAGACTCCTTGATATTGACACTGTTGGGCAGGGTAGCCCTCACATACAATGCACCTTCGTTGAGCCTCGGGATAAACTCCGTTCCGTGATTCATGAAAGCGACGGTAGTGCCGGCAAGCAGTATGGCAAATCCGGCCAGGGTGGCCATTTTCCTGCGATTACTCCATAAATACAGCCTGAACAGGTTTTTTTTGAAAAACCGTGAAATGAAGTTCTCCTTTTCGAAGATGTTTTTCGTAAGTAAAACCTTGCAAAGCGCCGGTACATAGGTAATACTGAGCAAAAGGGAACCCAGCAGCGCATAGCCCAACGTGTAGGCCAGTGGCGAGAACATTTTCCCTTCTACTTTACTGAATGAAAATATAGGCAGCAGGGCTACGATCAGGATAATCTGGGCAAATACGATGTACGACGCAACGCTGCCGGCGCTTTTCTTGATCAGGCCGGCCTTGCTGATCTTGTTAAAGCGGTCCATACCCAGCCGGTGGGCTTTTTTCTCCATAGCGACGAAAACGGTCTCCACGATGACGAGGGTACCCTCCAGGAGCAGCCCGAAATCGATGGCGCCCATCGAGATCAGGTTGGCCGGAAGGCCCTGTATTCTCAGCATGGTGATCGCAAAAAGAAACGAGAGCGGTATGACCGAGGCGACAATCACTGTTGTACGCCAGTTGAAAAGGAAAATAAATACGATAACCGAAACCAGGACAATCCCCTCTACAATGTTTTTGGTAACGGTGTGAACAGTAGTGTTGACCAACTCGGTCCTGTCGATAAAGGGTTCTATCTTAACATCTTTGGGAAGTATCCGCTCATTGAGATCGTTGATCTTTTCTTTCAGCAAATGGATCACTTCGCCGGGATTTTCTCCCCGCAGCATCATGACGATGCCTTCTACGAGGTCGTCTTCGTCCTGCAGCCCTACGTGGCCCAGGCGGGGCTTGGCCGAAACGTGCACTTCCGCTACATGCCTGACGAGTATAGGAGTAGTGCCGCGGACCTCGATCAGGATATTTTCGATGTCCTCAATACTTTCCAGCAGTCCTACCCCCCTGACCACATAGGCCTGGTTTCCCTTTTCTATGACATCGCCGCCTACGTTGATATTACTTTTTTCGACAGCTTCGAAGACATCGAGGGGTGACAGGTCATAATTGGCAAGCTCGGTAGGATTTATCCTGATCTCGTATATTTTTTCTTCCCCGCCAAAGCTGACCACGTCAGAAACCCCGGGCACGGCCAGTAGCTCCCGTTCGATCACCCAGTCATGAATGGCGGTGAGCTCCGAGACGGGACGTTTGCTTTTTAGTACATAGCGGAATATTTCGCCCGTAGCTCCGTAAGGCGGTTCTATACTGGCATCGGCGCCGTTGGGCAGATCGACACTCTGCATCCGGTTAGCTGCATACTGCTGTGCGTAAAAATCTTCGACATCATCTTCAAAAAGAACAGTGATGACCGAAAGACCAAAGAGTGAAATGGAGCGCACCTCGCTTTTTTTGGGGATCGTGTTCATCACCTTCATAATGGGCAGCGTCACGAACTTTTCCACTTCTTCCGCACTTCTTCCAGGCCATTGGGTAATAATGCGGGCCCTGGTGTTAGTAACATCCGGGAAGGCTTCTATAGGCGTATGGATGTAACTGATCACGCCCACAATGGCCAGCAGCGCCGTCAGGAAAAAGATGATAATGTAATTCTTAAGGGAAAACGCAACAATTCCCTGAACAAGCTTTTGCATTTACTGCTTCAGTTTTGGAAGTTTTTTAGTTGTTCGAATACGAGCAGCTGATTTTTTGAGACGATGTTTTCAGTTGTATCCGGCCCTTCTGAAAGATAGGTCGTGCCGTTGTTGCGGGTCAGGATATCGACTTTCCGGATCGAGAGCTCGCAATCGTTCTTATATACTACCACGTAGTTCTGGTTGTCGTCGAAGACCAGCGAACCGGTAGGAAGGCTTAAAGCCATCTGGTCGGCCGGTTTGAAAGCCTGGATGTCCACCAGCATGCCGGGTTTTAGCTTCATGCCGGTATTGGGCAGCTCTATTCTTGCCTTCAGCACTTTGGCTTCTTCATCCATTACCGCGGAAATAGAGCTGATCTTTCCTCTGAACTGTTCGTCAGGGTAGGAGAGAGTGGTAATGCTTACCTCCATCCCCGGGAATACGTTTTTGACATTGGTAGCATAGACGTTGGCAAGGACCCAGATATGGCTCAGGTCCGAAATTGTAAACAGCGAACCGCTCTCCGGTGATACCTGGGCTCCTGTCGTAACGGCCTTCTGCGTAATGATCCCCGAAACCGGCGCTTTGATCTGGAATACCCCCTTTGAAACGCTCGCGCTGTAAAGTCCCAGGTTGGCGGAGTTTCTCGACAATTCGGATTGCAGTATATCGAGCTCGCTCTGTGCTTCGAGAAGTTCTTTCTGCGACGATACGCCATCTGCAAACATGGCTTTTGCTGCTTTCAGCCTGTTTTCGGCCACTGCGATCCTCGATTTGAGGGAGGTCAGCTCCGACTGGAGAGCGCTCAGTTCGGAGCTTTGCATTTCAGCGAGCACCTGTCCTTTCTGTACCTTATCGCCGACAGAGAAATTCACACCGGTCACCACCCCGCTCACCAGGCTTACGAACGAGACGACCTTGTCAGGGTTGGCCTCAATGGAGCCGGTGAGGTGTATTCCTTCGGTTACTTTCTCATATACAGGTTTTACAAAATCGATACGATCCTTAAACGCCGGGTCGAGGCAATACCCTTCGGAGGCGGAAACTCCTGAGCCGGGATCGGATTTTTCCCTGCAGGAGCATAGCATTGAAAAGACAAACAGGAAAGCAAAATGAGGCTTGAGCGACATTATTTATAGATGTTGTAAGTGTCTGGTATTTGGTTGTGTTATTCGTTTGCCGGCTCCGGGCTGCTACAGCAGGTCCAGGCCTACGCAATAGTTGAGCTCTTCGGCATAGTCGTTTACCGATTTCATGGTTTCGAGTATGATCTGCTTGTTTTCCAGGTAGGCATCCATGAAGTCCAGGAATTCGAGCATGCTCATGTTACGGTTGGTGAAATTGCGCGTATGAGCCTGGAGCATTTCATCGAGGACGGCCTCATAGTCCTTGTCGATCCTGGAGGCAAGCTGTAAGGCATTGAGCAGGTTGCTGTAAGCCAGGGCCACTTCGTTTTCAATTTCCGACGACTTGTATTCTGCCAGCATCCGGCTCTGATCGGCCTGGATCTGCGCATGGCGGATATTGCCCTGGTTTCTGTCAAACAGAGGGAGGTCCATCACGACGCCGAAGCCGAAGAAGTTCAGCATCGTATTGCCGTTTCGGTCGTAGGTGCCTTTCAGCGTAAGGTCGGGAATCCGCCGGGCTTTTTCGTAGTCGATCATCCGTTTGGCACGGGTCTCCCCGAGCATAGCCATCTTGAGATCGGGGCGTGACAGTTTTGCCTGCTCGGCGATTTCGGCAATCGTATACCGACGGAGTGAATCGATATTTTTGGCAAATCCGTTATCATTCAGGCGGATACGGGTAGCAGGAGGCAGGCGGAGCCAAAGCTTAATCTCCTTCTGGGCTTCATTATTCTGCCGGGCTATCTCGCTGATGTTCCGGCTGATTTCGAGCTCAAGCGCCTTCAGTCTGATCACCTCGCTCCTTGGGATGTATCCCTGGTCGGCCTGGATCTGGTATGCTTTCAGCAACTGGTTGACGGACGCCACCTGACTGAGGTATATTTCTTCCCGCAACTGCAGATATTGCAGATTGGTAAGGTTTTTCCGCAGCTCCACTTTAAGATTACGCAAAAGCTCGTCGAAGCCCAGCGATGCGTTATCTGCATTGACCTGCTCGATCGCAACCAGTTTGCTTCTTTTACGGGCGGTCTGTATCAGTTGCTGTACTTCGAAGCCGAACTGCTGGTTCCTGCCGAAATTTCCGAATAAGGGTGGTACGGCCTCCTGACCGCCGGTCTGCCCTTTGGTAGCCCAGAGGTTTATTTGGTCGAGCGTGAAATTGGGATTAGGCCATAAACGGGCTTGCTGAACGATGGCCTCGGCTTTGGGGACCTCCAGCTTCTCGGCTATCAGGAGCAGGTTTTCCCTTAAAAAGATAGCTTCACATTCCTGGCGGCTTAATTCCAGCGTATCCTGCGCCAAAGCTTTACCCGTACCACAAACAATGACAAAGAGAATATTTGTAAGACCAAAAAGGATGCGCATAGAAAAAGTACTGAAATCGAATGCGCAAATTTTTAAAGGACTACCTTAAAATAGCCTTAAAAGGGATAAAATTTAGCTTAAGGGGGTATGGCTCTGTCATGTCACCCTTTCAGGGTTGCTCCATCGGGAAACGTATCTGAAAAACCATGACCCGAGGATAGCGGCTCTTTCAGATTTGCTGATTGAAATCAAACGGTAACGATACCTCAAAGTTATTAAGAGAATCTTCCGAATTGCTGTAGCGGATATCCCCGCCATGATGCAATATGACCTGGTAGGTAAGCACCAGCCCGAGCCCGAACCCCTTCTTATGCTGACTGTTTTTCCCTCTGAAGTATTGATGAAAAAGAAATTTCCGCTCTTCCGGGGCAATAGCTTCCCCACGATTGAAAAAGCTCAGGGTCAGGTGTTTGGGGTGCGACCCGTTAATCCGTATCTCTACACGCCCGTCGCTGGAGTACATAGCGGCGTTGGTGAGAAGATTAAGAAACGCATGCCTCATCAGCATTTCGTCGACAAGGAGCGTGAGCTTTTCTTCCGTAATGTTGTCAGGGAAATAGTACACGTCGAAATGAACATCCGGGTAGAGCAGGTTGAGCTCGCTGATCAGGTCGAATAGTATCTCATCAAGCCGTACCGGCTGTTTCCTGATCTCCTGGCCCGACTCAATTTTTGAGATTTCAAGCAAAACCTGGATGATCCCGCCCAGTGACTTGGCTTTCTCAGCCTGCAGGAGAATGCCCGATTGCATTGATTCCAGGTCATGGCCTGCAGCCAGCTTTTCCAGTTCCGAAACCAGGATTGCGATAGGCGTTTTTAGCTCGTGCGAAATATGATGTACGGTATGTTTCTGAAAGGCGAAAGCTTCGCGGGTCCTTTTGAACAGTTCGTTGAAGCGTTCGGTAAGGTAGGATATCTCGAAGGTAGTGGTGTCGGTTTTGATAGAAAAAACACTTTCACTGCTCAGATCATATCCGTTGAGCGATTCGGCAAGGGCCCTGAGCGGTTTTGTGATCTTGTTGGACAGGTAGAGAGATATGAAAATGACCACCACCGAGATCAGGAAAAACATACCTACGAGGACATTGCGTAAAAAGCTCATTTTCGAATGTCCCAGGTTGTCGTAAGCTTTGCTGATCGCATAGTAACCCTTATTGTTATGCTCGGCATATACGCCTATAAGATCGTATTCTCCTTCCCTCGTCTCGATCCATCTCCTGGAGGGCGACAGCTGGTTGATGATCTGTTTTGCATGGGCTATTTCGAGGCTGTCGAGACTGGCAAACACGAGGTCCTTTTTACTGTCGTAGATGAGCATCTTTTCATCGTAAAAGTCGTGAATCGTCTGCTCATCCATCAGGTAGGCCAGCTCCTCGCTCATTTGCTTGTATTCTGCCAGGAGCTTGATCGTATAGGTAATTTTATCGTGCTGGTGCTGCTGGAACTCCTCCTCCCTGTTTTCGGCAAAAAGTATAAAGACGACTACAAACGCAACAGCCGTGAGCGCTATGACCGTGCTGGAGAAGTAAATCAATATCTTATCCCTGATTTTCATAAGTCGAGGTAATAGCCGTACCCGACCCTGGTACGAATGATATTCCGGTTGAAGGGTTTATCAAGCTTATTGCGCAGGAAATTTACGTATACTTCTATTGTGTTGGTATTGAATCCTACCGCATTTCCCCAGATTTCCTTGATGAGGTCATTCTTGGAGACTATTTCGCCGGGAGTCTGCGACAGCCTGAGCAGGATTTGGTATTCCCTTGGAGTTAGCTCTATCTCAAGTCCGTTCCGCCAGACCTTCTTCTGCCGCCGGTCTATGACAATATCCCCGGCCAGGATCTTTTCATCAGTTATCTCTTCCTCTGAAAGCCTGCTTCTTTTTACCAGTGAACGAATCCGGAGAATAAGCTCCCTCATGAAGAAAGGCTTGGTAAGGTAGTCGTCGGCCCCGCAGTCGTACCCCTTGATCTTGTCATCCAGTTCGCTGAAGGCGGTCAGCATCAGCACCGGGGTGCGTGTGTTGTAAGTACGGAACCGCGTGCATAGCTCGTACCCCGACTTGCCCGGCAGGTTGATATCCATTACCACGCAGTCGAAGGTATTCTGGCTTAACATGCGTTCGGCCAGTAACCCGTCAAAAACATTGAGCACCGTCATATTCTCGGCGGTAAGCGCTTCTTTGATGTTGCCGTTGAGCGTAGGGTCGTCTTCTACAAGTAATACTTTCATGATAGACAAAGCTAGTATGAAATGTCGAAAAGGCCATCGGTTCCCGGCCTGGCCTTCCGGGAACGGTAGAAAGAAAATTATTCCTAATTTTAGCCAGGGTTCGGATAAGGATCGGGACCGGGAATACTTTTTAAGACCGATATGACTAACGAAGATATAGTAGAATTGCTGGATCTGAGTTCCAAGCTGATGGAGCTTCATGACGGAGATCCCAATAAAATAAAATCTTACTCAACGGCAGCTTACTACCTTGACAAGTATAACGAGAGGCCGTTTGCTGAAATGACGGAGGCCGAGCTCATCAAATTGCAGGGGGTAGGCAAGAGTATAGCTTCCAGGATAAGGGAGATCGTCGATACCGGAACTTTCCCGGAGCTGAGCGAGCTGTTGGCAAAAACACCGGAAGGTGTCCTCGAAATGTTTAAGATCAAAGGGATAGGGGTTAAGAAGATCCATACGATCTGGCGGGAACTGGGTATCGAGTCGGTCTACGAGTTGGAACAGGCTTGCGAGAACGGGTCGGTGGCTAAACTGAAGGGATTCGGAGGGAGCACTCAGCAGAAGATCCTGGAATCGATCGCCTTCCTTAAAAACCAGAAAGGGAAGCTCAGGATGGACAAGGCGGATTACCTGGCCGGAAAGCTGAAAGAGGTACTTCAGGAATATTTTGAAAATGTTGAAATTTCGGGAGCGGTGAGGCTAGGTTCGGAAGTGGTGGACAAGCTAGAGTTTCTCGTAGGAGATGAATCGCCTGCAGACGCCCGGAAAAAGCTGAACCTCATCTCCGGACTCGAGGAAAACCCGAAGATATCAAGTCCTTTTATATGGAGGGGAATGCTCCGGGAATCGGGCGTAGCGGTGGAAATAAGGACGGTTAGCCCGGAAAGGATTAAGACAGAGCTGTTCCTGGATTCAGCCGGCCCCAATCACCTGGCGAAAAGAACGACCGGCGGAGCTACCTTATTCCGGCTTGCCAGTCGCGGCAGCTTCGCTGATGAAGCCGATATTTACACGGAGGCGGGCCTTCCCTACGTCATCCCCGAAATGCGGGAAGGACTGGCAGAGTGGGACTGGGCGGAGGCTAACCCGGTTGACGATCTCGTTACATGGGATAGCCTGAAAGGAATACTGCACAATCACAGCACCTATTCCGACGGACGGAATACCCTGGAGCAGATGGCGGATTATTGCAGGGAGCTGGGCTTTGAGTACCTGGGAATAGCAGATCACTCCCAGAGCGCGGGGTATGCCAACGGGCTGACAGCCGAACGCGTCATGCTGCAATGGCAGGAGATCGACAGGCTGAATGCACGTTATGCGGCCGAAGGAAAGGAAAAGCCTTTCAGAATATTTAAAGGGATAGAATCGGACATCCTGGGCGACGGCTCGCTGGACTATCCTGATGAAGTACTTGTAGGGTTCGATTTTGTAGTGGCATCGATACACAGCAACCTCACCATGTCGCAGGAAAAGGCGATGGACAGGTTGCTGAAGGCGATAGCCAATCCGTATACCACCATACTGGGCCATCCGACAGGACGCCTGCTGCTTTCCCGGGCCGGTTACCCTGTCGACCATAAGACCATTATAGATGCCTGTGCCGAGCATCACGTCGTCATAGAGATCAATGCCAGTCCCTGGAGGCTTGACCTCGACTGGCGATGGATACAGTATTGCGTGGAAAAGGGAGTTATGCTCAGCATCAATCCCGATGCGCACGAAACGGCAGGCTACCTCGATATGCACTATGGCGTGAAAACAGCCAGGAAGGGAGGGCTGACCAGGAAGAGTACCTTTAATGCGCTGACCGCTGAAGAGGTAGGACGGTGGTTTGCAGAAAAACGGGCGAGAGGATGAGTTTGGGTTATAAACCTAAATAACCATTACCTTTGTAACGGTTTGGGAGAAGGGGACGGAGAGAACTCCTCCTATTTTGAATATTTAAGTTTGAGAATAAATGCGCAGGGAAAAACCGTATCAGGTAGTTTACGAAGATAATCATTTACTGATAGTCAATAAGAGTGCGGGGGTACTGGTACAGGGAGACAGCACGGGCGACAAAAGCCTGGTGGAGTTGCTTAAAGCCTATATAAAAGTAAAATATAACAAGCCGGGTGAGGTTTTCCTAAACCCGGTACACCGGCTCGACCGTCCGGTAAGCGGGCTGGTGGTGTTTGCCAGGACGAGCAAAGCCCTGGAAAGGATGACGGCCCTGTTTCGCAAAAGGGAAATCCAGAAGACCTACTGGGCCGTAGTAGGCAGAAAACCGGATGAGAAAGAGGGAAAGCTGGTACACTGGCTGGTGAAAGACGAACAAAGAAACCGGGTGACGGCCTACGATAGCCAGGTACCCGATAGTCAGAAAGCTGAGCTCAGCTATCGCTGGATTGGAGAAATAAATAAATTCCATCTCCTGGAAGTCTCACCGGTTACGGGGCGCCCCCACCAGATCAGGGTCCAACTGGCAAGTATGGGCTGCCCCATACGAGGCGATGTAAAGTATGGTTATAGTAAATTCAATCCGGGTAACAATATTAACCTACACGCCCGGCGGCTGTTTTTTGAGCATCCTGTTAAAAAAGAACCCTTGCTTTGCCGTGCGGGCCTGCCTGCCGATCCATTCTGGGAAGAATTCCTTATGCTGGATAAAGAGGAGATCAAGCTCGAGCATATGAAGTGGCTGCATGAGTAGGGGAGGGTTTCCTTCCGGCTCAAAGGACCTACTCCAGCGCCGCCCTGATAAGCTCCAGCTCCGCATGATGCTTGTGTCCCTGGGCAGTTAAGGTTGCCTTGAGATCCTGTAGCGCTTTTTTCGATGATTCATTTTTTATCGCGCCCAGCCTTCTGATAACAAAAGGTAATATATTGACCGGAGCAGCTTTCAGCGCCAGTTGAGCGGCTCTTTCCGGGTTTAAGGCAACAGCGGGCTCCAGAGCGTACCAAAGCATGAGCGGCTGGTTATGGTCTGTTGCATCTTCTTTTACCGGCAATAGGTTTTCGAGCATTTGCCAGCGGGATCCGGCCGGCAATCGCTGCAGAGCAGAAGCCAGGTATAACCTTACAACCGGGGCAGTCTCATTTTTCGAAAGCCTATTCAGGGATTTCAGTAAGGCTTCCGAGCTGCTGAAAAGCTCCATAGCCAACTGTACCGACCAACTCCTTACATATGGATCTTCATGAGTGAGTAGTTTGAGATAATCTCTTTCCTTCAGGCTCTCCGTGGCATGGAGCGTCCATAAAGCCCTCAGTTTCCGGGTGACGTCCGGGTTTGCCTTAAGGATCTTTTTCAGGGCCTTTACGTCTTTCCGGGTTACGCCTCTTTCCTGCAGGATCAGCTTCGACTGCCTTACATACCATTCATTCGGGTTCAACAGGTTGCTGATCAGTTGGCTGTTGCTGGCCGCATATAGATTTACCTTTCTCCACTGATCGTTCCGGTGCGTGATCCTGAAGATCCGGCCCAGTGTTTTATCGTGTACATCGGGGTTAGGACTGTGGCATTGATTTTTGTCGTACCAGTCGATCGCATAAACCGATCCGCCTGCATCGTACCTCATGTTCAGCCATTGGGACCAGCTGTCGTTCATTTCGATAAAATCCGGCCTGTGACGCCCTACATACCCTGTTCCAGCCCTTTCGGGATAATCTACGTTAAGCCTTGCCCCGTTAATATTATTGACGAAAAGCTGGTTCCGGTAGGATTCCGGCCAGGAGCCCCCGAGGTATACCATAGCGCCCGAATGGGCGTGGCCGCCACCTTTTGCAGCCGAACGGAAATTGCCGGCATGCGGCCCCCTGTCGCCTACCCAGTGCACGTGATCTGCAATAGTCCTGATGTCGTCGTAGGTATATTCGTTAAAATGCCTGCCGGCCTGTCGCTGGTAACGCGCTCCCTGGATGACATGATAGAGATGAGGGATCACGCATGCGGTGATGAATGCGTGGCCGTAGTCATTGAAGTCGATCCCCCAGGGATTGCTGGTGCCTTCTGAAAATATTTCGAAAGTATGTTCGGTAGGATGGTATCTCCACACACAGGCATTCAGCGGGATACGTTTTTCATCGGGTGTGCCGGGCTTACCTACTTTCGAACGGGTAAATACGCCATGCACGCCATACAGCCACCCGTCAGGTCCCCAGCGCAGGTTATTCAGCGTTTCGTGTGTGTCCTGGTACCCCCAGCCGTCGAGCAAGACCCGGGCAGGGCCTGCCGGCTTGTCTTTTTCGAAGTCGACCGGTATAAAGAGCAGTTGGGGAGCGGCGCCGACCCATAGTCCGCCCATACCCAGCTCAATTCCGCTAACCAGGTTCAAACCCTCCATAAACACCTTCCGGCTGTCGAGGCTTCCATCGCCGTCGGTATCTTCGAAGATCAGTATACGATCTTTTCCTTCACCGTCTTTTGCCTTTACAGGGTAAGTATGCCCTTCTGCTACCCAAAGTCGGTTGCGGGCATCGATCGTAAAGCTGATAGGTCTCACGATTTCGGGTTCGGCCGCGGCCAGCGTGACTTTAAAGCCATCCGGGACCGTCATGTTGGCGGCAGCCTCCTTCCCTGACAAGCCTGCATATTTAATAACATCCAGGGGAGGGAGGGTAATAATATCCTCTTTTTTGAGCTCGTTTTCAAAGGCCGGCCTGGTTGTATGAAAAAGGAAGTCGTCGAAGTTGATATGGGCCGTTTTATCATCCTTGATATAGGGAATAGTCGAAATACCTGTTTCGTTGTCGACTATCCTGATGCCTATCTCTTTACCGAGCCGGTTACTCAGGTCAACCACAACAGGTTGCAACGGGAATCTCCCCGAGCCGGTGATACTGAAAAAAGGTTGAGTCGCAGATACTTCGATCAGTTCTACGCGGGTGTCCTCGAGCGCCCCGCCCGACACCCGGAAGGAGGCGAAAGGATGCGTGACCCTGAAAGGTACCGAAATCAGCGACCCGGTATTTTTGTAGTTTTTCGTGCCTCCCGTGGTAAGTGTAAAGTTTCCTCCTATGCTTATCGAAATATCTTTTTCATCGAATGCAGCGGATTCCACCTGGATAAGGGAAGGCTGGAAGCCGCTGTTTTCCACAGTCCAGTCTGTAAGATCTCCGGTTTCGAAATTAAGGTTAAGCCTTCGGCCGTCTTTTTGAGGTACCTCGCCCGTGATTTCTCCTGCAGCCTCCAGGGAGCCTTCCACGATGACGAACTTACCGACCATACCGGCGATCCGGTGCCCCGGTATGGTACAATAGTAGACGTCGTCGGTTTCAGCCCGGAACTCGATGGAGGTAGAATCTCCTTTCTCCAGCACCGTTTTACTCTGCATCCCCAGCTTTTCAAGGGCGATGTCGTGCGGCATAAGCTCGCCGTTTACGATCGTGATCCTGACCCTGTCGCCTTTATTCGCTTTTAAAACGGGATTTCTTGTGCCGTCTTTCCTGAAGTAGCCTAGCATTGTGCTTTCCAATACATAATTCCGTGTTACGCCGGATGAATCCGCGTCTGCAGCGAAAATGGCGATCGACGGGGATATCAACAGGAACAGGATAAGACATAGCGTGCCTGAAATACGGTAGTGCATCTGAATAAAAGCCAAAAAATACAGCAATGAGGAGCGGCCGGTTTTTCGGGAAGCCGGTCGGATAATAAAGGCAGAAGGGTGTTGAAATCTAATCTGCGGGAGCACCTTATTCCAGAAAAAATATCAGCCCGGCAACAGCGGCTTCTGCAAACTCCCGGTCATTGATATGGAAAGGGAGCGTAGTAACCTGTATTTTACCCGTAAGCTTCTCCTGGATAGTATCGAATAGTTTTTTGTCCGATCGTTCATTATGGAAGCTGCTGCCCTCCCGGTCGATCTCTGAAATGCCTTTCAGCGGGAGTAGCACCGAAACCGGGCCTGTGCTTTGTAAAAGTTTGTCCGACAGCCGGTTGCCAAGCTCCATGTTTTCGGTAAAATTGGTACGCATAAGGGTGACATCCGGCGACCAGTTGTAAAATACACGGTCCTGGTAGCGGCCGGGGACCGTATCAGGTGCCCCGAAGTTGACCATATCAAGGCACCCGGGAACCACTACCTGGGGGATACCTGTTGCGGCAGCTGCAGTAAGCCTGTCCGGACCGGCGCTGCAGACCCCTCCGCAAAGGTCGTCGGCCAACTCAGTGGTGGTGATATCCAGCACTGCGTCAAAATACCCGCCGCGCATCAGCTCTTCCATAGCCATGCCACCGCTTCCGTTGGCATGAAAGGGGTAAACCTCATAGCCTTTTTCGTTGAGAAGACGGGTGCATGTATCGACGCATTTCGTTGTGTTTCCGAACATGCTGATAGCGATCCGCTTTTTGTTTTTTTCCTGTGCTGCCACTTTTCCCGCCATTGCGTCGACAGCCAGCGCCGTCTGTTTTACAATGGTTGATATAATGCCGTTTACTCCGGCAACATCGACGATCGAGGGTACAAGCATAATATCCCTGATGCCGACAAGATGGGTTACATCTTTGGTTGCGAGAGTAGAAATACAGACTTTGGGAATTCCGAAGGGAACCCCTTCCATCGCTTTAAGGACGATATACGAGCCTCCGCCGCCTCCCATCCCTACGATTCCGCCGATATCGGTGTGACCTGATGTGAGATCGCGCAAAAGAATACCGGCTCCCCCGGCCATCAGTCCTATAGCATCATTCCGGTTCTGCCTGGCTGCTATTTCTGCCAGGTTGCACCCGGCAAGCGACATTACCTCCCGGTTTTCATAGTCGACCGGGAAGAGGCTGGTCGTGCCCAGGATACCCGTATTAACGGTGATAACTCTCCTTCCCAGGCTGTGAAGCTCTTTGTACAGGACGGCAAAAATTTCAGCTTTGGTGTCAAAACAACCGATCATGATAATGGCGGCTGCTTTTTCGGGGGGGACGTGCATGTATTTTCTGATCAGTAAAGATGGAACGGTGTGGTTCGGGAATTAGTCTGGAAATTCTTCAATTTCAATGTTTTTCAGGAAGATCTGCGCATTCCCGCCGCTGTGAATCTGTATGCCGATAATACCTTTCTGAGAGATACTATTGTCTTTTTCCAGGTAATCGGCTGTTTTAATCCCGTTGATATACAACTCGTGACGGTTGCCTGTGCACCTGATGATGTAGGAGTTCCAGCCGTTGGGGTTGAGGAGCTCTTTCAGGGCTCCGAGTTTGCCCGATACCAGTTTTCCCCTGCGGTGCTCGTCGTAAATGTCGCCCCAGTAACCGTCGCCGATATCTGCCTGGTAGCCTGTCATATCTCTGTCCTTCAGCTCCGACCTGTATTGGATACCGCTGTTGATCATACCGGTCGAGGGATCGCCGGTCAGCTTGAAAAGACATCTGAACTCAAAATTTTTATAAGTTTTTTCCGTGATCAGATAGCTGTTCACAGGAACTTTCCCGACAGCATCACCGCCCGTAATGAGATTATTTTCTACCTTCCAGAGATGAGCGTAGGCAGGGTCGGAAACTTTCCATTCACTGAGCGTCTGGCCATCAAAAAGAGAAACACTCTGAGCGCGGCAAAGCGTTGCAAAAGCAACCAAAAACACAAGGATTGTTGTTTTTCTCATGATGTCTGCCGGATTTTTAAAAGGATCTGATCTTTTTGAGATGATTGTATACGACTTTCCAAATATAGGCGAAAAAGACAAAGGAGTAAGCTTCAGACTCTACTAAACTGCGGGTACTCCTGCCGGTGGCAGACCGGTTACGAAGTTTATCTGGCCTGTATATGCGCAGGAACGGTTGTGCGCGTCAAAAACAAAAGTCCTTTGCAAGGAAATAAACAAATTTACGTATTTTTGGATGCAAATAATTTGCCGCTATTGAATATGAGCATTGAGGAAATAATTGCTACTACCAAAGATTTTTTGTCTGAGGAGTTTGAGGTAGATAAGGAATTGATTCAACCCGGGAGTGACCTGAAAGCCACTTTGGACCTGGATAGCCTGGATTATGTGGATCTGGTAGTTTTAATCGAGGAAAACTTCAACGTTAAGGTCACCGGTGAGGATTTTAAGTCTATTGTGACTTTCAACGATTTCTATCAATTTGTGGCATCCAGACTCGCACCGCTAGCCGTAGATCCTACGCTGTAAGGGAATGAGTAAATGGGATGGCAAAACCAGAGGGACGCTCCTCGGATACAGGATTCTGCTGTTTTGCGTGCGTTATGCCCCCATTCGTTTTGTTTACCTGCTGATCCGCTTTATATCCTTTTATTTCTTTTTGTTTGCAGGCGATGCCAGGAGAGCTTTAAACCAGTTCTACAGGCGGGGACTTGGGATGGCAGGCTTGGGTGTTCCGCGCCTGATCTACAGGAACTTTTACCGTTTCGCACAGACTCTGATAGACCGGATGGCTTTCCTGGTAGGAAAGCAGGACCGGTTTACTTTATCTTTTGAACATGAGGATTACCTGATCGCTATGCGCGAGCAGGGACGCGGCGGGATCCTGCTGAGCGCCCACCTGGGAAACTGGGAGACAGCCGGGAATTTACTGAAAGGGCGTGTCACGCCTACCATCAATGTGGTAATGCTCGATTCGGAAGTAGAGGAGATCAAGGATTATCTCAATGAAAAGACCGGCGGACCGCGATTCCGGATCATTGCGATAAAAGACGACTTGTCGCATGTTGTCAAGATCAACAGCGCCCTGAAGAATAATGAATTTGTAGCTATTCATGCCGACCGGTTTATCGAGGGAACCAAAAGTATCGAACTGCCATTTTTTGGAAAGAAGGCCTCTTTTCCCCTGGGGCCTTTCCTGATCGCCTCTAAATTCAATTCTCCTGTTACTTTTGTATTCGGAGTAAAAAAAAGCAATTTTGTATACCATCTCAGCGCAACTCTGCCCATCGACGAGCCTATGTCTGCGGCAGAAGTGGCCGCTGCATTTGTAAAGGAGCTTGAAAAGCGGGTAAGGCAGACTCCTGAGCAATGGTTTAATTATTTCCCGTATTTTAGCGATGAGATCAAAGCCTGACGATATACTGTCCCTGATCCCGCACAGGGAACCGTTTGTGCAGGTAGGAGAGCTGGTAAGCGCGTCGGAGTCGGAGTTTGTAACCAGGCTGACTATCCAGCCGGGAAATATGCTGGTGAAAAACGGGCTTTTTATGGAATCCGGGCTTATCGAAAATATAGCTCAAAGCGCCGCGCTGGGCTTCGGATACCTGGGGAGAAAGAGAGGGGAAGAACCTAAAGTGGGTTATATCGGCGCCATATCTAGGGTGGAAGTAAGCGCGCTGCCGGCTGCAGGCGATACGATCACTACGCACGTAAAGGTTCTTCACCGCCTGGACCCGGTTGTGATGGTACATGGAATTTGCTATTGCGGTGAAGAAAAACTTCTGGAAGGAGAAATTAAGTTGGTGATCTGAATGATGACTGAAGTAACGAAGAAAATGGTTTCCGAGATAGAGATCGATATCCGTTTCAGTGAGACGGATGCTATGGGAGTGGTATGGCATGGAAACTATCTTAAATATTTCGAAGACGGAAGGGAGCAGTTCGGGAGAGATTTCGACATTCCCTACCTGAAGGTGGCCGGTCATGGTTTTTTTATCCCGATCGTGCATTCTGCGCTCGACTTCAAGTCTTCTGTCTTTTACGGACAAAAAATAAGAGTGCTTACCGAATACGTGCCCGTGCGCACGGCAAAGATTGTTTTTAACTACAAAGTGATAAACCTGGAAACCAATGAGGTGGCTGCCACAGGCACCACTACCCAGGTTTTTATATCCCAGAAGACCCGCGAGCTGGAATTACTGGCTCCTCCTTTTTACCAGGCGTGGAAAGAGGCGCATCAGCTATATTGATGGGCGTTTCGGTCTACATCGGTGCGGAGGCAATCGTTTCACCCCTGGGTTACACAGCGGCTTCCAATATGGAACAGGTGCTTTCGGGACATTCGGGGATCGCGCTGCAAAAGGGGAGAGGCTGGAAGGGCAGCGATGTATATGCTGCCGTTGTGCAGGAAATGCCTGAAGAGGGGAAGTTTGAGCGGTTGCTGGAACAAAGCCTGAATGCGGGCGCCGTGCAATGGGATTCCTCGCTGTTGTCGTCTGAAGATACTTTACTGATTATCAGCTCGACCAAAGGAGGGATTGCCGACAGCATAACAGACCCGTTTCATCCTTTTGTTTCGCGCCTGGAAAGCCGGTTCTCACTCCGTCATCGTCCGCTGTTAATTTCAAATGCCTGTATTTCCGGGGTAGTCGCAATCAACACGGCAGCCCGCTTACTGAAAGCAGGACTTTATAAGCATGTTGTGGTGGCAGGATGTGATGTGGTGTCGGATTTTGTCCTGTACGGTTTTCAGTCGCTGTATGCCGTGAGCGACGAACCGTGCCGACCTTTTGACGTCGACCGGAAAGGTGTTTCCCTGGGAGAAGCGGGCAGCAGCCTGGTGTTGTCGGTAGAGAAGTCCGGTTTTGCCGGTGAGCCCTTCCTTTACCTGGGCGGAGCGGGCGCCAACGACGCCAACCATATCTCGGGACCTTCCCGGACCGGCGAAGGCCTGGTAAGAGCCGTTTCCAAAGCGATCGGGAAAGCGGGGATAGACCGGCGGGAAATCGGCTTCATCAACGCGCATGGAACCGGTACGAATTTTAACGACGAAATGGAATCCATCGCCTTCGGGCGCCTCGGGCTGGAGCATGTACCGCTGAACAGCCTGAAGGGGTATTGGGGACATACGCTAGGGGCGGCCGGAGTAATTGAAACCGCCGCCTGTTTGCAGATGATGAGAAGAGGGAGCCTGGCGTCCAGCCTTGGGTATCATTCCTGCGGGACCTCGGTTCCGCTCAACGTGCTGACAGAAAATAAAGCCGCCGAAACAGAGATATTCCTTAAAACAGCCTCGGGTTTCGGTGGAGGGAATGCGGCGCTGATTATTAAAAAGATATGAGCAGGATCGTCCATTATTGCCGGATCACAAATGAAGGCGTCGTCGTTGACGGGGAAAAACTACTTTCGTTTGCAGGTGCAGATATGGCAGAGAATCTTCTCGCTCTCTACCGGTATATCGGGCAGGATTATCCGAAATTTTACAAAATGGACCTGCTGTCCAAAACGTCTTTCCTGGCTGTTGAACTGCTGAAATCGTCCTGCAGCGGGCTGGCCTCCGCCCCGGAAGATACTGTGGCGCTCCTGTTTGCCAACTCCGAATCGAGCTCCGATACCGATATCAGGTTCAGAGACAGCTATGAAATCGAGAGGCTGCCCGGCCCTTCGTTGTTTGTATATACGTTGCCCAATATAGCACTCGGGGAGATCTCGATCCGAAACAAATGGTATGGAGAGCATATGTTTGCCGTTTTTCCTAATTTCGCACCTGCCTATTTTGCTGACCACAGCACGCTGTTGCTGAACGATGGCGCAGAACGGGTGATCGGAGGCTGGGTGAACGTGAACGGGCCCGATGCCCTGATCTTTGTGATGGATAAAAAAGAGGACACGGACAGAGACCGGCTGATAAACAGGCTGGAAGAATTGTACCAGGATTAAATAGTAGTAAATAGCAGACAGATAATTGACAAGAATGGCAACCGCGACGTTAAAAGAAGAATTAAAGAAGCACATTATAGAGCAATTGAACCTGGAGGACGTAAGCGTCGGGGATTTTGTAGATAGCGCTCCGCTGTTCGGAGAAGGAGGAGTCGGCCTGGATTCGATCGATGCGCTGGAGTTGATTGTACTTCTTGAAAAGCACTACCAGATCAACGTAACGAACCCGGAAGAAGGTAAAGAGGTATTTTACTCCATCGACTCGATGGCCGATTACATCGAGAAGCACAGAAAATAAATGCTTACAGATGTTTATGTAACCGGTATGGGGGTGATTTCGGCCATCGGCAGGAACGTTGGCGAAAACCTGCACGCCCTTTTACATAAGCAATCGGGGATAACAGCCGTAGAAACCATAGCCGGTAAAGAAACGGTAATGGCGGGCCGGGTAGCTTTCGGGGACGAAACACTTGCCTATGACCTTGGTTTTTCCCGTTTCCCTGTGTCGCGGACATCGTTGCTCGGTATGACGGCCGCCAGAGAAGCCTGGGGAGATAACCGACACATTCCGGGCCTGAAAACCGGGCTTATTTCTTCCACATCCGTAGGCGGCATGGATAAGAGCGAAGTTTTCTATGACGACTTCCTGGGCGGCAGACCGGCTGACTATGGCGTGCTCGTATGCCACGACAGCGGGACTACTTCAGAATGCATAGGAGAATTCCTGGATATTTCCGGTTATGTAAACACGATTTCAACTGCATGCTCCTCCGGCGCCAATGCCATTATGCTGGGCGCCCGCCTGCTGAGAAGCGGACGGCTCGACCGGGTGCTCGTAGGAGGGAGCGATGCGCTCACCCGCTTTACGGTCAATGGTTTTGAATCGCTGATGATCTATGACAGGGAGTGGACCCGGCCGTTTGATGAGTCGAGAACAGGCCTGAATCTGGGTGAAGGGGCGGCATTTTTGCTGCTGGAGTCTGAAAAGAGCCTCGAAGTGACGGGAAACCATCCGACAGGCCGCGTGACAGGCTGGGGAAATGCCGCGGATGCCTATCATCAGACGGCGTCTTCGCCGGAAGGAAAAGGAGCTACACTGGCAATTTCCGAGGCGATCCGTACTGCCGGACTGACCCCGTCCGATATTTCCTATATCAATGCCCATGGCACCGGAACACCGAACAATGATCTTTCGGAATCAGTAGCGCTGAAGAATATATTCGGGGCCTCTGTTCCTTCTTTCAGCTCTACCAAGGCTTTTACCGGTCATACGCTTGCGGCGGCCGGAGCAATCGAAGCGGTATATTCCCTTCTCGCTATCAGGGAGGGGATGATATGGCCCAACCTGAATTTTGCCGAAGCTATCCGCGATACCGGGCTGGTACCCGTGACCGAACCCGAAAAATGTGCGGTCAGTACAGTGTTGTCCAATTCGTTCGGGTTTGGCGGCAATAATTCCTCGTTGGTTTTTACGCATTGACCGATATGAAGAGCAGGGTTTTTATCAACGGGGCTTCCACTATTTCACATCAGTCCACCTTTGGAGAAAAAGGTTTTTCCGGCGCCCTTTCCAGGCTGGAAAAAGGTAGTGAGTTGCTTCAGCCGGTGTACAGGGAATATATAGACCCCGTAATGCTCCGGCGTATGAGCAGGATATTACGGATGGGAGTAGCCTCTGCCATGCATGCGCTGCGGCAGGCCGGCGTATCGGCGCCTTCCGGCATTATTGTGGGAACCGGGCTGGGCTGCCTGCAGGATACTGAGAAGTTCCTGACCAACTTTCTAACCCTCGAAGGCCTGATCCCGCCTACTGCATTTATTCTCTCCACCCACAATACCCTGGCGGGCCAGATCTCGCTCAGTTTAGGTTGTCATTCCTATAACATAACGCATACGCAGAACACGCTCTCGTTTGAAATGGCTTTGCTCGATGGTATAATGAAGCTGGAAGAAGGTGGGAGCGATATACTCGTCGGCGGGGCAGATGAACATATCCCTTTTCTTGATAAGGTGGCAGCCGAATGGGGTTATAACAATTGTGTGCTGACTTCGGGCGTTTCCTTTTTTGTACTGTCAGGTACTGCTTCCGAAAGCAGCCTGGCTGAGGTAATTGATGTAGCAGTCTTTACCGGGAAAGGGGTTGCCAGGAAAGAAATGACCGATAGCTTCCTGGCTCAGCATGGGTTGGGCCGGGATGAGGTAGATATGATCCTGCAGAGCGGAAAGCAACCCGGAGACGATGCCGGAGCTGACGGCGATACGATCGACTATACAGGGCTTTGCGGTTTGTACCCTACCGCATCAGCCTTTGCGCTCCATTACGGGGCGGATTTCCTGGAATCGGCAGGGAGGAACAAGAAAGTATTGATTGTAAACCAACTGAGTCCCCGTAACCTGGGGCTCGTACTTCTGAAAGGGATTGAAGCATAGGATTTCCATCATCAGCGCACTGTTGCTGGCAGCTTTGCTGCTGATCCTGCCTCTAGATGAGGAGGTACGCGGAGCAGCTTTGGGGGCCGTAGCCGTCGCCTGGATCGCCCTTACCATATACGGTTCGGCTATAATCGGTGCGAACTGGTTTGTGCGTTCAAAAAATCGTTTGGAAAACCGCACTATAGCCCTCACTTTCGACGACGGTCCCGACCCTGTGATCACTCCTCTTGTTTTGTCTGTTCTGAAGGAGAAGAATGTACCGGCTACTTTTTTCCTGATCGGGGAAAAGGCGGAAAAATACCCGCACCTGGTACGGCAGATCCTGGCGGAAGGGCACCAGATCGGGAATCATTCCTACAGCCACAGCTACCGGCTGGGTTTTTTTTCTGTAGAGAAGCTCAGGGCGGATCTGCAGAAGTGTAACCGGGTATTGGAAGAAATTTCGGAGGAGAAGGTCAGGCTATTCCGCCCCCCTTTCGGGGTGACAAACCCCATGTATCGGAAAGTTTTGACATCGCTTGACCTGGTTTCGGTGGGTTGGTCGCTGAGAAGCTATGATACAATGATTGGCAACAGTGCAAAGCTGCTGGCCAGGCTTGTCTCCCGGGTACGCAGCGGGCGGATTATCCTCATGCATGATACATTACCCCAGACAGCCGAGGCCCTTCCTTCATTCCTGGATTATTGCAGGGGCAAGGGCATAGAGGTAGGAAGGCTTGCCGTAAAATTTCTAATACCATGGATCGCAATGCTTAATCCGGCTATAAGCAATGCCCAGGACTACCGGAAGGTAACCCAGCCCGACCAGGTGTTTGCAGCGCTGAAGCAACGATCAGAAAAGGTAAATACCATTCAGGCGGATTTTACAGAAATAAGGCATGTATCTTACCTGAAGGAGCCTCAGAAGTCGTCCGGAAGGTTTTATTTCGAAAAGAAAGACCGGATGCGGTGGGAGCAGACCGAGCCCGGTACTTATGTGATCATGATCGATGGCAGCAGTCTGAGGGTAAGCGAGGGAGGTAAAGAGAAGAATATAAAGTCGGCAGGTCAGATGACGGGTATGATCCGAGATATGTTGCTGATGATCGTAAGAGGGGATTACCAGTCGGGCAGTGAGTTTGAAAAAGAAGTACTGCAGAATGCCGACCGGTATCGTATTGTGCTTAGGCCGTTGGAAAAGCGCCTTAAGCAGCGCTATGAAAGGCTGGAGATGCAGTTTTCAAAACCTATGATGAGCCTGGAGGAGCTGACTTTTTTTGAAAAAGGAGGAGACAGGCAGGTGATGATTTTCCGGAATGAGAAGATCAATATCCCTTTCGATTCATCACTTTTTACGCAATTTTGAATTGTAGAGACGCGATGCATCGCGTCTCTACAATAAAATCGTTTCCAGATGTTGTTAAATGATCTCTATTTTCTCGAAAGTGTTTCGGATACCGAAGAGGGAGCGACTTTCCATATACTTGTGAAAAAAGATCACCCCTTGTACCAGGGCCATTTCCCGGGGCGACCCATTACGCCGGGGGTAGTTTTAGCGGAAATGGTGAAAGAGCTCCTGGAAAATCACCTGGGCAAGCCGCTGGAGATGGTCAGGATGCGGCAATGTAAGTTTCTATCTGCCCATAACCCTGTACAGAATCCGCAGATCGGGATATCGGTGAGTTGGACACCCGGGGATGAATATACCGTCCAGGCTAACGGAAGCTTTCAGTCGGAGGTTTTTTTTAAGTTATCGGCCGGTTACAGGGAGGCTTAAATGATTTGGTTTCGGTATGCTTGCCCGTATTAATTGCTGCGTGATTATTCCTACCTACAACAATGCCCGCACGCTGAAGCGGGTACTGGAGGAGGTATTGGCATATACGGGGCCGTATCGTCATCGTACGATAGTGATCAATGACGGGGCGACAGACGCCACGACGGAGATCCTGGAGGCCTATAAAGAGAGGGTCATTGTGCTGGAGAACAGCCGTAACCGGGGCAAAGGGTATTCGCTGAGGCGTGGTTTCAGGGAAGCGATTGAGCGCGGTTTCGAAAATGCCATCACTATCGATTCCGACGGGCAGCATTTTGCAGACGACATGCCCGCTTTCGTGAAGGCTGCGCTTGAGCAGCCGGGCACCCTGATCATGGGCAGCCGGAATATGGACCAGGAAGGGGTTCCGGGCAGAAGCTCGTTTGGGAACAAGTTTTCCAGCTTCTGGTTCCGGTTTCATACAGGGATCAGGCTGCCGGATACGCAGACGGGCTACCGGCTATACCCCCTGGAACCGCTGAAGACGATGAGACTGGTAACAGAAAAATTTGAAACCGAGGTCGAAGTGATCGTCAGGATGGCGTGGCGGGGAGTCAGGTTTGTCTCAATTCCTATCCGCGTAAAATACGATCCGGAGGAGCGGGTAAGCCACTTCCGGCCTTTCCGCGATTTCTCCAGGATCAGCGTGCTCAATACCTGGTTTTTCCTGCTAACGCTCACCTGGTATCTGCCTCAGCGCTTATTGAAGCGGTTGTTTGAAAAAGGAGTGGTGAATACCATCAGGGACGAATTCTTCAGACCCGGAGAATCGGATGCCAGAAAGGCTGCCTCGGTAGGCTTCGGCCTTTTTATGGGAATTGTACCTATTTGGGGATTTCAGCTGATGGTGGGCATCCCGGCCGCCATAGCACTGCGCCTGAACAGGGTATTGTTTTTCCTGGCGGCCAATATCAGTATTCCGCCGATGATACCGGTCATCGTGTATGCCAGCTATAAAACGGGGGAGATTTTCTTTTCAGAACCAACAGTGAAAATGGAAAGCTGGAAGGACGTAACGCTTCAAACCATTCATCTCCACTTTATGCAGTATGCCACCGGGGCTGTTCTGCTTGCATGCCTGGCCGGTCTCGCGGGCTTTTTGATTTCCTACCTCTTCCTCAGGATCATAAGGAGATAATATTTTTTGTCTATTTTGGTAAAAAATTTGACTTTTTTAATATAAGTGCTTTTTTTCGACGGCAGATATATGGAAAGATTTCCGGCCGGCGGGAGTTACCTGTGTTGTCTCAGGGTGGCACAAAGTTGGCCGGATTTATGAAAAATGATCTTGATCACTATTGGTTATGATCAGGATCATAAATTTCATTGCGAGGAAGGCTCAATTTTGGAGCAGGGTTTGGATTGAAAAAAGCCATACAATTTGGACAACGCGAGGAATAAAATGATGGAAAAAGCAGATTTACATACTCATACATCGGAGGACCTCGCAGAAGAAACCTGTTACCATTGCGGCCTGCCCTGTGAAGATACTGCGATTCGTTACGACTCAAAGTCTTTCTGCTGCAGTGGCTGCCAGGCAGTATACAGTATACTCAAGGAAAAAGATCTCTGCACCTACTACAGGCTTCCCGATGCAAAGGGAAACAGCCCGGATAAAAATTACTATAAAGGGAAATACCAGTATCTCGACCAGCCCGGGATAAAGCAGAAAGTGGTGAGTTTCAGTGAAAACGGGATTACCCAGGTCAATTGGTATATTCCGTCCATGCACTGCAGCTCGTGTATATGGCTGCTCGAAAACCTGCATCGGCTTCATGAAGGAGTTTCTGCGGCTCTTGTCGATTTCCCTCAAAAGACGGTACGTATAAGTATACGGGACGAGGCTATAGAGCTGAGCGAGCTGGCCGGCCTGATGAGTTCCGTAGGATATGAGCCTTACATCAGCCTCAACGACCTGGAAGGGAAGAAAGCTTCGCGTTTCGACCGCAAAAGGATCTATAAGATAGGAATAGCAGGATTTGCCTTTGGCAATATCATGTTTATGGGGCTTTCCGACTATTTTACGATCATAGGCAGCACCGGCCTCGGCAGCGAGACGGAAGCTGTTTTCGGGGTGATTTCGATACTGCTGTCGCTTCCGGTGTTCTTTTACTGTTCTTCCGGTTTTTTCGTTTCCGCATGGAAAGCCATTAAAAACAGGCAGCTGAATATCGACGCACCCATTGCCCTGGCTATCCTGGTAACTTTCGTGCGCAGCCTTTTCGAGATCGCTTCGCAGACCGGATCTGGTTACCTGGATTCAATGACCGGTATCGTGTTCTTTATGCTGATCGGCAGGTATTTCCAGGATAAGTCTTATTCTCTCATTTCTTTTGACAGGGATTATAAGTCCTTTTTCCCGGTGGCCGTCTCGGTGCTGAAGAACGGGGTCGAATCCCAGAAGCAGATTTCGGAAATCGAGCCCGGCGATCGCCTGCGTATCCGTAGCAACGAGATGATCCCCTGCGACGGACGCCTGGTATCGGAAACTGCTGCTATCGACTATAGTTTCGTGAGCGGAGAGTCTGAGCCGGTTAACAAGACGATGAACGAGCAGGTATATGCCGGCGGCAAAATATCGGGGGCTTCCGTAGAACTGGAGGCAACTAAAAAAGTAGCCCAAAGCTACCTTACCGGGCTTTGGAACAACGATGTGTTCACTCAGGCCCGGGACGAGGAAGAAAGCCGCCTGACGAGCTTTATCAACCGGTATTTCACCATAGCGGTCTTCCTGATCGGGAGCGTCAGCTGGATTTACTGGGGATGGGCCGGGGATTTTAAAAGAGGATTCGATGCCATGACGACCGTCTGGATCATCGCGTGCCCCTGCGCCCTGCTGCTTTCCGATACTTTCACCAACGGCAACCTGTTGGCTGTATTCAGGCGGAATGGCCTTTATCTTAAAAATGCGCATATCCTGGAAAAGCTTTCCGGGATCAAAAAGGTAGTCTTTGATAAGACCGGAACGCTCACTTTGCCGGATGCAGCAGAAGTCAGATTCACGGGCTACCCGCTGACGCATGCCGAGAAAAGTATGATAGCCGAAATTTCGAAGCAATCGGTTCACCCCCTGAGCAGACTGGTCCGGGAGTTCCTGGAGCGCGATGCTTATGAAAGCGGGGTGTTCAGCGTGTCGGGACTGAAGCAGTATAAGGAACAGGCAGGCGGCGGCCTGGAAGCCATTTGTGGCGGTGTTTCGGTACGCCTGGGGTCGGGTAGCTGGGTAGGAATGACAGGCGCCAATGGTGAAGATATTAAGACTTCGAGGGTTTATGTTGCTTTTGACGGGGCAACCAGAGGTTTTTTTGAAATAGAAAGCAAGTACAGGACCGGGCTGAAAGAGGCAGTCCGGCTGCTGGACAGGGACGGTATTGATGCCTGTATGCTTTCAGGCGACAGGCCGACAGATATTACCTTCCTGGCAAATGTGTTCGGAGGTGAGGATAAGCTCAGCTTTTCGCGGACGCCACAGGATAAACTTGATTTTGTAAAAGAGCTGCAGGAGAGTAATAAAGAACTTGTCATGATGCTGGGTGACGGGCTCAATGATGCGGGCGCCCTGATGCAGAGCGATGTAGGCGTAGCGGTATCCGATAATATCAACAATTTCACCCCGGCGAGTGATGCTATCCTGGAAGGAAGCCGCTTAAAGGATATAGGTGCGTTTGTAAGGCTTGCTGCTGCCGGGCGGCGTATCGTAACCGGCAGCTTCGGTATATCGGTGATCTATAATATTGTCGGCCTTTATTTTGCGGTACAGGGGGAACTGAAGCCCGTCGTGGCCGCTATCCTGATGCCGGCCAGCTCGATAAGCATCATTCTTTTTACAACATTGATGAGCCGTTTGAAAGCACGGCAGCTGATGAAAGTGAAAAATTTATGACAAATGTCATTTTTGCCCCTGTCGCAGGTCATGATCTGTTCTGCGGCAGGCCGATACATTTGTGACTTGGCGGAAGAAAATTGTTAACCGAAAGGCTTAAATATAAGTCGTTGTTTATGAGTGCGATATATATATTGATAGCGGCCGGGCTCGTGATAGCGGGAGGGTTTCTCGTCGTTTTCCTATGGGCTGTGAAATCCGGGCAGTTTGACGACGACCTTACCCCTTCAATCAGGATCCTTTTCGACGATGAGGAGCCGGCAGACACCCCGCAGAACAATTCGGGGTGATTCGTGTTTAATAGCCCGTCTGCAGGCGCCGGCGGCAAACCAGGGAAGCAAAATCAATTCTCAATTTAACATAACTCATTTTTAACCATCCATTTATGGAAATTTCTGCAAAAACCAACACACCTCATCTAACGTTGGACGAGTTTGAGTACGACAATAAACTCGTACGGAATTTCGCGCTGGCCACCGTGATATGGGGAGGCGTGGGTATGCTCGTCGGGGTTCTTGCTGCTTTTCAGCTGGTGTTCCCGGGGCTTAATCTTGATCTTCCCTATACCACATTCGGAAGGATACGTCCCCTGCACACAAATGCAGTGATTTTTGCTTTTGTCGGGAACGGTTTCTTCACCGGGATGTACTATGCTGCTCCGAGGGTGCTTAAAACCCCCATGTACAGCAGGCTGCTCGGGCAGATCCATTTCTGGGGGTGGCAGGCGATAATCATCATGGCGGCTATTACACTTCCGTTGGGTCTCACCAGCGGGAAGGAATACGCCGAGTTGGAGTGGCCTATCGACATAGCTATTGCAGTGGTGTGGGTGATCGCGATGATCAACCTGATCATGACCACAATTCACCGCCGTACAGAACATATATATGCTGCGGTCTGGTTTTTTATAGCCTCTTTCGTAACAGTAGCTTTGCTTCATGTCGTCAATAGCATTGAATTACCCATTTCTCTTACAAAGAGCTATTCGGTCTATGCGGGCGTGCAGGATGCACTGGTTCAGTGGTGGTACGGGCATAATGCGGTGGCATTTTTCCTTACGACGCCCTACCTGGGCCTGATGTACTATTTTCTGCCGAAAGCGGCAAACAGGCCTATCTACTCGTACCGTCTTTCGATTGTCCACTTCTGGTCGCTGATATTCCTGTATATCTGGGCAGGTCCGCACCACCTTCTTTATACCGCTCTTCCCGACTGGGCCCAGTCTCTGGGTACGGTATTCTCGGTCATGCTGATCGCACCTTCATGGGGTGGGATGATCAATGGTCTGATGACCCTCCGCGGGGCTTGGGATAAGGTCAGGGACGACGTAGTGCTGAAATTTATGGTAGTGGCGGTAACCGCCTACGGTATGGCAACTTTCGAGGGGCCGATGCTTTCTCTTAAAAATGTCAGCGCGATCGCGCACTATACCGACTGGATAGTAGCCCACGTTCACGTCGGCGCTTTGGGCTGGAACGGGTTCCTTACTTTCGGGATCCTGTACTGGCTCTTCCCGAGACTATATAATCGTCCTCTTTACTCTCAGAAATTAGCAAATTTCCATTTCTGGATCGGTACGATCGGTATTTTGTTCTATGCTATCCCGATGTACTGGGCCGGATGGGTACAAAGCGCCATGTGGCGTGAATTTACCGCCGACGGCTTCCTCAAGTATCCGAACTTCCTCGAAACCGTTACACAGCTCATTCCTTACTATGCGCTCCGAGGGATCGGCGGCGTCCTTTACCTGATCGGTTGGGCCGTTATGATCTATAACCTGATCAAGACAGCCAAAGCCGGGGAGCTGAAAGAAACCGAAAAGGCGCAGGCTCCTTCGCTGAGAGATCAAAGCCACGAGGGTGAATACTGGCACCGCAAATGGTTTGAGCGCAAGCCTGTGCTCCTTACTATCGGATCTCTGATAGTAGTTGCCATTGGCGGGATCGTGGAGATGATTCCCACCTTTATGATCAATTCCAATGTGCCGACCATCGAAAGTGTTAAACCCTACACGCCGCTAGAGCTGCAGGGGCGGGATATTTATGTAAGAGAAGGCTGCTATACCTGCCACTCCCAGATGATACGTCCTTTCCGGGATGAGATCGAGCGGTACGGGGAATATTCGAAAGCAGGAGAGTTTGTATATGATTTCCCGTTCCAGTGGGGATCCAAACGTACCGGTCCTGATTTGCACCGCCTGGGTGGCAAGTATCCTGATTCGTGGCATTATAACCACATGGAAGATCCTGCCAGCATGTCGCCGGGGTCTATTATGCCTGCCTATCCGTGGTTGCTGGATGATGAGCTGGATACTGCCAGCACAGCAAAAAAAATAAGGGCGATGCAGATCCTTGGCGTTCCTTATGAAAAAGGATTCGACCTGGAGGCAAATAAGGACCTGATGGCACAGGCAGAGGGAATCGTAGAGAGACTGGGAGACGCTGGGATCAAGACCGGGCCAAACAAGGAAATTGTAGCGTTGATAGCCTATCTGCAGAGGTTAGGAACCGATATTAAAGCAGAAAACAATCCGCACTGATACAGCAAGGGGAGAGGGTTCCCTCTCCCTTTTTAAAAAGGTTCATGATCTAAAAGAAAGGATTAAAATGAAATTCAGAAATTATCTTGATACAATAGCCGATATCGGGCTCTATCCGCTGGTATCGCTCCTCCTTTTTGTTGCTTTTTTCGTCGGTCTTCTGTGGTATGTCTTGTCTATGAAAAAGAAAGATATCAAACGCATAAGCAACCTTCCCCTGGAAGACGGCACTTCCAAAAAAGTCATTCTCACCACTTTCCTGGTTTTAGGAGGCTTCGGAGCTTTTGCTCAGGAGGCAAAACCAACTGCTGCCGGGGATGACGAACTGCTTCTTTACATTGCGATTATCGCTATTGTTTTTGTAGCCCTGTTGCTGGGAGGGATTCTTGTACAGGTGGTGACGCTGGCGAATAAACTGAATAACCGCCTGGCCCCTGAGAAGCAGGAGTCGGCTCTTTTCTCCGAAAGCTGGTGGAAGAGATTCCGCGGAGTTGGCGTCTCACTTTCCGAAGAGGATAAGATCCTTATCAAAGAGCACGATTACGACGGTATACAGGAGCTCGACAACAGGATGCCGCCCTGGCTTGCATTCCTGTTCCAGGGCACTATAGTGTTCTCAATAATCTATATGCTGATCTATCACGGCTTCGGCATAGGCGATTTACCCCAGGCTGAGCTGGAAAAGGATTTACAGGCAGCAGCCGTGCAGAAAGCGGCTTTTCTTGAGCGTGAAGGCGCCAAGATAGATGAGAATTCGGTCGTTCTGACGACAGAGCCGGCAGATCTCGAAAAAGGAAAGGCATTGTTTGTGGCCAACTGTGCGGCTTGTCATGCCGAAGACGGCGGAGGTACGGTAGGTCCCAACCTGACCGACAACTACTGGCTTCATGGAGGTAGCCTGAGCGATATTTTTAAAATAATCAAATACGGTGTGCCTGAAAAAGGTATGATCGCCTGGGAGAAACAGCTGAAACCCCAGGAAATCCAGTTCGTGTCCAGCTATATCGCTTCTGAGTTGAGAGGAGCTACCCCGGCTAATCCGAAAGAAGCCCAGGGTGAGTTGTGGGAGGGAGAATAAGCTACTAATTTTATTGTCATGAAGTCCTCAGTAAATCCTGCTGAAACAGATGAATCCTTCAGGGACCATTTTTCGGCAGTTGATGATTACGGGAAGAGAATATGGTTTTATCCGCAGAAGCCGAAAGGGAAATGGCATAACAGGAGGGTTGTTTTCACGATAATCCTGCTGACCCTTATGTTTGCTGCTCCGTTTATTTATGTAAACGGGCAGCCCCTTTTTCTGTTTAATATCCTCGAAAGAAAGTTCATTATTTTCGGCATATTCATCGGTCCGCAGGACTATTGGATATTCGGGTTGGGGATGTTGTCATTCCTGGTCTTTGTCTCTCTTTTTACGAACCTGTTCGGACGGCTCTGGTGCGGCTGGGCATGTCCGCAGACGGTTTTTATGGAGATGGTTTTCCGCAAAATAGAATACGCCATCGAGGGAGACTGGAATAAACAGAAGGCGCTCGACAGAGCGCCCTGGGATCGGGCAAAGATTACCAAAAAGGTTCTGAAATGGAGTATTTTTCTGTTTATCTCCTTCCTGATAGCCAACCTGTTGCTGGCCTATGTGCTGGGGATTGAGGAAGTAGGTAAGATCGTCACCCATCCCATCTCTGATAACCCCGGCCTGTTTGCCGGAGTTGCAGGATTTACATTGGTTTTCTTCTTTATTTTTGCCTGGCTGCGGGATCAGGCCTGTACGGTTGTCTGTCCCTACGGGCGTTTGCAAGGTGTATTGCTCGATAAAAGCTCGGTAGTAGTAGCCTACGATCATGTGAGGGGTGAAAAGAGGGGAAAACTCAGGAAAGGCCAGGAGCGTGAAATAGGTGATTGTATAGATTGCTTCCAATGCGTCAGGGTGTGTCCTACCGGGATAGACATCCGTAACGGGACACAGATGGAGTGTATCAACTGTACCGCCTGTATCGATGCCTGCGACCACATGATGGACCAGGTGGGTTTTGAACGCGGACTGATCCGTTACGAGTCGGAAGAGGTGATCGTTTCGAAGAAAAAAAGCCGGTTTTCGCCCAAAGCCGTCGGCTATATTGTCGTTCTCGCGCTATTGTGGGGAGGGTTGGGCTTTGCCATGTTCAGCAGGACTTCTACAGAAACAACTCTGCTGAGAGTGCCCGGTACACGGTATATAGAAAACCCTGACGGGAGCATCAGTAATCTTTACAATTTTAAGATATATAACAAGACCAACCGGCAGGTTATACCCGAGCTGAGACTGGAAGATGAGGAGGGGACGTTGAAATTTGCAGGTACTCCCGACCTGACGCTCGAGCCCACCGGAAGTGTGCAGGGAACTTTGTTCATCTCGATACCGGCAGGTAAGATCAAAGAAAGGAAAACGCACGTTAAGCTCGGGGTATATGAGAAAGGCGAGCGTCTTGAAAGCTTTGAGACAACTTTTATGTCGCCGGGAGGGAGGTGATGAATGAGGCAATGAGTCCCGATAGCTATAGGACACATCAACTAATCAAAATTTTACAATTATGAAATGGCAAATGAGTTGGGGGTGGAAAATCGCGCTGTTATATAGCGGATTCGTTGTGATGATACTCGTTCTTGTCGGAATGAGCGTTAGCCAGAAGATAGACCTGGTTTCGGATGATTATTATGCGATGGAGCTGGTTCATCAGCAGAAGATAGATAAGATAAAGCGCTCCCGGCAATTGGAGGAACCGGTTAGATGGAAGCTGGGGGAGGAGTACCTGGAAATTGTTTTCCCCGCGAATTTATCGGGAAAAACGATAGGTGGAAACGTGATTCTGTATTGTCCGGCTGATGACAGGAATGATTTTTCGGTACCTGTTGAGCCCGGTAGCGATGGGGTTCAGAGGGTTTCGAGGAAAGTCTTTAAACCCGGGCGTTATCATCTGCAACTGGATTGGAACGCAGGCAGTACGACCTACTGGGATGAAGGAGTGATCAGTATAACGAATTAAGAGGATATCCGATGTTTTACCTTGCTTTTGTACTGGGGCTGACCAGTAGCCTGCATTGTGTGGGAATGTGCGGCCCTATTGCGCTGGCGCTGCCTGTTCACAGGCGCTCCGGACCAGGTAAAGCATTGGGAATTGTACTTTATAACCTCGGGCGTATTTCGGTATATGCCCTCCTGGGTGCGCTGATAGGGAGCATTGGATTCGCGGCATCTCTCGGACACTGGCAAAACTGGCTTTCTGTTGCAGCCGGAGCACTGATGCTGGCAGGGGCCATCGGATCTTTAAAATGGTGGGAAAACCTGCCTTTCCGGGGGATTGCCACCCGGGGGACTTCATTTGTATACGGTAATATCCAAAGCCGGCTGTCGAAAGGCAGCTTCAGCTCGCTGACCGTCATGGGAATGTTTAACGGGTTATTACCCTGCGGCATGGTCTATCTTGCTTTGGCTTCGGCCCTGGCCATGCCCGACGCTGCCACGGGTGCAGCTTATATGGCGCTTTTTGGCTCAGGCACCCTGCCGGCCATGCTTGCAACCGGTTTCCTGGGACAGTGGGCCTCTGTAAAATGGAGACTCGGCTTCAAACGGGCCACACCCTACCTGGTCGCGTTGGCCGGTATTGTCCTTATCGTAAGAGGTCTGCTGCCTGTGTCGGCGCACACCCATCATGCAGCCCCTGATCCTATTCCTGTCTGCGTAGGGAAATAAGATTGTTCCGGCCCGGAGTAAGTTTTGACAGGAGAGTGTTCTCTTCCTGATATAAGTCATATTTTTTCAGTTTTATGCCGTCTACTTTTGAAAAAAAGAATACCATGAGTCCAGACCTTCTGCAAAAATACGATATCCCGGCCCCAAGATACACCAGTTATCCTACCGTGCCTTATTGGGACAAGGTGCCCCCCGAAGAATCGGTCTGGGAAAATGCAGTAAAAGATACTTTCAAAGCGACCAACCGGAAAGACGGTATAAGCGTGTACATTCACCTCCCGTTTTGCGAGCGTTTGTGTACCTACTGCGGGTGCAATACCCGTATTACGATCAACCACGCGGTAGAGAGAGTTTATATGCAGGCGGTTTTGAAGGAGTGGAGACGATACCTGGACCTGTTCGGGGAAAAACCGTTTATCAAGGAAATCCATCTCGGGGGCGGTACCCCTACTTTCTTCAGCGCTGCAAACCTGGGAGAGCTTTTGGAGGGACTGCTGAAGGATGCGTATATAGCGCCGGATCAGCAGTTCAGCTTTGAAGCGCATCCCGGAAATACGACCCTGGAGCACCTGGAAGTGTTATATAACCTCGGTTTCCGTCGCATCAGTATCGGCGTACAGGATTTCGATCCTGCTGTTCTCGAGATCATCAATCGTTTCCAGACTTTCGACGACGTTAAAAATCTCACAGATTCGGCCAGGGCTATGGGCTACGAGTCTGTAAACTTCGACCTTATCTACGGACTACCTTTGCAAAAGTACGCCAGCTTTATGGAAACTATCCGTAAGGTAGGTGAGCTGCGGCCCGACCGTATCGCGCTTTACAGCTATGCTCATGTACCCTGGCTAAAACCCGGACAGCGGAAGTTTTCAGAGAAAGACCTGCCGGAGCCGGCAGAAAAGCTGGAACTGTACAGCGGGGCGTGTGCATTTTTTGAAGCAACCGGTTATGTCGGGGTAGGAATGGATCATTTTGCTCTGCCCGAAGACGAGCTTTGCCTGGCTGCCGGAAAAGGAGAGCTTCACAGGAATTTTATGGGCTATACAGTGAGCCACGCAAAGCTGCTGATAGGATTGGGCGCGTCGGCTATCAGCGATGCCGGGACTGCCTATGTCCAGAACGAAAAGAAAGTGGAGGACTACTACGCGGCGCTGAATGAGAAGAAGTACCCTTATTTCAAGGGACATGCTTTAACTGCCGGCGACCAGGTGATCAGGCGACATATTCTGAACATCATGTGCGGCCTGGAAACTGCATGGTCTGACCCTGATATGCAGGTACAAGCCGTTTACGACGCATTGGGATACCTTGAGGATATGGAAAAAGACGGATTGGTGGTATTGAAACCCGAAGAACTAAGGGTGACCGAAACCGGGCAATCATTTCTGAGAAATATCTGCCTGGCATTTGATGAACGCTACTGGTCGGCAAAACTGGAGAATGCCAGGTTCAGCCAGGCTATTTAGTATCCGGACAGGCTCTTGCCCCCCCATATTCCGGCGTTTGGATGGATGGTATTTAAAGAGGATGAAGATGACTGTAAGTAAAAAAAAAGCTGTGTTTAGGTTGGCTGTGAATACAACTAGTTCTAAGTTTGGAATGCTAACTAGTTTTATCAGGCAAGCTGAAGCTTTGAAAGGTCACATAGAAATGTTGGATTCCCTCTTTAAGCATGCTACGGAGGGAATAGTGGTGGTTGACTCTACCGGACGCATCGCCATGGTCAATCCGAGGGCATTAAGCCTTTTCGGGTATGAGTTTATTGATGAATTGGTAGGGAAAACTATAGAATTATTGATTCCCAGGAGGTTTTCGGATAAGCACACACATCATCGCGACGGCTTTATGTACGAGCCTTTGGCCCGGAAAATGGGAATAGGGCGCGACCTGCTGGCCCTTCGCAAGGATGGGTCTGAGTTTCCTGTAGAAGTAAGCCTTAGCCCGTTTTCGACCAGTGAGGGGCAATTTGTGGTAAGTTTTATCATTGATATTACCGAGCGCAAGAAACATGAAAAGGCGCTTATGGAAGCCAACGAGGCGATTGGCAGGCTGAATGCGGAGCTGGAGGCAAGAGTCGAGCAGCGTACTGAAGAGCTGGCGAGTGCATTGGAGGAGCTGAACGAATCAAAGGCCGAAGTGCTGAGGGCGCTTGAGAGCGAAAGAGAGCTGAATGAGCTGAAATCCCAGTTTGTCACAATTGCCTCTCACGAATTCCGTACCCCGCTGGCTACCATGTTGTCGTCGGTATCGCTCATCGGGCGTTATAAACTAACCGAAGAAGATGACAAGCGGCAAAAGCACGTTCAGCGGGTGAAGTCCGCTATTAACAACCTCACGGAAATACTCAACGATTTTCTTTCCCTGGGAAAGCTGGAAGAAGGCCTGTTGAGATGTATTCCCATCCAGTTCAACCTGGAAGCATTTTGCCAGCAGCTTGTGGATGAACTGAAAGGAGTCTGCAAGCCGAACCAGTCCATACAATTCAGCTATGAAGGGGAAAAGGTAGTGGTTGCAGATAGCCAGTTGATGAAAAATGTAATTATCAACGTCGTTTCTAACGGGGTCAAATATTCGTCTAAGGATATCGGCCTCAGGGTTAAAATCGGCGACGGAGTGATCCGTTTAGAGATACAGGATTCGGGGATAGGAATCCCGGAAAGTGATCTTCCTCATATTTTCAACCGTTTCTTCAGGGCTCACAACAGCGGTAACGTACAGGGGACCGGCCTCGGATTGAACATCGTCAAGAAATATCTGGAGCTGATGAAAGGGGATATAAGAGTGGAAAGTAAACTGGGCGTTGGAACGACATTTTTTATAGAAATGCCTGCAACAGGTACAAAAAGCTAAGGTTTCGGTAGATGGAAAAAAAAATACTTCTGATAGAGGACAATGACGATGTAAGGGAGAATACCCAGGAAATACTCGAATTGTCGGGTTATAAGGTGATCTGTGCCACAAATGGCAAAGAAGGCGTAGCGCTTGCCCAGTCGGAATATCCGGACCTGATCATCTGTGATATTATGATGCCCGAGTTGGATGGATACGGGGTTTTGCATCTTCTCGGAAATTCCGCAGAAACGGCGGGGATCCCGTTTATCTTCCTGACGGCCAAAGCCGAAAAGTCGGATCTGCGTAAAGGAATGCTCCTGGGGGCCGACGACTATCTTACCAAGCCTTTCGACGATGTGGAACTACTTCAGGCGGTGGAAGTGAGATTACATAAAAGTGAGCTTCTGAAGTCGAAGTTTTCAAGAAACGCCGAAGGATTGAATGCCTTTCTCGGTGAGATCAGGCATTTCCAGGAATTGAGGCACCTGGCTGAAAACAAGCGGACGCACACCTACCGGAAAAAGGAAAGTATTTACAACGAGAATACCTATCCGGGGGGAGTGTATTTCCTGGAAAGCGGCAGGGCCAAGGCCCGTCGTATCAACGATCTCGGCAAAGAATACATAACCGAGCTTTATAAAGTCGGCGACTTTTTCGGTTATGCCGATCTTCTGAAAGGCACCGCCTACCAGGATTCTGTTATTGCATTGGAAGATTCGGTAGTCAGTTTTATACCTAAGCTCGATTTCTTTAAGCTGCTCGAATCGGACAGGAACCTTGCCGGCAAGTTTATACAGATGCTGTCCAATGAAGTGAAGGAGCGGGAAGAAAGCCTGCTTAAGCTCGCCTACAATTCTGTAAGGAAAAGGGTTGCGGAGGCATTGATCTATCTCCACGACATTTACGGGAAGGACGGAGAGGAGCTTTTCTCTATTTCAATGGCGCGGGAAGATATTGCAGGGATTGTCGGTACCGCGACCGAAACTGTTATCCGGACCCTTTCCGATTTTAAGGAAGAGAAGCTTATTTCGATGAAGGGCAGCATTATTACCATACTTTCGCTGGACCGGCTGAAGCGTATGAAGAATTGAAAATTTTAGCTTTGTGTTTAAATGACAGAAAAATCTATCTTTGCGCAAAGTTAAGTTCAATTGTTTATTAAAATCAATATATGAATACAATTACGTATCTGGTGCCGGCGCTCGGTGTAGTAGGGTTGCTGGTAATGTTTTTTAAGCGAGGCTGGGTAGTCCGCCAGGATGCGGGCGATCCGGGAATGCAGGAAATCGCCAATGCCATTGCAGCCGGAGCGCTTGCTTTTCTGAAAGCTGAGTGGCGGGTTTTGATCGTATTCGGGGTTGTGGTCAGCATATTGCTGGGATACTCAGGCACACTTGTTGAAAACTCAAGCTCACTGATAGGGATCTCATTTTTGATTGGAGCCTTTGTTTCTGCTTTCGCAGGCTACATAGGTATGAATATTGCGACGCAGTCCAATGTGCGCACTACTCAGGCGGCGCGTACCAGCCTTCAGAAGGCGCTCAACGTATCGTTTACGGGGGGCAGCGTTATGGGGATAGGCGTTGCGAGTCTGGCTGTTTTAGGGCTGGGCTCTCTTTTTATTGTTTTTTATAACCTGTACATAGGCGACAGCGGCGACGTGAACGGTCTTGCAATGGAGCGCGTTCTGGAAGTCCTGGCAGGGTTTTCTCTCGGTGCCGAATCCATAGCGCTGTTTGCGCGTGTGGGTGGCGGTATCTATACGAAGGCGGCTGACGTAGGCGCCGACCTGGTAGGTAAAGTAGAAGCTGGTATCCCGGAAGACGATCCGCGTAACCCTGCTACCATTGCCGACAACGTCGGTGATAATGTAGGTGATGTAGCCGGTATGGGCGCCGACCTTTTTGGTTCGTATGTTGCGACGATCCTTGCTACCATGGTGCTTGGACGCGAGATACTTTCGCAGGACGATTTTGGTGGGATCGCACCTATCCTGCTGCCTATGGTAATAGCAGGTGTAGGTCTGATCGCTTCTATCATCGGGATGCTTTTCGTAAAGATCAACGGTGAGAACGGGAATGTGCAGAATGCATTGAACCTGGGTAACTGGGGATCGATTATCCTGACCCTGATCGCTTCCTACCCCATCACTATGTGGCTGCTTCCCTCGGGGACATTGAACATACGCGGTGTCGATTTTACGTCGATGGATGTATTCTGGGCCATTCTTCTCGGCTCCGTTGTAGGTGCGATTATGTCGATAGTGACCGAATATTACACTGCGATGGGCAAACGCCCGGTACAGTCGATCGTGAACCAGTCGTCCACCGGCCATGCCACCAACATTATCGGGGGACTTTCAGTGGGTATGGAGTCTACCGTGATCCCTATCCTGGTGCTGGCAGCCGGTATCTACGGAAGCTATGAGCTGGCGGGTCTCTATGGCGTAGCGATTGCTGCGGCCGGGATGATGGCTACTACTGCCATGCAGCTGGCGATCGACGCTTTCGGGCCT
Source organism: uncultured Cytophagales bacterium (assembly GCA_964559125.1). Lineage (GTDB taxonomy): Bacteria > Bacteroidota > Bacteroidia > Cytophagales > Spirosomataceae > Ravibacter. The sequence continues at coordinate 215,565 of CAZLGW010000001.1, forward strand.
ATCGCCGACAATGCCGGCGGGATTGCCGAAATGTCGCACCTGCCGGAAGAGGTAAGGGGCCGTACAGATATACTCGATGCAGTGGGCAACACTACTGCGGCTACAGGTAAAGGTTTTGCGATTGCGTCTGCGGCGCTTACTTCGCTGGCCCTGTTTGCAGCGTTCTGCGGAGTGGCAGGCATCAGCGCTATCGACATATACAAAGCAAATGTGCTGGCCGGCCTGTTTGTGGGGGCTATGATACCTTTTATCTTTTCTTCGCTTGCTATCGCGGCAGTGGGAAGGGCAGCCATGAAAATGGTGGAAGAAGTTCGTCGCCAGTTCCGCGAGATCCCGGGTATTATGGAAGGGAAGGCAAAGCCGGAATACGACAAATGTGTTGCCATCTCTACCCAGGCATCTATCCGCGAGATGATCGCTCCGGGCCTGATAGCATTGCTGGTACCTGTTATCGTAGGTTTTATGTTTGGTCCGGAAGTATTGGGAGGAACGCTGGCCGGTGTTACCGTATCAGGCGTTTTGATGGGGATCTTCCAGAATAATGCCGGCGGGGCATGGGACAACGCCAAGAAGTCGTTTGAAAAGGGAGTTGTGATCAACGGTGAAACTTTCTACAAAAAGTCCGAACCGCATAAAGCGGCGGTTACCGGGGATACGGTCGGAGATCCGTTTAAGGATACTTCCGGCCCGTCGATGAACATCCTGATCAAGCTGATGTCTATCGTGTCGCTGGTAATAGCCCCTCATATTTCCCTCAATACCGGGCATCATCATTCTGCCGTAGAGGTAGCTCCTGTGGAAATTGTGACAAGTGTCAATACACCGGAGGAGGCAGGCGCCGCCGAGGTGATTGAAAATATTTCGCCCGTACAGCTTGCGCGATAGGTTCTATAATGCTACTTTTGCATCCGTATTCAGAAACAGCATCAAGCTGGAGTACGGATCGGGAAGTAGCGCAGCCCGGTAGCGCATCTGGTTTGGGACCAGAGGGTCGCAGGTTCGAATCCTGTCTTCCCGACCTTGATTAGGCAGTTAGTAGTCAGTTTCTGATACTGCTATCTGCCTAATTTTTTTAGGCCGCAAGGCAATGGTCTCGTAGCTCAGCTGGATAGAGCAACTGCCTTCTAAGCAGTAGGTCTTAGGTTCGAATCCTAACGGGATCACTTGGTAATGAAGGAGTTACATTAATTTGTGGCTCCTTTTGCTTTGTATGGCAGGAGGACTCTATGCCCCCGCAAATCAAATTCATGCGTCAACACAAAACCCGGTCTACTATTCGGTCCTTAAACTCTTGACCGGATTAGCCAATGCAGCCTTTGTTGCCTGAAAGCTTACCGTGATTATGGCAATTGATATTGCTATAATACCTGATAAAGCAAATATCCACCACTGGATCTCCACACGATAGGCAAAGGTCCGCAGCCAGCTGTGCATTGCCCATGCTGCAAGCGGGATAGCGATAAACATCGCTATCACAACAAGTTTTAACAAATCTTTAGAAAGTAGCATGATAATTCCGGCCACTTTGGCGCCAAGCACCTTGCGGACGCCGATCTCCTTCGTGCGTTGCTGTGCAGAGAAAGTAACCAGGCCCAGCAACCCCAGAGAAGCAATGGTAATGGCCAGAACCGTAAAGATGACGAGCAGTTTCCCCTGCTTTTCTTCTGCTTTATACTGTGCCGCGAAATTCTGATCAAGGAAGTGGAACTCGGGTTTGTTCTCATGGTCAAACTGGCTGAACACCTTCGTGATATAAGCCAGTGATGCCTGGATATTTTCAGGACTCACACGGATATAGACATTATCCTGGTCATTGGTCCTCGCAGGCATTGTCAGCGCCACAGGTGTTAATTTATGCTGCAGCGAGTATGTGTTAAAATCCTTCGTAACACCGATCACTGTTCTCACCTGGTCGTTTATTTCCACGCTTCTTCCGATAGCGTCTTTCCATCCCAGTTCTTTAACAAGAGTTTCATTCAGGATAATTGCATCGGTCTTATCAGTAGGCATCGCCTGAGAGAAATTACGGCCCTGTGCCATTTTTATTTCCAATGTAGGGATGAAATGCTCATCCACAACAAGGTTTTGGGCCACCTTTCTGTCATTCCAGCTTTTATCTTCCGGGTAAGGATTAAGGCCATTGCTTCCCAGATCATTGTTCCCGATAGGATTACCCGCTATTCCTACTCCCTGAATGTTTGGGTTTTGGATAAGTTGTTCACGCAATGCGCCGACTTGCGTGCGCACAGATTGATTATTGATGTGGAAGGTTAGCGTTTGAGCTCTGTTGAAGCCGAGATCTTTCGTTTTAACATAGTCCAGCTGCTGGTAAATGATCAGCGATGCGGCTATCATCACGATAGTTACCACAAACTGGAAAGTGACCAACCCCTGTCTGAAAAGCACAGTTGATGACTGGTCACCTAATTGTCCTTTCATTGCAGGAATAATACGGAAGCCTGAAAGAAATAATGCCGGGTAAACACCGCTTAATATGCCTGTTACCAGCGCAAATAAAAGCGCGACAATGCAGCTATTCAAAATCCCGAACTGTTGTACCGACAAGGTTTTTCCGGCGATGACATTGAAGGAAGGCAGCGCCAGCTGTATGATGACCGCAGCAATTGCTGTTGCGAACAAAACAAGAAGTATAGACTCCGCAAAAAACATAATCATGAGGGTTTTTCTGCCCGAGCCGATCACTTTACGAACACCAATTTCTTTTACCCTCGCTGAGGAGCCTGCAGTAGTAAGATTCACATAATTGATCACAGCAATGATCAGGATCAGCAGACTGGCAATTGAAAAGACATACACATATATAATATTGCCATTCGGGCTCATTTCGTAACCCAGATCAGAGTGCAGGTGAATATCTTTAAGCGGCTGCAGTTCTATTGTATATTTAATGCCGGACAGCGAGTTCTTTAAATACTTGTCGTAGAAGTTCACGGACTGTGCCTCTATGTTTTTAGCTGCTGACGGATCCTTCAGCAGGACATAGGTGTACAGGCTCGCATTGCTCCATTCTGTGGTGAAGCCCGGGTCGAATGAACGTAAAGCGCTGAATCTGAAATGTGAATTTTGTGGCACATCATCAATAACTCCCGTAACAGTATTCGGGAAATTTCTGTCAAAAAATATAGTTTTATTCAGTGCCAGGGATGCGTCGCCAAACAGCTTTTCTGCAAGTGTTCTGGTTAATATGACGGATGCCGGTTTTTGCAAAGCGTCTTTAGCGCCGCCGTATAAAAAAGAATATGTAAAGATGTTGAATATAGAATTGTCAGCAAAAAATACGTCGCCGGCTTCCAGCTGTTTTTCGCCATAGATAATCTTGCCCCCACCTTCCGGATGACAACAGAACAGTCATGCGATACAGTTTCCCAACATATCCTGTGATAAATCCGACAAACATTGTTATAAAACCTCCTTACTGTTCACTTTTATTGCTCCTATCTTTGTGAGGATCAACAAAAAGCGGAGCAGGTTGAAAAATATAACCCGTAAGGATTTTATCAAAAGGGCGACTCTGTCTGTAGCAGGTCTTTCGATGATACCCGACAGTATGGAAAAAAACAGGACTGCGCTTGTGCACGAAACGTCGGACGGAGGTCGGATGAGCCTTAAAAATGTGCGTTTGGAAACCGGGTTTGAATTCGGGAACGACGACGTTATTGCCACCAGGACAGGTTTGTTTGGTATCGAAATTGAAAACGGGAAGATAAGCAGGATTTTACCTAACCGGCCCGGCGGCCAGGCTATCGACGCTAAAGGTAATCTGATGCTGCCTTCCTTCAGAGACATGCATATCCACCTCGATAAAACATTTTACGGAGAGCGGTGGAAAGCAGTGCAAAAGAGATCAGGCGGGGTAAAGGGGATGATCGAGCTGGAAAAGAAGTTGCTCCCGGAGATGCTTAAAAACTCCACCCATAAGGCAGAAAAGCTTATAGAATTGCTGCAATCCAAAGGGACCGGGTTTGCCAGGAGCCATGTTAATATCGAACCAACGTCCGGGCTGGTGTCATTGAAAAATCTTCAGGTGGCATTGGAAAATAAAAAGCATGGTTTTGGCGCGGAGCTGGTGGCTTTCCCTCAGCATGGAGTCTTTTATACCGACTCGGTACCTTACCTGAAAGAAGCTGCTGCAACGGATATCGATTTTATAGGTGGAGTAGATCCCTATACCATCGACGGTAATATCGAGAAAACCATCGATTTTATAGTCGGGCTTGCTCTGGACCATCACAAAGGCATCGACCTCCATCTACATGAGTCTGGCGAGTCGGGCCTGAAAACGGTGGAGTATCTTATAGAAAAAGTTGCGGAGAATTCGGAGCTAAAGAAGAAAACCTACCTCAGTCATTGCTTTGTTCTGGGCAGGCTGGAACAGGCAAAACTGGAGGAAATTGCAGAAAAGCTGGCCTCCGCCCGGATAGGGATCGTGACTACTGTTCCGTTCGGCGGATTGATTATGCCGATCCCTACCCTGTATAAATATAATGTTGAAGTGATGACCGGCAATGATAGTATTATAGATCACTGGAACACTTTCGGAACGGGGAGTGTACTGCAAAAAGCCGGTTTGATGGCCCAGTTGTACGGATATTCTACGGAATTCCAGCTTTCGCGAAGCTTAAAGCTTGCAACCGGTGGTATTTTGCCATTAGATGACAAGGGAAACAGGCAATGGCCGAAGGTCGGCGATCCTGCTGATCTGGTATTCCTGGAAGCAGGCTGCTCGGCTGAAGCGGTTTCCAGGGTTTCTCCTGTCGTATCGCTGATTTATAAAGGGAATCTCGTTTTTTGAGCTCCCGGGGCGGCTTTCGTGGCTAAGCTATCTTCGACCTTGTCTGTTTTTATCTCAAAATGAATTGGAAATCCATATGCAAGCTGAATTATTTCTATGTATGTTTCTACTGGGAGCAGTCATTAATTGTCGATCAGGCGATGTGGGGGAAAATGGAAGTCCGTGTGTTCCCGATATCATCGAGCTGGTCAAAAAGAATGATATAGAAGGAGTAAAAAAAGCGTTGGAGGGGGGTAAAAATGTCGATATCCGCGACAAAGCAAATCGTTCGCTATTATTGATCGCTACGGTAAACGGACTGGAAGGAATGGCAAAACTGCTGGTAGCCGGCGGCGCCGATGTCAATTTACAGGACGACAGGCAGGATAGTCCTTTCCTATACGCCGGAGCGAGCGGACAAACCGGGCTGGTCAGGCTCTTCCTGGAGAATGGCGCCAGATTCGATATATTTAACCGGTATAACGGCACAGCCCTGATACCTGCCTGCGAACGGGGACACGTAGAAACGGTCAGGCTATTGGTCGGAACGAAAGGTTTTCCCATTAATCATGTTAACCGGCTGGGATGGACCGCTTTGATGGAAGCTGTTGTACTGGGTGACGGCAGCGAACGATTTCAGCAAATCGTGAAGATACTTAAGGAGGGAGGCGCAGACCTTATAATACCTGATCGTGAAGGAAAAACTGCGTTACAGCATGCCAGATCGAGAGGATTCACAACGATAGCGAAAATACTCGGCGGGTAAAATCTGTTCACTGCGATATGGATCGTCAATCGAATTATTTCCCGGTTCTGAGGATTCATGAATTCAGAAACCATCCCTCGGAGGGCTGTGACCTGATTTTCCATGAATTACATGGCCGGCGTTCAATCGACGAACCTCATAAGCATGATTTTTTTATCATCATTTTATTCGAAAAAGGGCAGGGTAGCCATACTATTGACTTTATAAGATATGAAACGGGAAGCCGACAAATTCACCTGGTTTTTCCCGGGCAAGTCCATCAATGGGAACTGGAATCCCAGACAGTCGGGTACCAGCTGATGATCTGCCGTGAATGGTTTGAAAGCTTTCTGCCCGACCTCAGGTTTCCGGCTTTTTCCTATTATCATCGCCCCATACTGGAAGCTTCGGATGAGGCTTTTATCCAGCTTCTCAGCGAATTTCATTCCATACAAAGCGAGCTGAAAGGAAAATCAGTTTTCCGGGAGATTGTCAAAACGCGAAGCAGGCTGATTTGCCTTTTAATAAGCCGTCTTGCTGCGGCCGATCCCGAAAACTTGGAAAAAGTTCACCCGAACCCTCTTACTTCAAAGTTCCTGGCTTTAATAGAGGATCATTTCAGAGAAGAGCGGTCTGTAGCGTTTTATGCCGAAAAGTTGCATATATCGCCAAACTACCTGAATATAATATGCCGGCGATATATGCATGCCTCAGCCTCTTCTCTCGTTTACGACCGGGTCTTACTGGAAGCAAAGCGCCTCCTGGGGGGCTCGGAAATGTCGGTCAAGGACATTGTCTATGAATTGGGTTTTTACGACAATTCAAGTTTCTCCAATTTTTTTAAGACCAGGACCGGCATGACCCCGTCCCAGTTCAAAATACAGCGGCATTGATTTTCCGGATTATCATCGTTGCTTAAGTTGAATAAGGCCGTGCAATTTTGAAATTCTGCAAACCTTTTTCAAAATCCTGTAATATCGCCGCTGCCTTTCTTCCGTACCTTTGAGGAAGAAAAACTGAAAAACGTAAAGTCTATCAGAATGGCCGCGAACGATCTAATATATATCCCCCTGGAAGATGTCGAGAGTGAGCATTGCGCGCTGATTGTCGATAAGGGGCTTGAGAAAGTGAAGGGTGTTCAATCCCACAGGGTCGAATTGAACAACCGTCGCGCCGTTATTACGGCAGTAAAATACCCTGAAGAAGTCGTTCAGGCTTCCGTAAAGCAGATCCGCGATCTTGGGTACGACGTGCCTACCGTCAAAAAGACATTTCCCATCACTAATATGTCCTGTGCCTCCTGTGCCGGTAATGTTGAGGCTACGCTCAACAACCAGGTCGGGGTAGTAAGCGCGGAAGTAAACTACGCCAATAATTCAGCGAAGATCGAGTTTATCCCGGGGCTTACAGGCGTAAAAATGCTGAAAGAAGCAGTGCAGGGAGCCGGTTATGACCTGATTGCCGACGAATCGGCAGAGGCTAAAGAGTCGCTGGAGCAGTTGAAGGAGGATAGCTATAGAGCCCTGAGAAAGCGTGTTATCGGCGCTATGATCTTTGCCGTGCCTCTTTTTATAGTAGGGATGTTTTTTATGGATATGCCCTATGCCGACTATATCATGTGGGGGTTATCCACACCGATGCTGTTTTATTACGGACGTCAGTTTTTTACCGGCGCCTGGAAACAGGCCAACCACCGGTCGGCAAACATGGATACACTGGTGGCTATGAGCACAGGTACAGCCTATATTTTCAGCGTATTGGTCACCTTATTCCCCGGTTACCTTCATTCGAAAGGCATCCATACGCACGTGTACTTCGAGGCTGCGGGCATTGTAATAGCTTTTATCCTGTTAGGAAAACTGCTTGAAGAGAAAGCAAAAGGGAATACATCTTCGGCTATTAAAAAGCTGATGGGCCTGCAACCCAAAACGGTGGTCAGGGTAGGAGAGGACGGGGCTCAACAGGAAGTATCGATCACTTCATTGCAAACGGGCGAAGTTATTCTGGTCAGACCCGGCGAACGGATAGCAGTAGACGGAGAAGTCACTGCCGGAAGCTCATACGTCGATGAAAGTATGATCAGCGGTGAGCCGGTAGCCGTGTCCAAGACGCCGGGAGAAAAGGTCTTTGCAGGTACTATCAACCAGAAAGGAAGCTTTCAGTTCCGTGCCGAGAAAGTAGGCGGCGATACCGTCCTGGCGCAGATCATCCGTATGGTGGAACAGGCGCAGGGAAGCAAGGCTCCCGTGCAAAAGCTGGTGGATAAGATCGCTGCCGTTTTTGTGCCGGTAGTAATGGTTATCGCCGTGCTGAGCCTGATAGCCTGGACTATTTTCGGAGGAGAAAACGCCTTAGCCCGGGGATTGATAGCCTTTGTAACGGTTCTGGTGATAGCCTGCCCGTGCGCTCTGGGATTGGCAACGCCCACAGCCATCATGGTGGGAGTGGGGAAGGGGGCCGAGCAGGGGATCCTGATCAAGGATGCCGAAAGCCTGGAGACGGCCCGGAAAATCAATGCGGTGATCCTGGATAAGACCGGTACCATCACGGAAGGAAAGCCTTCTGTTACGGCCATCGAATGGTTTGGAGGGAAGACTGAGAAGCTTCGGGATATCCTTTATAGTATCGAAAAGTCTTCGGAGCACCCCCTGGCTGACGCGATCGTAGCCCACTTACGCAGTGAAGCTCATTACCTGAACGGAGTCGGGATCGAGAATATCAGCGGACAGGGGATTGAAGGTCGATACGACGGGAAAACCTATATTATAGGAAACCAACTGCTGGTAAAAGACAGGCGCATACCGGTGCCTGCTGAGGCCGGCGCGTGGATAAACGAACACCTCGACAGGGCTCAGACCGTAGTGCTATTCGGCGACGAGGATACACTCCTGGCCGGTATTGCCATTGCCGATACCATCAAACCGACTTCAAAGAGTGCGATAGAGGAGCTGCATAAGGACGGGATTAAGGTGTGTATGCTGACTGGCGATAATGAGCAGACAGCGCGGGCAGTTGCCACCGAGCTGGGGATTGATGTCTATAAGGCCAACGTATTGCCAGGCGATAAGGCAGGTTTCGTAAAAGACCTCCAGGAACAGGGAAAAGTGGTGGCGATGGTAGGCGACGGTATCAACGATTCGAATGCCCTGGCACAGGCCGATGTCAGCATCGCGATGGGCAAAGGCAGCGATATTGCCATGGACGTAGCGAAGATGACCATCATATCTTCCGATTTATCGAAAATTCCCGACGCCATTCATCTTTCCAAAAATACGGCAGGGGCCATTCGGCAGAACCTGTTCTGGGCTTTTATTTATAACGTAATAGGGATCCCGGTGGCTGCCGGTATACTTTACCCGGTAAACGGATTTTTGCTCGATCCGATGTGGGCCGGCGCAGCTATGGCTTTCAGCTCGGTAAGCGTCGTAGCCAACAGCCTGAGACTTAAATGGAAGAAAGTCTGATTAATTTTATTTAAAACCAAAAAGTAACATCATTATGGATACCATAAAATTCAAAACGAATATTAATTGCGATGCCTGCCTGGCCAAAGTTACACCCGTACTGGACGGCAATGACGAGATCAGCAACTGGGCGGTTGATCTGGGTAACCCGGATAAAATCCTTACCGTACAAACGGCGGCGCTCGATGAGGAAGAGCTGGTGCACTCATTGAAAAAAGTAGGGTATAAAGCCGAGAAAGTAGAATAGGGCAAACCACTCAATAGATAACTCCGGTTAAAAACTGATCATTATCCATATCTTTTGTACCTTGGCTGACACGTCTTTTGCCGACTAAACCACATCGATGGTATGGATATAAGAATTGCCGTAGCCGACGACCATCTTATTTTTCTTGAGAGTATATCAATGCTCATAGATTCCATCGATGGCTTTAAACTGGTAGCCGCAGCCGGTAACGGTATTGAAGCTTTGGAAACTTTGTCGGTAAAACAGGCCGATATCCTTCTTTGTGACCTGGAAATGCCTCTCCTGGACGGTATAGAAACGACGGCTCGTGTTAAGGAGCTATTTCCGGAAGTTAAAGTGATATTGCTGACGATGTACGTAGATGCCGATACTGTAAAGTATGCCACCAATGCTGGCGTATCGGGCATACTGTCCAAAAAAATCAGTAAAAAGGAATTGATAGCGGCTATTGAGGCGGTGATGGCCGACAGGATATACTTTTCGGAAGATGTGTCTGTAACGGCCCGGGACGAAGGAGAAATAGAGCCTCTTACTGAGCGCGAAATGGAGGTGCTCCGGTCGCTGGCTCTCGGGCTAAGCTATAAGATGATTGCTGCGAACTTCGGAATAAGCTACTATACGGTTAATTCCCATGTTAAACATATCTATAAAAAGCTACATGTCAATTCGAGTATAGAGGCATTGTCGAAAGCATTGAAGAATAAGCTTATCTCCGGTCGTTTTCCATAATCATACCGCTTTTCCGGGATTATTATGGACCAGGAAGCGACGGTATGATTATGGAAAAATTACATTTGAGTAAAATGGTGCGGATAACCCGGTGACTATTGCCTCACAACCTTGAACACCTTCCGTTCTCCTCCGGTTGATACTTCTGCCAGGTACAACCCTGCCGGCAGCCCTTGCAAGGAGAGCGAAAGTTCCTGCTCGCCGGGAAGTACCTGCCGGTCGATATCATACAGCAGTCTCCCGGTCGCATCCCTGAGGCGGATGATTACTTTTTCGTAGCCTGCCGCCCGGTACTGCAACCTGAGCTGATCACTCACCGGGTTGCCTAACAATACGATACGCTCCGCACCAGGCCCGTCCTGCATTCGTACCGATACGATCCGGCTGAAGGTATAGACGCCGTCCCGGTCCACCTGTTTCAGGCGGTAGTAGACGGGCGACATGGCGTGTACAAACGGGATATTGTCCGTAAAGCCGTAGCTGCGCATACCCTCCGAATCACCCGCAGCATCCACCCGGCCTATCTCCGTAAACTCCTGTCCGTCAGCGCTCCGCTGAACCAGGAAATGACTGCTGTTGGATTCGGTAGTGGTTTTCCAGGAAAGCTGTACGGTCCTGTTTTCGGGCTTCGCTTCAAAAGAAGCCAGGGTGACCGGCAGCGAAGTTTCTGTACCGGCGGAAACAAAGAACCCGCTGAACCCGTTGACAGGGAAGGTCACACTCCAGTATCCTTCTGCAGGATCCCAAATACTTCCTCCCGTACCCGGATGCCATACGATATCTTCGTTTTTAGGATGGAATACCTCAGTGGGGCCGTTGTAGGTGCCTGGCGGGTACCAATGTGTATCTGATCTACCATGAAATTGTGTAATGAGCAAGTTTGATTTGCCCTTTGTATCCGTACTGTTTGCAGGCAAATGCAGGTGTCCGGAGCCTACTGCCGTGTTATAGACATTAAAATCGCTCTGTTTGAAATACAGGGTAATTTCGGCTGTAGCCCCATCTGCGTTATTCGTGGGGTATATAAGAAAGAAGCGCGGCGCATATACCGTGCTTCCTAACGAGGGAAGATCATTGGTGCCTGCATTTCCGTATCCGACATGAGCCCAGATTTTTCCGGAAACCGGCGATGCTCCGCCGGGGGTAACGGAAGCTATTGCTTTGCAATTCATATGGATTATCGTGGTACCCCCGTACACCAACCCGAAACTGCCAAATACATAGCCGTTATCACCCTTTAATGAGGCGGCGTTTTCCGGGCGCTGCTGGAGTCTCGGGTATTCATAGGCCCCGGCATCGATGGTCATATTGTAGATGCGATCAGCGCCCGTGATATCCTTGTTAAGCGACAATCCGCTGATGGCTGCATTGGAGCCCATGTTGATGGCCGGGCTGCAGTTTGCCAGGCTAAGGCCATCATCGCTGGTAAACCATACGTTATCAGCTCCGTTCAGATCCGAAGGGTTGAGGAACTGTGGATCTAAATAATGATTGCCCGGTCCGGTCGGGGCGCTGGGGCTTTGTTCGGAATACCCCTCGATGATGCTGTATTCTGCCTGTCGCGTACCATTTCCGCCCCACTCCGACGAGTTTCCCCATACAATGCTATTTGAGAGTTTAATTATAGAGGTAGCTACACCATAAGTAGCTCCTCCGATCGACGCCGTATTGCCGTAAAACGTACTGTTTACCGCATGTAAGCTCGACGAGACACGATCTAAAAGAACACCGCCCCCTGAATGGCTTGTATTCCCGGCTACCACAGAATTTATAACATGTACCTTTGAGTTATCGCAATAGATAGCCCCGCCATTGGTGGTACTGCTGTTGTTGTAAACAGCGCAATTTCTGAATATTACGTTATCGGAGGAAATCAGGTAGGCGCCTCCTCCCTTACTCTCATACACGGGGTCTAACAAAGGGTCTACCTCCATAAAACCCGTACCTTCCGCCGCGCCGTTGCGGATCCTGAAGCCGTCGATTGTTAACGGATAAAAAAGACTGATATTGGCTACTACCAGGACGTGGTAGCTTCTATGGCCACCGCCTATATCGCCGTCCAGTATGGTCGGGTTCTGAGCAGGATTGTAGTCGCCGCCTCCCGATGGATATCCTCCGGTGAGCTTGTAGCCCCTGTTTATAAAAAAGGTATGCTTGCGGCCGGCGGTTGTAGCCGAGGTAGTGGGCTTATAGGTGCCCCTGGCAACCCTGATCTCTTTTATCTTGTCGCAACTGTTGGCATATTGCAATGCAGCCGGGAGTGACTTCATAGCCTCGGGCCAACTTCTACCGTTGCCAGGGGTGTCTATGGACTGATCGACATACAGGATACCGATGGCCGGCCAGTTGGAACATTCCGGAAAACCGATCTCTCCGTCGCCGGGGGGAAAGCAGTCGGGGCATACTATGGGGCCCTGCGATACGGCGGTACTGACAGTTGCCAACGCCAGCAGGAAGGTCAGATAAAGTGTTTTAGTTTTCATTGTATTAAAGATTTATGGTGGTGTATCTTCCCTCGGGGGTAGGGGTAATCAGGTTGAAACGGGTCGTTGTGTTACCAAATTTCAGCTGTTTGTCATTGCAGGTCAATCGCTATTATTAGGGATATGAGTAAACGGTCGGATGTACAGGTCAGGGGAGGGGGATCCTGCCATCCGCGTAAAATGTTATGAGCTCCACTGCCGGGTTTTTTATATTTTAGCGTATTTTTATATAAGATCATCATTTGTATAATTGAAGAAAGTCTCCTTATGCACTTCAGATCAATGTGTAAGACTTTTTTTCTGCCCGTTTTGTTATGGCTTACTGTTTCGTCTGTAAGCGGACAGATGTTTAATGAGCCCCGGCAGATCCAGGCGCTGTTAAAGCAGTTGGAAGATGAACTTCCCGTTCCTTCGCGGATAGATGTGCTCAACCGGCTCAGCTATGGCTACAGCCAGGCATTCAAGGCCGATAGCGGGATTTTGTATGCGGAGGAGGCGCTTCTTCTTGCTGAAAAATATCAGTTGCAAAAGGAAATGGCACAATCTCATTATAGCCTGGGGTATGCTATGCAGAATCTGGGGATTCATTCGGAAGCGATAGAGGAATTTGAAACCGGGATATCTCTTGCTGCCGGTGCCGGTGACAAATCCCTGACCGGGTGGCTGAAATATGGAATCGGGCAGAGTTACTATATGATGAAAGTATATGCAGAGGCGTTGCGCCGGCAGCATCATACGCTGACCTATGCCGAAGAAAACCAGCTTCAGGAAATTATCCCTATTGCCAACAATTCGATCGGGAATATATTTCTGTGGCAACGCCAGGCGGATTCTGCCCTGTACTATTTTACCCGTGGTTTGGAGGCGGCCAGGCTCTTCCGCAACGAATTTATGACGGTGGTAAGCTATAAAAACCTGGGAAGGGTTTACCTTTCACAACATGATCATGAAAACGGTTTCCGGGTTCTCCGGAAATCTATTGAAATAGGGGGAAACAGTAAATCCGAACATACCAGAACCGCTTTGACTCAGAGCTACGAATGTATGGCAATTTATGAGTATGAGCGCGGGAATTACGATAAATGTATTGAATATGCCGGCAAGTCGCTGGAATTGTCGAAAGAGTTCCAGACTATAGAAGATATGTACGACGTCTCACAGGTATTATATAAGGCGCATAGGGCAAAAGGTAATGCAACCGGTGCGCTGACTTACCTGGAATTGAGTCAGCAGATCCATGAAACGATGTATAAGCGGCTGGAGGTGATCAACCGGCAGGCACTCGAAAACCGGTTGCAGATTACCCGGCAGAGGGCAAATATCAATTTGCTTTCAGAGATAAATACGAGAAAGGAGCAGCAGCAGTATTGGCTGATCCTGGGACTGGCCTTCAGCCTGCTGGCCGGTATCTGGCTGTTCTGGCTTTACAGGCTGGTGGGGAAGCAAAAAGAGATCATAAAGGCGAATAACCTGCAACTGGAACAGAAAGTAATAGAACGTACAGGCGAGCTTGAACTGGCATATAATGAAGTGGAGACCGCCCTGACCAAAGGCCAGACGATCGAGCGAAAACGTATTGCCGCCGATATCCACGATCACCTCGGAGGGATCCTTTCTTCAGCATCTATCGGTATGGAGCTGATCGATCAGAAAGGGTTGTCTGACCGTGAAAAGCAGATCCTGAACAATATCAGGAACCAGATACATGACGCGTATGACGAAATAAGGCTTCTGTCCCATAATCTGAAACCGGATGTGGTTGAAAAGGAAGGTATCAGGGTGGCTATTGACAGAATGGCCCAGAGAATAAGCCTGCTGCATAACATAAGAGTTGTCCGGGATATAAGGTATACGAGCGTTTTGTCGAAGACACTTGAGTATAATTTATACTTTGTATTGATGGAGCTTCTCAATAACATCATCAAGCATGCCGGGGCCACGCAGATTGACATTTCCATTGATGAGACCCGAAACGGGCTGCTGCAGTTACAGATAGAGGACAACGGCAGGGGATTTGCTGAAACCGGCGAAAATAAACGGGATGGAATCGGGTTAACGAACATAGCCGAACGGCTGGCCCAGGTCAATGGTACGATAGAGTATACTTCCGAGAGAGGCAAAACTGTTTTTTTGATAGAAATCCCGTTAGTCAGGCGTTAGCACAGAATGCGATATGAGAATTTACAAGGCGAATAAAAAAGGATATTTCAGGTTTCTTATGTTCGGCATAGCCCTTTTGCCGGTCATTTATAGGTGATACCCAGGTCGTTGTTTCTTATATCCTTCAATTTGCGTTTCAGCTCTTCTTTGAAATGTTCTACAGTCGATTTGTACCGGGGATTCATCGCCAGGTTGTTAAACTGCTTGCTGTCGTGCTCCATGTCAAACAATTCCGTTCCCCCGGAGCCGTCTTCGCCATATTGGATATAGGCCCATTTTTCGGAACGGATCAGGAAAGAAAACTTGTCATTCCTGCTTGAAACCGAGAAGGCATAAGGCCGGACTTCCTTTTGGGGATCGTCGAGGAGTGCGGCCAGGTTTTTGCCTTGCAGGTGCTGCGACGGGTTCAGGCCGGCAAGACCCGCCACGGTAGGATACAAGTCGAGCAGTTCCGCAAAAGAATGGCATACCGCAGGCTTTTTTCCGGGCACTTTAATGATAAGCGGCACCCTGGCGGATTCTTCTTTCAGGCTTACCTTCATCCAGAAGCGGTGCTCGCCCAGGTGAAACCCGTGGTCGGATGTGAATATCACGATGGTATTGTCCTCGAGCCCTTCGTCCCGGAGCGCCTGGAGGACCTTGCCCACCTGGGCGTCCATGAAAGAAACCGACGCGTAATACCCGGCGATAGCTTTCTTTTCCTGTTCCTCGGACATTTGCGCGTTCAGGCTGGTCACGTAATTGATTCCCTGCTGAGGGATGTCGTCCCAGTCGTTCAAAACCTGTGGCGGCAGGACCATCTGGTTGTGTGGGTATGGTTCGAAATATTTTTTGGGAGCTACAAAGGGCACGTGCGGCCTCACGAATCCTACAGCCAGGAAAAAGGGCTCGTTCTTATGCTTCCTGATCAGCTCGACGGCTTTTTGAGCGGTCTTCCCGTCGGCATGGACCAGGTCGTCGCCGTCGGCCTGCACGATTGTCATCACATTCCCGCCCTTCCGTTCGATCGTACCGTACGGGTTGTTCTGCACCAACTCGGCTTTGCCGGGCGTCTGCCACTCCGCCGCCTGGCTGTTGAACGTCTCGTTCCAGGAATCGGCGTCGTCGGTACCGTCACCTCCGCTTTCGATGTGCGTCGGTATCCCCATATGGAAGATCTTACTAACCCGCGCCGTATAATAACCGTTTTCCTTAAAAAGCTGCGGCCAGGATTTCCTGCCGGGCCCCACTTTATCCCTTCCGCTGACATAGCCGAAGGTTTCTGTGGCATGAGGATAATAGCCAAACAGGAGCGAGGCGCGGGACGGGCCGCAGACGGGAAACTGGCAATATGCCCTTGAAAACCGGGTACCTTCCGCGGCAAGCCGGTCTATGTTGGGGGTATGGCACACCTGGTTTTCATACCCGGAAACCGCGGTGGTGGTCAGATCATCAGAGATGATGAATAGTACATTAGGTTTATTTTTCTGCTGCGCAATCGTGACTGCCGGTAGAAAAAGCATCGCTACAGCGAATTTCAATTTATTCATCATCTGCTGTTAGAAAGTTCCTCACTTTTTAGATTGAACATTTTCTCGATTAGCCCGACTTTTTCCGGATAAAGTCCGGCAAGGTCTTTAGTTTCCGAAATATCGTTGTTAAGGTCAAAAAGTGACCATGCTGAAGACGGCTTTTCTCGTACAATTTTCCAGTTTTGAAACCTGAAGGCTGCGTGATCCCGATACTTAAAATAAAAAGATTCATGCGGGCTTTCGGTAGTTTTACCGGTCAGAACAGGAATGGGATCCTTCCCGTCAAAAGCGATATCTTCAGGTAGTTTTGCTTCGGCTAACCTGACGCAGGCCTGAAGGATATCAGGAGACCAGAGGGGCGTATTAGTCACCGATCCTTCCTTTATTTTTCCCGGCCAGACGGCAAAGGCCACAACCCTTAGTCCTCCTTCCCAGCAAGTTACGCCGCCGCTCCTCAACGGCAGGTTACTGGACACCTCCAGTCCTCTTTCGGGAAGCATAAAGGCGCCGTTATCAGAATAAAGAAATACAAAAGTATTTTCTGAAATATTCAGTGATTCAAGGGTATGCATCACTCTCCCTATCGCACTATCGAGAGCTGTTACAACGGCGCGGTATCGCTTTTTTTTGTCTTTTTCCCCGGGAGACAGCCCGTATGTATGGAACGCCCAATCGGGCGCCTGCCATTCCGGTTCTTCACCCGGTTTCTGGTTTCCGGGACTTGGAAAATGTGGTGCGTTAAACGGGAGATATACAAACCAGGGTTTATCTTTTGCGCTGTTTTTTTCAATAAACCGGATCGCAGTATTTGCAAAAAGGTCGGTACTGTACTCTCCATCCCTGAATACTTCCTCCGTATTTTCAAATAAATCATGCTTTCCCTGGTAGATATGAGTGTAATAGTCAATGTTGCCGGAAGCATGTCCCAGGTATTCGTCAAATCCGCGTTCGGTGGGCCTGGAGCCGGGGGCAAACCCGATATTCCATTTTCCGAAGCAGCCTGTAGCGTAATTGTGAGAACTGGTTTTAAGTATTTCCGGTATAAGAATCTCCGATTGGCGCAACCCTACACCATAATTACCTTTGATACCCGGGAGCTGCTCTTCCAGTTTATTTCGCTGGGGAATTCTCCCCGTTAGCAGGGCGCCCCGGGAAACCGTACAAGTAGGTGACGCAGTATAAAAACCGGTTAGACGCGCTCCCCGCTCTGCTATCCTGTCAAGATGCGGAGTTATTATCCCGGAGTTCGGCTGGTAGGATCTCAAATCTCCATATCCAAGGTTATCAACGGTGATGATAAGAATATTAGGGGGCTTATCTGCGGCTGTCAATGTACAATTCAGGAACAGGAGTACTGATCCTAAAAGCAAAAGAGAATTCTTTGCCCTGTCTTTCCGGTGCTCATCTCTGGAGTAGCTTTCCATATTACAAAGTCCTTTTTGAAAACCAGTACCTCCTGTCTATTGGTACATTCTTTTGATTACCTGCTGAAGTTTGCCGACCTTCTTCCTGTCGGCCCGGGTGAGCTGCTTCTCAGACAGCGGCATTTTTTCATCGCGGTCTCTGTCGAGGTCAAAGATCTCACCGGTCGAATATACCTTCCACCGGGTATCCAGCGCAAAAGTTTTCGGCACACGATTCCCCCAATTGGGATCATAGTGACAGAAAACCCACTCTCGCTCCTTCGACCTGTCGCCAGACAGCAACGGATAAAAACTGACCCCGTCGAGCCCGGGATAAGCATCAGGCGCCGAACCGGCTGCATGGAGAAAAGTGGGGACAAAATCGGTAAAGTCTATCAGAGAGGAAGAAACGGCGCCGGGCGCAACGCGACCTTTCCAGCTGACCAGCATCGGCGCATGGATACCTCCGTCGGTTGTTATGCCTTTTTCCCCTTTCCGTTCCACTCCGTTCGCTTCAAAAGTAATGTTTGCGTCGGTGCCGTTGTCTCCAATGAAAATGACGATCGTATTTTCAAGCAGGCCCAATCCTTCCAGCTTATTTACTACGTTTCCTACGAGATGGTCCATGTATCTGACCATATCGGTAAAGTATTTCGGATCTTCCCTGCCGCTTTCCGCGAAGTCATCCGAAAATGGCGTCGGCTCGAATGGTGCGTGCGTGAGGCACATAGGGTAGTACAGGAAAAACGGCTCATCTTTATGCTTTTCGATAAACGATAAGGCAAACCGGTTGAATACGTCAGGCCCGTATTGCCCTTCGAGGGTAACAGAACTGCCGGTATCTGTATAAACGGTCGGGTTTTTATAACGGGAGCCAAGGGTATCGACCTGCCAGAGACAGAATTCATCAAATCCAGCGTCTGCTGGCAGCGTACCGGTTTTCCCTCCGGCCAACTGCCGTTGCCGTTCGTTTCCGTAGAGCTGCCATTTCCCGGTAATACCGGTTTTGTATCCCTGCTGCCGCATTATATCCCCGAAAGTAGTTTCATTAGGGTCAAGTAGCCCGAACCCTATGTAGTTCCGGTGGTTGTATTTCCCGGTCATCAACTGCACGCGGGAAGGCGTACAAAGGGGGGTAGAATAGCACCGTTCAAATTTCATCCCGGAATCCGAAAGGTGGTCCAGATGAGGCGTGAGCTTTGCTTTATTTCCGTAGCACCCCAGCATTTCATAGCCGAGATCGTCCGCCATGATAAGGATAATATTCGGTTTTCGCTCTGCGGAAAAGCCGGGGGCGGCTCCCGTCAGAAAGGCAGTGGAAAATACGGACAGGATGAATACAAGCGCTTTTCTCATGGTCGTTTACTACGGTGATTTTACTTCTCCTGGTAGCTGATACCCAGGTCGTTTGTCCGGACTTCCTTAAGCTTGCGTTTCAGCTCTTCTCTGAATTCGTCTACGACCGTTTTATACCGGGGATGCATAGCGAGATTGTTAAATTGTTTACTGTCGTGCTCCATGTCAAACAATTCCACTCCCTCAGAACCATCTTCCCCATATTGGGTAAAGGCCCATTTTGGGGTACGGATCAGAAAGGAGAATTTGTTTCTCCAGGCCGAGACAGAAAAAGCATACGGGCGTACTTCCTTTTGAGGGTCGTCGAACAGCCCGGCCAGGCTTTTCCCCTGCAGGTGTGGCGAGGGGGGCAACCCGGCCAGATCAGCCACAGTAGGATACAGATCCAGCAGCTCGGCCAGCGAATGGCAAACTGCCGGCTTTTTCCCGGGCACTTTGATAATCAGCGGCACGCGGGCCGACTCCTCTTTCAGGCTTACCTTCATCCAGAAGCGGTGCTCGCCCAGGTGAAAGCCGTGATCGGAGGTAAATATCACGATGGTATTGTCTTCGAGACCTTCGTCGCGGAGGGCCTGAAGTACCTTTCCCAACTGGTCATCCAGGAATGCAGTCGAGGCATAATAAGCAGCTACGGCCTTTTTCTCCTGTTCTTCCGACATCTGGCCATTCACGCTGGTCACGTAGTTGATCCCTTGTTCCGGGATATCGTCCCAGTCGTTCATAACCTGGGGCGGCAGCACCATTTGCTCGTGGGGATAAGTGTCGAAATACCTTTTGGGCGCTACAAACGGCACATGAGGCCTGAAAAAGCCGACAGCCAGGAAAAACGGTTTGTCTTTGTGCTTCCCGATCAGCTCCACCGCCGTTTTCGCTGTCTTTCCGTCGACCATCTCCAGGTCGCTCCCTTCAGCCTGTACAATCTGGAGCAGGTTTCCCCTCTTTCGCTCGATGGTTCCATAGGGGTTGTTCTGTACCAGTTCGGCTTTGCCGGGCGTTTGCCATTCTGCTCCTGCACTGTTAAAAGTTTCGGTCCAGGAGCTTTTGTCATCAGCGCCGTCGGTACCGTCGATGAAATCCTGCGACCCCATATGGAAAATCTTGCCTACTCTCGCTGTATAGTAGCCATTTTCCTTGAAAAACTGTGGCCAGGACTTTCGGTCGGGCCCCACGTTCTCCCTGCCGCTCACATACCCGAAAGTCCCTGTCGCATGAGGATAGTAGCCAAACAGGAGCGATGCCCGGGAAGGGCCGCATACGGGAAACTGGCAATATGCCCTCGTAAAGCGGGTACCCTCCGAGGCAAGCCGGTCCATATTGGGTGTATGGCACGCCTGGTTTTCATAGCCGGAGATAGCTGTGGTGGTCAGGTCATCCGAAATAATAAATAGTACATTGGGTTTGTCTTTCTTCTGCGCAGCGGCGAGCGCCGGCAGGAAAAGCATCAGCAGGACAAATTTTAATTTACTCGTATTCCTCATTACCAGCCGGGGTTTTGCGACAGATTCGGATTCAATGTTCTTTCCAACTGGGGGATATCATCCAGGTAATCACGCTCCGGCCGGAAGCGGTAACCGTCCGGTAGCTGGTTTCTGAAATAGTCGATCAACCCGTCGCCCTGAAGCGGAGGGTTGTAGGAGGGGAACTCGGAGTTCAGAAAAGGATACCCGTAAAATCGTTTTCCCCGGAACAGCGCATGGGCCGCCCACCTCCGGTAATCGTCCGACCTTCTTCCTTCCAGGGCCAGCTCTACACGGCGCTCCCTGCGTATCTCGTACAACGCGTCTGATACCTGGTAGCCGTACGATTCGAGATTAGGATCGTCAGATTGGGGCAGTACTTTAAAATCAGGCATCCCGGCCCTCTGGCGAAGCAGGTTCAATGCGTCGTACGCTACCGTTTGATCGAGCTCGTATTGTGCTTCCGCCAGGTTCAGAAGTACCTCTCCGTACCTGAAAATGATGTACCCCGTTTCGCTGAACCCTCCCGACTGGTCGCTTCCCGCAGCCCGTGAGTAAGGATTGGAGAATTTTTTCACCTGGAACCCGGTCGCGCACAGGTTCTCTCCTCCCTGGTCTACAAACGGTTTGTCAAATCGTGAATTGTTGCCGGCTATGCGCAGATCACCCGGTATCCAGACAGTGGCATGCAGCCTCGGGTCACAGTCAGCCGCAATTTTCTGCAGAAAATCATTGCCTTTGGCATCTTTTGCCGTATTCAGGTAAGGGTAGGGCTGCCCTGTTTTCCCGAGATAAGAAGTCACCAGGTTCCACGTAACCGCCATCCTCTGGCTACGCACCGTGGTATAAAGCTGCACATTGTTGCCCATATTTTCGGATGAATTCGAGGCGCTGTACAACAATACTTCATTTACGTTCGACATATTGTCCATTCCGAACAGTGTGTAATAATCCGAGTCCGGATTACCCGTGCTGTAGACACCCCTTATGTAATTCCCGTTTATCAGCTGGTTTGCGGCATCTACACAGGCCTGAAAATACTTCTGAGGCTGCGCTCCCGGCGTAGCAAAAGGTGTGCCCTGATGATATTTCTGCCAGGTCCCCTCGTACAGCGCTACCCGGGTTTTGAGAGCGAGTGCAGCTTCTTTATTAAGCCGTGTATTGCCTGCCGTACTCCTTGCATCAAGATATTCTATCGCCTTGTCGACATGAGCCAGGATAGAGTCGGCCACCACGTTGCGGGGTGTCCGTGGATTATATAGCTCGTCCGAGCCGGGCTGTAAGCTGGAAGTATACCACGGGACGTCCCCGTATTGGTTAAGCAGCCGGAAATAAAACCATGCTTTGAAAAAGTGTGCTTCCCCGAGGAAATGCCGGTAGGCCTCTATGCGGTCCTGCACCTTGCCATAATTATCAAAGAAAAAGTTAATATTCCGTATGTCGATCCAGTCGGAGCTCCATGATCCGGTAGTGATCGTTCTGCCGCCATTGAGTATCTGGTCAGGAACTGCGACGATCATGTTGTCGGAAGGAGCATCTTCCATGGGCATCGTACCTGCAGTGCTATGACGGGGTAATTTCGGGTAAAACTGGAGTATATACTTTTCGAGGTCGGCCGCAGATTTCCAGTAGTCATCGTTGCTGATCGCGTCCTTCGGGGGGAGCTCCAGGAAATTTTCGCAAGACGAATTGGCGAGTAAAAGAAGCAATAAAATGCCTAAATAGATAATTCTTTTCATCTCAATTACGATTAATAGGTCAACATCAGACCCAATGAAAACATTCGGTCGGCTCCATAGGTTTTACCCGCTCCCCGTTCACTGCTGATCGCGATAGGGTCTATACCCGGCGACAGGCTGGTCAGCGTCAGCAGATTCTCACCGGAGAAATAAACCCGGACCCGCTGCATTTTTAACTTCGAGGTAAGCGAAGAAGGCATGTTGTAGCCGACCTGTACATTCTGTAGCCTCAGGTAAGCGGCGCTCTGCAGGTATCTTGTCGACGGAACCCGGTTCTTTTCATTTTCGGGATCGTTCGCATACGGTCTCGGCCAGTAGGCGTCGAGGTTGATATTGGCGGCGCCTTCGTAAAGCCCGGTATACTTGTCGCCCTCCTGATCTCTGAAATAATCCAGGTGGCCGTCGAACAGGGATACCTGGTTAAAGTGCCTGAATCCCCAGAAAATGTTTTCCAGCGGAGCAAAAAAGATATCGCGCTTGGCAGTGCCTCTCCACAACATCGAAAAATCGAGATTCTTCCAGTTGAAGCCTGCCGTAATCCCGTATTGATAGCGCGGGTTTTCGTTGCCGATAATTTTCAGGTCGCCGTGATCATTGACGGTATTAGTCCCGTTATTTACCTTACCGTCGTCATTGAGGTCTTCGTAACGTACGTCTCCGGTCTTCCATACGCCGTTCCAGATAAACGAGAGATCGGTAGAAGACTGATGCTGGTCGATGTCACCCTGCGTACGATACAGGCCATTGGAGGTATACCCCCATATTTCGCCTTCTTCTCTGCCTTCATACCAGGTTGACGTTGACAGCGTTCCGGTAGGGTTCACGTATTTTGTGACGAAGGAACGGCTGTCGTATAGATTGCCTGTTACGAAATAGGAAAACGACTGGTTCAGCGACTGGTTCCAGCGAAGGGACAGTTCCCACCCCCTGGTACGGAAGGTAGAGTTGTTTGCTTTCGGCAATGCAGTGCCCAATACACCCGGCTGGGCTTCCGCCGGCCCGATCATATCGGTGGTGGTTCGCTCAAACCAGTCAAAGCTACCGGTTAGTCGCTTATTCAACACTGCGAAGTCCATCCCGATGTCCTTGGTAGTAGCGGTCTCCCAGGTAAGATTAGGGCTGATCAGGCCCGGCACCGTGGTATAACCGATCGGCCTGCTTTGCCCGAAGCCAAAGATCCAGCTCAGCGGTGAGGTTTGAATAGGGATCAGGTTCAGATCGAGATAAGAATCGACGTTCTGGTTACCCAGGCGTCCCCATGATCCTCTGAATTTCAATAAATTGACGACATGCCTGATCGGCTGCCAGAACCCTTCGTTGCTGACATTCCAGCCGGCAGAGAAAGAAGGGAAAGTCCCCCAGCGGTTTCCTCTCCGGAAACGCGACGTACCATCCCTGCGCAGGTTGACCTCCAGCAGGTATCGATTGTCGAAATCGTAGTTCAAACGTGCAAAGTAACCTTGTGTAGACCAGTGTCCCAGGGCTTCGAGCGCCGAAGGCTCGCCGGAAGCTGTCTGCAGCGACGGGACATTCTGAACAAGCAGGTTGGTTTTGTAGACGTCAAGATACCGGTTGTTGCTCTTCTCGAACTGGGTACCGGCCAGGAAAGTAAGGTGTTGTTTCTCCCCGATGCCGGTATTGAACGTGGTATAGATATTGGTGGTCCAGTAGTTATTGTTGTGGTGGTACTGCTGGATATTGCTCGGTATGGTATTCGAAGTAGGGACAATGGATTTATCCACCATTGTCTCGTATACGACCATTTCCTGGTGGGAACGGAAGATGTTGACGGACTGGTATGCAAAATCCGCATTGATTTTCCAGTTTTTGAGCGGCCTGATTTCCGTATAGAAGCTCTGCCAGCTCTCCGTAGTTTCGATATGGTCATTTCCTGCATCGCTTATCCAGGGGATTTTCGACTGGATCATCAGGTTTCCGTATGCATCGTATTTAGCGTTTGTGGGCATGGTACGCGCGATCTGGTGGAAAACGAGATCATATTCACCCTGTTTGTCCATAGAAGGCCTGACGCGATTGCTTTTCATAAACCGGGGCTGATACCCGATATCCCACCATGAAGCAAGCGAAGTCTTTATTTTTGCCATGAGGTTCACGCGGGAAAAGGTATCCGTCCCGTAGTTCAGAACACCCTCCTGACCCACATAGCCGCCTGAAAGATAGTAGGAAGTTTTTTGCGACCCGCCCTGCACGGAAATGTCGTGCTTTTGGTTTACAGCGCTCCCGTAATATTCATCTATCCAATCGTAATTGGCGTTCCCTTGCTGGTTGATCCCCCAGGTCCCGTTGGGAAGGGCTACGGTTTCGAAGTAGATAGCGTCGGGAACGGTAAACTGCTTCAGGTAGTCGAAATCGCCTTTTTGATAGGCAATGATGCGATCGACGGTTTCGTTGGAAAAGACCCTTCCCCCGGCGCCATAGACGCCCGCTTCATTCACAATCCTGGCGTGGGTATAGGAGTTAAGCATGGAAGGCAGACGCTGGGGAGTAGCGACAGAAACATTACCGCTATAGGAAACACTGAGCTTTTCGTCTGCATTTCCCGATTTTGTGGTGATCAGTATTACGCCATACGGAGCCCGTGCGCCATAGATAGCAGAGGCGGCGGCATCTTTCAAAATGGATATGGATGCAATATCCTCCGGGTTGATCCGGTTCATATCTCCCGGGATACCGTCAATCAATACATAAGGCTGTCCGCCGTTCAGAGAGCCTGTTCCCCGGATATTGATATCCATTTCGGCGCCCGGTTGAAAACCATAGTTGTTGGTCGAAAATGTCATGGCAGGCGATAAACCCTGGAGAAGCTGCGAGACAGTGGGCGACTGCCGGTTTTTAATCTGGTCATTGGATATCACATCGACCGCGCCGGTTACATTTGCTTTACGCTGTGTGCCGTATCCCACTACCACGATTTCATCCAGCGATTTCTGATCCACCTTCAGCGACAGGTTGAGGATTGTTTCCGTACCTACGCTGATCTCCTGCGTTTCATAGCCTACAAAACTCAGTATCAGAATGGAACCTTCCGAAACATCGAGCTGGAAATCACCGTTTTCATCGGTGATA
Organism: uncultured Cytophagales bacterium; assembly: GCA_964559125.1. Lineage (GTDB taxonomy): Bacteria > Bacteroidota > Bacteroidia > Cytophagales > Spirosomataceae > Ravibacter. Next base: position 240,738 of record CAZLGW010000001.1, read on the forward strand.
GTTCCCTGCTGGGTCCCTTTGACAAGTATGCTTACGCCCGGAAGGCCTTCACCGTTTTCGTCGGTTACCTTCCCTGTAACCCTGTTTGCCGGCAACGAAATAACCGGGTATTCCTCCTGCGACGTACGAGGCGTTTTTATCTCCTGGAGATCTCTTTTGATAATAACCTGGCTGCCCATTACCTCGTATTTAAGGTTCAGTGGCTTCAGTACCTGGTCAAGTACCTTCGAAAGTTTTTTGCCTGACGCGACAAAAGTGACTTTTCGTTGGGAGTCGATCACCTGCCGGCTGTACAGGAATGTAGTGCCGGACTGCCTTTCCAATTGCGAAAGCACGCTTTCTAAAGGCTCTTCCCTGACAGACAGGTTCACAGTCTTGTTCATTAGCTCCTGCGCTTTCCCGTCTTCGGCTCTGCTGAGCTGGAGAAATGACAGAGCAATAAGACATTGTAAGAAGCTAATTCTCATAATTCTGAGAGCCACCTCTCGGTTTGGTATTATTAAATACATAACTTTGAATGTTTTTGGTAAATTTTTTCTAAAACAATTGGCAAAAACATCCCAGGCCTTCCTTCGGGAAGGCTGGCTTTGTGGTTCGAACACAAGTTTTCAGGGAAACAGAAAGCGGTGATGTTCACAGCATTACCGCTTTTTTTATCATATCAGTTTTTTCTCATACGCATCAACAGGCTTTATTAGTAAGGGTTAAATTATTTATTGCTACAACCGTCTCCGGTAATTGTAATGCGGTTGCCGCTCATTTCAAAGTCTGCTTCGATCCCGATACATATCATCCCGATCTTGTCCAGGAAAGGCTCATCAGAAAGTGTTGCGGTAAGTGTACAGTTTTTCAGTTTTTCGGCGTCATATTGAATCGTGACCCCGTAAGTATCTTCCAGCAGGGCAAAAACGTCGGCGACCGGCGTCAGTTGAAACTCATACCTGGGGCGTTGCAGCCGTTCCGGAAGGGGGTTGTCCTGCCGGTGACTCCACTTCCCCCGGATCATTTTATCGGTCGCCACTACCAGGCTGACCTGCTCGTTGGGGTTGAGCAGTAATGTATCCTGAGGCGTTTTATCGGGATTGTTATCTCCCTTCTGAGGAATGACGCTGACGGCGCCGGTCCGGACAGTGACCGTGGCCCGGGGCTCATTGTCGAATGACCGTACCAGAAAGCTTGTTCCCAGTACCTTGGTAATCAGGTGAGTAGTGTATACATAAAAAGGATTTGCCGGATCTTTGACCACTTCGAAAAATCCTTCCCCTGTCAGTCGCACTTTTCTCGTGAATGACCCGTCGGGGGACTCATAGTCAATTCTGCTGCCGGTTGAGAGCACAACCGAGGAGCCATCGGGCAGGTTGATCAGCAGCGGCTGATTCCCGTTATTGGCAAACGATTTCACCTGGTCTGTTACTTCCGCTTCCGGGGCGGAAAGGGAAACGGTATTCCCGGGGGAAATCGCTTCAGGTTTTACCAGCAGCCAGCCAAGCCCAACTGTGATCACAAGGGCTGCCGCCCATCGTATGAAGGGTACGCGGAAGTAGAAAACAGGCCGGCTTACAGGTGAAGCCTCATCCATATTTTCTTTAATAACAGCTACTTTTTGACGTATATAGCCATCGGAAAGCTCAGGCTGATTCCCTTCAAGTAAAGCCATAGCCGCAACTGCGGATTCAAAAACGGGACGCTGTGACGGATTTTCTTCCAGCCATTCTTTCCAATAGGCGCTGTTTTCGGCATCAGGGGAGCTGACCCATTCCAGAAACCGGTCGTTTTCAAGAAAATCTTCCAGCGAATAAAGTTCTGCCATATTTTTCAGTTATTGGGAAATAGCTGTTGTCACTAGGGCAGCTTTTGTTTTCCAGGGATATCAGGAACGGGAAACGCCGATATACCCTTTTTTTGGAAAAAATATTTTAGCTAATTATATACTATCCCGACCATCCGATGGTTTGAGTACGCCACAGATGCGTAGAGAATATTGTTATCTCTGGTCTCAGGGGGGCCAACATAATATACAATCATCCCAATTAATATAATGGCTAACCCAGGGGAATCGGTAGCAGGAATGTGCTTTTTTTCTAAAGCATTGAGCCGTTCCTTTAATGGAACATAAGGAAGATGGCCAGCGTGGACAACCAGCGGGAGCGGATTCTGCTCAGGGCTTTCTGAAGGAAATTAGAGACGGATTGCCGGTTTACTCCCATGATTTCGGCAATTTCATGAACTTCAAGGTTCTCGTAATAGCGGAGGTATATGGCTTCTCTTTCGCGTTTAGGCAAGGCTGACAATTGGGCCTGCAACTGGGAGACTGTCGCCGCAAAAGATTCTTTCTCGATAAGGAGCGCCTCGGCATTAAACCGATCGGGAAAAGACCAGTCCCACTCGCTCTCATCCACCCGGCTGAATCGCTGCTGATCATCACGGTAGTGCATGATAGCGTGACGAAGCGATTTGAGAAGATAAAACTTCACGGATCCTGTCATGCTTATCCGGCGACGATTTTGCCATAGGGTCAGGAAAATATTCTGAATGCAATCTTCGACGACAAACCGATCTACCCCGAATTTCAGCCCGTACCGTGTGAGTGTACGATAATATCGCTCTGCAAGGGTCCCCAGAGCATCTTTATCCCCCTCCCGGTAGGCCGACCAAAGTCGTATTTCGTCATCTTGTTCCATTCGCAACGACATTCTGCCTGTATTTATAGAGTAGGAAAAAGTAACGCTTTCTACCTGCAATTTTGCCAGAATGGCAGAAAAAACAAATTTTCTTCTTTATTTCATTAAATCCGGTTGCAAATAAATTTATTTTTCTCTAACCTTGTCAGGTTATTTCGATACTATACCCCAATATGTTATACTATGCTAAAATTTGCTTTTACCGTTACCGGTTTGTTAATGTCATGTCCGGTAATATCCCAGAAAATTTTGTTTAAGTACGACGAGGCCGGCAACAGGATCAACAGGTCTGTTGAATCAGCGCTACCCGTACGCCTTGTGAATTTTGCAGCAATGACGGAAGAAGGTTCTGTCGTGCTTACCTGGAAAACTGCCGGTGAGGAAAGTCTCAGTCACTTTGAGCTGGAGCGCAGCTCCGACGGAATGGACTGGGTCCGGATTGCGGAGATCCATAGCCCGGAGAGTGATGACACGGTATCTGCTGTTGTTTACAGGCATATCGACCGGTATCCTGCGCCGGGTCAGAACGTCTATCGCCTGAAAATAGTGGATGCTGACGGTACTGTGGCCTGGTCAAAGCTCGAAAGCGTATTTTTACGATCAGAAATACGTGCTTATCCTAACCCTGCAAAGGACTACCTGGTGGTCGAATACCCGTCCGGGGAAGAGGCTTTATACGAGATTTTTGCACCCGACGGCAGGGTGGTATTGCGGGGCAGGCTTGTCGGGGAAAAGCAGATCGACCTGGGGCCTCTCTCTCCCTCTTTATATATAGTCAGGCTTACCCTGGCTTCGGGACAAACGTTTACCCGGAGAATTATAAAGGAATAATCTTTCTTAACATAAATACTATACTCTAATGAAAAAGACTTGCTTTTTGCTTGTATGCTATTGCTTTGCCCTTACTTTGCGCAGTCAGCATATTGAATATTCCCCCCTTTACAATTCAGCGCAATTTGATGCGCAGGTTATCGATGTTTCCCGGCCGGTAGGAGCTACAAACGGTACAGCAGGGGTATCGCCCGGGGGAGCTGCCGTCTATTCTGTCCCTGTTATGATCCCTCCTGGTACTAACGGCGTCGTGCCATCTGTGTCATTGGAGTATAATTCCCAGGCAGGAGCAGGAATAGCAGGGATGGGGTGGAGCATTTCGGGGCTTTCTGTTATTACCCGCACTCCGCAGAATATGTATTTTGACGCGACGGTAAGGCCGGTCGGGCTTAATACCGACGACCGCTTTGCACTTGATGGTCAGCGGATGGTGGTCAAAACCGGAACGTACGGAAGCAATGGCTCTGTATACGGGACAGAAATCGAAAGCTTTTCCGTGATTACGATCAAAGATATGCAGGGCAGCAACCCGAAGTGGTTTGAGGTAACAGATAAAAACGGGGTAAGCATGCAATACGGAAATACGGCCGATTCCCGCTTTATGAATGAAGACGGTACATCGGTAATTTCCTGGATGCTCAACAGAATCACTTATCCTGATGGCAATTATCTGGATTACGAGTACAATACCTCCGGACGGGAACCGAGAATCACAAGGATGCTCTACACAGGGAACGTGGAAACCGGACTGTTGCCTTATAATGAGATCTCGTTTGAATATAAAATAAGACAAAACGGCGACTTCTCAGACATCCGGACTATCTATACAGGCGGGGCTGCCCTGGCGAGCCGTTTCCTGCTGGACAGGATTATTGTCAGGGCAGAAGGAGAGATCGTCAGAGTCTACCAACTGACCTACGGAAATGATGGGATCAATTCCTACCTGCTATCCGTTCAGGAAGCAGGAAACGACGGAACCGCCCTGAATCCCGCTATATTCAAATATGGAGACCAGCCGGCTGCCCGCAGCGAATATCATAATACGGCCATCCCGGGCGGTGAAAACCGGGAAACATTCTTCGGGGATTTTGATGGCGACGGAAAGCAGGAGGTATTAAATGCTACGGTTGCAGAGAATCGAGATGGATTCCGGTACTACAGCGACTTTAAAGTTTTCAAAAAGAGTCATACCGGAAACACTTTCAGCTTATTAAGCACCACGACATTAGAGAATAATTATACGCTGGTCAATAAAATAGAGATACCAAACCAGCATTCGGTTATCACAGGTGACTATACGGGAGACGGGATTGACGACGTAATTGCACTGAATATTTCCTACGGCAACGGTCAGTCGGTGTTGGAAAATGTAGCCATTTATGAAAGTCTGAACGGTGGCCTGCATTTTAATAAAATCACCCGGTCTGTCCAGCCGAACTATAATCGCATTCACGCAAGTAAGAAGTTCTTCTATCCCGGGGATTTCAATGGAGACGGAATCCCCGAGTACATAACGATCCTGGGAAACTCTGCAGGCGCTTACCGCGTTTTTCTGTGTACCGATTTCAGAAGCGGAGGAGCTTGCGGCGAGGTCACTGTTTCCGGCCCTTCCAACTACCCCACTCTTTCCTGGATTAATACCGAACAGATTTTTATCCTGGATTTTAACGGGGACGGGAAGCATGATATCATGCTTGTGGGAGCATCGGGATCTGAAATATTCACATTGGATGGTTATACTGCAGTTAGGATCTATTCAGGGGGATTTCCTTCTGTGGGTAAAAATATCTATACGGGTGACTTCAACGGTGATGGAAAGACGGATATAATGCAGTCCGATAATGAAATTTCCAATGTCATAAAAGGAATATCTACCGGAACAACCTTTTTACAATCCGTCGTCACTCTTAGCTCTCACCTGCCGGTAAATACCGATCCTGTCGATGCCGAGCATAGGAATCAGCTGGTAATAGGGGATTATAACGGAGATGGGAAAAGTGATATTTACTATGACTGGCATCGGAAGAAATCGACGCCTATTCATCAGGGTAATCATGTACAACGTTTTACCGGTCATGACCTTTTCTATAGTAACGGCGACACATTTACCTATAGACAATTACATTATTCTGTTCACAGCCAGGATGAGTTTATTGATTACCGTCTCAGCGCTCTGCCTGCTCTTGATACAAAATATACAACTATTGACATCAATGGAGACGGGAAGACGGACCTGATTTCTTCGCCGCATAACGGTGTGATTGGGGTTTGGCTTTTCCACGAAAACGGAAAAGAAACCCTATTGGAGAAAGTTTCAAACGGTGTAAAGCATATCACAGAATGGAGCTACAAAAGCCTGGTTGAAGGTGGTGAATTCTATTCCAAAGGGACAACACCTTCCTCAGGTCCGGTCAATATCATGCAACCGGCCCTCAGTATGGTGCATGAATTTAAATCGGGCAATGGGATAGGAGAGGATTTTACGAAGCGGTACTCGTATAAAGGAGCCGTATTGCATCGTTCGGGGAAAGGCTTTCTGGGATTTGCAGGTGTGACCGTCCTTGATCTGTCTATGGATGTCAGGACTATAAGCGAAAGCGAGCTGAATACTACATGGTTTTCCCTGGCTCCGCAAAAAACATCTGTTTACCTGGCTTCCGCTAACTGGCTTGTTTCGGAATCGATCTTTACCAATGAGTTTGTGGCTTCAGGAGCCAGGCGGTTTTGGATAAAGACAAGTGGTATCAGTCAAAAAGACAATGCCCTGGGAGTAACTACCTCTACGATCAACACTTATGATAGTTACGGCAACATTACAGTCAGTACCGTAACAATACCTGGCGTACATACCACCCGGACCACTACTGGCTATGGGGCTTTCCCGGGGAGTATTCCCAATAAGTCCATTAGCATGACTGTCGACAACACCCGGTCGGGACAGTCTACCCATAGTGTCACGACTACCAATGGGTATAATGGCAAAGGACAATTGACTACCCGCACGGATTTCAGCGGGCAATCCCAAAGTGTGATGACATCCTATAGCTACAACAGCCTGGGTAATGTTATCTCCACTTCTGTAAGTTCTTCCGGGATGACCACCCGCACAACCTCTGCCGGCTACGACGGGAAAGGAAGGTATGCCGAGAGCACCACCGATGAAATGGGATATACCGCCTCAGCTACTTATAACCCTCGATGGGGCGTTCCTCTAAGCGTCACCAGCATGCAGGGGATCACCACCAGTTACGAATACGATCCGTTCGGAAGGCTCCGGAAGACCGTTTTTCCCATGGGCAACAACCAGGAGATATCCTATCATTGGGATATTTCCGCCAATCAGCGGTGGTATGTGCTGACAAGCGCTCCGGGCCACCCTGCAGATAAAACCTGGTATGATTTGTTGGGTCGAGAGATACGAAATGAAACGGAGCTCTTTGACGGGCAATGGTCGATCCAAATCAAAACTTATGATGCCAGAGGAAACCTGCATACCACAACTGAACCTCATAAAGATGGAGAAGGCTATATTACTACCACTAACAGCTATGACTCTTTTAACCGGTTGTCAAGTGTGAACATGGGGGTATTGGGCAACACGATCCTATCTTACACTCCGACATCAGGAAACATGATTGTTACAACCAATGCTCCTTCAGGTACTACCTCCAAAACTACTGATGCGTCTGGCATGCTCATCAGCGCCACAGACGGTGGTGGTACACTTACTTATACTTATTATAGTCATGGAGGGCTCAAGACTGTATCAAATGGAACCGTAAATCTCACGACTAGTGAATATGATACCTACGGGCGACAAACCAAGCTCATTGACCTCAATGCCGGAACGACGGAATACGGCTATGATGCATTAGGCCGGTTGGTCTGGCAGAAAAGTGCCAAAGGAGAGGAAACAAACATCCAATACAACCTGGCTGGGCAAATCACCACCCGAACCGGGCCTGAAGGCTCAACCTCTTATACCTATGGCACTACCAATAGCGGTATCGAAAAAAGAGGACTTATTAAAACAGTGTCCGGTTTTGAAGGCAACTCATCCGCCTACCAGTACAACGCGCTCGGGCAGCTTACCCATCTCACCGAGAATATCGACGGCAATTACACTATATCATATACATACAATTCTGTCGGAGAAATTGCCTCAATAACCTACCCTTCAGGATTGGTGATTACCTATGAGTACAATGAGAGAGGCTTTCCGAACAGGATCAGGCAAGGGCCTTCGACAGGCTCAGGCCCCGATCTTTATACTACCAACGGGATGAATGGCAAAGGACAGGTCACGGGTTACAGTAAAGGCAATGGCAAGGTATCGTCCGTCGACTATGTGCACGGCTTTCCTACCCGCTATTATACCGATGGGGTACAGGATCTGAGATTGGTCTGGGACTACCAGAGGGGGAACCTTTCTTCACGTGAGGATGTCAGGAAAGGCAAAACCGAAACCTTTATCTACGACTACTTCAATCGCTTGACAGGCGCCGGCGTATCAGGCGGGGTGCCTTTCAACATTGCTTATGCACCAGACGGAAATATCAGCAGCAAGACTGACGCGGGTATCTATAGCTATCATGCCGAAAAGATCCACGCTGTAGATGGAGTGACAAACCCGGCACCCTCCCCAATACCACTGCTGTCTCAGGATATTACCTATACCGCTTTCATGCAGCCGCATACAATAAGTGAAAATAGTTATATTCTCGCCTATACCTACGGTACGGATTATAATCGCATCAAGTCGGAGCTCACGCGGGATGGAAGCGCTATCAATGCCCGGTATTATTTTGAGGCAGGTTTTGAGAAAGACATAACCGGAGGTAACAGCCGATATATTCAATATATATCCGGCCCGGTGGGTCTTATAGCCATCGTTGAAAGTTTGGGCGGGAGCCACTATGTACATTATACCTACACCGATCATTTGGGGTCGATTCTTACAGCAACGGACCAGAGCGGGGTAGTAGAAGCTGAGCAGAGTTTCGACGCCTGGGGCCGGCGGCGAGATGTAGCCTCATGGGTGCCGCTCTCTCCTGTGGCAGCCACGGGGCTGCCTGTGTGGCTGTATAGAGGGTACACGGGGCATGAGCACCTCGATCAGTTCGGGCTCATCAATATGAACGGACGGATGTATGACCCGGTATTGGGGAGGATGCTGAGCCCGGATAATTATGTGCCGGATCCGCTTTTTAGTCAGGACTATAATCGGTATACTTATGCCAGGAATAATCCGCTGATATATACTGATCCGGACGGGGAGTTCTGGCACATTGTTATTGGTGCTGCTTTAGGTGGAGGGATTAATCTGGGTATCCAGGCTGCATTGGGTAATGTCAATAGCTTTAAGGCGGGATTGAGAGTCTTCGGGCAGGGCGCGATAATGGGAGGAATGGCTGCCATAGGGTGCGCTTCGTGTAGTGTGGGGAACCTGGCGTTGGGGTCGGTAATGGCGGTAGGAAACTCCTATTTGCCCTCCTATCAGATACCATTGGGCAGCAGCGGATTCTCGGTATCGGTAGGGCTATCTGCTGGATTTGGTACCACTGGCTTATTTGCGGGAGCGAATGTTGGTTTAAATTACAGCTCCGAATATTTTTCAGCAGGATTCAGTTATGGTAACGGATACAATTTCAGGGATGGTATTACCGGTAAATCAGGCTGGAGCCAGTCTTACGGTGGGGGAGCAATTGTTGGAGGGAATGATTTCAGGGTCGGAATGTTTACCAACCAGTTTAAAGGAAGGGGACTCGACCAGCAGACCGGTACTTTTTATTTGGAAAGTAACGGTTGGTCGGCGTCATACGAAAACGACTGGATGTTTGGAGTTCCTATTTCAGATGGCGGCGACAGGTTCAGGACTACCGGCGTCAGGATTGCGAAAGGTGATTTCAGTGCGGGGTTGAATTTGTTTACGGGTGATCCGGGGTTGAAGTTTATTGATCGCGTAATGGAAGGAGCAAACAAGATTACAGGGTTTATGGGTACATATAAAGAGGAACTTACACCCCAATACAGACTAGGTGCGCTGTACGGAGGATACAAGGGATACAGAGCAGGTTGGAACAGTGAAGGAATAAGGAATGTGTTCCAGAATAATTTTGCTCATGGGAAGGGATATGCCCATCCTCTCTTTGAAGTATTGAAGATAAAAGGAGCGCCTTACATTAATTATTATCAAACCAGAAACAGGTATACGACATGGCACTAAGAGTGATAATATTTATTATGGGTTGTTTGATGACTTCGTGTATGAGATACCGCCCGATGAAAATACAACAGCAGGAATATCTGGGTAAAGGTTTTAGAACTGACGGATACTATTATAGTCAGGGAGAGGGTTATTCTGGCAAACACCTAACAGACACCCATACTACTGTACTTATTTTTTATAGAAATGGCTTTTTTTCAAGTAGCGGATTTGGAACAAGTGAGCCGAGAGAAGTAGATGATCTGTTAACAAGTCAAAGGGGAGCTATGGCATTCCTAGAAGGCTCCGGCTACTACCACGTTTCCGGCGACAGCATCAGTATAGAGTTCTGGACAAATACCTCTCACTTTCCGGTACCTACCGCAACCGTACCGGCTAAGATTCTGAATGATACTACACTCAAAAGCAATATCCTCGGACACTATAAAAATGATATATGGCATTTCAGGCAGCTGTCTCCCAAGCCCGACAGCACAACCCTATTTGATGAACAGCTTGAGAAAGGGCTGCCTATAAAGAGAGGGAAGAAGCAAAAACTGCTTGGCATAATTTAGCATGAATGTATCTGGACGTACGATCCTTGCACTTATCCGGGGCTACCCTAATTTATTAGTACCGGATCACTTCTTAAAAACCAGCGCTTTCACCGGCTGTATTCTGGAAATAATAGAAGTGGGTATTAGTATAATCAGGCCGACGATAGCAATGGTTGCCAGGTTGATCCAAAGCAGGGTAGGCCAGTCTATCAGTATCGGGACAGTGTCTATGAAATAGTTGACCGGATCGAGCGGGATGATTTTGAACTGCTGCTGGATCAGGCAGAGCATAATACCTGTAAGATTACCATAAAGCAGCCCTTTACGAAGGATATCGAGGCCAACACTAAAGAAAATCCGGCGGATCTGGCTGTTGGAGCTTCCTATAGTTTTAAGCAGGCCGATCATAGGCGTACGCTCCATGATCATAATCAGAAGGACCGATATGATATTAAAGCAGGCAACTATCAGCACCAGCGTGATAAGAACAACCGTATTGGTATCCATAAGCATCAGCCAGTCGAAGAGAAGCCGCTGAAGATCCGTGATTTTCACCAGGAACAGGTCAGGCGGCATCTCGTTGTAAATTCTTCTATAGGATTCGTCAAGCTTGTGAAAGTCTTTAACGTAAAGCTCATAACTGCCCACCGCATGACTGTCCCAGTTATTGATACGTCTTAACAGGCCGATATCGCCTATCAGCATCTTGTCATCGAACTCTTCTACGAGTCCGGTCTCATAAATCCCGACAACCGTCAGGTTTCTGACGCGCGGCGGCGACTGGACGAAATACATGAGCACTTTATCGCCGATTCCCAGGAGCAGTTCCTTTGAGATCTTCCTGCTGATGATAACCTCGGTTGTGTAGGTGGTATCGCTTGCCGAAGAGCCCAGCGTGATCGCGCGCCCGTCGACTATGCAACTGTTGAACCTCTGCCAGTCATAATCGGCGCCGACTCCTTTGAAGATAACGCCTTTCATTTCCGACTCGGTCTTTAATACGCCCGATTTGTGTATAATACCCTGCCATCTTGCCAGATCGGGAATTTGTTCAAACTGGCGGGTCAGGTATTCTGTTTCCGAAATGGGAGCTTCTTCGTAAAGATTATTCCCGGCAATCAGCTTGGTGAGCCTCATGTGAGAACCAAAAAGAAAGACCTTTTGCTGGATAGTATCCTTATACCCAAACAAAACCGCGAAAGTAATGATTGCCACTACAATTCCTATTGCAACGCCGGCTACCCCGATAACATACACGGTGGCCGAAAAAGTGCCGGCTGTATTGCGACGGATGCGTTGAGATATAAACGACGAGAATCTCAAGAGGGGAGCAAATTTGTGTTTGTCAATGGTTATTTCCCCCGTAAGCCCACAAACGGGATGATCATTTCTTCCATAGAGATACCTCCGTGCTGAAAGGTATCACGGTAGAGGTTCACGTACTGATTGTAATTGTTGGGGTAGGCGAAAAAATAGTCTTCTTCCGCGAATACATAGGCGGTAGAAACATGTGGTTTCGGTAGGAAAAGCCGTTCCGGTTTACGGCATACGAAGATATGATCATCTCCGAATCCCAGGTTCTTGCCGTGCTTATACCGGAGATTTGTATTGGTCTCTCTATAACCCACAATTTTAACAGGCTTCTGAACCCTTATCATGCCGTGATCGGTCGTTATGACCACCCTGCATTTCTTGTCTGCGATCCTTTTAAGAAGGTCCATCAAGGGCGAATGAAGCAGCCACGACCGGGTGATCGACCGGTAGCCTGCATCGTCGGGAGCGAGCTCCTTGATCATCTGCATATCGGTCCGCGCATGGCTCAGCATATCTACGAAATTATAGACAACGGCATTGAACTGGTTGGTCATCAGGTTGGGAAGGTTGTCTACAAGCGCTTTCCCCTGGTTGCTGTTCAGGATCTTGTTATACGAGAATCTGATCTGGCCGAGCTGGTTTCTCTCCAGTTGTTTTTTGAGGAAATCGGCTTCGTAATTATTGAGACCCTCTTCTCCTTCGGGTGTATTTTCGTCGCTCACCCACCATTGAGGGAACATACGCTCCATTTCTGAAGGCATCAGTCCCGAGAAAATTGCATTCCGGGAATACCCCGTAGTAGTCGGAAGGATAGAAAAGTAAGCGCTGTCTTCTTCTATAGTAAAGAACTCTTCAAGCAGAGGTTGTATCACCTTCCACTGGTCATACCTGAAATTGTCTATCAATATAAAAAAGAGAGGATCAGAGGAAGCTTTCAGCAGAGGAAATACCTTTTGCTTCATGATCTGGTGGGACAAAAGAGGTTTGTCTGCTTTCGGGTCATTCAGCCAGTCCTCGTAAGATTCTCTTATAAATTTGCTGTAATTGGAATTTGCCTCGCTTTTCTGCATAATGAATACTTCCGACATACCTTCATCGTCGGATTTTTCCAGCTCCAGCTCCCAGTAAACGAGCTTTTTGTAAATATCGACCCATTCGTCGTGGCCGAGACGGTCCTGGTACTGCATAGCCAGGCTACGGAACTCCTGCTGGTAGCTCTGCGTGGTTTTTTCGGTGATCAGCCTTTTGTTATCCAGTATTTTCTTCAGCGACAGTAAGATCTGGTTCGGATTGAGGGGTTTTATGAGGTAGTCATCGATTTTGGAGCCGATGGCATCTTCCATAATATATTCTTCTTCACTTTTCGTGATCATCACAACGGGCAGCGAAGGGAAAGTCTGCTTGATCTGGGCGAGCGTTTCCAGTCCCGACATGCCGGGCATCATCTCGTCAAGGAACACGATGTCGTAATCTTTCTTTTCTACTTCTTCCAACGCGTCTGAACCGCTGTTGACGGGGGTAACATTAAACCCTTTGTTGGTAAGAAACATTATATGTGGTTTGAGGAGGTCTATTTCGTCGTCTGCCCAGAGGATATTATAAGCCATAACAGGATTCTGAATAAAATTAATAAAGATAGTCTTCGTATATTCTAACGAAATACGACAGGAAGAAATTTCATACGCTGCCTCTTGCCTCGAGCCTTAAACGGCTAGGACAGGAACTTTTTGGTTACCGTTGAGAGGTCTTCCGGAGTATCGACGCCGTGCGATTCGTACCGGGTGACCACTGCACTTATCGAAAACCCGTTTTCAAGCCACCGTAGTTGCTCAAGTGCCTCCGCCTTTTCAAGAGATGAAACTTCCAGCCTGGTAATGGCAGCCAGAACGTCTGTCCTGTAAGCATATATGCCTATGTGTTTATAATACCGGTGTCGGAGATGCCATTCGTCTTTGGGAGCTCCCCTGAGGAAGGGAATAGTCTGGCGGCTGAAATACAGTACGTCATTTTTATTATTCAGAATGGCTTTCGGTACATTTTCGTTGAAGAGCACTTCCGGGTCATCTATAGGCTTTACCAGTGTGCCCAGCTGGATATCACCGTTTAAGATGGTGGCAAGCTCATCGATCTGTTCGGGCTGTATAAACGGCTCGTCACCCTGGATATTGACTACATAGTCGAATTTGGCGCTATTTTTAACAAGAGCTTCATAACAGCGGTCCGTGCCGCTTTTATGATCCGGAGATGTCATCACCACCTTGCCACCGAAGCCTTCCACATGTTGTTGAATGCGTTCGTCATCGGTAGCTACAACTATATCGTTGAGGTAATGCGCTTTCTGAACCTGTTCGTAAACCCGTTGTATCATGCTCTTTCCGCCTATCTCAGCCAGGGCTTTGGCCGGGAATCGGATTGAAGCGTAACGGGCAGGTATTATTCCTAATATCTTCAAAGTAATTTCGTGTCGATTTTTACGTGAGTTAAGTTTGTTTGTGCCGGATCGCAGGATTTGTTGAAAAAGCCGATACTGATGACAACAAAGTTAAAGGAATAATGGGAATTGGTTTCAATTAATTAAGGTAGGAAAAGAGGCAAACAGGGCCTGGCTTGTTAACTTTGTAAAAAAATTGTGCATTGGAACCACTCCGGGAAGAAATTTCTTATTACATGCCGGGACAGATCTGGAGGGCGCTTCCCTGCCGGGCGGACAGCTGGGTGATAGAATGGCGTATACCAGAAGGGAAAAAGCTGGGGTTTTCGGTAATAAATCCGTCAAATCCCGAAGCTATTGTCGTGGAAGCGGCGGCAGACGGGATAGATTGGTGGTCGTCGCTTGCGGGCGCCGGCAGCCGCTGTTTTTTTGTTCATGGCTACCGGAATACGGATATCCCTGAACCGACAGATCTGATGGCGTTTGATATGAACAGCGGAGAGATGAGGTGGGTGCTTCCCGGGTATCGCTTTGAAGGGATTTCGGTACAGGGTGTCTTGCTGGCAGGAAGGAAAGATGCGGGCGGAATCTCTGTTTTCGAATGCGATGAGCTTACGGGAAAGCCTTCAGTTACTCCTGCCGAAAACCCGGTAAAACCGGAAACAGGCTGGCTGGCAGCCTACCGTTATACCCGGGGTGAAGAATATTACGATTTTCTGGTACGTTTTTTGGAAAAAAATACTGGATTGTCGCCTGCCGGTGCGCTCGAATATTTGGACTATGCCGATAAAATGGTATTTTCTTTTTACCTTTATGAAAACAATGGTTTGGCGCAATACGTCGCTGTACTGGATCGTTTCAGGAAGGTTAAATACCTGGAGGCCATTGAACGGGATTTGGAAAAAGAAGGGAAAGGAGGATTGGTGTTAAGAGATGGGGTGATTTATTTTATCAAGAATAAGAACAATTTCGTCGGTATTAATCTTGCTGTTTGAATGAGATTTCTGATTGGATTACTGACTGTTTTGATATTTGCGGCGGGAGATTTGCGGGGAGAGTATGTCCATGTCTATCGCCCTGATTCTGTGGGGCATAAATGGGAGAACGGCAAGCTTTTTGTTCTTCATAAAGTTGAAAAGGGGCAAACGGCCTTTGCGATTTCGAGAAGATACGGGGCAACGGTAGATGCTATTAAAGGAGCCAACGGCGGAAGTATCGACGTCAAAGAGGGGCAGATAATCAGGGTGCCTTATTCGAGGTACAGGAATACTGCCGCCAAACCAGCCGCTACGGAAGCAGCCAAAACTCCGGCGGAAGCAAAGCCTGTTGAATCTCCTGCCAGGAAAGATGCAGCAGGTACCCATACGGTCGAGGCAGGAAATACACTTTATAATATCGCGTCAAAGTATGGAGTTTCGGTTGCCGATCTCAAAGCCTGGAACGGGTTAAAATCCGACCATGTAATGCTGGGACAGGTCCTGATGGTTTCGTCAGGCAAATTTGCGGAGAATAACCAGGCGCCCAGGGTATCGGTTGCTGCACCCGCAGATTCGGTAAGGGCCGATGTGGCAGCGGAGAAAGTGGTGAAAGCGGAGCCTGTTGCGCCGCCCGCTGCGGTTCATGTTAAATCAGTCAGCCAGCAGGGGTTGGCCGAAAAAATAGACGTGGGAGGTAACTCCTCTCCCAAATACCTGGCCCTGCACCGGGATGCACCGATCGGTACACTGATCCAGGTGACCAACCAGTCCAACCAGGAAGTGATATGGGCGAAGGTAATAGGCCGCATTCCTGATACCAGTATCAACGAAGATATAGTGGTAAAGCTATCGGGAAATGCGTTCGACAAGATTTCGCCTCAAACCCGCAGATTCAGAGCAGAAGTAACGTATAGTCAAAAAACCGAGTAAAAATGGAAAGTAATTCTCGCCGCTACAGATCCAGGAGAGAAAGAGAAAGGCAGGAGGTGAAAAATACGATAGGCTATAAAGTGTGGGTGGTGATGTTCACCATCCTGTATCCGTTTATAGCCGTATTTACGTTTGTTTTTTCAGGGGTCCTGATGGCTTTTTCAGCCGTATCCAGGGTAGTGGTGTACCTGCTTGGAAAGGTATATGCAAGACCCTGACCCGGCATCGCCGGTTATTTCTGAGGCTATTGCCGAACTGCTTAATCTGAAGTACCGGCAATTCAATGTCCCGGACTTTATCCCCTACGATCCGGTCAGTATCCCTCACAGGTTTTCCATCCGGCAGGATATCGAGATAGCCGGGCTGTTTGCTGCTATCCTCGCCTGGGGACAGCGTAAGACCATTATCAGCAAGTCGCTGGAACTGATGAACCTGATGGGGAACGAACCCTATGACTTCATTCTGAACCATCAGCCCGACGATCTCAGGGCCCTCGATACTTTTAAGCACCGCACGTTCAATTCGACGGACCTATACTATTTCATCCATTTTCTGAGAGAGCACTACAGTCGTTACGAAAGCCTGGAAGATGCATTTTTGACTTCTGACCCAGCGGATGGCATCTCTATGGAAAAAGGGCTGGTATCTTTCCATGATTACTTCTGCGGGTCTGAGTTTTTCCCTGCCAGAACCCGTAAACACATAGCTACCCCGGCCCGGAAATCGTCCTGCAAGCGACTGAATATGTATTTGAGATGGATGGTACGGCAGGACGGGCATGGCGTCGACTTCGGTCTGTGGAAGCGTTTGTCCCCCGCCAGCCTGGTTTGTCCCTGCGACGTACACGTTGAACGGGTAGCGAGGAAACTCGGGCTGATCAGGGGACAAGGTGCAAGCTGGGCTACAGCGCTCGAGCTAACGGCTGCTTTAAGACAGCTGGACGCTGCTGACCCGGTTAAATACGATTTTGTGCTTTTCGGGCTCGGGATCGAAGGATCCCTGTAGAATAGAAGGCAGTGTTACACAGAGAGCCACGGAGGCTGAAAGGAGAGTCACAGAGATAGGCAGGGCTTTCGCTCTGTGATCCTCTGTTTTTCTCCGTGGCTCTCTGTGTCTACTTTTTGCCGCAATCCTTAATAATCTTTTCAAGGCTCAGCACATACGACATATCATTTGCCTTCTTCGCATCGGGAAGCCCCGTTTTTGCATCCTGTACCGCCACGTCACATTTGCCGGTCTTGGCTGCTATTTTCGCCCGCAGGGCATAAACCCAGAAAGCTTTATTTGATTCCAGGGCCTTGGAAGCCCAGTCGAAGGCTTTGTCGAGATCCCGGTTTGTATCCAGGTAGTAATTGGCAGCCCCGATATAGGTCCCTGCGTTTACTTCAGATGCGGATGTAAGACTGTTGATCTGGGCCATAACCTCCGCGTCGGGATCCTGCTTTACCAGGAACCTGACCTTTACTTTTTCCCATTTAATAACTACATGAGCCTGGGTAGGAGTGAAGTCCTCGAAGCTGATGGTAAAATGCTCTTCCGGCCTGGTCAGCGCCTCGGGCTTTACCTTAAATCTCAGCACATCGCTGGCCTGGTTGTAGGTGTAGGCACCCCATGCGTCTGCGTCTTTATTGAGAATAACTGTCCAGTCTCCGGTAGACGGTATGGTTAAAAGAGCATATTTCCCGGCAGCCACTTTGTTGCCGTTCACATCCATATCTTTTGAGAAGGTAATATTGGTTACTTTATTGGCTCCTGTGCGCCATACGGCGTTGTAAGGGATCTGGCTGCCGAATATTTTCCTGCCTTTCAGCGAGGGCCGGCTGTAATCGACCCTTACCTCCCCCAGACCGATACCCTGGACGACCGTAGCCGAAGGGCTTGCGGGGGGAAGACTGAGCTGGGAAAAGCCTGTTTCGGGAAGGGAGATCAGGGCAGCCAGTAAAGAAGTGATTGTGAAAAGTCTCATAATTGTTTTCCTGATGGATTGAATGGTTAGCTAATATGATTATCCGAAAATAATACCAAGTTCCTTCGAAACCAAAACGCTTTTTTTCTTGATATCCAGGTACCGGGCCTGTATGTCGGTACAGGTCGCTTCATCCAGGTCGAGTGACAGCTGCTGTACCAGCACCTTCATTTCTTCGTCGAGGGAGTGCTTAAGCAGCCGGAACATAGACTGCAGGCTGCTTTTGGGGAGGACGTCGAGCTCGGTAGGAACGTAAATTTCGTGACGGTCAAACCACAGGTTGCTTACCTCAAACCTGGGCGTGGTCCAGTTGATGGCGACGGACTTAATTCCCGGATCTTCATGATGGATGAAAAAATCGGTATGAGGGATATCGGCTCCGTTGATTTTGTCTTTGAAAATACCCAGAATCGAATTGTAGACCGGGTTCCTGAACTCCTCGTCGTGAATTTCGTTCAGGATATAGTGGCATACGGTTATTCCTTCTTCGAGTTCTTCATTCCCGTACAAAACCAGCAGCCTGACGCATTCTTCCTCGATCCGGTTCCTGGTGCCGCCCGAAAGGTCGGAAGGAGGCGCGACTACTTCTTCTGCAAAAAGGTCTGCCGGCGGTTCGATACCCGCCTGTTCCCCGAGCGCCTCATTTATCCTGCGTGTCGATTCTCTCTGCCTTTCTTTCTGTTTTTGGGCATTCTGACTCCGGAGCATCTTATTCGCTTCGGAAATAAGCGTCTGCTCCTCTATTTTCATGCGCTCAGCTACCCGGGCAAAAAAGATCTGCCGTTTGATGGCATCCGGTATCTTTGCGATACTGCTGACGATATCGCCAATGATCTCTGCTTTTTTGAAAGGATCGTCTCCGGCATCTGCCAGCAGGATTTCTGTTTTGAACGTGATAAAATCTTTGGATGCCCTATGCAGGTGCTCCGTAAACCGGGTACTGCCGACCTTCCTCATATAGCTGTCGGGATCGTCGTTATCCGGGAAAATGACTATGTTTACGTTGAGCCCTTCTTCCAGTACAAGGTCCAGCCCGCGCAGCGCAGCCTTGATCCCGGCTGCGTCGCCGTCGTAAAGGATGGTGATGTTATGGGTAAACCGGCTGATCAGCCTTATCTGTTCTACTGTAAGCGAGGTACCTGAAGAGGCGACGACATTCTCTATTCCTCCCTGGTGCAGGGATATGACGTCGGTATACCCTTCCACAAGGTAGCAGAGATCGGCCTGGCGGATAGCGTTTTTGGCCTGGCTGATGCCATACAGTACCTCGCTCTTGTGGTAAACGGCTGTTTCGGGTGAGTTGATGTATTTTGCCGACTTCTTGTCTGCCTTGAGAATGCGCCCGCCAAAAGCGATCACTTTCCCCGATACATTGTGTATAGGGAAAATCACCCTTTCCCTGAAACGGTCAAAAAGGCTTTCCTTTCCTTCTCTCCTGATCGACAGGCCGGCATTTTCAAGCTGCTCGGGAGTGTAGCCTTTCCGGATGGCATGGCTGGAAAGGGCGTCCCACCCGGAAGGGCTGTACCCAAGCTGGAATTTCTCGATGATCGGATCGGATAATCCTCTTTCCCTGAAATAGGTCAATGCGATGGCCCTTCCCTCTTCGGTGCCGGTGAGCTGCTCCCTGAAGAAATCCTTAGCAAAATTGAGAATAATATAGAGGCTCTCTTTTTCATTTTGCCGGACCGCCGCCTCGTCCGTAACTTCTTCTTCCCTTATTTCGATATGGTACTTCTGGGCAAGATGCTTCATCGCCTCCATATAGCCCACCCCATCCATATCCATTACAAACTTGATGGCATCGCCTGCCGCCCCGCAACCGAAGCACTTATAGATCTGCCTTACGGGATTGACATTGAAAGAAGGGGTTTTCTCATTGTGAAACGGGCAACATGCCTGGTAGTTGGCGCCTCTTTTCTTTAAAGAAATATAGTCGCCTATCACCTCGGTAATTTCTACCGCATCCTTGATCTTGTCAATGGTTTCCGGGTGAATTTTCATTTTTAACTCCTGCTCTGATTTACCATGTCTGCAGAATACAAAGTTATCATAACCTGCGCGTGATTTCCATTTATGAGAAGATATTAGCAATTTTGCCGCTCGAATCAATCTTTCCCCGGGTAAAAAATGTCTCAAATCGAGGTCTTAAGATCAGCACTGGATAAAGAAATAGAGCAGCATACTTATGGTTTGAGCCCCGTCGAGCTATATGAGCCTATACGATACCTGATGGACCTGCAGGGGAAGCGGCTCCGGCCTTTACTGACGCTTCTTTCGGTAAGCCTGTTTTCAGACGAATGGGAAGAAGCGCTGCAGCCGGCCCATGCAATAGAGGTCTTCCATAATTTTACGCTCATGCACGACGACATTATGGACAAAGCGCCTGTGCGAAGGGGAAGCCCTACCGTACACATGAAATGGAACGAGAATACGGCCATCCTTTCCGGCGACGTGATGCTGGTGAAGGCGTACGAACTTTTCCTGAACCTGCCGGCCGATCTGCTCCCGGGTGTATTGGGGAGATTCAGCACTACGGCGGCCGAAGTCTGTGAAGGTCAGCAGCTCGATATGAATTTTGAAACCGCAGGCAAGGTATCGATAGCAGACTACATAGAGATGATACGCCTGAAAACCTCTGTGCTGCTCGGGTTTGCGCTTGAGCTCGGCGCTATGATAGGCCGTGCAGATCGCGAATGCACCGGGAAGCTGTATGAGGCCGGCGTAAAAATGGGACTGGGTTTTCAGCTTATGGACGACCTGCTCGATGTATACGGCGACCCGGAGAAGTTTGGTAAACAGGTAGGAGGCGATATTATTTCAAATAAAAAGACCTACCTGTATCTCAAAGCCCTGGAGTTGGGCGGGCAGGAGGCGAGGGCAGAACTGGAGGGGCTGTTTTCCGGTATCCCCGCCGACGGGAATGGGAAAGTTAAAAGAGTTACCACCATCTACAACGATCTGAATATTAAAGAAATAACCGGTCAGCTTATAGAATCGTATTTTGATAAGGCCATCGGGGCGATCAGGAGTCTTTCTGTAGATGAAGACCGGAAACAACAATTGCTCACTTTCATCGTGTATCTTATGAACCGGGACCGGTAGTGAAAACTCCCGGGTATATAACTTAAAAAAAATAATGTCTATCACCCTCTATATCATTGTCATTACAATAGGAATATCCTGGTATTCCTGGAACAATCCTTCACTGCTGGACAAGCTGTTGCTGAACCCCGTCAGGGTAAAACGCAACAACGAGTATTACCGGTTTGTAACCTCCGGGTTTGTACATGCAGACTTCGGGCATTTATTGTTCAATATGCTCAGTCTCTGGTTTATAGGGGAGGGCATTGAAAGGTTGTTCTCTTATCTTTTCGGTCCGGCGGGAGTTTTGTATTTCATAGCGCTTTACCTGCTGGGTATCATAGTATCCGACATTCCTTCCTACTGGAAAAACAGGAGCAACAGCCACTACAATTCGTTGGGGGCCTCGGGAGGAGTTGCAGCGGTTCTTTTCGCAGCAATTTTATATGCGCCGCTCATGGACATCTACCTCTATTTTGCCATCAAAATGCCCGGCTTTGTATTCGGAATCCTGTTTTTGGGTTACTCGATCTGGCAGTCCCGGAAAGGAGGGAGCTATATAAATCATGATGCCCATATGTACGGCGCTCTCTTCGGAATGCTGTTTATGGCTGCGGTTTATCCTGCATCCGTACCGGGCTTTTTTCAGCAGTTGTCAACATGGCGCTTCTTTTAAAAAGGGCTTAAACAGAACGGGCCATGCTGCTGAACTATGAAATACTTGGAAACGGGACTGAACCGCTTCTCGTATTTCATGGCATAGGGCAGACAGGAAAAGAATGTTTCAGCGCTTTTGAGCGTGAATTGGGTAGCCACTTTAAGATCTGTGCTTTTGATCTGCCGTTTCACGGCGGGAGCGCTCCTCTCTTTCAGGCAGACAGGTGGGATCGGGGCAATGAGCCGGTTTCGCCGGAAGAATGGAGAGCGTTTTTAGCCGGTTTCCTTAGTGAGCAGGGTATATCACGGTTCAGTATTGCCGGGTTCAGCTTAGGCGGGAGGTTTGCGCTGGCTACGCTCGACCTGTTTTTTGACAGGATAGACAAAGCTTTCCTGATAGCGTCCGACGGGGTTATCGATCAACCTATATATCGCCTGGCTACAGGCTCCCGTATGATGAGGGGCGCCTTTTTCTCAGTGATGAAACGGCGTAAAGCTTTGCAGCGATTTGCCGGTATGCTTCAAAATCTGGGACTTATTCACATAAGCGTTACCAGGGTTTTAAACCGCCTTACGGCTTCTGATGAACATGCCCTGCTGGTATTTCGTTCGTGGGTGAATTTCCGGAAGCTAAAGACATCAGGTGAATTTTACCGGAAAGACTCATCCGTTTTTGAAGGCAAAGTTTTTCTATTTCTCGGCAAGTATGATCACCTCGTAAAAGAGCGTGATGTAAGACCCCTGCTCCGCAAGCTTGACCGGAGCCAGGTTATATGGCTGAATTCCGGTCATACCACTTCGGTTGACGCGACAGCCGCGGAGATCCGGAGAATTGAACAGGTTTAAGATACGTGTAGCCGGGATGGATCTATCTGAGGTTCATGAGCCTTAGAAACTCTTCTTTTTTTCGTCTGGATATGTCGAGCGTATGATTTCCCGTCAGCACGACGCTGCCACCTTCGCCTTTTATATACTTGATTACGTGATTCAGATTGATGAGGTGGGAATGATGTATACGGGAGAAGCCCGAGAGGCTGAGGAGGGAGTCAAAATCTTTGAGAGGTTTGCCAGCTACTTCTCTTTTGCCATTTACAAAATAGATTTCCGTATAAGAGCCGTCTGCCCTCAGGAATACGATGTCGTCGACTTCATAAAACCTGATATCGTGAATCCCGGGCACGGCTATCCGCCTCATTCCCTGGTTTTGAAACTGCATGTTATGAAGGAAGGAGAGGTAGGCCTTTTCATCCGGTTTCTGAGTCAGCTTTTTCCGCAGCTTCTCAATGGCAGTAATAAGTTCCTCCGGGTCTATCGGTTTAAGAAGGTAGTCGAGCGCGCTGAATTTAATGGCTTTTAAAGCGTGCTTGTCGTAAGCAGAAACAAAAATCACTTCAAACCGGATAGGCTTCAGGTTAGACAAAACTTCGAAGCCGCTCATTTCGGGCATCTGTATATCCAGGAAAAGAAGCTGCGGCTGGTAACGTCTTACTGCGTCGATTCCTTCGGATGGCGTTTCACAGATGGCAACAATATTGATATCGGGAGCGTATCTGGCTACCGCCATTGCAACGGCTTTCCTGCCGTCTTCCTCGTCGTCTATAATAATCGCGTCAATCAAGGGGGTGTTCGTTATCTGTTATTTTTACCGATGTTTCAGACGGCTATATCCGGGTAGTTCGACAACTCGATGAGTACCCTGGTGCCGCAGGGGACTCCGTTGGGCTTTTTGAGATCTTCAAACCGGATAATAGGGGTTGACATATTGTGGGTAATCAGCCTGAGCCTGTCCTCAGTTATCTTAAGTCCCATCGAAGACTGATTTACTGTTCTTTGTTTTTTTAGCCGGTTTGAATGTTCCCTGCCGACGCCGTTATCCTCTATTTTAAAAATGAGGGAATTTTCAGAATAGTCAACCGAAAGAAGGATACTGCCGCGTTCCTCGTCTTTTTTGTGATTAAGGCCATGCCAGATGGCGTTTTCAAGAAAAGGCTGCAGGATCATAGGCGGGATGTAGATTTCGTCAGGATCAAGCTGCGGAGAAACTACACAACGATAGTCAATAGCATTTTTAAACCGCAGTTGTTCCAGTTCGATATAGGCTTTCATCAGGCGGAGCTCGCTGCTCAGCATCACTTCGGGAGCTTCGGAATTCTCGAGTATCAGGCGGATCATAATCGAAAGTTTACCGAGATATAACGACGCATCGCCGGTGTTCCCGGATAGGATCAGCTGATTGATCGAGTTCATACAGTTGAAGATGAAATGCGGGTTTACCTGTGCCCTGAGCGCTTTCATTTCCAGCTCGCGCAGTTCGTTCCTGAACCTCTCCTTATTTAATTCTTCATTTTTGAGCGCGATAGATTTCTGATTCCGCAGTCTCTGCCTGTAAACGTAATATATCAGGATTCCCGTGACGAGTGCAGCGATAAAAGCGAAAATGTAGAACTTCTGTGCTGCCTTCTGCCTCAATATTTCCTGCTCATGCAATTCTTTTTCTTTGGCCATAAGGGCGATCTGGTTGTCTTTTTCACTGGTTTCGTACATGACCTGCAGCTCGTTCAACTGCTTCTCCACGTCGCGTCCCATCAGGCTGTCTTTGACGGCAACATAGCTGTGGTGGTATTCCAGCGCCTTTTCGAAGCTGCTTCTCTCTGCGTAAACTTCCGACATATATTTGTACAAATCCTCAAGAACCGGTGTAACATCGGCTTCTGCAGCGAGTTGCAAGCCTTCAGCCAGGTATCTCTCAGCGTTTCCGAAACTTTTCATTTTAACATAAGTAGCGCCTATGTTCAGGAGTGTTTGGGCAGTAGAGAGCGGGTTCCCGTTTTTCCTCCGTATAGGCAGCGCTTTGAAATGTTCGGTAAGCGCTTCGGGGTACTTCTCCTGAAGCTGGAACATATACCCAAGATCGTCATAATCGTCCGCAACGTGATGGTCCTGGTTTAACTTAATCGAAATCTCCAGCGACCGGCGGTAGAAGTCCTTTGCACGGGAATAGTCTTTAATCCCGACAAATACGTCACCTAAATTGGATAGTGCGGCCCCGACAGCATTTTGATCATCAAGGTCTTCTAATATCTCCAAAGCCTTTTTATAAGTGCTTCGCGCCTGGTCCCATTGCTTTTGCCTTTTGTAAATAGACCCGATCCCGACAAGCGTGTGCGCAGCATATAAATGGTTACCCTGGGTATAAAAGCTGTTGTACGCCTTCCAGTAGGCTTCAAGGCTTTTTATATAGTTCCCCATGAACTGGTAAATAACCCCGAGCTGATAATTCCCTTCGGCAAAATGGAACGAAGAAGAATCGGTTCCCAGATATTGCAGGTAATAACTGATGTTTTCCAGCGCTTCCGCATACATTCCCCGATGCCTGTTGACAACTCCATAATGTTTCTCTGCGAGGGCAACCCCTTCGTCCTCCATCCCGATCATTTTACCGATTATTTTAAGGCTGTCGGCATAAAGCAAGGCTGAGTCCAGGTTAACCCTTGTAAGCGTTATCGCTTCACAAACAGAATCCAGCTCGAGGATTTTCTCCTGGCCGAAAGAAGGTGGGGAAGCGGAGGTCTTGATCGTGTTCTGAGCCGTGACCGGGTATGAGCAGGCAAGACAGACTAGAATGGTAAAGAGTCGGGATTTCAACATAGCCCTGGTAAAAAGCGCATATTAGAGATGTTAAATATAAGTTAAATGCAGGGGGAATACGAGAGTTAACGCTGTTGACCGTAATAAATTCACTTTGGGAGCCGGCACTTTTTGTTTATCAGAAGCGTGTAGAAAAACTTCGATATTGTATTATTGGAAAAAATAGTTGATTTTGCGGCCTGATTTCTGTAATAGAGTTTTTTTTCTACTAAGACAGGTAGAGTAGCGTATTGACGCTATGCGACTTAGGCCGGTAGTAGCCGGCGTTTCAGGCATAGTAGCAAATCAACGTAGGGAGGTTAATGTTGTTTCTTACTTTTTTAGCCTGGTTTGGTGTAGTAGCATTTTCCGGTGAGTCTGAACGGTCCGATCAGTTAAGAGATCAGGGTGAGAAATTATATGATCAGGAAAGGTACGAGGAAAGCCTGGTTTATTACGAGAAAGCTCTTGCTGAGGTAGAGAATAAAGACCCCGTGAGGGCGGCAAACCTGTGCAACGATATCAGCAGTGTCTATTATGCGCTTCACCAGTTTGATCAGTCGATAGAAAACTGCAGAAGAGGCATTTCTATCCTGGATGGCAGCGCTCAAAAACCCGATTCTCTTTATTTTAAATTATATTCAAGCCTTGGGACGATGTTTCACACCAAGGCTCTGGCAGACTCATCAACTTACTATTTTCTCTTATCAGATAAGTTGCTGAAGGAAAATACCCGGCTGGCCGACGAAATACCGGAATATGTACTGCACCACTATCTCAACCAGGGGAGATCGGTATGGAGAAAGCACCGCTTTTACGATAGTGTCGAGTATTTTGAGAATGCGCTCGAACTAAGTAAGAGGAAAAATATGTTTTCCGAGCTTTCCTATATTTATGCCAGCCTGGCAGAAGTGTATGATCTTTTGAAGCAGCATGACAAGGCGCTTGAGTGGCGCCTTAAAGCTTTGGCCGGGCTCCCGGCCGACAGGCTGCAGTTAAGGCAGTCATTGTACGGGGGAATGGGGTATACGTATAGGCTTAAGCAAAACCCCGACAGCGCGTTGGTCTGGTTTAACAGGTCACTCGCTACACTGTCGCAGATCCGCAGCCGTAATGAAAGATACCAGGTTCAGTATTTTTATCTGTTGATGGAGCTCGGGGATCTGCAGATGAAGAAGGGGAATATGGGGGCCGCGCTGAAAATGTTGCGGGATGCCGAAACATTCTATCATAAGCATGCTTTGTCGAAACCAGCGCTTTACAGTCAGCTGATGCTGTCCAAGGGAGATTTTGAAAAGCATTCAGGGCGATGGGATGCCGCAATGTCTTACTATGAACGGTCATTCAGATCGGTTTCGTCCGATACGTCGGAAACAGGAGCGGGAAGTGCCGGGTATGTGAGATATCCCAAATATGCGATAAAAGCGCTGCAGGCCCAGGCCGAGCTATATAGCCTGCAGTACCAGAAAAATAATGAACTGGCAGACCTCGAAAAGTCCTATAAGTTTTATAGCGACCTGATTGCAGTAAAGAAGGAAGGGTATAAGCAGGTGGCTTCGAGTAGCGATGACCGGTATTTTTTAGCTTCCGATGTGGCGCCGGTGATGGATGACGCCATTGCGAACGGATTCGAATATTACAGCAGAACGCGCTCTGACGAAGCGCTGGATGTGTTGTATAACCGTTTTGAAGATGCAAATACTACCTATCTGATGGATATTATTTCAGGCGGTCCTGATAGCTATAGCAGGCAACTTTCGGGGGAGTTGCTGAAATTGAAAAATATCAGAGAATTAATGGATAAGGAATCGGTATTCATTTCCTACAAGCTTATCGGAAGCCAGCTCATGGCGTTTGTGGTATCAAAGGAAGATGTTCAGGTCGTAAAATGGGAAATTGATGAAAGAGAATTTGCAGCCAACCTGAAATCGTTGTTACTGGAAGTGAAAATAAACCCGGGATTAGGGGCTTATGCCGGTTCAGCATATGCACAGAAATGCTATGAAGCACTGCTGAAACCCATCGAGAAATGGACGGCGCGTTACAGCCGGTGGATCGTGGTAAGAGACTGGAAGTTTTCGTCACTGCCGTTTGAAGTACTGGAAAAGGAGAAAGGGCAGTACCTCGCCGATAATCACAGGATAGCCTATACTTATTCAGCTTCCTTTTTCTGGTTTCACCCTGTTCTTGCCAAAAAAATACCGGCCAGGAAAGATGCTTTTGTGTTTGCCCCTTTCATCAGGGAAAAGCAAAGTATATATTCTATAGAAGGCTGGAAGCCCGTATCTGATGTAGAGGAAGTCCGGGCGCTCGGGCAGCGCTCCCTGTTAGGTAAGAACGCAACGAAAAGAAGTTTCCTGGAGGAAAGTGAAAAACATTATATACTCAACCTGGCTACCCACGCATTTGCTGATCTTAAAAACCCTAACTCCTCCTATGTGCAGTTTTATCCGGGGGTAGACAGCAAGCTATATCTTGAAGACGTAATTAAGCTCAGGCTGGAGCAGACACGGCTTGTTATGCTGAGCAGTTGTTTTGGAAATGAAGGAACCGAACTTGCCGGAGAGGGAACCATCTCACTCGCCTATGCATTCGCCCAGGCGGGCTGTCCTTCACTTATAACCACCACCTGGGAAGCCAACGAGAATACGATAAGCTTTCTTACGGTCAGCATAACCAGGTATATCGAAAAAGGACTTTCGCTGGACGAGGCGGTTCAGAAAGCCAGACGGGACCTGAGGACAAACGGGAAATATGGTAAATATGACCATCCCTATTTCTGGGCAAACATTAGTTTGCTGGGAAATCACTCGCCTGTATACCACAAGGAAAACATCCTGATCGAAAACTGGTATATCGTTTCTATCCTGCTTCTTTCGGGACTGGGCATCCTTATATGGAAGAGAAGATCCTCAATGGCTTATCGCTTCTGAAGTAGCTTTTTTTTTTAATAGCGTACTATCCCTGACAGCTCCAGGGGAGGCTTCCTTCTACGTCCTGTCTTCAGCACAATCAGCGCCTCCGCATATAGTTTTTGGCGGTTTGGACAGAGAGTCAGTAGCAGGATCGATATTTTGCTGGCTGCAGGCGTTGAGCAAGAGAGCGGTTCCGATTAAAAAAAAGATCTTTTTCATGATATTTTCCTGAGTGAAATATTTTAAATATTTGTGAGAGTAATCCTATGGTAATGATGAGAGTGTTCCTATGGTGTAATGAAAGCAGACTACGTCCTGTCTTCGGCACAATCAGCGCCTCCGCATATAGTTTTGGGCGGTTTGGACAGAGAGTCAGTAGCAGGATCGATATTTTGCTGGCTGCAGGCGTTGAGCAGGAGAGCTGTTCCGATTAAAAAAAAGATCTTTTTCATGATATTTTCTGGTAATATTTTTTTAAGTGTTTCTGAGAGTGATCCTATGGTGTAATGAAAGCTGGCTATGTCCTGTCCTCGGCACAATCAGCGCCTCCGCAGATAGTTTTTGGCGGTTTGGAGAGGGAATCAGTGGCCGGGTCGATATTTTGCTGGCTGCATGCGTTGAGCAGGAAGATGGTTCCGGCGAGTAAAAGGAGCTTTTTCATAAAGATATTGTCTGATAATTTGGAACAGATAATCTGAAATATTTAGAGCCTGGATTGAAACCGGACTATGTTAGTTATTAACTTTACTGTCTTTAAGTGCGATCTTCGGCGCAGTCGGCACCTCCGCATATAGTTTTCGGGGGTTTAGACAGGGTATCTGCCGCAGGGTCGATGTTTTGCTGGCTACATGCGTTTAAGAGAAACAGGCTGGCAGCGAGGAACAGAATCTTTTTCATAATGTGAGGAATTTTTTGTTTCAACCTTTTATAGTATTAAGTGGCAGTGTTTTTTAAAGTAGGTTACTATCGCAGAAAAATTTTTAATCAAATCGGTTTTTTTGCGAAAAAACTGTTACTTCAGGTACCTCAGAGTATATTAATAATTATAGAGAGCTCCTAGGTTTATATGAATAGTTTTTCGGACAGCGATATCGTTCATGGCATGCTGTCGGAAGATGAACGCTTGGCAAGTGAATCGCTGAAGCATTTGTACAAATCCTGCAGTCAAATGATTACTCAGATCGTTTGTTCTAACGGGGGGAATGTACAGGATGCTGAAGATTTGGTACAGGAAGTGTTGCTGATGTTTAGAGCGCAGCTGCTTTCCGGAAAGTTTGTATATAAGGAAGATGTCAGGTTGTCTACCTACATCTACCGGATGGCAATGAATCAGTGGATTACTATTTTAAGCCGGAGGAGTGCTGATGTAAGGAGGGTTGCTGAGTACCATGTACGGAACGAGGGGATGGACAGAGATCCTTCCAGGATTTTTGAAGATGTAGAGGAGACGAATACGTTTTGGGTAGTTTTTTCGAAATTAAGTCCTTTGGAGCAGGATCTGCTCAGGCATTATTACGATAAAAAGATGCCTTTGGAGCAAATAGCTAACTTGCTTGATATTAAAAGTGTGGATGCTGCAAAGATGTTGAAACACAGGACAATGCTCAAGCTAAGGAGGCTCATTAAAAGATACCTCGGAACTATCTGAAGTTTTAAGTTAAACCAAGTATAAGACTAATATGAAAAGACCTCTGAATCCCGAAGAAATTACCGAGTGGATCGACCGGTATATTTCCGGAGAAATGGAAAGTCAGGAGCGTATCCATTTTGAAGCAGCTCTTCTGGAGGATTATGATCTGGCGGCTCAGTTGGAAGAACAGGTGTATGCCAGGAACCTGTTGGAGAGAGTTTTCCAGGAAGAAAAGCTGAGAGGTCAGATAAAAACTTTTCAGAAGCAGGAAAAGAGGGAGGTATTTTTCAAAGCAGTTTTAAAATATTCAGTTGCTGCGTGTCTGCTGATCATAACGACATTCTCTTTTCTTTTGACAAGCATGCCTGTCTTCCCGGATTCAGAAAATGATTTTACGGTGATCAGGGGAGAAGACGAGAGTATTATGCGTCCTGATCGTAAGGTGGTATTTGATCGTTTCTTCGCGGGACAGGCTCATATAGCAGAGGGGCAATATGCTGCCGCGGTAAGGGATTTTGAGCAGGTATTGGAGGAGAAGGACCTCCGGTCGTATTTCCGGGAGGCGGCTGAATGGCATCTTGTCGTAGCATACCTGAAAAGTGGTAGTTTGAGTAAAGCCAATGATTTATACAGGCAATTCAATACGTGTAATGATTGCGAGTACGAAGTTTCCAAATTGAATCGCTGGAAGATATGGCTGCAGATTCAGTATTCGCGAGCACTTTCCTGATCACATAGTTTTCTTTCTTCTTCGGAATCTGGACTGAATGTAGCATTTTTATGAAATTCAGATAAATTGGATCTGTGTATGTTCATCCCGTTACACCTTTTTCAACTTTATCTTTGATTTGGAAAGCCCTGTCCTCTTGAAATTCCGGGTTAAGCTCGCAGAATATCGAATGCTGTGATCCGTTCCTGGTAATTGCCGGGAAGCTTTTATATTGAGAAAGTTGAAAAGACAAGGGCATGCAGTATCCAAGAATTCTAAAATCTCCCAATCTTACCCGGGTCTTCGGATCCTGGGACGGGGACGCTCAGAATTGGCAGAGAAAGGTAAATGAGGTTTTTGGAATGGCCGTCGCGTTAAGCGTCGAAAGAGCGAACACAACCAATCAGCTGACTTGTAGTATTAATCCTCTTGAATGGCAGGTTCTTGAAGAGCTTAGCAATATTTTAAGATATTCCCGCAGCAACTGGAAGTATTGGACTGTTGAGCTGGTGGAGAAGACTATACCCAAGCTGGTCAAGGCCTGTATATGGAAGAATATGATTCTTTCCGAACAGTCTTATTTCAGAGATGTGGTTAACATGCATGCTGAAGAAGGGGTGGAGCTGCTTTCAGGCTTGTCCGACTACTTTACGCTGTACAGCAAAGACTCTAAACCAAGCACCAGGAAGCATCTTGTTTTGAAGTATCTTGAAGCCCCTTATAATGAAGGAGATTCAAGAGCTATCCTGTTAAGGGCGCTCCGGTGCGTAGTAACTTTCAGGATCAGCAAGAAGCCCAAATCTGACCTCATATTCAAATTTACTCCCGACCTGCGTATTTCTCTGTGGGGAAAGATTTTTGATAAATACCTTTATGAACAGCTGTGCCTGTTTGTATACTTGTTCCGCAACCGGGAGGAGGCTCATTTTTTCCTGGAAAGGCGGCAGCAACTTATCAATTTTGTTTCTTCCAGGCTTCCGGATTATCACGAAGATCTGGCCGAATCTATAGTGGGAGAAACATTTGAGTACCTGATCAGGCGTCGCGATACTTATTGCCAGTCACCAGGCGAGATCTGGATAGATACAAGCCTGGATACTTTCTTTATCGGAAACATACTCAGCAGTAAGAGAATTCAGCGGTTCTGGGATAAAAAGAGGCGTATTGAGGGAGGAGGGACTTCCGGGACGGATTTGTCGGATTTGCCGGACGAAGATCCTTTTAGCGATAACGTGTCCGTAAGATCGAAGAAAACCGAGCCGACAGATTCCTATTATTCCTACGGGGAATCCTCCGGTGAGAGAGATCGCCTTCTGCGCGAATATATCGGCCAGCTTGACCCGATGTGCAGGTCCTATTTACTATCTGAATTCTTCGGGGTCGACCAGAAAGAAAAAGGGCAACTGGATACAAAGCAATTTAGCACCATTGAGAAACCCTGCCTTAAAAAGATCAGAAACCTCCTGATCAGCAATGGTTATTATGACTTATTTGTAAAATGAAAAAAGAGACCGTTGAAGGCTTCATTAAAAATGCGAAGATAGGCTATTTGACAAAGGATGAATACAGGGATTTTCAAAAGAAACTGAAGTCCGACCTGCGTCTTGCGGAAACAATGAACGGAATTATGTCACAGGAGGATTTCGACGAGTTTTACCGCGAGATTATGGAAGATCCTTCAGAATGTGAGAGCGAGTCTTCTGACTGAATCCGGAGTCTGCTTTTGCCGCCTGTCAACAGGAGCTGATCTGAGAAGGACAGGTCGGCATCTTTTATTTCTTCGAAATTAGCCGTTACGGATGCGTTTACAGTAAAAAAAGCCGGATCTGAAAAAAAAAGTTAAAAAGCCTGTTACCTTTTACAATTCTGATCAGATTAAATAATGTTTTTGTTAATTACCTAATGTTATAGCCGGGTTGAAGAGATTATATTGGGGGGGCCTTTGCTAAGAAATTAGCTATAATCTCTGAGATCAGCGTGCGAAAGTGCAAACACCTTATAGCATACATAGACATGAGCATAGCATGTCTCATTGTATCTTCGAATTGGTCTGAGTTCATAGCTCAGACCAATTTTTCTTTTTTCGGGAGGTGTAGCCGCATACTATATTTTTACTCAACGATTTTTGGAACAACGCCTGTCTGTAAGGGCAGGGTCTGAATTGAATTACAATAACCAGAATC
Source organism: uncultured Cytophagales bacterium (assembly GCA_964559125.1). Taxonomy (GTDB): domain Bacteria; phylum Bacteroidota; class Bacteroidia; order Cytophagales; family Spirosomataceae; genus Ravibacter. The sequence continues at coordinate 273,435 of CAZLGW010000001.1, forward strand.
GTACATAATGGATAATTTACATTTCTATTCTATTCCCGTTTATTTCTGCCGGAAAGGGAAGCGACTGTCACATACCGGTCATAAGGTTTTCGTCCATCTCAATATTTTCGGGAAGTTGCCCGACATACGCTCCTGAGTGGTTTTCCCGGAAAACACACAGACTGCTATACCGATTATTAAACACCCTCTGATGAAAATGTTGCTATACAAGTCCAAAGGCTGTTGCACGCCGATTGCGTTAGCCTTGCTTACTCCCAGGGAATGGGAGGTGCTTCTGTTGCTGGCTGAAGGTAAAACTGCGGAAGCAGTTGCCGAACAGCTCTGCATTACCGTAAAAAGTGTCTACAATAACAAAAACCGGATCGGACGCAAGATATCTCTGAAAGGATACCTTTCCCTTAACCGGTTTGCCTGCAAACGGCGGGAAACCCTGCTCCAGTGGTTTGATCTGCTCAAGAGCCAGCCAGCCAAAAAGCGTCCGGCGCAGTTGGTCCTGCATTTATTAAAGATTGGCAGATTGCCGGGCAAAGATACCAGGCCTGCAGCCTATGACAGGCAAGGTCTGAACAGTTTCGTAGCCGGTAAGTCCCTACCGGCAGGAGGACAAATGAAAGGAATAAAATATTCTTTCGATTTCTAGAAAATTGAGGTAAAATTATTTTGTTTTTTAAGGTGCCGCCGTGATATTTTTGTCAGTATGAACTGATGATCAAGCGAGAGAGCCTGAAGCATTGCCCGCAGTAACGAGCCAGGGAGAGTCTTATATTCGCCTGCAAGGGTAATTTATTCGGCCCGATAACTTAAATAGAATTTGGATGTGCCGGCGCTTATTGCAGACTTTGAAGAAATACTGTATATACTATACTTTAGATGCTGTGGGTGAGGTGAAGGATACCGATCCCGCAGTAGGTTTATGGTTGATGAGACATGCCTCAATTCTGCAGGTAGCAGCGTATGAGGCATGTCCGTCTTCCTGAGCTATTCTATTTCAGGGTCGCAACAGCCTCCCTGATTCTTTTTACCGCTTCCGTTAAGGCTTCATCCGAAGCCGCAGTGGAAATCCTGATACAATCGGGAGCGCCGAAGCCTGAGCCTGCCACAGTGGAAACATAAGCAGTGTTTAGTAGCCAGAGCGAGAAATCATCGGAGTTACGGATGGTAGTGGTACCGTCTGACTTTCCGTAATAAGCACTTACGTCGGGAAAAGCGTAGAATGCGCCGTCGGGCATATTGACTTTGAAACCGGGAATTTCCCTCAACAGGCCTACTACCAGGTCGCGCCGCCTCCTGTAAGCTTCAGTCATAGTCCTGGAAGCGTCAAGAGGACCGTTAAAAGCAGCTACAGCGGCTTTCTGGGCGATAGAGTTTGTTCCGGAGGTAACCTGTCCCTGCAGCTTTTCCACACCGTCGGCAATCCATTTGTCGGCCGCAATAAAGCCGATACGCCAGCCGGTCATGGCAAATCCTTTTGCAACACCGTTTACGGTCACTACCCTGTTCTTTAATTCCGGGATCGAGCCGAGGCTGAAATGACCTTCATCCGTAAAGTTGATATATTCATAAATTTCGTCGGCTATGACGAAAATACTTTCGTGTTTTGCCAGTACGGCTCCCAGGGCTTCCAGTTCGGAACGCGAATAGACCGACCCGGTCGGGTTATTGGGGGAAGCATACATGACCACCTTTGTGCGCGGGGTGATAGCCGCCTCCAACTGTTCCGGAGTTACCTTGAAGTTGTTTTCGAAAGAACCGTCGAGTATAACGGATTTCCCCTCAGCCAACTTTACCATCTCTGAATAGCTGACCCAGTAGGGGGCGAGTATGATGACTTCATCGCCCGGATTGACCAGGACCTGGATGGTGTTGGCCAGAGAATGTTTGGCCCCGGTCGATACGACGATATTTTCCGGTTTCCAATCGATATTGTTATCGCGAAGAAGCTTATCGGCAATGGCCTTCCGGAGATCGGGATAGCCGGCTACGGGAGAGTAACCGTGAAAACCATCATCAATGGCCTTCTTGGCTGCCTCACAGATGTGCTCCGGCGTTTTGAAATCCGGCTCACCCACACTCAGGCTGATCACCTTGTGCCCCTGTGAGGCGAGCTCACGGGCTTTCTTGGTCATAGCAAGAGTAGAAGATTCTTCAAGGGCATTGATACGTTCGGCCAGGTACTGACCGGCTACGGCACTGGATGACATAAGTATTGAAATATTTAAATTGCCTGCAATAATCACTATGATTAAAATCGTGCAAAGTTAAGGTATTTCTTATCAGGATGATTGACATTCCCGTCAAAAACATGATAGAATCAAACCGCCTCCCGGTTATATTCAGTGCGACTCAAGCCCGGTGTAAAGTTCCAGGAGACGGGGATCCCTTTCCTGGCTCCGGATTTCCTGCAGCAGGTCCCTGATCCCGGCCTGGTCGTCAAACCATCCGAGCAACTGGTAAGCGCCGTAACGTACGGACAATGCAGAGTGGCTTCGGGCGAGCTTTTCGAGAAACCCGATTCCCTGTTGCTGTATAGCATGCTCAGAACGAACCAGATATTTACCGAATGCCTGCATAAGCGTGTAGCAACCGGACGGATTGAGCCTGTTCATCATTTCTTTGAACCAGTCCAGGTGTCCAGGAGCCGGGTTGTCGCCGAAGTAGTCCCCGACTGCAGCCGTAACGGCTTCGTTTGCAACATTCCTGAAACGGTCTGCTACTGCCTGCATACTTTTTTTGGACCCGGTTTTTGCCAGGATACCGATGGCAGTTGCCACAACTGCGTAGGAACTGTCTTCCAGGGCCTGTTTCACAAAGGTTTCATAGTTTCCAATCCCTGCTTTCTGCAGCGCCAGCAGGGCTTCCCCGCGTACCAGCGGGTTGGGGTCGTGCGTAGCAAGCGGTATAAGCCTGCCTGCATCCTTTTTAACCGTTGCACCGTTTTCTCCCAACTGGAACAAAGCTTCCTGCCTGATTTTCCAGAAAGCGTCTCCGGTAGCAGCCAGCAGCGCCTCACGCACGGCTGTTTCGGTTAAGAAGGCTCCCAACTGCCCGACTGCTTCATACCGGGCCGGGAACCGGTCGGAGTGTTTAAGCTGGTACATCCATTCCTCCTTGAGCTTCCCGTGCTTTATGATTCCCAGTAACTGGCACTCGCCGTCAAACAAAACCAGGTCAGGGGCGCTTTCCAGTATAAAGGAGAATTCCTGGTCGGCTCTGTCGATTACCACCGATTTCCGGAGCTTCCTGCCTTTTACCCAGATATCTATATCCACAGGAAGCCGGTAAAATGTATTGTTCAGGGTATCCTGAAGCTGCCTTACATGCAAGACCAGTTTGTTGGGAGCGGGCAGGTAGTGGTGGGAAACCTCCAGCTCCGGGTGTCCGGGTTTCAGGAACCACTGGTCAAAGAACCAGTTCATATCCTGGCCGGTAACTTCCTCAAATGCCATACGCAGATCGGCGAGTTCGGCAGTACCGAACTGATTTCTCTTCAGGTAGAGTGAAAGGGAGGAAAAGAACGCATCGTCACCGGTATAAACGCGGAGCATATGCAGGATGCGGCCGCCTTTCGCATACGAATGACTGTCGAACATATGGTCGGGATTCTCATAGAAATACCGGATCATGCTTACGTTTTTGTGCCGGGACTCGGAAAGGTATTCCATCGTTTCCAGGTAAGCAGACCAGTCGGCGGCATCTTTTCCCCGCCGGTGTTCTTCCCACAGGTATTCGGCGTAATTGGCGAAAGACTCATTCAGGGGAAGCTGCCCCCATTCTTCGCAGGTTACCAGGTTTCCGAACCAGTGGTGCGCCAGCTCATGCGCGATGAGCGCGTCCGAATCTCCGTCCAGCAGTTCCCTGTCTGTCATCTGGGTTTCTTCCTGCATAATGGTGACGGTGGTGTTCTCCATAGCCCCCGAGACAAAGTCTTTAACTACGACCTGCGCATACTTCTCCCACGGATAAGGAACTCCGAAGCGTTCTGAAAAGAAGGAAATCATCTCAGGCGTGCGTCCGAAGATGCGGGATGCATAAGGGGCATAGGCCGAGTCAAGGTAATAGCTCACTTCCATCCCGTTTTCCGCTTTTGCAGCGGTTTTTGAGAATTCCCCTACAGCGACTGCAGCCAGGTAAGGCGCGTGGGGTAACGACTGGCGCCAGTGATCCGTACGCATACCGTTCTTATGCCGTATTTGTTCGACCAGCAGCCCGTTTGAAACCGTCGACTGCCTGTCTTCTACCGTCAGGTAAAAATCCTGCGTGAATTTTTCATTCGGCGCCTCTATGGTAGGAAACCAGGAAGAACCGCCGGTCGTTTCACCCTGCGTCCACAACTGTCGGGGCTTATAGGGGTCAGAACCGTCGGGATTGATGAAATACAGCCCTTTGTCGACCGGGGCTCCTCCAAAATCCAGTTTTGCAGCCTCGCCGGGCTTTCCTGTATAGCGGATTACTAAAAAGGCAGTATCCTGCCTGCTGTAACGCTTATCGAGCGCAATCCTCAACTGCAATTGATCATAGGAATACTTCAGTGACACCCCTTTGAGATTGTCAAAATCTTCAAAAGATACCGGCAGTTGCTCTGTCAGCCGTACCTCCTTTATTTCGAAAGCACGTGCATCCAGTATGACCGAATCAAGCGGATAAAAGTGAGGTTTGAAAGCCAGTACTGCGTGGCCTGCTACTTCCTGCTTTTTCCAGTCGAAAGATAGCCTGAGGCTGGTGTGCAGCAAATCTGTCGTTCGTGTGGCGGTGGGACGGTAAGGGCCGTCGGCGGAGACAAAGCCAGGGATCCGCTGGGGAGCGCGGAGCACGGCAGAAGAGTGAGTACTATCCTGCAGCATCTGCCAGGCCAGGATATTTCCGCCCTGCAAAAATATTCCGAGAAGCAGGAGAAGACAGAACAGTTTCTTTGCCTTTGTATTTTTCATAGCCGGGTATAGGGAGTTTGACGGGCAGCCCTTACTGCGGGTACAAAGGAAACGACGATCGTGATCAGGATAATGACAATAGCCGTCAATAGTACATCTCCCCATTGCAATTGTACAGGATAGGCATCTACCAGCGCCGTTTTCATTCCCATCGAGACAAGACCGTATTTTTTCTGGGCCCAGCAAACGGCGATACCGGCCACCAGCCCTACACCCGCGCCGGTAAAAGCCACAATGTTACCCACTGCGATGAAAATCCGGCGGATCAGAGACGGCTGCGCCCCCATCGCGAAAAGGATAGCGGTATCCCCCTTCTTTTCGATCGTGAGCATACTGAGTGAAAAGAAAATATTGATAGCCGCAACAAGAATGATCAGGGATAGAGTGACGGTCACAAAGAGCTTTTCAACTTTGATAGCACGCAGCAGGTCTGCATTCTGTTCGTCACGGTTTAATACTGTGAAGCCGGGGCCAAGCAGTGACCGAAGCTGACGCCTCACACTCGCTTCGCCTGCTCCGTCAGCAAGGACAATCTCCAGGGCAGACCTTTGATTTTGTAGCCCCATCAGCGATTCGGCGACCTCAATGGGGACAAAAACAAAGTCGTCGTAGCGACTTTCTATAAAAAAGGTCCCGCCGGGTATTGTTGTAACCTGGTTGAAGGCATCTGCATTGTTGAAATTCAGCGTCTTCCGGTCGCTCCGCGGATACCAGAGCTCAAAAGGGATAAACGTATCGCGTAACGATACGGAAAGTGCATTTCTGATCCCGTCGGAGATAAGTGCAAACCTCGTCCCGTTCGGTCCGGTGAGCTTCAGCGAGCCTTCCAGCAGGGTCGTGTCCATCTGTCGGCGGTATTGGAAAGTGCTGTCGACACCTTTCAGCCTCACCAGTACCTGCTGCCCGTCGTAAGAAGCCAGCGCATTGTCTTCCAGTGTCTGGGTGACAAACCCGACCCCGTCTGTTTTCCGTACGGCCGTCAGCAGGGAGTCGGATATTTCGAACTTCCGGCCCTCTGCCGGGGAAATACGGATATCGGCGTCGAAAGATTTAAAAATCTGGCGGTTCAATTCTTCCATACCGTTAAATACAGACAAAACGACCACCATCGACATAGCGCCTACGCCGATCCCAACCATAGCGATCAAAGCAATGATGCTTATGAAGCTTCTTTTACGGTAGGAAAGAAAATAGCGTAATGCGACCCTGTACGAAAGATTCATCTTAAGGACGATGCTGCAAGCTAAAGTTTGTAGTCCCCCTCGGTGCCGTCCTCACCCGGAGGAGGGATGACGAGCCCGGAGAAGAGCTTATCCATTTTTTCCACGTACTCGAGGGTATCATCAAGATAAAGATATAATTCGGGAACGATGCGTAGCTGGTGACGTACGCGCAGCCCTAATTTCTGCCTGAGGAATTTACTGTTTTCTTTGAGCGTTTCCAGTACGCCTTCCTTTTTGCTGTCGGGCAGTACGCTTATATAAGCGCGGGCGATGCTCAGATCAGGCGATACCTTTACGCCGGTCACCGTGATTAACGATCCGTTGAGCAGGTGCATAGCCTCTTTCTGGAATATATCGCCCAGATCCTTCTGGATCTGGCGGCCTACTTTTTGTTGTCTTTTAGATTCCATGTCTCTTAGAATCCCCGGGCTGCGCTACGCTTACCCGGGGTTATGCATATGGTGCCCCCGCAGGGCTGTGATTTGCAAATATCCGTACTTATTTTGTTAATGTTATGAGCCAGGGCGTATTTTCGCAGGTCAAAGCATTAAACGTATCAAAAGCCCTTGCTTTTCCTTTTCAGAAATACGAAGATATTTCAAATTGTCCTGCTGACGGCTTTTTTCCTCGCTCTCAGGTTGCCGGTTTATTTGTCCGATGCACCTCTCCTGATTTCCGAGCTGGGATGGATGCTCACGGGGGAGCAATTGAGCAAAGGGTTTATGCTATATCGTGACATCTGGGAGAATATCAGCGTGCTTTCGGGAATGGTCTACTGGGGGCTGGATGCGCTGTTTGGCAGGTCGCAGACAGCTTATCATATAGCAGCATGCGCGATAGGCTTATTCCAGGTGCTCTATTTCAACTATCTCTGCAACAGCCGGGACTTTTTTCCCGAGCCGACGAGTATTCCGGGTTTGGTATATGCCGTTTTGCTCAACCTGTCTTTCGACATGTTCACCTTATCACCGATGCTGATGGCTACCAGCTTTCTGCTGTTGGCCATAGGAGTGATAGCCAGGATGATCGACCGGCCGGAGGTGTCTGACGAAATTTTCGAAGCAGGTATTTATATAGGAATTGCAACCCTTTTTTACCTTCCTTCCGCAGTATTCTATATCTGGGCTTTCCTGATGATGATACTTTACACGGGGGCTACGTTCAGGCACCATATGATCGGGCTGTTCGGATCTGGATTCCCGCTTTTAATGGTGGCGCTCATTTTTTTTCTGAATAATGCTATTGAAAGCCTCAATCGCAGCCTTTTTACTACTGCTATACAGATAGACAACCTTGAAATATCCGAACTATTCCCTTTCTTGGTATATATGCTGTTCTCCATCGGGTTGGGTATAGCGGGTTTTCTGAAGCTATTCGGATATAATCGTTTCACGCATTACCAGACCAGGATACAACAGGTAATGGCTTTCTGGTTTATCCTGTCGGCGTTTACCATTATTTTTATGGATAGCCTGGCTCCGATGAATTTCCTGGTCTTTCTGCCCGCAGTAGCCTATTTCGTAAGCTGGTTTTTCCTGAGCTTCCGGAATGCGGCCCGTGCCGAGGGAATTTTCATGGCCTACTTTTTATTTTCAGCCTTCATTCTTTACCAGGACTTTTTTGGCTTCATACCTGGTCTGAAGACCGGTACCCTGGAAAAAAGGATAGCGAAAGCCGCGCTTCTGCCTGAGGAGATCGATGGAAAAAAAATACTGGTACTGGGAGAAGATGAAGGAGAATATCTCAACAATTTTGCAGCAACTCCTTACCTCAACTGGTCATTATCAGCCTATGATTTTGAAAACCTCGATAGCTTCGAGAGTGTAATCCATATCTATAATAACTTCGAAAAAGATCCCCCGGAATTTGTGATCGACAAAGAGGAAGTGATGCCGAAGTTGTTCGAACGCATACCAAGGCTCAAAAAGGAGTACAGGGCCACAAAATGGAGAAACATTTACCAGCGGATCTGAGCGCCCTGCCTGTAATCCCCCTTTTTCTTCAGAAGAATAAGGAGAAACCTTCAATTATCGTGCTTTTAGTACAAACTTTCTCTGATTACTAGTCAAAATACGATTAACTGTAAGGCCGATGGCACACATTCCTCTTCCTTCTTCCGGCAAGCCCGGATCCGATCCTGGTAACGGCGCGAAATATGGTCTCGCTATGGCGCTTGTCACAAGCCTGTTTTTTCTCTGGGGCCTGGCCAATTCCCTTAACGGTACCCTGATCAAACACTTTCAGACAGCATTGAACCTCAATCGCGGACAGGCAGGGTTTGTCGATTCGGCATTTTATATCGGGTATTTCCTGATGGCTGTTCCGGCGGGGCTCTTTATGGCAAAAAGCGGCTTCAAGAAGGGTATCCTGGCCGGGTTGATCCTCTACGCGCTGGGAGGAATCCTGTTTTACCCGGCCGCAGAAATGCGCTCCTACGGTTTCTTTCTTTTTGCCCTGTTTACGATAGCCTGCGGCCTCGCTTTCCTGGAAACGGCGGCCAACCCGTACGTGACCATCCTCGGGGATCCGGCAAAAGCGGCTAACCGCATTAATTTCGCCCAATCATTCAACGGGCTGAGCATTATAATGGGACCTCTTATCGGCGGGCTTTTTATTTTTTCAGACAAGGCATATACCAATGAAGAACTGGCGGCTATGCCTTTTGCGGAAGCAGAGGTGATCAGGATGCACGAAGCACAATCGGTGCAGACGCCCTACCTGATCATCGCCGGCGCTGTGATCCTGGTTGCCTTGTTATTCGCACTGACCAAAATGCCGGAACCCGTGGCCGAAAGCGAAACAGACGAAGCGGACGGATCGGGGGGAATAGGCGCCCTGCTCAGGAAACGTCATCTGGTGCTTGGCGTATTGGCGCAGTTCTTTTATGTCGGGGCTCAGGCGGCTTTGTGGGGGTATTTTGTAGACTATAAAATGCTGCTTTCTCCCGACCAGGACCTTGGAATCGCCATCGGTTTCGGGAAATTAATGGCATCTCTTACCGGTGGTAACCCCGAGATGTCGCCTGTGCAGATTGCCAGTTTTCATGCATCATTCGCTTTGATCATATTTATGATCGGCCGCTTCGCGGGTACTGCCCTGATGAACAGGTACCGCTCCCAGGATCTGCTCGCCGTGTATGCGTTGGCCTGTGCCGTATTGCTCGGTATCGGCATGGTTACGGAGGGGCTGACTGCCGTCCTGGCGATTATGGCTGTCTATTTCTTTATGTCGATTATGTTTCCTACTATTTTCGCGCTGGCTACCCAAGGCTTGGGAAGGCAAATGAAGCTGGGTGCTTCACTGGTCATTATGGCAATTGTCGGGGGAGCCATTATCGCGCCCCTTACGGGTTATGTGTCGAAGATCAATATGCAGGTTTCACTCCTGGTGCCGATCGCGTGTTTTTTGTTTGTAGGTTATTATGCGGTTTGGGGCAGCAAGGTAAAACAGGGCTGAATATCCTAATGCTGTTCGGGTTAATTTCGTAATTTTATGTATCTCTACTGATACTTGATGGCCGTTACCTATGAACAACAGGTATTTTTTTGCACTCGATATTAATGATAGTCCGGAGCTCATAGCAGAATACGAAGAAATACACCGGAATGTCTGGCCCGAGATACTGAAAAGCATTACAGATTCGGGAATTACGCAGATGCAGATATGCAGGGCGGGCAACCGGCTGGTAATGCTCATGGAAACCGATGATACGTTTTCGTTTGAAAGAAAAGCGATGATGGACGCAAATAACCCGGTGGTACACGAATGGGAGCTGCTCATGTGGAAATACCAGAAGGCTATACCTGTGGCTAAAGAAGGCGAGAAGTGGGTGCTTATGGATAAAATTTTCGACTTGCAGGAAAGTATGGTATAGTAAGCCCGTGAAGAATCTCCTATTTTGAAGAAGTTAGTTCAGATCGTATTTCTTTTGGCCGGCCTGATCGCGCTTACAGGATCGTCGGAAGTAGCTCCCGTTTCAATCAGGGTTTTGAGCTTTAACATCAGGCATGGGGAAGATAATTTCGGTGAGTCGAACCTGCGTACTGTTGTGCAGCTTATTAAAGAATATAAACCACATGTGGTAGCTCTCAAGGGCGTCGACAGCCTGGTACACGAAGGAAAGCTGCGGTATCATGTAAGGCAGATCGCGCTTCAGACCAATATGTTTTATGTGTATGGCGCATCCGACCCGACAGAAGGAGGTACACAGGGAGTTGGACTGCTTTCGGTCAGGCCTTTTGAAAAGACGCAGAAAATAGGCTTGCCCAGCAGGCCGGGGACAGCGCCGCGTATGCTGCTTTGCGGGCTGATACGGGAGTCGGAGAAGCTTACTTTCAGGTTTTGCAATACGCAGCTCGACTACACTTCTGCGATGGATCGTGGATTGCAGTCCGCTTATGTCAACCAGTTGCTTGGAGAGAGTATCCAACCTGTCGTCCTGGCAATGGACATGGGCGTAAGGCCGACTGAGCAGCCTTATTTTTCATTCAGGAAAAACTGGTTTGATGCTGCCCGGGGATCGCAGCTTTCCACCAGGGTGGAAGGATTGCCAGGAGAAAGAATGGATTACATATTTATACAGGAACAAAAAAGAGTGAGGGTGGGGACATACAAGCTGATCAGGGATTATCCCGATGCGTCAAGCCATTACCCCATTCTGGCAACTATCGAATTTTTATAAGAATTTTAGATGTTTTGCAGGATATCCTTAACTAAACAATGAGCAAACCTACTTTTAAATACAACACCCGGTATCCTTCCGTAGCAGACCTGAAACGCAGGGCCAAAAGACGTATCCCGAAGTTTGCCTTCGATTATCTCGAAGGCGGCTGTAACGAAGAGCTGAATCTCTGGCGCAACGAATACGATTTCAAGGATGTACACCTGATGCCCCATTATCTCAGGAAGCATAACGGGGTGGATATGTCGGCCGAGCTGTTCGGCAAGCGCTATGACGCTCCTTTCGGCATATCGCCCATCGGGCTGCAGGGCCTGATTTGGCCCAATTCACCGGAAATACTGGCCAAAGCGGCATTCAAACATAATATCCCGTATATTCTGAGCACGGTTTCGACGGCCAGTATAGAGCGGATTTCAGAGGTGACCGAGGGGAATGCCTGGTTCCAGTTGTATCACCCGACAGAGAACAGGCTTCGCGACGATATCCTGAGACGTCTCCGGGAAAGCGGGTACGATGTGCTGGTGGTACTCGTCGATGTACCCTCCTTCGGTTTGCGCTACCGCGAAATAAAGGCGGGACTGTCGATGCCTCCTAAAATTACTATCGATAATTTCATCCAGGCTGCACTTTGCCCCGAGTGGGGAATCAAAACCCTGGTGCATGGTATCCCGAACTTCGCCACCCTGAAGCCTTACATGACCGGTGACCTGGATATCAAGCAGTTGGGTAAATTTATGAATGCGACCTTCACAGGCAGGGTAGACGGAGACAAGATCGCCGCTATACGTGACCTGTGGAAAGGGAAGCTGGTGATCAAAGGCGTGGTGAGCGAGGAAGATGCGGAGAAGGTAGTGGAGATTGGCGCAGACGGTATCATCGTCTCCAATCACGGTGGACGCCAGATAGATGCCGGAGAGTCGACGATCAAGCCTCTGAAGGGACTGGCCGATAAGTTTGGCGATAAACTGAAAGTTATGATCGACAGCGGTCTGCGGTCGGGTGTGGATATCGGCAGGTCAATGGCCTGCGGCGCCGACTTTACTTTTATGGGGCGTCCGTTTATGTATGGGGTAGGGGCTTTGGGCGATGAAGGCGGCGACCATACCATCACCATGTTTAAGGCGCAGCTTTACCAGGTCATGGAGCAGGTATGCTGTGAAAAGCTCTCCGACTTCCCGTCGACGCTGATACGGTAACGTATGTAGAGACGCAAGGCCTTACGTCTCTACATACGTTATTCGTATAACAGGTATTTCTTACGCATTTCCTTGTACTGCGACAGCGCAGGCTCCCAGGTAGCGCGTATTTCTTCTTCCGATTTGCCGGCTGCGATCTGGTGGCGGAACTGAGCGTTGCCTGCAAGTCCGTCAATATTGCCGATCTGGTTGCTCTGCGAGCGGTCAAAAAAGCGCTCTTTATCGGGATATGCTTTATACAGCTCGATCATCCACTGCAGGTTGATACGTTTGGTCTTACGGAGCTCGGCTATATCATAATCGCGAAGATCGAGCCCGTAGCAAACCTGGTTCATGTGCAGGGGCGTCTCGCTCATACCGGGAATAGCGACCGGCGTATAGGAAAATGAATACTTCCCTTTCAGCTTAGGGCTGCCCAGGATGGTGAAGGGGAAATGGGTGCCCCGGCCGTGGTTGAGGATGGTGCCCTCGAAAAGGCAGGTCGAAGGATAAAGGAGAATGCTTTGCTGGGTATTAAGATTGGGAGAAGGCTTAACGGGCAGGGTATATTCCATGTCGTGGGAATAGTTCTTTACCGGGATGATTTTCAGTTTGCAGGTCTTTTTACCGGGTAGCCAGCCTTCGCCGTTGATCATCTGTGCAAACTCCGCGATGGTCATTCCGTGGGCAATCGGTACGGGGAACTGCCCTATACCCGACTTGAGCTTCATATCCAGCACGGGACCGTCGACAAAATAGCCGTTGGGATTGGGCCGGTCGAGGATCAGCAGCTCTTTCCCATGCTCGGCGCAGGCTTCCATAACGTCGCGCAGTACGTTGATGTAGGTATAAAACCGGCAGCCTACGTCCTGTACGTCGAAAATAACGAGGTCGACGTCGGCGAGGTCTGCGGCCGAGGGTTTTCTTTTGCTACCGTAAAGGGAAATAATATCAATGCCCGTATCGGGGTCTTTCTCATCGGATACCTTGATCCCCGCACTGGCGCGTCCGCGGAAGCCATGCTCGGGTCCGAAGGCTTTTACGATGCTGATCCCACGGCTGAGAAGACTGTCAACAAGGTGCTTTGAGCCGATCACCGTAGTCGGATTGGCCAGTATAGCGATGCGTTTATTTTTAAGGTAGCCGATATACTGCTCCGTTTGCTCGGCGCCGGTACGGATGGGAGCTGAGGGGCTATTCAAAGCCACCAGACAGGTTAAGGTAAAAAGAGCACTGATAGTAACGAAGAAAACTCTCATCCTTAGAATTCGTCAAAAATAGGTACGCTGATAGAGTCCGTTTCTATTACATTACTTTCCCTGAGTTGACGATCACGTATCTTGACGACGAATTTCAGAGGTGTTTCTTTCTGGCCGGAGCCAAGTGCAAAATCAATGTCATAATCCAGCTTTCCCCGGATCGGTCCGCGGACTCCGTCGGTTTTCAGATAGGGAAAAGCCAGGTAGTCGAGCGCAGTGAGCTCAAGCCTTTCCCACCTTTCATTTACGAACCTGAATACCTGGACGTGATAGTTCCCCCAGCCACCGTTACTCAAAAGGTACTGTTTTCTTTCCTCAGACTGGATATCTTCGCCCAGATCGCCGTCGCCATCTTCAAAAGATAATGTGATCCTGACGAGTTTAATGGGATTCCCCAGCCTGTCATGTGAATCAAATCTGTCGATCCCCACAAACTCGATGGCCGGCGTCGGGTCATATTTCGGAATATCGACACAGCTTCCGGTCAGCAACATGACCCCGATAAACAGTAAGGATCCCGCAATACGCATAAAGGAATGGTTTGGTTTGCTGTAATTTATCAAAAGTACGATTTTTACCCGGAAAATATTGTATGAAAAGTGAACCTTACTTTTCTGATAACCGAACGCCGTCAGGTCTGAGCCTGAAGTAGGAGGAGTTTTATAGTGAAATATTTGCTACATTTGCTTACTATGACTGTATTATCTGTTCATATTGACCAAATAAAAAAAGCCTGTACAGCAAACAAGGTAAAAACCCTTTTTGCCTTTGGCTCCGCGACCAATGACAAGTTTAAGACTGACAGTGATATTGACCTTGTAGTTGATATTGCAGAGTCAGACCCTCTTGCATATTCGGACAACTATTTTAGCTTGAAGGAACAGCTTGAAAATATATTTAACAGGCGTATTGACCTTTTAGAGCAGAAGGCTATTAGAAACCCTTTCCTGATGAAGGAAATTGAGAAGACCAAAGTTCTTATCTATGGAACATGAAATTGCCTCCTGGCTTGCTGATATCAAACAGGCAATAAATGAGATTAATGAGTTTCTTCCCGATAAAAAAGACTTTTTCGAATTTCAAAAAGATATCAAGACCAGAAGAGCAGTAGAACGAAACATTGAAATTATAGGTGAAGCTGTTAATAGAGTTCTTAAAGCAGACCCCGCTTATCCAATAACAAATGCCCGGAGAATCGTTGATACCCGTAACAGGATTAGTCATGGGTATGACAGTGTTTCAGAGGATATCATTTGGGGAATAGTACTCAGAGAGATCCCAAACCTTGAGAGTGAAATCAGTCGGCTTTTAACAAGGTATCAATAGTCATACCGCACTGATAAGTTTCTTCCACCCGGTACCGTCAAAAGACTAAAGGAGCACCGGAGAGATTTACATAACAACCGGATTTGACTAGATTTGCCTCAGCCGCGCTACATGTAACTTCGCGCGGCCTGTTAAGGAATGTCTGAACCAGAAGATTTCGTACATCTGCGCAACCGCCTGAAAGAGGCGGTAAACCGGGTAACTCCCGGGTCTTTCGATAGTCTTGCCCTGGAAGTGTTCAGGTTCCAGGCAAAGTATAACAAGATTTACAGCGATTATTTAAGATACCTGCAATGTGACCCCGCTCAGGTGACCTCGCTGCACGGGATCCCGTTCCTTCCTATTTCTTTTTTTAAAAGACACAAGATCGTGACAGGGTCTGAATCGACGGCTGCCGACCGGATTTTTGAAAGCAGCGGGACCACCGGCGCCGAGACCAGCCGGCACTATGTGAGCGATACGGATCTGTACGAGCAGTTGAGCGTCCGGATCTTTGAGCGGAGCTACGGTCCGTTGACCGGGTTTCACATACTGGCGCTACTACCGTCCTACCTGGAGAGGGACAACTCGTCGCTGGTCTATATGGTGCAGCGTTTCATGGAGTTTGCCGGATCGGAGTTTTCAGGCTTTTACCTGGATGACTTCGAAGCCCTCAACCGTCGGCTCGCCGGAATAGAGCGGGTGGCAGACGGGCGGAAAGTATTGCTGATAGGGGTAACTTTTGCACTGCTCGACTGGGCTGACTATTTTGAGAGGCAAAAGCCGAAAACAGGCGCACTGCCGGATATCATCGTAATGGAAACAGGCGGGATGAAGGGGAGGAGAAGGGAAATGCTGCGGCAGGAGGTTCACGGCCTGCTAAGGGAGAAACTCGGAATAGCTGCCGTGCATTCCGAATATGGTATGACTGAGATGGTTTCGCAGGCATATGCGCAGAAAAACGGGATTTTCAGCTACTCTGACAGCCTTAAAGTACTGATCCGCGATATCACCGATCCTTTTACCATACGCACCGATGGACAAACCGGAGGTATTAATATTGCAGATTTAGGGAATCTCGGTTCGTGCTCTTTTATTGAAACTTCCGACATCGGGAGATCAGATGCCGGGTCGGGGACCTTTGAAATACTCGGCCGGCTGGACAATTCCGATATAAGAGGATGTAACCTGTTGTATGTCTGATTTATTTTTCAAATATCCCTTTCATTTAAGTTGTTTTGTACTTATCCCATGTAATTTTGTGATGATTGTCAACCAATACCTTTTTTCAATATGAACAGACGTGACGCTTTGGAGCGGGTTGCCCTTCTGATGGGAGGGTTGGTTTCGGCTCCGACGGTAACAGCATTTCTTGAAGGTTGTACGCCCGGTAGCCAATCGGGCGGTGAACAGTTTGCCGGGTTTTCGGCAGATCAGCTGGACCTGGTTTCCGAAATTGCCGAGACCATCCTGCCGGCTACCGATACGCCGGGGGCAAAGGATGCGAAGGTAGGCGAGTTTATCGAGCTGATGCTGACGGATTGCTATTATCCGAAAGATCAGAACAGTTTCATGAAAGGACTGGATGAGCTTTCCAAAAAAGGATTTCTGAAGGCGTCGCAGCAGGAACGCGAAAACCTGCTGTCGGAAGCTGAAGACTATGCTTACCAGTTTAAGGAAGAGACTGCTAAGAAGCGCAGCCAGGCCAAAGAATCGCAGCAATCGTTCGAAGAGCCGGGAGTGCCGTTTTTTTCTCTGATGAAAGAGCTGACCCTGTTAGGATATTTTACTTCAGAAGCCGGAGCCACGCAGGCTTTGGACTACCTCCCTGTACCCGGCCGGTATGAAGGCTGCATCGACCTGAAAGAGGGACAGAAAGCCTGGGCTATTTAGAAAAAAATAAAATTGTTGACCGATGAATTTGAACTTGAAGGCCCGGAAGCAGGCCACTTACGACGCTATTGTGGTCGGCTCGGGCATCAGCGGAGGATGGGCCGCCAAAGAACTCACTGAAAAAGGATTAAAGGTGGTGATGCTGGAGCGGGGAAGGGATATAAAGCATATAACAGGCTACGAAACTGCCCTTAAAGCTCCCTGGGAGCTGGAACACCGGGGCAGGGTAACTACGCAGGCTAAGGAAGAGTACTGGGCCAGCATGCGTACCGGCTACACTGCCAACGAGGAACACCGCTACCTTTTCGAAAATGATAAGGAAAATCCCTATATAGAAACCAGGGGCTTTGACTGGATCCGCGCCTACCATGTCGGGGGAAGATCACTGCTGTGGGGGCGCCAGAGCTACCGGCTCAATGAAGCTGATTTTGAAGCGAATGCAAAGGATGGGATAGGAGTGGACTGGCCTGTCAGGTATAAGGAAATCGCCCCGTGGTATGACTATGTAGAAAAATTTGCCGGTATAAGCGGGTCAAAGGAAAACCTGGATGTGCTGCCTGACGGTCAGTTTCTGCCGCCTATGGACATGACCTGCCTGGAAAAGGAGGTGAAGGCATCTATAGAAAAGAAATTCCCTGGCCGCAAACTGATCATCGGGCGTACTGCCAACCTGAGCAAGGCTGCAGATGTGCATACGGACCTCGGGCGGGCGTCCTGCCAGTTCAGGAATATGTGCATGCGCGGCTGTCCTTACGGAGCCTATTTCAGCACGCAGGCCGCCACCTTACCGGCAGCTGAGCGGACCGGTAATCTTACGCTGATACCGGATTCGATTGTTTCGGAGGTGATTTTTGATGAAAACGCAGGAAAAGCAACAGGTGTACGGGTAATCGACCAGAATACGCTGGAAACCAGGGAATATTATGCAAAGATAATTTTCCTGAATGCCTCGGCTATTGCCTCCACGGCGATCATGCTTAATTCGAAATCCTCGCGTTTCCCCAACGGGCTTGGCAACGACAGCGACCAGCTCGGCCGCAATATCATGGATCACCACCTGGCGGCGGGAGCAAATGGAGTTTTTGAAGGGTTGGAGGATAAATACTATTTCGGGCGCCGGGCCAACGGGATCTACATCCCCAGGTATCGTAACTGGGGAAATGATAAAAGGGATTACCTCAGAGGATTTGGTTACCAGGGTGGGGGACACAGGACAAACTGGTCGAGAGGTACAGGCGAAAAAGGCTTTGGAGCGGCTTTCAAGGACAGCCTGAGCCAGCCCGGACCGTGGCGTATGAACCTCGGAGGTTTCGGTGAGATGTTGCCCGATGAGAATAACCGTATGACGCTTTCTGCCGATAAGAAAGACAAATGGGGACTCCCTTTGGTTATTTTCGATGCCGCATACGGCGAGAATGAGCTGAAAATGAGGGAGGATATGATGAATGATGCAGCTGATATGCTGGATGCAGCGGGGATTAAGAATATCCAGAAAGTAAACGATCTGACCAAGAACCCGGGTATCGGCATACACGAAATGGGAACCGCCCGTATGGGGCACGACCCTAAAACCTCAGTTCTGAACAATTATAACCAGGTTTGGGGCTCTCCGAACGTATACGTGACCGACGGGGCTTTTATGACCTCTTCGTCGTGCGTGAACCCCTCGCTGACTTATATGGCTTTTACGGCCAGAGCTGCTCAGCACGCAGTCGATTCGCTGAATAGAAATGAATTGTAGCGGGTTGAGCCTGCCCGCCGGTAGCTGAGCCTGTCGAAGCTAAAAGCCCTTCCTCATCCGGGAAGGGCTTTCATGATTTATTAACCTAAACTAATC
>CAZLGW010000002.1:0-289855 GCA_964559125.1 uncultured Cytophagales bacterium
ATTTATTGAATTTTTGACAATAAGTGACTTACCAAACCTCAAAATGAGATAACCTGAGAGGTTATCTCATTTTGAGGTTTGGTAAAGAAAAATAAGCAAGACATAGCTGTCTGAAAAATTGGGTAGATACAACCGACAGTTAGTTAGTGAACAGTAAAACCCTCTTCATCGCTCAGTCCTTGTTTCGATAGCTTAGTAGAATTAAGTCTAACGGTTCTGGTTTATTACCCCAACAAAGCCGCACGGTTTGTTATACGATATGCACATTTTATGCAAAGATCAGATTGCTCTTTAGAATAGTTTTGTACTATAGTTGTGCGTGTTATATCTATTTAACATTCTTTATGTTAGAATGAAGTTTGATTACTTGTACTAGTACGTATAATACGTGTGCACGTACGTATGGCTAATTATTATCATAAGTTCAACACAAGGTCGAACACTAAATATTTAATATATGAAACTTAAATTACCAACTAGTATTATTTTCTTATTGCTTGCGGTATTAGTACTGCCTGTTACGTCGATGGCCCAGATTGGGTTATCAGGTATTGTGGGGAGAGTTTGGAACGATGCGAATGGTGATGGACTTTATGCCGGAAGCGAAACCGGAATTCCCGCCATCGTGGTAGAATTGTATAGTGCATCTGATTTCAGTGTGATCCGTTCGGGGCTAACGGATATGACTGGTGTGTATTCATTTCCGCTGCCAGAGGCAGGAGATTACTTTATTCAGTTCACTTATCCTATTGCAGGTTTTAATACGGTTAGCAAGAGAGTAGGTTCTGATAATACGATAAACAGTTCAACAGATAACAGTGGTGCGACGGATATCTTTACCGTTTCCGGTGGGAATGGGTTAATTCAAGACTATAGTTTAGGCTTGGTAAATCAAACCAACAAAGTGACGCTATGCAATGTCACTTTTCCAGAGACGCCTGTTTGGACTAAAACATTGGATTTCCCTTTAGCATATTCTGTCCCTGGTTACATCAGTGGTGACTTAAAAAACGTGAGCTGGTTTGCGTCGGGCCACTCCCGTCACCCTTCAATCGGTCTTGAAAACCTTGACGATGATCCGGTAAACCCGACAATCTCTGTTGGTTCCACCACCAACGTGAGCTCA
Source organism: uncultured Cytophagales bacterium (assembly GCA_964559125.1). Lineage (GTDB taxonomy): Bacteria > Bacteroidota > Bacteroidia > Cytophagales > Spirosomataceae > Ravibacter. The sequence continues at coordinate 1,127 of CAZLGW010000002.1, forward strand.
GCGCCTGGCGTTGGTGCATTTAATTATCCTACCTCGTTTTCAACGGAAGTTACGCTAGGGCCTTCAGATGGTGTTGATGATTGGGCGGGCCCCGGGGGCTACAGTCTAACTGACAAATTCACCAACGGGGCGACACAAACTCAGACAGTTGCAACTCCATTCGTAAGTAATTATGCAACTACTGGCACAGTTAGTAGAACATTTACAGGAAATACAGTATTCTCGGTTATAGGAGGGGCGAATTTGCGCAGTAACGTGACCACTGAATCCAGAGGTGGTGGATGCATCACGTACACTTACGACGAGTTGGCCTTACCTGTGAAATTGGTTGATTTTTCTGTGACTAGGGAGGGACAAATGTCCTTGTTGAGCTGGCGTACAATCGCGGAAGAGCTGAGTAGCGGTTTTTATGTGGAGCGTTCTGCTGATGGGAAAAAATGGGTATCAGTAGGTTTTGTACCTAGTACTGCCACTAATGGATCTAGTAGCACGAAAATACAATACACGTTTGTGGATAGATCTCCGGTTAATGGAAAGAATTATTACAGGCTAAAACCGACAGATCTCGACGGTACTTTTACATATAGCACAATCAAAGTAATAACCATGAACGTTGAGGATGCAATTGTACTCTTCCCCAACCCAGCGAAAGATCGTTTGGTTATCCGAGGACTAGTAGGTACTGAGAAGATTGAAATTTATGATCTTACGGGACGGAAGGTTAAGGAGATCAATCCTGGCGATTCAGTTGCTGATTTATCGCTATCTCGGTTAAGTGACGGCGTATACAATGTACGAATAATCACTCCAACAGGTAGCTCGTCTTACAAGATTGTAAAAACTAAGTAGTGTAGAGCAGCCATATTACTTCCACGATGCTGATCCCGTGGACGGCACAAACTACTATAGTCTAAAAATGGTTGATTTCGATATGTCACTATCCTACAGCTCTATTCAATCCGTAAGTTTCGGCAATTCCCAGGCTAGCTTCCTATATCCTAATCCGGCAACGGACCGTATCAGAATCAATAAATCGGCGGGACTTCAAAATGTAAAAAATACAGAGCCTGCAGGGCCGTACTATTACAGAGACTATCATCAGAAACAATCAACACGATTTATCGTTGAACGATGTTCCTGCTGGGATCTACCTCTTGCAAGCTAGCTATTCCACAGGAGAAATCATTGTTTGGAAATTTACAAAGCGATAATAGACTTAAACGTGTTTTGAATATCTTAATAATCCACATCATTCGGGAAAGTGTAGAAGCATGATCTTACTTTCCCGTTTTTTTAATACTCCGGTATTTGGAAGCTTTTCCACCGATTTTAACAAACTATTCCCATGACAAGAATTCTGATAGTGGGCGCTAGTCCGATTATCTTTGCAGGGTTAGACAGCCTGTTAGAAAAGTGGAATGAGGAGATAGTCGTAGAGGACTCCACTCTTCCCGATACCAATGATTGGCTCAATGATGACAACCAATGGGATTTAAATATTACTGTATGACAAAATTTTCGGCATAAAGATCAGGCGAGGCCTTCTAACTAATATCAAACGGGTAACTGCGAATAGAATCATCATATTTGGGAATTTCACCACACCTTCTCAGATACTCGAATTCTACCACTTGGGCATTGCGGGTTATTTCAACGAAGGTGCTGACATAACAACTGTACTGAACTGCATACAATCCGTAATTCATGGCAAAAGGTACATTTCTGAAGAGATGACGAACTATTTCATAGATAAGCTGATAGGTGATAGAACTTGCGTTCCGAAGAAAAAGCTTATAGCTCGACAGGAGGAGGTTGCCCTTCGACTTATGGACGGGCAAAAAAACTCATTGATAGCCTCTACACTTTCATTGAGTGAATCAACCATCAGTGCCGTGAAAAGAATTATACTAAGAAAAACAGGCACTTCGAATGTCATCGAACTGAAGGAATTTATGGAAAAGGACGAGGTAAATTACGACTTACTCAATTACAACACTAGAAAACTAAAAATTTGAGTTGCTCATCTTGTGGTATAGCGACTGTTTCACTATCAACTGACAGAACCATCTTATCTAGCAAATAGACTATTACTGACATTCTAAAATGATTCTATTTGTTCGAATAAGAGCGTTTTTATAACTTTTATTTACTGCTAAATATTGGTCATGAAAACTTCAAATCATTATGAAAAACTTCACCGAATTACTCCGAAATCGCCTTGATGTCGCTCTGAATAAGATCGCTAATAGCAGCAGCAATGCTGTTGAGAGGGCAATATCTTCACTTCAGATCGTAGAATCAGTGCTGTGGGAGCTTAAGGAATTTATATGTCGTTACAATTTTTCTGCTATTGAAGAAGAAATCAGATTTTTCAAGGAAATAAAGACAAGATTTTCCCGAGAGCAGATTTTTTACGATAGGCTGCTGTTTATTGAAATAAATAGGCCCACGGATAATAAGAATGGTCAAAAAAAGTATTTACAGAAAATGCTTAGCGGCATAGATCTATATTTCAGAGCCAATCACGCATTCTACAGTTATTACAAAATGAATAGAAAGGATATGGATGAGCTGATATTTGTTCGCAATGCACAACCGGTACTTTCTTTAATACCATCGGCACGTCCCGATCTAGATATCAGATTTGGAAACCCGTATAGCTTGAAACTGGCCAAAATACAGGCTTACGAGCAAATCGCAGCTTATATGACTGATTTGTTAGACTATTGGAAATCAGGTAGTAGGTTGCCAGATACGGAGCTTTTCTGGTCGGGAACCGACTCGCAGTTTGTGGAATTGATGATGGCGCTTCATGCAAGAGGGGCGATTAACAACGGGGATTTGAATTTTAGCCAGTTGACGGAGAGACTTGGAAACCGACTGGGGCTAGAAACAAAAAATATTCATCAGGTTTCTAAAAACATCCGTGGCCGAAAAAAAGATAGAACCGTGTTTTTAAAACAACTCATCGAAAGTGCAGAGCGAAAAATGGACGAAACCGACCAGGACATCTGAGGGCAAGTCAAATCTATTACTAACAATACCTAAGTGATTTCAGCCTTATCTTTTGGCAGGAATCACTTTTCTGCTTTAAAGTCGCCTGCGAACCTTTAAATAATTATAAAATACTAGCAAAAATACTAAAACACATCCCACCAATAGCCTTTGAAAAAATATCACTTACCTAAGTCGTCGGTAATAAAAGCAGTCCTTTCAATCCGCCAGTTTTGCTCTCACAATCAATCACCCAAACGATAAAGGTTATGGAGCAAATTTCTTGGCAAACGTATGTAATATCAGTAGGCTTTGTAACAGGGGCTTACTACCTGTATGTGGGAATCCGCTACTACCGGCAGGATATTAAGAACACTTTAAACCGAATCTTTCAGCCGCCTGATCGGAAACCGGATCATCAAGAAACAGAGGAAAACCCTATTTCCCAGCATGAACTGGAGGCATTAAGCAAAGCAAGTCAGACAATGGAAGAGGTATTTGATGAGCTGTCCGGTATACAGGCGACAAAAGAAGAAGCGATTGCGGTAGCGCGCGAGCACCTGGCAGTCTTCACTCGCCCGGTTTTTAGAGAAGGTTTAGAGCAACTGGTTGTACGAAAAGCCAAAGAAGTCTTCCGGCTAGATCTCACCCCAACCGACTTACAAAAGCTGTGGGAATAGGTAACTGGCTAGCGTGTAGATGAAATACGTATAAGTGTCAGAGGTAGGATAAGAAACAAGGCGCGCCGCCAGGAAAGAGGGTGAACGATGTAGCAGGGTGTGCGGCCGCCTTCTTTTGATTTTCAATTTTACGAACAAACAAAACGAAAAGAGGGGGTATGAACAAGTGGGAAAAGTGGCCGATGCGCCGTAAAAAAGTTGTAAGTCTTGCCACGATGGCAGCATTACTGGTTTATAGTTTCTATGCATCCGCGCAAGATGGTGCGGCGGGTGCGCCCAGATAGGGCTGCTTAGTAAATGTACCTGTGGCAAGGTACTGGATTAGTGTTCTTTGACAATCCATCATCAACCGACTTATCCGTGCGGGAAACCAATACCGGGGAAAACAGCATGTCGGTAAAACCATAAGTCAACAAGTTATCATGTTGCGACTGAATGGGGAGATGAAAAGACAAATACGAGGATAAGGTTCATACTAACCGAATGATAGCCTGAGTGGTCCTACCCGTGCCTATGACGTAAGATAACTGAACTCGTCATACTGTAATAGTCTCTTTTAGCCCTGCGTAATTAGAGACCAGGAACAGATTACAGCACAACTGCAATATGCAGAAAAAGGCGGAAGTCATATCCGACAATTTGTCGAGCCATAGTTACTAAGCAGTTAACTGGGGATTACCTAAGTCGGAATGCCGCTGAGGCGGCTATGAGAGTAGTCTCTGAAAATCCGATATGGTAACGGAGCTTCCATAGTAGTCCGAGCGAGGTAACACCTTGTACATGGCGAAGGGAAGCAGCTAATATCTTTCAATACTAATAAAGGAAAATGTGTGAGACATTATGAGAGATCCGCAAAAAGTATTGAACAGTCTAACAAAACACAGTATGGTTTCAAGCTACAGGTTTGAAAAGCTATACAGGATTCTGTTCAATCCGCAAATGTACCATGTCGCCTACCAACGTATTTATGCGAAACCCGGCCACATGACACCCGGTTCAGACGGCAGTACTGTCGATGGAATGAGCCTGGAACGGATTGAAAAACTAATGGGTACCATTCGTGATGAATCGTACCAGCCATGCCCGGCAAGAAGGACCTACATCCCGAAGAAAAACGGGAAGAAGCGTCCGTTGGGCATACCAGCATTTGATGATAAGCTGGTGCAAGAGATAGTAAGAATGATATTGGAAGCCATCTATGAAGGGCAATTTGAACACTGCTCACACGGTTTCCGACCAAAACGAAGCTGTCATACCGCGCTAATGCAAATTAAAACAACCTATCGGGGAGTGAAATGGTTCGTTGAAGGCGACATCAAAGGGTTCTTTGATAATATACACCATGAGGTGCTTGTCAATATCCTGCGTGAACGTATTGCAGACGAACGTTTTATCAGACTCATCAGGAAGTTTCTGAATGCTGGTTATGTTGAAGATTGGGTATTTCATAAGACTTACAGCGGGACACCACAAGGTGGAATAATCAGCCCGATACTGGCCAATATCTATCTGGATAAACTGGACAAGTACATGAGAGAATACGCCCAAACATTTGACAAAGGTACATCAAGAAAACAGACACCTGGAAGCGCAAAAATCGGAGCAAAGAAAATCAGGCTGGTAAACAAGCTGAAAGTCACAAATGATGAGGACGAACGGAAACAACTGATCAGTCAGATCAGGCAATTAGAACAGGAAAGAGTCACGGTACCGTATGGTGAGGATATGGACGACACTTACAAGAGGCTGAAATATGTCAGGTATGCAGACGACTTTCTGGTTGGTGTAATCGGCAGCATGGACGAATGCAAACGCATAAAGGAAGATATCAAAACCTTCCTGCATGATACGTTGCAATTAGAACTCTCTGAAGAGAAAACGCTGATTACACATTCAGAAAAGGCGGCAAAGTTCCTTTCGTATGATGTCAATGTAAAGAAATCCAACTTGACCAAAAGGGATGCCAAATCAGGACGGTTAGAACGCATCTACAATAAACGAGTGGTGCTGAAGATGCCAGAGGACAAGATAAAGGAAAAACTAATGCAATATGGGGCAGTAGAATTCAAACACTATGATAACCAGCAGCATTGGAAACCAAAATCAAGGCCATGGCTACTTAATAAGGATGATTTAGAAATCATCTCACAGTACAACTCAGAAATCGTAGGGTTCTATAATTACTATTCTATTGCCCTGAATGCCGGGGCGATTAACGCCTTCAAGTACTTTATGGAATACAGCATGTACAAGACCTACGGTCGGAAATACAGACTGTTTACCGGACAAGTAAAGGATAAGTTCAAAATCAATGGTGAGTTCACTATCCGATATACGGACAAAAAGAACCGTAACAGGATCAGGGTACTTTACAATCGTGGTTTTCAAAAACGTGATGAAGCATTGACTGCACGTGTAGATCAACTTCCAAGATACACAGATATATTCCCGAGAACAAGCATGATCGACAGGCTAAGCGCCAGAGCATGTGAGTTATGCGGAGCATCGGATGTGACGCTTCAAATGCATCACATCAGGAAAATCAGTGATCTTAAAGAGCGCCCCAAGAAAAAGGCGTGGGAGATTAAAATGATCACACGCGCAAGAAAAACGATGGCAGTATGTATACCCTGCCACAAAAACATTCATCACCAGCGTTAGACTGCGGGTATTAGTGGAGAGCCGTATACCTGGAGACAGGTACGTACGGTTCGGAGGAGATGACACGAAAACCTACTATAGAAATATAGCAAGGCGTCGAGGAATTATCCTACGCCTGAATGAGGCCAACACGCAGGTGAGAAGCTATTTTACCGCCGGTACGAATCTGATGTATGCCTGCGGTGGGGTATTGGCTTTGGTGGGAGCGATTAAAGTGTTCACGAAGTGGAATCAGGGGGATCAGGACACCAGTAAGGTAGCGGCCAGCTGGTTTGGTAGCTGCATCTTCCTGGTTGTAGTAGCGACGGTGATCAAAAGCTTTTTCGGGGTGTAAACGGGTAAGTAGCGATGTATGGAATTTTGAGAGAAATGTTGTGGGCGTATATCGTCCACAACCACCCCGAATTGTTCTTCAAGTTACACCAGGCCTACATGGCCCGCACCTTCATTGAAGAAAAAGCACTGGCGATTATGCCCGAAGCCGAGCGGCTGTTGGCCAGCGGACAGCCCCAGGAAGAGGTGGAGGCCTACTGTCTGGAGAAAATGACAGCCAGCCTGGGTGCTTCGCGTTACCGGTATCTGTATTCGGTACTGGAAGAAGAATTTCCGACCGACTTTAACCGGCTGGCCGAAAGCGGCAAGCTAACCTATGAGCTGGTGAAGATGGCCGAAAGCTTCCAGGACACTTTTGAGGATTTTGACTTTAGTCACCAGACGCTAAAAGACCGTCGGTTGCGCCACGCGATCATCAAGCGGGTGCACGATTGGCTGGTGTAACATCACGATTAAACTAAAAAATAATGGCTTCACCGGTCTATGCGATTAACAAGGGAATTAACAATCCGATTGAGTTTCGTGGCTTGAAGGCTCAGTACATCTGGTATTTTGCCGGAGGCGTAGTGGCCCTGGTCATCTTGTTTGCGATCCTGTACATTTCCGGGATCCGGTCCTGGCTCTGTGTGGGGATTATCCTAGCGCTGGGCGGCGGCTGGACGATGCAGGTATATGAGATGAGTAGCCGCTACGGAGAGCACGGGCTCACCAAGAAAATGGCCCGCAGAAGTCTTCCTGCTGTGATCAAGACTCGTAACCGGTCGGTGTTTACAAACCTTAAAACGAGCGTTTGACATGGAGAAACTGATGGAAAAGATCTTTCCGCTCTGGGGAGTAGAGCAGGATTGTATTGTAAGCAAGCAAGGGGATATTTCAATGGTGTTCAAGGTAGAACTCCCGGAGCTTTTCACCTTGTCTGATCAGGATTACACCGCCCTTCATCAGGCTTCGGTAAGGGCGCTGAAAGTGCTGCCGGCTCACACGGTGTTTCACAAACAGGATTACTTTACTAAAACCACCTTTCAGCCTGGGATTGACGCGGAAGCCGACTTTTTAAACCGCAGCAGTGATCAGTTTTTTACCGGAAGGCCCTACCTGGATCACCGTTGCTATGTGATCCTAACCAAAAAGCCAAAGGGAAGAAAAGAGGCCAGCTCGATGTATTCCAGTCTCCTGCGCGGCGCTCTGGTGCCGGAAGAGCTGTTAAAACAAGAAACATTGGAAGACTTTCAGGATACGGCCAGCCAGTTTGAGCGGATCCTCTCGGATAGCGGGTTGGTTTCCCTTGAACGCCTAAAGGAGGAATCCCTCCTTAGTCAAAAAAACAGGATGGGTTTGATTGAGCGGTATTGCACGCTGGCGCAAGGCCCCCGGTTTATCCAGGATATTCAGCTTACTCCGGATTTAAAGGTGGGCTCGAAGCACGTACAGCTTTTTGCCCTTTCTCAAAACAGTGAGTTGCCCGATGTCTGCGGCCCCAGGATTAACTATGACCGCTACTCGACTGATCACACCAAATTCTCCATCGGGTTTGCGTCAGCGATCGGGCAGCTACTGGACTGCGATCATATTTTAAACCAGTATCTTTTCATCGAAGACGCTCAGAAGACCCTGCACACTTTAGAGCGTAAGCGGCTTCGGCTTCAATCATTGGCAGCCTATTCGCGGGAGAACAGTATTTCCTTAGAGGCCACCAATGCTTTTTTAAACGAGGCTATTGCCGAGCATCGCCTGCCTGTTAAGGCCCACTTTAACATCCTGACCTGGACGAACGATAAAGAAAGGCTCCAGGAGCTCAAGAATCTGGTTGCCTCTTCCCTTGCCCAGATGGATGCCACCGCCCGGCAGGAGACGGTGGGCGCGCCGCAAATCTTCTGGGCCGGGATTCCGGGTAATGCAGCTGATTTTCCGATGAACGAATGCTTTGACACGTTTGCTGAGACAGCTTGCTGTTTCCTGAATATGGAAACCAGCTACCGGAGCAGTAAAAGCCCCTTTGGCCTGCGCCTGGGGGACAGGCTTTCCGGAAGGCCCCTGCATGTGGATCTTTCCGACGAGCCGGTCAGGCTGGGGATTACCACCAACCGCAACAAAGTGGTTATCGGCGGGAGCGGCTCGGGCAAAAGCATGTTTATGAACCATCTGCTGCACAGCTATTATCTGCAAGGGGCGCATTGTCTGGTGGTCGATGTCGGCCACAGCTACCAGGGGCTTTGTGAGCTGGTAGGCGGTTATTACTTTACCTACTCAGACGAGAACCCGATCCGCTTCAACCCGTTTTACATTGCAGAAGGCGATAGCCTGGACATTGAAAAGAAAGAGAGCATCAAAACGATGCTGCTGGCCCTCTGGAAACGGGAAGAAGAAGAATTCAAGCGCTCGGAATACGTGGCCCTTTCCAACGCACTGAACCTTTACTACCAGTATTTGTCCGAACACGCTGAGGTGTTTCCCTGTTTTGACAGCTTCTATGAATTTTTACTGGTAGACTTTGCTTCGGTGCTACAAAAAGAGGGGGTGAAGGAAAAGGACTTTGATCTGGACAGCTTTCTTTTCGTGCTCCGGCCGTATTACGATGATGGGGAGTTTGCGTACTTGCTCAACGCGAGAGAAAATCTGGACGTCTTGCACCAACCGTTTGTGGTCTTTGAGCTAGACAATGTGAAGGAAAATCCAATCCTTTTTCCGGTCATTACCCTGATTATTATGGAGCTTTTTATCGCCAAGATGCGAAAGCTTCAAGGGGTGCGGAAAGTCATTGTGCTCGAGGAGGCCTGGAAAGCGATTTCCAAGGCCGGAATGGCTGAATTCATCCGCTATTTGTACAAAACTGTCAGGAAACATTTCGGGGAAGCGATCACGGTGACCCAGGAAGTAGACGACATCCTGGATAACCCGATCGTGAAGGAAAGCATTGTCGGCAATGCGGATTGCAAAATTCTGCTAGACTTAAAGAAATTCCAGAACAAGTTTGATGGCATCCAAAAAGCACTGGGGCTGACTGACAAAGGAAAGTCCCTCGTCCTATCAGTCAACAAAGCCAATGATCCGAGCAAACGCTACCGGGAGCTGTATGTGGAGCTGGGCGGACAGATCATGAAAGTCTACCGCTTTGAACCTTCGCCGGAAGAGTACTATGCCTACACAACCGAGCAGACTGAAAAGGTGAAGGTCAGAGAGTATGCCCAAAAACACGGCGGGGATATCGCCAAAGGTATCCGGGCACTGGTAGCAGATTTGAAACGGCCGTAGCAGATTTAAGGGTTTTGAGAAATAGCTTCCAGAACCTGCTCACGAAAATCTAAGTCAATCTAAAAATCAAGGAAAGAGATGAAACGGTATGTGCGTGTCATAATTTTATCGACAGTGTTGGTCTTAGCAGTTGCGCCTGCTCAGCCCGCCCAAGCAAATTGGATTGAGATCATCCGGCAACTGGCTATCAAGGTCATCAAAGCCATTGACCTAGCCATTCAGAAACAGCAAAACAAAACCATTCTCTTACAGAACGTTCAAAAAGCGCTGGAAAACACGATGGCTAAACTCAAGCTGGATGAAATAACCGATTGGACCCGCAAGCAGAAAAAGCTGTATGAGGACTACTTCGCAGAACTTCGGAAAGTAAAGGAGCTGATCCAGTATTATCAGCGGATCAAAGAGACGATGGGGAAACTCTACCGAATGGGGGATGAACACAAACGGGTCTGGGCGCTGATCCAGAATGACAAGCATTTCAGCCCCCAAGAAATTGCCTACATGAAACGAGTCTACCAGGGTATTCATACCCAGACCGAGCAGGTGGTGGTGGCGATCCTGGATATCGTCAAACAGGATTTAACCTCGATGAGTGATGCCAAGCGGCTAGAACGGATTGAAGCAGCGGCTGATAAAGTCGATGCGCTGTTCGCGGAAATGGTGCGGTTTACCCACCAAAACCAGCAGGTGAGTTTGCAACGGGCTAGATCGATACAGGAAGCTGAAATCATCAAGGAACTCTACGGACTGCCTTAAAATCAGGATCAAGATGAAGACGTGGCGCGTGATAGTGGGGATATGGATGAGCATACTAGCTTTAAAGGTTAACGCTCAAAATAACCAAGAGATCAAACGGCAGGCCGAGCAGATCGCGTACCTAAAAATCTACGGGGAGCTGATCAAAAAAGGCTATGAAATCGCCCGAGCAGGCCTTAACCTTATCGGAGATATTAAAAACAAGGATTTTCGCCAGCACCAAAACTATTTTAAGAGCTTGGGCCAGGTCAACAGCGTGATCAGCAAGAGCCCCGAGGCAAGCCGGGCGGCCGAACTTGGAAAACGGATCCTGATCGTCTATTACCGGGACTGGCCCAAACTGACAGGTAGCGAAAACCTTTCGGAAAGCGAGAAGACCTATGTCTACGGTGTTTTTCAACGGGTAATCCGGAACAGCCAATGGGAATTAGAACAATTAGAAGCCCTACTAACCAATGGCAAGCTGACCTTAAAGGATGGGGAGCGGCTAGAGCGAATCGAAAAAGTACAGCTTCAAATGGAGGGCAACTATGGATTCTTGAGCAGCTTTTCCAGCCAGGCTTTGATGCTGTTAGAAGCCCGGAAAAGAAGCAGGGAGCAGGCGGGGGGATTAGATGAACTGTTAAAACAGACAGATTGATGAAAAAGATAGTAATCGTAACATTCTTACTTTTGGGTTGGTCGGGAATCACTAGCAAAGCATCCGCCCAGGCTCAGGAAATCGCCCAACTGGTGCTGAATATCCAGAAACTCAACCAACTCAAATCGATCCTGGAAGACCTGAAGAAAGGCTATGAGATTGTCTTTAAAGGCTATACTACGATTAAAAACCTGGCCGAAGGGAATTTTAAGTTACACGATCTCTTCCTGGCTGAACTTTTAAAGGTAAGCCCCACCGTGCGCCATTACTATAAGGTAGCTGAAATCACAGACATGCAGCTCCGGCTGGTGAAAGAATACAAAGTCGCCTTCCAGCGGTTTCGCTCCGGGAACCGCTTTACTACTGATGAGCTGGATTACATCGCAAGAGTCTACGCCAAGCTTCTGGGGCAATCACTCCGAAATCTGGACGAGTTGCTCATGACCGTCACCGATAAAAAGCTTCGTGCTTCGGATGACGAACGCTTAAAAGCCATCGATCAGGTGCATGCCCAGATGCAGGAGAAGCTGGCCTTTCTTCGGGACTTTAACCGTAACGTTTCCGTGTTGGCTAGCCAACGGGCCAAGGCGGCTCATGAGGCCGAGGTGTTACTTCAAATCCAAGGAATCGACTAAACACCCCAAACAAACATGAAAGCAAAACGATTGACCATGATGCTCATGGTACTAGGAATCCTTTGTCCCTTTTTTGCCCAGGCACAAGGGATAGCCGGGGATATCAAAGGGCTACAGGCTGTATTGGATCAGCTCTATTCGGATATGATTGGGCTCTCTTCCAGCCTGATCGGCGTCAGCCGGGGACTGGCTGGCTTTGGGGCGCTGTTTTACATCGCAGCCCGCGTCTGGCGGCATATCGCAGCCGCTGAGCCGGTGGACTTTTATCCTTTGTTTCGCCCTTTTGTATTGGGCTTCTGTATCCTGTTTTTCCCCTCAGTACTGGCATTGATCAACGGGGTTATGAAACCGGTGGTGAGCGGAACGGCCAATTTAGCGCAAGGCTCTCAGGTCGCCATTCAGAAGCTACTTGAGCAAAAGGAGAAAGTCATCGAGCAGTCCAGCTTCTGGCAAATGTATGTCGGGGCTACCGGGGAGGGTAACCGAGACGCGTGGTATCGCTACGCACATCCTGGCGAGGATCCGGAGGATGAAGGCATGTTTGATTCGGTCGGCAATGACATCAAATTCGCCATGGCCAAAGCCTACTACAACTTTTCTAACTCGGTCAAGCAATGGATGGCCCAGGTGTTAGAGATTCTCTTTCAGGCAGCCGCCCTTTGTATCAATACGCTTCGCACGTTTCAGTTGATTGTCTTAGCGATTCTGGGGCCCCTTGTATTCGGGCTAGCGGTCTTTGATGGTTTTCAGCGCACGCTCTTTTCCTGGCTGGCCCGCTACCTGAACGTATTTCTATGGCTACCGGTGGCCAATATTTTTGGAGCTATCCTGGGACGGATCCAGCAAAAGATGATTGAAATCGACATTGCCCAGATTCAGCAGGCGGGCAATACCTTCTTTTCCAGTCAGGATGCGGGCTACCTCATTTTTTTAATCATCGGCATCGTCGGCTATTTCACCGTACCCTCGGTGGCCGGTTTTATCATCCAGGCCGGTGGCGGCGGGGCATTGGGGCAGAAAATGACGAGCCTATTTTCAGGCACGATGGCCTGGGCAGGAGCGCGTTCAGCGGCGGCAGGGAGAACGGTTGTCAACTCGGCCCAAAACTTGGTCAGATCCCAGAACAGTCATACCACTAGCCAGCCTTCTTCTCATTCGTATAGGAGCCGGAATATTTCCGGAAATCCTCGCTAAATGCTTGCTACTATGTTTAAAATCCCCAAAAATATCGACACTGCCTTTCGTCAGTTCCGCACCTTCACCCTGGTGGTGATTCTGGCTAGTTTTCTGCTGTCTGCCTTTAGTGTCTTTCAGGCTTTCCGGATGGTCAGCCGGGTGCAAAGCAAAATCTACGTGCTTTCCAGCGGCAAAGCGTTGGAAGCGCTGGCCGAAGAACGCAATGAAAACATCCCGGTAGAAGCCAAAGACCATATCGCCACCTTTCACCGATTGTTCTTCACCCTCTCTCCGGACGATAAAGGGATCAAGTCCCGGATCGGCAAAGCACTGTACCTGGCGGATGCTTCGGCTCGAAACGCCTATCAGGATTTGTCTGAAAAAGGGTTTTACACCGGGATTGTTTCAGGAAATGTCTCCCAGGAAATAACGGTGGACAGCATTGCTTTCTCCACCGGCGACTACCCGTATCCATTCCGGTGTTATGCCACCCAGCACATTACCCGCACGACTTCTACCGTCACCCGGAGTCTGATCACCGAAGGCGTCTTGCGCAACGTGGCCCGCTCGGAAAACAACCCGCACGGGTTCTTAATCGAGCAATGGAAAACAGTGGATAACCGGGATCTCAAAGTAGTAAACCGGTAGGCACATGAAAAGAGAAACAAACTTGAAACGAATTCTTATCAGCTAAAACAAACCTACCACCATGAACACGCATTCCATTTCTTTTCGGCGCGAAAGGCGTCTTTACACAGTGCTGCCTTTACTGGTAATCCCTTGTGTCACCTTTATCTTCTGGATACTCGGCGGTGGAAGCGCCGATCGAGCCATTGTCCAGACTGAAGGGGCCGGTTTCAATACATCCTTACCCGAACCGTTTTTAAGGGATGGCCCCGCCGACAAGCTTGCTTTCTATGAGAAAGCTGATCGGGATTCAGCGGCATTACGCGAGCTTCAGCGAGCGGACCCCTATTATTCCGGTCAGATCGCTGGACAGTCATTTGCCCAGGAAAGCAAGCTACTGGGGCTTCCAGAAACGAAACAGCCCCTTGATCAAGGCCATCAGGCAGAAGCTCAGATCAACCAAAAGCTCGAAGAGCTAAAAACGGTGCTGGCCGCCAAACAGGAAACGCCGCCTCTTGTCACTTCGCCTGATCTCACGAGTGAATTAGAGAAACAAAGTCCTGCTGCCACCGATCTTGACCGGCTGGAAAAACTGGTAGAATCCATCCATCAACCTTCCAGCATGCCTGACCCTGAAATGGCGCAACTGGATCAAATGCTGGAAAAAGTACTGGATATCCAGTACCCGGAGCGCGTGGAAGAGCGACTAGCCGAACAATCCCGTCTGGAAAGAGAGAAGGTATTTGCCGTCACCACGATAGAGCAGCAAATCCCGATTTCCTGTATGGCCTGTGAAATAGAATTGCCCACATCTCTAGAAAACCCTCCTTATGAAACCGTTGGCTTTTACGGGTTGGACGATGAATTTACGTCCCAGCCCCCGGTCAATTTGATCGAAGCAGTGGTGCATGAAACCCAGGAGATCGTAGCGGGATCTACGGTCAAGCTTAGGCTCACCCATGACGTTTTCATTGCCGGAGTACTGATTCCCAAAGATGAGTTGGTGTATGGCATTGCCGTCTTAAACGGCGAACGCCTTCAAATCCAGATTAAAAATATCCGGTATGGGCAGACGCTATTTCCGGTCGCCCTGCGGGTGTTCGATTTAGATGGGCTCGACGGGATTCACATCCCGGGAGCGATTACACGCGATGCAGCCAAGCAATCCGGCGACAGGGCGATACAGTCCGTTGGCCTGTCCACTTTTGATCGGAGTATCGGTGCTCAGGCGACCGCTGCAGGTATCGAGCTTTCAAGAAACCTGCTCTCTCGAAAAGTCAAACTCATCCGGGTGACCGTGAAAGCGGGGTATCAGGTGCTGCTCCGGGACGACAAACAGATTCAGGTTTAGTCAGAGGTTCCATCCAATCATCCACTAAAATTCTTTTAACATAACCATTGTGCTGTATGAAACGTGTGATAGGAGTGATTTTGAGTATACTGTTTCTGGCCGAGCACCTACTGGCTCAGCCGGTAACCGACATTGTATCCCTGCCTCTTCAGGTGTCGACTCATAAAACCAGCAACCTGATTTTTCCGGCCTCGGTAAAGAGTGTCGATAAAGGAAGCCGGAACATTTTGGCTCAAAAAGCCAAGGGACTTGAAAATGTCCTTCACTTAAAAGCCGCCAGGCCCGGGTTTAAAGAAACCAACCTGACCGTCATTACCGATGATGGCAGGCTTTATGCGTTTACGCTGACCTACAATGAAAACCCGGATCCCTTAAATCTTAAAGTAAGCGCCACAAATCGCAGGTTCCCTGAAGCCCTGTTTGAAAAACCATCCGAGCGCGAACTGGAGGAAGCTGCCATGATCGTTTCGGGTAAACCCACCTTTTTGACCGGCAGGCTTGATCAGAAAGATGGCGTACGTCTTCAGCTAGGCGGGATCTATGTAAAAGACCAGGTGATGTATTACCAGTTTCTGATCCAGAACAACACCGCGCTTTCCTATGATCTGAGCCAATTCCGCTTTGTCCTCCGCGACAGAAAGCAGGCCAAACGAACCGCGATCCAGGAACAGGTCTTACCGGTTCTTTTCGCGCTGGACAAAACCGAGCGGATTCCAGGCGGTCAAAGTCAGCAAATCATCATTGCCTTACCCAAACGAACCATCCCGGACAAAAAGATCCTGCTGGTTCAATTAATGGAAGAGAACGGCGGCCGGCATCTTTCTATCCGGCTTCACAATCGGCACCTGATCAAAGCCAGACCGATTGAAGTGCACTAAAAATCAATTCTAACCTTAAAACGTACATTCATCATGAACCAGAAAAATGTAGAGTACCTGGTAAGCCAGGTCAAGTATTCCGGCTTTGGTGCCAGTCATGAAGCAGCACTTGCCGAAAACATCAAAAGTGGCAAACCAGCTTTTACCCTGGAACATCAGGCGGTTTTCGGGGCAGATGTCGCGAACGCCATCTTGCATTTTCAAAAATCAAAAACGACTGATAACTATTTCTTTAACCACTATGAGCTGGAATTAAAGAAACAGGAGGGGAGTAGTCTGAAACAGACTTTTCAGATGGGCTATGATAACAACATTACTTTCAAGGAAGCAGCCAACCTGCTTGCTGGAAGAGCGGTGTTCAAAGAGCTGGCCAAACTGATTGATACGGGTGAAAATGGGCAGAAGCGATTAGAGCCCAAAGGAGAGAAATACAACGCCTGGCTGCAGCTGGATTTTACCGATACGGACACCCGTGGCAATTTTAAGATCAAGCCCTATCATGAAAACTATGGCTTCAAGCTGGAAGAAGTGCTTTCCCGCTACCCGATCAAGGAACTGGAAACTCCTGATTACAAAGCGCGGTTGCTCGAATCGCTCCAAAAAGGGAATGCACAATCGGTGACGTTTGTGATCGATGGGAAAGAAGAGCGCCGGTTCATTGAGGCTGCTCCCCGGTTTAAGGCTATTAACCAGTACGATGAAAATATGGTCAGGACCGGCTTCAGCCGCCAGCAGAAAGAGGAGCAATCGCAAGGCAAAGCCCAGCAGCAGGAAGCTCTCGGTGAAAAGAAAGCTAAAGCGGAGAAACAGGATCAGGAGCCGGAAAAGAAACAGCGGAACCGGAAGGCGAAAGGTATTGCCTGAAAATCAGGTAAACGATGCGGAAACCTGATCCCCTTTCCCAATTTATGTCCTGTATTACCGGTGACCCGCGCATCGGCAGTACCCACATTGCTTTGTTTGTGGCCGTGTTTGACTTATGGCTTCAAAATGGGAAAGTAGAAAGCCTGGATATAGACCCTAAAAGGGTGATGAAAAAGGCCAAGATTCTGGCACGATCCACCTATGTGGGCGCGATCCGGGATTTACACGAATGGGGGTATTGGGTTTATCAGCCCAGTTACAATAACAAAATAAGAAGTAGCATACGATTAAATACCTAACGAATTATGGGAATGGAAATAGCGAGCAAACAGGATTTAGTCGAATTCAAAAATGAATTGCTAAGTGAAATACGAACACTGCTTTCAGAAAGTAACAAGCAGCCCTCTTCAAGATGGCTTAGAAGTGCACAGGTGCGACGGCTATTAAGCATCTCGCCTGGTACCTTGCAGCAAATGCGGATTTCCGGAGAACTGAAGTACACTAAGGTGGGAGGAATTCACTTTTACCAGGAAAGTGACATCGAATCCATGCTTCTCAAAAACCTGGCCAAGTGATATGGAGTCGGTAAAAAGCGAAAAAGGAGGGTTGGGTATATGGTTGGACAGCCGCGTCAATGTCTGGCATCTGGGTTTGTACATGGTGTTTCTCTACTTGTGGAATCAGAATAACCGACAAAACCCGATCACGATCTCCAGGAGGCGCGTGATGAAATTGGCGCGCTTTAAAAGTACGGCCACCTACCACAAATGCATCAAAGACCTGATCGCATTCGGCTATATTGACTACCACCCAACCTACGACTACTATCAAGGTACGAGGGTGTTTTTAAAGGGGAGGTGAGGCCATTTCACCTCCCCTTTGATTACCTGCCGGACCTTCAAGAATATAGGGCCTTTATTTTCTTCATATCCTCGCTGATCTTTTTATCCACGACCTTCGCGTAGATCTGAGTTGTCCGGATATTAGAGTGTCCCAGCATTTTTGAAACACTCTCGATCGGTACGCCATTCGAAAGAGTGACAGTTGTGGCAAAGGTATGCCTGGCCAAATGGAAGGTAATCGCTTTATCAATGCTACATACATCAGCTATTTCCTTCAAATAGGCATTCATCTTCTGATTTGATAAAACAGGAAGCAGTCTATCCTGGGCAATTACTTGAGGGTGATCCTCGTATTTCTTAATTATTTCAAACGCTGGCGGTAGTAAGGGGATTAGCGATGCACTATCCGTTTTTTGACGTTTGATGGTAATCCAATCACCTCCGTCAAACCCTTCGACCACTTCCGAGCGTTTAAGCTTATACACATCGACATAGGCAAGCCCCGTATAGCAGCAGAAAACGAAAATATCCCTGACTTGATCCAGGCGTTCTGTACCGAACTCCTTTTCAGAAATCCTGGTAAGTTCCGATTGCGTGAGCGCCTGCCGATTGACCTCCCGCTTACTCATTTTATAAGCATGAAACGGATCTCTGGCCAACCAACCTTTCTTCACGCAGATCCAAACGATTTTTTTGAAGTTAGCCAGGTACTTCATTGAAGTATTATGGTCGCATTTTCGGATCGTCTTGAACCAGAACTCGTAGTCGGATATAAAATCGTAATCTAACTTATTAATATCCAGGTCGTCTGCTTTGTACTTCCACTGAATGAAATTCCTGGTATGAGAAAGGCAGGTTTCATATCGTTTCAGGGTACCCCGCGCATAATCGATCCCGATCAATTTCGCCAGCTGATCGTTGTGCGCCTGGAAAACTTCAAGAATGAAGGTCGGTTTGTCACCTGCTCCGCTAAGCTTGGCTTTTACAGCTTCCGCTGTGATCTCGATATTCGACTCAATCAATTGTCTGCGAACCTCGAAAACCTTAGTCTGCATGGTCTCAAGATAATTATTGAGTAGTCTGGCCTCCTCCCTGGTTCCATTCTGTCTCCCAGACGCCGTATTCCATTTCTCTGGATCGCAATACCTTTTCGTGGCCAGTTCAAATCGCTGACCATTAACCGTAATACGCAAGTAAATGGGCAATTTACCCGTGACGTAGTTGCTGCGTTTTTTTAGATAAAAGAGCAACGTGAAGGTTTTTGTAAGCATACCATTCGTTTTTTTAAGTGAATAAAAATAAGAATGCAGCCTTCAACAAACAAGATGTTTAGCGCGTAAACTACCTGTTTAACAGTTAGTTACATAGATTCTGGTGAGCACTTTTCAGAGTTGTTAACTGCTCACCGAATTGCTCACCAAAAATTTGAGTTTTTAGAAACAATTTGATGAACGACGAACAATAAAAAAGCCTGTAAATCGTTGATTTACAGGCTTTTGATGCTTTTTGATTTGATTCTCAGCGGTCCGGACGGGACTCGAACCCGCGACCCCATGCGTGACAGGCATGTATTCTAACCAACTGAACTACCGGACCTCCTTGTCTTACTGATCCCCGCACCGTTGTCGTGAATCGTGGTGCAAAAGTATAGGGAGGGATGATATAACGCAAGCGTTTTTGATAAAAAAGTTTATCAAGTTGATAAGAAAGTGTATCGGAATTTGCCTACCCGCGCCGCACCCGGTTATCTTTGCAGAGTTACGTATCAAAAGCAGCCTATGCCAACCATCCAAAAAATTATTTCCGTGCTCGAAGAATGGGCGCCGCCGGCCTACCAGGAAGACTATGACAACGCAGGACTCCTTACAGGCAGGCCTGAATGGGAAGTATCAGGGGTGCTCCTGACGCTGGACGCGACGGAAGAAGTCGTGAAAGAAGCCGTTGCTAAAGGCGCCAACCTGATCGTGGCGCATCATCCTGTTGTTTTTAAAGGACTGCGCAGGCTGAACGGCAGTAATTATGTGGAGCGGACCGTTATAGCGGCTATCAAAAATGACATTGCTATCTATGCTATTCATACCAACCTCGACAATGTGGCTACCGGGGTAAACCGTAAGATCGCCGAAAGGCTGGGCCTGGAGCATATAAGAGTGCTTGCTCCAAAGTCAGGTGAGCTGGCCAAGTTAAGCTTCTTTGTGCCGGTGGAAAACACACAAAACGTTTTGGACGCGCTGTTTTCTGCCGGCGCCGGTAAGATCGGAGCCTATTCGGAATGCAGTTTCCGCGTGGAAGGAACCGGGACGTTCAAGCCGGATACATCCGCCCGCCCGCATATCGGGATGAACGGGCAGCTCGAGGAGGTAATCGAAAACAGGGTAGAGGTGATGTTCCCTGCTTACCTGCAGGGGAAAGTGCTTGCTGCGCTGAAGAAGGTCCATCCCTATGAAGAGGTGGCCTACTACCTGCATGCGCTCGAAAACGCAAACCAGGAGGTGGGAGCAGGGGCAATCGGTGAGCTGCCGGAAGAAATGACGACGGATGAATTCCTCGGGGTTTTGAAGGAACGCATGTCGCTGAAAGTGATCAGGCATACCCGGCCGCCAGGTCGGAAGATACGTAAAGTGGCAGTTTGCGGCGGAGCGGGAAGCTTCCTGCTCAGGAAGGCGATACAAAACGGAGCGGATGTCTTTGTGACCTCGGATTTCAAGTATCACGAGTTTTTTGATGCCGAAGGCCGGCTGATGATATGCGACATCGGGCATTATGAAAGTGAAGTGTTTACAAAAGATTTATTGTTCTCATATTTATCAGAGAAATTTAATAATTTTGCACTCTATTTGTCAGAGGTGAATACTAACCCGGTGACATACCACGTATAAAGATATATGGAAAGCACAATTGCACAAAAGCTGGAGGCTCTGTTGAAGCTACAGGAAATTGATTCAAAACTGGATGCGCTTCTTAAAATCCGCGGAGACCTTCCCGAAGAAGTAAGAGACCTGGAAGACGAAACCCTGGGCTACCAGACAAGAAAAAATAAATTCCTTTCTGAAATCGATGAGCTGAACGGCGACCTGCAGGCGTTTAGCAATGCGCAGAAAGATGCCGAAAAGCTGATCCTCAAGTATAAAGAGCAGCAGATGAACGTACGCAACAACCGCGAGTTCGATGCTATCTCGAAGGAAATAGAGCTGCAGGAACTGGACGTGAACCTCGCCGAAAAGAGAAGTAACGAAACCCGGGCCCGCATAAGACTGATTGAAGATGAGCTTGAAAAAATTAACCAGATACTGGCCGAGCGTGAGGAAGCTTTGAATGAGAAAAAAGGTGAGCTGGAGGTAATCGTGGAGGAAAGCCGTGAAGAGGAAAAGCAGATCAGGGCTTCCCGCGAGAAACAAACCAAGAAAATCGAGGAGCGGCTTCTGAAATCTTATGAGAAGATCCGGTCTAACTCCCTGAATGGCCTGGCAGTGGTCCATGTGTCGAGAGGCGCCTGCGGCGGATGTTTCAATATCGTGCCTCCGCAGCGGCAGGCAGATATCCGCGATAACAAACGTATCATCGTTTGCGAGCACTGCGGCCGGATACTGGCGGATGTCGAATCTCCCGTGCAGGCTTCCAGGTAAGGAGACCCCTTATGTTTTTGTAATTGACAGAGAAGGTTGTCTTAGGACAGCCTTCTCCTTTTTTTGATAGTTTGAAGCTGACGAGAGTTTACATTTCCTGCATTTGCATAGCCTTCCTGGTAAGAGCTGCAGTGGCCTTTCCGGTGAATACGGGCGGTGGATTTGTATTTTCGCCGGAACTCGTAAAAGCGTATTCGGATATCCAGAAGCTACGCCTGGAAAAAGCGGGAGCCGTATTGAAAGAGGAGCAAGGGAAAAATGGACAGAACGGCTTCATACCTTATTTGGAAAGCTATTCCGACTTCTTCTATTTCCTTGTAACCGACAACCTCCGGGAATACGCCGCTTTCGGGAAAAGACAGGAAGCCAGATTGCAGCAACTGGCCGGGTTGCCCGACAGGTCGCCGTACCGGCGCATGATGATGGCTGAAATCAGGCTCCATTCTGCGTTTGTGAAGCTCAAGTTCGGAAACCGGACTGCCGGTTGCTGGGATATTATCAGGGCCAACAGGCTGCTCGGGGAAAACCTGAAGTTGTTCCCGGATTTTGTGCCGCACCTGAAAGCCCTCGGTTTGCTGCATGTGATGATCGGCTCCGTACCCGAAGAATACCAATGGGTGGCGCGCGTGATGGGATTGAGAGGGACTATCAGCCAGGGACTTGCCGAACTCGGCAGGGTAGAAAAAGAGTCGGAACTGTTTGGAAAAGAAGCCCGTGTGACGGCCCTTCTCCTGCATGCCTATGTGCTTCAGCCTGATGAGCAACTGATTACAAGGCTGAGGGAAATACCCTATGAGGAACCCGATAACCTGCTTTTTCATTTCTTGTCCGCCTCTGTCCTGATGAAAAAGGGCAGGAGCGAGGCGGCGCTTGCTATCCTGGATAAAGCGCCGCAGGACGGAGCATACCTTCCCTTCCCTTTCCTGCATTATATGAAGGCTGAAGTGAGCCTTCAGAAGGGGCAGTACGGCAGGGCTATAGCCGAATATGATATTTTCCTGGATCATAGCAAGGGGAGTAACTTTTTGAAGGACAGCTATTTCAAAAAGTTTCTTTGTACGTGGCTGCACAAGGATAGAAAACCTCAGGCCGCGTTGCTCCCGAAGGTACTGAACAGCGGCGCCATGAATGTGGAAGCCGACAAGCATGCTCAGAAGACGACGGAGAGGTTCCTGGCAAACAAAATTGATGACGAGCAAAAGGTCCTTTTCAAAGCCAGGTATGCTTTCGACGGCGGATTCCTGGCAGAGGCGCTATCGGTATTGAAGGGGTTGAATGAAGCTTCTTTCACGCATATTCACTCAAAAATTGAATACAATTACCGGCTGGGACGTATATTACAGCAACAGGGGAAGACAGCGGAAGGCATCCCTTTTCTTAAACGCGCGCTGCAGATGAACCAGGGCTACGACTACTATTTCGGTGCTTCTGCGGCCCTTCAGCTGGGATATATCTACCGCAAAGCGGGTCAGACGGATATAGCTGCAGATTTCTTCCGGAAGGCTATGTCGTTTAAAAAGCATGAATACAAGAATAGTATAGATAATAAAGCGAGAGCTGCCCTGACGGAACTAGGCGTTAAGTAGAGCAGGGGAGAGTAGGCAAAATGTAAGGATTTACTATCTTTACCTGTACAACTGTATTAGGTACATGCTATATGAAAATAAACAAACGGTACATTACCATTTCCCGTACCATACAAGACTGGGCTGAAGAGGATCGTCCCCGGGAAAAATTGTTACAGAGAGGGAGAATGGCGCTTACCGATGCAGAACTCCTGGCAATATTGATAGGATCAGGCACCGTTTCCGAGACGGCTGTCGATGTAGCGAAAAACCTGTTGTCGAGGGTGAATCACGACCTGCGCGAACTGGGCAAGCAAACTCCGGGAGAACTTATGAAAACGAGAGGGATCGGGAAGGCGAAAGCAATTACCCTCCTGGCTGCCATGGAGCTGGGCCGCCGGCGGAAAGAACGCGATGTGATGCCGCGTATCCGGATTGTATCTTCGGCGTCGGCCTACGAAGAAATGCGGCCCTATCTCCAGGATAAGCAGCACGAGGAATTCTGGATCCTCCTGCTCAACAGGGCCGCTGAAGTAATAAGGCCGGTACAGGTAAGCCTTGGCGGGGTATCCGGAACAGTGG
The DNA here is from genome assembly GCA_964559125.1 of uncultured Cytophagales bacterium. Taxonomy (GTDB): domain Bacteria; phylum Bacteroidota; class Bacteroidia; order Cytophagales; family Spirosomataceae; genus Ravibacter. The sequence goes on from CAZLGW010000002.1 coordinate 24,589, forward strand.
TCGATGTGAAGCTTGTTTTTAAACATGCGGTAGAAAACCTGGCCAGTTCGGTAATCCTTGTCCACAATCATCCCTCGGGCAACCTCCGGCCGAGCACTTCCGACAAAACGATCACCAGGCAACTTTCCGACGCAGGCAGGATACTTTCGATACCGGTGCTGGATCACCTGATCTTGTCCGACAGCGGGTATTTCAGTTTTGCCGACGAAGGTATGCTGTAAGCTGCCGGTGTCAGAGGCTGGTGAGCTCTTTGAACCGGATCGTCTGCCGTCTGGATATTTCTATCTTGTCGCCGCCCTGCAGGGTCACCAGCAGGCCGCCGCTAAACCAGGGTTCGATCTTATCGACCCATGCCAGGTTGATGATGTGCTTGCGGTTAGCGCGGAAAAAAGTCTGCGGATCCAGGCGCTCCTCCAGGCTGTTGAGGGATTTGAGCACCAGTGGTTTCTGATCGTCGAAATAAAGCCTGACGTAATTTCCCATCGATTCGAAAAGCCGCACTTTCGAAAGTTTGACAAACCAGCACCTGTCGCCGTCTTTTACAAATACCTGGTCGTCCTGTCCTAGTGTTTTTTCGGTTTTGGGGAGTTCAGCTTTTTCGCCGGTTTCAATTACAGGCTGGTTATCTTCGATCCGGCTGATCGCCTCTCTCAGCCTTTCGGTATCGATCGGTTTGAGCAGGTAATCCAGGGCGTTGAATTCAAATGCCTTGATGGCATACTCGTCAAATGCCGTAGTGAAGATCACGTCGGGAGCGCTTCCCTTCAGCGCGGTAAGAAGCTCAAAGCCGTTTTTTCCCGGCATCTGGATGTCGAGGAATAACAGCTCGGGGTCGAGCTCGTCGATCAGCTGGAGCGCCTCGTCGGCATTGGCGGCTTCTCCAACGATGTTAATTTTCGGGAATTCCTGGAGCAGTCTCCTTAGTTCTATCCTGGCAAGGCGTTCGTCGTCGATGATCAGAGTTCTCATATTATATATAGAGTTTTTAATTCATTGATAGCTAATCTGATACTTCCTAAAACCTGGTACTTTCCCACCTCCCTCATAAAACAGCCTTGGAAATCAGCGGAATGGTCAGTTCTACCGATACCTGGTTTTCGGAGAACTGGCTGATTTCAACATGGGCATCTATACCGTACAGGAGTGAAAGTCTTTCTGCGGTATTCTTAAGGCCGATCCCGTTGGATTCCTTTTTCTCCAGTACACCGGAATTGACAATAGAGACGGTCAGTATATCGTCTTTTACCGATGTACGGATTTCGATAGTCCCGCCCGAAATAATTTTGGATATCCCGTGCTTGATCCCGTTCTCAACCAGTGTTTGCAGCATCATGGGAGGTACCTGGCAATAGAGCGATGCAGGGTCGGCATGGATGGTAAATTGCAGCCGGTCCTCATAGCGTACCTTTTCCAGGTTAAGGTAGTCTTCTACCGTTTTCAGCTCCTCTCTGAGATCGACTGTCTTGCGCCGGTCGACCAGCAGCGAATTGCGCAATATATTGGAAAGCTGGGTAATCCCCTGCTGAGCCTTTTCCGGGTTTTCTATAATAAGCGCCCTGATGCTGTTGAGGGCGTTAAAGGTAAAATGTGGATTGAGCTGGGAGCGGAGAACTTTTGCCTCGGCTTCCCGGATGGAAGTTTTATACATGATCTTTTCGAGATCAGACAGGCGGTGCTGTTCCACATAGTGATAGATCGTATAGGACAGCACCCAGGTGAGCATCAGCTTACACCAGTTGGCCAGGTAGCTCCAGAAAACAAACGGTTGGTTGGCGAGATTGTCGGCCAGGATTTCCTTGTCGATAGGGTGATTGAAAAAGGTCATGACGGTGCCGAGTATGCCTACGGAGATAACCACCCTTATCATCAGTTTTGACAGGGGAAGGTTGCTCCAGTTCCATTTCTGAACGATAAGACGATAGAAATGGGTCAGGATGATGGCCATCAATATATTGGCCAGGGTCATGAAAATACCCGAAACGTCAAAACCGTACTGCAGCGCGTAGGGTATATACTCGAAGGCCATAGCGCCTGTCCAGCCTGCTATCTGCAATAACCAGTATATACGCGTCTTAGTCATGAGGTTATATCGCCCTTCACACCGGTGGTCGGGAGTAGGCCGTAAAGGTACAGATTTTCTGAGTCCGGAAGGTCAGGGATCTACACCGGAGGGCCTGGGAGATTACCAAAGGATGATTTACGATTTGATCCGGATTTTCTGCCGCGACGTCAGCCCGCTACATGCAGCGTCAGGAGATGCGTGATGTCATTGCTCTGCAGGATCTCGATCCTCCTGCCTTGAGGAATATACTCCAGCTTGTAGAGGCACAGGTTGTTGTGTGCGTACTTGTCCATCTGTGTAAGCGACTCGTTGAAAAGAGTGGCCAGGAGTATACGCATAGCCCGTCCGTGCGTAGCGATCAGGATATTTCTCTCCTGGCTTTGCGAAAGGATATGCTCTATAACCGGCAGTTGCCTGTCTCTTACCTGCAGGGGACTTTCCCCGCCTTCAAGCGCCCGGTTGGTATAGCCCTCTTTCCAGCTTTGCAGGATACTCAGGTAGTGCGTATCTTCCCCGGAAGTATGCGCGGTACCTTCATAAATGCCCCATGAAATCTCGTTCAGACCGGCGAAAGATTCGTAAGGGATGCCCGACCGGATGAATTTCTCGACGGACTGCCTCGTACGGATAAGCTGGGAGGTGTAAATCTTGTCAAAGGGCACGTGTCCGTAAGCATCGTAGAACGCGTCAGCCTGAGCTCTCCCCATTTCATTAAGCTCCGCGTCGATCCCGCTTCCCTGTACTACCCCCTTCCGGTTGTAGTCTGTTTCCCCGTGTCGTATCAGGTAAATGGTCTTTCTTCTCAAATTTTGTATTATTTTAATAATAAATTTGGAAAAATTGAAATTTTTGCTCTATTTTGACGATGTAAATTTAACATTTTTTAGACAATGTTTGCAACGAAACCGACTTTGGATTTACTTAATTCCATGAGCGCCGGTACAATAGCCGAACACATCGGGATAGTTTTTACAGAAGTAGGGGAGGATTATCTTGTAGCCAGAATGCCGGTAGACGATCGTACCAGGCAACCAATGAAGCTGCTGCACGGCGGAGCTTCGGTAGTGCTGGCCGAAACGCTGGGGAGCGTGGCTTCCTATCTTTGCCTTCAGGATCCTGCCAGGCAAAAAGCGGTAGGGCTGGAGATCAATGCGAATCATATCAGGCCTGTTCATGAAGGAGAAGTATTCGGCAAAGCTACTTCGATTCATCTCGGTCGCTCTACACATATCTGGGAGATCAGGATCACAACTCCGGCTGGTAAGTTAGTGTGTATCAGTCGCTTGACTGTTGCTGTACTCTCCTGACGTCAGTTGTTAATAAATGTTATCAGGACGTTTTTTTAATTTTACCGTTATTTCAAGGAAATTAAATATTTCTAGATTTGTGAAATACGTGTCGGTCAAATGGTAAATGAGGAGAATAATGCGATAGAAGTCTGCGCTTCTTTTGCGACAAAAGCAGTCACGGCTGAGTTTATCTGGGAAGCAGCTTTCACCTCCGGCTATCCTGTAGCCATCTGGAGGCTTCCGGAATCAGACAGGCGGAGGTTGATCGTGTCTGAAAATTTATTACCGGCCCGGGTAGTTCCCGATCTGGAAAGGCTTGAAAGTGGTTTTCTTCTGGCGCCGTTCAGCAGTTCGGCAGAATCGGAGGTTTTTTTCCTGGAAGGGGACCTGTCACTTTCTTTCCCGGTAAGCCATCCGGCTGCCGATGTACCCGTTGAGGAGTTGGATGGCGATGATTTCCGAAGCGTTTTATTCAAAAAGGCAATTGAGCTGCAAGAGACTGCGGCGCAGCGGGCGCTCCCCGATAATGCCATTGTAGCCAGGGAGACAGATGGCGATAAAGAAAGGTTCAAGCGTATTGTTCAGCTCGGTGCGGAGTCGGTAAAGGCGGGAGAGCTATTTAAAGTAGTGCTTTCCCGTACCAGGGAATTTGAATACAGCCCGGGTTTTAGCTTTATCAACGCTTTTTTTCAGTTGGAAGCGGCATACCCGTCGGCATTTGTTTCGATGGTCAGCCTGCCGCACCTGCAGGAAGTGTGGCTGGGCGCGTCGCCGGAGCTGCTCGTGGGGGTCAGCCGCAGGCGTTATTTCAGAACGGTTGCATTAGCCGGTACCCAGTCGGCGACCGACGCTACAGGTGCCGTCAAGCCTAAATTCAAAGTGCTTTGGAGTGAGAAAGAGATCGAGGAACAGGCCATTGTAAGCCGTTATATCATTGAATGCTTTAAGAAGATCAGGCTTCGCGAATACGTGGAGACGGGCCCCAAATCTTCAAAAGCAGGCAATTTGTATCATCTGAAATCGGATTTTCAGGTAGACCTGGAAGCCGTGAATTTTCCCGAACTGGGCTCGGTGATGCTGAAGCTGCTTCACCCGACCTCTGCGGTCTGCGGCATGCCAAGGGAAGAGGCCAGGGCCCTGATTGCATCCCTGGAGGGATACGACCGGTCGTTTTACAGCGGTTATTGGGGGCCCGTAAATGTAGAGGATGAAACCTGCCTCTTTGTGAACCTGCGGACCCTGAGGGCAAAAGGCGGGATCATGACGCTGTTTGCAGGGGCGGGAATCACGACCGACTCCGATCCTGCGGAGGAATGGGATGAGACAGAGATGAAATGCGATACTTTATTGCAGGTTATTGCACCTGGTATCGGCCTTAACAATAGTGTATAAAACTGTTTTCAGCAGCTTGTGAGTAACAAGACCCTGAATTAATGATTATATAATCTCAGGTAATTCATACAATTACTACCCTTAATTGATTCTATGAAACTAAGAATTCTGCCGGCTATCTTACTCCCTGTAGTAGTAGCTTGTTCGGAAAAAAAAGACACTTTTAAACAGACGGCACAGGCTCCGCCCATCGTGGATGTGGTGGTAGCGCAGTTGCATGATATATCGGCCGATCTTGAGTTGAACGGTTCAATCGTTTCCAATGAATTTGTTCAGCTGATGCCCGAAACGAGCGGCAGGCTCATTTACCTGAATGTGCCGGAAGGGAAGGTGGTAAGCAGGGGAACAGTCATAGCCCGTATCAATGACGCCGACCTCCAGGCCCAGCTGAGAAAGACCGAAGTACAGCTGGAAATAGCCGACCTTTCCGAGCAGCGGCTCCGCAAGCTCCTGGCAGTTAACGGAGTCAACCAGGCAGACTACGATCTGGCCCTGAACCAGGTCAACAGCCTCAAAGCCGATATGGAGATTACCAAAGCGCTGATCGATAAAACTGTGGTGACGGCGCCTTTTACCGGTAAGGTAGGACTTCGCCAGATCAGTAACGGGGCATTTGTCACTACTTCTACAGTTATTGCCACCATGCAGGAAACCAATCAGCTGAAAGTCGATTTTAACGTTCCTGAAGAATATATTGAGTTTGTTAAAATCGGCAAAACGGTGGATGTTGCGGTAGACAAGGGAGACGGTAGCCTGATCCAGGCAAGGATCGTAGCGACCGAACCCCAGGTGGACGTCACTTCGCGAAATATTACGGTTCGGGCGGTATTGTCCAGGAACACGGTGAGCCCCGGGTCGTTTGCCAAAGTCTATCTCAGGATGGGTGACGCCAGGAAGACCATACAGATCCCTGCCAACAGTATTATTCCGGAAGCCAAGACGAAGAAGGTGATTCTGGTCAGAAAAGGCCAGGCGGAAATGGTTGAAGTGGAAACGGGCGTAAGACAGAGCAGCCTGATTGAGATCAGCAAAGGAATTGTTCCCGGAGATACGGTAGTAGTGAGCGGCGTGCTTTTTGCCAGGCCCGGCCGGCCCGTGCAGGTCCGGGATGTAAAGGAACTGAGTGCTTTTTCAGAAGCTTCATTGTAAAGAAGTTGTTTCCAGAGACCTAATAACTTAATCTTAAAAAACTGGACGATAGCCATGAATATCTCCGAGTTGTCCATTAAACGCCCGGTTCTGGCCATAGTGATGAACCTGGCCATTGTGCTTTTCGGCGGGATCGGGTACTCTTATCTGTCGCTGCGGGATTACCCGGCGATCGACCCGCCTACCGTGAATGTCCGCACAAGCTATATCGGTGCCAATGCCGACATTATCGAAAGCCAGATTACCGAACCGCTCGAGAAATCCATTAACGGTATCCCGGGTATCCGTACCATCACTTCGACCAGCCAGATAGGGGCGAGCAATATTACAGTCGAATTTAATCTTGATGTTTCACTGGAGGAAGCTGCGAACGACGTACGCGACAAAGTCAGCCAGGCGCTCAGGAACCTTCCCCAGGATATAGACGCCCCACCGGTCGTAGTCAAGTCCGATGCCAACAGTGATTTTATCCTGATGCTGGCCATCCAGAGTCCGACGAAGGGGCTGATGGAGCTCAGCGACTACGCGGAGAATGTTTTGCAGCAGCGGCTCCAGACGATCAACGGCGTAAGCGCGGTAAACATCTTCGGACAGAAGAAATACGCGATGAGAATCTGGCTGATCCCCGATAAGATGAATGCCTACAATGTCTCTTTCAATGATATCAGCAGAATCCTGGCAGCCGAAAACGTGGAGATGCCCGCAGGAAAGATTTACGGAGATAATACCGAGCTGACTATCCGGACAATGGGAAGGCTTACTACCGAGGATGATTTTAACAAGCTCATAGTCAGGGAGGACGCTTCGGCCGGCATCATACGCCTGGAAAACGTAGCCAAGGTAGAGCTGGGGCCTGAGAATGAGGAGCAGGCATGGAAGTTTAACGAGGTGTATGCCGTCGGGTTGGCAGTGATTCCCCAGCCGGGCGCCAATTATGTTAAAATTTCGGAAGAATTTAACAAACGGCTCGCCGAAATCACTGAATCGAATAAATCGGACATTAGTTTCGAGCTACTGGTCGATAATACAAGGATGGTCCGGCAGAGTATCGAGGAGGTAGAGGAAACGCTCGTGATCGCGTTTATACTGGTGGTCATGGTGATACTTTTCTTCTTCAGGGATTTTGTCATCGCCGTGCGGCCCCTTATCGATATCCCGATATCCCTCATTGGGACTTTTTTTGTGATGTATCTGGCCGGTTTTTCCCTGAATATCCTTACGCTGCTGGGAATTGTGCTGGCTACCGGGCTTGTTGTGGATGACGGTATCGTGGTTACGGAGAATATCTTCCGGAAACTGGAGGAAGGGATGCCTATACGCAAGGCGGCTGTCGAGGGAAGTAAGGAAATCTTCTTTGCGGTTATATCCACTTCCGTCACCCTGGCGGTAGTGTTTCTTCCGGTTATTTTCCTCGAAGGTTTTGTAGGAAGCCTTTTCCGTGAATTCGGGGTCGTATTGGCCGCTGCGGTGCTGATCTCAGCTTTTGTCTCGCTGACCATCACGCCTGTGCTCAACGTATACCTGCACAGGAAAAATACCGGGAAAGGGAAGTTTTACACAAAGACCGAACCTTTCTTTGAAGGTATGGAGAGAGGCTATAACCGCTTGCTGACGGGCTTTATGAAAGTAAGGGGGGCTGCCTGGCTGATTGTGGCTCTGTGTATAGGTATCATTTACTTTACTTTTACCAACCTGCAGAGCGAGCTGGCGCCGATGGAAGACCGGAATACGGTCCGTTTTTCCCTTACCGCTCCCGAAGGTACAAGCTACCCGGAGATGCAGGCCGTGTCCGACCAACTGACCCAATACCTCAATGACTCTATTCCCGAGCGCAGCTTTGTGTTTTCCTCCACTCCGAGCTTTCGCAGTACCGGTGCCAATAGCGGTATGGCCAGGATAGGCCTTGTGCCGGCAACAGAGCGCGTACGCAGCCAGAACGACATTACAAATTCCATAAACCAGAAGATTAAGGAGTTTAACGGAGCCAGGATCTTTGCCAACCAGGAGCAGACCATATCGGTCGGCCTGGGTTCCAGAGGCTCGCTTCCTGTCCAGTTTATCCTGCAGAATCTCGATTTTGAAAAGCTTTCGGAGGCGATCCCGGTATTTATGGAAGAGGCTTTAAACGATCCGACATTCGGTAACGTGGACGTCAACCTCAAGTTCAACAAACCCGAGCTCAATATAGAAATAGATCGTGTTAAAGCCCGGGATCTCGGACTTTCGACGAGCGATATCGCCGCTACGATCCAGGCGGCGTTCAGCGGGCGGCGGCTGGCCTACTTCCTGATGAACGGGATGCAATACCAGGTAATCGGGCAGGTGGAACATACCGACAGGAACAAACCTGAAGATATTTCGAAACTGTATGTCAGGAACAATCGCGGGCAGAACGTACCCCTGCTTTCCGTCGTGAAAATAAACGAAGCCAGCGGGCCTCCGACATTGTACCGTTACAACCGCTATAAAAGCGCTACGATATCGGCTTCTCTGAGCGAGGGAAAAACTATCGGCGACGGTGTAGCCGCCATGAGGGCCATAGCAGACCGGGTGCTTGACGAAAGCTTTCAGACCTCGCTTGCCGGGCCGTCTCGCGATTTTGAGGAAAGCTCGTCCAATACGATGTTCGCTTTTTCGCTTGCGCTCGTTCTTATCTACCTGGTTCTGGCTGCACAATTCGAGAGCTTCCGGGATCCGCTGACCATCATGCTCACAGTGCCGCTCGCGCTGGCAGGTGCGCTGCTGTCGTTGTATATATTCGGTCATACGATCAACATCTTTTCACAGATCGGGATGATCATGCTCGTCGGGCTTGTTACCAAAAACGGTATCCTGATCGTAGAATTTACCAACCAGAAAAGAGAGGCAGGTATGCCGATGAAACAGGCGGTGATAGAAGCTGCTACCCAGCGGCTTCGTCCGATCCTTATGACCACCCTGGCGACGGCCTTCGGCGCTTTACCGATCGCGATCGGCTTCGGAGCTGCAGCTACCAGCCGTGTTCCCCTGGGGGTAGTAATAGTGGGAGGGCTTGCGTTTTCGCTGATACTGACGCTTTTCGTGATACCGGCAGTTTATACCTTTATTTCCGGGAAGGAGAAGGCACACCACGAAGAAGAGCTCGAGGTCGAACATGAATTAATTGCCTAAAAAATATTCAGACATTTTGTCTAAAACATGAATTTTTACCATACCGCAAAAAGAGGACTCCTGGTTATTTTTGGCTTTTTGCCATTGGGAATACATGCACAGGAAAAAATATCCCTTACACTGAACGAGGCGATCGCGATTGCTTTGAGGAACAGTCTCGAAATCCAGATCGCCAGAAATGAAACGGAGGCCCGGACACTGATGAACCACTACGGAGTAGCAGGCGGGCTGCCTGTTGTCAGCGGTACGCTCGGTAATACGGAGCAGTTGATGAACATCAGGCAGAAGCTTCAGAACGGGACCAATATTGAACGTAACGGAGCTGCAGGGAACAACCTGTCGGCCGGACTTGCTGCTTCTCTGGTGCTTTATAACGGCAACAGGATAGTGGCTACCAAAAAACGACTTGAGGAATTACAGGTTCAAAGCGAGGAATTGCTCGTTTCCCGCATACAGGACCTGATTGCAGATGTATCGACCGCCTACTATGATATAGTGCGGCAACAGAGCTATGTCAGGACGATCCATCAGTCGATACTCGCTTCGGAAAAAAGGCTGGAAGTACTTGAGGCCCGCCGGTCTGCCGGTATGGCCAACAATGCCGATATATACCAGGCCCAGATCGATATCAATACGGCTAACCAACTGATGATGAACCAGATGTTGGTGGTAGACGTAGCAAAGACCGAGTTGCTCAGGCTGCTGACCGAATCGCCTGATATTCAGTTGGACATTAAGGATACGATCATAGTGGCAGGCGACCTGGACCTCCAGCCTGTTCTTGACCGTGTATCTGCCAATACGGAGATCAAGGCTTCGGAAAACCAGATAAGGATCAGCGAGTTGATCCAGAAGGAGATCTCCGCGCAGATGTACCCGACTGTAAGACTTAATTCGGCGCTGAATTACACCCGTGTCCAGAGTGCGGCCGGGTTTAACCTTTTAAATCAATCGTTCGGCCCCAATATCGGGGTGTCGGTAGCGGTCCCGATCTATAACGGCAGCGCTTTCAAACGACAACAGCAGGCAGCGGTGGTAGACGTAAAAACAGCCCGGAAGCAAAAGGAAATTCTTGAAAGGGATTTCAAGGCGAATGTCTACAAAACCTACCAGGCCTACCAGAATGCGTTGAAGCAGCTGGAAACCGAGACCAGGAATTACAAGCTTACCGAAGACCTGCTGAATCTTACCATGCAGCGCTTCGAGCTCATTCAGGCCACTATCATTGATGTCAGGGAAGCCCAAAAGAGCTTTGAAGATGCCGGATACCGCCTTGTTAACCTGAGCTATGCGGCTAAGGCTGCAGAAATAGAATTGCTTCGTTTGGGTAACCTGCTTAACTAATGTTTAATTGCAGGATATATAGTCACCAAATAAATCTATGTTATTCCTCGGGAAGTTTAATGATTTAACGATAGAGCGCAAGACAAGCGTCGGGTTGTTCCTGAGCGAGCCTGAAGGGACTGAGGTACTGCTACCCAACAAGTATGTCAGTGACGAAATGGTGATAGGAGACACGATCAGGGTCTTTGTTTATAAAGATTCGGAAGACCGCCCGGTAGCCACCACACAGACCCCGCTTCTGCTACGGAATGAGTTCGGGTATCTCAGGGTCAGGGATGTAAACAGCTATGGCGCTTTCCTGGACTGGGGGCTCGAAAAAGACCTGTTTGTCCCCTTCAGTGAGCAGATCACGAAAATGGGAACAGGGGAGAGCCACGTCGTCTTCCTGTACCTCGACCGGCGCACCGACCGCCTGCTGGCTACTGCCAGGTGGAGGCAGAACCTGGATAACAGCCGGCTGCTGGTAAAGGAAGGTGATGAGGTGGATCTTTTGGTGGCCGAACGGACAGATCTGGGATATAACGTCATTATCAACAACTATCATCTCGGACTGATCTATTACAGTGACGTATTCAGGCCCATTGCGGTTGGCATACAGCTTAAAGGCTATGTGAGGCTGATAAGGGAAGGGAACAAGATAGATGTATCTCTTGAAAAAGCAGGATACGAACGGATCGAAGCGCACGCGGCCGGAATCTACGAAACGCTCAAACAAAATAACGGCTTCCTGCCCCTGTCAGATAAGAGCAGTCCGGAGGAGATAGAAAAGCGCCTCGGCACGAGCAAAAAGAATTTCAAAAAGGCAATAGGCGGTCTCTATAAAAGGGGATTGATCACATTAGAAGAAAACGGGATCAGGCTCAAAGAGTAGGGCCCGATCCCGGTTTCAGGAGAAAAAAGTCCGCTAAATGTCCCTTCCTCCCGTAAGCCTGTCCTGGAGCTCTTCCAGCTCCTCCCATTTCCCGTCCCTTGCCAGGGTAGCCTGCTCCGGCCAGGTTTGAGGATCGTGGATCTGGAACCTGGATCCGGCGTTCCGGAGGATTGTCGTCAAAACATCCGGTGAAGTATCTGCCAATTGTGAAAAACTGAAGATTTGGTCCGCATTTAAAAGCTTCTCTATAGCCGGCCCTATACCTTCTATCAGCTTCAGGTCGTCTTTAACAACCGCCGCAGCCGGCTTTGGCTCCCGGACGATAGCGGGCGATTGCTGCTGTGCCTGGCAGTCGTTAAGCTCGCCTTCTTTTACTTCGAGTACCTGCTGAAGCTGTTTAAGCTGGCCTTTGGTAATCCAGCGGCCGATTAAGTAGCCGATAAGCGCTGCGATTAAAAGGATAATCACTATCTCCGGGATCGCAACAGAAGTGGAGAGAGGATTTAGTTCTAGTAAAATCATCGGAAAAATGATAAATGTTAGTTGTTTCTAAAGGTTAAACTCCCCCATCCAGTTCCTGCTGCCATTTTTCGAGCTCTTCCCATTTCCCCTCATTGGCCAGCGACGCCTGTGCAGGCCAGGTACCGGGTTTATGCATCTGGAATCGTGGCCCGGCATTGTTCAATATGGTTTCAAGGGTTTCCACCGGCGTTTCACTCAGGCGGGCAAAGGTATTGATGCCGGCCGCGTTCAGCAGTTTCTCGATTTTCGGCCCTATACCTTCTATCAGTTTCAGGTCGTCGGTAGCGCCGAGCCGGGCAGCGATAACATCGGGCTGGATAACCACCAGGCTTTTCCGGCATTTCTCCAGCTCTACCCCCAGCCGGGCCAGCTGATCTTCCATACGGTTAATTGCCCTAATCCCCTGTCTGTAACCTATTATATAGCCTAATACGGCAGATACGAAAATCATGAGCAGATGCTGCCACCAGGCATCCAGTAGATTGTGCGGATTTAAATCAAACATAGCTTATCAGTTCGTTTAGTGTTTTTCCTATTCAGAGACTACAATAGATACGCGCCTGTTAGCAGCTTGCCCTTCGGGAGTATCGTTAGATGCTTTGGGTTGTGTCTGCCCTTTTGCACTTACAGAGATCTGTTCGGCGGATATACCCGATTCGGTCAGGAGTTCCTTTACAGTTTCCGCTCTTTCCATAGATAGCTGCGTGTTGCTTGCCGCCGACCCTACATTATCCGTATGGCCTGTAAGGACAAGCTTTTTGTCTTTGTTCTGTGAGAGGAATAATTTAGCTTCTTCCAGGAAGCGCTCATTATCTGCTGTTTTGATGTAGTTCACGCTCCCTGTGTTAAAATAAAGATCGAGAGGCTTGAAAATATCCTCGAACTTCTGCTCTTCGGCCAGGGTATTCTCTGTGAGCGTCAAGGCATCGATAAACTGGTAATCGATACCTCCCTGCAGCGAGTCGCTGATGAAAACGAGATCGTCTCTGAGCTCTCCTTTAGTCGTAAATACAGAAGGAGAGAGCCCCTTATTTACATAATAGGCTTTTACTTCTTCAGCACGCGCAATTCCGAGGTTAGGCCAACTGGTTGCATTGATCTCATCGGCGGCGTAAAAGCCCGTCAGCACCACCCGTTTATCCGGGAGCGCCCGGAGGTACCCGGCAATGGAATCGATTTCAGCGCTGATCTTTTCGGTATTGGCTTTATTACCGGATTTTGCGAACGAAAAATTGAAAGGCGACGTCAGCATGAGTGATTCACCATCCATCAGGTGCAGCGCAGGGGCTTCGGGAACCGGTTCGGAAACTACGGTTGTTGCGGAGCCTTCACAAAGCAGTTTAATCTTGCATACGTGCCACCAGGCCGATCCCCCGATCCAGACTAAGAGAAGGGCTATCCATAGAGAATTGCTGCTGTTCATTGGTTTTTGGAATGATAGTGTTAGCTAAAGGTGCATAAATTCAGGGGAAGTTATGAAATTACTTATTTCGATTGTTAGTATACGCAAATATTTTCAATACAAAAAAGGAGCTTCGCATGAGAAGCTCCTTTTTTGTATGGCCCTGCCGGTAACGGTTACCTGTTCATTGAAATCAGGAATTCCTCGTTGTTCCGTGTGCCGCGCATATTGGTCAGGAGGAAATCCATGGCCTCTACCGGGTTCATATCGGCCATATGTTTTCTCAGAACCCAGACTTTCTGCAGCGTTTCCTTATCAAGCAGCAGATCTTCCCGGCGTGTTCCGGATGTCATCACGTCTATGGCCGGGAAAACACGTTTGTTGGACAGTTTCCTGTCAAGCTGAAGCTCCATGTTACCGGTTCCCTTGAACTCTTCAAAGATTACTTCATCCATACGGGAGCCGGTTTCTATAAGAGCAGTGGCTATAATCGTAAGGGAGCCTCCGTTTTCCACATTACGGGCAGCTCCGAAGAATCTTTTCGGACGATGCAGCGCGTTGGCATCAACCCCTCCCGAGAGGATTTTACCCGACGACGGAACAACGGTGTTATACGCCCTTGCAAGCCTGGTAATGGAGTCGAGAAGGATCACCACATCGTGACCGCATTCGACCATCCGCTTTGCTTTTTCAAGCACGATGCTGGATACTTTCACATGGCGGTCTGCCTGCTCGTCGAAAGTGGAGGAAATAACTTCGGCCCTGACACTCCGCTGCATGTCGGTTACTTCTTCAGGCCGTTCGTCTATGAGCAGGATGATGAGATATACTTCCGGGTGGTTTCTGGTAATGGCATTGGCTACTTCTTTCAGGAGTACGGTTTTCCCGGTTTTGGGCTGGGCAACGATCATACCCCGCTGTCCCTTTCCGATAGGAGCGAACAAATCGAGGATACGGGTTGAGTAGAGATCAGGCTTTGTACTGAGGTTTAACCTTTCTTCGGGGAAAAGAGGCGTAAGGTATTCGAAAGGAATACGGTCGCGGATCTCTTCGGTGGTTTTCCCGTTTACCGTTTCGACCCTGAGAAGTGCAAAATATTTTTCCCCGTCTTTAGGCGGGCGTATCTGGCCTCTGATCGTATCCCCGGTTTTGAGACCGAAAAGCTTGATCTGTGAAGGTGATACATAAATATCGTCGGGGCTGGCCAGGTAATTATAGTCGGCCGAACGCATAAAGCCGTAGCTTCCGTCCTGCATAATTTCCAGGACCCCTTCGTTTACAATAAGGCCGTCGAATTCACGAACGTAGTTATTGTAGTTTTTCTTTATTTTTCCCGCATACTCTTCTCTTGAACGGTCGCCGTCGGTTTTGGCGACCTGCTGCTGCTGTTTGCCGGTTTTGGCCGAAGGCTCTTCGGCAGGCGCTACCGGTGTTTCCGGGAGAAGGTCGGCATTGTCAAGCTCGATATCGCTGTATAAATCAAAGTTATCAATGAGCTCAGGTGCTTCCAGGGAATCCAGGAAATCTATACCGGCTTCTTCTTCATCTATGGCTGGGTCGGCGACGGGCGACTCCTGTGGAGCGGGTTCAGGTACCGGGGTATGTTTGGGCTTGTTCTCTTTCTGAAAGAGCCCGGGGGAGGCAGGAGAGGGGCCGGGCGCAGAAGCCGGCGGGTCACCTGCGTTCTTTGTGATCCTGGTCCTTTTTCTTTTAACGCCCTGTTCTTCAGGTTGCTTAAGTGTCTTTGCCACAGGAGTTTCTTTTACGGCCTGTTCAGCCTTTTTTTCAACAACTTCCTGTACTACCGGTTCGGCTTCTGCCACCAGGGTAGTTCCTTCATTTTGTTTTTCAAGTATTTTGAGGGCAATTTCCTTTTTTGAAAGCCCTTTATAGTTATAAATACCGACGGATTCAGCGATTTCTTTTAACTCCGAAAGGAGCTTCAGATTCAAATCATCTAGTGAGAACATACAATGTAGCGGGCAACTGCTAAGTTTGCCCTTGATAATTGAATAAAGTGAGAACTATTGGGAATATAGGAGCAGAATCACACAGATTATGCTAGTGGCAAGTGCCGTCAGACAACATTAAACAATAACGAATAGGTATTACAAGAACAGGAAATGCTAGGGAAATGAGACCTTCTTGGTATGAGGTTCTGACTGCAAAGGTAAATAAAAAATTAAAAAAACAAACTTCGTCTAGTATTTTTCGCTTTAAAAAATGAGTTTTGCACCACGCTTTTATGGAACTGGCAATAGATTCGGGAAATACGTACTCAAAGGTAGGTTGGTTTGATGGTAACCGGCTGATAAAGAGCCTGTCAGGTCTTGGTTTTGAGGAGATGATCGTGGCAGTGAGAACTTCCCCGGTACGCCGGATCATTTTTTCATCTGTAAGCTACAGCCTGGAGGAATTTTGCGATACGCTGCAACTAAATGTCCCTGTTTTGCGTCTTAGCAACAGTACGCCGATGCCTGTCGGGGTTAACTATGGTACCCCCGAAACGCTGGGTGCAGACAGGCTCGCCGCTGCTGCGGGGGCGAATTATCTCTACCCGGAGGCCGATCTGGTCGTAATAGACGCCGGAACGTGTATTACGTACGATCTTATAGATGCGGAAGGTGTATTCCAGGGAGGAGCCATAGCGCCGGGGATGCGGATGAGGTTCCGGGCCATGCATGAGTTTACGCGGCGCCTGCCTCTTGTAGAAGAGATCGATAATAGGTTACTGATCGGTAAAACTACCGTAACGGCTATGCAAAGCGGGGTGCTGAACGGGATGATCGCAGAGATCGAAGGAATGGTCGGCGCCTACCGCCGTGAATATCCGGAAGCGAAGGTGGTGATGTGCGGTGGAGATCTCGGCTTCTTTGAAAGTCGTCTTAATCTCCCCATATTTGCAGTCCCTGAGCTGGTACTGATCGGGTTGAACAGAATTTTACAATATAATGACGTCTGATAATAAAAAATTGAAATATTGTTTCCGCTTCATTTTTGCACTGATGTACCTGGCAGCGTCGAAGGAAGTCAGCGCCCAGGGAATGGGGAATTCGCCTTATTCCATACTCGGGGTCGGAGATTTGCAGGGAACAGCCTTTTCGATGAATGAAGCTACTGGCGGAGCGGGAGTAAGCGCAAATTTCTTTAACGGTAAGCAATTGAATGGGCTCAATCCTGCCTTGCTTGCCCGGACCCGCGTTACCTCTTTTGAATTCGGCGGCACAATGCAACTGAAAGAGGTTACCGCTGCGGGCGCCGGCCAGTTGGACCTGGCAGCTAATCTTTCTAATATTGCGCTTTCTTTTCCCATATTACCCGGTTGGTCGTCGGGGGTGTCTATAAAGCCCTACTCCTATGTCGATTATAATACCAACTCATCGAGTATGGTAGCGGGAACCCATTATCCTACGGTATATAGTTTCTCGGGAAAGGGAGCTATCAACCGTGTCGCTTGGACAAACGGTTTTGCAATCGGCAAGTACCTCTATGCAGGGGTGGATATTTTCTACCTTTTCGGAAATATCAACAAGTCGAGCGACGTGTCGGTGATCACAGGCGATGACGATGACAATACGGTCGGAATCAGGGAAAAGCTGAATGTGAAGAACGTAAGCGGGAGGGGAGGACTTGCCCTGCGGCTTCCGCTCAAAAAAGAGAAGGTAGTGCTAAACGTAGGCGGGACCTATACTTACGGAAATTTCCTTTTTGCCAAAAGGTCGACAGTATACGAACTGTCGCAGAACTCTTTTCCGCTCCCGAGCTATCGGCCTGATACATTGCTGAAAGACGTGAAAGGATATATCGATCTGCCTTATCAGCTCAGGGTAGGAACAAGCCTGGAGCTACCTTTCAAGCTGCTTGTATCTGCTGATTATGAGTATACGGATTGGAATTCATACCGGTCTTTCGGTAACCCGGAAAGCAACCAGGTAGCCAGCAATGGCAGGTTTTATTTTGGCGCCGAATGGATGCCTAACGTCAGGTCCCAGCGGTACCTCGACCTGGTTTCCTACAGGGCAGGCTTTAATTTCGGTCCGAGCCATTATGCCCCCAACGGAACGCAGATCAATGAGACCAACGTAACGCTGGGATTAGGACTTCCTATCGGACGGGGTGGTGGAGGCGCGCTTAGCCTGGCGTTTACCGGCGGACAAAGAGGTGTCGTTTCGCCAAATTCCATTCGTGAAAGATATCTTCGTATGACCGTTGCCTGGGCATTTGTCGATAACTGGTTTATCAAGCCGCGCCTCGACTAAAAGACAGGCTTCTGAAATTTCTTTGTGCCATGTGGTTCTTTTCCCGGTCTGTTGCAAAAAGCTTCTGCAGTGCGGCGTTTTTACTTTACTGCGCCTCTGTCGGTATCTGGAGCTGTGCACGGGAAGAGAAAAAGCCCTTTCAGCGATATGACGGCCCGCAGGAGGAGATATTTGACGTAGGTGTAAAATACAGCGAGAAGGGTAGGGTGAGTGTGGAAATGACCACCCCGGTCCAGCTGAGGTATCTCAACGGCGATAAGGTTTTTCCCGACTCCGTCAATATTGTATTCTTTGATTCGCTCGGCACGCGGATCACCACCGTCAGATCTGATTCCGGCCGCTATGACAATGCTAAGAATATTTATATCGTGACAGGCAATGTGATAGTAGTCAATATTCTCAAACAGGAATATTTATATACTTCAGAATTGAACTGGAATCCGGCCACCAGGAAAGTCTATAACGATAAGCCGAACAGGATCCTGCGGAAACGCACCTCCGATATCATCAACGGCACCGGCCTGGACGCCAGGCAGGACTTTTCGGAAATGACCCTGAAAAAGGTAACGGGGATCGTTACCATGCAGTAGCGGATGCCCTCTTACTTCATCCTCTGCTCATCTTACTCCCGCGTCCCTCGAAAATCCCCTTAAAGCTTTCCTGACGCTGTCTATAGGCGTATATACACTTTCCCCACCCCATTTGTTATAGATAAAAGTAGTGATTTCGGCTATCTCGAGATCGGTCAGGCCGGGATTCGCAGGCATGGGACGGTCGAATACCTGTCCGTTAACCTCGATCTCTCCCTCTATTCCGTATTTGACGATCCGGATAAATCTCTCTTTGTCTTTAGGGAAATGCAACGACGGGTACAGGTTGGCCATACCTTCTCCGCCTGGTTGGTGACAGTTGGCGCAATAAACGCCGTAGAGCCGTTCTCCTTCGATATAGTACTGGTCGCGCTTGATCTGCTCGCCCGATCTGCAGGCTAATGCTGCAAAAGTCAGCCCCGATAGAAGAAAGCATTGCAGATAGTTCACCTGGTTTCGTATTCTTTTCTGAGGGTCTGTATGTCGTCTATCAGCTTTTTGACCTTCGTCTCGTCTGTCCCGTCATAAACTCCCCGAACTCTCTTTTCCCTGTCGACGAGCGTAAAGGCGCCGCTGTGGATGAAGCCACCGGGAGCAGCTCCGTCTTCATTGGCGGCCACAAAATAGCTTTTGGCAATCCCGTATATATCGGATTTCGGGCCGGTCAGGAAGAGCCACTGGCGCCCGGTTACACCGAGATCGGTAGCGTATTTCAGCAAGACTTCCGGCGTATCGTGCGAAGGATCGATCGTATGCGACAGAATGGCTACATCACTCACTCCGTTGATGCTCTTATATACCTTCAGCATGTTCTTTTTCATGACCGGGCATATAGTAGGGCAGGAAGTGAAGAAGAAATCTGCGATATAGATTTTCCCTTCCACGCTATTTTCCGTGATAGTATCGCCATACTGATCGGTAAGAGAAAATCCGGGGACGGTATGATAGATCGTATCCGCTACCGTTTTTCCGTCTACCTGCCGTTCTGTCCAGTCTCTTTCTCCCATGATGGGGAGTTTTTTTTCTCCCCCCCCGCCGCAGGACAGGGTAAGAAAGGGAATTACCGCAAGGAGCAGGAATATCCTGACTATCGGAAGTATCATGTAGTTACTTGTTGAACGGTAGAATTAATTTTCCAGGAAGTTCTGTGCCTCTCTGATACTGCTTTCGGTCTTTTCCTTTACTTCCAGGATTTTGGATTTTTCATTGCGGAAGTATTTGAGCGTTTCTTCGGGGTCGGGAAGCGCTTTGGCTGAATCTGCCTCGTATGCGCGCATCCAGTCCCACATCAGGCTGTCGGCCTGGTGAAGCTTAACCAGCAGGTCGTTGGCTTTAAGACGTTGCTCGGCAAAGGTGTTGCTGCTGACGCCCTCCTGCTGCAGGCTGTCGAGCTGAACGATCTTTGACCGTATTTCTTCGGCGTAGTGATTCAGGTCTTCAAGCTTAGGCATCACTTCGTCGTGGATGTCGAGGATTTCACTGTCAAGGACTTCATAGTCCTTTTTTTCATCCGTACTGCATGCAGCAAAAACGAGCGCTGTCAATGCCAGGAAAGTATAAATTCTGAAGTTTGCCATGATCTGTACCTGAACTGTGAGTTTTGATAAAAGTAAGAATCGATCTTTAATACAAAGATAAGGAATTAAGCGCTCTAATGCGATTTGGCAAGTAGCTCCCGCGCATTGGCGATGACAGATTCGGATGGATTCCGGCCGCCGATCATCTGCGCCAGCTCCTGTATCCTCTCACCATCGGAAAGCCGTTTGATTTTGCTCACAGTCGTTTGGCTGCTGTTATCCTTATAAACATAAAAATGCTCATTTCCGAACGCTGCTATCTGGTGGAGGTGAGTGATCGCAATAAGCTGGTGCCTGCGGCCCATTTGTTTCAGCATTTCACCCATCTTCCTTGCAATCTCGCCCGAGATACCGCTGTCAATTTCATCGAATATGAGCGTAGCAAGCTGTTTTTTCTCAGCAACTACGTATTTGAACGCCAGCATGAGCCTGGAAAATTCTCCTCCCGAGGCTACGGCTTTCAGAGGTTGTGGAGCCAGCCCTTTGTTGGCCGAAAACAGGAATTCTATCCTGTCGAGTCCGCTTACTCCGGCGGCGCCTGCGTCCGACAGTGCTACGGTAAACACGGCGTGTGCAATCCCAAGTTCTCTTGCGATGCCGGTAACCTGGCTTTCGAAGCGTGGACCTGCCTCCCTGCGCGATAGCGACAGGATTTTCCCGGCATCGAGCATCTGCACCCGGGCCGATTCAAGACGCTGCGCAGCTTCACGCAGTTCTGCATCCAGGTTTTCGAATTTGTCGATCTTCTGCCGGAGCTGGTCCCTGATTTCTATCAGCTCCTGAATTCCGGCCGACTGGTGCTTTTTCAGCAACAGGTATAGCAGGTCGAGCCGCTCCGATACTTTTGAGATCCGCTCCTGGTTGACTTCTACGTTTTCGGCGATGTCCTCGATTTCGGATGCGAGGTCTTTCAGCTCCAGCAGCGTATGGCCGAGACGTTGAAAAAGCGCCTGGTACGCCGGGACCAGGCGGTTGACCTGGTTGGCTATCTGCGATGTTTCATTCAAAATCGACAGGGCCGACACTTCCTGTCCGTCGAGAAGCTGATGCATGTTGTGAAACCTCGATTTGATCTCCGAAGCATTTTCGAGAATCCCCAGTTCGCTTTCGAGCTCTTCGAGCTCCCCTGCCTGCAGATCGGCATCTGCCAGCTCCTGCCACAGGAAAAGGTTGTAGTCATTTTCCTTCCGGATATTGCCGGCTTCTTCCTTCAGTTGCCCGAGCGCCTCCTCCGCTTTCCGGTATGCATCATACGATTTCCTGTAGCTGATCAGCTTTTGTTCATTGCCGGCAAAGGCGTCGAGCAATTCGGTCTGGACGGCGCCGTTTCCCAACAGTATTGAATCGTGCTGTGAATGTATATCGACAAGCTGTTCGGTGATCCGCCTGAGCAGGTCGAGGGTAACGGGTGTATCGTTGACAAAAGCGCGGGATTTCCCGGCCGGAGTGATTTCCCTGCGGATAATGGTTGTGGCAGAGTAATCCAGCTCTTCCGCAGCAAAAAGCCCTTCAAGCCCGTAGTTCGAAATATCAAACGTACCTTCAATGATGCATTTCATATCGTTGCTGAACAGCACCCTGGTTTCAGCGCGCTGGCCGAGCAGAAGGCCTATTGCACCCAGTAAAATTGACTTTCCCGCACCTGTTTCACCTGTAATAGTGGTAAACCCGGGAGAAAGATCGAGCTCCAGGTTATCGATGAGTACATAGTTTCTGATGAACAGGTGAGTGAGCATGTAATATCCGGCTAGTAGGTAGAGGGGTAGTCATAAACGACCACATCGATATCGTTGATATCAAGAGCGTGCCTGTGAAAGCGATTATCGATAATTTCAATTTTTTCCGGGGTCTGACTTCGTAGCTTCCCGAACAGCGTATGTCCCGACTTAAGGACAACGCTCAGAGGGAGATGGCCGGGCAGGGCCGCGCACTCTTTGCCTGAAAGCTGGTCGCCGAAAACTCTTGTAAGTCTTTTTCTCATACGGGCGTAAACGATAAACCGGTTCAAATTTAACGCTTATCCCGGTTTTCTCAGTTGGGAAAGGATTTTTTGCGCCCTGCTTTTTATTCCGGGCTGAGGATCTTTCTCTAATTCCAGCTCTAGGAGTTCACGCAGTTCGGTTTTGATTTCAGGATAAGTTCCTGAAAGCCTGTAAAGCACAGACATGGCAAAGACTTTGACAGCAACCGGTTCGCCGGGAGAATACAAATAACCGAAACAGGTATTTACTATTTCGGAGTGTATCTCTTCAGGAAGTGGCACGAAGGAAAGAATCCGGACGATATTACGTTTTACAGCGTCGGGAAGGGGTGTTTTGCCCAGTCGCAGGATCAGCGTTTCCAGGTGTGGGGCTACCAGCTCCGGGTGTTTTTCCGCTACCCCGTTGATGACCCACGCCACACGCTGCACATCCCGGTAAGGATGATAGCACAGTACGTGTATCGCCGCCGATAGTTTCTCAGTATCAGTACCGATCCAGTTTACAATCAGATCGCACTGCCGCCGGGAATGCTCTTTAGAAAGCAAACCCGTAAGCTGCGCTGGCAGACTATCATCACATCGCCTCATCACCTCAATGCGGCAGCCTATGCCTTATATACCCGTATACCCAGGTCCCCGCCAGCGCACTTAACAGGGTGACTGCCACTGCCAGGTAGCCCGCTCCGATCTGCGCAAAAAGAGGACCGGGGCAGGCGCCGGTAATAGCCCAGCCTACGCCGAAGAGCAGGCTTCCGTAAATCTTTCCTTTATTGAATACTTTCGGGGCTATCGAAATAGTTTCGCCATTGAGCGCTTTGAGTTTGAGCCTTTTTATGATCTGAACGGACAGCGCGCCGACAACAACGGCAGAACCGATCACCCCATACATATGGAATGAATCAAACCTGAACATTTCCTGTATCCTGAACCATGAAATGATCTCCGCTTTGACAAAAATGAAGCCGAACAGGATACCGAGAATGAGGTAGGAGAATTTCAGGCCGGTACTGCTCTTGGCAGAGGTATAGGGCTTGTACCTTACAAATTCGTCAGATTCGCCCGGGTCGTTGATATAATGAGAAGCCATTGGTCAAAGAAGTATTTTCAGTAGTACAGGGATGATATAGAAGGTAGTCACGATACCGCTAACCATAAAACAAATGGTAGCAACCAGGGAAGGCCATTGAAGGTTGGAAAGCCCCATAATGGCGTGGCCCGAGGTACATCCGCCGGCATATCTCGTTCCGAAACCGATCAGGAAGCCGCCCGCAACAAGAAATACCAGTCCTTTAAGCGAAAAGATGTTTTCGATAGCGAACAGGTCCAATGGGAGTAATCCTGAGAAATCGCTGATCCCGAGCCGGGTCAGTGCCTCCCGGGTGTCGGGAGCTACCACGATATCGTTGGGATTTTCCATGAGGACACCCCCTATATAGCCGCCTATCAGGATTCCCAGGACAAAGAGAATATTCCAGATTTCATCCCGCCAGTTATAGTTGAAAAACGGCAGGTTGGCAGGGAAGCAGGCTGCGCATATATGTCGCAGGGACGAAGATATACCGAAAGGCTTGTTGCCGAGAAGCAACAGAGCGGGAACTGTAAGGCCGATTAACGGCCCGGCTACGTACCAGGGCCAGGGAATTTTGAAGATATCCATATCGCCGGAATGATTGATGATTTTCGGGTATCGGTTTGAAGTCTTGCGAAAGGACGGCTACCGGGAACAGTGAGATTGTGCTGGGGCTTAATTTCCCCAAGAGCCTGTTCTCGTAACATCTTCATTGATCCGTACAACACCGGTAATCCAGGCAGGGGACGTAGATCCTCCTCCCGGGAAATTTCTTTCACCAGACAACTATTCTTTAAGCTATAATAACTGTGCCAGGAAGAACACAGGCGCCGCCCGGTGGGGCGCCTAGACCAGGCGCAGCACTTCAGACGCGATCTGCGCGGCCGCGTCGGGGAAACCTAGCGACCGGCAATTTACGGACAGGGCTTTTCTAAGCTCCTCATTTTCCATGAGCGCAGCCGCTTTTTGCCCGAGCTGCACCCGGGCATCGCTGTCTTTAACGAGTAAAGCCGCCTGTCCGGTAACGAGAGCCTGCGCGTTGCTGGTCTGATGGTCTTCCGAAGCGTATGGGTAAGGGACGAGAATAGCGGGCCTTCCGGCGAGGCAGATTTCGGAGACCGAGAGGGCGCCGGCTCTCGATACTATTGCATCTGCAGCGGCATAAGCCAGGTCCATCTCATAAATAAAGTCAAATGCTTTTACGAGATGCCCCACCTGCAGTTGCTCAATAGTTTGCCGGGCCTGGTCGATAAAGAGCTTCCCGGTTTGCCAGATTACCTGGATCCCCTGCTCTGTAAAGAGCTGCAGCGAATTTTCGATGCTCTCGTTGATGCTGCGGGCTCCCAGGCTGCCGCCCATCACAAAAAGCGTCTTTCGCGAAAACGACAGGCCGAAATGTACCAGGCCGGTTTCCCTTTTGCCCGAAATCTCTATAATATCTTTTCTTACGGGATTGCCGGTGAGCAATATCTTTTCTTTTGGAAAAAATTTTTCCATACCCGGGTAGGCGACACATACCCGGGCAGCCTTCCCGGACAGCAGGCGGTTGGTAATCCCGGCATACGAATTCTGCTCCTGTATAAGCGTCGGGATACCTGCCAGGGATGCCATCTGAAGTAGCGGTCCGCTGGCAAAACCGCCTACACCGACCGCCACATGCGGATTGAACTCCCTGATCACCTGTCGTGCTTTCCAGAGGCTTTCAACCAGCTTGAAGGGGAAGAGAAGATTGGAGAAGGAAAAGCTTCGCTGCAGGCCTACGACGGGTAGCCCGACGATATCGTATCCCGCTTTGGGGACTTTTTCCATCTCCATTTTACCCAGAGCGCCGACAAACAGCACCTGTACGCCCGGGCAGATGTCCCTGAGCGCGTTGGCGATCGCAATGGCAGGGTAAATATGTCCGCCAGTGCCTCCTCCGCTGATGATGATGCGAGGATTTTCAGAGTTCAAAATAGTGCAGCTGTTTTGTCCTAAACATTCACTTCGTCAAATTCGCCCCGGCTGGCGCTCAGGATCATGCCCATAGCCAGGGCAGTAAGTATCATGGAATTTCCCCCGAGGCTGAACAGGGGCAGGTTCTGGCCGGTTACGGGCAGAAGTCCTACCGTTACCGCCATGGTACAAAGCGCCTGGAAGACAATGCTGATGGTAAGACCAACGGAAAGCAGCCCGCCAAAGGGCTTTCGGGCTGTTTTAATGACCTGAAGCCCGCGATAGAGCAGCGCCAGGTAGAGGAAAATAAGTATCCCTCCAATTAAAGTCCCACCTTCTTCAACGGTGATAGCGTATATAAAATCTTTGTTGGACTCGGGGAGAAATCTCCTTTCAGTGCTTTTCCCGATGCCCTTGCCGAACAACCCTCCTCCGGCCATGGCCATATAGGAGCGTTCCGACTGGTAAGCGATGGTTCCCGGGGTCCGGAAATCCCGTATGCGGTTCATGGCCGTTTCAAATCGGGTTCCAAAGACAACAGCCAGCCCTGCAACCACCACAAGTACGCCGGCAGCAAATACCAGGTACCTGACCGGCACTTTACCTACAAATAAAAGTAAAAATGAAACGACGCCGAGCAGCGCAGCAGTAGAAACGTTGCTGAGCGCAATCAGGAAACAGATTGCCCCGATGAGCAGAATTGGCTCCGTAAGTAGCTCTTTCGGAGTCCATCCGCCTTTGATATGCCGGGCCAGCACGAGGGCCAGGTGCGTGATCAGAGCTATTTTTGCAAATTCCGATGGCTGGAACCGGTATCCTACGAGCGGAATCTCGATCCATCGGGCTGCATCATTGACAGACGTACCCGCAAAAACAGTCAGAAGTAGCAACGGAATTGAGATAAATACACCTATCCTTGTATATCGTATAAACCTGGTGTAAGGCACAAGGTGGACTAGGAACATGATAAGCAGCGCAGCAATGATATGTGCTATGTGTTTATAGAGGAAATACTCGGTATTGCCCCCCATCCGCCGATAGGCTTCCTGCACGCTTGAGCTATATACAAACGGTATACTGAGCAGGAGTATGGTAATGGCAATCGCCCATATGTACTTATCCCCTTTGAGATTTCGGGCAATCCAGCTTTTTACTTGGAAGTTGCTGTTGTTTTCTGCATCCATTGTCAAAAAAGATTCAGGCTAGTTTTAGGGTTGCTTCTCTGAACCGGTTGCCGCGGTCCTCGTAATTTTTAAAAAGGTCGAAACTCGCACAGGCAGGTGAGAGCAGTACCACATCGCCGGGAACGGCCCATTCGCTTGCAGTGGCAATGGCGCGATCCAGGTCGTCGGTCGAAAAGAAAGCCGGCGTCAGGTCTTTAAAATAGGCTTCCAGCTTGGCATTGTCCTTTCCTAGAGCTACCACGCCTTTAACTTTACCGGTTACAAGCTCTTTTATCGCGTCATAATCGTTTCCCTTATCAACACCGCCCAGGAGCAGGATGATCGGCGAATCGAAGCTTTGAAGTGCGTAATATACCGAATCGACATTCGTGGCTTTGGAATCGTTGACGTAGTCAACCCCCTTTATAGTTGCCACTTTTTCGAGGCGGTGTGGTGCATTTTGGAAAGTACTCAATGCAGCGGTTATACTTTCCGGAGTGACACCGGCCTGCAGCGCGGCGAGCACGGCGCACATTGCATTGAGATAGTTGTGCGGGCCTTTGACAGGGAGATCGCTTATTGCGATTTCAAAGTTTTCTATTCGTCCCGGTATCCTGAAGTTCAGCCTTCCTTCCGAAAGAAAGGCTCCTGTATCCTGCCGGGTTTTCAGGGAAACAGACAGTTGTGTGGCAGGAAGTTGTCTTTTTGCCAGCTCGTCCCGCAAAACAGTATCGTCGGTATTAAAAATAAAGGTATCGTGCGCAGCCTGGTTTTGTACGATACGGAATTTTGATTGTGTATAAAGGTCGAAGCTATATTGATACCTGTCCAGGTGATCGGGCGTAATATTGAGCAGGACTGCTATGTCGGCCCTGAAATCGTACATATTGTCGAGCTGGAAGCTGCTGAGCTCCAGTACGTAAAAGTCGGAATTTTTTTCCAGTACCTGCCGTGCGAAGCTGTCGCCGATATTCCCGGCCAGCCCGGCAGAGAGGCCCGCCGACCGCAGCAGGTGATAAGCCAGAAGCGTCGTGGTGGTTTTGCCGTTGCTGCCCGTAATTGCGATGAGCTTAGCGGACGTATACCGGCTTGCAAACTCGATCTCAGAAATAACCGGAATCCCCTTTTTATGCAATTTCTCTACCAGGTCTGCATGGTCGGGTATGCCCGGGCTTTTGATCACCAGGTCTGCGGCCAGGATGACCGCCTCGCTGTGTCCGCCTTCTTCAAAGGGAATAGCATGGCTGACAAGGGTATCCCTGTATTTCTCCTGAAGGGAATTTTTGTCTGACAGGAATACGTCAAAGCCTTTCGATTTGCCAAGAAGGGCTGCTCCGGTGCCGCTTTCGCCACCACCCAGTATGATCAGTTTTTGTCGGGGTGCCATCTGAAGATGAAATTGAGCCCTAAATTTCGCGCTATTTTAGACTCATTTGCAAACCGGCTCAACTGATTCTTGAAAAAATAGAAACTATCTTATCCCTGATCAGCAATCTTTGGGAAGACTATATGTCAGATCTCTTACTCTGGTTTTGAATCGGTAAAAAACCTGTTGAAGCGCCTCCTGTTGTAAATAAACCTGAATATGGCGAATGCCAGTATGATTGGTGCCAGGATCAGGCAGGCTATACCGAGATCGTATAGTTGCCGAAGTACATCCAGTCGTATGATGGTCAGCCCACCTCCCAACAGCGCCAGCATGGTCCTCAGGTAAGATAAAAAAGTCCGCTCGTTTGATAATTTAGTCCGCTCAATGGCCATCCGGTCGGCTAATTGCAGCGTATTCTCCACTTTTTCGGTTAAATCATTAACGGGCTTTTTTTCCATTGATAACGATCTGGCTTTAAGAAATAACGAGGAGCGCCGGGTTTAGGTTCACTAACCTTTGGGAGACATTTTCCCGAGCCAGGAGTATGGCGCCGTCCCGCAGCGGCGATACAGCCCGACGGCTCGTTTCAGGAGCCGGGCTCCTGTATATTGCGGTGCCTGAAGAACCTGTACCCGGCCAGGAATAACACCAGCAAGGCGATGAAAATGCCGGTTTCTACCGGGTTGAACCACGCTATGGCAAAGAAGGAAAACACGGAAAGCACCAGTGCGATTGCGGGGAACCAGGGATAGAAGGGAGTAATGAACGGCCGGTCGGCATGGGGTTCTTTTGCCCTCAACACAAACAGGCTGATCATGCTGATAATATACATGGCTACGGCTCCTATGGCAGACAGCGTGATCACCTGCCCGGTGGTTCCCGAAAGCAGGGAAAGAAGTCCTACGCCCCCTCCTGCAAGCAGAGCCCAGTGAGGAGTTCTGAATTTCGGGTGCAGGCGCGAGAGGATTTTCGGAAGATACCCCGCCCGGGCCATGGCAAAAATTTCTCTCGAATAACCGAACATAATGCTATGAAAGGAGGCGATCAGCCCAAACAGGCCTATACTGGCGAAAATCCGGGTAAGCGGATTGCTCTTGCCAAGGACAAGCCCTATTGTTTCCGGCAGCGGATAATCTATATTGCTGAGCTGTCGCCAGTCGGCGGCGCCCCCGGTGAGGATCATGACGCCCATAGCCAGGAGTACAAGGGTGACAATTCCGTAGATATACCCTTTCGGGATATTTTTCCGCGGCTCGTCGACTTCTTCAGCTACCATTGCTACCCCTTCTATGGCCAGGTAAAACCAGATGGCAAAGGGTATGGCTGCGAAAATCCCACCCCAATCAAGAGGGAACGCATCTCTTACGAAATTCTCCATTTCGAAGCTGGGAATGACAATTCCCATAAAAAGCAGCAGCTCTCCTACGGCTAAAATCGTAATAAAAAGAGTAAATGTGGCCGATTCTTTAACGCCCAGGAAATTGATAACAGTAAAGATGACATAGCTGGCAATAGCAGAAGTAAGCACCGGTATGTTGGGATAAAGGAAATGAACGTAGCTTCCGAGTGCAAAAGCGATAGCCGGCGGAGCGAGCAGAAACTCTACAAGCGTTGCGTAGCCGGCAGCGAGCCCCCAGAAAGGGCCGAGCGCCTTTTCAGCGTATGAAAAAGGACCTCCTGCCTGCGGGATCATAGTAGTCAGCTCGGTAAAGCTGAATATAAATGTTACATACAGGATAGTGATGACAATGGTGGCGATCAGGAATCCGACCGTTCCGGCCGTAGACCATCCGTAGTTCCATCCGAAATAATCACCGGAAATAACCAGGCCTACAGCAATGGCCCACAAGTGTATCGGTTTAAGTACTTTCTTGAGAGATGAGGGGGAATCGGGGATAGAAGCCATAAAAAAATCGACCTTAAAGGTAAAGAGAGATATGATAGCTAGTGATAGAATAAAATTTCATGCAATCGCGTAATATTAAAATTTTATTACATAAAAACCGCAGATTCGGGCTATGGTCTCCTGCTTTCTTATATAAGATGGGCAGTTCTGCTTTTTGTATTATTGGAGCCGAATTTTCAAATTTGACCTTGCTTTTCCGATGGAAGAGCTCCTAAAGTACTGACGGATAAGTTGTAATGAATGAGAAAGAAAACCTGCTCCATACCGTAAAGCTCCGGGTATCAAAACTT
The DNA here is from genome assembly GCA_964559125.1 of uncultured Cytophagales bacterium. Lineage (GTDB taxonomy): Bacteria > Bacteroidota > Bacteroidia > Cytophagales > Spirosomataceae > Ravibacter. Next base: position 53,909 of record CAZLGW010000002.1, read on the forward strand.
GCCGCAGAAGCTAAAGCGGCGATGGATGCTGCCCAGGAGGCAGCCAATTCGGAAGGTAAAAGCAGCATGGGGGATAAATATGAGACGGGACGTGCTATGGCACAGCTCGACCGGGATATGTATGCCAGGCGGTACCACCAGATCGTACAGGACCTCGCCTTACTGGAAAGGTTAGAGAAAACCGCCGTATCCGGGCAGGTTCAGCCAGGAAGCCTGGTGCAGACTTCCTTCGGAAAGATTTTAATTGCCGTAAGCCTGGGAGCTGTTGAAACCGGTGGCGGAACGGCGCTGGTGATTTCAGCACAGTCGCCGCTGGGCAGGAGCCTTTTAGGTAAGTCTGCAGGCGACAGCTTTGTCTTCCAGGGAAAGGAACATACGGTAGAAAGGGTACGCTGACCTCACGGTTTTGACCCCCTGTTTCCGGGGAGTTTGCTCAAAAGGTCTTTTAAAAGCTGATTTGCGTCGGGAGAAATGTTAAGAATGTAGACCGAAACCGCAAAAGCTGTTAAAAGCAGGCCCGATTTTATAGTAATAGCCGCCAGTATGTGAAACGGGTTTTCAAAAGTAGTGTCGAATGGTAGTGTGAGCGCATACAACACCCCGAAAACGATCATCAGTTTGATCGTTGCCACGGTAAAAGGCTGCATCCTGAATTTGTTCCATACCAGAAATAATCTGCTTGCTGACAATCCGAGCGTCGTGGCGGCCGTAGCAAGAGCGGCTCCGTTATATCCCAGAATGGGAATGAGTGCCAGGTTGAGTAAAAACGATACGATCGCCGCCGAAACGATAAGGATAGTAGACCATCTGAAATACCTGGAATACACAATGATCTCGGTATTGAGACCTGTGCCGATATCAAATAGTTTTACAAGCCCTATCAGGAGTACAACATATTTACCGGCTGAGTAAGTATCTCCTTTTGGCAGAAACCGGAACAGTTCGTCGATGTTGACCCAGAGGATCAGGAAAAATATTCCGCCCACCAGCAACTGGTGAAGGGCGGATTTTTGTGTCAGCAGCCTGACGTCGCTGTGATTCCCCGTCCGCAGGGCGTCTGAGAGGTAAGGAATCGAGATTTGTGAGATCGCTTTTTTCGGGATTTCTATAATACCGGCAATATAGGAAGCGATAATGAAAATACCGGCGCTGACGAGTCCTTCTTCCCCGGCCAGCATCGATCTGTCGATGGTGAGAATTATATTAACCCCCAGTCCTCCGAGGAGGGTGAAAGCTCCGTAGCCCAGCATCGCCTGAACCTGACTTTTTGTGAATTTTTTTCTGCCCGGCCATTTTATATACAGTTTGCCGAGTTTTGAAATATAGAAAATCAGTGCCCCGATTGCCATTGTATAGGCAGCCAGGATCAGGTAAAGTAACATGTCAAAATCATACCACCCCCATCCGAACATCAGGATTAAAATGATATTGGCAGCCCTGAACCCTACCTCCCTGATAAAGCTGGGAACTGCAATGCGGGAATGGTTCCGGCAGTATGATTCCAGTACGAGAATGTACGTCCAGAGAAATGTAAAAGGAATGATCAGGTAGTGGTAGTCGACAAGAAGGGGTGAGCGTTGGGAAAAGTAATCTTTGATGGCCGGTGTGAAAAAGAGGTAAAGCAATGTGAACAATCCGCCGCCGATCAACGGAAGCCCCAGCAGGAAGATAAACAGGCCGTGGTGCTCTTCCTTGTCGTCGCGGAAATGACCGAAGAATTTATCTGCGATAAACGGGGCCCCCAGGTGGGAGAAAGTAGCAAATAATATGGCATTTTCAATCAGTAGCCGCGATATAGCCAGTTGCTCTACACTCAGGAAATGCGTTGAAACAAACATCTGATTTATAATCCCGATCAACGCGCCGAGATAAAAGCCGAAGCTTGCTTTCAGACTCTGTCTTATTATAATGCCCACAGGCGGAAGTAATTTGTGTTCGCGAAAGCAAATCCTTTCAGCTTGCGAAAATACAATTTATTTTGATGCCAATCCGACAGGCATCGCCGGCGGCAGCGCACCTCAGTGTGTATAACCTTCCTGCTCTCATACTCCACATGCTATTGGCCCGGTGATTTCCGGGAGGAGGAGTGGGTACGTATCCGGACAGGCCGATTGTTTTCGGATAAGTGCAGAGACTGTGTTAGTAAATTTGCATTTTTGTAGCGGGTTTTATCAAACCGGAGCCTCGTAAGATACGGTTCAGAAAGTGGACCCCGGCGGGGAATAACTTGTGTTGAAATGAATATTTTTCAGAAAATCTGGGTGGCCTACCTGCAAAAGCCCCATAGCTTATGGCAGTTGCGCACCTATTCAAAAAAAAAGCCGGTAAAGGTGGTGATAGGAGCTTGTTACACCTACTTCCCCGGCTGGATACATACTGATATCAATACGCTCGATATATTGAAGAAAGATAACTGGGGAAAATATTTTCAGCCTGCATCCATTGACGTCATGCTGGCAGAACACGTTTGGGAACATCTTACGCCGGACCAGGGAAAACAGGCTTTCAGCAATTGTTTCCGCTACCTGAAACCTGGAGGATTTCTCCGTGTAGCGGTTCCGGACGGTTTTCATGCATCGCCTGATTACATTGAAATGGTAAGGCCCGGAGGATGGGGACATGGTGCTGACGACCATAAAATACTTTATAACTACCAACTGATGTCGGAAGCGCTTACAGAAGCCGGTTTCGAGGTAAGGCTCCTGGAATATCATGATGAAAAGCATGAATTTCACCACAAGGAATGGGATCCGGCCGATGGTATGGTACAACGTTCACTCCGTTTCGACAAACGGAACCAGGATGGCAGGTTGGGCTATACGTCGCTGATCGTGGATGCGGTAAAGCCCGGAGCAGGGGTATGAAAGACTCACTGGCGCCCATTGCGGTTTTTTGTTATAACCGCCCGGATCATCTGAGGCAGACAATCGAGGCGTTGAGAGGTAATACGCTTGCGTCGGCCAGCAGATTGTTTGTTTTTTCCGATGGGCCCAGGGGAGAGCAAGACAGGGAGCGGGTGCTGGAAGTACGAAAGTATATCCGCGGTATTGAAGGTTTCGGGAAGTTGTCAATAGCCGAATCACCGCATAACCGGGGGCTGTCAGGGTCTGTGATTGAAGAGGTAACCGGCGTTGTGAACGAATACGGTAGGGTTATAGTGCTGGAAGACGACCTGTTGACGACGCCCGATTTCCTGGCGGTTATGAACCGTTTGCTGGACGCCTGCCAGCCAAGACGCGATATTTTTTCTGTAACGGGATATGCGCCGCCGATCTGCCTGCCGCAGGAATATACCAAAGACTTTTATCTTGCCCGCCGTTCGAGCTCCTGGGGTTGGGGGACCTGGGCAGACAGGTGGTCCTCCGCCAGGTGGGGGAGCGATCATTATGAACAGTTGCTTCATGACCGGGCTTTGAAAAAAAGATTGGCGGAAGGGGGGAACGATCTCTGGCCGATGCTGTATAAGCAGCAGGCGGGTGTGATCGATTCGTGGGCGGCGAGGTGGTGCGCGGCCCAGGCGGTGCAGGGGGCATACAGCATTTACCCCGTCAAATCGAAAGTAAGGAACATCGGAACCGACGGCAGCGGAACGAATTTTACTTTCAGTACACGCGCCTATGATGTGAAAATGAACAGGGAGGAGGTGCGGATAGAAGCTGACCTCCTGCCTGATGAGGCGGTGTTAAGAGCTTTTAAAAAGTATTATGATCTGCCTTTTTATCTCAGGGTCAAAAACCTGTTAAAGTACGGTATCTGATATTGAAGAAAATTTTACCTCTCGGCCTTTAGTTGTTTCTTCCTGCTTTTAAAACCCTGCAAAGGGGTGTAATTGTTGCTTGGAGTAGGGTAGTAGCCCCGTCCGTCGTAAGGCCTTTTGGCCGGATGATGCTGACAAGCCTCTGAGCAGGCACCGTCCAGCTTATCGCTGCAGGCTTCGCAGATCGGAACATGCCTGTTGCATTCGGCGTTTGCACAGTTTACCATCCTGCCGCTCGGAGTACCGCATACATAGCATGTGGAAATAGTTTCCGGGTTTACCTGGTTGACGTCTACCGCTACGCGGTTGTCGAAAACATAGCATTTCCCCTCAAAATTTTCCCCGCCTTCTTCTAGCCCGTAGCGTATGATGCCCCCGTGTAATTGGTATACGTCGGTAAAGCCCTGGTCGATCAGGTAAGCACTGGCCTTTTCGCATTTGATACCTCCCGTGCAGTAGGTGATGATCTTCTTGTTCCTGAGATGGGCTATCTCGTCGATATGCTCAGGTAGTTCCCTCAGGTTCTCCATATCGAACGTAACGGCTCCTTTGAACTTCCCGAGCTGGTGCTCATAATTAGAGCGCATATCGATCAGCACCACATCGGGGTCGTTGATCATAGCTTTGAAGTCCGAAGGCTCCAGGTGCTTCCCGGTACGGACGGTAGGATCTACCGGCAGGTCTGAGTTGACGATCTCGTCCTTGACCCGGACATGGAGTTTATGGAACGTGTGCTTATCGTGGTGCTCAACTTTAAACCGGGTACCGGAAAACCTCGGGTCGTCCAGGATAAACCGTATGTATTTTTCACAGTCTTCGGTAAGCCCCGAAACGGTACCGTTCAATCCCTCCTTTGAAATAATAATGCGGCCCAGCAAATTGTTTTCAACACAAAACAGGTGATGCTCGTCGCGGTATTCGTCGGCGTTGTCTATCCGGGTATAATTATAATAAAGGAGTACACGATAAGGTTTCTCTTCCATTTCCGTCCGATTTTACTTTTCAGAGTGCAAATATACCCAAACCTATTTATCTTTCTCCGCCTTCGTAAACTCCAGCGACAGCGAATTAACACAATAGCGCAGCCCTGTATCGGTAGGTCCGTCGTCAAAAACGTGGCCCAGGTGTCCTCCACATTTGGCGCAGGTGATTTCTATCCTGATCATCCCGTGCGAAGTATCCCGGTGCTTGTTGATCTTTCCTTCCGCTATTTCCCGGTCAAAGCTCGGCCACCCGCAATGGGAGTCAAATTTACTTTCCGACGAGAAAAGTACATTCCCGCATCCGGCACACTTATACAGGCCGTCTTCCTTATTCATCAGGAGTTTACCGGTAAAAGGCCGTTCGGTTCCTTTTTCTCTCAGAATATAATATTGTTCGGGTGAAAGCTGCTCTTTCCATTCAGCATCACTTTTCACGATCGTTTCTTCGTTGCTCATTTTTTTTGGATTTTTAGCCATACCTCTGTTGTTCTGCCCGCAGGAAATAAGGGGGCAAAGCATGATGATCAGCATGATTCGGATCAGCGCAGGTTTCAGCATCTTTATAGCCGGGTTATCAACACAACACTATGTTATAAACAAAACCGGAGCAGAAAATGTTGCTTCAGACACAGGTTTTATAGAATAAGGGCGATAGCTATGCAACCGGGAAATTGTGAGCCCGGAGATATTCTTCCCATTCCTCTAACTGCTTGTTTTTCAGTACTCGGGCAAATTTATTCTGTCCTCCCATCTTTCCCCGGCTTTCCATCCAGCCGTAAAACGCCTTCACGGGGAGGGGAGTTACCGTAATCCGGTTCAGCGCATGCTTCCGTTCCACCACGTAGTCATCGTTCAGCTTTTTCAGGTGATCGTCAATGAGTTCCTTGAGCACTTCCGGGTCTGCGGGGCTGTCGGTTGCTACATACCAGTGGTGAGAAAACCCTTTTTCATCCCTCTTCCCGATCACGGTAAATTCGGGAATGCTGATCCCGAGCTTTTCCGAGGCGAGGTCTATCGCCTTAGTCATATTGTCGACCGACAGGTGTTCTCCGCAAAGGCTGAGGAAATGCTTTGTCCGCCCTGTAATGACAATTTCCGCACCGGGCTTCTTTACGATCCTGACCGTATCGCCTATGAGGTACCGCCATGCGCCCGAGCAGGTGGAGATCAGCAGGGCATATTCCCTGCCTTCCTCAACCTCATGGAGCAGGAAGGTTTCAGGATTGGGCACTACGTTCCCGTCTGCGTCGAAGTTCTTTTCGTTGAAGGGGATAAACTCGAAAAAGATCCCGTTGTCGAGTACGAGCTGCATCCCTTTCGCTTCAGGGTGAGTCTGGTAGGCCAGGAATCCTTCCGAAGCGAGATAGGTTTCTATATAGTGAATAGGGCGGCCCAGTAATTTCTGGAAACCTTTCCTGTAGGGCTCAAAAGAGACGCCCCCGTGCGCGAATACGTGGAGATTGGGCCAGATATCGTGAATATTGGAAACGTTGTAGTGGGAAATGATGCGTTCCAGCAGTAGTTGCAGCCATGCCGGTACGCCCACAATATAGCCGATGTCCCATTTGTGGGCGGCTTTTGCGATCTCATTCAGCTTTGTTTCCCAGTCTTTTGTACGGGCAATCTCTTCTCCGGGCTTGTAATACGGCTTGAACCAGAACGGAATCTGGCCGGCAGATATCCCGCTCAGATCTCCTTCAAACCTGTTGTCGACCCTGGAGAGGTTCGTGCTCCCGCTCAGCATCAGGAATCCTTTTTCGTAGAGATCGTCAGGCAGGTCCCTGTATTGCCCCAGCGCCAGTATCTGCCGTATGCTGGTACGCTGGATCGCCTTCGACATGGCTTTCGTTACGGGTATTTGTTTACTCGCCGCTTCCGAAGTACCTGAACTCAGCGCGAAATATTTCACGCGTCCCGGCCAGCAAATGTCTTTTTCCCCGTTTATAACCCTGTGCCACCAGTCACGGTGCATAGAGGTGTAGTCATAAACCGGCAATTTTTTAAAAGCGTCGTAGTAGGACAGGTCGCGGCGGTAAAGCGCCTTTGCGAGGATTTCCTCGAAATCATGCTTTTGCCCGAATGCAGTATCCTTCGCTTTTGCCAGAAGCTTTGCCAGTGATTTCCTCTGCAGAGGTTCGGAATCGATGCGGGAACGAAAAACAACCATGTTCCCCAACTTTACCCCGGTTTTGATAAGGTTACCTAAAAGCGCCATCAGACAGCAGAGTTAAAGTCCCATTGACTCACAGAACTTATAGCCTTATAGGAAGTGAGATCAAACTGGCACGGCACGATGGATATAAATCCGTTTTCCAATGCCCACTCATCCGTACTGGGCTTGTCCTCATCAAGATTTGCAAATTCGCCCGACATCCAGAAATAATTTCTTCCATAGGGGTCCTGCCTCTGCTCGAAAGATTCATGCCATCTTGCGTCGGCTTGCCTGCAGACTTTTATGCCCTTCAGGGGTTTGTTATCAAAGGCCGGAATATTAACGTTGAGTGCCGTGCCTCCAGGGATCCCTTTTGTGAGCGCTTCGCTGGTAATTTTCAGAATAGCTTCCCGGGCGTGGTCGAAATGAGCGTCTTCACGGAAGTCGCAGAGTGAAAACCCTATCGAAGGAATTCCTTCTACAGCTCCTTCTATTGCCGCCGACATCGTGCCTGAATAGAGCACATTGATGGAACTATTGCTGCCGTGGTTGATCCCGCTTACGACCATGTCGATCTTACGGCCTTTGAGTACGTGGTGTTTTGCCAGTTTCACGCAGTCAACCGGGGTTCCGGAGCATTCGAACTCGTCAACATCTTCAAAGATATCCGTTTTGTAAAGACGGAGAGGCTCACCCATCGTAATGGCATGACCCATACCGGACTGGGGGCTGTTAGGGGCTACGACCACTACTTCTCCCAGGCGGACCATTAATTCAACGAGTGTTCTGATACCCAGGGAGGTGATCCCGTCGTCGTTTGTGACCAGTATGAGAGGCCGTTTGCTGATGCTCATGAAAAACCTGTACTTTAGCCTGTAAAATTAAGCAATATGTCAGGATTAGCAATAAGGAGCGCCTCGTTGGCCGATATTCCCGCTATAATAGAACTGCAGAAGCAGACCTGGTGGGTTACCTACGAGCCTATTATAGGCAGGGAACAGTGCGACTTCATGTTTGACGAGTTATATACGGAATCCTCACTGGAAGGACAGATGACTTTGTCAGGCCACTATTTTTTACTGCTCAAGCAGGGCGAAGAACTCATTGGATTCGCCTCGTGTTCGGACCTGGGTAAAGACCATATCCTCAAGCTCGAGAAGCTTTATGTACTACCAACTGCTCAGGGTACAGGGGCAGGAAGGCAGTTGCTGACTGCTGTTGTAGAGTACGCCAGATCGGAGGGAGCGACAGAATTGAGGCTCAATGTCAACCGCCATAACCCGGCCCGGTATTTTTATGAAAAAATGGGCTTCACAGTTTTGTACGAAGAAGATGTACCGATAGGCGGCTATTGGATGAATGATTACGTAATGGGGAAAATGCTGAAGGAACCTAGCTGAGGTAATTTGGAATATCCTGGATAGGTATTTGGATAGACAGCACGTGCCGTTTACTAAATCCGGGTTGCGTCGTGGCCCGACTAATGCCTAATTTTGAGGACTGTCTGCCGCTAGTTTACAAAAAAGGCAACAATCAACCACTTAACCATTTATTCTATGAATATGAAAAAAGCAATCATTTTATCTGTAGGCCTGGCCATACTTTTATCAGGAGGGTGCAGGAAGAACCCATTGAACCCGCTTAATGCCGCTGCATGCGCTTCAAACGCCCAAAAGGTGTCAGATGCTGCCCTTAAGTTTAGTAGTAGCCCCACAAATGCCAATTGCGAGGCTTACAAGAAGGAGATAGTGGCTTTCGTCAAAAGCTGTCCGGCCTACTATACTGCAGTTGAAAAAAAGGAACTGGAAGAATTTGCCAAGGAGCCTTGCGATATTGAGGAAAACTAAGGCAGGGCAAACGCGACGTAACTGTTGCCCTTCCTGGTTCCGAGTTTCGTGCCACCACAGGCAATAACAACGTATTGGCGTCCCCGGAACGAGTAGGTGGCAGGGGTAGCGAACCCGCTGGCGGGAAGCGTTGTTTCCCACAATAGTTTTCCTGTACGGCGGTCGAAAGCCCTGAATTTCCCGTCTTTTGTCGCAGCGATAAAGAGCAGCCCGTTTTCGGTGACCAGCGGACCGCCGTAATTTTCCAGCCCGGTAGTGGGGATTCCCGAAGCCTTTAACGAATCGAGCTCGCCCAGGGGGACTTTCCAGAGGTATTCCCCCGTATTCAGATCTATTGCATTGAGGGTACCCCACGGAGGGCTGATCGCCGGTAATCCGTTTTTGTCCAGGAATTTATGGTACCCGGTACTTTTATATGGCATTTGCTTTTTCCGGCTCCCGGTTTCAGCTGCAAGCTCTGTTTTTTCTTCACCGAGCAGGAAGTCAATCAGTGATTGTTTTTCGGCAGCAGTGAGTTGGGTGAACCCCGGCATCATTCCCTTGCCGCCCGAAATGATCTGGTTTATATATTGCCTGTTTTGACGTTTTCCGATATCTACAAGCGACGGGTATCCGCTTTCGGCGCTTCCGGAGCGGTCGTTCTGATGGCAGGCGGAGCAATACAACGTATAAGTTCTTTCTCCAGGGCTCAGGTGAGAGAGCATTCGTTCCTGGGGAGTTTCTACCATGGTCAGGACCCAGGGCATCTCGTTGCTGTTTACATATAAAATTCCCTTGTCGGGATCTGCCGCTGCACCGCCCCATTCGGCGCCCCCGTCAAACCCCGGAAATATCAGCGATCCCGTCAAAGAGGGGGGAGCAAAACTGCGTTTGTCTATTTTCCGGAAAACAGCCAGCAACTCCTCGCGGTCCGGGGAGTAAGAATTGATATCTTCTTCAGTAAGAAGGTGGCCTTGCCGGGCAAACGGAGCAGGTTTGGTGGGTATCGGCTGGGTCGGCCATACGTGCTCGCCGGGTAACCCTTCGGTAGGTACCGGTATCTCTTCTATAGGAAACAGGGACTCTCCTGTCTCGCGGTTGAAAAGGAATACATAGCCGTGTTTCGTGACCTGTGCAACAGCATCCACCGGTTTGCCGTTGTGACTTACCCTGAGGAGATTAGGCGGAGCGGGGAGGTCCCGGTCCCAGAGGTCGTGATGAATGGTCTGGAAATGCCATATTTTTTTGCCTGTCCGGAGATCAAGGGCGATCAGTGAGTTTGCGTAGAGGTTTTGCCCCTTCCGGTTGCCACCGTAAAAATCATAGGAAGTAGATCCGGTAGGAATAAAAATCATAGCCCGTTCGGTATCGATAGCCATTCCGGTCCAGTTGTTGGCAGCGCCGTTCTCTTCATTAAGATATGTATTTTCCGGGAAGGTTTCATACCCTTCCTCTCCGGGGTAGGGAATGGTATGGAAGGTCCAGATATGCTTGCCTGTACCGGCGTCAAACGCCCTTATGTCGCCAGGAGCGGCATCGGTATCTTCCGACAGTCTCACAGATAGCACGAGCATGTTTTCAAAAAGGGCGGGCGGTGTAGTGGAAACCACGTATTTGTCGAGCGCATTCTCCGGGTAACCGGTTCTCAGGTCTAATTTTCCGCCATCTGCAAAACTGGTTGCCGGCTTACCTGTCAGGGCGTCTAGGGCATAGAGATGATGGCCTATCCCAATGAAGATCCTTTTGTCTTTTCCCTTCTCCCAGTACGTAACTCCCCGGCTTACATGTGACCATTTCTTCAGGGTATCGCCGAATGTCCATATTTCTTTACCGGTCCCGGCATGAACGGCAAATGCATGGACACCGGGTGTGACCCCGTAAAGGATGCTGTCGATAATAATAGGGGATGTCTGCATCTGGCCGCTATCAGGCGTACTGTAGGTCCAGGCAGTTTCCAGCAGCGAAACATTCTCAGGAGTGATCTGGTCGAGCCTGCTGAAATGATTGCGATCGGGGCCGCCCAGGTATTCCCGCCATTGTCTATATCTGTCGGGTTCTGTCCGGCACGAAAAAAAAGCAAGGAACAGCGGCATGGCCAGATAGCTGACGACGGGCAGCTTACGCCCGCGGCGGTAGAAAGAGCGAGGTCGTTTCACGGAGTGTTTTTGTATGAATTTAATACCGCAAATAGCGCTTTTGAAACCTGGAAACTAACTGAAATAAGTAGTGATGCGGCCTTTTCTACTACAGGTAACTGCGTGAATGAATAAAAGGCTTATCCCGGCAGGCCGCAGGCTGCGTTTTCACTAAAAAGGAATTCCTATCTTTACCCAATATACCGACAGAATAATGGTTGAAAGTTTTAAAGATTACCTGGCGCGTTATGCGTCGGTATCTGAAAAGGAATATGAAGAGTTAAGGCCTCTTTTACGCTCCAGGCACTTCACTCCCGGCGAATTTGTTTTAATGGCCGGCGATGTCTGCAATTACCATTTTTTTGTTGAAAAAGGACTTTTGCGTTCCTATACTGTCGATCCCGGGGGAAAAGAACATATTATCCAGTTTGCACCTGAAAACTGGTTTATAGGCGACCGGGGCAGCTATTATTTCAGGGAGCCTTCCGAAATCAATATCCAGGCCATTGAACCGACGAACGTCGTGATGTTCGATCAGCTTTTCGTCGAGAAAGCAATGTGTACAAGCTCATCCTATAATATATTTAATGAGCGGCTCCTCCAGAATCATATCCGGCAACTGCAAAGCCGTATTAACCAACTGCTAAGCGCGTCTGCAGAGCAGCGATACCTGCATTTTATTGAAACCTATTTTAACCTGACGTTGCGTGTCCCGCAATGGATGATAGCATCCTATCTCGGGATCACGCCCGAAAGCCTGAGCCGGGTACGCCGCGACCTTGCCACCAGGAACCAGAAGATTTCTTGATCTACATCAAGGTGTCGGGCGGGCTTATGGGCTTCTTTTGTGATATCGATAGATTTTAAATATCTGAGCGATAACACGGGACGCTACGGGTCTTTTGACAAGGAGTAAAATGGTTATTGATCCGGTTCCGGACGAACCTGCGGCAGCGGTCGGGCGGTAGCCTCCTTTGAGTCGTCTTCATAGGGTGTCTCGCTCATCTCCAGCTCAGGCTGTCCCGCATCTACCCAGCACGTATACCAAAGATCTCCCGTCAGCCTGATCGCCGCTTTCATCTGGCGTTCGACCTGGCCGGCCAGGTCGTCGTGATATTTCCCGGCGAACTCTGCGGACTGAAGCCTGACCATCACATTATTGCGTAGTTCGTGGCTGTAAAGCCTGTCTTTTGGTATCGCCCCGCTTGTTTTTCTTTCCAGCCGCAATACGCTGTCGCAACTGGCGTGGGTACGGAATACTGTTTCCCATATTGTCTCCGAAGGGTTATCTATGTACCGGACGGCTCCTGTCCAGAGATCGTAATGTTCGGCATAGAGCTCAGGAAGCCTCGATTCCCAGAAGGCGTGGATACCCTCTTGTCCTGTAAGCTGGCCATTATAGTTGCGGGTGGTGTGCAGCGGGACATGGATATCCGCAATATAGTGTCCCATATCTGTTGCCAGCTTTATAATAAGCGCTTTATTCCTGTTCCGGAAGGCTTCCGTGAGACGGTACACATGCTGCTGAAGATGCCATGGGGCGATCCCGTGCTTTCTCAGACTATCTTCTCCGAACTTCCTGACGGCGCTGTTCCAGTCCCTGGGCAGAAATGCCAGGCTGTCGCCATAGGCATCCAGGTCTATATAGTGCTTTTCGGCTTCTCCTACAACGGAATAACGTCTCCGGTCGGGATTCACGGCATTCTCTGCAATGATGTCTATATTCTTTTTGAATAGCGGGGCCATCGCGGGCGGAAGCCGGTAAACCGCCATGCGGTTGATGAATTTATGCGCCCAGAATCCCCAGATAAGAGGAGATGATGAAACTTCAGGCTGGTAAAGGAAAAGTAACAGGAATGTGCAGGAGCGAGTCAGTACAGTCATAAGTATGCATGTTTGATAGGGCTAAAAAAATATAGTATGACCGGGCTGTTGGTTGCATATGCCCGGAAAGACAGCTTCTAAAAATAAATATACACAAATTTTTATACAAAAAGTTCTAAATTTATTTTCTTTGCGTATATTTACATAATAATCCGGCAGATTAACCTGTAACAGGTACAGGATCTGTCTTCCCGACGGCCTTTGTCAGCTGCTCAGATCGGTTGCAAAGCGTTGTTCAGGTATGTTGATTAAATAAAGAGAGATAGATGGTGGAAAAATGGCAGCCCGTGATGGCCGCCATTTTTTTTACCAGTCGATCGGCGTTAACCCTTGCTGCCGCAGGTAATCGTTGGCTTTGCTGAAATGCCTGTTGCCAAACCATCCGCCGGACGAAGCGGCCATTGGAGAGGGGTGCTTGGAAGTGAGGACAAGGTGTCTCTCGTGAGAGATCATGCGCCCTTTTTCCTGGGCGTATCTTCCCCATAGCATGAAAACTACGCTTGTTTTCTCATCTGATATTTTTTTAATTACTGCGTCGGTGAAGGTTTCCCAGCCCTTTCCCTGGTGAGAGCCTGCCTGACCCGCACGTACGGTCAGAGTTGCGTTGAGGAGCAGCACTCCCTGTACCGCCCAGCGCTCGAGGTTACCCGAAACCGGGACCGGCTTGCCGGTATCGTCCTGTATCTCCTTGAAAATATTAAGCAGGGAAGGCGGCTTTGGTATCCCGTCATTTACCGAGAAGCAAAGCCCGTTGGCCTGCCCGGCTCCGTGGTAGGGATCCTGCCCCAGTATCACTATTTTGCAGTTTCCGAACGGGCATTTGTCAAAGGCGTTGAAAATAAGTTTTCCGGGCGGGTATACTCTGCCGGTAGCATATTCGGTTTTAACGAAGTTGATGAGATCGACGAAATAAGGCTTTTCGAACTCATCTCTCAGTCTTTCCTTCCATGAAGGTTCTATTTTTACGTCCATTGTCTGAAGGTCTGGAAAGAAAATTTTTTAGTCTGCCACGATCTCCCGGATGGTAGAATGACGGGCAATGAAACTGCAAAATAATTGATTGAAACTTTTATTGTTTAGTATCGGTTACTAAATTCGTTAAAAGTATTTCCCGAACATCAGATGGTTTCAGAGGTAACAGAGGGCGTCAGGGTAAGTGTACTTACCGAGTATCAGCCGGAATATTCCAACCCGGTGAAGGCTCACTTCGTGTTCACTTATAAGATTACCATAGAAAACAGGAGCACGCAGACCGTTCAGTTGATGAGGCGGCACTGGCATGTATTCGATTCTAATTACAAGTACTATGAGGTGGAGGGAGAAGGTGTGGTAGGCCAGCAGCCCGTCCTTGAGCCCGGAGAGGTACATGAGTACGTATCCGGCTGTAACCTGAGCTCAGGACTTGGTAAGATGAAAGGAACTTACCTGATGGAACGGCTTGTCGACGGTTACACTTTCAGGGTAGTGATCCCGGAATTTATTTTGGCAGCTCCGTATATACTCAATTAATGGCCGGCGCTTCGATATCGTTTTCAGTATTAATTTCCCATTCTTTTGATTCTGTCTTATTTAAAGCACCTGTTTCGTGCCGGGAATAAACATTCCGTCCATTCACCGTTTGTTTTCAGCCTGTACCGCGATGTTATATGTGAAAAGCAGGGCCGGAATTGCAGGTTTGATGATATTTCGGAACTGAGGTCGGAAATGAGAGCTTCCGGCCGGGAGATAGAAGTGCTTGATCTCGGGGCCGGTTCAAGGATCAATAAGTCAAACAGGCGCAGGATCAGCCAGATAGCAAAAAATGCAGAGAAGCCGGAAAAATTCGGGCGTTTGTTCTGTCGTCTTGCCACACACTTAAAGCCGCGTTATGTGGTTGAGCTGGGAACTTCGCTGGGTCTGACCACATTGTATTTCTCCAAAGCGATGCCCGGTGGACGGATTTATACCTTTGAAGGCTGTCCCGAAACTTCGAAGATCGCCGCAGAGAACTTCAGGAGAGCTTCAGCAGAGAATATCGAAATTATCACCGGCAACATTGACCTAACCCTAAAGCCGGCCCTGGAAGAACGGAACCTGCCGCTCGATATGGTGTATTTCGATGCTAACCACCGGTATGAACCCACCGTAAGGTATTTCCGGGAATGTCTTCCCTATGCGCACAATAACAGCCTTTTTATTTTTGACGATATATACTGGTCGCCCGGAATGACGAAAGCATGGGAAGAGATCAAGTCCCACCCGGAAGTTACCGTTACGATCGATCTCTTCTGGATAGGACTTGTGTTTTTCCGGCAGGAACAGGTAAAAGAGAACTTTATCCTGAGATTTTAGAAAACTGAACTAACCCGCGTATCTTACACCTTTCACTCCCCGTACGCCTACATTCCTGATCACAAATAATGAGCCGGCCAGCGGCTGCTTTTCGAGCTGCTCCTCCGACAGCCCTACCCTTGCCGAGGTAATATAGAGATCGGTAAAACCGGCCCCTCCGAAAGCAGCGGAAGTAATCCGCGCGGCGGGCAGCCCGATCTGGTCTATCATTTCGCCTTTATCAGGATCTACACGAATGATTTTCCAGCCATCCCATAAGGCGATCCAAAGCTTGTCTTCCGCATCGATGGTCATGCCGTCAGGAAAGCCGCTGCCTTCGGGAACGGTGAATACAACCCTGCGGTTGGTGATCCCGGCAGTTTCCGCATCGAAATCGTAAGCGACTACCTCCCGGGTGGGGGAATCAATATAGTACATAGTATTCCCGGTGGAATCCCAGGCTAATCCGTTGGAACATCCTATCCCGGAAAGGCGGTGATGCACATTCCCGTCGGGATCGAGAACATAGAGATTACCGGTCGTTGCCGTTTCGGGGATATGCATCGTCCCTGCCCAGAAACGACCCTGCGGATCGCATTTACCGTCATTGAAGCGGTTTTCAGGGAGGTTGGATTCCGGATCGGCTATGAATCTTGAAGGTACATCACTCTCATTAAGCTCGTAAAAGCCATTTTGTAGCGCACCGATAAGTGTATCCCGGTTGGTCAGCACCACGGCGCCGGTCAGCTGCCCCGTCTGGAAGAAAGAATACTCTGATGTTTCCGGAGCAAAGGAGTGGACCTTCCCGTTGAGGATATCCAGCCAGATGATTCTTTGATTTTGTTCGTCCCAGAGCGGACCTTCGCCCAGCAGGCTTTTATGTTCTGTTACTGTCTCCCAGTTGGAATTAATCATTTGTATGGAACTTTACTTTAATGGAAAATATGTCCTTGTTATTCTAATATAAGGATGCACTGCTTAAAGATTACTGTATTTTGTGTTTAAAGGCTACCGACGGGATAGCTAAAACTCCCTCTCTTAAAGTGTACCCATGACATCTATCTGTTGGGAGTTTTAATAGAATGTCAGTAACTTGCCACTTGTTAAATAAATGAGGTAGAATGTGATTTATTTGGGATTCCGGGTGTGCTTCTGCTTCTTTTCGATATTGTAAAAAAAGCCTGTTAAGGTTATGTATTTGATTGGATTCGACCTGGGAAGTTCGTCTGTGAAAGCCTCGCTTCTCGACGCGGAGTCGGGAGAAACGGTGGCTTCTGCGTTTTACCCCGAAACAGAAATGAAAATTGAAGCACCGGAAGCCAGGTTTGCCGAGCAGAGACCGGAGCTGTGGTGGGAAAATGCCTGCAAGGCATCTAATGACGTAATGCGGTTATCGGGTGTAGACAGCAGGGAGGTCAAAGCGATCGGCATTTCTTACCAGATGCACGGCCTGGTAGTGGTGGATAAGAATATGAATGTATTGCGGCCCTCTATTATCTGGTGCGACAGCCGCGCGGTAGAAGTGGGAAACCGGGCTTTTAAGGAACTGGGCGAAGAGCAGGTGCTTAAAAGACTTCTGAATTCACCGGGAAACTTTACTGCTTCCAAGCTGGCATGGGTGAAGGCAAACGAGCCGCAGATTTATGCGGAGGTCTATAAATTTATGCTTCCGGGCGACTACCTGGCGGCAAGGATGACCGGAGAGATCGTTACTACTCCCTCCGGTTTGTCGGAAGGGGTTTTGTGGGATTTTGCCTCACAGTCGCCAGCTAATATGTTGCTGGACCACTACGGATTTGACTACAGTCTCCTGCCCGGCATTGTGCCTACTTTTGGTGAGCAGGGGTTTCTGACGGCGGAAAGCGCCGGGCAACTGGGTCTTGCTGAGGGAACTCCCGTTACCTACAGAGCCGGTGACCAGCCCAATAATGCATTTTCACTTAACGTGCTGGAACCGGGTGAGATTGCGGCTACAGGCGGCACGTCGGGGGTCGTATATGGTGTGAGCGAACAGACCAGGTATGACCCGCTATCGAGAGTAAATACGTTCCTGCATGTTACGAAGCAGGGAGGTTCGCCGAGATATGGAGTACTGCTATGCATCAACGGAACCGGAAGTCTGAACAGCTGGCTGCGCAATCAGCTTATCCAGGGACGCCTGAGCTATAGCGAGATGAACGACCTGGCTGCTCTGGCGCCGGTAGGGGCGGAGGGCCTGGTTTGCCTGCCGTTCGGCAACGGAGCAGAAAGGGTGTTGGGGAATGCCAATCCGGGAGGGAGCTTTTACGGCCTGGAATTTAACCGGCACGGGTTGTCGCATTATCTCCGTGCGGCCCAGGAAGGCATCGTTTTTGCCCTTTACTACGGCATGGAGATCATGAAAGACCTGGGTGTGGAATCGAAGCTCATCAGGGCCGGTGAGGCCAATATGTTTTTAAGTCCGCTATTCCGGCAGACATTTGCCAATATATCGGGAGCTACGGTCGAGCTTTATAATACCGACGGAGCTCAGGGGGCAGCGAGAGGGGCGGGGATGGGGCTCGGGTACTATAAAAACAGGGAGGAAACGTTTCACGGCCTTCATGCCGTCAGAACCATCTACCCGGATATCAACGATCAGGCTGTGACGGAAGAAGCCTACCTCAGATGGAAAGAATTTCCCGCTTACTTATCAAGGCTTTGAATGACTTTTTTGCGGTTAAGGACGACGCGCCAGAGTACAAATGGTGAGCCTGCCGCTTCCCCGCACTTTTTGAATAATATGCTGCCCGGGTCAACAGGTGCATAATAGATTGTGAGCGTGTCATTTATTTTCTGAAGGTTCTCTTCCAGCGCTGTACCGGTCCCGGCCTGGTAAGCATATGCTTTCAGGAGATCGGTTTCTTTGGCAAACAGCTGGGAATCGGAAGTATCTTTGGCGAACAAAAGTCCGATTTCAGCGCTCGTCCTGAGCTTTATCGACCTTATAGCGCTGAGTGAGTCGGGCGAGTAGCAGCTTTCATCCAGGGCCGGATCTTTTTCCACAGATCTGGTGGCTTCTTCGGCAATTTTTTGCCCCGCGGTGTGCAATGCGGCGGTTAGCTCGGCATCGGTGATTCGCTTTATTTTCATGGATTTAATTTCTGACGAAAGCGCCCCTGTATTTTCTACCCTTTCATTTGCGTTGCATCCGTAAATCAGTAGTACGCAAATAAGAGCGAATACTTTTGCAAATAAAGAAGTGACGGAACGAAGGGTTTGGGTGCGCCTGGTTGTCGGACGGCTTACCGGCAGGTTGACAGGAGCAGCTTTTTGCAGAGTACGGAAAATAAGCATGGCCAGGCTGCCGGAGCAGCGATTGAATGGACAGTCGGCGGAATCTTATCCCGGAAAAATCAGGACTTCCGCTAAAGTAACGAAAACAGGAACCTCAAAGTTCGGGCACGTCTCTGGTCCGGATGAGCTGAACAATGCCGGCAGCAGTAATTTTATGAAAATTCGTAACTTTGCGCACCTAAAAGACAGGCGGTGCTAAAGAAACTGCCCTGACAGGCAGAAAATTCATATATGAGTAGTTTTATCAATAAGCTGGAGGCGCTGAGCGAGCGTTTTGAAGAAGTCAGTCAGCAGATTATGCAGCCGGAAGTAGTTTCGGATGCCAGGCGCTATTCCAAGCTGAGTAAAGAGTATAAAGACCTGGAAAAAATAAACGATCAGTTTAAGCTGTTCCGCAAACTTACTTCCGATATTGCAGGTGCCAAGGAACTGATAACCAATGAGAAAGATGAGGATCTGAGAGAGATGGCCAAGGAGGAGCTGAACGAGCTTACTCCGAGACTGGAGGAGGTCGAAGCTGCTATAAAGGAACTGCTGATACCGAAAGACCCTAACGATAGCCGGAATATCATCCTGGAGATCAGGGGCGGTACAGGAGGAGATGAAGCTGCGATTTTTGCCGGAGATCTCTTCAGGATGTACCAGCGTTACATCGAACGGATGGGCTGGCGGCTTTCGGTGCTGGACTATACCGAAGGGACTACGGGGGGCTATAAAGAGATTGTCTGCAAGGTGGAGGGAGATGATGTGTATGGCAAGCTGAAGTTTGAATCGGGCGTCCACCGGGTTCAGCGGGTACCGGTTACCGAGTCGCAGGGGCGGGTGCATACCTCAGCTGCCAGCGTTGCGGTTTTGCCGGAGGCGGAGGAGGTCGATATAGATCTGAACATGAACGATATACGTGTGGATACTTTCCAGTCGTCGGGAGCGGGCGGGCAGTCGGTAAACACCACCTATTCGGCCATACGGCTTACTCATATTCCTTCAGGTCTTGTGGTAAGCTGCCAGGACGAACGTTCCCAGCTTAAGAACAAGGAAAGGGCGCTTGGGGTACTGCGGTCGAGGTTATATGAGATAGAACTGCGGAAGCGGGATGAAGCCATCAGCTCACAAAGGAAAACGATGGTAGGGAGCGGTGACCGTTCAGATAAGATCAGGACCTATAATTATCCGCAAAGCAGGGTGACCGATCACCGGATCGGGTATACAGTTTATAACCTTCCTTCGGTTATGGAAGGAGAAATCGGAGATTTTATAGAGCAATTGCGGATCGCGGAAAACGCAGAAAAAATGAAAGAGGGCGAAGCCCTCTGAAATTCAGGATACGGCCCTCATCAGAAATACTCTGTCCAGAATGGGTTGATGGTTGGAACTGAACCTTTCATAGCACCATAACCTCAGTTTCTTGATTTCTTCCGGCATTAACATTCTGATAGCCTTACGCAGCTCCTTTTCAAACAAACGATGGTCAAAACTGACTTTTTGAAGGATTATCTTAATGTATTCCAGCATAGATGCCATAGTCTTTCAGATTTTAATAGTTCGGACAAAGGTTTTGATCAGAAATAACGTTGCAATTAGATAACTGAGAGGTAGAATCTCTTATTGTATCTTCTAGTAAATATAAATGAAATTATATAGATATTTAAATTTTTTATTGAATATTTTTCTTTTGTCGGCTCCCGTTTTCGCCCAGGTTGCCGAGGTCCGGGTTGAGGTGGGGGAGACGGAACTCCGGAGTGGTCAGCCGTTTGAGATCAAGGTGCTGGTCAGGAATCCACAGGACCGTTCGGAAGTACTTTTCCCTGATCTGCGCGGCCTGGAAAAAGGCAGTACTACGCGACTCAGAAGCTCTACAGGGACGGAGGAAAGCCAGGTCCCCCAGGAAGTTATTGTCCAGCAGTATTTTTTTCCAGGCGACTATCTTGAATTACCCGCAGCCGAAGTAACGGTGAACGGCTCCCGCTACGCGGTACCGGCCCTGGTGCTGCGGGCAAAAGACGAGAAGAAGGATTCCGTTTCAGTTCAGGAACTCGAAGCGCTGCATGACCTTGATACCGAGCTGTCAGATCACCTGGCGAAGGAAGATGTATTTCTTACGGTCCGTCCCGGCAAAAACAGTGTGTATCTCAGGGAAGGTTTCGGGCTCTATCTCTCACTTTTCGTGGCGAAGGATGTGCGGTTGTCGATGGAGTTTTATGACCTCGATAACCAGTTGAAGGAAATAACCAGGCAACTGAAGCCTGACGGCTGCTGGGAGGAAAATACGTGGATCGATGAGATCGTCCCGCGACCAATAACGCTGCGTGGAAGGGATTATACCGAATACAGGCTCTATCAATCCGTCTTTTTCCCTTTTATCCTGAAAGATGTGAACTTCCCCACCATCTCCCTGAAAATGAATATGGGGGAGAGCGGAGTGGGCGTCCGTACTTTCTACTCCCGGCCGCTATCGGTAGAGGTCAGGAATCTTCCTCCGCATCCGCGCCGCGATGTAGTGGCGGTTGGCAGCTATAACCTGGTGGAGTCATTGTCGGCGACCGGGATCGGCGTCGGGCAGCCGTTCAAATATAAATTCGGGATATCAGGCCAGGGAAACATAGCAGCGATACCGGCACCGGCTACGATACCGGTGCAGACTTTTGAATTTTATCCGCCTGAAGTAAATCAGGCGCTTAAGGCCGGCCTGAGAGCGGTAAGCGGTATCAAAACCTTTGAATATACACTGGTGCCGCGGCAAAAAGGCCTCTTCCCCCTGAAGGGCTATTTTCAATGGATATTTTTCGATCCTGTCCGGGAGGTTTACGACACGCTCCTTTCAGCGCGGACGATAGAGGTTTCGGGTGCCGGCGGGGCAATGACGGAGTCGGTGGCGCCGATAGGGGAAAACCGGTTGTATGCCAATCTGGAACAGCTCGACTCGGAAGCGGTGCAGCGTAATTATACCGGTATTTTTCGGATTGTAATGAACGTTGTGGTAATTTTGATGCTGTTGTCTGCGCTTTGGGTCTTCCGGAAATAATGTAGTCCGTTGCCGGCAGCAGAGGATCCCCTTCTCAGTAAAACGGGGTAAAGAGTTATAAAGTTTTTTATACAAATGGGTAGTATCTACGGGAAAATATTCAGCATATCAACTTTCGGAGAATCGCACGGAGCGGGTATAGGCGTCGTAATAGACGGTTGTCCGGCGGGGGTCCCCTTCGACATGGCATTTATCCAGAACGAGCTGGCGCGGAGAAAGCCGGGGCAGTCCCGGATAACCACCCAGAGGAAGGAGGCCGATGAATTTGAGGTTCTTTCCGGTGTATTCGAGGGCGTCACCACCGGGACGCCGATTGCGCTGCTGATCCGTAATGAAGATCAGCGCTCAAAAGACTATGCGCATATTGCCGACAGGTTCCGCCCTTCACATGCCGATTTTACCTACGAAAAAAAGTATGGAGTTCGCGACTACAGGGGAGGGGGCAGGAGCTCCGCACGCGAAACTGCTGCACGGGTAGCTGCCGGGGCCGTGGCAAAGCTGATGCTGAAGGAGTTGGGGGTTTCGGTCTCCGCCTTTGTTTCACAGGTTGGGCCAATAAGGGTGAGCAGACCATACCGGGAGCTTGACCTATCCGAAGCTGAAAATAATGCCGTGAGATGTGCGGACCCCCGGGTGGCAGAAGAGATGTTCGACTTTATAGATAATGTAAGAAAAAAGGGCGATTCGGTGGGAGGAGTGGTTTTCTGCGTGGCAAAAGGCGTTCCTGCAGGCTGGGGAGAACCGGTATTCGATAAGCTTCATGCTGAATTGGGGAAAGCTATGCTGAGCATCAACGCCGTCAAGGGTTTTGAGTATGGCAGTGGATTCGACGGAGTGGAGATGCTCGGATCGGCTCACAACGACGCATTTTACAAAGATGAGCAGGGAGTTATAAGGACCAGGACCAACTTTTCAGGCGGTATCCAGGGAGGTATTTCCAACGGGGAGGATATTTATTTCCGGGTGGCGTTTAAGCCTGTCGCTACGATCATGCAGGACCAGGATAGCCTTAATAAAGCAGGAGAAACGGTGGTAGTATCGGGTAAAGGAAGGCATGACCCCTGCGTTGTACCGCGGGCGGTTCCTATAGTAGAAGCAATGGCCGCGCTGGTGCTGGCTGATTTCTATCTGAGGAATAAAACGTCGAAAATAGCTTAGTTACGGCGCTTGTGATACATGTTGATCACCAGTACGATAGCTCCGATGAAGTTGATCAACAGGCCTGAAATGAACAGGAAATTGGTGTACATGCTGTCTTCCGCTTTCACCGCCGCGCCGAATAAAATCGTCAGCGAGCCCAGTATAATGAGCAGAACCGCATATCTACTTTTTATATTCAATAAAAAGCTGGTTTAGTGAAACAAATGAAGGCGACCGGGATCGTTCAACCTTCGTGTCCTGGGTATATTTATTCAAATATAAATATTCTGTTAATTTTTTTGTGCCTGCCCTCTTTTCTTTTTGCGCAGGAAAAAAGATTCGAATTTGCGAAACCGTTGATGGGCTCACAGTTCAGGCTGGTTTTTTACACCCCCGACGATTCGGTCGCCGTTGTGGCGGCAAAGGCCGTATTCGATCATCTCGGGCAGTTGAACGAGGTGATGAGCGACTACCTCGACGGCTCGGAGGTCAACCGGCTTTCCGCCCTTTCAGGTAACGGTTACTGGATAAGACCGGGAGGAAAACTGCTTGCTATCCTGGACAGCGCGCAGGTATTGAGCCGGAAGACGAAAGGGGCCTTTGATGTGACGATCGGATCGGTTACGCAGGTATGGAGGCGCGCATCAAGGTTGAATCGTTTTCCTGACCGGGGAGATATCCGCAAGGCCTTGAAAAGCAGCGGATACCGTTTACTGGAGATTGATAGGGAAAACGGCCTGGTGAAACTGAAAAAGTCCGGCATGCGCATAGACCTGGGCGGGATCGGAAAGGGATATGCCGCCGATGAGGGAATTAGAATCCTGAAGTCGATGGGGATCATGTCGGCCCTGGTCGATGCGGGAGGAGATCTGGCTTTGTCTGCCCCTCCGCCAGGAGAGATGGGGTGGAAGATTTCGGTCTCTTCGGGTGCGGCAAATGAATCGGACGAAGTAATTGTTATTTCCGATTGCGGGGTAGCCACTTCGGGAAATACTTATCGCTACGTCGAGCACGAAGGAAAGAAATATTCGCATATCGTAGATCCCCGGACGGGAGTCGGGCTAAGGAAACACGTGCGTACGACGGTCATCGCACCCAACGGTACCCAGGCCGATGCGCTGGCAACAGCTGTAAGCGTAGCGGGAAGAAGCAGGCGTAAAGCGATACTCAAGCGGTTTACCGGAGTGACTGTACGGTTGCAGGAGACGAAGCCGTGAAAAGGCTTGGAATGGAGGTATTGTTTATTTTTTGTAAATTCGTAAAAAAATGCTCAGGTATGAGATTACAGATAATACAGGATAGTAAAGGCAAAGCTACCGGCGTCTATATTCCAATTAACGAGTGGAGAGAGCTCAAGAAGCAATACCGTGATTTGGAAGCGTTGGAATATGAAGAGCCCACCAAAGAGCAGGTTTTGCAGGAATTGAAAGAAGCTGTTCAGGAGCTTAAATTAATAGAAGAGGGAAAGCTGAATGCTCACCCGGCTGAAGAGTTGTTGAATGAGCTATAATATTTCGTCTATCCCGATTTTTGACAAACAGGCGAAAAGACTAGCTAAAAAATATCCTTCGCTCAAAAGGGATTTAACTGAACTATTGGAAAACCTTGCCGGTAATCCCAAAATGGGGAAAGCTCTTGGTAACAACTTTTATAAAATACGCCTGTCCATTACTTCCAAAGGTAAAGGTAAGTCGGGCGGGGCAAGGGTGGTTACTTATGTAAAGATTACCGCGACAACTGTTTTTCTTGTATCTATATACGACAAGTCCGAAAAAAGCACCATTACTGATAAAGAACTCGAGGAGGTTTTTAAGCTTATCTCGCAGTGATAAAAAGGGAATTTAAAGCTATTTTCCTCCCTTTCTTTAAGTTACCCGTTTTCCTGCCGCAGCACGTCTAGCGGTGACCGCGAAACTACTTCCCGGCTATTGATCAGCCCGATGACTACCGTAAGAAGGGTTATTCCGAAGAAAGCCCCCAGCATCGGCATCCAACTGACCGTGAACTCGGAATTGAAGCTGAACCGGGCCAGTGACCAGGCTGCAAAAAGAGCCAGTAAGATACCGGTTATAGAGGAAAGCAGACCTAGGTAAAAATACTCAAGCCCGGTTATCCATAAGATCTGGCTCCGGCTTGCACCCAGGGTCCGGAGAAGCACGCTCTCCCTGATGCGCTGGTATTTGCTTACCACTACCGCACCAAGCAGTACAATGAGGCCGCTCAGTACGCTTAAAAGTGCCATGAAACGGATAACAAAGCCGACCTTCGAGGCAACTTTATCGAGGGTTTGCAGGATAAGATTAAGATCAACGATACTGATATTGGGATAGCGGCTTACGAGTTCCTGCTGAAATCCGGCGGACTTTTCAAGCGTGGAGAGGTAAGTAGTCAATACATGGAACTTAGGCGCTTTTTCAAGTATGCCTTTTGGAAAAACCAGGATGAAATTGGTTTGCATTCCCCGCCAGTCAACCTCCCTGAAGCTGGAGATAACAGTTTCGACCGGTAGGCCCTGGACATTAAAGACCAGCGTATCGCCCAGCTTCAGCTTATTCCGCTCGGCAAATCCTTCTTCGAGAGAAACCGGTACCAGGCCGTCGGCCCGGTCATAGGTACCGATCCATTTCCCGGACGTTATTTTTTCCGAATCAGAAACCGAATCGCGGTAGGTAACACGGTACTCCCGGCTGAAAAGCCCGGATCGTATATCGAGGGAGTCTTTCCGGGCCTGCAGGTAATCGTATCCATTGACGCTTGCCAGCCGCATATTGATAATAGGAACGGACTGGATCAGCGGAAGATCCGATTGGCCGATAAAATCTTCGATGTCGTTCAACTGGTGATCCTGGATATCGAATAAGACCATGTTGGGCCTGTCGGCTTCGTTTCTGACCTGGCTGTTGATCTGGCCCAGCAGGATGTTGCGGGAAAGCAGCAGCGTGGTGATCAGCATGGTACCCAGCCCGAGTGCGATCATCATGGTAAGCGTCTGGTTGTTGGGCCGGAAGAGATTGGAAAGTCCCTGGCGAGGAACAAAACCCCAGCGGGCCGGGAAGAACTTCCTGACAAGCACGATAACCAGCCTGGCAAAACCTGCCAGGACGAGGAAAGAAGCCAGGACTCCACCGGAAAACAGCAACGCAGAACGCCAGCTCCTGAGCTGCAGATAGCTGAATAATACGATGAAAAGGACAATGCAGGCATAGATAGCCCATTTCAACGGGTCGCGGCTTTGCCCGTTATCTGCTACCTGGATCCTGAAAACATTCAGGGGCGCAATGTTCCGGATCTCGACCAGCGAGCTTAGGGAAAACAACAACGAGACGATAACTCCCAGCGCGATTCCCTGCAGCACAGCAAACGGCGATATGGAAGGGGACAATTCAAAAGGCAGGAAATCGGCTACCAGGACCGGCAGGAATTTTTGAAAAAATGAACCGGCAACGGCGCCGATCACCGATCCGGCCAGGCCGATCAGCCCGATCTGGATCAGGAAAATAAGAAATGCCTGCGCAGATGTAACGCCCATACACCTGAGGATGGCTATAGAACTGAATTTTTCTTTTATATAAAGATGAACCGAGCTGGCTACTCCGATGCAACCCAGTAACAACGCTACAAAGCCCGCCAGTCCGAGAAACCCGGTAAGGTTTGTAAATAGCCTTCCCGTACTTGCTTTCTGGTCTTCGATGGTGCGGATATTGATTTCCTCATGAGACCATTTTTTCTTCAGCGCTTCAGCTACTTCTCCCGACCTGCCGGGTTGTTCCAGCTGTAGAAAATACCTGTAATTGATCCTGGAGCCTTTTTTGTCCAGCCCTGTTTCGGGCAGATACCTCAGGGGAATGTAGACAATCGGCGCTACGGTAGCCACGATGCCGGTTTGCCCGGGAGCCTGACGAAGGGCGCCTGCAATCAGGAAAGTGAGGTCTCCGACCTTTATGGAATCGCCGACGGATGCGTTGAATTGCAGGAGCAGGTTGTGGTCTACCAGCGCTGCCGGCCCTGATTTCAGATGTATTTTAGCATTTTTCGGGATTGTTTCCAGTTCTCCGTAAAACGGGAAGTTGCCTTCGAGCGCCCTGATCTGGGTGAGCCTGGTCCCCTGGTTATGAGGAAACGAGACCATTGAGCCAAAGCTCCATTCTTCCGAAATATCTTTTGCAACCGAATCTGCGCTCTGCTGCTCTTCCGCCGAAAAAGGACGGTTGGCGATCCATTCCTGGTCAGCACCCAGCAGGGTAGCGGCTTGTTCGTCTATCTGCTTTTCGAGGTTGTCGCCGAGAGAGTAGATGGAAACCAGGGCGGCTATGCCCAGTATTACCGATGCCAGGAAAAGGAAGAGCCGCGAGGGATTTCGGCGGGTATCCCGCCATGCCATTTTAAAGAGCCATGTCAGCTGCCGGGATCGTGTCATTGTTCGGTATCGGCTGTTATTTTTCCGCCTTTTATGCGGACAATTCTCCCTGTTTTGGCTGCCAGCTCCATATCATGCGTAACGAGTACAAGCGTAGTGCCCGCTTCCCGGTTCAGTTCGAACAGCAGGTGGATGACTTTTTCGCTCGTTTCAGCATCCAGGTTCCCCGTAGGCTCGTCTGCAAATAGTATCCTGGGCTTATTAGCGAATGCACGGGCCAGCGAGACCCGCTGCTGCTCGCCACCGCTCAGCTGTGAGGGATAGTGGTGAAGACGCCCGGAAAGCCCGACTTTACCCAGAAGCTCTTTGGCGGGCT
Source organism: uncultured Cytophagales bacterium (assembly GCA_964559125.1). Taxonomy (GTDB): domain Bacteria; phylum Bacteroidota; class Bacteroidia; order Cytophagales; family Spirosomataceae; genus Ravibacter. The sequence goes on from CAZLGW010000002.1 coordinate 81,166, forward strand.
TTTCGGCATCGGCCGTACCGGCAAGTTCGAGAGGCACCATCACGTTCTCAAGCGCTGTAAGGGTAGGGAGCAACTGGAAATTCTGAAAAATAAAACCCACGCTCCGGTTCCGGATCCTCGCCAGTTGGTCTTCGCTTTGCCCGTTCAGGAGAATGCCGTCCAGTACGACTTCCCCGGAAGTGGCGCGGTCCAACCCTGCACACAGCCCGAGAAGAGTTGTTTTGCCGCTGCCCGAAGGACCGACAATGGCAAGGGTGGAGCCTTCCGGGATACTGAGGTTTACGTTTTCAAGAACTATAAGGTCTTCTTTGACGGTACGAAAGGATTTGGTTACTCCGGAGAGGCGCAGTATGTCGGGCATTTTTTGTGACGGACTTTTATAAAAATACTCTAAATTGGCAGGAATAGTTCCCTGCCGGGGCTGATCCCGGATGAGCCGGTCGTGTGCCTGTTCATTCAAAATAGGGGAATAAGAGGGTAAATTCCAATAAACATCATGTACAAAGCCCTGTCATTCTGGATTTGTTTTTTTATAATGACCGGCTGCGGTCGTTCGGAAAAGGATACAGATACGGTAAAAGACGAACAATCAACAATAGTGTCCGAACCTTCCCGGAGCGAAAAGAAAATAATAATATTTTTCGGGAACAGCCTGACAGCTGGCTACGGCCTGAAAATGTCGGAGGCCTATCCGGCCCTTATCCAGTCTAAAATAGACTCGCTGGGACTGTCCTACTCGGTCGTAAACGCCGGTGTGAGTGGAGAGACCACCGCTTCGGGCGACAGCCGCGTAGACTGGATACTGGAAAACCCGGTAGATGTGTTCGTCCTGGAACTCGGGGGGAATGACGGACTGAGAGGGATACCGGTCGCTGAAACCACTAAAAACCTGCAGTCTATTATCAGAAAGGTAAAAGCCAGGTATCCGCAGGCAAAAATTGTACTGGCAGGAATGCAGGTGCCGCCCAATATGGGGAAGGCCTATGCCGATGAATTCTCGGGGATCTATCCAAAGCTTGCAAAAGAGAATAATGTTTACCTGATTCCTTTTTTGCTGGAAAGAGTAGGAGGAGAAAGGGGGTTGAACCTGCCTGATGGTATACACCCCACGGCAGAGGGGCATAAGATAGTGGCGGAAACCGTGTGGGAGGTATTGCAGGATGTGTTATGATATATACGAAGTGTGCAATAAGTAGCCTTCAAAAACAGTTATATATACGTGATCTGGAAAGAGAAGATGATTTTTTCAAATGTTTTCATTTTATTTACTAATTCACCCGTTTTCCGGGAATTCACTTAAGCCATCTTAAATAAATACACTATGAAAAAAAGGAATGTTTTTCTGACTCTCTTAATGGCTGTTGCGATCGTAAGCGGCGGATACGCACAATCGTTTAAATTCGGACCAAAAGTGGGCCTCAATGTCAGCAACTACACGGGAGATAATATAGAATCCGATGCCCTTGTCGGTATGCATCTCGGAGGGTTGCTGAGTTTTGGAATAGGAAATGTCTTCTCTATCCAGCCGGAAGTACTTTTTTCTACCCAGGGAGCAAAGATTAAGAACAACAATACAGAGTACGAGTTTAAGACCAATTACGTATCGGTTCCCGTCATGTTGAAAGCACGTACGGGCTTTGGGTTGTATTTCGAGGCAGGACCCCAGGTAGCGTTTAAAACAGGGGAGAAAATCGGCGATCAGACCATAAGCGATTTTGCCGAGAACCTTGATCTGGCAGGTGGCATAGGGCTTGGATACCAGGCCGGCTTCGGGCTCGGGATAGGAGCCAGGTATGTACAGGGTATATCTAAAGTAGGTAGCTACCAAAGCTCGAACCTTAAAGCCGATGTGAAGAACAGCATTATCCAGGTCGGTTTGTTCTGGGCTATCCCGGTCAACTAGGCCAGGAACAGTTTAATCAGCGGATGTGTCCCATCATCCGGAAAAAGTCCGGGAGGTATTCCTTCCGGGCTTTTTCTTTTTGAAAGATAACCGCTTAAAAATAAAACACCCGCCTAGGATGCCCCAGGCGGATGTTTAAAACTATACACACACTATGTGGCGAATTTATAAAAAAAGTATTAATTAACTGTGCCTACATGAGATTTATTACGATCATATAATTATTTGAGAGGGCTCAGCGTATCAAAGCCAGCGGATCTTATGCCCGCTTCGTTCAATTTTCTTCAGGAAAGTCATCTGCCGCTTGGAGAACCGCACGATTTCAGAAAGAAGGGAGCCGACCATCTTTTCATAAGAGAGTTTTCCCTGGATATAAAGCGTCACATACTTGTATTCCAGGCCGTAGCCGATCAGTACCTCTTCCGGTACGCCGCTTCTGACCAGGCCTTTTACTTCCTCTACCATCCCTTCTTCCAGCCTTTTTATCAGGCGTGCTTCAATGCGCTTTCTCCTGGTTTCAACCGGGGGATTGAGCCCGATGATCAGGATAGATGGTGCTGTGTCCGTATCCTTTGCCGTCAGCATGTTCAATACTGCCTGGATGTATAAACCGCTTCCACCGCAGGCTATGACAGGCTTTTTTCTATTTTGAAGTGCCCCGAACACTTCTATGAAGTCTGATTTAAACTTATGTACGTTATAGGCGGTTCCGGGCGGCAGGAAGTCAATGAGATGATACGGAATATCCTGGTTATCAATATGATATTCGTTCAGATCTTTCCCGCTGCCAATATCCATACCTTTAAAAATCTGCCTGGAATCGAGGCTGATGATCTCTCCCCCCAGCTCATACGCGAGGCGCACGGCAAGCGAAGTTTTACCGGAAGCAGTAGGGCCGGCTACCACGATGAGGTCGTACGGAGGACCTTCGGGAAGTTGTCTCAGGGGCTGGTCATTCCGGGGCTGTGGCGGTACTGTATGGTGAAATTGCCGGACATATTTCAGGCTGCCTGCATTTGTGACGCTGATAAGCGGCCGGGAAGCGCTATAAATAACTTTGTTGTCGATCCTGTGAAGAGAATACCTGTTGAAATTATCCCGGTCGACCAGGAATGTGATGGGGGCTGTCTGTCCTGCAAGCTTAAAACCGGCCTTTTGGAAAGCCTGCCCCTTCGACCATTCCAGGTCGGCGTACGTCATGATGTCGTCGGGCAGGTAGGTTTTCGCAAAATGCTCTACAAGCTTCGAAAGCCCGCCTACTACGGTAGTTCCCGAGTGATTGGCAAAACGGATCAGCTCTCCCGATTTATAAGGCGCTTCATTCTGACGGAATATTTTAGGAGCGGCAAAGGCTGCGACTGCCAGCAGGATTTCTCCCCGGCTCCCCGCGACCATATCTGCAGGAAGTTTTCCAAAATGTTTTTCAGGAAGAAACAACCCGAACCTGTACCTGGCTGCGGTGCTTCCGTTCATGTGGTGCTGTTCCAGGAAGCTGTTGGCAGAAGGTTTATCAATTTTCCTGACCTGTGTAAGACGCGCCGGGATCCTGGCTGAAAAGCCGGACAACGCCTTGAGCCTGGATTTGACAATCTCTTTTTTGCGGCGCCATATATCTTCCCAGACAACAAGAAGCTGCCGGTCGGAGGGGAGGGGGTGTACAGCCGGGCTATGTTCCGACCATGTTTGAAGATCTATGCAGATAATGAGGGTCCCGCCTTTTCCGGGTACGTCAAAGGCGTCGAACCCTGAATATTTAAGATGCCGGTAGTCAAATCTTTCAGCGTCAAACCAGCCGGCTACCTCAGAAGCAAATTCGCTGTTGTATTTTACCTTTCCAGGTTTCACTAGGGAATAGCCCGTGTTTCCACGGTCGTAACCTTACCGCTTGCCTTCAGCTGGTCCAGCTGCCGCGCCTCTTCCTTGGTCCAAGCCTCTCTTTTATAGCGGTTGTTCATATCTTCAACGAGCAGATCCTTGCCCCAGATCACCTGATCACGCTCGGTAAATACCGGCACAAACTCATCGTGACGAAGGTATATGGCCTGTTTCGGACAGGCTTCCTCACAGAGGCCACAGAAAATACACCGGAGCATATTGATTTCGTAAACAGCAGCGTATTTCTCTTCCCTGTACAGGTGCTCTTCGCCTTTGGTGCGTTCTTCCGCGACCATGGAGATAGCCTCTGCCGGGCAGGCCACAGCGCAAAGGCCGCATGCCGTACACCGCTCACGTCCCTCTTCGTCTCTTTTCAGGATATGCCTTCCTCTGAAGACAGGCCCCAGGTATCGCTTGACTTCAGGGTATTGTATCGTGACCTTTTTACTGAAGAAGTGCTTGAGGGTAATAGCCAGCCCTTTAGCGATAGCCGGTAGAAAAAGGCTCTCGCTGAAAGTCATGGTTTTATTACTTACCTGTTTTGATCTATTGGTCAACTGCATATTTTCAGTCCTATGGATAAAATTCGTTATACCTGATACCTAACCTCATCAATCCAGCAAAGCGGTCAGCCATGGCTTCAACAAAAGGATACCGGCCCCGGTGATGAGAATGTTGACAAGCGCCAGCGGGATGAGCTTCTTCCAGCCCAGGTCCATCAACTGGTCGTAGCGGAAACGCGGGAGTGTCCAGCGTACCCACATAAAGAAGAAAATAAAAGCAAGCGCTTTGAGGAACAAAACGGCCATGCCGATCAGCGAGGCAATATTGTGCCCTGCAGTAGCTCCGAAAGCACCGGTCAGTTGGGCATACACCCAATCCATACCGGGGTAGTTATATCCTCCGAAATACAAGGTAGACATGAACGCGGAGGAAACAAAGACATTGATGTATTCGGCGAACAGGTAGAAACCAAGTTTCATACTGCCGTATTCGGTATGATACCCGCCTACCAGCTCCGTCTCGCATTCCGGGAGATCGAAGGGAGTCCGGTTACATTCTGCGAAGGCACAGACCAGGAAGATAATAAACCCGAGGGGCTGGTAGAATATGTTCCAGTTCCCACCGTGCTGCTGGTTAACGATCTCCCTGAGAGAGAGAGAGCCCGACATCATCAGGATAGCGATGATGGAAAGTCCCATGGCCACCTCATAGCTGATGTTCTGAGAGGCGGCCCTTATGGCACCCAGAAGCGAGAACTTGTTGTTAGAAGCCCATCCGCCTATCATGATACCGTAAACTCCCAGGGCTACTATACCAAATACATAGAGCACGCCGATGTTGGTTTCGACTCCCTGCATAGCCACCTCTTTGCCATCGTAGATGAAAGTATTCCCGAAAGGTATAACGGCGCTGGTCATTAAGGCCGTGATCATCGCGATCCCCGGCCCGGCTATGAAAAGCCATTTGTTGGCCTGTGCGGGAATAAAGTCCTCTTTGAAAAACATTTTGCCGGCATCGGCCAGGGGCTGCAGCAATCCTCCCCACCCGGCGCGGTTAGGGCCGGACCTGTCCTGGATAAAAGCAGCTACTTTACGCTCGGCCCAGGTCGAATACATGGCAATGGCAAGCGTCAGGCCAAAGACGACCAGGATCACAACTGACTTTATAATGAGCTCGGTAAGTTCCATTTTTGTTTAATAAATGACTATTCGCTGGCCAGCGATCTTTCATTAGCCAGTTGGTTATTTTCGATACTTAGCTGACGAACCGTATTTTCGTCGGTGATATAAGGCCGCGAATCGTCGATCTTCTTGTACTGACCCTTGGCTAGTTTCAGGGCGAAATCCGGTTTTGGGATCAGGTTGCTGCCATATTTGTTGGCAGAGATAACCGAGCTCCTCTCGATTTTGGTAGGACCCTCAATAACCCAGTCCAGGGTTTGTTTCTTCTCAAAACGGCAGGTATTGCAGATGAATTCCTTCACTTCACCCCACATATTTTTCCGGCCGGTGACGCGGATCACTTCGTCGCCACGATACCAGAGCGTCACATTGCCACTGCATTTCTCACAATTGCGGTGGGCGTCTACCGGTTTGGAAAACCACACGCGGTTTTTGAAGCGGTAGGTTTTATCGGTAAGAGCGCCTACAGGGCAGACGTCGATCACGTTCCCGGAGAAATCGTTATCGATCGCCTTTTCTATATAGGTACTGATCTCGGCATGGTCACCGCGGTTCAGCACGCCGTGTACCCGTTTGTTGGTAATCTGGTCGGCCGTAAATACGCAACGGTAGCACAGGATACAGCGGGTCATGTGCAGCTGTATGTACGGACCTAAATCATGCTTTTCGAAAGTCCGGCGTTCTTCCAGCGTACGCGTATCGACCACTCCGTGTTCATAGGAGAAATCCTGCAGGTAGCATTCCCCGGCCTGGTCACAGACAGGACAGTCGAGGGGGTGGTTGAGCAACAGGAATTCCACTATCCCTTTCCTTGTTTCGAGTACGGCAGGATTGGTCGTATTTTCGACTATCATACCATCCTGAACCTGGGTAATGCAGGAGGGAACCAGTTTCGGCATAGGGCGGGGGTCTTTTTCAGAACCCGCTGCCACCTTCACCAGGCAGGCCCGGCATTTGCCGCCGCTGGCCTTCAATGGCTCATAATAGCACATTGCCGGTGGTACCTTATCCTTCTGTTCAGGATCCGCTTCAGCAATTTTCCTGGCGGCATTCATGATGGTCGTCCCCGGGGGAACGCTGATCTCAATACCATCTATGGTGACCTTCAACAATGGCGTTTCAATTGCTTCCATTTGTTTTTATTTTCTTTCAGGGGCTTTTAAAGGCCTCCGTTTAATTCAAAACTGCTTCGGTGGGATAAACCGCACCGGGCCTGGTGGCTTCTTCCGGATGGCTGATATGCCATTCAAATTCATGCCTGAAATGCCTTATGGCGGCGGCTACCGGCCAGGCAGCTGCATCGCCCAGAGGACAGATCGTGTTTCCTTCAATTTTCCGGGCCACGTCAACAAGCAAATCTATGTCCGCCTGAGTCCCTTTGCCGTTCTCGATGCGGTAGAGTATTTTCTCCATCCACCCGGTTCCTTCCCGGCAGGGGCTGCATTGCCCGCAGGATTCATGGCGGTAAAAATGAGCAAAATTCAGCGTGTTTTTAACAATACATGCCGTTTCATCAAATACGATAAACCCTCCCGAACCGAGCATTGTCCCGGTAGCAAAGCCGCCGTCGGACAGGGATTCATAGGTCATAAGGCGAGGTTCGTTGTTGGCCGTCCTGGTAATAAGATTTGCCGGCAGGATCGGTACCGACGATCCGCCTGCAACCAGGGCCTTCAGGTAGTGGCCGTCTCTGATACCCCCGCAATATTCGTCTGAATAAATGAACTCTTCGACCGGTACTCCGAGCAGAATCTCGTATACGCCCGGCTTCCTGATATGCCCTGAAGCAGAGATCAGCTTGGTTCCGGTGCTGCGCCCGATGCCCAGGGCAGCATAGGCTTCACCACCGTTATTGATGATCCACGGTGTATTGGCGATAGATTCTACGTTATTGACCACGGTAGGGCATTGGTACAGCCCCTTTACAGCAGGGAAGGGAGGCTTGTTGCGGGGATTACCGCGTTTCCCTTCCAGGGATTCCAATAGCGCAGTTTCCTCACCGCAGATGTAGGCGCCGCCCCCCGGCTGAACTACCAGCTCGAGGTCATAACCCGATCCCAGGATATTCTTCCCGAGAAAACCTTTGGCTTTCGCTTCGGCAATCGCTTTTTCGAGTATCGCGATTACGTACAGCAATTCGCCCCGCACATATATAAAGGATTTATTGGCGCCGAGCGCATAGCTGGAAACGATCATTCCCTCGATGAGAAGGTGAGGGATGGATTTCATAAGGTAGTGATCCTTAAAGGTGCCCGGCTCCGATTCGTCGGCATTACATACCAGGTAGCGGGGAACACCCTCGGGCTTGGCGAGGAAGCTCCATTTCATACCCATCGGGAAACCGGCCCCTCCGCGGCCGCGTACACCCGATTTTTTGACCTCCTCCACGATTTCGTCGGGGGCCATGGTTTTGATGGCCTTTTCCACGGCAGTATATCCGCCATGCTTCCGATAAACATCGAAAGTCTCGATCCCCGGCTCGTTGATATGTTGGGTTAATATTTTCATCGCTATTTTGACAGCTCGTCTATGATTTCATCTACCTTATCGCAGGTAAGATTCATGTAGTACTTTTCCCTTATCTGGAACACCGGCCCCCAGCCGCAGGCAGCCAGGCACTCTACTTCCTTGAGAGTGAACATGCCATCGGGTGTGGTCTGCCCGGTTTCGATACCGAGGCGCTGCTTTAAATGGTCGTATACTTTTTCCCCGCCCATCAGGCAGCACGGACCGGTACGGCAGTATTCGATGACATGCTTCCCGACAGGTTCGAGATGGAACATCGTATAGAAAGTAGCCACCTCATATACTTCGATGGGTTCTATGGAAAGTATCTCAGCCACGTAATCCATGGCCTCGGGACTAACCCAACCCCATTGCTTCTGCACAAGATGCAGAAGCGGGAGCAATGCCGACTTCTGCTTTCCGTCAGGATACCTGGCGATGATCTCCTGTGCCTTCTCCAGGTTTTCGGGAGTAAACTTGATATCTGTTGTTTGGGTTGACATACTTTTTCTACTGTCAATCTTTAATATTTCTTCAGGCGTCCAGCTCTCCGGCGATCACGTTCAGGCTACTCATGATCATAATTGCATCGGAGATGGTCACGCCTTTGCACATTTCAGGAAATGCCTGATAATAGATAAAGCTCGGACGGCGGAAATGAAGCCTGTAAGGCGCCCTGCCCCCGTCGCTTACCAGGTAAAAACCGAGTTCCCCGTTTCCTCCTTCCACAGCATGGTACACTTCACCGACCGGGGCGTCTATTTCCCCCATTACGATCTTGAAATGGTAGATAAGGGCTTCCATTTTGGTGTAAACATCCTTTTTGGGAGGCAGATAGTATTCCGGCGCATCGGCGAAATAGGAGCCTTCAGGCAGGTTGTTCAAAGCCTGTTCGATGATCCGGAGACTTTGCCACATCTCTTCCCCACGCACCATGAAGCGATCGTAGGTATCACCGCTTTGGCCTACCGGGATATCGAATTCAAAATCTTCGTACGAAGAATAAGGGTTCATCACCCTTACGTCGTAATCGACACCTGCCGCTCTCAGGTTGGGGCCGGTAAAACCATAGGACAGTGCCCGCTCCGCGCTGATAGGGCCCACATTGATGGTCCTGTCCATGAAAATGCGGTTGCGGTTGAAAAGATTTTCGAACTCCCTTAGCACCGGAGGCAGTGTTTGAAGAAGCGCTTTGATTTTGGTGATAGCCGTCGAAGTCAGGTCTCTCTCCATTCCGCCGATACGGCCCATATTGGTGGTCAGCCTGGCGCCGCACACCTCTTCATATACTTCGTAGATCTCCTCTCTTTTTTCCATCAGGTAGAGGAAGCCTGAGAAAGCCCCGCTGTCGACGCCCAGTATACCGTTGCAAATCAGGTGGTCGGAAATACGCGCGAGCTCCATCATAATGACCCTGATATACTGCGCCCTTTTGGGAACCTCAATTCCCAGGAGCTTTTCCACGGTCATGTGCCAGCCGAAATTATTGATGGGAGATGAACAGTAGTTCATCCGGTCGGTAAGCGTGGTGATCTGGTAGAAGGGGCGCCTTTCCGCTATTTTTTCAAAAGCCCGGTGGATATAGCCGATGGTCTGCTCCCCGGAAACGATTTTTTCACCGTCCATCTGGAGGATATTCTGGAATATCCCGTGGGTGGCGGGGTGAGTCGGTCCGAGGTTGAGGGTTGTGAGCTCCTCGACCAGTTCCGGCTGGTTAATTCTGGCTACCTGGCCTTTATCTGAAATAAGATCTATTTCGCTCATTTTTCGAATTCTTTATCTGCCAAACAGGGCATCGATTTTGTCTTGACGGGTAGCATCCTCGAGCGGGTATTCCTTCCGCATCGGGTGATAGTCCATTTCCTCGATATTCAGGATACGGGTCAGGTTGGGGTGGCCGTCAAATAAAATGCCGAAGAAATCAAATGTCTCCCGCTCCATCCAGTTAGCACTTGCATAGAGATCGGTGGCGGTAGGGATGTGCAGGTCGTCTTTTGAGAGAAAGACTTTTATCCTGACCCTGAAATTGTTTACCAGGCTATGGATATGGTACACTACTGCAAATTCCTTTCCTGCGATGTCGGGATAATGTATACCCGTTATGTCGGTCAGAAAGCTTATCTGGTAGACAGGGTGATCTTTCAGGTAAGACAGAAGGGGGATTATATTCTCCCTTGTAATGGTCAGCGTAAGGAGGCCGTAAGGCTGCTCGAAGTCGGACACGCTACCATCGAATTTTTCGGCTATATGTTCAGCAACTTCCTGGTTAGTCAGCATCTGAAAAACTATTGAATGTTATAAGAAGCCATTAATTCCTGGTATTCCTCGGAATTCCGCCGGCGGAGCGATTCGTTTTGTGCCAGGTGCTGTACCTGCATAAGCCCTTCCAGTATCTGTTCGGGACGTGGAGGGCAGCCGGGCACATAAACATCGACCGGGATAATCCTGTCGATACCCTGCAATACGCTGTAGGTATCAAAGATACCACCGCTCGACGCACAGGCTCCTACTGCGACCACCCATCTCGGCTCGGCCATCTGGATGTAGACCTGTTTCAGTACCGGACCCATTTTCTTAGCGATCGTACCCATTACCAGCAGGAGATCTGCCTGCCTGGGAGAAAAGCTCGGACGTTCTGAGCCGAACCTGGAAATATCGTAGTGAGCCCCCATCGTGGCCATGAATTCTATCCCGCAGCAGGAAGTAGCGAAAGGAAGAGGCCAGAGCGAATAGCTGCGCGCCAGTCCGATCACCTGATCAAAAGAAGTGGCAAAGAACCCGGCTCCGCTATGCCCTGCCGGTGCTTCAGCCATTTTTACCGGTTTCATGCGATATATAACTGGTTGTAAATCAACTTTAGAACAATTTATCGGGAAAGATCATTCCTCCCATTTCAGTACACCTTTCTTGAATTCGTAATAGAGCCCGAAGAGCAGTATAGCAAGGAAAATAGCCATAGCCCCCAGCCCTGTAGTCCCGATTTCGCGGAAATTCACAGCCCAGGGGTACATAAAGATCACTTCAACATCAAAAAGCACGAACAGGATGGCAACCAGGAAGTATTTGACAGAAATCGGGGTCCGTGCATCTCCAAGGCTTTCTACACCACATTCAAACGGATCGTCTTTACGCTGGCCTTTACGGCTGGGGCCGATAAGGTGAGTGACGATCAGGGTGCCTCCGACAAAAGCAACAGCCAACAGGAACTGCACGATGATCGGCAGATAGTCCATTGGCAGATAAGTATTATTCATAAATTAAGCAAGACGTAAGATTACAATAAAGTCAAAATTACTGGCTGTATGAGAATCTACCAAACGGCATTCTTTATTTAGAACAAGCATAAAAAAGCCTCCCGCTTTACGCGAAAGGCTTTTATATTTTACCTGGAAATTACTGTAAAATAATTCGTTTGAGGAACTCCTTTTCACCCGTCTGGATCCGGAGCAGGTAAATCCCTCTCGAAAGAGGCAGCGGGATCGGTACCCTGGCGTCCAGCCTGGTGAAGAATTCGTTTGCTACATTCCTGCCCAGCAAATCGTAGACGATGACAGAAACGTTGTTAATAGGCTCCCGGCTTTCGATAAAGACCTCTCTATTGGGGGCCGGAACAGGGAAGACCACAATGTCATCTTCCGGGTTAAACGTGTAGAGGTACGGTTCCGACATTCCGGATTCGCATGTGGTTGTGGTCGATCCTGTAGGGAAATGTGCGAAGGCCGTGACTGTGTACATCCCGTTTTCTCCGGTTGCGAGATCTGATACCTTATAAACATCCTGGGTTACCGAAGGAATCAATACGTCGTTTTTATACCATTGGTAGGTAATGGAGACCGAGTCGCCTTCGGTAGCAGCCAGGAGGCTGAACGGGCCGCCCTGCCCCAGTACAGGTTTTGACACCTGCGGTAGTACGGTAAGTTTTCTGGCCACCGAAACATCTGAAACACAACCCAGTACATTCGTGGATCTCACTGTGTAGGTTCCGGCGTCATGAGTAGCCCATTTTCTACCTTTTCCCACCTCTGCTCCATCGTTCATCCAGGTATATTCATGCTGACCGTTCACAGAAAACTCGAAATCGGAGTCGGCACAAGTCCAGGAGTCGCGGGCGGGAATTATAGCCGGTCTTTCGGGTTTGAGCGTTTCGATGCGTATAGGACTGGTCACGACCGTCATGCCCGTATTGGTCTTAAGGGTTGCAAAATATGTTCCGGGGGAAGTAACGGTAATGGAGCGTGAAGTGGCTCCGGTCGACCATCTGTAGGAGCTGTAGCCCTGAGGAAGCTCGATTACCGCTGAAGTATTGTTAGTAGCGCATCTGGCAGTAATTGCCGGAATTGATGCAGGAGTAAGGGGCGTAATATTGGCAAAATAGTTGAAATCCATTACCGAATTCCAGGCATCTGCAAGGCTGGTAAGGGCCTCCCCGCTCCCAAAGTGAATTCCGTCAGGCCTCGGGTTGCCCAGGTCATCGGTATACGGACCGGGGTATACATTGTTGAAAGGCACCGACAGCACGTCATTCTGCGCGTTGATGATCTCCTGGTTTGTTATACTGCCGGAAGGTGTGTAGGTAGTGGAGGTGCGGGACGTACGTGCAATAGTCCAGATAATCCTTCCCTCGATATCTGCCGTGAGTTTATTGAGAAGATATTGAAGATTTGAGGCGTAGTCGGACCTTGACATCCCTACCGGAAAATTATCGGTTTCTCCCTGCATCCAAAGGATACTCCTGACTCCCAGCATATTGGCATAATACCTTACTGATATAGCCAGGTTGGCATAAGGCATATTAGCCGGATATTGAAATCCGCCGTAGGCGTTGAAAGTAGGCTCCCCCCTTGAACTTTCAGACCAGTTCCTGATGGTTGTCCCCTCCCACGATGCATTGATAAAAAGCACCGGCACATTGATCTTTTGAACCAGGCGGTCGCCCAGCACTCCCCAGCACCAGGCTCCCTGGCCCATAGGGGATAAATGAGCATCCGATGAATTGAGGTGGGCAAAAGTAGGAGGGTCAGGATCGGCAAGAGAGCTTGAAACATTCTGATTATTGGTAATATAATTGACCCTTTCGTCCTGCGCCGGAGGTCCGTTTGGAAGCCCCCGGATACCCTGGGCGTTGGATTGCCCTGCAATGATAAAGACCTCGCCCACACCCATGCGGTTAACGGCCGCCTGTTCTACCACCACACCCGACAGGCTTCCCCTGACGAGTATCGTGTACCATCCGCCCATCAGCCTGACCTGGCCTGAAAAAACTCCTCCCTGCGGATTGGAACTCAATGTGGTCCAGTCGACTTCTATTCCCTGGCCCGGGTATACAGGCACTGCCCTGACTTCTACGCGATCGATAGCGCTGGAATACGTTCCGGCGACAGTAATGGTTCCGTATCCTGTTACATCTCTTTGATAAACAGCTCTTTCTGATGGGTAATCTATCCGTATGGCAGAACTCCCGACAAGTGGTACAAAGCTAACCATTGTCAGAAGTAAGATTGCCTTTAGGTCCAGAAATGTATGTTGGAAGAGGGGATATCGGGTAAACAGACCACTATAATACCGCATCATTGGTGATAAATCCGAAGAGTTTTAATAAGTCTTTGTAAAAGAATGGGGCAAATTTATACAAATATTCCACTTTGTGGGGGGAGTTATACAAATAAAACATGCGCTTACTTTTGTATAACCAGCTTGTCAGTCGCCCTGAAATTCGCAGCTTCTACCTTAACGACATAAATACCGGATAAGCCGGGAGGCAGGCTGATTTCGACGGGAAGCGATATGGTATCAAAAGTAAAGGATGCTATTTTAATCCCATACATCGAGTAGACCGTTACAACTGCATTGGTTAATACTTCTGCTGTTTCAAGCTTGATATTCGCTCCGGAACTAGGGTTTGGAAATATATTTACCCCATCGGTTCCCGGAGGAATATTAAAGAAAACAGGTTCTGAATATCCCGAATAGCAGGTAAGTGCATCAGTATACCTGAAAAATGCCTGAGCCTGGTATTCGCCCGACCGGTTTATCCTGAGATTGCCGGTGTGAATATCTGTCAGGGGCTGATTGTTTTCAGACCAGTTGTAAGAGGCCCCGCTGAGACCGTTGGACACCATTAGTGCGAAAGACCCGTTTTTTTCGAGAACAGGAAGGGGAGGAGTAATCCGTGAAATTACCTCTATTTCGTTTGAAGGGTTGGAAAAACAGCCGTTGCTACCAACCGATCTGGCTGAATAGGTGCCGCTTTCTCCGGCTTTGATGGAAGATGTATTTTCATCATTGTTCCATATAAAAGGAGATGTTCCTCTGGCCCTGAGCGTAACTTCCGAGTCATCGCAGATGTCGGTAGGGCCGGCGGCTGTAATGACGGGAGCTGCAGGAATGGGCAACGTCCTGGTAACTACAGCGGCAGAACGGGGAGAATGACATCCAAATTCATTAAGAACCTGAACAGAGAAGCTCCCGGCTTTGCCGATGGTGAGATTCCGGGTGGTTTCTCCGCTGTTCCAAAGATAGCCCAGGGCATCGGGGGCTTCAAGCCTCACGCTGGCGTTTTCACAGAAAGTAGTGTTTCCGACAACCGTAACAGTCGGGCGGGCCGGCAGGGGGTTGACCTTGACAGTCATGGTATTTGACCTGGAAGACGTACAACCGTTCTCATCGGTGGCGGTGAGCCAGTAATCACCGTTCTGATTGACGTTAATCTGGCGGTCGGACGCCCCGTTATTCCAGGAATAGGAATATTTTGAGTCAGAAATCAACGTGGTGTAATCCCCTTCGCAAAAAGTAAGCGGCCGCCTGGCGGAAACAACCGGGGCTGCCGGTAAAGGATTGACGGTAACTTTCATGACGTCGGAAGTGTTCCTGCAACCTTTGCCGTCGGTTACCGATACCAGGAATTCACCACTTTTCTTTACAACGATGGTTTCGTTCCGGCTGTTGTCCGACCAGGTGTTCCCCTCTTTGTAGGAAGACCTGAGTATTACTTCTCCACCGTCACAGAAAAAAGTCTCGCCTTCGGCTGATATCATCGGTTTAACGGGCAGCGGATTTACATGGACTGATATCCCGTTTGAGTTTTCGGAAAAGCAGCCTTCTGAATCCCGGGTACGGGCTGTATACTCACCACCGTTTCTAATATTAATAACAGACTCGTTTGCGCCTGTCGACCAGTAAGTATTGCTGCCTGTGCTGGACGATAGTGCTACCTCCTCCCCGTCACAGATTTCGGTAGGGCCGGCTGAAGAAATGGCAGGCGGCGCAGGAAGCGGCTTGCCCGACAGGGCAACGTGGAACGGTGCGGATGAAGTACGACAACCATAGACATTTTCAACAGAGACACTGTACGTTCCGGGGTTTGAGACCTGTATGCTGTTACCGTGGTGCCCGGTGTCCCAGACAGGGTTCCGGTCGCTTGACGAGACCAGCGTAAGTGATCCGCCGTAGCACACTTCAGGAGCACCTTCAGACCAGACCTCGGGGGGAGAAGCAGCGTTAAAATTCCCCGGGATTCTGATGATCGGTGAAAACCTGAGATTCCCTTCCTGGTCAGTTCCGTTTACCTGGAAAATCCCCTCTCCGGTAGCTATCTGCTGGCCGGAATTGCCATTATTCCATCTATAGTTGCTTAAGCCGCCTTCGGCCGTTATCACCATTGTATTGTTCTGGCATGAGAAATTGAGTGATATGGGATGCCTGGGCTGGTGGGGGACGGAGCGGGAAAAGAAATCGTCATTCAGGTAGCCGGCCCAGGCATTGGCTGCCTGGATCAGCCCGTCGCCTGACAGGTGATAGCCATCGTAACGCGGAACCTGTATCTGGTCCATTTCGGGTCCGGGAAATACATTGGGAATATTATTGATAATATCATTCTGGGCGCCGATGATCTGTGTGCCGAATCCTGCTCTTGCCGTATAGGAGGTTCGGGATACTACCCAGGATAAATTCCGTCTGAATTCATTCCTGGTATGGTTAATGACCGTTTCCAGCGAGGAATAGTAGGAGTTCCGGCTCGTACCGACATCATTGTCGGCTTCACCCTGCACCCACAGAATGGCCCTGACCCCGGTAATAGCAACATAGCCGAGCATGGTATGCCGGAGGTTGCCGTAAGGCATTCCGTCTGGCTCGAAAGGGATATCGGGAACATATACCGACCAGCCTTTTCCATTAATACTCTCCTTCCAGGCCTGTACACCGCTCCCTTCCCACGCGGTATTATAAAACAGTACGGGCATGTTCAGGCGATTGGCGAGAGCATCGCCCAGCTTTCCCCAGAACCAAGCAGATTTTCCCCTCGGTGAAATAATATCATCGGCGTGAAGACGGCTGAAGCTGGCGTAGGGAAAAGGCTGATTGGGGCCGAATATCCCGTCATAGTCGGCATGGATTACCCGTTCGTCGTTCGATGACTGAGCCCCGTTGCCGTGAAAGCCCTGGCCGTTGGACTGGCCTGCTATCAGGAAAACCTCGCCGATTCCTACTTTGTTTACAGTGGCAGTACCAACCACGGAACCACCGGCTTTTCCCCGTACATCAAGACGGTACCAGCCGGCCGACCATTCGATACTTCCGGAATAATAGCCGTTTGCGGGATGGCTTTGAATATGGATCCAGTCACTTTCTTGTCCCCATCCCGGTTGAACCGGCGTGAGCCTTATTTCAATGACATCGAGAAATTCGCTGAAATTGCCTGCTACATAGATATTGGACCGGCTATTGGCATCTCGCTGGAAAACGCAATTCTCAAGCGGATAAGAAACAGTTATCTGCGCAGATACCTTCAGAGCTGCTATCGCAGCAAACAACAAAGACAGCAGATATAAACGATTCTTCATGGCGGGATAAACCTTTGGTCAAAAGCATAGACAACTTCCGTAAGGGATACATCCTAAGGCTGTAAAGTTACCTATACGCTTTTAAAGCGGAATGTATTTCTAACGAATGTTATTTTACGGTCAGGGAACCGGTCAGGCCGGCCCAGATCTCATCTTTCAACTGTTCGATGCCTTCAGTCGTAACTGAGGAAATAAACAGCGGCTGCAGATGCGGGGGCAGATCCGACAGTATTTTTTTTCTTTCGCCCGGAGAAACCAGATCAGCCTTGGATAAGACAAAAAGCCTGGGAGTATCGAGTAGCTCCGGATTGTATTCAGTCAATTCATTCAGCAGAGTATTATAGGCCTGTTCAATATCTTCTGCGTCGGAAGGCACCATAAAGAGAAGGAGGGAATTCCGCTCGATATGCCGCAGGAACCTGAGACCGAGTCCTTTCCCTTTTGAAGCGCCTTCGATTATGCCGGGGATGTCGGCCATTACAAACGACTGGTAGCCTTTATACCTGACGACCCCGAGGTTAGGAACTAATGTCGTGAAAGGATAGTCCGCCACTTCCGGTTTGGCGGCGGAAACCGAACGCAACAGCGTCGATTTGCCGGCATTTGGAAAACCGACCAGCCCGACGTCGGCCAGGAGCTTGAGCTCCATGATAACCCAAAGCTCCGAGCCGGATTCTCCGGGTTGGGAGTACTGGGGAGTCTGGTTGGTCGAACTTTTGAAATGGCTGTTGCCGAGACCGCCTCTTCCGCCGGCAAGCAGTATGATTTCTTCTCCGGCTTCAGTGATTTCAAGAAGCTGCTCCCCGGTTTCGGCGTCTTTCACCACCGTTCCCAGCGGGACTTCGACGTATACGTCCTTACCCTGTGCTCCGGTTCTTCTTCCTCCCTCGCCTTTGGCGCCTCCGTCAGCTTTAATGTGTTTGGTATATTTAAGGTGCAGAAGAGTCCATAGCTGCGGGTTGCCCCGGACGATGATATGACCTCCTCTGCCCCCGTCTCCGCCGTCAGGTCCTCCTTTGTCTACAAATTTTTCCCTGCGAAAATGGGTCGATCCGGCGCCGCCGGCACCCGATTTAACATTTATCTTAACGTAGTCGATAAAATTTGAAGACGCCATGGTTTATGGTATTACGCCCCTTCAGGGCTTATCGAGGATCTGGCAGATAGCAGAGAAAATGTCTTCTATGGAACCTACTCCGTTGATGCCGTAGTACTTGTCTTGTTTACGATAGAATTCGGCGACGGGGGCCGTTTTCGAGTTGTATTCCTCAATTCGTCTCCTGATCAGGTCTTCATTCTGGTCGTCGGCCCTGCCTGAAGATTTACCGCGTTCCAGCAATCTTGCCAGTAGTTCCTCATCGGGAACCTGGAGAGCCACCATCATGCTGATTTTTTCATTGTGTTGAGCCAGCAATTCATCCAGGGCTGTGGCCTGGGCAACTGTTCTGGGAAAACCGTCGAATATAAACCCGTTGGTATCCGTATGTGCTTTCAGTTTGTTTTCAATCATTCCGATCACTACTTCGTCCGGGACCAGTATTCCCTGGTCCATCAGACTCCGGGCTTTTAGTCCAAGCTCGGAGCCGGCTTTGATTTCTGATCTGAGTAAATCGCCTGTGGAAAGGTGAACTAACTGGTATTTTTCAATAATGTTGGCACTTTGCGTCCCTTTACCTGCCCCCGGAGGGCCAAAAAGTACAAGATTAATCATTTTAGGTTGTATAAGAGCTGATTTGTTATATTGATTAATAATTGGTGCAGTTCAGGAATGACCGACAACAAAGTGCAAAGGTACTACTTAGAGGTAGATAATTGCCTAAAGGTTGTAATGATTGTTCTTCAGGAAGGATAATCGAGGTTGTGACCCGTGTATTTTACGCCTTCAGGCTCGCGGATCCTCTTCCAGCCTTCTTCTATAAAGCCGATACCGTAGGCTGATAGCTGGCAGACCGAGGCCACTACCGAAAGCGCTGCAACCTTTATATGCCGGGTATGTTTCAGGGCATCAAGGAAGATAATGAGGAAATATAAACCGTATAAGACAGCGGCTATTTTAAAAAGGAGAGGCGAAATGAAGGCCAGAACGGGGATAAATACCAGGCCGCAAAAAAATAATGCGGGAAAAAAATGGACGGCTTTGAGCTCTTCCGGGTAATACCGCGCGATGTTGATCCGCGCCCTGCCGAAAAACTTCAGCTGCCGGAAGAACTGGGAGAACCTGGTCCTCCGCTTGTGATAAATAAACGCCTCGGGTATAAGGGCGGTACGGAATCCCTGGCGGATGGCCCCGATACTGAAAATAATATCCTCTCCCATCCGGGTAACGCGAAAGCCGCCGGTCTTTTCCCATACTTCTCTCGAAAGTCCCATGTTAAAGCTCCTGGGATGGAAAGCGCCCCCGAGGTTTTTCTTTTTCCCCCTGATGCCTCCTGTGGTGAAAACCGAGGTCATGGCATAGCTGATGGCTTTCTGTACGGGTGTAAAGTCGGGATGATCTGTATCCGGTCCGCCGTAAACATCTATTGGATGGTTGTTTAAATAGTCATTTACGATTTCCAGATACCCGGGTTCCAGCAATGCGTCCGAATCGAGAATGATGAAAAAATCACCGGTAGCCCTTGCCATGCCATAGTTCCTTGTAAAGCCCTGGCCCTCATTAGGCTTTTCGTAATAAAAAAGCGGAAGCCGGTTTTTGAAGTTTTCAATAACATGCAGCGAAGTAACAGAGGAACCGTCTTCGATCACGATCACCTCGTAAGGAGGATAGGTCTGCCGCGCCAGGCACTCCAGCAATTCGGTCAGTTCATCAGGCCGGTTGTATACCGGGATAATAACTGAAAAACGCCTGCTGTTATTTCCATTCATAGCTCAGGCTATTTTAGCGAGAGATTTTTCATTGGCTTCCAGGATATGGTCGAGGTGCTGTTCTTCCAAAGCGGTGGAAAAGAACAAGGCTTCATATTGCGATGGGGCCAGGTATACACCTTCTTCAAGCATGGCATGGAAATATTTTCCGAATAACGCAGTATCCGAAGTTTTGGCAGTTTCGAAATTATGGACTTTTTCACCGGTGAAAAACAGGGTGAGCATAGAGCCGATATGGTTGACGGTATAGTTAAGACCGAGTTTTGCCAGGCTTGATTTGATCCCGTTGGCCAGTCTGTCGCCGGTATTTTCCAGGATCCGGTAGGTTTCCGGGTGATAGTCGAGATATTCGAGCATAGCGTAGCCGGCGGCCATCGCGATCGGGTTGCCGGAAAGTGTTCCCGCCTGGTAGACCGGGCCCGCCGGAGATACAAAATCCATAATCTCCCTGCGGCCTCCGTAGGCCCCTACAGGCATCCCGCCCCCGATGATTTTGCCGAGGGTGGTCAGGTCGGGCATGATACCAAAGCGCTCCTGGGCACCTCCCCGGGAAAGCCTGAAGCCGGTCATTACCTCGTCGAAAATCAGTAGTATCCCTTCTTTCGTGCATAGTTCGCGAAGCCCCTGGAGGAACCCCGGTTCGGGAAGTACGCATCCCATATTGCCTGCAACGGGTTCGAGGATAATAGCGGCAATCTGCTTCGGATTGGCCTCTGCAAGCTGTTTTACATGTTCCAGGTCGTTATAGCGCGCGGTCAGGGTGTCGTTGGCTACTCCTTTCGGAACACCCGGGCTGTCGGGTGTTCCGAAGGTAACAGCCCCGCTGCCTGCTGCTATCAGGAAGCTGTCGCCATGTCCGTGATAGCAGCCTTCGAATTTTATGATCTTATCTCTCCCGGTAAACCCGCGGGCGAGGCGTATTGCAGACATAGTAGCTTCGGTTCCGGAATTGACCATCCTGATTTTTTCGACCGACGGGACCATGCCGACGATGAGCTCTGCGATTTCTACTTCTTTTTTTGTAGGCGCGCCAAACGAGAAGGAATGCTGCAGGGCGTCGGATACAGCTTTTTCGACTACTTCATGGGCGTGTCCCAATACCATCGGACCCCATGAGTTGATCAGTTCTATATACCGGTTCCCGTCTTCGTCGAAAAGATACGGGCCTTTGGCAGACCTGATAAACACGGGAGTACCGCCTACTGCTTTAAACGCCCTCACAGGTGAATTGACCCCTCCGGGGATGAATTGTTGTGCTTTCTGAAAAAGCTGCTGACTCTTATCTCTCATTTCTTATTTATATATTTGCCCCACCTAACGGGTAGGAAATGAATTCGCCGACGATCTGCAAATATAGTTACTGTGTACTTCTTCTTATAGGTCTGATCGTTTTGGCATCACCTTTATCTGCACAAAATCTGCCGGGGAATATCAGGATTCCGACAGGAGGGGGTGGCGGCGGGGCAGGTGGAGCTGCCGTTATTGACGACAGTACGAAAAATGTGTACGGCCCGACCACCACTTCCTATTTTTATGAGGAAGACATCCTGAACAATCTTGATTCCGTCAGGTATCATGTAGATACTTCCCTGACTAACTTTCACAGGTGGACATTCGTAGATCATGGCTGGAATACATTGGTAGACCTGGGAAACCTGGGAACGGCATCGCGTCCCATGTTTTTTACGCCCAGGGAACAGGTGGGCAGGCAACTGGGCTTCCGTGCCTACGATGCTTACGGGTTTAAGGCCGAAGATGTGAAGTATTTCGACACCAAGTCGCCATATACCGATATGTATTACACCCAGGGTGGGCTCAACCGGGAAATACTGAAATTCGGTTTTACCCAGAATGTCAACCCGCAAGTCAATTTCGGCTTTCGCCTGCAGCGCTTCTCGTCTCAGCGCCAGTACGGATCGTATGCATCGAGAGGAAAGCAGGCTGCACTGGCCAGGAACTGGTCGATACTGCTGCACAGTAGCTATTTTGCAAAAAACAAGAAATACCTGTTGCTAACGCATCTCAGGACGATGAACCATAGCGTGATGGAACAGGGCGGCGTCATACTTGCCGACACCACCGGCTATACGATCGGCCGGGATGACTATCACGGGCCGGCCAGCCTTTCCAACAGGGCCAAGTCATGGCATCGCAGGACCGATTTCAGGGTTTACCAGCAATACAGGTTGCTGAGCGGTTTCCAGCTTTTTCACCAGCTCGAAATAGAAAACAATTACAATAGGTATAACGACAACGAGCCGCAGATGGGTCTCGACAACGGGGTCTACACGCCTGTCTCCGAACTGCTGATACCCATCAACCAGAAGATCAGGCATCTACTGGCAGACAATAAGGTTGGGATAAAGGGAGAACTTGCAGGGTATAATTACAGAGCCTATTTCCAGACGCGGGCGCAAAGCATGACCGGAAATCGTTACCTGACCGATTCTACGTCAGAACAATACCGGCTGCAGCGGTTTGAGCCTGTCCTGGGTGTCTGGATGCAATACCGTATGAAAGATACAACCTGGAGGCTCACCTCGCAGATGGAGCACGTGCTGGGGCGGGACCTGATCCTGAAAGGACAGCTGGATATTCCCTGGGCCAGGATGGGATTCCAGACGGCCCTTACATCGCCCGACCTGTTGATGATGATGTATAAAAACAGCTATCTCTACTGGAATAATACGGATAACCTGAAGCTGTCTAAGGTCGTAAGCATCAACGGGGCCTTACCTCTGAAAACAGGGAAAGTGTCTTTCACCCCGGATTTCCAGTGGCACCAGCTTATCAACTATCTTTATTACGATGAAGATGCGAGACCCGCACAGCACGACGGTACATTTTCGCTGATGAGAATAGGGCTGGATACGGAAATAACACTCAAAAGGTGGAGATTCAGGACCCTGGCCTATTATAGTGAAGGGTTCGACAACCGGATCATCCGTATTCCGAGGCTGTTCCTGAGCGGGGAGGTGAGCTTCGAATTCACTTATGCAAAAGAGCTGGATATACAGCTGGGACTGGCGGGTAATTATACGAGCAGCTATTATGCCGATGCCTATATGCCTATAACACAGCAGTTTCACATCCAGAATAAGCTTGCAGTGGGAAATTACCCGGTGGTGGATGCTTTTGCCAACCTGCGGATCAAGCGGGTGTTGCTGCTGCTTAAGTATTCCCATCTCAATCATCGCTGGTTGTCCAACGGAGAAGGTTATTTTCTCACACCCGGTTATATGGGACTGCAGCCTGCTTTCTCTATAGGTGTCAGGTGGCCGCTTTTTGACTAGGTATAATTCTTAATTCCGGACAGAATATGTCTCTTACTACCTTAGGCCTCGAACTTCCTACTGACCCGAGATGGGTCAATATCGCACAGATCCATATCAGGGATATCCTGGTAGACCATGCCTGGTGCGAGCAAAAAGCAGCCAGTTCGTGCATATCGCTCATTGTTCACTATTCCCAGAAGGAGAGGCTTGTAGAAGTGTTGACGCCGATTGTGGCGGAAGAGTGGGGGCATTTTCAGCGGGTTCTCAAAGAACTGAAAAAGCGGGGTATACGGTTGGGTAATCAAAGGCGCGATCTTTATGTGCAGGGAGTGAGGAAAGTACTTATACAGAAGGGTGATGACGACTCGGTTTTCCTGGATAAGCTGCTCTTCTGTGCCCTGATCGAGGCCCGGAGCTGCGAGCGCTTCAAGCTGTTGTCGGAAAATATCTCAGATGAAAGCCTGCGGAAGTTTTACCGGGAGCTTATGATTTCCGAGGCAGGACATTACCGGACCTTTATAGAGCTGGCGGAGGAATATCTTCCTGCAGAAAGGGTAAGAAAACGCTGGAAAGAAATACTGGCTGCGGAAGCGGAGGTAATGAAGGGACTGGAAGTCAGAGGTGATCGGATGCACTGATAAAAGAGAAAGGAGATAATTTCTAACACACATAACAGAAATGGTATCATTTCTTAACCAGGTAGCAACCTTTCTCCTGGACCGCCACGGAGAAGGGCTGCCCGGAGTTCACATTGTCGTACCTACGAGGAGATCGGTTTTCTTTTTGAAAAGAGAACTGGGGAAAGTCATTGACAAACCCCTGATAAGCCCCCGGATAACGGCTATCGACGATTTTGTAACTGAGGCTTCGGGGCTTTCCGTCACTGACCCCGTCAACCTCATCTTTACACTTTTCGAAGCATTCCGGGAAGTCGACGAAACAGTCGATTTCAACCGGTTCATGGGGTGGGGTACGGTTTTGCTTTCCGATTTTGACCGGCTGGATATGGCATTGATCAGGCCGGATTATTTGTTTGACTACCTGACTGAAGCAAAAGCGCTTGAACGCTGGAACATGGACGGTTCGCCGGGCGACGGATCGCCACTTGACGGACTTTCTGCCGACCGGGCCGGTACCACCGGGGGAACAAGACAGTTTTTTTCGCTTTTCGCGAATATCCGTAAAGTTTACTCAGTTTTCCGCTCGAAGCTGCAGCATATGGGACTGGCTTATCCCGGTATGACATACCGCTACCTGGCCGAACATCCCGAACTGCCGGATGTGTCGGGCGACAGTACCTTTTACTTTGCCGGCTTTAACGCCTTTACTGCCTCTGAAATGAAAATTGTACAGCGCTGCCTGGCCGGGGGAGGCGCTGTTTTATGGGATTCCGACGCTTATTATATGACCGCCAATACCTACCTGGAAGCTGGAAGGTATATGAGGCGTATGAGAGAGAGAAGCATATTCGGGCCCGAATGGAACTGGATGGGCCGCGAGCTGCTCGATTCCGGAAAAACGATCTACGTATACGGGGTGCCTAACGCCACGCTTCAGACGAGGGTAGCCGGCCTGATCTACCGGGAGATCAGGGAAAAAAACAGTAACCCGGGTCTGACAGCCATTGTGCTGGCGGACGAAACCCTGCTGACGCCCATGCTTTATGCCCTCGACGATTCGGTTTCGGACGTAAATGTGACAATGGGGCTGCCGCTCAGGAATTCCATGATATACACGCTGATAGATGCGATATTCGAGCTTCAGCAGCATATGGCGTCGCAAAAAGGCAGGATACTGAAGTACAATTACCGTTTCGTGCTAAAAGTGCTGAGCCATCCTTTCATGAGACAATACGGGAAGATCCTGAAAGAGGAGACGGGGCGGGATTTTGTGGAGTCGCTTGTATCGGACATAAGAAACAAGAACCAGGTTTATCTTTCCCAGTCGCATCTTTTTAATGGTTCGGGCGGCGATCCGTCGGGCGGCTATGCTCTTATGAAATGCCTGTTTACTCCGTGGAAGGAGGACGGCGAAGCGGTTATCAGCTCGTTTTATGAGCTGATTGATCTGCTGCGAAAAGTTTATCGGCACTATGACAGCCCGGCAGAGCAGGAATACCTTTACCTTTTTTATACGCTTTTGGGGAAATTTGAGCATACCCTGCAGGGACGGAAAAAAGACCTGAATATCCAGACGACGCGCCAGCTCCTGTTTGAACTGATCAATCAGAATAAGATTCCTTTCAGCGGTGAGCCGGTGAGCGACCTGCAAATTATCGGGTTGCTAGAAACCAGGGCGCTTGATTTTGAAAGAGTGATCGTGCTTTCGGTCAATGAAGGGGTATTGCCATCCCCCAAACGACAGAATTCACTAATACCCTTTGATATTGCGCGAGAAGCCGGTCTGCCTACCCATGAGCACCAGGAGGCTCTTTCTGCCTACTATTTTTACCGGCTGCTGCAGCGTGCTGAAGAGGTTCACCTGCTTTATGTCAATACAGGTGATGCAATGGGAGGAGGGGAGAAAAGCAGGTTCCTGCTGCAGCTTGAGAATGAATGGCCTGCGTATAACTCAAAAGTAAAAATCGTAAGCAGATCGGTCGAATGGGCCGAGGCCGGGCAGCAGCCGGCCGGGAAGTCGGAGCTTGCCAAAGACGACCTTGTAAAATCGCAGATAACCGGTTACCTCACCGGCCGCGGATTGTATCCTACACATATTCATACCTTGCTCAACAGTCCCTTTGATTTTTACCTGAAGCATGTACTTCGGCTTGAGGAAGAGAGGGAGACCGAAGAGACGCTGGGCATGGATAAGCTGGGATCGTGGCTGCACAATGCTTTTGAAATACTGGACCTTACGTTTTTCCTGCAGCATCGCGAGCCTTCGACACACGAGATAGAAGCGGTGCTTTCGGAGCAATTCAGGAAGCTGGGCGGGTACGAAACGGAAACCGGGCTTAACAGCCTTTATTACAAAGTCGGAGCCCAGCAGTTCATGGAATTCATGAAAGAGCAGCACCTGAAAGCCGGGCACCGGTGGCCGGTAGCGACCGAGCAGAACCTGTCTGCTACCTTTGACGTCGATCTGGACGGGGAGGTGCTGCAGGTCAGGCTGGGAGGGAAGATAGACCGCGTAGAAATCGCTGACGACGGTACCTTGTATGTGATGGACTATAAAACGGGCAGTGTGGATGTAAGAAGCGAGGCAAGCCTGAAGAAAGACCTGGAGAAGTTCCTGACCGAAGATCCGGACTATAAAATGAACTATGTACGCCAGCTTTGGCTATACCAGTACCTGGTTTACAGGGAAATGAGTAAGCCGGAGGGTTGGTGCCTGGGCGACCGCGTCTTCAGGCTCGGCGGGCATAGGGTAAGATCCGGTTTTTATTCGCTGAGGTCGCCGGGGAAGGTAACTGAAAACCCTCTGGCGCTGACCGAAACCGGCGATCCGTATGAATATATAAAAGAAACCGAGCGCATCCTGGGCGTGATAGTGAGGCGCCTGCTGGAGTCTTCCGTGCCGCTGGAAAGGAGAGGCTAGGGGTGGTCCTGCAGTTGGTAAAGCCTCCTTATATCGTTAATCAGGAATTTCTTCTGCATGGTGAAACTTTCCGGATGCGTCTGCGAGAACAGGGTTTGCCATTCGAGATAACGGCCTGGCTGCCGGCGGCGGAATTCATCGCCGTCTATTTTTTTACTGATAAGATATTCTTCAAAAGTCATCGGTGCTGTATCAGGTAATAACCAGTGACATGGTAAGCTGCAAAGTTCATGAAGATTTGGCTTTTATCAATGGGTCTTATCAGATTTGCCGCGGCAGCTCTCTCACTACCGGATTAAAAGGAGCCAGGCGGTGAAGGGTAAGCAGGTAGCCGTTGATCTTTCCGCCGTACTCCAGCAGGTAGTCGTCGTGCAGCTTTTCCCGGATGAGTGCGATTGCTTTTTTGATGGTACGGGCAATGTTATTGTCATAAACCTGGTAATGTCCGCCCAGCGGGCTCGGAGAAAGCTCAAAATGCATATCCAGCGCATGCAGGTACAGCTCTACCTCCAGGTGGGGCTTTTTGACGATCCTTTGAAACTGTTTGATCAGCGCGTTGGAGGCTTTCAGCAGCCTGGTCAGGCGCATAGATTCACGCCGTCCGGGAAAAGATTTCTGACTTAGCTTATCGAGCTCAAGTTTATAGTCCTCGAAAAGATCCTGCTCACCATATTCAGGGTTCAGGAAATGGACGTATATGTATTCATACCAGTATTTGTCACGGCCGGCGCATTTCAGGGCTATTTGTTCCAGGTCGGCTTTGGAAAGTCCTTTGATTTGCTTTTTAATTTCAGCTGTGAGCTTCGGCATTTTAATATTGTTCGATTCTCAGACTGGACAATCCGCCCCTATAGTTGATAGTGATCCGGCTATCCGATTCATTGTAACCCGGTGAGCGGTACCTGTTTTTTTCGACTTTGTCAAACCCGGGCAACTCCTTAGCGTTAAGCGCCCCGGTGGTAACGATTTCAATAGCTGCATTTTTTGGTACCTGGACTTCTACAGAAGCCACGCCGGCTTTGATATTGACCTCCGACCGGGCCGATCTGTTTCCCAGCTTCAGCTTCACGTCGGCAGCTCCTGCATTCATCTGCAACTTTTCAACAAGGTACGTGCTCAGGTCGAATTTACCTTCCCCGGCCCCAAATTTAAGACTTACATCCCAGGCAACCGAATCATTGAGCTGTACATTGACGGTATTATCGCCATTATTGTCATCCAGGTTCAGATCTGCATCTTCCATTCTGAAGTCTATGGTCGCAAAATTGTCCGCTGTATTGTGCCTGATGTTGGATACATAGTTGATAAACGAGGAAGAAGTATTTGCCTTAAACAGGCTGTCGGTACTTCCTTCGATGGCAAATATGCCGGCCCCACCCGAAAAGTTAAGTTTCGCGCTCTTTAAGCCGGGTTGCATATCGTAGCCGAAGTCTCCCTTCACCGGTTGGCCCGATCTGTTTTCCCGCCGGTGTTTCCTTCCTTCATAGCTTTTCCCTTCCTTCCATTTACGGGAATTCCATTCAAAAGGAGCCAGCGACCGGAATTCCCGGTGCACCCCTTTCGTCACGCCACCGACGATAGCAAGCGTAATGAAGATTCCCGACAAGCTGGAAGCCAGCCGGTTGTTGGTAAAGCCGGAAACGACAAGAAGTACGCCGGCGGCAATCAGAAACCAGTACCAGAGGTTTAAAATGTCGGACCAGTAAAAACTGTACACATCGAGGTTTTTCAGCAGCCAGAGGACCCCGAAAGCCAGCATCACTCCCCCTAAAACAACATTGCTTGTATTTCTCATGATTTTTATTTTTTTGCTGTCAGCTATCAGCCTTCAGCTATCAGCGCTTATTCATCGACGGGCTACCGCTCGTGATCTGACAGCTGATTTCTGACAGCTGATAGCTATCTGTGAGTACGGAAGTTATTTCTTACGAGCAATAAACATCCGGCAGTAATGAAGACCACCGGCCAGAAGTATTTCCCGATTTCCAGATCGGTCAGATCGCGGATCGCGAAGAATGCACCCGTTACGATCAGGAGCACTCCCCAGAAGATGTCTTTGTAGTTCATTTCAATTGACTTTAAACGTATCTTCACTATCATCCTTGCCGGTATCGTTCCCGAGCGGGTCGTTTTCCCCGAAACGGGAAGCCGTATCCTGGTGATAGGAACCGGTATTTTGGGATTCATAATCCTGGTCACGTTTTCTCAGCAGGAGAAATGCTCCAACCCCGATCAGCGCCAGCGGCCAGAAGAACTTGCCGAGGCTGTACCACACGATATACTGATCGAGGAGCATATAGGTTCCGAAGGCGATCAGCCCGATAGCGATGATTTTGATATTCCGGTCGCTGTTGGAGCCCGAACCGGCAGTTTCGGCGGGTAAAGTTTCGGTCACCGTTTCGGGTGTTGTTGTTTCCGGGACACCAAAATGGTAAGAAGGTTCTTCAGGTAGCACAACCCATAGCACAATATAGGCAAAGAGCGACACGCCGAAGCTGACAAACAGCGAGACTACAAACAGAAGCCTTACTATGACCACATCTATATTGAAATATTTGGCCAGTCCCCCGGCTACTCCACCGAGCACCGAGTCCTTTTTAGATCTGCGAAGCTGCTTTTCCATTACAGTATTGAGATTTTGTTTGATTTGTTATCAAAGGTAGTAGGTATTACAAGATACTACAAGATAAAGAGTTATCACCGGTATATAGCGCGGCTGAATGGTTGCGGGACTTGATGGAGAAACCCGCAGGCAGCCTGGAATCAGCTTAATCCGTCTCCAGTGCTTCCAGGATATCCATCAGCATACCGTAATCCTTATAGCCGGGCCGCAGTTCCTCACTTCCGCGGAGCGATATTCCTTCAATAGGTAAAGTGTCGAGATAGTGGTGGATCTGCTCTATATCGTCGAGACCGAAGCCCAGTAAAATATTGGCCGATTCGGGTAACTGACCTATCACTTCCTCCCATTCTGTTGAGAGGGATACATTTTGCGGGCTTTCCAGCAGGGTATAGGAAACACTGCCGTTATAGTCCCGTATAAGGGGTTTCAGGTCTTCAGGTTTTATTTCGTCGATATTAATTCTGAGCAGAAGCGGGATATTCAGCTCGCTTATCAGGAACGGAACCATCGCCGGTACCCCTATTTCGAGGGCATCGAGGGGGTAACGCTCCAGTAGACTGAAAATTTCCTGTACATCTTCCGAACGGGTTTCCCCCACCAGTTGCACACCCGCGATCCAGGACCTGATCTCCCCGAATTTTTCGGGAGTAATATATTGCGGATTTTCAGGATCCAGCGTAAAGCCCAGCATTTCAACCCCCATGCCGGCGCAGTACCTGGCGTCGGAAAGGTTGGTTACATTACTTATTTTGACAATTGTGGAAAGCACCGGTAGAATTATGAATGATGAATTATTAATTATGAATTGATCACACGCATTCCGGGAAGCGCCTCCGGATGGTTGTCGCGCAGCCATGCAATGAGATTTTCCCTGACGAAGCTCCTCAGTGCAAACGAATCTGACGGGGTGGCTACCGACATTGTTGCCCTTACTATCATTTGCTGCATCTGTGTGTCGATGACATGCAGTTCGCACACCTCGCCATCCCAGTTGGGGTGGCTGTGCACTAATTCGGTAAATTTTGCCCGCAGGGTGTCCATAGGGGTCCTGTAGTCGAGGTACAGGAGGACTACGCCGATCAGGCTGCTGTCGTTCCGCGTCCAGTTCTGAAAGGGAGTCTCTACAAAATAAGTGATGGGGAGAATAAGCCGCCGCCGGTCCCATAACCGGACTACCACATAAGTGAGATTGATCTCTTCGATCTGCCCGACTTCAGTTTCAACTACGATCGTATCACCTATTTTGATAGGTTGCGAAAAAGCTACCTGGAGGCTTGCCAGCAGATTGCCAAGTGTTTTCTGGGCAGCAAAACCGATGATAACGCTTATTATACCGGCGGAAGTAAGAAGTCCGACGCCAAATTGCCGGCCTTTTTCGAATGACAGCAACAGCAGGGCAAGGGCAATCAGCGCGATCGCCATGATGATCAGTCTTTTGATAAACTTGATCCTGGTAAACAGTTTCCTGTCGTTGAAGGATGCGGTAGGGTCTATTTTCAGGTGTAGCAGGACAATGCGCTCTATCATCACTACTACCCTTGACAACCCCACTGCCGAAACTGTAATGAATATA
Organism: uncultured Cytophagales bacterium; assembly: GCA_964559125.1. Classification (GTDB taxonomy): domain Bacteria; phylum Bacteroidota; class Bacteroidia; order Cytophagales; family Spirosomataceae; genus Ravibacter. The sequence goes on from CAZLGW010000002.1 coordinate 111,850, forward strand.
ACTTTAAACAGTTGGAAGAGCCACTGCGTCCGGGGATGCTCTTCAGAGTAGAAACTGAGACTTAAGGTGAGAAGAAGTACCGGGAAAAAGAAATAACCTATTTGCGACAAGCTGTCTCTGGCGATGCGTACATAGGCTTCACCGTTAAAAAGCCCGGCGACATTGAGCAGCGATAACCCCAGTCTTGCCAGTATGCAGCCTGCTACCACCGAGCCCGCAAGGAGGATCCACAACGGTGCGTCGACAGACTCAAAAAACGTTTGTAAAGTCATACAATATCACTAAAATCAATACCTCATTACTCATCAACAGGCCTGGCAACAAAAATACCGCTATTCTTTTTATTCTGGGCTACGTACTGATGCAGCGGCACCGAGCTGAGCTCTACCTCTTTATTGACAGACGAGGCATGCAGGAGGTAGGCCTGATTGCCGATTTTGTTGATTATTACCATATGATTACAATCCAGCCCGTTGATATTGGAGGCGATCCCGATAATGTCGCCGTCGTTGAGCTTAGGTTCAATATGCTTGATATCTGCCAGGGGGATGTAATAATACTGCCTGGCGTTGATGGAATCTTCTCTTGCCCGCAGTTGCTTCCAGGTTTCTTCACTTTTTGCCGAAGGATACAGATTGGGGTGTGCGGTCATAAAGTCGATTGTCTTTGTAAGCGGAACTCCTCCCAGTTCCTGGGAGATGTCGCGGATAATGCCTCTTTTCTGGTTTTCGTAGAGCCAGTCGGTAAAATAGTGCAGCCTGGAAGGATATCCGTCTATATCGCCGTTACGATACCTTATCTTTTTGAGTTCCTCTTTAAAGTGGTCGAAGTTGCCCCCGGCCTTGTAGGTAAGGGCCAGGGCCAGTACGTTTTCAACAAGCGTTGTACAGTCGAGCCCGTCGAACCTGCAGACGAGTTGCTCCTGCTGGTTCCCCTCCAGCGTGTGGGCTACATAGGGGGTTTTTAGAAAAGAGTGTGTAATCTGTTTGACAATAACCGGCATGGTTTGACCATAGTCATTTGCCATCCGCTCTTTAAAATCCTTTTCTGCCTCGTATTGGGACCGGGCCGTGATTGCAGCCATTGAAAGGCACAGGATGCACAAGACGGATTTTGCTGATATATATCGAAGAAGCATGAGATAGTCGCTTTTTTTCAACAAAGAAACGAGCGAGCCGCTTCCGTTCTAACAGGAAAGTTAGAAATATTTTGCAGGAATGTAAAACTTCACCACATAGGTACATAGGACACAAAGAATGTCGGAAGAATAAACTATGTACCTATGTGGTGAAAACTATCACTGCTTCAGCAGCCATATATCCGAAATCTTCGAATACTGCCGCCAGTTCAACTCCGACTCTTCAGGTCTGTCGAAAGTAACCGATATCTTCCCGTCACGGGTGAGGGCATGAGGTACGATCCATTCCTTTACGCCATCCTGTTCTTTATTGTAAGCAACAGGCGACAGCCGGTGCCCGTCAACCCGGAGGAGCGCTTCACCGTAGCCGACAACGCGGATACGGTATCTTGCTGAGGGGTCGAGGTCTTCATAATCCAGCTCAGGCTGCCCCTGGAAGGTCTGGAAAGAAAGGCGCTTACGGCTCATCCCGCCGTCCCACCAGGCGATATCGGTAGCATCGTCTACGATGGTCTTTACCCTTGGGCCTTTCGACACGCTCGAAATATCGTCGTAGTAGCTTCCCGGACCCGGATTTTCCCAGGTAGCGATCCGGTGCAGCGCTTCCAGTTTCGCGGAAGGGTTTTCCATCGCTTTTATTTTTTTGAACTCATCTGCCAGCCACCAGCGGTTGTTGAGCGGATAGTCCACAAAATCCATTACGACTCCTCTTTCCGGGCCGCGGGGCTGATGTTTGGCGGTGCTGCTCTGCAGGCCGACAGAGATAAACAGGGCATCGGCGAGATAATCGAGGTGCTCCCTTATCTGTCTATCTACCGGTTCTTTGTCCGGCTGGTTTATCATATCCAGCGCACGCTGCATACTTTCATCAATATTCGATACGGATGCCTGAAGAAGGATCTCATTCGCTTTTTTCTCCAGTTCCTGTTCCCGGATCAGCCTCAGCCGGGTATATTGATCGTAATAAGCCCTTAGTAGCAGCATTTGCCAGCGCCAGTTGTTTTTTAAGGCCGGATTTTCGGCCTCGAGTGTTTTCCAGAAACGGAAAGTCGCCTCTACTCCTCCGTTTTCAGCCAGCGGACCCTTCCAGTTTTGCTCCAATGCCTCAATACCGCTTGCAACAGTCTGGCTGCCAGGTTTCCCGAAGAAAAATGCTGCATACTCCACCATCACTTCGTGGACATTTGCCGCGGGATTCCAGCCCAGGGCATTCCAGACAATTTTGTTGACATCGTCATGGCTGCCGTCTGAGTAGGAAACAAACCCGTCTGTAAACGGAGCCAGCCTGGCAAAAATTTTTGCGAAGGCGAACGGGCGCGGATTGACCGACTCTCTCCCGAGCGTTAGGGCAAAAGCCTGATCAAAGTCCTCGACCGGGAACTCGCAGCGCACGGAATGCGTAATATCCGGGTACTGGCGGTGCCGGTAGTTTTTAGGAAGCCGGTACCGGGTATCGGCTATCGGCGGACTGCCGGGGCCTGATACTACGCCCTCAAGCCAGGTTGGTTTTTCAGCTGCCAGGTAATTGTAGAAATAGTCTGTCTGTTCAACACTAAAGCCTTGCAGTGAAATCCATACTTTGGCTTCAGGATGATATTTTACCAGTATATCGTATAGATCTTTCAGGAAAGGCAGGACTTCCGAAGGATGGTTGTGGCCAGGATCTCCTCCCGGGAAGAAAATATGGTCCAGCCGCGGGCAGGCTTTGTAAAAAGCTTCGTGAAGATCGAGCTCCTGTTTTCTTTTGGCTTTGTCTTTCAGATCGAAGGTTGCCGGAGTCCATACCCAGTAATCCATGTCATATTTCAGGCATATCTCGCTCATCCTGATATTCATCTCTTCTGCCGGGATCTTGAAATGAGGGCTTTTGGCAGTGTTTTCCTGGAAAGGAATCCCCTCTACTGCATTGGAGCCGAAGATGGCGAGCTCACGTATATACTGGTCGTATTGTGCGACTGTCCAGGCATCGTAGGTATTGGCGGTATGGCGGTATCCCAACTGGTGACCGCGGATCGGGTAGGCAGGAGAAGTGGAATAGTCTGTCAGCCCGTCCAGCTGCAGCTTGCCCTGACCCATTTCCATATTCCTGAGCAGCCAGCCTACGCCGAAGAGTATACCACGCGCATCGGCTCCTATTACCCAAACTACATTTTCCCGTGATGCCGGGTCTTTGAAAATCCTGTACCCTTCCTTTTTGAACTCGTGGTTTTCGCGGGATCTTCCTGCCGGAGCCGCCATTCCGGAAATCCCGGTATCTGACGACAGCAGGAGGGCGATCACCGGCCCGGAAGCTTTGGGCCATGTCGCTGCCTGCTTCAGGCTGATGCCTGTCCGCTTCTGAACTTCCTCGGTAAGCACCTGCAGGGCAGTTTCCTTCATCGGGGAAGGGATGGAAGAAGAAACTACCACGCTTGCCTTTTTGAGGTCGGTCGCACTTGCGGCACCGGTCAGCACGACCAGGAGAAAGCAGGCGAACAGATAGGAAAATATATATTGTACCGGATTCTTCACAGCTTTTTTATTTGTAGATCTATAAATTGGTCTTTCCTGTTATATACTTGGGAAAAGGAAAATCAGACCAGCCGGCGCCTGCGGGTAAATCATATTTTGCTAATTTGTACCATCAAACTACGAAATATAGCCTTTCTTTTACTACCGGAGATCTATAAATACCTGTCTATGAGCGTCAATACGAAGAAGCGGAATATATTGGTTTACTACGTGATGACGATGGTATTTTTCGGAGGACTGATCTACTGGATCGTGCAGGCAGGAGGGGGACTGGAATTGAACCGGGTTATCAGGCAGCCTGAGTCTGCAGAATCGGAAGGGTTTCTGGAGACTCTTTTTTTTAATGGCCGGCATGAACTGGCGGTTCTATTGATACAGATCTTAATTGTGATCCTCTTTGCACGGGTCTGCGGATGGGTATCGGGTCGGCTCGGGCAGCCCAAAGTTGTAGGTGAGATTATCGCAGGTATCGTGTTGGGGTCGTCCCTTTTCGGACTTTATTTCCCTGAGCTGCAGGAGATGGTATTCCCGGCTGCGTCGCTACCCAACCTTCAGTTTCTCAGCCAGATCGGGCTCATCCTTTTTATGTTTGTGATCGGTATGGAGCTTGACCTGGGGGTACTGCATACCAAGGCTAAAGACGCGGTCGTTATCAGTCATGCCAGCATTATATTCCCGTTTGCGCTCGGCATGATCCTGGCCTATTTTATGTATGAGATCTATGCGCCTGAAAACGTCAGGTTTGTCTCTTTTGCTCTGTTCATGGGTATAGCCATGAGCATTACGGCGTTTCCGGTACTGGCCAGGATCGTCCAGGAGCGTGGTATCACCAAAACGCGGCTGGGCACTATCGTACTGACCTGTGCAGCGGCAGACGACATCACTGCCTGGTGCATCCTGGCGGCTGTTATAGCTATTGTAAAGGCCGGCTCGCTGGCTAATACGCTCTATATAGTAGCGCTGGCAGTTTTGTATGTACTGGTGATGATCTATATAATAAGACCTCTGATCAGGAAAGTCGCTTACCAGTATTTTAAAAAAAGGCAGTTGGATGAACTCACGATCGTGATGGTTTTTTTTGTACTGATCGCTTCCTCTTATATGACTGAAGTAATAGGAATACATGCCTTGTTCGGCGCCTTTATGGCCGGCGCTATTATGCCGGAGCAGGATGGGTTCAGAAGCCGGTTTATCCAAAAGGTTGAAGATGTGGCGGTCGTTTTGCTGTTGCCGCTGTTTTTTATATTCACAGGCCTGCGGACCGAGATAGGGTTGCTGAGCGATCTTCATTTGTGGATAACCGCCGGAGTGATTATCGCAGTGGCAGTAGTGGGTAAGTTTGTGGGCAGTGCGCTGACAGCCCGGTTTGTGGGACAAAGCTGGAAGGACAGCCTCTCCATCGGCGCGCTGATGAATACACGGGGGCTTATGGAGCTTATCGTGCTCAACATAGGCTACGACCTGGGCGTTTTGTCGCCTGAAGTTTTTGCGATGATGGTGATTATGGCCTTGGTTACCACTATGATGACCGGCCCGTCGCTGAACCTGATCAACCGGCTGTACCGATAAAATCCGGGAAAAAACAGGCCGGCCCTGGTTTCAGAAGGAAACCAGGGCCGGCTTATGTTAGGAGTTCTTTTACTGAAGCGCTTTTTTAAGGAAATCCACGCATTTGGTCACTTCGGTCACAGCATCCGAGCCTGCCGGGATATCGTATTCGAGCTCCACGTCGCAATAGATCGGCCATTTGTTTTTGCTGATAGCTTTCAGGATTTCTGCTACGGGAGTTTCCCCACTCCCGAAAGGCCTGTTTTTATTGGGATCGGCAGCTTTCGGCCCTGTCTTGTCTTTAATGTGAATACTTACGATCCGGTCATGGAGGCGGTCCAGTATGTTTACCGGGTTGTCGCCTGTTGCCCCGAAATAATGGCCCACGTCGAAGTTCAGCATCAGCCTGGAGCCATGTGCCAGGATCTTGTCGAAGCTGAATCCCGGCTGGCCGGGCTGCCCGTGGTTGTGGAGGATGACGTACATTTTATGCTTATTGGCAAAGGGAGTCATCCGTATGGCGGTTTCTTCCGATATTTCCATCGAAATCCCTTTGGCGCCTACAGCTTTGGCTGCTTTAAACGCATAGTCTATTTCTTCGTCCGACCACTTGGGACTCCCCAGCTTCAGGATATGGATCTTAACTCCCCGCTTGTTGAACAATTTCTTAATTTCTTTGAATTTCTTCATAGAAGTGTTTATTCTCCATAGCCTGAGGGCTTCTTCATCTTTAGTCTGGGGCATACCCACATAGTTTTCCACCGGGCCGCCCATCAGCTCCACCGAACTGATTCCCGACTTTACAATGTAATCGAGAGTGGCTTTCAGCGACTGGTCCGGCATCGACCGGTAGGAGTAGGTGATCGTACCGATCTGCACTCCGTTTACTTTGGAATCGGGTTTTCCCTGCCCGAAAGAAGCAGTCAGGCCGCATGCCATGGCGGCAGCTATAGCCAGGGTGTTCCTGAGGAAGCGCTGCATTTTTGAATAAGTTTTATACATTTTAACCATTATTTGTTAGGATTAATGGGGCTCTAAAGAGAATATGGACGGCGGTATTCGTATTGATTGAGCCGATGGGCAGCAGCTTCACGGTCATCGCCGAAGCTTAGGGTAACAGGATCCCATTTGACCGGGCGCTGCAGCTCAATTGCGATATTGACAAGGCAGCATAGCGTATTAGTGCTGCAACCTGCCTCTACGGGTGCGATCGTATTCCCGCGGGTGCGTATAGCATCGATGAAATCCTGCATATGCGGAGCCGGAGCTGCGGGATCGGCCGGGGCAGGCTTGCTCACCAGCGAAGGGTTGGAGCACTCGATAAAGCCTCTGGCTACCTTTATCCATCCTTTTGTACCGTTAAAACGGATTCCCTTTCCGCCCTCTTCCCGGAAATCCTGTTCGGTCATAACGATACCGTTGGCATATTTCATGGTGTTGTATCTTGCGCCTTTATAACCTTTCGGGGTGTATTCGATCGGGCCGGTCCCATCCATCCCGATGGCGGCCTGGGCTATATCAAACATATGGGCGCCCCAGTCGGAAGTATACCCGTTGCCGGTTTCGCGGTACCAGCGCCATGCACCCCACATTTTTTCGTTTTCTTCGGGCTCGAGGGTGATGGGCGGCGCCAGGTCAGGATGGTAATGCACTTTTTTATCATTGAGCGGTCCCAGCCACAGGTTCCAGTTCAGCGAGGCAGGTACCGGCCGTTCAGGCAGGTCAAAAGGTTTGGGCGGATCTCCGACCGAGGCATAGATGGTTTCTATGTGCCCGATAGCCCCGCTGCGTACCAGCTCGATAGCCCGTTGAAATTCGGGACCCGAACGCTGCTGGCTCCCAACCTGCAGAACACTCTTATTGTCGCGTATCGTCCTCACCATTTTAATTCCTTCCTGTATCGTGTAGGCAAGTGGTTTCTGCACGTACACGTCTTTTCCAGACTGGCTTGCATGGATAGTGTGAAGCGCATGCCAGTGATCGGGAGTCGCGATAGAGACGGCATCAATATCTTTTCTGTCGAGCAATTGTTCATAAGATTCATAGATATCGCACCGCTGGGCCGCATTCTTCGATTTCTGCCAGTTTTCAACCCTGCGTTTAAAACGTTCCCTTTTGATACTATCCACATCAGCCCCTGCTACGACCTGTACGCCTGCAGACCTGGTAAAATTGCCGTAGTCACCGAGCCCCTGCCGGCCCAGCCCGATAAAGCCCATCACCACGCGGTCGCTGGGTGGTATCCTGCGTCCGTCGGGCATTCTCCAACTGGGCAGGATGGTGAGGCCTGTCAACCCCAGGGCCGATAATCCGAGGAAATCACGCCGGTTGATAGAGTTTTTTTTCTCCTGATTCATTCAGATAGCTTATTTATGTTGAATATACTTTCTTTTATTTCCGCCTGTAAAATGTATCCGGTCTTCTATAGTACCGTTAAACAATTAAAAGTACTAATCCGTCATATTTTAATGGTGCCGGCATTTTAAATGCTTTTGGAGTCAGGTCGTGCAGTCGGTTTCAAAAATAGGATGTTGTGCTGCACAATTTTACCGACATGGACTGCGTTTATTGTAAAAAACTAAGAACGCGATTTTGACATGAAAAACAAAACATTGCTGGTACTGATGATTGCAGGCGTTTCATTTTTGTCCTGCGATAAAGAAAAAATTGTTTCAGAGGCATCTCTGCCGTCGGGAGCTACGCAGTTTATCACTACGCATTTCCCGGATGAGACAGTCCTCCAGGTAAAGAAAGAAAAGGATTTTTTGGAGAAGGCAGTGTTTGATGTCATTCTCAGCAACAACTTCGAGCTGGAGTTTAAGGAAAACGGCGACGCTAAAAAAGTAGATGGGAATGGAAAGGCTATCCCGGTTTCGGTCATTAAGCCGGAAGCCGTCCTGACTTATGTCGAAGAACATTTTCAGGATAAAACGGTAGTGGCGTGGGAGAGAGATGCGGATTCTAAAAATGAAATTGAGGTAGAGCTGGATAACGGTCTTGAACTGAAATTCGATAAAGACGGGAAATTCTTGCGTTTCGAGGATTGATAAGGAGGAGCGGAGTTCCCTCCGGTTGAATTTTTTACCACGGAGGATATAATAGAAGACACAGAGGACCACTGAGAAAAATAGAGGACCACAGAGAGATAGCAAGCTCTGTGACTCTCTGTGTCTTCTCTGTGGCCCTCTGTGTCTTTTACGCTTTTTGCTTAGTTACTATCTTCTCGGCTTCTATTCCTCAAGAAAATCCAAATCTCTGTTGTGAGTCTCAGGAATAGTCAGCGTACTGTAAAAGCCGATGGCATAGCATATAAGTCCTACCAGTGCGCCCGCTTCCACTACCGAAAACGATCCTTTAAAGAAGCCGTAAAGCGTGGTCATTCCTACCACGGTACCTCTTACCATATTGGGTACTGTCGTCGCAGCAGTGGCCCGCAGATTGGTGCCGAATTGCTCCGCTCCGATGGTCACAAACATGGCCCAGTAGCCAATACCGAATCCGAGTACTACGCAAAGCGCATAAATTGTGTTCGATTCCCTGATCCCTCCGAAGAGATAGACGATACTTCCGACGAATGAAATAAACATCAGCAGGAATACGGCTTTTTTCCTGGAATGGAGCTTATGGCTGATTACACCGCTCAGCAGATCACCTACGGAAAGACCGACATAGCACCACATAATAGCCAGTCCCGGCTGGATACCTCCGTTTACGCCCAGAAACTGGCCGAACTCATTACCGAAAGTAGCCAGGATGCCGATTACAAACCAGGTGGGCATCCCTATGCCTATACATTTAATATACCTTGAAAACCGGCTCCAGTTCGTGAAAAACATAAAAAAGTTGCCCCTTGATATGTGCTTTTGTTCTTTTATATTTTCGAAGATCCCCGACTCGAAGACCCCTATACGAAGCAGCAGCAATAAAATGCCGAGTCCGCCACCGATAAAATAGGCGGTGCGCCAGTCGAACAGCTCGACTGTAAAATAGGCGACTATTGCACCCAGTAACCCTATTCCTGCTACCAGTGAAGTCCCGATCGCTCTCAGCCTGTTCGGGAGGATTTCTGATACCAGCGTAATCCCGGCGCCCAGCTCACCTGCAAGCCCGACGCCCGCAATGAAACGTAAAATTTTGTAGGTAGAAGCATCCTGTACGAAACCACAGGCGATATTAGCCAGCGAATAGGTCAGGATAGAACCAAAAAGCACGGAAAGCCGCCCTTTTTTGTCACCCAGTACTCCCCAGAGGATACCTCCAATGAGAAGTCCGCTCATCTGCCAGTTAAGAATGGAAGCGCCTATGGATGAAATTTCGGAAGCCGACAAGCCGAGAGACTCCAGGCTGGGGATCCTCACTATCCCGAACAGAAGCAGGTCATATATGTCGACAAAATATCCGAGGGCAGCTACAATTACGGGAATACTTAAAAGGTGGGCAAGGTCGCTTTTTTCTGTTTGAGTCGTCATTTAGTGGTTTGTAAAAATTTAGAGAAATAGAGTAGGCGTACTAATCTGAGATGATATTATCTGGATAACCGGGAAGATTTTGTTTTTATGCTTATTTTTAACGCATCAAAGTACAAAAGCTGTTTGACCCTTTTTCTTAACGCTCTGTACTGGATATTTTTTTCACATTTAATCACATAAATATTAATACCCAATGAAAATTACTGTAGTAGGCGCCGGAGCAGTCGGAGCGACCACCGCCGACAACATTATCCGTCGCGAACTTGCAGAAGAGGTTGTACTGCTCGATATTAAAGAAGGAGTGGCAGAAGGGAAGTCCCTGGATATGTACCAGACTGCCGCCCTGTTAGGCTTTAATACCCTGCCGGTCGGCAGTACCAATGATTACGAGAAGACCAAAGGGTCGGATGTAGTCGTCATTACTTCTGGTCTGCCGCGCAAGCCGGGAATGACGCGTGAGGAGCTTATCGGTGTGAATGCAGATATTGTAAAATCTGTTACTCAGAATGTCCTTAAGTATTCCCCCAAGGCGATTCTTGTCATAGTATCCAACCCGATGGACACCATGACCTACCTGGCTTTCAGGGAGGCAGGTATTCCTAAAAAGCGTATTATCGGAATGGGCGGCGCCCTCGATAGCGCACGTTTTAAGACTTATCTTGCTCTTGAAATGGGAGTGACGCCGAATGATATCGACGGTATGGTGATCGGCGGACACGGAGATACCACTATGATCCCGCTGACCCGTCTTGCTACTTATAACGGTATCCCGGTAAGCCGTTTCCTTTCGGAAGACAAGCTCGCTAAGATCGCTGCCGATACTATGGTGGGAGGGGCAACCCTTACCAGGCTGATCGGTACTTCGGCATGGTATGCTCCGGGCGCAGCGACTGCTTTCATAGTAGAAAGTATCGTGCGTAACCAGCGCAGGATCGTACCCTGCAGCGTATATCTGAACGGCGAATACGGACAGAAAGACATTTTCATGGGTGTACCGGTAGTGATCGGGCGCAATGGCTGGGAGAAGATCATCAACCTCCGCCTGAGTGAAAAGGAAAAAGCTGCTTTCGCGAAATCGGCAGAGGCGGTAAGGGCTATGAACGCGGTGTTGCCTTAGAAATGTTTTAACCGCAAAGGGCGCGAAGGACGCAAAGATGGCGCAAAGGATAACTCTTGTGCTTTTTGCGCCTTTTGCGGTTAATCCTTAAACCATCCGGCGTATTTTACGTAGTTGTGGGCCGTCCGGATATTGAACTCCCTTTGTTCATCCGATACTTTCTTGAGAAATTTCGCAGGGTTACCGGCATATATGCTGCCTTTCTCCACGACCTTTCCCTGCGTTACTATAGCACCGGCGGCGACGATAGCACCCTCTTCGATTACTGCGCCGTCCATTACGATAGCTCCCATACCGATCAGTACGTTATCCCGGATGGTGCATCCATGTACAATGGCATTGTGCCCGATCGAAACGTAGCTGCCGATAGTAGTGTCTGCCTTCAGGTAGGTACAGTGGATGACGGCGCCATCCTGGATATTGGTGTAATCTCCTATCCTGATACTATTGACATCGCCCCTGACTACTGCATTGAACCACACGGTGCAGAATTCCCCCATTTGGACATCTCCTATGAGGGTGGCGGTCTCTGCAAACCAGCAATCATTTCGGAAAGAAGGCGTGAAGCCTCTGACGGATTTAATCAAAGCCATTTTAATTTCGTTGTTTAGCGGATCCGGTGCATCGTACGGGAGATGCCCGGTAGTCCGGCTGATGTATGGCTGTAAAGATAAAGTTCTTTAAGAAATCTACCTGCTCCCGGTGTTTCCCTGCTATAGAAAATTGCGACCAACCCGTATGACAAAAAGCGGATGTATATTTGAATTTTGCCGATAGTTTACAAAATTTGTTAAACATTACTTTTTCTGAACCACTGACTAATCGGGTATGCATGCTCCCAGGAAAACATCTCTTCCGGCTACCACTTTTATCCGGCTTTCTGCAGCGGTACTTACCTTGTTGCTTTCTCTTAGTGTGAGCGGCAGCCTCCAGGCGCAGGTTCTGGACCGGATAGGCAGGCAGATTGAACGAAAAGCGGTTGACCGCGCCAACCGGAAGATTGACCGTACCATCGATAAGGGCCTTGACAAGGTAGAAGAAGCCCTGGACGAAAGTGTAAAGGGGAATAAAAGCCAGGGCTCCTCAGGGAGCGCCAAAGAAGATAAAGGATCTGTAAAATCGCCGGAGCCGTCGCGTGGAGAACAGGCCGGCGTACAGGCTGACAGCGATGAGAAACCGGCAGAGGAAGAAAACCCGGTTGAAACGAAGGAACCCTCATTTGCCGTATACAGCAAATATGATTTCGTGCCGGGAGAAAAGCTTATTGTTTTTGAAGACTTTTCGCAGGATCAGGTAGGCGATTTCCCGTCCAAATGGAACACAAACGCTTCCGGGGAGATCGTAAATCTCGAAGGGAGCAATTCCAAATGGCTTGCCTTTACCTCATCGGGAACGCTGATCCCGGAATTCATAGACCAACTGCCCGAAAATTTTACGATAGAGTTTGATCTTGCCGTAATTCCCGGCTACAGTTTTTATGACCAGCCTCTGACCGTATCGATGGTCAATCTGGAGAGCCAGAAAGATTTTGCACGTTGGCAGCGTTTCGGAAGAGACAGGGGGAGCGGGGTGCAGCTCGGATTTCATCCCCAGGACGCCGGAAATCGTCCGGCAGGTGTTATGTCGGTTGAGATCTGGGAGGACGGAAAGCGGATCATGGAAAACGACAAGCCGCAGTTCGCTTCTTTCAGCAGAGTCAATAACATGGTAAAGGTGGCTATCTGGAGGCAGAAACAGAGAGTAAGGCTGTACGTAAATGAAGCGAAAGTCTGGGATCTGCCGAGGGCTTTTTCCAATGAAGTAGCCTACAACAGCCTGATCTTCAGTCGTGCAGATGCCAAGGAGGGAAACCAGTTTTATATTTCCAACCTGAGATTAGCGGTAGGGGCGCCCGATACCCGGCACAAGCTCATAAATGAAGGAAAATTTGCTACTACCGGGATTTATTTTAATTCAGGTTCTGCGACAATCAGGCCGGAATCCTACGGAGTGCTGAAGGAAATAGCCGCCGTTTTGAAGGAAAACCCGGCAGTCAGGGTCAATATTGTCGGCCATACGGACAATGACGGCAGCGCTGACCTGAATCTCAGGCTCAGCAGGGACCGTGCCGGATCCGTTAAAGAAGCTCTGCAGAAAGAATTCGGGGTCGAAGCTTCCAGGCTGGAATCAGACGGGAAAGGAGCAACCGAACCGGTTGGGGACAATGCGACCAGCGAGGGAAAAGCAGCCAACAGGAGGGTGGAGTTTATCAAGATGGGGTAGCGCCCGGGACAAAAAGAAGCTCACTGGCTTTTTCGTCATTTTCAATTACTTTCCTGGCAAAAGGGCAAAGGGGAAGGATCCTGATGTCGTTTTCGCGTGCAAATTTCACTGCAGCATTCACTATTTCAGAGCCTATGCCTTTACCCGCATAGGGTGAATACACTTCGGTGTGGTCGATGATAATCCGTTTTGACCCCGACCATGTATAGGTCAGTTCGCCTGCCTGGACCTCTCCGTCAAGGGCTTTGATCACTCCGTTCTGACCGTTGTCTTCTCTGATAAAATCCATAACGCTGTGTTTTGCGCAATAAGGGGTTTCACTCACCCGGTTACTCCCATTCCACTACTTTTGCTTCCATTAGCTGGGTTAGCGGATTATATGGTTCGGGTAGTCCCTCGTCGGTAATTTTAAGGTACATAAAATGAAGATGTGTAGGCGAGCGCGGTGGCCAGGCATTGAACCCGGTACGTCCCATCTTCCCGAGCACATCGCCGGTTTTGACCCATTGTCCGGGACGAACGTCTACCGTGCTGTTATGGGCGTAATACAGGAGTGCATCGAGGCAGGGGTTGTATATCCACACATAGTTGCCGCCGCGCCACTGGCTTTCCGGGGTCCAGTCCTGGCGGATACCCAGTACGAGCCCGCCTGTAAAGGCCAGTACATCCACCGGTTCACACATAATATCGTCTATGCCGTCATTGTTCCTGTCCTTGATAAAGATGTCGTGTGCGGGATGACTCTTGCGGACCCGAGAGTCGAAAAAGTCGAAGCCGGCCGGCCGGTACCCTTTTCCCCGGCCTCCTATGGAGCTTTTCGGGTAATACCCTCTTACGGGAAACACATAACCGTCCGCCAGGTCCTTCCGGCAATCCTGCCAGAAAGGTTCGGTTATTTGCCGGAGTTCCAGGAAAAGCGTCTTAAACGCTAAAGACGCCGAATCGGGAGTGATCGTGCTGTCACCGATATTCTGGTAAAGCGTCTCGAATTTCCGGCAGCTCAGCATAAGCGGATCGGTCTCTTCCTCGTGAGAAGGAGCGTACAAGGGTTCCGAGCTCTTCCAGACTATGGCTAAAAAAAGCGTAAAAAATAAAAGGACGGCTTTTACCGGGAACATAGCTGCCTGAATTAAGCTGGGTACCTGTGTTGTGTGTCGTTTAAAAAGGAACGGAACAAATACACTTTTAATTCAACATTTCTCCGTTTTTCCGGATTTCAAGTTATCAGAGAATCCGGATATAGTCAAGAGGACGGGTGCGAATGGGGACGAAAGTTTTTTGAGGCCATACAACCGAAGAGTCTTTTTTAATACTCTTTTGATTGAATGATAAAAAGATCAGGATGCAAACGGAGCAACAGTTGATTGCGGAATGCTTATTGGGAAACAGGATTGCGCAGCGCGAGTTGTATGACCGTTACAAAAAAGCAATGTACACGCTGGCCTACCGGATAACCGGGAATTTCGAAGACGCAGGTGATGCGTTGCAGGAAGGCTTCGTAGAGGTTTTCCGCCATCTTGGGAAATTCAGGATGGAGTCGACGCTGGGAGCCTGGATAAAGGTTATTGTGGTGCGTAAATCGTTGCAACAGAAGAAGATCGGGGCTTTCGAGCAACTGACTGATCATGTATACGAACCCTTTGTCGACAGCATAGGGGAGGCTGTAAACGCTGCGCACCTGGAGGAGGCTATCCTTTCCCTGCCCGTTGGGTACCGGACCGTGTTCGTATTGATTGAAGTAGAAGGCTACACTCACGAGGAAGTGGGTGAGATCTGTGGGATTTCTGAAGGGACTTCAAAATCCCAGCTCTTTTATGCCAAAAGAAAGTTAAAGACAATCTTAAAGTCAAAAGTCGGTAATGAAAATAAATGACGGGAACCTGAAGCAAATACTGCCGGAACACACCCCGCCGGAGCGGGTTTGGGAATCGGTGGCAAAGCGCCTGGACGGCAGCTTCTATGACCTGCCGGTGCATACTCCGGGGCCGGAAATATGGGATGCTATTGAAACAAAGCTCAGGAATGAACGGAGGCGGTACAGGCTCGTCAGGTGGCTGGGAGCCGCGGCTGCGGCTGCTGTTTTTTGCATCGTCGCTTTCCCAGGTTTTTATGAGGACGGGGATGCTGTCCTGGTTACGCAGGAAATACTGGATAGCCGGCTCCAGATAAGCGAGGTGTCGGAGACAGACAGCCAGTATGAGGAGTTCCTGGAAATCTGCCTCACCCAGGCACAGGTATGCGGGCAGCCGGATTTCAACAGGCTCAGGCAGGAATTCGAAATATTGAGGCAGGCCACCGCCGATCTCCGGAGCGCAACAGGTACTTTTAACCGGGACCGTACACTGGTAGAGGAACATGCGTCGCTTGAGCTGAAGAAGGCAGAGATACTTAACGAAATGGTGAAATTTATATGAAATCGGGTTTGAAACTTTTCCGCCGGAGGCTAGCCGGTTATGCCGTGTCGGGCTTGCTGATCTGCGGAACGGCAAACGCGCAGACTTTGCAGGTGGCACAGAAGACCATCCATAAGAGTGTCAGTTCGACGGGGATCAGCAAGATAGTAATAGGCTCTGAAAAAGCGGATATTTCGGTGCAGGCATGGCCCAAAGCAGAGATAAAGATGACGATAGAGCTTTCCGCAAGCCATTCGGAGAAATCAGTTACACTGGAGGATCTTGAAAAGGTGGCGCTGGTAGCCGATAAAGAAAAGAAGACCTTCTACCTTCGGGATTTTATCCTGTTAAAAGATAAAGACAAAAAGCCGGAATCGAGTCTCAAAGCCAGGTATATGGTGTATGTTCCCGCCGGAATATCGCTGGAAATAGAAAACTCATTCGGGGTGGTTACGCTGAAAGACCTGACCGGCGCAGTCAACCTGAAAGCGAAGTTCTGCAGGATCAATATGTCGCGGCTATCAGGGAAAATAAACCTCAGCACCAGGTTTGGCAATCTGGAAGCCTATGATCTGTCGGGGAGTCTCGATCTTTCATCCAATCATACCGGGATCGTTCTCGGGCAGGTCGGAGGGAATATACGGCTGAACACCGAATACGGGTCGCTGCAGCTGAAGCCTGCACCGGAATTAAGCTTGCTCGATATCCGGTCGAAGAAGACAAATATCGACCTGGTTTGCCCGGAATGGAGGAAATACAGCTATGCTATCAGGGGCGCTTATTCAAAGTTCAGCTTGCCGGAAGGGTTTAAGGCGCTTTCAACCGACGACAGTAACCAGGAACTCAGGTATTCAGGCGGAGGAAATGCCATGCTTAAAATCGAGGCTGAATTTGCCAGCCTCAGCCTCAGATAGTATTATTTAATCAAATCGATAATGATAAAGTCTATTGTTTTATTCGTTTTTGCCTGGGTGTGGCTTATAGGGAATGCCTGCGGTCAGGATAGTACCGGTATCATAGCCCTGCAACAGGAAATGGGGGAGGTACGCAGGCAGAGGTTTATTGACAGGTATGAAAATGTATTTATGACCAAAGAGCCGACCAGGCATATACTAAAGGTCGGTT
Source organism: uncultured Cytophagales bacterium (assembly GCA_964559125.1). GTDB lineage: Bacteria > Bacteroidota > Bacteroidia > Cytophagales > Spirosomataceae > Ravibacter. The sequence goes on from CAZLGW010000002.1 coordinate 128,413, forward strand.
TTATGGCATATAACGGCTGGACGGGTGGGGACCATTACCTGCATTATTCGGGGAATAATAGCATCAGCGCAGGTTACGAATATAAGATTACACCGGCGTTTTCTATCGGAGTCGGAGGTTTTTTTGCCGGTGGCCTGGCGTCTCGGGCAGGAGAGCAAGGGCTTCGTTTCATAGGATCGACAGGTTTGTCGGTGCAGTCTCGCTGGTATTACGAGATGAAAAAGCGGATAGAGAACGGTTATTCGGCCAGTAATTTTTCAGGCAATTATCTGGGGCTTACCTACGATCGCTATACCAACTGGAGTTCAGGGGTAGGGCGGTCGGTTTTTTCCCGGCTGGGCGTTGAATGGGGTATGCAGCGCAGGTTTTTCAACTACGGGTTTATTGATTTCGGCGCTGGATTATATTATCAGTTTGACGGACAACTACGGACGGACATGCCGGGGACGGAAATCCCGGAAAATATTTCAATGAAAGGTGACAGGTTGGGGATTTCTTCCAAGGCCACTATAGGACTAGCCCTTGGAGACTGGAAAAAGAAGACCGGCCTGCCTTTCTGCGAAGTACTTCGCTGCCAGGAGGTGGTACGTTCTCAATTCACAATTTCCTGGCCGGAATTTCACCTGGGCCTGCATAATCAAAGCCTGGCGGGAGGCCTGGGTTTTGAGCAGAAATTGTTCGGATCGATCTCTGCTAAGGCCCGCATCGATGGTTTTGTATTAAACCAGTCTTACCGAACAGGCGCTATGGCAGGAAGTCTTTCTGCTGCTGAAGCGATATCCGCCGTTCAACTCAGGTACTATGTTTTTCAAAGGAAATTAAGAAAAACGGGGAGGGGAGGCTACGATCTGAATGGCTTTTACGTTGGCCCTCTCGCGGAGCATTCTATTTTCAGGAGCCATTCGGCATTACAAGACTCGGAAGCGAAGACCGTCGGTACGATCAATGCACTCCGGACGGGGATTGTGGCCGGTTACCAGAGAACCCTGTTCAAAAATGCTTATATCGATATTGACTGGCGCCTTACCCGGAACCTGTCGGTGAACAAGCCCGGCTACCAGCGGCCTTTAAGTCAGTTCAGGATTAGCTTCGGATTGAGGTTTTAGAATCCTTTCCGGATAGCGAGAAAGGGGCCCCGAATCTGTGCCACCATCTCATTGCCAGGAAAATAGGGAAGCAGGAAGCCACCCAGACATTCCGGCCGTCGGGGAATGCGGCAATGATCATGTAAAAGGTTGCCCCCGCTATGCATACAATGCCTGTCAGCACCGGGAAATCCTCCCGGAAGCTGCGGGCCAGGGCCGCCGGGTATTTGAATACATAGAAAAGGCATATTAAAAAAGGGAGTCCCCACGAGAGAACGGTACTGATATAAAAATTAGGGCGACTAAGGTTATGCTGTACTCTGGACCAGCCGGGTTCCCAGAAAAGAATATAATCATTGATGTCTTTGTGGTAATTCCGAAGAAGCGTATTGATCAGGAGAACAATAGCAATTGCCAGTGCGGCTGTTGATGCCCATTTTATTTCCTTGTTGCTATACGCGTAGACCAGAGCCGCCGGGATAAGTAATACGATATTTTCTTTTGACAGGGCCCCGGCTGTAACTGCCAGGATATACCAGGCAAAGCGTCCTGTAAAAAGTGCCCAGGTACCGCAAAAAATGCAACCCAGAACCGTAGGGTCGATATATCCGATAGTACTATAGTAAAAGGTAGGGAAGGAAAAAATAAAAAGGTAGAGGCCAAGCCAGGACAGGTTTTCGGGAATACCTGTATCGCGGAGCAGGCGAAAGAGAAACCAGGCGCCTGCTACCAGAAAAATGAGATTTGTTATGTTGATGGCTGTGAGGGGAGAAAAAGGCAGGAATGCAGCGATAGTAGTGCCCAGGACCCTTTCGTTGAAAGGCCCTTTGTAAGGGTAGGTAGTAGGATTTATACCCCGTATTTTTTCAACATTGGCAATGTAAAAAGCAGCATCGTCCAGAGGTCTGGAAATAAGAAAGTTATTACGGTTGAAGCGTACGGAAGTAACGAGAAGCAGACAAAGCAAAGCGACCGCTGGATTTGCGAAGAATTTTAAAAAGCTGTTGCCGGCCATATAGGATATCAGACCTGGGGTAAGGTTAAAGTAGAATAACTCCTGGAAAACCAGCACCAGCAGGCCGGTTTTCCAGGAGTTATTCTTTTATACTGCTTTTATACAGCTTTGGTTTTTCCGGGAACTGCAACCGGGTATTCTCCGTTACTGTCGGGGAATATTTTGGGCATTGCATCCCATGCAAGCCTATCCGGGAACAGGTTGATGTCAGAGTTAAGCGCTTCTTCAAATTTGACGACCTTGCCCGAATATGTAGCCATACGGCCCATAATTCCTACCAGTGTACTCTTAGCGCCGTTTTCACCGTCGTTAAACTTGTGCTGTCCTTTGGCTATGGCTTCAAAAAGCACATCGTGCTCCAGTTGGTAGGGGTTGCCGTCGTTTTTGCTGTCGTGGCTGAAGATAACGCTGCCGTCATAACGTTTCAGAACAGTGGGGTTATTGGTCGAGAAGCTGTCGATGCGGCCTTTTGTTCCTACAAACGCCTCGTCGACCCGGTTCCAGCAGCCTTCAAACTGGCGGCACTGGCTCGAGATCACAGTTCCGTCTGCATATACCATATCAAGCAGGTGGTGATCGTATATCTCTCCGTATTTGTTGCTGGTACGTACCTGGCGGCCACCTGTCCCCTGTATTTCGACGGGATAAGCGCCTTTGACCCAGTTAGCCACATCTATGTTGTGAACGTGCTGCTCGACGATATGGTCGCCGCAGAGCCAGTTGAAGTAGTACCAGTTGCGCATCTGGTATTCCATTTCAGTTTGTCCGGGCTGTCTCTCACGAACCCACGGACTGCTTCCTACCCAGTAAACCTGTCCGCCTACGATGTCGCCTATCGCACCGTCGTGAATTCTTTTAACAGCCTCGAGGTAGTTGGGCTGGTAGTGCCTTTGAAGACCCACTACAACGTTCAGTTTTTTCTTTTTAGCTTCTTCGGCTGCTGCCAGTACCTGCCTGATACCCGGCGCATCTGTTCCCAGCGGTTTTTCAGCAAAAATATGCTTATTCTGTTTGACAGCCTCTACGAAATGTTGAGGGCGAAACCCCGGAGACGCAGCGAGTATGACTACATCTGCCAACGGAATAGCCTTAAGATACGCATCAAAACCTACGAACCTTCTTGATTCAGGCACATCTATTTTTGAAGAAGTCGCAACTTCTTCACCTTTGGCATTTTTGTATTTTTTTGTAGTAAGGCTTTTATAGCTCTGGTCGAGCCGATCCTGGAAAGCGTCGGCCATAGCGACCAGTTTGACATTTTGCACGGTGCTGAGTGCCTGGGCAGCAGCTCCTGTACCGCGGCCACCGCAACCGATCAGGGCAACTTTAATAGTGTCGTCCACTGAGCTGTTATAACCGTAACCTGCCAAAGGGCTGAGGGCTATGCCACCGGCAATTAAACCGCTTTTTCTCAGGAAATTCCGGCGAGAATTCTCCATAGGTAAATACTTTTGGGTTGAATTATAATATAATGACAGAAATAAGCTTGAATCTTCTTCCTAATGAGAAGGAGCGTACAAAAACAATTTACTCAATGTGATGATAAATATCAATAATCTTCAATCAAAGGAGGACTGTAATACGCATTTATTTCCTCTTCTGTAGGTGTCTTCAGGGGACGAATGATCCTGAAGCCGATGAAGGAGGCGTTGGTAAGCCACCACTCGCTTTTCGGCAACTGGGGGTCCAGGATTTTCCATTCGGCAATAGATTGGGTCCTGGCTGCAGAGCGAAGGTTTTCGGCTTCGTCTACCCAGGAACCGCCGCGTACTGAATTGGGATACAGCTCGGTTACGGGAGCATGGGGTTCATTTATTTCTCCTTTTGCTTTTTTAGCGTAGTAATCGGCATGGTATTGGTCCAGGGTCCATTCCATTACATTACCATGCATGTCATGCAGGCCCCATGGGTTCGGTTTTTTTGTCCCGATCTTTTTGTATGTTCCTTCGCTGTTGTCGGTATACCATGCGTAGTCTTTCAGAAGCTTCGGATCGTTGCCGAAAGAATAGGCGGTTGTCGTTCCCGCACGGGCTGCATATTCCCACTCCGCTTCTGTAGGAAGCCGGTAGAATACGCCTGTTTTTTCATAGAGCCACTTGCAGAACAGGATCGCAGCATATTGTGTGACGTTAATAGCGGGGTAGCCCGTACGCCCCATCCCGAATGACATGTCCACGTAAGGAGGACTCGGCCGGGTACTTCCGTCGGTTTTGGCAATGCTGTTGGTTTCGTCCGGGAAACGCTGGGCAAACTCAACCTCCATCGTCTTGAAAGAATACAGGTCGTAAATATCCCAGGTGACCTCATATTTGCCCATCCAGAAAGGCTCTATTTTAACTTTATGTTGCGGACCTTCATCATCTCTGCGGCCTTTTTCGTTTTTGGGGCTACCCATCAGGAATTCTCCCCCGGCTATGGGAACCATATCGTAGGATTGATCGCTACCTGGAATTTTCTGAGTGTAGTTTTTGAAATCTGCCTGCGAAAAGGAACTCAAAGCAACGAAGCAGAAAGAGAATATAAAGGCTGTTATTTTCAACATTTGATAACTGCTTTTAAGTAAGTTAGAATAATTAGCTACAAATTTGGGGAATTTTACGGTTTCGTTATTAGTGTCAGGCAAATATTTGTCGGCCTGGTAAAGCTCTGCTTCCGTAAACATGCATGACGGGCCGGGTTGCCGGTAAGACAAGGTAATTTGTGTCAAGTTTAAACTTTCGAGACAAATTGACCGTAATTTAGCAGCGCTTTTGCGTCGGGGGTCGGACAACAGAGGGCTGATAGCTGACTGCTGAAAGCTGATAACTTAAAAAAGAATGAATTTATTGTCTGCGGAAAATCTCTCCCATTCCTTCGGAGATAAGTGGTTGTTTAAAGAAATATCAATAGGGCTTAATCTGGGTGATAAAGTGGCGCTGATCGGTACCAACGGCACCGGGAAAACCACGTTGTTGTCTTTCCTGGCGGGCAGAGAACAACCCGACAGCGGTATGGTCAGTGTGAGGAAAGGTACCAGGATCGGTTACCTGGAGCAGAGCCCGGCTTTCGACGGTGCATTGTCGGTAATGGATGTCGTCTTTGCCGACGACAATATCGTGGCCCGGACTGTAAAGGAATATGAAAAGGCCCTGATGGGAGATAACGAAGCAATTTTGACCTCGACGCTGGATGCCATGCACAGGCACAAAGCCTGGGATTTTGAATCGAAGGCGAAAGAAGTATTGGGAAGGCTGGGGATTCATGACGTACAGGCATATTTCGGACAGCTTTCGGGCGGACAGAAGAAACGTGTTGCCCTGGCCAGAATACTGCTTGAAGAGCCCGACCTGCTGATCCTCGACGAACCTACCAACCACCTCGACCTCTCGACGATAGAGTGGCTCGAAGGATACCTCAACACGGCGAATACCACTTTCATTACGGTGACGCACGACCGCTATTTCCTGGACAAAGTCTGCAACCTGACAGTCGAACTGGAAGGAGGGAACCTTTATACCTATAAAGGGAACTACGCTTATTTCCTGGAGAAAAAGGCCGAGCGGGAAAACATAGAAAGCGCGGAAATAGACAAGGCGCGTAACCTCATGAGGAAGGAGCTCGAATGGATCCGCCGCCAGCCTAAGGCGCGCGGGACCAAGGCAAAATACCGGGTAGATGCTTTCGAGGATCTTAAGGACAAGGCCGGCCAGCGGAAATACGACGACAAGATCGACCTGAATGTCCGTTCGAGCCGTTTGGGTTCGAAGATCATCGAGCTGCAGAGCGTGGGTAAGCGGTATGGCGAAAAAGAGCTGATTCACAATTTTCTCTATACCTTCAGAAAAGGCGACCGTATCGGGATTGTCGGGCCGAACGGTACCGGGAAAACAACCTTACTCCGGATGATCACCGGTAATCTCAGGCCCGATAACGGGCAGGTTGTAAGGGGAGATACCGTGAAATTCGGCTACTATACCCAGTCGGAGCTGGACTATAAGAATGGGCAGAGGGTCTCTGACATGGTGAAAGAAAACGCAGAGGTCGTACGGTTGGGTACGGGGCAGACGGTCACGGTTTCGCAATACCTGCAGGCTTTTTTATTTCCGCCAAATAAGCAGCACGATTATGTCGAAAAGCTTAGCGGTGGTGAAAAGAGGAGATTACAACTGCTGCTCATGCTGATGAGCGAGCCCAATTTCCTGATCCTCGATGAGCCGACCAACGACCTCGATATTACAAGTCTTAACGTGCTGGAGGAGTTTCTTGCCAATTTCCCGGGTTGTTTGCTGATCGTCTCTCACGACCGTTATTTCCTGGATCGCCTTGTAGATCATCTCTTTGTATTTGAAGGTGACGGCCGGATCAGGGATTTTCCGGGCAATTATACGGATTATAGGAACTGGCTGGAAGAAAACGGGAATACAACCGGGGAGCTAAAGGCACCTAAGCAGGTGCCGGTTGCCAGGAAGCAGGAGCCGGCCGAAGAGCAGAAAAGGAAGGCTTCCTTTAAGGAGAAAAAAGAATTCGACACGCTTGAACAGGAAATAGCAGACCTGGAGAGCCGGAAATCGGAACTTTTATCTTTTTTGGAAAAAGGCGGCGATCACGTTCAACTGCTGGAGTGGTCGAAGCAATTGGAAGAAGTTTCGGAGCTTCTTTCGGCTAAGGAGCTGAGATGGTTGGAACTTTCGGAAATTATGTAATTTTGGGCTGCCCACAGGTAGCTTTTACCCTGCCCGGAGATCGAAAATAGCGTTCCTCGCAGAAGAATAAGCCCTATTTTGCTCAGTATCAAATAAGTACATGAATTCAATAGCCGAGTTTTTCCAGTTCTTGCTCAATTCAGAGGAAATTATTGTAACTGGGGGCTTGATAGTGATCACACTGATCGTTTTTGCCGAAAACGGTCTTTTCTTTGCTTTTTTTCTACCCGGCGATTATCTGGTGTTCCTGGCAGGAGTTTTTTGCGCTACGAAGATATTGGATGTCCCGGTCACAGTGCTCCTGGCCTGTCTTTTCGGTGCTGCCGTATTGGGTTCGTTAACGGGATATTTTTTTGGGAGGTACTTTGGCGACTGGTTACAGAACCGGCCCGATTCGCTTTTTTTCAAGAAGAAATATCTTTTAAGAACGCGTAAGTATTTTGATAAATACGGAAGCAGGACGCTGGTGATCAGCCGTTTTCTGCCTATTGTCCGTACTTTTGCTCCTATCCTGGCCGGCCTGACCAAAATGTCGTGGGGGAATTATTTTCTTTTTAACGTGATCGGGGCTTTCCTGTGGATAGGAAGCCTGACCGGGGGAGGGTACCTGTTCGGGGAGAAATTTCCCGGTATAATCGACTATGTTGAATACATCATTGCGTTCTTTCTGCTGATCACTACCGTGACGGTAATACGGGGATATTTTAAAGCGAAAGAAGACCTGGCCGAAAATGAATGACCAAACGACTGCCTGCAAAATGAAACTGAGTGTTGTCATACCGGCATATAATGAAGAAGAATCGATAGCCCATACGCTGAGGTCGCTGCATTCGACCCTGAAAAAGTATGGCATTGAGCATGAGATATGCGTGACCAACGACAACTCGAAAGACGGGACTTTGAAAGTTCTCGATGAGTTGTCGATGGAGATCCCGGAGCTGGTTTATTATACCAACCCGGGGCCTAACGGGTTCGGGTATGCGGTCAGGTACGGGCTGGAAAGGTTTACCGGCGACTGTGTGGCCGTATTCATGGCCGACATGTCTGACGACCCCGAAGACCTGGTGAAGTTTTATAATAAAATGTGTGAGGGAGATTACGACTGCGTTTTCGGATCGCGCTGGGAGGCAGGTGGAAAAGTGATCGACTATCCGAGGGTCAAAAAGGTAGTCAACCGCATCGCCAATTTCATAGTGAAAATAGTAATGGGTATCAGGTATAACGATACCACCAATGCTTTCAAGCTATATAAAAGAGAAACCATCGAAGGCATAAAACCGTTTCTTTCTCCCCATTTCAATCTTACTATAGAGCTGCCGCTGAAAGCCATGGTAAGAGGATACAGCTATGCGGTAGTACCGAACAGTTGGACAAACCGGAAATACGGCGAATCAAAGCTGAAAATAAAGGAGATGGGAAGCCGTTATTTCTTCATCCTGATGTACTGCCTGATCGAAAAATACTTCTCCAGGGGTGATTTCATGAAAAAGGGAGCGAATGCGGCCCGCGTCAGCCGGTGAGAGTTTGCCTTCAGCTCATATGTCTCATAGAGAATGAATGACCCGGAGCCGGAAAGGGGGCCACTTATTGTATAAACTATATCACTCCTTCCAGCTTATTGAGGTAGATCAATGTCTGCCTGGTTATATATGTGCAATTTTGTATATAAGATTAATACAAGATTGATATGGAAACTAAAATATCAGGTCTGCATCATATTACAGCAATTGCTGATAATGCAAAAAGGAACTACAGGTTTTACACAGAGGTACTCGGGCTTCGTCTGGTGAAAAAGACTGTCAACTTTGACGATCCGGGAACTTATCATTTTTATTTCGGTGATAAAGTGGGGACTCCCGGTACAATTCTTACGTTCTTTCCATGGGAAGGGATCGGAAAAGGTTTCAATGGCAGCGGTATGGCTACTCACATCGGTTATGCCGTTCCACCCGGTAGCCTGGAATTCTGGAAGGAATGGCTCGGACAACATAGTATCGAAGTAGTCGCAGGGGAATTGTTTGGTGAAAAACTGATCTCTTTTTCTGATCCTGACGGGCTCCAGCTGCAATTGATAGAAACCGACGACAAGCGGGAACCCTGGACCGGCTCAGGAATTGGGGAAGAGGTTGCACTCAGGGGCTTTCACAACGTGACGCTGACCCTTCGAAAATCGTATCCTACCCTGAAAGTACTGACCGATATACTCGGGTATGACTTGAAATGTGAAAAGGAAGGTAGGTTCCGGCTTGTTAGCCAGGATACAGGGACGGCTAATATTGTTGACGTAGTGGAAGATCCGTTGGTCTCGGCCGGGAGAGGGGCGGCAGGTACCAATCATCATGTTGCCTTTAGAGTGAAGAACGAAGACGTCCTGATGAAGTACAGGGAAAAGATATTGTCTGCCGGGCTTGATATCACTCACAAAATCGACCGGGATTACTTCTTTTCTCTTTATTTCCGTGAGCCCGGAGGGATTCTGTTTGAAATTGCGACCGATAATCCGGGTTTCACCCGCGATGAACGAGTGGAAGATCTGGGCAGAAATCTTAAACTACCGGTTCGTTACGAATCTTTGAGAGATAAAATTGAGAAAGTTTTGCCGGAATTGTAAAAAGTTGAAAGTTATGGAAAGGTTTGAAGTAGTATTGGAAAATGGGAGAGGAGAGGTAAAACTGTTTTCCATACCGAAGTATACCCTCAGTTTGAGGGAAAAAAAGGTTTCGGACGGTTGCTTCTGCAGCAGATGGTTGCTTATGCAAGGGAAAACGGGTTGAAGGTGATACCCCTATGTCCGTACGTTCATGAGCAATTCAAGCGCCGACCGAATGAATACCTGGATATCTGGTTTCAAAATATTTAGACTATGACGAAGTTGATCAAAGGGATTCATCATGTTACCGCTATAACGGGCGATGCCCAGGAGAATTACGACTTTTATACGGGAGTGTTGGGGCTACGCATGGTTAAGAAAACTGTGAATTTTGAAAACCCCGGGGTTTATCATTTGTATTTTGGTGATGCAGAGGGTAATCCGGGAACGATTCTGACCACGTTTCCTTATGGCCGGGACCTGGCAAAGGGGCGGCATGGTAAGGGAATGCTAAATACGACAGCCTTCTCTGTAGAAATGGAGGGTCTGGATTTTTGGCTGCAGCGTCTCGACCGGTTCGATGTTGCCTATAAGTACCCACAGGAGCGTTTCAAAGGCGAAGTTTTCGTTTACCTGGAAGATCCCGACGGCTTGGGTTTAGAGCTTGTATTTAGTAAAGACGATCTGAGAAGAGGATATACAGATGGCAGCATTCCGCCGGAGCTGGCTATTAAAGGATTCCATCACGTGGAAATCTGGCTTGAAAGCATTGAGCGCACTGCTGCGCTGCTTACAATGCAGATGAATCACCGGGTGATCAGGGAAAGCTCGGGGCGGATCAGGCTTGGTGTGGAAGATCAGCCGGGAAAATATGTAGACCTGCTGGCTATGCCCGGTGTATTGCGTGGGTTGGGCGGGCGCGGTTCCGTTCATCATCTTGCTTTTGAAACACCGGATAGGGAAAGCCAGGTCCGGATAAAAGAAGGACTGGAGAATTACGGACTGCAGGTTACGGAAATAAAAGACAGGAAATATTTTTCTTCCGTGTATTTCAGGGAGCCTGGAGGAGTCCTTTTTGAGGTAGCTACCTCAACGCCGGGATTCTTGGTAGATGAGCCTGCCGGCTCTCTCGGGGAGTCGCTAATGCTCCCGCACCAGTTTGAAGCCGAGCGAGACCGGCTTGCAGGATTACTTTCGGAAATAAACTATAACTCAGGAAAGGATCGGTTATGAGTCATGAACTCAATATAAAACAAGCAGGTAATCCACTTGAAACGACTGAGAAGGTATTGATCATGCTGCATGGAAGAGGAGGGTCCGCCTCTGATATTCTGACGATATCCAATTATCTTGTGGTAGAAGATTTTACCCTTCTGGCCCCACAGGCGACTAATGATACCTGGTACCCTTTGTCTTTTTTGGCTCCGGTTGAAGATAATGAGCCCTGGCTGCGGTCTGCGCTTGATATAGTACAGAAAACAGTTGATTATGCAAAGCAAGCTGGGGTACAGCAGGAGAATATTTACTTTTTCGGGTTTTCACAGGGAGCCTGCCTGGCTTTGGAGTTTTTGGCCAGGAAGGCAGGCTCCTTCGGGGGAGCTGTGGCTTTAAGTGGCGGCGTGATCGGTAGGACGATTGATCGAAGTAATTACACAGGCGATTTTTTACACATGCCGCTGTTCTTGTCTACCAGTAACCCCGACTTTCATGTCCCGGTAGAACGTGTATACGCGACCGCCAATATTTTCAGAGATATGGGTGCAGAGGTAACAGAGAAAGTGTATGAAGGAATGGGACACAATATTAACCCCGAACAGTTGAATCTCGCCAACCGGATAGTGTTTAAAAAATACTAAGGATATAGCTTTAAAAGCTAGCCGGAATGTATGAATCGGTTTTATGCGATCTTAAAAAAATCCAAGAGGCTATCTCTCCGGAATCAGGCAGGCTTTTTTATCCGGGTCCGGATGGGTATCGGAGGTGCGTCACGAGATTCAGCCACTCAGGGAAGCATGTTACCCGTTTTATGAAGACGCAATGAGGTATTAAACAGATTATTCCTTATTTTTTCGGAATCAACTTCGTAACTCAGCCCAATCATCTTTTCAGATACGGTATCTATGACAAGCTCCTCCCGCCACCCGCGACAACTTTACCTGCTGTTTTTCACTGAGATGTGGGAACGCTTTTCATTCTACGGTATGAAGGCGCTCCTGCTGGCCTATATGGTGATGGAGCTTGGTTTTGCGGAGGAAAAAGGGTATGCTATCCTGGGAGCCTATGCGGCCCTGGTATATACCATGCCGGTTTTCGGAGGAATGCTGGCCGACAGGCTGCTCGGCGGACAGAAAGCAGTTTTGTTCGGGGGAATTTTAATGAGTGCCGGGCATATCGTGCTTGCCCTGCCTGTGGGATGGAGCTTTTATACCGGCCTGGCGTTGATTATTTGTGGAAATGGCTTTTTTAAGCCTAATATTTCGACAATGGTGGGCGGACTGTATGACGACAACGATCCGAGGAAGGATAGCGCTTTCTCCATTTTTTATATGGGCATAAACGTGGGCGCTGCACTCGGAGGAGCGGCCTGCGGGTGGGTGGCGCATGTGTGGAGCTGGCATGCCGGCTTCGGGCTTGCAGGGGTTTTTATGATCCTCGGAACCGTCGTTTTTAATACAGGCAGAAAAAGCCTCGGTAGGGTAGGGCTGCCGCCTTTTCCCGAAAAGCTGAAGGAGAAATGGGGCGGCCTGATCCGGAATGATCTGGTGGTTTATATAGCGACACTATTGATCATCCCGGTTATCATTGCCTTGTTTAACAGGCACCATATAATGGATGTAGTCATGCTGACGCTTGCGGTGGCTTCGCTGTTCTATCTTCTTTTTGAAGCGTTCAGAATGGAGGCGGAAGGACGGAACAAACTGCTGGCCGCCACGGTTCTTATCTCTTTTTCCGTTTTATTCTGGGCGTTTTATGAGCAGAATGCAGGATCGCTTAACCTGTTTGCTATTAGAAATGTCGACATGACGGTAGGAGGTACAGAGCTACCGGCGCTGTCTGTCAACAATTTTATTCCACCAGCCTGGGTCATCGTGCTCAGCAGTGTCTTTGCGTGGCTGTGGCTCTGGCTGAACCGCAGGGGGTGGGAGCCGGGTACCCCGGTAAAGTTCGCATTGTCGTTCGTATTTGTAGGAATAGGCTTCCTCACATTCTTCCTCGGTACAGAAATGGCAAATGCCGGGAAGATCCCGCTACTGATATTCGTAGCCGGTTATTTTTTCATTATCTGCGGAGAGCTGTGCATCTCTCCTATAGGGCTCTCCATGGTTACCAAGCTGTCGCCAGCCCGTATGGTGGGACTTATCATGGGGATCTGGTTTCTGGCGTCTGCGCTGGGTGAATTTGTTTCCGCAAAAATCGGGGCGCTGATGGTAGTACCCGCAGAAGTCGTGAATGACGCCGAAGCTTCCCTGCCTTACTATGCCGGAATACTTCAGCAGATCGGCTACGTGTCTATAGGAATAGGAATCGTGCTACTGCTGTTTACGCCTTTTCTCAGGCGATGGATGGGGAATATCCATTAACGAATACTTAAGAACAGATGAAGTTGAAAGGATATCTTACGATCATTTTTCTGGGGCTTGTTTCCCCCTTAAGAGCCCAATCCCACTCGGAGAAGGAAGTCATGAAGGTGATCGTACACCTGTTTGACGGTATGAGGCAGGCCGATACTTCTGCGATACGTGCTTTGTTTTTGCCGGGCGCTATTATGCAGACAATTTCAGGAGAGGAAGAAGGCTTCGGTGTAATCCGGAACCAGAATGTCAATGCCCTGGTAAAGACGGTCGGAAAGGAAACTCCGGGCGCCTTAGACGAGAGGATTATGTTTGATATGGTGAGGGTCGACGGGCAGCTTGCGTCTGTATGGACTCCCTACCTGTTTAATTACAACGGCAGCCTGAGCCACTGCGGAGTAAATTCCTTCCAGCTGGTGCACACAAGAAATGGCTGGAAAATCAATTACCTGATCGATACCAGGCGGACCGACAAATGCGGGCCTTCTCATCTGTATAAATGAGGAGGTGTCAGGTATCAGGTCTGAGTTTGCTAAGACCTGATACCTGACACCTTTCTTTACTTCCGTTCCGTTCCCTGAGCGTCGTCGAAGGGAGCCGAAGAGAACACTTCTACAAATCAAAAAGCAGCCTTGCCGGGTCTTCCAGGATCTGCTTGATCCTCACCAGGAAGCTCACCGAGTCTTTCCCGTCGATGATGCGATGGTCGTAAGACAGGGCCACATACATGATAGGCCTGATCACGATCTCGCCGTTTACTACGACAGGGCGCTCTACGATATTGTGCATACCGAGAATGGCCGACTGCGGGGCATTGATAATAGGAGTGGAGAGCATCGAGCCGAATACCCCGCCATTGGTGATGGTAAACGTTCCCCCTGTCATCTCGTCCATGCCCAGTTTCCCGTCGCGGGCCCTGGTGGCCAGACGGATAATCTCTTTTTCGATTTCGGCAAACGAAAGTTTTTCAGCGCTTCTTATTACCGGCACAACGAGGCCACGCGGAGTAGATACCGCTATAGATACATCACAGAAGTCGTTGTAAAGAATATCGTCGCCATCGATATAGGCATTTACAGCCGGGAAATCACGCAGCGCTACGGTAGCGGCCTTTGTGAAAAACGACATAAACCCAAGACCGACTTCATATTTCTCCTTGAATTTGTCCTTGAACTTATTCCTGAGGTCCATGATGGGCTTCATATCCACTTCGTTAAAAGTGGTAAGCATCGCAGTTTCATTCTTAACGCTTACCAGGCGTCTGGCAATGGTCCGCCTCAATGCCGACATTTTTTCGCGGCGCTGGCCACGGTCATCGGTTTGAGATGCGGTAGCTGACTTGGCAGGTGCTGTTGCAGAAGCTGCACCAGCCGGTTGCGGAGCAGGTGCGGCAGATTTAGACGCATTGAGGGCATCTTCCCTGGTGACTTTTCCTCCTGCGCCTGTGCCTTTTACCTCCGAAGGGCTGATACCTTTTTCGGCCAGTATGTTGGCTGCCAACGGGGTAACGCCGCCTGCTGCGTGAGATTCAGCTACAGGTTTTGCAGCCGCAGCCGATGAGTCGGCCGCTTTTTGAATGCCGGTCTGGGCAGGAGCTGCCCCTGCTTCGATCCGGGCAATTACTTCTCCTATAGCGAGGGTATCTCCCTGTGACGCAGCGTGCCTCAGGATACCGCTCGCTTCCGCAGGCAGTTCGAAAGTAGCTTTGTCGGATTCAAGTTCACAGATGATCTCGTCGAGCTGTACGGCATCTCCGTCTTTTTTCGTCCAGTTGGCTATCGTTACTTCGCTGATAGATTCGCCTACTACGGGGACTTTCATTTCCACTATGCTGTTACCGCCCTGAGCGGGGGCTGCGGCACCCGACGGCGTCGGCTGGATTGGTGTCTCCGGTGTACTTTCAGGTACAACAGGCGCAGCTTCCTTCACGGGTTCCTCAGCACTTTTCGCTTCTACAGCCCCGCCTGTTTCGATAGTGGCAATTACATCACCGATAGCGATCGTGTCGCCCTCCTGGGCCTTTATATGCAGAACCCCTTCTGATTCGGCTGCCAGCTCAAAAGTTGCTTTGTCAGAATCCAACCCACAAATTACCTCATCCAACTTAACAAAATCTCCTTCTTTCTTAAACCAGCTACCGATGGTTACTTCTGTTATGGACTCGCCAACCGGCGGCACTTTGATTTCTATTTCAGCCATAATTCGAGTGTAGATCGATCGTAAGTATGATCGGATAAATTAAAGGTTATATTGAATGATTGTGAGTTTGCCTATTCGAATGCTTCATTGATAATCGCAGTCTGCTCTTCGTTATGTATCTTGAAGAAACCGGTAGACGGCGAAGCGCTTGTCTTACGCGCAATAACCGTAAACGACCGCGCTGCTTCGTAAGACCTCAGCAGGTAAGTCCAGGCCCCCATGTTGTTCGGCTCTTCCTGTACCCAGCAGATCTTAGCCTTTTTGCTGTATTGTGCCAGCAAAGCCTCCACCTGCTTCTCCGGGAATGGGTGCAACTGCTCCACACGGATAATAGCTACATCGTCGCGCTTGTCGTCCTGCTGCTTCTGGTAAAGTTCGTAATAGAGCTTCCCGGTTACGAGCAGTACCTTTTTGACTTTTTTCGGATCTGCATATGTATCCGGGATAGTTTCCAGGAAACGCCCATCGGTAAGATCGCTCAGCGGAGACGTGCACAACGGGTGTCGCAGCAGCGATTTCGGCGACATAACGATCAGCGGTTTGCGGAAAGGAGCGCCCAGTTGTCGCCTCAGCGCGTGGAAAAAGTTGGCAGGCGTGGTAATGTTGGCCACATACATGTTGTTGCCTGCGGCAAGCTGCAGGTATCTTTCCGGTCGGGCGTTGGAGTGTTCCGGTCCCTGGCCCTCGTAGCCGTGTGGCAGCAGCATGACAAGACCTGTCCACCTGTTCCATTTCGTTTCGGAAGTGGAGATGAACTGGTCGATCATTACCTGGGCGCCGTTGGCAAAATCACCGAACTGGGCCTCCCATATCACCAGCGCATTGGGGTTAGCCATCGAATACCCGAACTCGAAGCCGAGCACGCCGTATTCGGAAAGCAGGGAGTTATAAATCATAAACTCGCCCTGCTTCTCCTTTATATGGTTGAGGTTGTTATACGAAGCATTGTTTTCCGAATCTTTCAGCACCGCATGCCGGTGAGAAAAGGTGCCCCGCTCTACATCCTGGCCGGTAAGCCTGACAAGATTGCCTTCTGCAAGTATTGAGCCGTAAGCCAGCAATTCGGCTGTAGCCCAGTTGACGACTTTCTTCTCGAAAATCATCTCCTTCCTGTCGTTCAGCAGCTTGGCTGTCTGCTTGATGACCGAGAATCCCTGGGGGATGGTGGTAAGCGCTTTCCCGATAGCCGAAATGACGGCCTTGGGGACGCCTGTTTTGACCGACTGCTCAAAATCGGAGGGAACCGGCTTGCGCAGGTTCTTCCATTCCAGGTCGAGCTTCGGCACAACGTAAGGCACTTCTTTCTGCTTGACCTTGTCGAGCCGGGCCTGAAGCAGTGCCTTGAATTCACTATCCATTTTCAGCGCAACATCGCGTGAAATGTCACCCCGTTGTTCCAGGTAATTTTTATATACCTCCCTGGGGTTAGGATGCTTGTCGATAAGCTTATATAATACCGGTTGCGTAAATTTCGGCTCATCCGATTCGTTATGGCCATGCTTTCTGTAGCACACCATATCGATGAAAATATCCTTGTTAAAACGCTGGCGGTATTCGACGGCCAGCTGCATACAATATACGACTGCCTCGGGGTCGTCGCCGTTGACATGAAGCACCGGCGCATCTATGATCTTGGCAATATCGGTACAGTAGACGCTCGACCTGGCGTCGGTAAAGTCGGTGGTAAAGCCTACCTGGTTGTTGATCACAAAGTGAATGGTACCGCCTGTGAAATAGCCTTTCAGGTTCGACATCTGGGTTACCTCGTATACGATCCCCTGGCCGGCGAGCGCGGCATCGCCATGGATCAGCACCGGCATCACCTTGTCGTAATCGCTGGTATACATGCTGTCGGCCCGAGCCCGTACCACGCCTTCCACAACCGGGTTTACTGCTTCCAGGTGAGAGGGATTGGGTGCAAGCCTAAGGTGAAGCGTATGGCCGTTCCTGGTCGTGATGGTGCTCGCATACCCCATGTGGTATTTGACATCGCCGTCACCCCAGACCTGGTCAGGCATATTACCTTCAAATTCATTGAAGATCTGATCGTAGGTTTTCTGCATGATGTTGGCCAGCACATTCAGACGGCCCCGGTGGGCCATACCGATCATCACTTCCGCCACCCCCATATCGGCTGCCTTATTGATAAGGGCATCAAGCGCAGGGATTGTCGTTTCTCCTCCTTCGAGTGAAAATCTTTTCTGCCCGAGGAATTTGGTATGCAGGAAGTTTTCGAAAACTACGGCTTCATTGAGTTTCGAAAGAATGTGCTTCTTTTCCTCGATGGAATAAGACCTGTTGAGGTTGTCCTGCTCTATTTTTTGACGCAGCCATTTCTTTTCTTCGCGGTTGCGTATGTAGTAGTAATCGAATCCGATCGTACTGGTATAAACCCTGTCCAATCCGGCCACAATATCTCTCAGGGTTGCGGCTTTCCCGAAAAGCTCGATGCCTGCCTCGAATACGGTATCGAGATCTGCGTCCGACAGCCTGAAGTCGGCCAGCGACAGCTGAGCACCCCTGTCTTTCCGTTTGCGGATAGGATTCGTGTTAGACAGCAGGTGACCTCTTGAACGATATCCCCTGATGAGGTGGACAACCTCCATTTCCTTGTTGATTCGGGCAGGATCGGCAGGAAGCCCGGCAGTACCGGTATCTTTGGCAACGGTTCCGTTGCCATTGGGAGAAAATTTAAGGGAAAAGTCGAAACCTTCAAAGAATTTTTGCCAGTCATGGCTAACCGACTTAGGATCAGACTTGTAAGACTCGTACAGGCCCTCGATGTAACTGATTTCGGAATTGGCTATAAATGAATAGTTGTCCATTGCCGGAGCACGTATTTTTAATGTGTTCTGTGTGAATGCAAATGTAAGCTATGTTGCCTTAAAAAGACACAAAAAACGTATGTTAAAATAAAAAGGTTATCAGCTGTCGGCTGTCAGCTATCAGCCCTTGTGCTTCGACAGTTTGCAATCTACGATAGTTATCGATATCAAACGCGCTGATAGCTGATTTCTGATAGCTGACAGCTATTTCAGTAGTAATTAAATGAAACGGGGTTGGGGATAAACCTGAAAATCAACTCGTGCATGCCCGATATCCCGACCCCTACCTGGGTGTACCTGCTTTCTACGGTTCTCGAGTCATAGGCGTATCCTATACGGACGTTTTTCCCGACCTGGGCTTCGGCTACAACGTGTATCCTGTTCACCTGGCCGGACCTGAAAAAGACCCCGGCGCCTATCAGCTCTTTGTACCAGAGCTTTGAACCGATATGGATCTCATTTTTGAATGAATTGTCGATGATCACAGTTCCGTTAGGAGTCGCTATAAAGTCTTCATTCAGTTTTATTTTACCGCCGGTAGTGGCATAGAGCGGCAGATGGTAATCCCAACTGCTGTTTTGAGTGCCGAAGTTGAGCGAAAGCAATTCGGGCTTCGAAAAGCCGAGATAGAAATTGTCATTCTGCGCCAGTACGCCGAGCCCGAAGCTGCCGAGCACTTTACGCCCGGAATAACCCTGTCCGTAAACGGGGAGTACGTTAACTCCTCCCTGTACCCCCAGCGAGAGCTTCCACCCGGAGGCTGTACTGTGTATGTAGGAAGTACTGCCGTAGAATCCTGTAGTGGCAAAGGGGCTCATCTGGTCGTTCATGGCCATAAAGCCGATGCCGACACGGCCTCCGGCAACAGTACCGTCGGCATATAGTGTGGGGGTTACAGGAGCCGACGGTATGGAAAACCACCGGCGGCGCAGTAAGATATTGAGGTTGAAATGCTCCTGTATGCCGGTATAGGCAGGATTTATAGCGATCGGCGCTTCGATGTACTGGTCAAACATTACCTCCTTCTGGGCTATGGAGAGCATAGGGAGGAAAAGAAGAACAGAGCTTAAAATGTACTTTCGAAGGCACGTCATGGGATAGTCTGTTTCTTCCGGCCGGCACCAGGGTTACGAATTTTGCGTATCGTTATCTGACGTCTGCTCGGCAACAGTCTCATTCAGATGCTGGTTCTCTACCTGTTCATGAGCATGCTTCACTATTTCCTCTTCTTCTTTTGATTTCCTGTTTATATAAGCCTGGTAGCTTGTCTCTTTTTCAAAAGGCCTTTTGCCTATCAGTTGCTCCAGGTCGCTTTGAAACAGGATCTCTTTTTTGAGAAGTTCCTGGGCTATTTTTTCGAGCTCGTCTTTTTTGTCGACGAGGAGCTGCCTGACGTGCTGGTAAGCCTGGTCGACCAGGATCCTTACTTCACTGTCGATTGCTTCGGCCGTGGCTTCTGAATAGGGCTTAGTGAAATTATATTCAGACTGTTTGGAGTCGTAGTAAGATATATTCCCGATTTTATCGTTCATACCGTACATCGTTACCATGCTGTAAGCCACTTTGGTCACCCGTTCCAGGTCGCTCAGGGCGCCGGTAGATATTTTCCCGAAAACCACGTCTTCGGCAGCCCTACCGCCCAGAGTCATACACATTTCGTCAAATAACTGCTCCGAACGGTAAAGATATTGCTCACGGGGGAGGTACTGGGCATACCCGAGGGCAGCCACCCCGCGGGGTACGATCGTTACTTTAACCAACGGGTCGGCGTGCTCCAGGAACCAGCCTGCGACGGCATGGCCTGCTTCGTGGTAAGCCACAATCTGCTTTTCTTCCGGCGAAATGAGCTTGTTTTTTTTCTCCAGCCCGCCTATCACACGGTCCATGGCATCCTGGAAGTCCTGCATGGTAACCGAATCCCGGTCGCGCCGTGCGGCGATAAGGGCGGCTTCATTACAGACGTTCGCTATTTCGGCCCCGGCAAAACCCGGCGTTTGTACCGCCAGTTTCTGTACATCCACGTCTTCGTTCAGGCTCAGCGGCTTCAGGTGCACCCTGAAGATGGCTTCACGGCCGATAACATCCGGTTTGTCGACCGATATCTGCCGGTCAAAACGCCCGGGCCGCAGCAAGGCGGAGTCGAGTACATCAGGACGGTTGGTGGCCGCCAGGATAATGATACCCGAATCGGTGGCAAATCCGTCCATCTCCACCAGAAGCGAGTTGAGGGTATTTTCCCTTTCGTCGTTGGCTCCCGGCATAGCACCGCGTCCTCTTGACCGTCCTATGGCGTCGATTTCATCGATAAAAATAATACAGGGCGCTTTTTCTTTCGCCTGCTTGAAAAGATCACGTACCCTGGCGGCACCCACTCCCACGAACATTTCCACGAAGTCGGAGCCCGACAGAGAAAAGAACGGAACGGCGGCTTCACCGGCTACTGCCTTGGCAAGCAGGGTTTTACCGGTACCGGGAGGTCCGATCAGGAGCGCTCCTTTAGGGATCTTGGCGCCCAGTTTCTTGAATTTGTCGGCGCTTTTCAGGTAATCTACGATCTCTTTAATTTCCTCTTTTGCTTCATCGAGGCCGGCCACATCGCTGAACGTGATCTTAACCTTGTTCTCGGCATCGAACAGCGTAGCTCTTGAACGCCCGATATTAAATATCTGTCCGCCCGGTCCCACGCCGCCGGTCATCCGGCTCAGCAGGAAGTACATCACGACGATCATGATAATAAATATGCCCCAATTGGCCAGCCAGGTCATCAGGTCGCTGCGTGTGTCGATCTTGTATTCTATTTTTTCACTGTCCGGAATTTCCTTCTGCATTTCGGCCAGATCTTTCTTGAATGTCTCAGCCGAAGTGATCTGGAACTGGTAATGCGGGCCTGAACGCGGGCCGAGATAGTTGTTGTCCTTGTTCAGGTTCTGGTATTTTTCCAGTTTCATGGCCTCTTCCGTCAGGGTGACTTCCACCATATTGTCGTTGACAATGGTAACTTTGCTGACCTCCTTGTCTGCTACCATTTGTTCAAATTTCTTCTGGCTGATGTCGGTGGAAGTGCTTTTATTGAGGAAAGTAATGATCAGTATCGCCGCAATAAGCGAGATAATGATCCAGCTTTGATAACCTCTCGGCGTTCCCTTCGGATTAATTGGATTTCTTTTGTTTTCGTTTTCTGACATTATATTCTCAGCGTAATAGATTCAAAACTGATTTGGCGGGCGTTTGATGTGTGTTGTTCTGGATCAGGCGTGTACTTCGGTGGCTTCTATCCTTACAGCGTCGCCCCAGAGCTCCTCCAGATCATAATAGGCCCGTTTTTCTTTATTAAATACATGCACCACCACATCCAGGTAATCGATCAGTATCCATTCACGGTTGGTCATGCCTTCAGAGTGTGTGCCTCCCGTGCCTGAGACTTTTTTTACTTCTTCGACCACTGAGTCTGCTATGGCGCTGATATGTGTGTCTGAAGTGCCGGTACAGATAACGAAATAATCTGCTACCGCATTTTTGACATTCTGTAAATCCAGTACAACGACATCAAGGGCTTTCTTTTCATGCATTCCCTTAATTACTGTCTGACAGAGATCATAAGAGGAAACTTCTTTATTTTTACGTTGTTTCATTCGCAATTTTATATCCCCGGAAAAAGGAAGTTTCCTGAAGGGAAGTGTTAAAATGTAAAAGTATTAAAATAAACCCCAAAAAGTGTACAAACCCGTTTCAAAAACAACATTTATAGGGAAAAACATACATTATCTGACATCTTGTCATTCAACTAACGACATTGCGGCAGGTAAAGTTCGTTCCGGACTTGGTGACGACGGAGACGTCGTTATTGCCGGTGAACAGACGGCAGGGCGGGGGATGCAGGGGAATTCCTGGGAAGCCGAACCGGGTTCGAATTTTATGCTTTCCATCATACTGAAGCCGGAAAACCTCAGCGCTTCTGCCCAGTTCGGTCTTTCACAGTGTATTGCCCTGGGAGTTCAGCGCTATGTGCGCTCGGTTGTCGGTGAAGAAGTAACTGTCAAATGGCCGAACGACGTTATGATCGGTAACAGGAAGGTTGCGGGCATTCTTATCGAAAATACCCTTCGCGGCACCTGGGTCACAAGTGCAGTGGTAGGGATCGGCTTGAATATAAATCAAAAGGAATTCTCAAGTCCGGGAGCCACTTCGCTTACGCTTGAAACCGGCGTATCTTACTCATTGGAAAAGGAACTTGAGGTGCTGCTCCTGCACATCGAGGAATGCTATGGCTACCTGACGGCGTTACCCGCTGAGGAGCTCGGCAGGCTGTATACCGGCGCCATGCTGGGGTTGGGAGAAGTCAGGAATTTTGTGTCCGGAGGAGAATATTTTTCGGGTGTCATTACCGGGGTAACATCCGGCGGCAAACTGAAGGTGATCACTACCGATGGTGAGAGAGAGTTTGAGGTAAAGGAAATTGCCTGGGTATGGTAGGCAGCTTCCTTTACCCCAGGCGAAATCCATCAACTGTTTTTTTCGGTACGCCTTGTATAAATGCCGAAAATGAGCATGGCAACCCCTACTATCCCCATCCCGAACGACTCCCGGGCCAGTTCTATGTTCATATTCCGCATGACCTGCACTTCACCGAAGAGGAAACCCTCGAATTCGGGCGGCCACTGGTAGATGGCGATGGCAAAATAGACGACGGCCAGGGCGAGGTATATGTAGGAGTTCAGCCTGGTTTTCAGGAAAAAAATAGAAACCAACGCAGGTATCCCGTAGAGTGTGATCCAGATGGCAGGGTCGGGGTCATTGAGCTGCACAACGGCGCTCAGCAAAAAAGCCAGGGCGAAGATAATAGCCAGGTAACGCATAATGGTATTTGAGGGAAAAATGAAATAATAATTTCAGGTTGTTAATTCGAATGTTGCGGAACGGGCTGCCCGCAATACGTGGAAAGCGCGGCTGTCGCATCCCCCCATCCCAGCCTCTCGGCTTCTTTCAGCGAAATGCATCCTACTTCTTTTTCGCCGTGCATATACTGCGCAAGTCCCAGGCCGTAATAGGCTTTGGCAAAACGCGGATCGAGCTGGGTGGCGCGTTTGAATGCAGATATAGCCCTTTCATAATTTTCCTGGCGATAATGCGCATTACCCAGGTTATACCAGGCAAGCACATTGCTGTCCTGCAGCTTTACCGCTTTGTTGAAGTCGTTGGTAGCCGCCGGGATACTGTCCAGGAACGAGAGTACCTGTCCCCGGTTTAGCAGTATGTCGGAAGTATCGGGCGCTATTTCAAGGGCTTTGTTGTAGTCGCTGAGCGCTTTATCGAATTCATTTCTCGTTGTATAGAGCAATGCCCTGTTGAAGTAGGGACGGTAGGAGCCGGGGGCCAGCTCTATGGCCCGGTCGTAGTCGAGCAGGGCGTTGTCGTATTCCCGCTGTTCGAAGTAAATGACCCCTCTCAGGTTAAATGCTTCAGAGTTCCTGTCGTCCTTACCGATAGCTTTGTTGACGAAATCGAGCGCTTCCCGGGTTTTTCCTTCCCTGAGCAGCGATTTCCCTTTTTCGAGGTAAGCATCCGACGAACTGGTGCAGGAAATGATAACCAGGAAGAGAAAAGATAAATATTTCATTGATAGGATATTATAAGATGCTGCGCTTTGTTACGCAAAAGAAATGCAAATTTAATCAATACATGATTGAGTTTTTTCTTAATTTTGTATCGGCAGATCAGAACTACCAGCTCCTACTGAATCCCCCAGGTCCTGACCGAAGCAAGGGTAGGTGGTTGTAGCGGTGAGATTCTTGATTTGCCTTTTTTTGTTTAAAACCTTTCTTTCTCTACTTTTGCCTGGATTAACGTTTTCTTCTTATAATTATAAATTACGATTTCTGAATCCATGAAGTTTTTTATTGATACTGCAAACCTCGACGAAATCAGGGAGGCACAGGCTTTGGGCGTTCTCGACGGTGTTACTACCAACCCGTCTTTAATGGCAAAAGAAGGAATTGCGGGCAAGGACAATATTCTGGGGCATTATAAAGCCATTTGCGACATTGTCGGCGGCGATGTGAGCGCAGAGGTGATCTCTACCGATTACGAAGGAATTATCAAAGAGGGAGAAGAGCTGGCTGAAATCGATGAGCATATCGTAGTGAAGGTGCCGATGATCAAAGACGGTGTGAAGGCGCTGAAGTATTTTTCGGGTAAAGGGATCCGCACCAATTGTACGCTGATTTTTTCGGCAGGGCAGGCTTTGCTTGCCGCTAAAGCGGGCGCTACCTATGTGTCTCCTTTTATCGGGCGGCTTGACGATATTTCTTTTAACGGGGTAGACCTGATCGAGCAGATAGTTGCGATCTATCGTAATTACGATTTCGAAACGCAGGTGTTGGCGGCGTCGATCCGTAACCCTATTCATATTTTACAGTGCGCTGAGATCGGGGCCGACGTTATGACCGGTCCTTTGAGCGCTATCCTGGCTTTGCTTAAGCATCCGCTTACCGACTCCGGCCTGGAGAAATTCCTGGCGGATTATAAAAAGGTAAACGGTTAGGTACTTTAAGTTTCAGACCCTATGAGCACGTTGCAGAATCCTGTTGTGGTGGTGGAAGGGGCCGATATTTACCAGGGAGACAAGCCCGTTCTGAACGATGTGAATTTCAAGATATTCCCCGGGGAGTGGGTCTTCCTGATCGGTCGTACCGGGAGCGGTAAGAGTTCGCTGCTCAAGACCTTATATGCGGATCTCTGGCTTGAGACCGGTTCTGCCGTTGTTTCGGGGTACGAGCTGCATAAGATCAGGCACGAGGATATCCCTTTCCTGAGACGGAAGATAGGGATCGTTTTCCAGGATTTTCAGCTGCTCACCGACCGTACCGTAGAGGAAAATCTTTCGTTTGTATTGAAGGCGACCGGCTGGCGTGACCCCTTTGCGATAGCCGACCGTATTACAGAGGTGCTGAAACTGGTCGGACTGGGGATCGTTCAGAAAAAGATGCCCCATCAACTTTCAGGCGGAGAGCAGCAAAGAGTGGTAATTGCCAGGGCGATGCTCAATGAACCCAAGATCCTGATGTGTGACGAGCCTACCGGGAACCTCGACCCTGCCGTAGGAGACCAGATCATGAGCGTATTCAGGGCTATCAACAAAACCGGGACCGCCGTTCTGATGGCGACCCATAATTATGACTTTCTGAAGAACTACCCCGCGAGAGTGCTGCGGTGTGAGCATGGGGAGGTGAAAGACGGCAGCACGTTGGATATTATCTAGCTGTCAGCTTTCAGAGATCAGCAATCAGCTGCCGGGAATCTGACAGCTGATTGCCGACAGCTGATCGCTGACGGCCGCTATACGTGTGCGTTCAACTTATCTTCAAGTACCGCTTTGGGTACGGCACCAACTACTTTATCTACCAGTTCCCCGTTTTTGAAGATCATCAGGGTAGGGATACTCCTGATACCAAACTGCGCAGGTACCTGTGCGTTCATATCTACATCCATTTTCGCCACAACAGCTTTCCCTTCAAATTCCTGAGCGAGCTCCTCCACTACCGGGCCGATCATTTTACAGGGGCCGCACCATTCTGCCCAGAAATCTACCAGAACGGGTTTGTCTCCTTTTACCAGTTCACCGAAATTATTGTCATTTACTTCGATTGCTTTTCCCATGATTTTTTTAAATATGATGATGTATATAAAGTTGCTGTTGGTTTATCTTCTAATCTATTTGGCCTTGTAAAAGTTCCCGACCGGCCTGTTCCTGATACAGTAAAAATCATATGCCTGCACTTTCCAGGGAGTCAAAATGGCAGATAAATGGCTTTGTTTAATTGTAATAATAAGAAAAAATCCCTAAATCGGACAGGATCCCCTGCCGGATCGCTTACCTAAGATCGTGATCTTTTTTCTTCTGTCTCATGAGAATACTCTTCAGCTTGTTTGCCCTTTTCGTTTCGTTTTTCAAATACAGTTTAATTACAGGGCAGGCGTTGCCGTCACCCAAAGAGCATTTCGGGTTTAACATCGGGGACGACTATCTCCTGGCTACTTATTCAGATACGGAGGCATACTTCAAAAAGCTGGATGCCGCTTCCGACCGCGTTAAGATGGTCATTATTGGGAAAACGGAGGAAGGGCGCGACCAGCCGATGCTTATCGTGACTTCTCCGGAAAACCACAGGAACCTGGAGAAATTCAGGGAAATATCGGTCAGTATGGCCAGGGCGGAAAACCTGTCGGAAGAGGCTGCAAAAAAGCTGGCCATGGAAGGAAAAGCCGTGGTCTGGATCGACGGCGGGCTGCATTCGACGGAAACCGTTGGTTCCCACCAACTCATCGAAACACTCTGGCAAATGGTAAGCCGGGATGACGCTGAAACAAAACGGATACTCGACAAGGTGATCATACTTTTTGTACATGCCAATCCTGACGGGCATGAGCTGGTGACGAACTGGTATATGCGGCATGAAGATCCGAAGAAAAGGTCGCTGCAGAACCTGCCGGTTTCTTATCAGAAGTATGTGGGGCACGACAACAACCGCGACTTCTATATGTTCAACATGAAGGAGTCGCAGAACATAGGGCGCCAGCTTTTCGTGGACTGGATCCCGCAGATCATGTATAACCATCATCAGCGTGGCCCCGCAGGCACCGTTCTGGCAGGCCCGCCTTACCGCGATCCGTTCAACCATGTGTTTGATCCGCTGGTCATTACCGGTATCGATGCGATAGGCGCTGCTATGTATAACCGCCTGAATGTTGAGAATAAACCAGGTTTTACACGCCTGGGGGGCTCGGTTTTTTCGACGTGGTATAACGGCGGGCTGCGTACGACGACCTATTTCCACAACATGATCGGC
Organism: uncultured Cytophagales bacterium; assembly: GCA_964559125.1. Lineage (GTDB taxonomy): Bacteria > Bacteroidota > Bacteroidia > Cytophagales > Spirosomataceae > Ravibacter. The sequence continues at coordinate 155,227 of CAZLGW010000002.1, forward strand.
CTGCTTACCGAGCTTGCAGGGGGGCCGACCCCTGAAGATATCGCCCTGGTGCCGGACAGGCTTATTCCCGACAATAATACGCCTTACCCGGTAGGGCCGCAGAAGTGGCATTTCAGGCAGAGTATCGATTACTCGGTTTCACTCAATTATTCCGTACTTGACTTTGCCGCGCGACACAGCGATGAATTGCTTTACAATATCTACCGTATGGGAAGGAATTCCATCGAAAGAGGGAGCCGCGATTACTGGACGCCCTATCCGAAAAGAATCCAGGAAATAAAGGATGCGCACAGCAAAACGCTTCCCAGAGGTACCAGCCTTTCGTACAGGGCTACCGTTCCGTCGGGGCTGTATGATACTTTGTTCAGTAAAAATACCGCCAGAGACCCGAGGGGATACATTATACCTTCTTCACAAAAGGACTTTCACACTGCCGTGAAGTTTGTCAATACGCTGATCCGCGGAGGGATAAAAGTGGAGAAGGCTGAAAGTAGCTTTTCGGTAGGAGGGAGGGAATACCCGGAAGGGTCCTTCATCGTCAGGACGGCCCAGGCATTCAGGCCCCATGTGCTTGATATGTTCGAACCGCAGGACTATCCCAACGATTTTGCTTATCCCGGCGGGCCTCCCGTGGCGCCCTACGATGCCGCCGGGTGGACGCTTGCTTACCAGATGGGAGTTGAATTTGACCGGTTCCAGGATAGTTTCGACGGGCCGTTCCGGGCTGTCCCCTACGGAGAAATACAGCGGGCGGAGAAAACATCAGCCGGGGTAGGAAGCGGATATGTACTGTCTGTGGCGGTCAATGAGAGCTTTCTGGCTGTCAACAGACTGCTGAAAGAAGGTGCGGAAGTATACCGCATAAAGGGAAGTAAAAGCGGGAACGCTCCGGAAACCGGGTCATTCTATGTAGCTCCTGGGAAGACCGCCGACAGGATTTTACAGGATCTGGGAGTCGGAAAGACAATACCCGCCAGGGAGCTGAAAGGATGGAGACAGGGATATTCGCTGGAAAGGATAAATAAGTCGCTCAGGATAGCCCTGTGGGATACGTATGGAGGCTCGATGCCTTCGGGCTGGACGCGTTGGCTGCTGGAGCAGTTCGATTTTGATTTTGACGTGATCTATCCGAAGACAATCGATGGAGGCGATCTGAAAAACCGCTACGACGTGATCATTTTTGCGACCCGGGCCATCCCCGCGCCCGGTTCAGGATCAGCATCAACGCTGAAGGAAGAAAACGTGCCGGACGCCCACAGGTTCCGGATGGGGAGCATCACTGCAGAAAAGTCGATCCCGCAGATCAGGGCCTTTCTCGAAGCGGGGGGGAAAGTAGTGGCCATCGGGTCGAGCACCAACCTGGCCTATCATCTTGAGCTGCCCGTCTGGAATGCGCTGACGGAGATCACCACCGACGGACAGACCAGGAATCTGCCGTCTGAAAAGTACTACATCCCCGGAAGTATTTTAAGGGTGCGTGTAGATACCACCCTGGAAGCGAACCGTGGTTTCGGACGAGATACGGATGTATATTTCGATAAAAGCCCTGTCTTTCTTGTAGGAGCGGAATCGATTGCCAGGGGGCAGATCAATCCCCTGGCCTGGTATGAAGACAGCCCGCTAAGAAGCGGATGGGCCTGGGGACAACCCTACCTGAAAAACAAGATAGCGGCATTTGAAGCCAAAGTGGGGAAAGGGCAGCTGTATGCCTTTGGCCCCGAAATTACTTTCAGGGCCCAGTCGCACGGGACTTTCAGGTGGCTGTTCAATACTTTATATTAGGCAGCGCGCCGGTTAATCGAATGAAGGTAGTATGATGACATTGCCGATCTTCTGGCCGGTTTCTACATACCTATGCGCTTCTACTATTTCGTCTAACCCGTAGCAACGATCTGTAAGCGGCTTGAAAATCCCTTTTCTCGCAAGTTCGCCAAGGAAAATAACATCATGCCTGGAGATGGAAGGAATAGGGAAAATAACTCTTTTCCCTCCTGAAAATTTTTTCAGTACGGCAAGGTAGATATTTTCCCCGTTTTTGCCCGGTTCGGTGGAGACGTAGATCCCCTTGGGTTTCATGATACGTTTACATTGACCGAAAGAGCTTTTTCCGACAGCATCAAACACAAAATCGAACCTGCGCTCTGTTGCCGTGAAGTCTTCATTGACATAGTCGACTACTCTGTCAGGACCAAGCGAAGCCACCAGTTTAACGTGTTTCGTATGGCAGACGGCTGTTACGTGGGCTCCGAAATATTGCAGCAACTGAACGGCTGCGGACCCTATCGCTCCTGTAGCTCCGTAAACCAGCACATCCTGCCCGGGCTTAACTTTGGCCGCCCTGATATTGCACAGGGCATAATGTGCGCCTTCAGTGAGCGGAGCTGCCTCCTGGTAGCTCATGTTGTCGGGAATATGCGCCACAGCATCGTTTTCGCCGATGGTCATATATTCAGCGTGCGCACCAAAGGAAATGTCGTTGTAGCCGAATACCCTGTCTCCCTCCTTAAACTCTTTTACCTGTGCTCCTTTGCTGACGACATATCCCGCGAATTCATTGCCCAACACAGGGAATTTCGGCCTGATAATGCCGCTGAATAAACGGCTTACCACATATTCGGCGCTCCTGAAACCGGTATCGGTGCGGTTGATGGTGGTCGCCTGAACTTTGATGAGAATTTCGTCGGCTTTGGGTACCGGGACTTCAATATCTGCCAGCTTTACTACGTGAGGTGGGCCGTAGGAGTTGTAAACTGCTGCTTTCATGGATCGTATTAATAACGTTGGGGTTAAGAGACGTAGATTCAGAATCTATGCAGCAAATATACATTTCTGTTCCTAACCTGGTTGCCGTTAATACAGAAGAGGAGAACAGGGCTGACAAAAGGTATCCGGCCCGGTTTTTACGGGCGGAGAACATTTTCTGTCGCAGAAAACACCGGAACCTAGACTTCCGGCTCCTGCTGGGAGAGGCAATGGAAGCTCCCCTGACCCCAGATAATCTCGTCGGCCGGCAGCGGGATCACCTTTTTGCCCGGAAATGCTCCCTCCAGGATATTAACCGCTTTCTGATCATTCGGGTTGTTAAACACGGGAACAATCACACCGGTATTGCATATCAGGAAGTTGGCATAGGAGCCCGGCGCCCTCAAACCGTCGATCTCAATGGGGGCAGGCATGGGTAATTCGATCACATTGAGCTGTTTGCCGCTAAGCAGGCGCATCTGTTTCAGCTCCGCCAGGTTTTGCTGAAGTACCGCGTAGTTGTCGTCGTGGCGGTCTTCTTCGACACATGCTACCACGGTGTCTTCGCTGACAAAGCGTGTGGTATCGTCGATATGGCCGTCGGTATCGTCACCCTCTATTCCGCCTTCTACCCACAAGACCTGTTCTACTCCGTAGTAGTTGACCAGGTAGAGCTCGATTTCCTCGCGGCTGAGATCAGGGTTACGGTTGGGGTTGAGCAGGCACGAACGGCTGGTGAGCAGGCTGCCGGCACCGTTAAACTCCACGGCGCCGCCTTCCATGACGATCCCTGGTTTTACCGAGAGCAGATCAAGGTACTGCGCAATGGCCTGAGGGGTTTTATTGTCCTGGTCGAAAGGAGGATACTTTCCTCCCCAGGCATTGTATTCCCAGTCCACGATCATTTTTTTACCTGTAGAAGGGTTGACCAGGAAGGCCGGCCCGTGATCCCGGCACCAGGCGTCGTTGGTAGGCTTTACTACAAATTCTATCCTGGCAAGATCGACCCCGATGGTATCCAGCTCCTCGCGTACCCGCTCTTTCAGGGCCATATCATTGGCTACGATCCCGACCTGTTCCCCCTGGCTTATGGCTTTAATGAACTGCAGGTATTGCGGCCGCATCTTCTCCAGCTTTTGGCCCTGCCACGAAGCATCGTTGTGCGGAAAGGTCAGCCAGGTCGCCCTGTGCCTGTGCCATTCGGCCGGAAATATAAACCCTAGTTGTTTGGGGGTCAGAGTTTCGTATCGGTTGGAAAGCAGATTTCCTGTCATAGGAAACGGGAATAACGGTTAATTCTATCGGAGCGCTAATTTCGTTCTTTCCTCCGGAAAGCCTATCAATTTAAGATTATATCTTAAATTTGTTATAGAAAAGCCGACCAAAATGAAGGATATTATCATTTACGCCATTCCGGTGTTTGTCGTTTCCCTGGTACTGGAAGTGCTGTACTACCGGCGCCTTGGGACTCATCACGATCACTATGATCTGAAGGATACCGCAGGCAGTCTTTCAATGGGTATCGGGAATGTGCTGACCGGCATTATTTCCAAGCTGATGGTATTCGGCGCCCTGGTAGCGGTCTACCAGTTCCGCCTTTTTTCACCCGACCGCTCGCAATGGTGGTATTGGGCGCTCATTTTTTTTGCCGACGACCTCAGCTACTACTGGTTTCATCGTTCCAGCCATAAGATCCGCTATTTCTGGGCATCGCACGTAGTACATCATTCCTCGGTATTTTATAACCTGGGCACCGCTTTGCGGCAGACCTGGACGGGTAACCTGACGGGAAGCTTCGTGTTTTATCTCTGGATGCCCCTGGTGGGCTTTAACCCGGTCGATGTGGTGCTGATGCAGTCGGTCAGCCTGCTTTACCAGTACTGGATACATACGGAAGCGATACATAAAATGCCGGCAGTGTTCGAATGGATCTTCAATACTCCATCGCATCACCGGGTACATCATGGGTCGGATATCAAGTATCTTGACAAAAATCACGGCGGGATACTGATCATCTGGGACCGTCTCTTCGGCACTTTCCGTGAGGAAGAAGAGCGTCCGGCATACGGACTGACGACAAATCTGACCACTCACAACCCGTTTATCATTGCCTTTCATGAATGGAAATCGATCATACAGGATGTCTGGCGTGCTCCCAGCCTGGGCGCTGCTTTTCAGTATGTATTCGGCCCTCCCGGGTGGAGCCACGACGGCAGTCGTAAAACTGCTCGACAGCTTCAGGAAGAGGAACTGGAGAGAAGGCAGGTCGATGCCGGGTAATTCCTCCAGGTATAGTTATATAATTAAGAAAGGGCATCTCAACCGCAAATCAGCAATTAAGATACCCTTCTGTTATGTAAATATGTCTATAAAAAACCTAGTTTTTAGGTGCGCCCCCTACCGAAGCCGGGGCGCCGGCAGGTGCATTCTTCTGCGATTTCGAAAATTCTCCAGCTTTAACGATCACCATTTTATTATAATCGATGTGCTTGTTGAAAGCCGCCTTGATCTGGGCCGGTGTAAGGGCCTGGATTTTCTTCTCGAAATCCTCGTCCCACGCAAGCGTGCGCTTCAGGTACAGGTTGTTGTTCAGCGCACCCGACAGGGCGCCATCTTGTGCACGCGTCACCTGGCGGGACTGGAGATACCCTGATTTAGCTGTTTTGAGTTCTTCTTCAGTAAAACCGTCTTTTACAGCTTTTTCGATCTCTTCCCTGAAAGCCTGTTCGAGTTTGGAAAGGTTTTCGGGAGCGTAGATCGCATAAGCCAGGAAGCTTCCGCTTTTATCGAGTGAAGAAGCGCTGAATTGAGAGGCCACCCCATAGCTCAGCCCGTCTTTTACCCTGATACGGCTTGCCAACCGGGAATTCAACACTCCACCGCCCAGTATATAGTTGCCCAATACCATGGCCGGGTAGTCCGGATCGGTATCCTGGATGGGGAGGGGGAAGCCCGCCACAAACATAGCATTGGCTTTATCGGGCGTTTCGATGGCTTCATTGGCCGGTTTGGGGGCTTCAAATTTCGAGACAAGGCGTTTAAACGGTTTCGGGCTTTTCCAGCTACCGAATTCGTCGGTCAGCAGCTTCTGGATGGCATCCTTATCGAAGTCGCCGACAATTGCGGCAGTAGCATTTGAAGCGCCGTAGAAATCCTTGTAAAACTGTTTTAAGTCGTCGGCTGTTACTTTCCTGATATCTTCCAGGTCTTCGTCAAATGTGCCTGTATAGCGCGGATCTCCCTTTTTGTAAGGCGAGGTTCTGCGCCTGAACTCCGTAACGGCGATTGCCTGCGGCTCGCTTCTCTGGGATTCGATACCCGTGATCTCCTCCTGTCTCAGCTTTTCCAGCTCTTCGGGATCAAACCTGGGGTTCTTCATAATATCCGCCACTATCCTGATAACATCCGGCAGGTTATTCTTTATCGTTTCAATAGAGACTATGGCCTGATTAGCCCCTCCTCCGATGCTTACGCGGGCATTGAGGCGGTCAAATTCGTCCTTGATCTGCTGGCGGGTCCTTGTAGTGGTTCCTTTATTGAGCATGCTGGCGGTAAACGAAGGGACCGCGCCCTTGTTCTGCAGGCTTTGCTCGTCGCCGAACCGGAAGGTGAGCTGTGCCGAAACGACATTTCCCCTGGTGAGCTTGGGTAGCAAAGCCAGCTCAAGTCCCCCCGGAACCTGTATTTTTGTCGTACGGCTCTCGATATTGGCGGGCGAAGGATCGAATGCTTCTCCCTGCGCTACCTGTTCTTCACCTTTGTAGTCTTTGAGTAGCTCCGCTATATCGGGGCGCTGAGGAACCTCTGTCCGCGACGGGCTGGCTTCAGGTACGAATACACCAAGCGTACGGTTGGAAGGCTTGAGATAGTGAGCCGCAACCCGCTGAACATCTTCGGGAGTCACTTTCCTGATGCGGTCCCTGAAGAGGAATGCAAGTCTCCAGTCGCCGAAGGCTATGTATTCGCTGATACCAAGTCCGACTCTTTCCGCGTTCCGGAACTGCAGATCCCAGTTTTTGAGGATGGTGGTCTTGGCTCTTTCCACATTCTCAGCCGAAGGCTTCAGGCTGGCCGTCGAGTCGAGGGTAGCCAGGAATGCATTTTTTGCTTCCTCCAGCGATTTTTCCTTTAACAGTTCGATACCGAAAAGAACATAACCCGGGTCGTAGAGTTGAAAGGCAAAGCCGAACTGGGAGCTGGCTTTCTTGGTTTCTACCAGGTTTTTATAGAGCCGGCCATAAGGCTCGGCGCTAAGCAGCTCGGTCAGTACTTCTGTCGGTGCGTAGTCTTCGTGAGCTCCCGGCGCGATATGATAGGCTGCCATAGCCATCTGGACATCACCGACCCTTTTCACTTCGACAAACCGCTCTCCGTCCTGCACCGGCTCGGTAGTATAGGTCTGCGGAAGTATGCGGGTAGGTTTGGGGATAGGACCGAAGTATTCATTGACCAGCGCCAGCGTCTTTTCCTCGTCGATTTTCCCGGCTACCATCAGGATTGCGTTGTCGGGCTGATAGTATTTTTTATAAAAAGCCTGGAGGTTCTCAATGGGCACACGCTCAATATCAGAACGGTTGCCGATAGTAGATTTTCCGTAGTTATGCCATGAATAGGCCATGTCTGCCACCCGCTGCATCAATACTCTGAAAGGGCTGTTTTCGCCGGCCTCAAATTCATTCCTGACGACGCTGAATTCACTGTCCAGGTCTTTTTTGGCGATAAAGGAATTGATCATACGATCGGCTTCCAGGTCAAGCGCCCATTTCAGGTTTTCTTCCGTAGCTGCGAAAGTCTCGTAATAGTTGGTGCGGTCGTACCAGGTGGTCCCATTGGGCCGGGCGCCGTGCTCGGTCAGTTCCTGCATGATATTGGGGTGGCGTGGAGTGCCTTTAAAAACCATGTGCTCCAGCAAGTGCGCCATACCTGCTTCACCGTAGCCTTCGTGCCTGGAACCCACCAGGTAGGTAATATTGACGGTGATAGTCGGCTTCGACGGGTCGGGGAACAGCAGGACTTTCAGTCCGTTGTCCAGGTAGTATTCGGTGATGCCTTCTACGGAGGTGACTTTTTTTACCCCTTTGGGAAGGTTCTGTGCATAGGAATTGACCAGTGCAAATAAGAATAGCAAGACAATTCCGGCACTTTTTGAAACGGAAGTACGGATATTCATAAATTTAATCGACTGTTGTTAGATGAATTTTGAAAGGCTAAACGGTAAATGTATATATTTTGGATGGAAACATACAAAAAAAGTGATGAAAGGAACCTAAGTGAGGATGTGATGGCAAATCATTGTATCAACGGTAGTATCTTAGCGGTGCTAACAGCCCGCAGGTTGTAGCGGCTGTCGGCTGACGGCCGAATTCTGATAACCATATATAAAAGTATTATTGAGTATGACAAACTCTCCTTTGATCTCTGGTGTACAACAGGTCGGAATCGGCTGCACGGATGTAGACGCTACCTGGAAATGGTATCGCCGGATGCTGGGCTTTGATGTGGCACTTTTTGACGACAGCGCCGAGGCAAAATACATGACCCGCTATACCGGGGGCGATGTGCATAGCAGGCGGGCCCTGCTGGCGCTCAATATGTCGGGCGGCGGAGGCCTTGAAATATGGCAGTTTAAAAGCCGGACTCCCTCCGGGCTGCCTTTTGATCCCGTGCCCGGGGATCTGGGCATCTATGCCATTAAATTTAAATCGGCTTATGTTGACAGATCGCATAGCTGGCTCAGTAAAAATACGGGCGGAAGCGTATCCCGTCTGTTTGATTTGCCGACAGGCAAAGGATTCTGGGGGACTGATCCCTTCGGCAATACTTTCCAGGTATGCGAGGATGATTCATGGTTTAAGAGCGACGCAAGGCCGGTAGGAGGGGTGCTGGGCGCGGTGCTGGGAGTTTCGGATATGGATGCTTCCATTGCATTCTACAAAGAGTTGCTCGGGGAAGTGGAGATACAGTTTGACAAGACCGGCCAGTTTGCCGATTTGCCGGAAGGAGCGGCGGGCAGGAGGTTCAGGAGAGTGCTGCTGCTGAAGAAGGAAACCGCCCACGGCGCCTTTGCCCATTTGCTCGGAAATATCCAGTTGGAGTTGCTCCAGGATCTCGACGGCCAGCCGCGTAAGATTTTTGCCGGACGGTATTGGGGAGACTGCGGTTTTATTCATCTGTGCTTTGATACCATCGATATGGAAAGCCTTAAAGCCAGGCTGGGGAAAAGTAATTTCCCGTTTACCGTCGATAGCGGAGAGTCGTTCGGGATGGAGTCTGCAGCCGGCAGGTTTGCCTATGTAGAAGACCCGGACGGAACGCTTATCGAGCTGGTAGAAACCCATAAGCTCCCTGTCCTGAAAAAGATAGGCTGGTACCTCGACCTGAAAAAGCGCAAACACCAGAAGCCGCTCCCTAAATGGATGCTCAGCCTGCTGGGACTCGGAAGGGTGAAAGATTGATTTACCTATATTGATTGCCCAGCCAGGCAAGTAGTGGCATTGCCAAAAAGAACAAAATCCCCCAGGATGCAGAGGTAAAGCTGCCTACTACAATCGCGAGCAGGCCGACCAGGACGGGATAAGTATACATCAGCGCCCCGAAAAGGACGGAATCGTAAAATACGGTCCCCTTTGTTTTTTCGTAGACCGGCTTAGTGTATAGCCGGTAAATGGGACGGTTTACTGCCCTTCCCAATGCTCCCAGCGATTTCAACAGCGTATCGCTACGTTTTTGGGGAATAATTTCCTTCAAAACAGAAGGAGCTGGAACGCCGTCGGGCGTCTCCAGAATAGCGGCTTTCATCCTTTCGGTAAGGAGCAGGTTGAAAGCCCTGAGCCATTTTTCCTGGTCGAGGGGATTTTCGGGGATGGTATCGTGGAGGATAGGCTCCCCGAACATGACCAGTACGTCTTTATTGGCGCCGTGATAGTGCTCGTAAGTGAGCCCTGTCGGTACTACTTCCATATTTTTCTGCGGGTTTTCGCCAAACCACGTTTGCCAGGCCAGGCGCCCGGTACCCTTGGCGATGGGGCGCAATTTCCATTCGTTGGCGGCTATCCCCTCCGAAAAAATGACGATGCATTTGTTTTCCCTGAACATCTCCCGCACCATCCTGAACGAATCCTCGTTTTTCCTGAGATGATCGCGGCCGCCTTCCGTTCCCCTGTAGGCGGGGATCAGGTTGATCCTCCTCAGCCACCTGGCCACAGCCGGTTTCCTGAATACGTCGGCCCTTGTAAATGTATGGATAGGCTGCGAAAGGTATATGCCGAGCACTATGGCGTCGAAGAAAGAGCCTGAATGATTGGAAGCGAGTAAAAGAGGCTTGTCGGGGGAGGCATAATGAAGGTTTATTATCCTGATATTTCTGATAAACAACCTGATCGCAAGCCGGCAAAGAAAGCGGGAATATAAATAGAACAAAACTTTTATTGTATTTTTATGCGACGGCTAAAGTAGTGCTTTTTGCCGAAATTTTTGGAAGAACCCCATTGCCTTTTTTGGAAGGGGAAGGGGGGGAAGTTTCTCCTATATGTTCGGAAGGATTGAGTATGTTAAAGTTAGTTTCCGGAATCCGGTCTTTTTATGTTGTCTGCGCGGTGATCTTCCTGGCGCCCGGGTGCAGGCGTTCCGCCGACCTGCCGTCTGAAATATCAGGCGTAATGGCTGTTGTCCCCGGGAAAGTGGACTATACACTGCATGTAAAGCCTATTTTATCCGACCGGTGTTTTGCATGTCACGGGCCTGATCAGAACAAGCGCCAGGGAGGATTAAGGCTCGATGAGGAGGAATCGGCACTGGCTAAAAATGAGGAGAGCGGCCTGCGCGCAATCGTGCCGGGGAACACTTATAAAAGCGAGCTTGTAAACCGGATACTGAGCACCGATCCGGAAAAGGTAATGCCTACGCCGGAGTCGCACCTGGAGCTTACTCCGGAAGAAAAGGCGGTTTTGATCAGGTGGATAGAACAAGGTGCTGAATACAAGCCGCACTGGGCTTTCGTAAAAGTGACGGAGCCTGCAGTACCTGAAGTAAAAAATACGGGATGGGCCGCAAATGAGATCGACCGGTTTGTATTGTCGGGGCTGGAAAAGGCTGACCTGAAGCCCGCGCCCGAAGCGGAAAAGCATACGCTGCTCAGGAGGGTTTACCTGGATCTGACCGGCCTGGCTCCGACACCCGGGGAGATAGATGCCTTTGTAAACGATAAAAGTCCTGACGCCTATGAAAAAGTGGTAGATAAGCTGCTTGCTTCCAGCCACTATGGCGAGCACCGGGCCGTACCCTGGCTCGATCTGGCGAGATATGCCGATACACACGGCTACCAGGATGACGGCCCGAGGACCATGTGGCCCTACCGCGACTGGGTGATCAGGTCTTTTAACGAGAATATGCCTTTCGATCGCTTTGTTACCTGGCAGCTTGCCGGCGACCTGCTGCCCAATCCTTCGAGGGATATGATGCTCGCTACGGCTTTCAACAGGAATCACCAGCAAAGCCAGGAAGGAGGGATCGTGCCGGAAGAATACAGGAACGAGTATGTGTCGGACAGGGTGAATACCTTCGGTGCGGTATTCCTGGGGCTGACTACCGAATGTGCCCGCTGCCACGATCACAAATATGATCCGGTAAGCCAGAAGGACTATTTTTCTCTATATGCCTTTTTCAATAACAATAACGAAAACGGGCAGATTCCCTATAACGGCGAAGCCAGTCCTACCATCGTTGTTCCTACGCCTGAGGCTGAGAAGCGCCTGCGCGAACTGACACAGGTAAAGCTGAGTGCGCAGAAGAAAAGAAACGAGAGAAAAAATGCATCCAAAGCTGATTTTGAGAAATGGTTAAAAGCTTTGCCGCAACAAAAAGACTCACTGGTTTCGTTTTCCGAGGGACTTGCAGGGTACTATAAATTTGACGACATGGCTCCCAGGAAGCTTGTCAATTCGGCGGTTCTGAAGGATACTGCCCGCATAGAAGGCGACGACAGCCTGTCGGTTGCGGCTATTAAGGAAGGGAAGTTCGGAAAATCCAGGTATATCTTCGGCGAAAATGCAATTCGTTTTCCTAAGCCTGTCGGCTGGTATGAAAGACATGAGCCGTTTACGGTCAGCATCTGGCTGAAGCTCCATGATGAAGGTACCGTGGGATCGCTGATCCATAAATCGAACGGGGTTTTCAACGGCTATCGCGGCTGGAATGTTTTCAGGGAGCAAGACGGTACCTTCCGCTTTACCCTGAGCAATGTCTGGCCCGAAAATGCGATAGAGCTGGTATCAAAAGAGAAGGTGCCGATGGGAGAATGGGTCCATCTGGCCGTTTCCTACGACGGGCTTAGTCGTGCCAGGGGAGCAAAAATGTATCTCAACGGCAGGCCGATGCCGGTTGTTGTGATGAATGACAACCTGAACCAGAGCCTGCTGTTCGGCAAGAAGCAATCCAGTTGGGGTATAAGCGACATGCTGATAGGCCGGTTGTCAGATCAGTATACCAAGGATTTTGAAGTTGACGAGTTGAGGATCTATTCCCGCAGCCTGAATGCCCTGGAGGTGAAAGGGCTTTTTACAGGCAAAAATGAAACGGAAGTAGTGCAGGCAGACAAAAAGGATGGGCAGGCGCTGGAATGGCTTCACCAGTATTTTCTTGATAACTATGACACAGGCTACCGGGCCGCTTTGAAAGAATTCCGGGCCGCTATAGAAGAGGAAACAAACATCCTCGACAACCAGCTCGACGTCATGGTGATGAAGGAACGGAAGTATTCCAGGAAAACATACCTGCTGAAGAGAGGGGTTTACGATGCGCCCGACTATGAAGTCGGCGCCGATACACCCGGGCAGTTCTTTAAAATACCTGCGGAATACCCGAAAAACAGGCTCGGGCTGGCCAGGTGGCTTTTGCATCCTGACCACCCTCTTTTTATCCGTGTCACGGTGAATCGCTTCTGGCAGGAAATATTCGGCAGGGGGCTCGTCAAAACGACGGAAGATTTCGGTAACCAGGGCGAATTGCCGACTCACCCGGAGCTGTTGGACTGGCTTTCGGCGCGGTTCAGGAAATCGGGGTGGAATGTAAAGGAACTGCATAAGCTGATGGTGATGTCGGCTACCTACCGCCAGTCTTCCGTTGTATCGCCGGAAGCCGGCAGGGCAGACCCCGACAACAGGTTGTATAGCCGTAGCCAGGCAGTAAGGGTAAGTGCGGAGCAGGTCAGGGACAATGCGCTTATTTCCGGCGGCCTGCTGGTAAGGGCAGTCGGTGGCCCGGGTGTTTACCCGTACCAGCCCGACGGGATCTGGGAGGCGCTGGCAACCAGGAACGCGGTGAAATATGTACGCAGCACCGGCGACAGTCTCTACAGGAGGAGCATGTATACCTATTGGAAACGGAGCGCACCGCCTCCCATGATGTTGAATTTCGACGCGGCCGAGCGCCATTTTTGCAGTGTTAAGCGCCAGAAGACGAGTACGCCGCTACAGGCATTGGTTACGCTCAATGATCCGCAGTTTGTGGAAGCCTCGCGGGCTTTGGCACAGAGGGCTATGGAAGATGAAAAGCTTGGCGGTGATACTGAGGCCATTCTCAGGTACTTTTTCAAAAGCCTGGCCAGCCGGGAACCTTCCCCGCAAGAGGTAAAAATTCTTTCGGAGCTTTACAATAAAGAGGAAGAAGAGTTCAGGAGCAAACCTTCAAAGGCAAAACAGCTGTTATCGGTCGGCGAAGCCCCGTGGAATACGAAGCTCCAACCTGATCGCCTGGCTGCCTATACCGTGGTAGCAGGTACGGTTATGAATTTTGATGAAGTGCTTATTAAGCGCTAGGCTATAGATGATGAGTGGAAATAAGCCCTTTGTAGTTGGGATCACTGGTGGAAGCGCCTCCGGTAAAACCTTCCTGATGAACAAGCTCATAGAGGAATTGCCCGAGGAGGGAGTTTGCAGGATCTCGCAGGACGACTACTACCGGCCGAAACCCGAAATACCCAAAGACAACAACGGGATTGAAAACTTCGACCTTCCCGAAACGATCGATCATACCCGTTTCGCAGCGCATATCGCGGCATTGAAACGTGGTGAACCGGTAGAGCTGCAGGAGTACACCTTCAATAATCCCGGAGCGGTTCCGAAAATGGTTAGGCTGCTGCCCAGACCTGTCATAGTGGTCGAGGGCTTATTTATCTACTACTATCCCGACGTGGCGCAGCAGATAGATCTGAAGATATTTGTGGATGCAAAGGAGCATGTCAAAATAAAGAGAAGGATCAAACGCGATAACGACGAGCGCGGGTATGACCTGGCAGATGTGCTCTACCGCTGGGAATATCACGTTGCGCCGACCTATGAGGCCTTTATCAAACCCCTGCGTTCCGCCGCCGATATCGTAGTCAACAACGATACGAATTTTAATGTGGCGCTTGATGTGATCCTTACCTACCTGAGAGGCAAGATTGCGTCTGAAGGAGCGTGACAGGAGAAACCCCTTACTTCGTTTTGTACTGCTCTATGATCCTGAAGAGCGCCTTCTGCTTTTCCAGGTCCGGGAAGAATTCATAGAGCTGGATATGGGCGTCATAATCGAGTGTAAGCGCTATCTCCAGGTGGAGCAGGGCTTCGCGGTATTCCCCGGTCTGGATAAGGTAGGCGGCAGCCCGGTAATAGAGATCGGCTTCGTCGGGCATGTCGTCGATAGCGGCCTGGATAAGCTCCAGCGCCCTGCCGTGGTTTCCCTGCTCGAAATGCGCATATGACCATTTAAGCCATACATCTGGATTGGAAGGCTCTATTTCGACCGATTTCTCAAAGGCCTCCAGGGAAGAGGCCATATTGCCCAGCTTGAATTCCATTTCGGCGAGGGCAAGCCAGTAGTCGGGGTTAAGCTCCGAAACTTTTATGGCTTTCCTGATAAAGCCCACGGCTTCAAACCATCTTTCCAGTTCGCCCATGCAGATCCCGAGGCCGAACCAGCCGTCATCCCACTGCTCATCGAGCTTCACGGCTTTCTGGTAATATTCAATGGCTTTGTCAAGCTTCCCGAGCTTCTCATAGCAGGTGCCTATGCAGCAGTAGGTTTCGGGCTGCGGGCCTTCTTCCGCAATTACTTTCATATAATTGGGGATGGCCAGCTCAAAATCCTGCATGTTCATATAGGAATTGCCCAGGTTGAAGTAGGCGGACGCGAAGTCTTCCTTGATCAGCGTGGCATACTCATAGGCATTTACGGCATCTTCATACCGTTCCAGCTTGCTGAAGGCAATCCCCAGGTTGTACCAGGCAAGATATGAAAACGGGTCGCGGTTGACCAGTTCCTGGTAATAGTCGAGGTGGGTTTCCAGCTTTCCCACAATATCGAGGCAGTGGGCCAGTTCGTAAAGGGCAGGCTCGTTATTGAGATTGAGGGCAATAGAACGTTTGTAATAGGCGATTGCTTCCTCGTACTTTTCCCAGTTCTGGTAGGCCTGCCCGATCTGGTAGTAGATTTCATCCCTGTCGATCGGGCTGTGAAGCAGGTCTTTGAAAAGAGAGATTGCCGACTCGTATTCCCCCATCAGGTTATAAACAGACGCCTGGGTGAACAGCGTATCCGGATCGCCGGGATGGAACAGCGAGGCGCGCTCCAGTACCTCCAGCGCGGCGTCATAATCACTCCGCTCAGCAAGCAGATTCGCTTTTCCCAGCATCAGTTCGAGAGAATAGGGGTATTCTTCCAAACCTATATTGCATACTTTCAGCGCCCTGACAAGATCCTCTTTTTCAAGGTAAAGCTCCAGCGCTTTTTCATATATATCAAGCTCGAAAAAAGACTTTTCGTCGGTCTGCATCATCCGCTCAAAACGGCGAAAAGTTTCTTTTAAAAAATCTTTACGTTCGTCAAATTCCTGACTCATCGGGTAAAAGATTTACAGGTTATGCCCTTTGTATTGTTGTCTCCGACCTTAGAAAGTTAGGTGGTTTTGAAATAAAATCAAACAGCCCCCTTTAAACTTTTGGCGATCCGGCCCAGGGTATCTTCCAGGCTGCGATAGACGATTCCGGTTACGGACGACAGCTTTTGTCCGTTAAACCTGTAATGATGCTGGGCTGCGCGTGCCGTTTCCTTTGTCAGTAGCGGGGCGCTGCCGGTTATGAAAGTCCTCAAAGCCTCGAAACGCCACACCAGCTCCGCCAGCACAGGGCTTACCTTCCTGCGGGGCGCCTTCTTTCCCATTGCCGCCGCAGTTTCGGAGAAAAATTTCTGATAAGGAATAGTCCCGCCGTTCACGATAAACCTTTCGCCGGATATATCCGAAAGAAGAAGCCTGCAGGCGGCCTCGCTCACATCGGCCACATCCACGTAGTTGAGCAACCCGTCGGTATAAAAAGGCTTCTCATCATAAACATATTTAAAGAGCCGGGTACTGCTTTTATGCCAGTCTCCTTCTCCCAGGATCACCGACGGGTTGAGGATGACCGCATTCAGGCCTTCCGCTATTCCCCGCCACACCTCCAGTTCGGCGTGGTATTTGGTAATGGCATAGTTGGAGTTTGACGAGCTGTCGGTCCAGCGCTGCCCTTCGTTTATTTCAACCGGTGCGAGGGAACCTTTTTTACGCACTTCCGGCCGTCCGAGAGCGGCCACGCTGCTGATATGACAGAGCTTTTTTATCCCGCTGTACAGGCATGCATTGACCACGTTGGCGGTCCCCTCCACGTTGACTTTATGCATCAGCTTCTTTTGCCGGGGGATAAATGAAACCATCGCAGCGGTATGGACCACCATGTCGATCGTGGAAAAAGCTTTTTCCAGCCCTATGATGTCCATAATATCGCCTTCGACCCACGTCAGCTCCCGGCCTGCACCTTCAAGGAGCTGCCTGTCGGAAGATGCCCTGCAGAGCGCCGATACCGAATGACCCTGTAAAAGAAGCTGTTTTGTAATCTTACTGCCCAGAAGCCCGGTTGCACCCGTTACCAGAATTTTCAAGCCGTTGATCTTTTAATTTTTTCCGGAACCTTATCCGTGGGCAAAGTTAAGGAATTTCTCAGCAATGATTTTTCTACTGATAAAACCCTCCCGTATCGTAGAACGAGCGTCTCCTGGTAAGTTTGAGATCCTGGAGGATAGAAGATTTTACTTTCAGCGTAAAGTTGTAATTGCTGGCCCTTACCGTGCTTCCGGCATACGGAGTCCAGCTCAGGCTCATATCCCAGCAATGGAGATCGCGGTAAATGGATACCTGCGTGATGGTCGGGCTCAGTGCAGCGAAGTCGAACCCCGAGGATACGCTGATCTTCCATTTCGGTGTAAGGCTGAGGTCTCCGTTGAAGTTCAGCGCCTGGATGGTCCTGGAAGCGTCGAGGCCGGTTTTGTTCCAGCCGAAGTTGTAGTTGATGTTAATGTTCCATGGGATATTGAAATCCACGTACAGATCCGGGTTCTGGTCTATGAATTCGAGCTGTTCTTCCGATGCGCCGGTAGCCTGCCTGTTCTGAGCGGTATTGGTCTTGCGCGAAGCCGGGTTGAAGCTGGTGCCCATCGTGATGTTCATGCTCTGGAGCCGCGCGATCCCCTGTCCGTTTGCAACCGCAAATTTATTCACCCTTACACCTGTTTTCGAACCAGCGAAAGGTTCATAGATATACGGGTCAAAATTCATATTGAAGTTCATATTCAAGCTCTTGCCAAGGCGTGTGTTGGCATTCAGGGTGATATTGGAGAGGTTGAGAGAGTCGGCCAGGAGGTTGTAGTTGCCCCCTATGCTCAGGTTGTCGAGCAGTGAAATTTTCTCGAACTGGCTGGCGGCGGTGTCATTTTTGCTGCGGACTTTCATCTCGAGCTGGTTATTCAGCCCGAAATTGACCATCCCGGAAGCCTTACCGTTGCCGCCGGTCACCAGGTTTTTGTAACGGGAATAGGTTCTTTTGTCGCCTTCTTCATTGATTTGTACTTCCTGGTAGAAATTGGAATTCCTGGAAAAATCAGGGGTGTAGCTGAAGGAGGCATTGGGGATCACCGTATGCCTGATGGCCTCCAGCCTGCCTTTTCTCACATGAAATAAACCATAGAAACGGGTATTCATCCCGGCCCCGAATGCGTAGGAATATTGAGTGAAGATGGCCTTCGTCGTGTCTATCTGGACCTGGTTGTTGCCCTTATAAGTGTAGGAATACGACCGGTTGAACAATTCTCCCTGGAATGACACACTCGGGGTTACGTTGATATGCTTCATCAATTTCATATTGGGCAGGGAAATAGGGATGGAGTAGCGTCCCTGGAAAGCCCCGTTTTCCAATATAATGGGGATATTGCCGCCTATCGGAAGCACCTTCTGCTCAAGCCTGCTGGTATCGATGGGGTTATAGACTCTAAACCTGAGCGAAGCATAAGAGGTGTCGATAGCTTCGAGGGTATTGCTTACCCCGTAGTTGCCGTTGAAATCCATACCCAGGCGAAAACTCTCGTACCACCTGCCCCTGGCCTGCCCGCCGATGGTGAAGGGGGAAAACTGGTTAATACCGAAGTTGAACTCGGAATTTACTTTGGTCGTACCGTTTTTCCTGACCTGGGTGGTGGGGTCAATATCCCCGAAATTCTGGTTGACGCGCAGGCTGGCGCCGGCGCGGGCAAAAGAACCGAAGGTTTTGTTATACTGTACCGAAGAGCTTGCCGTATTGGAAATGTAGGTATTGATATCGGCTGCATTCAGGCTGTTGTAGCTGTCGCTTCCTATATTCACGTTGGCCGAGAAGGTGGAGCTGCCCCTGGGCTTGGGCGTGTGCGACCAGGTAAGTTTGAAATCATTCCTGATATCGCTTCTCAGGATTTTCTTGACTTCGTCTCCCGACCGGTTCCGGTTGAAGGCCAGCCTGACGTTACCGTTGTATTTATAGCGGCTGGTGTAGGTAGAGTTGATCCCTATCCCCCAACTGCCGCTGGTATAGATCTGCCCCGTGACGGAGGCATTCACGTATTCGTTAATCGCAAAATAATACCCGCCTTCCCGCAGGTAGAACCCCCTCATCGCATCTTCGCCGTAAGAGGGGAAAAGAATGCCCGAAGTACCGGCTTCCTTATTTTTGGGCAGGGGAAAAAAGCCGAAAGGCAGCCCGAGAGGCAGCGGAACGTCGGCAATGACGAGGTTAAAAAGACCGGAGACCACCTGCTTTTTTTCGACCAGCTTTATCTTGGGAGCATTGATATAAAAATGAGGGTGCTCCATATTACACGTGGTGTAAATGGCTTTGGCCAGGTAGAAGTTGTTCAGGCTGTCTTTTTTTACTCTTTCTCCGCGGATATTGCCGTCGCCTTCCTGGGTAATGATGCCCTTGATGATCCCCTTTTTGGTCTTGAAATTGTAGCGTATCTCTTTGGTGTTGTAGGTGTTGGGCCCTTCCTGGAAGATCGGTTCTCCCACCATTTTTTTGCTGGCCGTGTCTTCACGGCCTATCGCATAAACCTCATTAAGTATCCAGTTTAACCTGATGTAGTCGGCTTTCAGGTTGATATCGCCATAGGTGACCGAAGCATTCCCGTAGAGATGGACTTCTTTTTTGGCCGCTTCCATAATGGTAGAATCTTCGGCCGTGTATACTACTGTAGTGGAGAGATCGCCTATTGTGGTGTCGACCCGGGCCGAATCTTTCGGCAATACCTGTATATTCCCCGAACGAGTCGAATCGGCCGTATCGGAGTTGAGCGGCCGGCCAGGGGTTGTGATCAGGCTGGAATCGACGGGAGCTGCAGCTTCTCTTCTCTGTTCTCTTCCGGATCTGGTATTTCTCTGCGAAAGAGCGTCAACGGAAAGCAATAGAAGTATGCACCCGGTCCATATAATAAAGAGGTTTTTTTTCAGTTCTAACAAATAACTTATTTTTGTAAAATATTGTGATCAAAATTAGCGTACAAAAATCAATGAAGTAGCGTGCTCCACACAAAATAATGTTAAAAGTTATTAAATCTCTCGTAATAGTCCTTTTGTTATCTGTGATAGCCGGGCCGGGTTTCGGAATTGCCTCCCCGGGATATACAACAGATGGTTATAAAGTCAAAACGGTTGTAATCGACGCAGGTCATGGCGGGCACGACCCGGGAACTGTAGGGCGGGTAGCCAAGGAAAAAAATGTAGTATTGAAGCTCGCCCTGGAGCTGGGTAAGCGGATCAAAGAGAAGTATCCCGACGTAAAAGTGCTTTATACCAGGTCGACAGATAAGTTTGTAGATCTTTCCGACCGTTCGGCTTTTGCCAACAGGAATAATGCCGACCTGTTTATCTCGCTGCACTGCAATGCCAGTCCCCGCTCAAAGACGGTGAAAGGCACGGAGACCTTTGTGATGGGGCTTCATAAAACAGACGGGAACCTGGAGGTAGCCAAGCGGGAAAACTCGGTTATCTTAAAAGAGACGAATTACCAGCAGAAATACAAAGGATTTGATCCCAATTCGCCGCTGGCCTATATCATGCTGGCCAACTATCAGAGTGCGTTCCTTACGAACAGCCTTCGTTTTGCCCAGTTGGTAGAGAATAATTTTGCAAAGCACAGAACAAGCCGGGGAGTGAAACAAGCCGGTTTTCTCGTTTTATGGCGTACGACAATGCCCAGCGTGCTGGTAGAGATAGGTTTCCTGAGCTCTCCGGAAGAGGAGCAATACCTGATTTCAGAGAAGGGGAATGCTGAAAATGCAGAGCGGATCCTGAAAGCGTTCGGCGATTATAAAAAAGCGGTGGAGATAGGGGAGTAATTTTACAGGAGACGATAACAATAGTATAAGATATTCATTTTAAAAACAGACGATGTCTAAAGAAGCAAAGGTCGGTTTGCTGGCGGCAATTTCGCTGGTGGTGTTGTATTTCGGGTTCCATTTTCTGAAAGGTTCCGATGTCTTTTCCCGTTCAAATACCTATTTCGTTGAATATGACAATGTAGACGGCCTGACGGCATCCAATCCGGTTCTCGTTAACGGCTACCCGGTAGGGAGGGTTATCCAGATAGACCTGGTTCCCGAAAAGAATAACCTCCTTAGAGTTTCGCTCGACGTGAGGAAAAATATCGGGCTGCCGGAAGGTACGAAGGCGGTCCTGGTAGACGGCGGCCTGTTGGGAGGGAAAGAGATCCGGCTGGCAATGGGCAATTCCGACAAGATGCTGCCCGACAAGTCGGAGCTGATTTCCGAAAAGGAGTTGGGCATCATGGCATTGCTTCAGAAACAGGCTACGCCGGTGCTGTCGCATGCCGATTCGCTGATGATCAACCTGGCGGTTGTGTCGGAAGGATTTAAGGAAACCGGGGAAAGCCTTAACAGGGTACTGGCTAATTTCGACAAAACAGGAAGCTCGCTGAACCTGATCCTGGCTGAAAACAGGACAAGGATAGCGGGTCTTATGAATAACATGAATAAGCTATCGGAGTCGCTTGTCGAGACCGAAAAGAGCATTAAACCCCTGCTTGCCAACGCCAATACACTGATAGACTCGTTGAATGCGCTTTCTCTCGGGAGCACGATCGCAAAGGCACACCAGGCGCTGGATGAGATGCAGAAGCTGTTGAGCGGGATCAAGGCGGGAGACGGAACTGCCGGGAAGCTGCTGACCGACGACGCTTTGTATAACAACCTGAATTATACGATGATCAGCCTCAACCAACTGCTGGCCAATTTCAGGGAGCATCCCAAACGGTATATCAACGTATCGGTATTCGGGAAAAAAGACAGAGGCCCGGCAGTATCGCCTGTGGATACCCTGTTGAGGTTCAAAGAGCCGGCAGATTCTTCAGGCCAGGATAAAAACTAGATCCGGTTGCCGGCCTGGAACAATTCGACCAGCGCTCCTTCCTTCAGTGAATAACGGGATGCCCTGACGGTGCCGATCCGGTACCTGGAAATAATATAGTCGATAAGACAGATAGCCACCGGTATCATGTCCACGCGCAGTTCCCGCATTCCCGGTATCTTCATTCTTTCTTCACGGGTAGAGCCTAAGATGAGGTTACGGCTCCGGTAAAACTCTTCCATCGGAATGTCAAAGCCGGTCTGCGCGGCCGGCGGCCAGTCGTTCAGACGGTTCCAGTGGTCGATTTCGGCGAGTGTTTCAAAAGTGCCTGAAGAGCCTACAAGGATTTGCGGGGCATATTGGTGGATGGCGTTCGACAGGTCGATCAGCTGTTCTTCAAGGAAATCGTAGATCCTCCTGATTGAGGCCGGACTCAAAGGGTCAGATTTTACAAAGCGATCCAGTAGTCTCTGGCCGCCTGTTTCAAAGCTTTTCTTCCAGTATACCGATTGTTCGTCTGCAATTACGAATTCCACGCTTCCCCCGCCGATATCCATGATGAGGTTGGGGACCATCCCCAGGCTGACCGCCTTCCTGACGCCCAGGTAGATGAGGTGCGCTTCCGTTTCGCCGTCAATAATGCGGACCGGCAGATCGGGGCCCGCCTGGATCGCATCCAGGAATTCGTCCCGGTTGGATGCGTTTCTGATAGCGCTTGTTCCGAAAGCCAGGATCTGTTGCCTGGACAGCCCGAAAGCATCCAGCTCCTTTTTAAAATCGTCCAGCACATGCAGGGCGCGGGTCATAGCTTCCGGCATAATGATGCCCTGGTTGATCCCGCCTTTTCCAAGCCTGGAAGGGGTACTTTTCTGAAGAAGAACTTCGAAGCCGGGCCCTGTCTCCTTCACTACAATCAGCTGGAAAGTATTGGTACCCAGGTCAATAATGGCCATATTACGGCTCATGAGCGCTGCTTTTTTTCAAATATCTATTTTTTTGATCAAAAGGTTGATTTGTAAAAGACGAAATATTACCTTTGTGACCTTTTAAAGGAGACAAAATTATTCAATTCAATATGTTAATCATCAATATCAAAGACAACGAATCAATTGACCGTGCATTGAAAAGGTATAAGAAGAAATTTGAGCGTACCGGAAGGATGCGTGAACTGCGTTCCCGTACGGCTTTTCAAAAACCTTCGGTCAATCGTCGTCAGCAGATTTTGCGCGCTATTTACAAAGAGAAAACATACGGCAACCATAACGACTAGCTAACGGTCGTTTCCTGTTGTTGCCGGGCTTTGTATCATTCATACAGGCTACGGCTTTATTATAACATTAGGTACGAAAAAAAATCCCTGCGCACATGCAAGGATTTTTTTTCGTACTTTTTTTGTGAAACCTACGCTGCTTCTTCTACCAGCAGCTTTATACCGTCGGCTTTTACAATGGTAACTTTGCTACCGGCTTCGATTTTTACATTCCTGGCGGATACCGCCATCCATTCGGCGCCGCGATAAAAGATACGTCCCTCTCCCTGGGCGGGGATATCGCTGATCACCATAGCTGTTTCACCGGTATATTCGGTATATTCTTTTTGCCTGGACCTGTTGACCCATTGCTTTAGCGGTTTTCTCAGCACAAGAGTCGTGACGACAGATATGGCGGAAAACAGGATCAACTGATATTCCCACGAGTTGATGAGTCCCGTAGCTGCCAGCAGAGCTGTGATAAAAGCTGCTATGGCAAAGAAAACAAAGACCAGCGCGACACTTATCAGCTCTGCAAACAACATCAGCAGGCCGACAATAAGCCATATCTGCGGTAAGGATAGGAAGTCCATGACGGTTTATTTCTAAATACTGTACAAGCTGTTACTTTTTATTATTTTCCGATTTGACCACGCTCATAGCCGAGGCTATCAGGGAGCCCATATCTGCAAAATTAGCCGGAAGAATCAACGTGTTGTTGGTTTTGGCAAGTTTACCGAATTGTTCTACAAGGTTCTCCGCTACTTTAAGCTGTACTGCATCCATTCCCCGCTCGGTGCCGATTGCACCGGCTACCAGGCGTATGCTTTGAGCTGTAGCTTCCGCAACCGAAAGGAGGGCAGCCGCTTCCCCTTCAGCCTCGTTGATCTGCCTGGCGCGAAGCCCTTCCGACTCGAGTACTACCTTTTGCTTCTGACCTTCCGCTACATTGATAGCGGCCTGTTTTTCCCCGTCCGACTGCAGGATAACGGCACGTCTTTCCCTTTCGGCCTGCATTTGTTTCTCCATGGCTACCAGTACGCTTTGCGGCGGCGTTATGTTTTTGATCTCATAGCGGAGTACCTTCACGCCCCAGCTGATAGCAGCTTCGTCTATGGCCTGCACTACGGCCCGGTTGATGGTCATCCTTTCTTCGAAGGTACGGTCAAGATCCAGTTTTCCGATCTCGCTCCGCATCGTGGTTTGCGCCAGCTGGCTGACAGCAAAATTGTAATCGCTGATCCCGTACGAGGCTTTTTTCGGATCTATGACCTGGATAAAGATCACTCCGTCCATCCGGACCTGGACGTTGTCTTTGGTGATACAGATCTGCTCGGGGATATCGAGCGCTTTTTCTTTGAGGCTGTGCTTATAGGCAATGCGGTCGAAAAACGGGATAATAAAGCTGATTCCCGGCTGCAGTACGGCGTGAAAGCGCCCAAGGCGTTCCATCACATAGGCGCTTTGCTGCGGCACAACTTTTACGGCCATCAGGATGGCTATCACAACGATAATTAACAGGACATAGGCTACTGACATATAGATCGGGTACGGTTTAAAGTGAGCTCTTCGGATATTAATTCTGTCTACAATTTACGTATATTATAGCTTTATACCAAATATAAGGGTGTAGCGGCTTTTATGCAGGGATTAGTGGCCCTTGAATGGTTTAAGCGGCGGCAGCGGTATTACTTCAGTATCTCCCGCGAAATAATAAGCTTCTGGATCTCGCTGGTCCCTTCGCCTATCGTACACAGCTTACTGTCGCGGTAAAATTTTTCGACCGGGTAGTCTTTTGTGAAGCCATAACCGCCCAGGATCTGGACGGCATCTCCCGACACGCTGACCGCAGTTTCGGAGGCATGGTATTTGGCGACCGAGCTGGCAAGCGTTGCGCTCGCACCCATGTCTTTTTCGGCTGCGGCATGGTAGGTCAGGAGCGAAGAAGCCTGTATGCGGGTGTACATATCGGCCAGCTTGAAGGAAATCCCCTGGAACTGGGAGATAGGTTTGCCGAACTGCTCCCTTTCTTTGGAATAGCTCAGGGCGTTTTCGAAGGCGCCGAGGGCGGTTCCAACACTCAGGGAAGCGATCGATATGCGTCCGCCGTCCAGGATTTTGAGCGCCTGCCTGAACCCGTCTCCCGGTTCGCCAAGCCGCTGCTCGTCGCTTATTATACAATCCTCGAAAATAAGCTCGCTGGTTTCAGAGGCGCGCATACCGAGTTTATCCAGCTTTTTCCCGGCGCTGAATCCGGGAGTGCCTTTTTGTACGATAAAAGCAGTTGCATTGGACCTGGACCGCTCGTTATCCGTACGGGCAATGACCACCGCCACGTCTCCGCTGATACCGTTTGTGATAAAGGTTTTGGTTCCGTTCAGAATCCAGGAATTCCCTTTTTTTACTGCTGATGTTTTCAGGTTCCCGGCATCTGACCCGGTTCCCGGCTCAGTCAGCGCCCATGCGCCCAGCCACTCGCCCGAAGCGAGCTTAGGCAGGTAAAAGCGCTTCTGCTCATCGTTTCCGAACAGGAGGATATGGTTGGTACAAAGTGAGTTGTGGGCTGCCATCGACAGACCGGCAGAAGGGTCGGTTTTTGACAGCTCCACGATAGCGGCCACATAGTCGGCGTATTGCAGTCCGGCTCCGCCATAGCTTTCGGGAACCAGCATTCCCATTAGTCCCAGCGCACCCATATCTCTGAACAGCGGTGCCGGGAAATGTTGTTTTTCGTCCCATTCCCTTACGAAAGGCCTGATGTGTATTTCGGCGAAGTCCCTGACCGCCTGCCGGATCATGTCCTGGTTTGTGTTTGATTGATGAAGCATGGTTTTGTGATGAGTTTTCTGTATGAATCCTGCCGCCGGCAGGTATAGATGTTGTTGAAATAATACAACTTAATTGACAAATTCGCAAGCTGCCGACCTAATATCTCGGAAAAAGACTAATTTTGCCCGACTTCAGCGAAGGCTGTAGCAGGATCATCCCATCATTATATTAGCTTATCATCTTATTAAATTTTTTTTCTGATGAAAATTGCAGTAGTAGGAACCGGTTATGTAGGCCTTGTTACGGGAACCTGCTTTTCGGAAACCGGAAACCAGGTAGTTTGTGTAGACGTCAACGAGGAGAAGATCAACCGTTTGCAAAACGGGATCGTACCTATCTATGAGCCGGGTCTCGAAGTTCTTTTCCACCGGAATGTAGAAGAGGGACGGTTGAAATTCACTACTAACCTGGCCAAAGGAATAGAAGGCGCAGAAACCATTTTTCTTGCCTTGCCGACTCCTCCGGGTGAGGACGGTTCGGCAGATCTTAAATATATTCTGCAGGTTGCCGAAGACCTGGGCGGGATCCTTACAAGCTATGCTGTAATTGTAGACAAAAGCACCGTACCGGTAGGAACTGCTGAAAAAGTAAGGGAAATGATTGCTAAAAATGCTACGGTTGAATTCGACGTAGTATCTAACCCGGAGTTCCTGAGGGAAGGCGTTGCGGTAGAAGATTTCATGAAGCCTGACCGCGTTGTGGTAGGAACCACCTCCGAGCGGGCCAGGAAGGTGATGGAAAGGTTGTATGCCCCGCTCGTCAGGCAGGGTAACCCGATCATTTTTATGGATGAGCGGTCTGCCGAGATGACCAAGTATGCCGCCAATGCGTTTCTTGCCATGAAGATCACTTTCATGAACGAGATCGCCAACCTGTGTGAAAAAACCGGAGCCAACGTCGATCATATCCGGCGTGGGATCGGGACCGACAGCCGTATAGGCAAGCGCTTCCTGTTTGCGGGGATAGGCTACGGAGGGAGCTGCTTTCCAAAGGATGTCCAGGCCCTGGCCAAAACCTCGTCGGATTATGAATACGATTTCAGGCTGCTCAATGCAGTGATGGATGTCAATAAAGATCAGAAACGGAAGCTGCTCGCACCGCTTTTCGAATATTTTGGCGGTGATCTGAAAGAAAAGACGATAGCAGTGTGGGGGTTAGCCTTTAAACCCTATACAGACGATATCAGGGAAGCCCCGGCCCTGGAGAATATCAGGGAACTCCTGGAAGCCGGAGCGAAGGTTACTGCCTACGACCCGGAAGGGATGCCTAATACGAAAAGCCTGCTTCCGGATGTAACCTATTGCCATACCGCTTATGCTGCTCTCGACGATGCCGACGCTCTGATGATCTTCACCGAATGGCCCCAGTTCAGGACGCCGGAATTCGAGAAAGTCAGCGCTTTGCTCAAGAATAAGGTGATTTTCGACGGCCGGAATCTTTATGAGCCCGAGCACATGAAAGAGCTTGGATTTACCTATTTCAGCATAGGTAGAGAAGCTGTTATTTTTTAGTCATCAACTTAACTTTCATTTATTCTGATGAAGAGAGTATTAATTACCGGTGCGGCCGGTTTCCTGGGTTCACATCTCTGCGACCGCTTTATCCGTGAAGGGTACCGCGTAGTTGCTATGGATAATCTTATTACAGGCGACCTGCGTAACATAGAGCACCTGATGCCACTCGAGCATTTTGAGTTTTATCATCACGACGTAACTAAATTCGTTCACGTACCGGGCGACCTCGACTATATTCTTCACTTCGCTTCCCCTGCCAGCCCCATAGATTATCTTAAGATCCCGATACAGACATTGAAAGTCGGTGCGATGGGGACCCATAACCTACTCGGATTGGCGAGGGTTAAGAAGGCGCGGTTTATCATTGCTTCCACATCGGAGGTGTATGGCGACCCGCTGGTGCACCCGCAGACAGAAGAATACTGGGGGCATGTGAACCCGGTGGGGCCGCGGGGCTGTTATGATGAGGCCAAGCGCTACCAGGAAGCGATCACGATGGCGTATCATACTTATCACGGACTGGAAACCCGTATTGTCCGTATCTTCAACACATACGGCCCCAGGATGAGGCTTAATGACGGGAGGGTGCTGCCTGCCTTTATCGGCCAGGCGCTCAGAGGAGAAGACCTCACCATTTTCGGAGACGGCTCCCAGACCCGATCATTTTGCTATGTCGACGACCTGGTAGAAGGGATCTACCGGTTGCTCCTGAGCGATTATCCCTACCCGGTCAACATAGGCAACCCGTCGGAAATCACAATCCGCGATTTTGCAGAGGAGATCATTAAGCTTACCGGGACTTCCCAGAAGGTGATCTATAAACCGCTGCCGAAAGATGACCCGAAGCAAAGGCAGCCTGATATAACCAAGGCAAAGGAAATTCTTGGTTGGGAACCGCAGATAGACAGGGCGGAAGGGCTGAGAAGAACCTACGAATATTTTAAGGGGTTGTCGAGAGAGAGGCTGTATGAAGAATCCCTTCACAGGGAGTTCGGAGACAGCGCTTTGAGATGAACCTGAAACCTTTTATATTCGTTTATTGTTTGATTATTGACTAAAAAGGAATAACAGGAATGAAAGCTATTAGCCGAAATTGGTTGACTGTCGTAGCAGTGACTGTATTGATGAGCTCCTTCACTTTTTCAGCCAACCCCGAAAAAGTGACGTGGGAAATCCTGAGGGATGTTACGTTCAACAAGAAATGGTTTGAAGCGGAGCAGGTATATATGCTTTATCCGACTTTTGGACCCAGTGTGAAAAAGCTTGATAAGAAAGAAGTGGCTATTACCGGCTATGTAATCCCGCGCGACCTGGATGCCGGGCTGTATGTCTTATCCGCATTCCCGTTCAGCGCCTGTTTTTTCTGCGGGGGAGCAGGACCGGAATCTGTCATGACACTTAATTTCGGAAAGAACGCACGTAAGTTTAAAACCGACGAACGGCTCACTTTTAAGGGGACCCTTAAGCTGAACGCCGACGATATCTACGAGTTGAACTACATTCTCGATAATGCGGAGGTGATGAAATAATCGTGAGGTGGCTGAGCTTAGTCGAAGCCCTAACATTCACTAAGTCTTACTGAAATATTGACAGCGAGGCCTCCTTCGGAAGTCTCTTTGTATTTTTCATTCATATCCAGCGCCGTCTGCCACATCGTATGCACTGCGTCGTCGAGCGAGACTTTTGCCGAAGCGGGGTCGCCGCGGAGGGCCAGCTGGGAAGCAGTAATGGCTTTGATCGCACCCATTGCATTGCGTTCTATACAGGGAATCTGCACGAGTCCGGCAACAGGGTCGCAGGTGAGGCCGAGATGGTGTTCCATGGCTATTTCGGCGGCCATCAGGCATTGCTCGGGCGTACCGCCCATCACTTCTGTCAATCCGGCTGCGGCCATTGCCGAAGAAACGCCTATTTCTGCCTGGCAACCACCCATCGCAGCCGATAGCGTAGCTCCCTTTTTAAAAATAGAGCCTATTTCTGCGGCCGTCAACAGGAAACGTTGAATCTGTTCGGGAGAATTGCCTTCGCAGAAAATCAGGAAATACATCAGAACGGCCGGGATCACGCCTGCCGAGCCGTTAGTAGGTGCGGTGACGACGCGTCCGAAAGAGGCATTTTCCTCGTTAACGGCAAGGGCAAAGCAGCTCAGCCAGTCGAGGGTATAGTTGAAGCCGCTTCCTGACCGCGCTATGGCTTCCATCCATTCGCTGATCCCCGCAAATTCATGACGTCCTGCCAGAAGCCGGTTGTGAATGACACCCGCCCTTCTTCTTACATTCAGCTCACCGGGGAGAAACCCAGTGGTGGTCTGGCATCCGCGGTAAATACATTCGACCATTGTCTGCCAGATGTTCATCAGGCCGGCGGAAGTTTCGTTGTCGGGCCTCCATGCCGCTTCATTTTTCCTGACGACCTCGCTGATCGGAAGCCCGCTTTGCCGGCAGTGAGCCAGCAATCCTGCGGCGGTTTCAGCCGGGTAGGGGAGCACCACCTGATGCAGGCCCGTCGTATCTCCGGTTTCTGCGTCTCCTTTGCTGATAAATCCGCCGCCGATGGAATAAAAAGTGGAGGAGAAAGTATGGCCGTCCTCTTTTATTGCCGAAAACCGTATCCCGTTCGGATGGAAGGGAAGGCTTTCCCTGAAGTGGAAACGGATGTTTTCTTTCCGTGAAAAGCCTACCGGTTTTTCCCCGGCGAGAGAGAGTGAGTTATGCTCCTCTATATCCCTGAGAATGCCGCCGATCAGGGAAGTATCGATGGTTACGGGATCATGGCCTGCGAGTCCGAGCATGGACGCAATATCGGTGCCGTGACCTTTGCCTGTTTTGGCCAGCGAGCCGAAAAGATCGACATAGACTTCTTTCACGGTAGGGAATAGCCCTTCCTCTCTGAGCTCCTGCAGAAAAGCCTGGGCAGCCCGCCAGGGCCCCAGGGTATGCGAGCTGGACGGCCCTACGCCGATTTTAAAAATATCAAAAACAGAAATGCTTTCGTCTTTCATTTGTATATAGAGCTATCGGCTTTCAGAAATCAGCTATTAGCGAGCCGACAGCTGATAGTTGACTGTTGACAGCAATTTACGCAAACCAATGGGTATAAATTTATAATGAAAACCTTATCTTCCTGATAAGTTATATCATTTTCTACCATTCGGATACTGCTATGAAAAGAGATTGGGTATTAAAAATTCCGGTAGCCACGGTTATAGCCGGCCTGGTGACGGCAATCGGGCTGCAGGCGCAAAGTCCTTCTTTTAACGTAGAGGTGGTAGACAACCAGATAGACATAGGTTACGGCATAGCGACAGGCGACGTCGACGGAGACCGCAGGCCCGATATACTATTGGCCGATAAAACAGAAATCGTCTGGTATAAGAATCCGGGGGCCAGGGGTAAAAAGTGGGAGAGATACGTGATGGCCCGTGATCTTACCGAGTATGATAATGTCTGCATAGCAGCCAGGGATATCGATGGCGACGGGAAGGTGGAAGTAGCTGTAGGCGCTCAGTGGAATCCCTCCGAAACGAAAGACCCGGCAAAGTCCGGCGCTGTATTTTACCTGAAGCGGCCGCAGGATCCGACACAGCTGTGGAGTCCGGTCAGGCTTCATCATGAAGTGACCATACACCGGATGGCCTGGGGCAGGACTCCGAAAGGAGATTTTCAACTACTGGTACTTCCTCTGCATGGTCAGGGAAATTCAAACGGGGAAGGAGAGGGAGTAAAGTGGATAGCCTATGACGTGCCAGGGAATGTTGACAAGCCCTGGAAGTACCAGCTTCTGGATACGAAAATGCATCTGACGCATAATTTCCAGGTACTGGAAGAAAAAGGGAAACTGCTCAGAGCAGCGGTAGCCGGCAAGGAAGGCGTACACGTGCTGGAATATGACGGCAGCAAATGGAGGCTGACCGGCAACTGGCTGGTAAAGGATCATCCTGCAGGCGAAATACAGACAGGCAGACTAACAGGAGGGGAAACCTTCACCGCAACAATAGAACCCATGCACGGCACGCATGTCATGCTGACAGACGGCGATCAGAAAAGGGTAATGCTATCTGACAACTTCATGCAGGGGCATGCGCTGGGAGTGGGCGATCTGCTAGGGCAAGGTCAAGACCAGGTGGTGGCGGGATGGCGTAACCCTAATAAAGACAAGCAGGTAGGGATAAGACTGTTTACCCATAGCAACGGCAAATGGAATGAATTTGCAGCGGATGACAGCGTAAGAATGGCATGTGAAGATCTGAAGCTGGCCGACCTGGACGGAGACGGGAAGTCCGAAATTATTGCTGCGGGACGCGCCACACTCAATGTCCTGATCTACTGGAACAATAATTAACGCAAAAAAACTGCATAAATTTATCGGGAGAAAGGAACCGCGCATACTACAATGATTGTACTTAATGAATATAACTGTGAAGTTCAATTATTGTAGCTATCGGACATGGATATCAGAAACACTCCCCTGTCGGTCCTTGACCTTGCCGTAGTGAAGGAAGGGGCAGATGCCGCCGGGGCGATAGGCGATTCGGTAAAGGTGGCACAGGCAGCCGAAGAATCCGGATACAGGAGTATATGGTTTGCAGAACACCATAATATGCCGCATGTAGCCAGTTCAGCGACTTCCCTGCTGATAGGCCATATTGCGGGTAAAACTAATTCTATAAAGGTTGGAGCGGGAGGAATCATGCTTCCAAACCATTCTCCTCTGGTGATTGCCGAGCAGTTCGGAACCCTCGAAACCCTCTATCCCGGCAGGATTGAGCTCGGACTGGGCAGGGCGCCGGGAACAGACCAGCTTACGGCTATGGCCCTTCGCCGGACCAATATGAATACTGCATTTTCATTTCCCGGCGATGTGCAGGAGCTCTGGGACTATTTCAGAAATGATGACCCTGATGTAAAAGTAAGGGCTTTTCCGGGGCAGGGGCTGCACATACCCTTTTATATGCTGGGCTCAAGCACCGATAGCGCACACCTGGCGGCGAGCCTGGGATTACCCTATGCATTTGCCGCCCATTTTGCACCAGCACAGTTAAAGAGCGCAGTGAAGATCTACCTGGATGAATTCAAGCCGTCGGAGCAGCTCCAGAAGCCCTATGTGCTGGTTTGTGTGAATGCTTTCGGGGCCGACTCGGACAAAGAGGCGTACCGTCTTTCTACCAGTATGTTCCGCATGTTTATAGGGATGGTAACAAACCGCAGGCAACCCCTGGCTCCTCCTGTCGATACCATGGAACCATACTGGACACCGGATATCATGAATGCCGTTGCCCAGATGACAGCCTGTACCTTCATAGGCGACAAGAAAAGCCTGCATGATCAGTTTGCTGAATTTCGCGACGAAGTGCCGTTCGACGAGTTGATCATCAGCAGCTACATCTACGACCTGGAAGCCAAGCTGTATTCTTTAAAGCTGATACGCGACGTATTTGCGTAGCAGGCCGGTTATAGCGGAGGGGGTACTATTGATAAAGGGTAATTTTTTCTTTAAATCGCATATTAATCACATTTTGCGATCTGGTTATGGAAAAACTGGCAGCCTACTTTGAGGGTATTCCGTCGAGTCACCGCAGCGCTATCCTGGTAGGAGGGATTACCATCTTCTGGCTTATCGAAAATGCCTTCCCGCTTTTTCGTTTTTCCTACAATAAGTATCGTCACGCGGGTATCAACCTGTTTTTTACCCTTACCACGGTTATCGTTAATTTTTTGTTGGCTTTCCTGCTGGTGAAAACCAGCGATTGGGTAGTGGAGGAAGGCATCGGGATATTGCAGTGGCTACCTTCAATGCCTCTGTGGGCCCGTTTTGCAGCCGGGCTGCTGCTGCTCGACCTGATTGGTGCATGGCTGATCCATTGGATACAGCATAAGGTAAAGTGGATGTGGAAGTATCACCTGGTACATCACACCGACACCTATGTGGATACGACCACTGCCAACCGCCACCATCCGGGAGAAAGCGTGTTCCGCTTTGCCTTTACAATCCTGGCAGTGGTGGTTTCGGGTGCACCGATGTGGATTGTGTTTGCCTACCAATCGCTTTCGGTGATGCTTTCACAGTTCAACCACGCCAATATCAGGCTGCCGGAAGCTGTAGATAAGGTACTGAGCCTGGTAATCGTTACCCCCAACATGCACCATGTGCATCACCACTATCGGCAGCCGTATACGGATACTAACTATGGGAATATTTTTTCCATTTGGGACCGGCTTTTCGGGACCTTTGTGAAGGTCGGTCAGAACGATCTCATTTACGGGGTGGATACCCACATGAAGCGGGAGGAAAACAGCAGACTGTGGAATCTCCTGCGTATTCCTTTTAAGAAATCATAACCAATAATATATTTTTTTCACAATTAAACACTGAAAGTTATGGGTATTCTGTCTTGGATCGTTTTTGGCCTTATTGCAGGTGCAGTAGCAAAATTCCTTCATCCCGGTAATGACCCCGGCGGGATTCTGGTTACGATTATTATCGGTGTCCTGGGAGCGGTTGTAGGCGGTTTTATAGCGTCTGCACTGGGGCTCGGTACGGTAGATGGTTTCGATTTGGGTAGCCTGGGCATTGCTATCCTTGGGGCTATACTCCTTCTTTTCCTTTACAGGAAGCTCAAAGGTTAAGGTTGATCCCGCTTTTGGGAAGAAAACTGAAGTCCTGTGAAATTATTGGTTAATTTTGTTTCTTAGCAGATCAAGGAACACGATTAACCATTTTTTTTGCCGCTTAAACTCCACAGCCGTTAATGAAGCTGATCAATGATATTGTAATCTGGTTTATGAAGAAGCGCTTCGAGCGCATAGAGTATTTCAAGAAATATCCTGTCGAAACCCAGCAGGCTGTGTTGGAAGAGCTTCTCCAGACCGCCCGTTACACCGAGTGGGGGCAGAAATATAATTACGGACAGATAAAGAGTGCGAAAGAATTTTCGGAGCAGGTGCCGGTCTCTACCTATGAAGACCTGTTCCCGTTTATAGAAAGGGTGCTCAAAGGCGAGCCGAATGTGTTGTGGCCTACTGCTTCGGATTGGTTTTCCAAGTCGTCGGGCACAACTAATGCAAGGAGCAAGTTCATACCGGTTTCTGCCGAATCGCTGGAAGAATGCCACTATAAGGGAGGAAAGGACATGATGACCCTCCTGGTGCAGAACAGGCCGGAGACCACCGTGTTTGACGGAAAAGGGCTGTCGATAGGCGGCACCCTGCATGACAACCCCTATAACCCGGATACGAAAGCGGGAGATATTTCAGCTATTATCGTTAACAACCTACCGGCCTGGGCACAGTATCTCAGGACCCCGACACTGGAGATCGCGCTTCTTGACGAGTGGGAAACCAAGATAGGGAGAATGGTAGAGTCTTGCAGCGAAGAGAATGTAACCAACATGCTGGGAGTACCTACATGGGCCATCGTGCTGCTCGACAGGATTATGGAGAAAAAAGGCGCATCGAATATGCTGGAAGTATGGCCCGATTTCCAGGTTTTTGTACACGGTGCGGTGTCCTTTACTCCCTACCGTGAACTGTTTAAAACCAAATATTTCCCATCACCTTCGGTCGACTACCTGGAGGTGTATAATGCTTCGGAAGGGTACATTGCGGTACAGGATGACTTGTCGAAGGTGGGAGAAATGCTCCTGATGCTCGATTACGGGATTTACTATGAATTTGTGCCCATGAGCGAGATACATAAAAAGTATCCGAAGACCCTTACGCTGGATGAGGTGGAGCTGAATACCAATTATGCGCTGGTAATGTCTACGAATGCGGGACTATGGCGCTATCTGATAGGCGATACCGTAAAGTTTACGAGCAAATATCCTTTCAGGATAAGGGTAAGCGGGCGAACCAAACATTTCATCAATGCCTTCGGGGAGGAAGTAATTGTTGAAAATGCAGATGTCTCTGTCACGGAAGCGTGCACTATGACCGGTGCAAAAATAAGGGAGTTTACCGCTGCGCCCATTTTTATGGATGAGAGCGGGAAGGGCGGGCATGAATGGATATTCGAGTTCGAAACACAGCCCAATGATGCGGAGCTCTTCAATAGAGTACTCGACAAGAAGCTGCGGGAAGTTAACTCGGACTACGATGCAAAACGATACAAGGACATGGCGCTTTTGCCCCCGGTTGTACATCACGTACCCGAAGGTACTTTTTACCGCTGGATGAGCGAACGGGGCCAGTTGGGAGGACAACATAAAGTCCCCCGGCTTAGTAACGACAGGAAATATATCGAAGACTTACTGGAACTGAAAAATCAATAATCAGCTGTACGCAAAAGATAGGAAGCTTTTTTTAACATCTTCATAGAATTAAGCAGATTCTAATATTTCTTTAACGCCATTTTAAGAAGGCGTTATTTTATTTGAATAACTGATAGAGCATACGAGAATTAACGATATACTCTTTTCATTTTTTTGTGGTGTGTATTAAAAACTTGCCCGGTACAAAACGTACCGGGCAAAGTTTTTTAAGGGGAGAAAACTGGTAGACAGGAGGAGAAGATCCGGTAGGATCTTCTCCTCCTATGCCGAATCCAGCTATATCAATAATACAAGGACCTCCACGAGAAATAGGCTTGATCCGAGAAAACCCCAATCGGTAGAAAGATTTCAGTGCTTCTTCCTGACTTTAATGATCTTGAGCTTGTCAAGGAGCTTGATGACCGGGTATGTCGGATCGAATTCAAACCATTTCTGGCCGAAATTGATGGAGTTCGGACGTTTATGATGGTTGTTCTGGAAGAGCTCTCCCAGCATGAGGAAGTCGAATATCAGGGAGTTTTTAGACTCATCCTGGTTGTCGAAGTTCTGGTAGCCGTATTTGTGCCCGCTCCAGTTCACTATGGCGCCGTGGATCGGGCCCATCAGGAAGTGGATAGGCAGGAGGAAAAAGAAAGCCCAGTGCATATCCAGGTAAATGTAGGCCAGGATATAGAACGCCGAATAAAGCAGGCCCCAGCCGATCCGGGAAACCCAGCTGTCTCCGAGCTTTTCGATCAGGTTCCACTCCGGGTAATTTCTTTCGAACCGGTGCTCAACTTCTCTTTTTCTCGACAATACGGCATTATAGATCTCTTTGGTGTCCCACATCATTGTAAAGACATTTTTAGTATGATGCGGTGAGTGAGGATCTTTCTCGGTATCACTGAAAGCATGGTGCATACGGTGAAGGATCGCGTAGGCCCTGGGGCTCAGATAGGAAGACCCCTGGGAGATATAAGTGAGGAAGTAAAAGAACCTCTCCCAGAACTTGTTCATCGTGAACATTTTATGGGCAGAGTAACGGTGCAGAAAAAAAGTCTGGCAAAACAGGGAAAGGTACCAGTGGACCAGGAAAGCTACTAAGACAACGTACATTATAGGGAACTATTTAGACAGATTTTAGCTAATATCGCGAAAGTACTTTTTTTTTAGGAAATATGGAAGCGATAGTCAGAAATCGGTAAAAGAAAAACTGATAAGATTGGCTCCCATCCGGAGGGCCGATTCCCGCAGTTCTTCGGGGTTGTTGTGCACCGAAGCATCCTCCCAGCCGTTGCCCAGGTCGCTTTCATACGAATAGAAGCAAACAAGGCGTCCCTGCCATATCATTCCGAATCCCTGGGCCGGCTTGTTATCGTGTTCGTGGATTTTGGGCAGGCCGTTTTCGAACCTGAATTTCTGGCTGTAAACCGGGTGATCGAACGGCAGCTCCACGAAGTCCAGCTCCGGGAAAACCTTTTTCATTTCCCTCCTCACAAACGGATCCAGACCGTAGTTGTCGTCTATATGCAGGAAGCCGCCCGACAGCAGGTAGTTCCTGAGATTGGCAGCTTCAGCGGGTGAAAAATGGACATTTCCGTGGCCTGTCATGTACACGAAAGGGTAGGAAAAAATCTGCGGACTCCCGGCCTCCACAATGTCTTCTTCCTGGCGGATGTTGGTCCGGAGGTGATTGTTGCAAAACCTGATGAGGTTAGGAAGGGCGGTTTTATTGGCATACCAGTCGCCTCCGCCGCCGTATTTGAGCTTGGCTATCCTTACAGACGGCGCCTGGCCTTGTACCGCCGGAGCGGACATGGCCAGGCAGAAAATCACCGGAATGACCAACCAGGCTTTGCGCATAGCTGTATGCTCTCAGGTTTCAGGCTGTTTTAGAGCCGGAAAAGGTGCTTTTCGCGAATTGCCATAACATGGGCAACACAGAGATAAAAATAATCAGAAGGATGACCTTTTCAAAGTTGTTCCTGACAATATCGATGTTGCCCAGGAAATAGCCGGCAAGCGTAAGCCCGATCACCCATATCAGTCCGCCGATAACATTGTAGCTTAGAAACACCCTGTAGTTCATATGTCCGACGCCGCCTACGAAAGGAGCCAGTGTTCTTACGATCGGCACGAAGCGGGCTATCACAATGGTGGCCGGGCCGTATTTTTCGTAAAAGCCATGGGTTTTCTCAATGTGTTCGGGCTTTACGAAGTTTTTCCCGAAAATTTTAACCTTCAGCGCCTTTTCCCCGAAGTACTTCCCTATAAAATAGTTAGTGGTATCGCCCAGTATAGCCGCGATGATAAGCAGCACAATGACCAGCCAGACGTTGAGCGAGTCAGGATATTGGGCAGCGAGCATGCCGGCCGCAAAAAGAAGTGAATCGCCAGGGAGAAAGGGCATGAACACCACGCCTGTTTCTACAAAAATAATAAGGAAAAGGATAACATAAGTGAGTGTACCGTATTCAGATATAATGGTGGCCAAATGTTGATCCAGATGCAGGAAGAAATCTAGGATCTGGCTGATAATTTCCATTCAATTTTAGTTTTTTGGTTGAGAAAATGTGAGAAAGTATCACCTCTTAATCCCAGACGAATAGTTTCAAGGGGGATCACTTCCTCGGGGGCGATATTGCCCAGGTTAACGTTGGATCCGCATAATTTGACAAACCAGGCCTGTTGGGCCTTTAACGGCGCTTCCCAGATGACTTTATCCGGGGGAATGGAAGTCAGGATTTCATCGATGAGACCCTGGCGTACTTCGCCTGAGGCCCTGAAAAGACCTACGTTCCCCGATTCGCGTGCTTCCCCGATCACTTTCCAGGCGCCTGCCTGCAACTCGGCGGTCATCAGCTTGATCCACTGGTACGGAGGTATGATCTTTTCCTCGTCTTTAGACCCCACCTCCGATAAGACAACGAAGTCTTTCGAAAGTTCCTGGATAAAATGGCATTTTAAATCGTGTTCCAACTCTATCGATCCGTCCGATACCTCTGCATGAAAGATCTTGTATTCGTCGAGGATCCGGCGGTAGTCGTCAAACTGGTCGCGGACCAGGAATGCCTCGAATAGAGTTCCGCCGAAGTAAACAGGTATTCCGGCCTGGTGATAGGCGTTTATTTTCTCTTTCAGGTTAGGCGTGACATAAGATGTGGCCCAGCCCAGCTTTACAATATCGATGTAATTTTCTGCGACAGACAGGCAGTCTTCAACCTGCCGGAGGCTTAAGCCCTTGTCCATCATCATGGTCAAACCACTTTCCCGAGGCTTGGGGGTTCTATCAGGGATTTGCAGTAAGTGATAATTCATCCTGTATACCTTAGGGCGTTATAAGGGGTCAAAGTTAGTGTTTCCTGGGAACCATACCAAAAAAATGCATAAATAGGGGTAAAGTAAACGCTATTTTCATAGATAATTCCTATTTTGGAATCCAGAAGAGAAAGTAGTACCAGCACAAAAAACGGAAAAAAACAGAAAAAGCAGTCAAATGCAGCAGGCCATAACAAATTCACGAATCGAATATTTCAGGGAGCATATAGAGGAAGCTTTCAAACGGGTCCCCTCGGGCGCCACCCGATGGCTGGGCGGAACGCTTAAGGAAGTGGGCCGCGGAAGGCTGGTAGCAGAGTTTGTCGTAAGGGAAGATATGACCAACCCGATGAAGACCCTGCACGGTGGCGCTGCCGCTATGATAATGGATGATATGATCGGGATTATGGTGTACCTGCTGGGCAACCAGTATGCACATACTTCCGTAAACCTGAACTGTGATTTTCTGAGTCCCGCCCGGATAGGTACTAAGCTGATTGCCACCGCACAGGTCGTAAGAGAAGGCAGGAATATCGTA
Source organism: uncultured Cytophagales bacterium (assembly GCA_964559125.1). Classification (GTDB taxonomy): domain Bacteria; phylum Bacteroidota; class Bacteroidia; order Cytophagales; family Spirosomataceae; genus Ravibacter. The sequence continues at coordinate 194,401 of CAZLGW010000002.1, forward strand.
CATTGCGAATGTGAGATCAGGGATTCTGAAGAAAAGCTTATTGCAAAATCTGCTTCCAATCTTATTTTGACGGCTTTCCCGCTGGAGGAAGGGAAGTGAATTATGGTCCCTGAACGGAGTCGAAAGGGGTATATTTGAAGTAAAGTTTTGATTACTATATATGGAACTGATTGACTGGCAGCAATTCGAAAAGGTAGAACTGAGGGTCGGTACCATTGTGGAAGCTTCGGAGTTCCCGGAAGCACGGAAGCCAGCTTATAAGCTATGGATAGACTTCGGCCCTGAAACGGGTATAAAAAAGAGCAGCGCCCAGATCACGAAGCACTATACCCTGGACGAGCTTCCGGGGAGACAGGTAGTAGCGGTCGTGAATTTTCCACGGAAACAGATCGGGGCATTTATGTCGGAGTGCCTTGTTACCGGCTTTGCCGACGAAAACGGCGATATTATATTGACTTCGGTAGAAAGGCCGGTCCCGAACGGAAGCAGGCTTTGCTGAAAGCGATGATGTGCTGATGATCTGAGCGGGGTGAAAAGGAGTATTAAGAGTATTTATCACAATATTATTTTAAAGCACTATGAAGAATATCCTTTTGTTTGTTTCCGTTTTTAGTATCGGCGCTTTCCTGTCGTGTTCGTCCGGGCAAGGTCCTAATGAAATCCTGAAGGAAGCCAACCAGGTTCATCTTGAGGCAGTAGAAATTTACAATGAGACCCATGAGCTTCTCGAAAAGCAGCAGGAAGAAGCAGAGGCCGGCGGGGATAGCGAGGCCGTAGCCCGCCTGGACAGTATTCATGATTTACTGCACACCTGGAAAGACGGTCTGTATGAGGTACCTGGTTTTGAGCATTCGCATGACCACGGTGATGAGGGACATACGCACGACCACAGTCATAAGGCAGCTCCGTCCATGACCGATCAGTCGATGCTGGATTATCAGAAAAATGCCAGGGCAGCTATTGAAGAGATCAGGAAATCACTGGAAGTACAGGAGTAAACGGAGAGACTTTATTTGTAGATCAGTCTTATGAAGATAGGAAACCAATTCGGAAAATTGCCCTGGATACTGCTTTTGGCTATCAGCGGGGCGTTTGTTTCCAGGCCGGAGGTAATAGCCATTACCTGGGAAACATTGACGGATATTACCTATACCCGGAAGTTTAACAAGCAGGAGGAAATGTACTTCATGTACCCGACGTTCGGAAACAAGGTGAAGGCGCTGGAGGGTAAGACGGTCTCGATAAAGGGATATATGATCCCGGTTGATGAAACGGGTGAATTCTACGTGATCTCGGCCAAGCCTATGGCGCAGTGCTTTTTTTGCGGAGGATCAGGACCCGAGTCGCTTATCGAGCTTGAATTCAGGAAGAAGGGGAGAAGGTTCAAGACCGATGAGATCAGGACGCTCAAAGGGGTGCTGAAACTGAACCCTGAGGATGTGGAGCATCTGAATTATATACTGACGGGGGTGGAGGTGGTTAATTAGGGGATGAGGCAATGAGGCAATTAATTCCGATAGTGGTTTTTGTTCTGTTGGCTTTGCCTGCCATATCTTTTATACGGGCTGGTGAGAGTATACCGATTACCTGGAAGACGCTGACGGATGTTACTTTCAGGGAGAGGCTGAATCTGCAGCAGCGGGATTTTATTAAGATCCCGACATTTGGAGCTTCGGTAAAGGAGCTGGAAGGGAAACAGGTGCAGATCAGGGGGTATATGATCCCGGTAAGCCTTCCTGACGATATTTACGTAATTTCTGAAAAGCCCATGTCTTCGTGCTTTTTCTGCGGGAGTGCCGGCCCTGAGACCCTGATGGAGCTGGAGTTTAAATCGAAGCCCCGGCGTTTTAAAACCGATGAAATACGTACTCTGAAGGGTATCCTTCAGTTAAATACCGATAATCCCGATCAACTCTGCTACCGGATGATTTCTGCTGAAGTAGTGGAATAGGGAGAAACCAGTTTTTGGGCTTCTTCAGGGAGTGCTGCCACCGGGCCGATGACAATGACTGCAGGTGAGCCTACCTGCTGTTCCTGGGCTAACCTCAGGATGTTATTTATTTTACCTGTAACAACTTTCTGGCTTTTTAAGCTACCATTCTGTATAATGGAGATTGCTTCGTTTTGCCTACCGGTTTCGGTGAAGGTTTCGACGATTTCTGGAAGCCGCTGTACACCCATGAGAATAACGACCGTAGCGGTAGACCTGGCGGCCAGCGCAACATCGTTGGAAAGCACGTGATTACGGGTAGTTCCGGTAATGACCCAAAAGCTCTCGCTGTAGCCCCGCAAAGTGACGGGAATTCCAGCCAGGGCGGGCACTGCATAGGTACTGGAAATACCGGGTATGACCTCGCAGGTAATGCCCAGCTTAGATGCGAATTCTATTTCCTCGTATCCTCTTCCGAAGACAAAAGGATCGCCTCCCTTCAGCCTTACCACTTCTCCGGCTTCACAAGCGTAGTGATAGATGAGCCGGTTGATTTCATCCTGCTTGCAGCTCAGCTGTCCGCCCCTTTTACCCACCTGTATCCTGGTGCAATCGTCTTTACAATGCGACAGCAAAGCAGGGTGGATCAGCGCGTCATACAATACGACCCTGGCATTTGCCAGCGCTTTTGCGCCTTTAAGCGTAATGAGCTCCGGATCGCCCGGGCCTGCTCCTACCAAGATAAGCTTCATCTCTCTCTCTCTCTCTCAACTGTCCATACCGAAAACCTCCTCCTGGAGTATGGGCTCGGCGTTGGGGTTAATATTGCTTTCCCTGTAGCTGCGGATGTAGTCCAGGAACTCTTTCGCATTTCCGACATAGTACCGGGCAAATTCTTCTGTCGGCTCGTTTTTATTGATCGTCAGCATGATCTGCCTGAAGCCGTCTTTATTTTCAGCCGGGCAGAAGTAGTCTCCGAAGTGCTCGTCAAAATCCTTCATAATGCCGTGCTGTGTGTTGGTAGCCACACCTTCGCTGAGAAGGAGCGCCTTGGCTCCCGTGATCATCGAGCCGTAGGCATGGTAGATACCGTCTGCCCATTGTCCGGCGGATAAAAGCTCCTGCGCGAGCAGCAGTTTTTCCTTTGCCTCTATGAGTGTACTTGAAACCAGGTCGAGCATCACGCCTGCGCATTCCCCGATGCCGATTTCGGTTTTGTAAATCTCATCATGGTCGTAATCCCGGAAATCGTCGTCGGTAATGGTAGAAAGATCGGCCAGCGGACGCAGCAGCTGGTAGAAGTAGGCTTTCCCTTTTCTTTTGTAGTAGAAGTTGAAATATTCTCCTTCGAAAGCGTTGGCCAGGTAGTCGTCCAGGAGCAGCCTCAAAGACTGTGGTCCGCGTTTTCCAGGGATTTTGATCACCTTTTCGCCCACCTGTCCGATACCCGATCCGGAGTAGCCGCCGCCGAGCAGTATCTGGAGGGCGGGCAGCACATGCTTGCCGTGTTTGATGGAACTGCCGTGATAGCCGATATTACATGAACTGTGCTGCCCGCAGCCGTTCATACAGCCGCTGATCTTTATTTTTATATCGGTATTGTAAACCAGGTCGGGATATTCATTCTGTAGCATCTCTTCCAGGACCTTCGTAATACCGTAGCTGCTGGTGATCGCCAGGTTACAGGTATCGGTACCGGGGCAGGTCGTGATGTCGAGGGTACTGTCAAAACCGGGGGCTGCCAGCTTCAGCGCTTCCAGCTTCCGGTAAACGGGTTCCAGGTCCTGAGCCCTGATGAACCGGAGAAGATAGCCCTGGTTTGCGGTTACCCTGATGTCGTCGGCCGCATATTCCTTCACGATTGCCGCGAGGGCCCGGGCAGTGTCTGAGTGAATATCACCTAGTAGTACCTTAAGCTGTACGGCATACCATCCTTTCTGTTTTTGCTCAAATACGTTGGTAGTCAACCATTTCCTGAATTCATCATCGGAAGTACTTTCCTTAAGCTCTCCCAGCGTCAGCGTACTTTCGGAAGGAGGCGCCGGCACATCTTCGGTACCCTTATACCAGTAAGACTTGTGTTTTACCGAAGGCCATTCGGTTTCGACGCGGTGCAGGAACTCCTCAATACCGATGTCCGCCAGCAGGTATTTCATGCGGGCCTTATGGCGTTTGGTTCTTTCGCCGTAACGATCAAAAACCCGGATAATGGCTTCTATCAGCGGGATGATATATTCTTCTTCAAGGAAATCATAAAGCAGTTGGGCTGCCATGGGCTGGGCTCCCAATCCGCCGGCAACCACAACCCGAAAGCCTCTCTTTTTCTTTCCGTCGGGCTCTTCGATTACCCGTGGGACCAGCCCCACATCGTGTATATAGGAAAAAGCAGTATCTTTTTCGGAAGAGGAAAATGAAATTTTGAATTTTCTCCCCATATCCTGACAGATAGGATTTCGCAGCAGGTACTCGAAAGTCTGCCGTGCATAGGGGCTTACATCAAAAGGCTCATCCGGATCGATACCCGCAGTCGGAGATGCCGTAATATTACGGACCGTATTGCCGCAGGCTTCCTTCATGGTCACTCCCACATCTTCGAGGTCGGCCCACAGGTGGGGAGAATCCACCAGCTTGACGAAATGCAATTGTATATCCTGCCGCGTAGTAGCGTGAAGATTCCCGGTAGCGTATTTATCGGAACAATCGGCGATGCGTATCAGCTGGTCGGAATTGATTTTGCCATAAGGCAGCTTGATCCTCGTCATCTGCACACCAGGCTGACGCTGACCATATACACCCCGTGCCAGACGGTACTTCCTGAACATTTCAGCGGTCATTTCACCGCTGACCATGCTCTCGATTTTTCCCTGGAGTTCGAGGATATCTTTTTTGGCACGCTCGCTGACCCGCTCGCTGAATTTAACTTCTTTCATATATCCTATGGAATTAATAGGTTAACAAATATAGGACTTTAATTCATTACAGATTCTTCATAGTAAAGGATTGTGCTAGTCCAGCATACAGGCTCCTACCGTTACATTGCTCGTTTCATCGATCAAAATAGCACCTCCGTTGGCGCGGTTTTGAGAATATGAGTCGAAAGCAAGAGGCTGGGCAGTGCGTAGCGTTACTCTGGCCACATCGTTTAACTTCAGGGAATCGATTCCTTTTTCTTCCACGTAAGAATTGATGTCGATCCGGTAGTCAATATGCTTAACAGCGCATCTTACCCTGGAAGTTCCATGCTGGAGAAGATACTTATTACCCGGTTTAAGCTCTTTACGGTCGTCCATCCAGCATACCAGGCTTGCGATATCCTGGGTCGGGACAGGCTCCCTGCCATCGGCGCCTACGATAATATCGCCCCGGCTGATGTCGATATCGTCTTCCAGCAGGATAGTGCCAGACTGGGGAACGGAGATTTCGTCGACTTCATTACCGTAAACTTCGATCTTAGCTATCGTGGATGATTGACCCGAAGGCATGGCGGAGATCTTCTCTCCTTTTTTCAGGCTTCCGCTCAAAAGACGTCCTGCATAGCCCCGGTAGTCATGGAGCTCTTCAGACTGGGGACGAAGCACATACTGTACGGGGAAGCGGGCTCCGAGGCCGGCAGCGCCGCGGTGTACATCGGCGGTTTCCAGGACTGAGAGCATGGTCTCACCCTGGTACCAGGGCATAGACCGGGATTTCTCCACGATATTATCCCCGTTCAGCGCGCTTACAGGTATGATCTTAAGATTTTCGATCTTCAGCTTGCCGGCCAGCTCCTGGTATTCCCGGGCAATTTTCAGGAATGTGTCTTCCGAAAACCCGACCAGGTCCATTTTATTGATGGCCACCACCACATAGGGTATCTTAAGCATCGCAGCGATGAGCGAATGCCTCTTGGTTTGCTCTATTACACCCAGGCGGGCGTCTACCAGGATAATGGCAAGGTCTCCATTCGAGGCACCTGTCACCATATTACGGGTATATTGCGTGTGGCCGGGAGCATCAATGCTGATGAATTTCCTGTTGGGAGTCTGGAAGTATTTGTAGGCAACATCTATCGTGATCCCCTGCTCGCGCTCGGAGCGGAGCCCGTCTGTCAGCAATGCCAGGTCGATTTCCCCGTTGTTGCGGGATTTGCTGGCCTTTTCTATGGCATTCATCTGATCGGCGAGGATGTTTTTGGTATCGAAAAGCAGCCTTCCTATCAATGTGCTCTTTCCGTTGTCTACGGAACCGGCCGTTATAAATCTCAGTATATCCATTTTTATTATAAATCGTAAAAACCAGGGGTGATTGGGGCTGATCAGAAATAGCCGTTCTTTTTACGGTCTTCCATCGCCGCTTCGGTCTGCTGATCGTCGATCCGGGTTTCCCCGCGCTCGCTTATCCTCGAAACCGTGATTTCAGCCACCACTTCGTCGAGAGTAGCGGCATTAGATTCCACAGCCGCAGTACAGGTCATATCTCCTACAGTCCTGAAGCGCACAACACGGTTCTCGATTTTGTCGTGTTCGTCTTTCTGGATAAAATCGGCATTAGCCAGCAGATGCCCGTCCCGTAGGATCACCTCCCTTTCATGTGCGAAATAGATCGACGGGAGAGGTATCTGCTCCCTTTTGATATAAGACCAGACGTCGAGCTCGGTCCAGTTGGATATCGGGAATACCCTCACATTTTCGCCTTTGCTGATTTTGCCGTTAAAAAGGCTCCAAAGCTCGGGGCGTTGCTGCTTGGGATCCCACTGACCGAATTCGTCCCGGAAAGAAAATATCCGCTCTTTGGCGCGGGCCTTCTCCTCATCGCGTCTGGCGCCTCCTATACAGGCGTCGAACCCGAACTCCTCGATCGTATCCAGCAGGGTAAAGGTCTGGAGCCAGTTTCTGGAGGCATTTTTGCCTTTAGGCTCTTTCAGGTTCTTGGCTTTGATGGTATCTTCCACATACCTGACTACCAGTTTCGCGCCCAACTCCTCAACGAGGTTATCCCGGTAGGCTATAGCTTCAGGGAAGTTATGCCCTGTATCGACATGTACCAGTGTGAACGGTATCTTACAGGGAGCAAACGCTTTCCTGGCCAGGTGTACCAGGGTGATGGAGTCTTTTCCCCCTGAAAACAATAATGCAGGGCGTTCGAACTGCCCCGCTACTTCACGCATGATGTAGATCGCCTCAGCCTCCAGATCATCAAGATAGTCAATCAGCGGATCGTTTTTGAAAGTCATTCTTTGAGATTTCTAATATGAACAAAGAGCTTTACGCTATAATTACCGGGCATGCAACCCGCATTCTTTTTTGCTTTCATCTTCCCACCACCATCTTCCGGCGCGGAAATCCTCGCCTTCCACGATAGCTCTCGTACAGGGCGCGCAGCCTATACTGACAAAACCCCTGTCGTGGAGCGGGTTGTAGGGTACGTTGTTGGCTTTGATATACGCTTTAACTTCGTCAAAGCTCCAGTGCATAAGCGGATGAAACTTAAATAACTGGTGCGCTTCATCCCATTCCAGTTGTTCCATTGCCTGGCGATTGCCCGACTGTTCGGCCCTGATCCCGGTAACCCAGACTTTTGCCCCTTTCAGCGCCCTGTTCAGGGGGATTACCTTGCGGATAAAACAGCATTCCTTCCGGTTTTCGACCGAGTCGTAGAAGCTGTAGGGGCCTTTGGATGAAACCATTGCCTCTACCGCTTCGAGGTCCGGGTAATAGGCCCGGATATGGGTATCGTAGCGCTTGTTGGTACGCTGAAGGGTCTTCTGCGTTTCTTCGAACAGGCGCCCGGTATCGAGAGTGAAGACCGTGACCGGAAGGTGGTTGGCGAAAATCATATCCGAGATCACCTGGTCTTCATAACCCAGGCTCGACGAAAAGACAACTTCGCCGGGAAATAACCCGGCCAGCGTTGCCAGAGCCTCCACCTCGCTCTTCCCTTCAAGGTCTTGTTTTAGTTGCGCAAATTGGTCTAACAATGTATTCATAAGGCACATGCGTTACGCTTGTGTATTACTTACTCTGCAGAAGCTTCGACGGCCTGAACGAAATCTTCAACCAGATCGTCAGCGTCTTCAAGCCCGACAGAAACCCTTACCAACCCTTCCGTAATGCCGAGCGAAAGCTTGTCTTCAGGAGAAAGCTTGCCATGGGTGGTGGTATAGGGATTTGTGATGATCGTCCTGGTATCGCCCAGATTTGAAGTCAGGGTAACCAGGTTCAGCGCTTTCATAAAGCGGCTGATCCGTTCGAAACCTCCTTCCAGCTCTATGGTCAGGATACCTCCGCCCGCCTTCATCTGCTTTCTGGCAAGCTCATATTGCGGGTGGGAGGGAAGGAAGGGATAATTCACCTTGTTTACCAACGGGTGCGACTCCATGGCCTGCGCCAGTTTCAGCGCATTGTCCGAATGCCGCCCGATACGCAGGTCGAGAGTTTCGAGGCTTTTTGATAAAACCCATGCGTTGAACGGAGACAGTGCCGGACCGGTTTGCCTGGCAAAAAAGCGCGCCGGCTTGATCAGTTCCTTGCTGCCTACGAGGATCCCGCCTAAAACGCGCCCCTGGCCTTCCATAAACTTGGTGGCAGAATGCACGACAAGGTCGGCACCGAAATCGACCGGGGTCTGAAGCGCCGGTGTAGCAAAACAGTTGTCTACGTTAAATATAAGCCCGTGCTTTTTGCATAGCTTCCCGATCATCTCCATATCCACCAGCTCGAGGCCCGGGTTAGACGGCGTTTCGAGGTAGATCATTTTGGTGTTGGGCTGTATGGCAGCTTCCCATACTTCTTCGGGCGCCGTAGCATCTATATAAGTATAAGTGATCCCCCATTTGACCAGTATCTGGGTGATGATCTGGTGAGCGGAGCCGAAAAGAGCCCTACAGGACACCAGATGGTCGCCTGCGCTCAGGTAAGAAGCAAAGCTTGCAAATACCGCAGCCATCCCGGTTGCCGTTGCCACCCCGTCCTCGTATCCTTCCATAATGCATACGCGGTCGATGAATTCCTGGACAGTCGGGTTGGAAAAACGGCTGTAGAGATTACCGTGTTCCGTTTCGTCAAACAACGCTTTTCCCTGCTCAGCCGATTCGAAGGTGAAGCTGCTGGTCAGGAATAACGGACTCGAATGTTCCCTGTACCCTGTTTTAGGGGTCTGCGTGCGAATAACTCTGGTTTGCTTTTTCACTCGGATAAAATTGTACTTCTGCCAGCTGAGGGAGCGGTCAGGCCACCCGGCTGATTGTCGCTTTGATCTTCCTCCGTTTCATGACCCTTTTTAGTCTATTAAGTATACTAAAATAATAGACTTAAAGCGCTTCCGGAACTGGATGAATATTGGTGCAAAGGTATGGTTTAAATGCGATGTTTTCAATGGTTTTAATAATAATGAGTATCAAACAGAAGTTTTTTTTCGCTTTTTCTACGGGATACGGGTCAGAGTGAAGAGATAGATCCGTATGAATACGGCAGAAAAAGCCCATTTTACCCGATCAAAATACGACTGAGTTATCGCCGGAGCTTTGATATAAAGACGAGATTGGGTATGTTTGGATAATTGTACAAATTAAAGAAGTAATGATATTATGAGAAAGGAGGTATTGATAGCCTCGGCGGTGCGGACGCCGATAGGTAGTTTCGGCGGTGCGCTGGCAGGTTTGTCTGCCACAGAACTGGGTAGTGCGGCATTAAATGAAGCTGTGGCTGTGTCGGGTATTGATCAGGAATCTATAGATGAGGCTTTTTTCGGGAACGTGATCTCGGCCAACACCGGGCAGGCACCTGCAAGACAGGTAGTGAGAAGGGTAGGATTGCCGGAAAAGATCATCTGCACGACGGTAAACAAAGTCTGCGCATCGGGTTTGAAAGCGGTTTCCCTGGGTGCGCAGTCTATCCTGCTCGGCGACGCCGGCGTCGTTATTGCCGGCGGGATGGAAAGTATGTCCAATGCCCCTTTTTATCTGCCCAAGGCGCGTTTTGGCTATGGATACGGTAACGGTCAGTTGGTGGACAGCCTCGTCCGAGATGGTCTGCAGGATGCCTACGACCAGTCGGCGATGGGAACCTGCGGCGATGCGACGGCGCTTGAATACAGAATTTCCCGAAGGGAACAGGATGAATATGCCCTCAGGTCTTATGCCAGGGCAGCGGAGGCATGGGACAAAGGCTGGTTTGATGCTGAGACGGTCGGCATCCGGGTGCCGCAGCGGAAGGGTGACCCGCTGTTAGTGGCCCGCGACGAAGAATATAAAAAGGTCAATGCAGAGAAGGTGCCCCTGCTGAAACCGGCATTTTCGGAAGGAGGTACCGTTACGGCAGCAAATGCTTCCACAATTAATGACGGTGCGGCAGCGTTGATCCTGGTAAGCGGGGACCAGGCGAGGGACCAAGGGCTCCGGCCGATAGCCAGGATCGTAGCCTACGCCGACGCCGAGCAGGAACCTGCAAGGTTTACCACTACGCCCGTGCTGGCTACCCGCAAGCTGCTCGACAAAGTGGGGATCGGTATCAACCAGGTAGACTATTTTGAAGTGAATGAAGCGTTTTCAGTAGTAGCCCTGGCTTATATTCGCCTCCTGGGTCTCGACGATACCCGTGTGAATGCATGGGGAGGAGCAGTGTCGCTGGGACATCCGCTCGGGGCATCCGGGGCGAGGATCCTGACCACGCTTCTGAGCGTATTGCGACAGAACGGCGGCCGTTACGGGGTTGCATCGATCTGTAATGGCGGAGGGGGGGCGACGGCGGTGTTGGTGGAGAATTTGGTGGGGGAATGAGGCAATGTGTGATTTGATAATGGGTTAAGCGATTATACTATGAATATCCGGAGAATTGGAGTTGTATTTTTGTTGGTTTGGCTGTTTTGTTTTTCACCATTCCTGTATGCACAATTTCAAAACCCGGGAGTTTACAGCAGGCAGGAAAACGGTTTTTTATATGAATGGATACCGAGTGAGCACGTCTCGGTAGAGATTCGTGACGGTAAAGTCAGGATCATAGCGCCGGAGACCAAATCTTCCTGGAACGGAAAGAGCGTCTGCAGGAGGTTTCTTTTTGGGGATATTTACGACAATCGCCTGCCGGAGCACGAGGAAAAGGCTTTGTTTTCCGAAGGAATGGCATTGCCTCCGGGTAACTACGGTTTCCGGATAGTGTATGCCGCAGCCAATGACTATGATCATCTGATCGCTAACCTGTGGAACCTGATGGGAATGGGCAGCGGGACGGCAGACGACAATTCGGCCATGATGGAAACGCTTTACCTGTCGGTCACTGCAGGCGGATCGGTTGGGCCGGGGATCGGCGTTCCTGCCGATCTGCTGCGTGCCAGCTGGCTTCCGCACTACCAGCTGCTTCCCTACGACCTTGAGCTTCCGGCGGAAAAGGGATTCGGGATTACCCGTTATATTACCGGGATACCGAAGGAAGAACTGTTCAGGAAAGCCACGCACATCCAGTATGTCTACGGCTGGCTCGATAATATGGCTCCGGGCAGAAAATGGAAGAACCTCCGGGCTTACGACAATAAAGGGAGTTTTGCCCAGCCAGGTTGGGTCATTGCCAATACTGCCGTTGACAAGGACTTTATCACAGTTGCCGAGCTTGCCGAAAACTACGGTAATATAGAAGGCGATTGCCCCCGTTGCTACGAGAAAGCCGAGGAGGTGTTCAGGGGATTGTATGGCCGGTATCAGAAGGAGCTTGGGGTGAAGTCCCCTGAAGAAACGAGGTTATATGACGATTATTTCGGCGCATTGTACGGGTATGGCATGGAGATGTCCTTCAACGCACCGGCGATACATCTGAAGAGAGCGTTATCGTCGGTGGATTTCGCCCGTAACAGGTATATAAACGGAGGGTGGGATCTGTCGGCTTATTTCGGTAAGGGAGCCTACCAATACCGCAATTACCGGCTGGGGGGCTACCTGGGAAATATGTTCAATACCCTCACAGAAGGCGGGTTGTATAACAATCTTTTTAACCTGGAGAAAGTAAATCTCGCAGTGCCCGACAGGAGACTCCTCAAAAACGGCTGGCAGACTGCCGAAGCGGTGGGGGTAGACAGGGTAACGGCCGCCGGCACTTTTCAGCGGTTAAAGCTGAACGGCGGGGATATCCTCGTACTCGGGCCTAACAGCTGGCCCCTGCATACGATGCTGGCAGAATCATTTTTTCACCTGTTGCTGGGCAATGACTATATTTTGTGGAACAGCAATATACCGATGTCGACAGACCCGGCCCATTTCGAACAGAGCTGGTATGGCGGGCAGGATGACTGGAAGACAAAGTGGCAGCCAAACGGCAAAGCTGCTGTTACCTATAATCCAAACGACCGGGCGCATCCTAAGAAAGGAAAAGGCCGGGAAGGTTCGATTTTTCCGGAGATGCCGCTGCAGGGCGAGACCGGCGCATTTGTCGGGGCATGGCTATATAGCCGGATCAGTACGGCGAGCGACCGGGTAAGCCGTTCGGTCAGGTATTGTAATTTCTCAGTCAACGGGAAGGTATACGCGCCTTCAAAAGGAGATAAAGGCGACGGTTCGCTTTCGTCGCGTATCGGTCAGAATCCGGGCCAGGATTGGATCGTATCGGCGCATGAGCAGAAGACCCCGGTCTGCATCTGTACCGAAGGAGCAGGAGGGAAAGTTGTGATCTACCAGAATCCGCACGCCGGCCTGACCGGCAGACAGGCCCTGAAGACAGAAAATGGCCTGGAGACGGAAATAACAGGCAACAGGATGTATGTGTTTTATGTGGATTGAATAAGAAATGTTGGAAGTGATGTTGTTGTTGCTTGTACTGGGTTACCTGTCTGTGCCCGTTGGTAGAAGCGCCGTGTGACGGGAGACTGTCACGCACGGTGCTGTGAGAGGTTTGGGGTGAAATTCTCCTTACCTACTCGACTTTCTTTAACCGAACAACGGATTACAAGACTAAAAAATCTTTTAATAAATGAAAAAGCTTTGGAAGCCAGGGGGGATTATTTTCTCATTCCCGGAAACATTTGTTCTGCTCTTTCATTCCCTAATTCATCCAATCTCTTTTTTGTAGTTGGATAATTTTTGTCCTTAAAGAGTTCGGTAATGTTAGCAAGCTCTTTCTGCAAAAAAAATCTGTGTTCTTCAATAGTAGTAACATTATTGAGTTCTTTTTCATCGTACAAAAGAGCTTTTACTAATGCTAAGTCATACCAACTCTCATTTAGTAGATTACTCCGTATGTCAACTGTTTCAAAAGACTTAGAACTACTAAATCTTAATTGAAAACTTCCATTGGTGAATACATCGTAGTAATCTCCAAAAAATACAGATGTATCTTCCTTGATTAGCTCAAATCCGTTTAGCTTTAGAAAGCTGTAAACTTTTTCGTTATTCTTCATAGCTTCCTATTTAACTAACCAAAGTCCGTCAGAACTTACTTTGTAGCCCTTATCAAATAAATAATTTAATTCTTTTTGGAAGAAACTGCCCGGTTTAACTTGTTTAAGTGGTGTCGCCAATCTTATGTTATTCCCTCGCAAAATCATCTCCCCTTAGCGACTTCACTAGGGGAATAAAGAAGTTCGGCAGATTTTTATACCAGCGCCACGCATGCATAAACTCATGTTTAAAAACCCAGTTTTGATCGTGGATTGCATAATCTTGTAATTTTAGGATAAAAAAAACCTGTCCAGGGTGGTCTAACGCTTACAAGAGCATTCACCGATAACTGCGCCACCGTAAAGTGACGCCGCTGTTCTAGTTGTTCGATATATAAAAGAGCTTGACTTTTTCGTCATTTGTATTAATGAAAAGTATCTGTCGCTATATGATATACCAATTTAACTTACATCTGTGTCCTTTTACTTGTCATTAATATTTATAATTGTAATTCAATTGAATCATTTAAATATAGCTCAAGAAAATCAGAGAAATTATTTGATATTTTTTTATATTTCTCCCCGCAAAAAACATATATTTCATTAATATCTCTTTTTTCTTCGTAAAGTTTAATCCCATATGCAAACAAATTAAAGCTGAAATTTGCAAATACAAATAAATTTTTAGTGTCATTTAAATTTACAAGAGGTTGGTAATTTGGTATCCCTTTCCAGTCTTGAAATTCTTCGAGTACTTTTTTTATTCTTTCAATAGAATAAAATTCATAAAGTTCAGTTGTGTATTCTCCCCCTGTTCCATTTAATATTTTGAAATACTCTTTTAAATCATTTGGTACAATAATATTGTTTTTAATCTGAAAATTCAAAATGGATTCTATATCAACAGGTTGAAAAGTGATAATACTTTCTTTCATCCATTTTTCTTTAATTTTTTGTAAATAAAGCATAACTATCTTAGTATTTCTAGGGCTCTGTTTATCATTTCCAATCTTTGACTTTGAACTTTTAATGCTGTCTCGGTAAGTTTTGTTGCAGGAGTACCTCCTGTTCCATTTAAAATCCTAGTAGCTAATTCCTTGTATGCTTGCAGCGCTTCTCTGGACGCCATCTCACTTCCTCCCGACTTAAAGAATGTATTCAGCTCGGTGGAGTATGTTTTTGTGAGTGCTTGTAATTCTCCAAATTCCATCTGCCGTAATCTTCTAGCGGCCCACATTCCCCTGCCAGTTTGCCAAAGTGAATTAGAGAGATTCGCCACTCCCTTCAACAATTTCCCACCAATAATCAGCTCCTCAAAAAAGTAGTTTGGCTGAATAGCACCACTGGGAAGGTAAGGATGAATGCGAACATAGTCTAATAAAACAGTGCCTTCCGCAATTTTTTTTAGTTCATCGTCTCCAATATCATTAAACGCCATCCAAAATCTTCGATCTGCCACCGATCTTTTCATCTCTCTGCCAATCTGCAGATACTGCAAATATCCACCCAAAGCACCGGCAGCCCCACCCATCAATCCACCCATCAAAGCGCCTTTGCCAATATTACCACCCGCAAACATGGTAAAAGCAGTGCCAGAGAAGGCACCCGACACAGCCCCTGCCGTAGCGTAGGCTCCTATTGAAGCTCCCAAAGTAGAAGAGGTTGCCAACATAGAACTGGCAATCGTTTCGGCCAATCCTGCAGAAACAACCCCTATTCCTGCTCCTGCTAAAATGTAGCCTGCCATTTCCCAGCCTTTAGCCCCCTGAGATTTACCGATCTGCCAGCCGGAAATACCTCCCAAGACAGCTCCGATAGCTAAATGAACCCACTCCCCATCCGGATCGGTATACACCAACGGATTATTCCTGGCATAAGTATACCGATTATAATCCTGACTAAAAAGCGGATCAACTACATAATTATCCGGGCTCAACATCCTCCCCAACACCGGGTCATACATCCTCCCGTTCATATTAATCAGCCCGAACTGATCCAGGTGCTCATGACCGGTGTAGCCGCGATAGAGCCATACGGGTAAACTCGTAGCAGCCGTCGGCGGCAAAAGCTCCCAGGAGACGACATTTCTCCTCCGTCCCCAGGCATCAAAAGATTGCTCAGCCTCTATAGTGCCATTCTCGTCAGTGACGGTCAGGATCGATCCCAGATGATCGGTGCAAGTATAGTGGATTGTATGGTTACTCCCTTCGCTTTCTAGAATAGCTGCCAATCCAGCCGGGCTTGAAATATACTGGATGTACCTGGTGGTAGTGCCTGTAATGTCCTTTTCAAAACCTGCTTCAAAATAATACCGCGTATTGAGCGTGCTCCCTCCCTGCTTCAGTTCGCTTTTAACCCGGTTGTAGTCTGTCCCATAAGAGTAAGTAAGCAAATACCCATTTTCTTCCACCGTCTCCGCCTGCATAAAGGGTGTATAGGTAATATCCTGCTGTAGGGTCGGGATGGGGGCAGGGGCCGGGTTGGTCACTGAGGTTACCGCATGGATTTTGGTAGAATGATAGCTGTAGGCCCCCGCATCGGTCTTACTGGTGATATTCCCGCCTGGTGCATAAGCCGTGCTGATGGATGTCCCGCCCGACACATTGGCCCCGGTAAGGCGCTGGAGATTGTCGTAGGTAAAAGTTTCGGTTTTGTTGATAGTGGTCCTGGCATCTTTCCGGCTGGTCAAAGTGCCTTTCTGGTAATCCCAAACTAACTGGTAATCCTGTATGCCCGTAGTAGTGTAAGCGGTCGGAAAACCGTTGGCGTAGGAAATGTTGGAAGTGATGCCGCCATTGGCACGTTTGTATTCGGTTACCTGTCCCAGCCCGTTAGTAGTGCTGGTTTTATAGATAACTGTCCCGCCATGTTTAATCTCATCCAGGTAGCCGCGGGCGTTATAGGTGTTGGCAATGACCAGCCCTGAAGGATAGGACACCGTACTGATATCGCCTATGTCGTTATAGGTATAGCCGGTGGTATGGCTGCCGTTGTTGTTTTCTGTCAGCTGGGTGAGCTGCCCGAGCAGATTGTAACTATAAGAAGTGGAGGTGCCTGCAAAGCCGCTAACGGTCTTGATCCGGTTTTTGATCTCACCACTGCCGTTGGTGGTTCCATAGGTATAAGTGGTGATGCCTTCCACACCTGTCCGGGTAGTCACCTGTCCCAGCAGGTTGTACTCAAGGGCGGTTTCGTCGCCTTTTGCCGTCTTCTGCCAGGTTAGTTGTCCCAGGGCATCGTAGCTATACTCAGTGACACCCGCATTCAGGTCGGTGAGTTTTGTCTGCCTTCCGTAGGCATCGTACTCATTGGTGGTAAGATTGACACTTCCATTGGAAACAGTTTTGAGCCCTCCGTGGCTATAATAGGTATAGTTTAGCGTCCCGCCATTATCGGTGGCAGCAGTGAGCATACCGGCTGCATCGGTGGTTTGGGAGGTAGTGCCCGTTGGGCTTGTAGCCGTAACTGTGAGCTTGCCGCCTGAGTAGCTGTAAGTATGGGTCGTAGTGCCAAAAGCCGAATGCTGGACGCTGCCGATCCGGTTGTAATCGTCGTATGAATGGGTAACGGTGTTGTAGGTTTCCCAACTGAAGTGAGGCTCTGCAGCAATGTGCACGTTCCCTTTTGCATCGTAGCTTTGGGTTTGTATGCTCCATTGACTACTTCCAAACCCTTGGGTTTCTGTACGGATTTCCCTGCCCGACTGGTCATACCAGGTTTTGACCGTCGGTTGTCCTTCTGTCTCTGCCTGCCGGTAAAAACGCTGCTGGCCGTTAATGTCCCAGTGCAGGGTCACGTCCGAATCATATCCTTCAGGGAAGGTGGTTTTGATCAGGCGCCCCCAGGAATCATATTGGTAGGAGGTTGTACGCCCGTCTACCCCCGTAACCGTCAGTGGGCTGCCCCATTTAGGATCGTAGCTGGCCGAGCTTTGCTGG
The DNA here is from genome assembly GCA_964559125.1 of uncultured Cytophagales bacterium. GTDB lineage: Bacteria > Bacteroidota > Bacteroidia > Cytophagales > Spirosomataceae > Ravibacter. Next base: position 211,606 of record CAZLGW010000002.1, read on the forward strand.
GTTAATTGATTAGTAGTCTGCACAGGGTATCGTCCCAGGCTGTCGTAAACTGCTCCGGTACTTCGGGGAATAATGCCGGATGCACTGACTGTAGTGGACGTCTGGTTGCCAAAGTTGTTATAACTGAAAGTAGTCGTGACGGCTTTATCTTGCTGATAGAAATCAATTTTGGAAGTCAGCTGACCGGCACCATTGTAGTCCAACCTGGTCTTGGTTTGAAACGGTGTTTCATCACTGCGGGCCTGGGTCACGGTCACCAGCGTCGGCTTGTTTGGGATGCCTGACGGGTAGGCCCCGTACTCAGTATCGGTCACACTCGTATGTATGCCCGGTATGGTAACGGTTTGTTGCGTGAGGTTGGCGTAAGCATCGTAGGATAGCCTGGTGGTGGTAGTTACCCCGGATAGCTCATCTTTTGTGCTGACCGAATCGGTTTTTACCCAGAAGCGTTTGGGGCCTGCGTTTTCCAGGACATAGCTCATCGTGTTAGAGCCAATAGGAGAGTTGTCGGATAAGAATGTAGCCGAGCTTTTAGGGGCCAGGATGTAATAAGCGCTATTAAGCTCGCTTTCTTCTACTGACTTCATGCCCAATGAAAGGTCATGGCTTGTTACTTTTGTAAAGCCCAGCAAGCCCTTACCTGACCGGTGGAACGTCGCGCCTTCATAAGAAAACGCTTTCGTTGCACTTCCTCCTATCCCGTTATCTGTCTTGATTTCCTGTACCATAATACTGGCAGGCTGTATGGTATTGACCGGGAAGGCTACAGGTTGCGTTCCTTTGGTATAAAAATTAGTCCCTTCTACCAGGCTTTTATAGTTCCATTCAGTTACTTTTTTCAAGCCGTTCGCTACTTTATGTAGCAGGTTTTCTTTGCCATTGGCATGAAAAAGCCACATACCCATATAGTCGCCGCTCGAAGATACCAGGTCGGTTTTCCCGTCCCCGTTAATATCGATAGGCGTTAGGCCCACTGACACCGGTGGAGGTGTGTCCCGGGAGTGTACGGTTGCGATCAGGTCAAAAAAGTAGAGCTCTTTATATGAAAAGTCATTTCCGGTACTGTAGAACACATCGTTCCCCACAAAATAGTGTATCTGGTTGCCTTCTTCTATTGGCGATGTTATTTTCCGGTTCCACTCATAGTACAAATCAGACTTTCCGTCACCGTTGAAGTCGCCTACGATAATCTCATTCTTGTAGTACCCGGCGGCAGGAGCGTCTGTCCACATCGGAAGGTGGTTTGTCAGTGTCAGGGATGATTGGGAAAAGTTTGTGCCGGTTGAAACCCCTTTGATCACACTTGAAAAATCTTCGTTGCCTTGAATGATATCGGTTTTCCCATCACCGTTAAAATCGCCCAATTGCAGGTCCATGCCGGAAGAAGGGAAACTCCCGGAATAGATGCGGGTGGCAACACTGCCCTCGAAGGTGAATATTTCCGTAACAGACGACCCAATCAGCATGATGTCATGCTTACCGTCCCCGTTGAAGTCCAGGACCAATATCCGGTTTGCATTTACCCAGGATGAGGGAGGAAAACTTGTAGCGCCAGGGATTGAAATGGAACCGCAGGCCCCTGTACTGGTAAAGTCTTCGCAAAGGAACACATCGTAGTTCCCAAGCGAATTCCCCAGAATGGCGATGTACTCCGAAATCCCGTCACCATTAAAATCGCCCGGATAGAAGAACTTGTTACTGGAGTGGATAAGGTTGTAATTAGGTTGGACGGTACGTGTTATCGCAGAAAAGGAGGTGCCGCCGTTCTTGCTTTCATATATCCTTACGTTATCGAGTTTGGACTGGCTGCCCGTATAGGATATATTGAGCGCTACTACGTCGTCATTCCCGTCCCCGGTGAAATCTCCCGTTATCAGGCTGTATTGATTGGGGATTTGAATTTTGTCTATGATAGTATAGTTGGAAGGAAGCGTTTGCGTTGCGCTCAAGGTAAAGCCGCCGGTCGTCCCGTCTTTTAAGTATGATTTGAATTCGCTATAGTAGTTGATCCCGTTTTTATTTTCTTCGAATGTGGCACTCAGGACGTCATATTTGCCATCCCCGTTGAAATCTCCCGAAAATGATTGGATCCCTGATCCGGACGGCACAACGGTATTGGTAAAAGCCCTGGTGACAGGTTGATCCCCATACTTAAAAACCGTCGGGTTCAGCCCAACCTCTCCGCCGTCACCTTCCCGCACTTCTTTCAGGTAAGAATTGGTATCGTCGTGGCCGTAAATGAGTTGATAATCCTTAACCGTTGTTCCTGCAGCTTTTACAGTGATTTTGTCGAGCAAATGTCTGCTTTGCACTTCTGATCCTCCGATGAAGATCGTACGGATATCGGAGAAGAAGCTGCCCTGACGGACTTTATAATCAAATTGTATCTCGTTATAGGGGACATCGGTGGTGACAAGGTTGCCGGTGTAAAGGATTTTAAAAAGCCTGGGCTCTTCCCTTCCGGAAGCGGTGTACTGGTAATCAATATAATTGCCATCCGGATAGATCACCCGGTTGAGCGCCCAGAAAACCACTGTCGAGCTGGCTTCATTCAAAAACCTTGAGTCGGCCGTCTTCCCGTATTCCATTTTGACCCCATCTTTGGTAACCACCTCAAACCACTTTAAACTTGTGGAAGGGACATCTTTTAACGTAACAGTAGCAAAGTTTTCTACTTCTGTCCCGTATTCAGAACCGGTGCTGCTATACGTTCCGTTTTTAAGGACCAGTCGCTGACCATCGAGTGCAAAGCGGTCGTCGGCATTCAATTGTACCGGCCTGACCTGCCCGTCAAAATACACATTCTGAGGAACGCGCGTAATGGCCGACAGGCACGACAGGTTCCAGCCCATACCTGCTATGCCCGGCCCGGATTGTGAGTTATATTCAAGTGATACGGATGGAACAACCCCATTCGTGCCGGGCGGAATGGCAACAGGAATGGAATAAGTTGCTGCCCCCGTAGATGAAACCCCTGCTTTACCCGGCGTACTGCCTATCGGTTTGGAGATATCGATCGTAACCGCATCAAAAGTGGTCGCGGTATGCAGCGGCTATTTATCTACCAGAATCCGCACACCGGCCTGACCAGCAGACAGGTGCCCTGATGGCAGAAAACAGGCCTGAGGAGGCAGGCTTAAGCTGTCCGTTGACTTCTGCCGGTAAGCAGCAGTTGATAAAGCATCACGGTGTTTTGCGTGTTTGTTTTTTTCAGTATGTTCCTTTTAATCGTACTTACTGTTGATACCTGCCGGCCGGTTTTTGCTGCAATGACCGAAACACTTTCTCCTTCGGACAACATTCTGGCCACTTCTATTTCTGTTTCTGTCAGTCCTCTCCTTCTCTTTTTGTTTGGTCTGTTAGTTGTGTCTTTTGCTTCTTCAACAGAGTTATCGAAGAAGCTTTTCAGTAGTTCATCGGGTAAAAACTCCTTTTTTCTAAGTACTGTCTTCACGCATTCTACAACCGTTGCCGGATCGTAGTCCCTGGTAAGAAACCCCAGCGCCCCCTTTTCGAAAACCCTGGGCAGGATGGCCCTTACCAGGCCGTGATATTCCTCTTCTATCACAATCAACCCGGCCTTCGGGAACGCGCGGGCCACAGCCTCTACTTTAACCAGGAAATCCTTCGGGCTATGGCGTGCAGACAAGCTGATCATAACCAGATCGGGTCTGGACCGGGCGAGACGAGTCAATTCTGAAAGCGAGTCGGATATATGCAGTTCTATGCCGTCAAATTCCCGACGCAACATCACCTCAAGACCGATACGGTAAATAGTTTGGCTGCATAAAATCGCTACCTTCATTGAAACTAAGTGGTTAAATAGTTAATTACGCTACAACGGGCACGCCGACCTCTTGATGACCCTTCCGGGCATACCACGGGGAAGTTCATCGCGCAAATGTCACCAGTAATCGACATACCGGGTGGTGATTTTCTTGTCTTTTCGGGGGGGGCTGGCTTGTCTGAGGGGCAGTTGTAGCGTTATCAGGCGTTTTTTCTACCCTGTTTGTTCCCTTTCTTTACGTCGCTGGGTTTTTTCTTAAAAGTTCTCGTAAATTCTTTGCTGAAATATTTACTGTCTTCAAAACCTACCATGTTTGCCACCTCGTTCACATGATAGGATTCCGATTCAAGAATCTGCATAGCTCTTTTCATGCGGATGTTTTTGATAAACTCATTTACTGTCAGGCCGGTTAGTGCGCGCAATTTCCGGTATAGCACCGATACGCTGATCCCGATCTTAAACGCTATTTCATTGACGCCAAAGCCGGCGTCTGAAATATTTTCTACTACGAGGTCCCTGAGCCGGGCAATAAATTCTTCGTCGGGATTATCCCCCACCAGTTCGCCGGGCTCCATCAGGATGGATCGACTGTTTTTTTCTTTCAGTGTTTCTCTCGTCCGGATCAGGTTTGCTATCTGCAGCTCCAGCACGCGGAAATCGAATGGTTTGATCAGGTACGCATCGGCGCCGGCCTGAAATCCTTCCATCATTTGCTGCGTCGTACTCCTGGCCGACACCAGGATGATCGGGATATGCCGCGTCTGAAATTCTGATCGCAGGGTTTTGCAGACTTCGAGCCCGTTTAAGCCGGGCATCATCACGTCGCATATAATCAGATCGGGCATGTGCTCCCGGGCAAGTTCCAGGCCGTTCCGGCCATTACCTGCCTCCATTACCTGATAAACTTCCCTCAGAGTTTCGCCTGTGAAGGCACGCAGTTCATCATTGTCATCGATAAGCAGGATAGAGTATTTCTGGAGGCTTCCGGCGTCGTCCGGGCTCGCGGTGTTCTCGTCAATAACAGGATGTTTACCGGGTGGTACCGTTGGAGAAGGTTTGGCCAGGTCTGATGCCGGCAAATGGCTTCTGCCTTTCAGGAGCATTAGGCTGAAGCAGGTTTCCCCGTCCTCTGCTTCGGTCTTTTGTTTGCTGTCTACCATCAGTTTTCCCTGGTGGCGTGCAACGATTTCGTAGGAAAGGGCCAGTCCGATGCCGTACCCGGTATTGCCGGTGTTGTTCTCATACACCTGGAAGAAATTGGTAAACAGGCGGTCGATGTATTGAGGGGCTATACCCGGACCGTTGTCGCTGACTTTAATGGTCACACTGTTCAGATCCTCCATGATCCTGACCGAAATGCAGCCGTTTTCCGGGGTGAATTTGAAGGCGTTGCCCAGCAGGTTGTAAAAAACCTTCTGTATTTGCGATAGGTCAAACCATAGCATAACCGGGTGTTCGGGACCTTCCAGGCTGGCTGTAATACATTTTTGAGAGGCGAGGTGTTCGAACGAAGTCAGGGTATTAGCGATTGTGGCCGTCACATTATACTCGCCGATCCATAACCTGGTTTGGTTGTTCTGGATCTTCCGGAAATCCAGCAGTTCGTTGACCAGCAGCAGCAGGCGGTCAGAGTTGTTTCTGGCATACGTCAGAAATCCTCTGAGCTTATCATCGTTTGCCGATAATTCCCATGCTTTTTCTACGGGGCCGCTAATGAGCGAGAGATGGGTCCGTATCTCGTGTGAAATGTTGGTAAAAAAATCCAGTTTGGCTTGATACAGCTCATTTTCCTGCCTGACCACCCGTCTCAGCCAGAAAAACCGGCTGATGGCATACAAGATACCCGCTAGGACTAGTGTATAAAGAAGATAGGCATACCAGGTTTTCCACCATGGGGGAAGCGTTACAATCTGCAGTTTCAGCAGTTCGGGGCTCCAGTACCCATCTCCATTGGCTGCTTTGACTATAAAAGTATAGGAGCCGGCAGGGAGGTTTGTATAGGTAGCAGACGGGATTTTTACGTAGTTCCAGTCTTTTTCAAACCCTTCCAGCTTGTAGGCGTACTGGTTTTGATCCGATTTGAAATAGCTCAGGTGTGCAAAATCCAGGGTAAAAATATTCTGGCTGTGTTTGAATACGAGGCTTTTTTCAGTGCTGATTTCGTTTTTGAAAATCCCGGTGCTATCGGTGAGTTCTATTTTTTTATTGAATAATTTAAGCGAGCTGACAACGATCCCGGAAGGGGTGTCGTTGAGTGGTATGTTGCCGGGGTTAAAAAAGAAGGTTCCTTTATTGGTCGGGTAGAAAAAGGTTCCTTCCCGGTTACTGAAGGCTTCATCGACGCGTAACATGACATGATGGGGAAGGCCGTCCGCCTCTCCGAAATACCGGGTCGTCCTGGTATCGGGGTTAAACCTGACCAGTTGTCTCTCCGCACTCAGCCATAAAAAACCGTCCTTGTCGCTCATCATATCGGTTAGGAAAAAGTCCTGGTCAAAGTCGTGATAAGGCAAAAAGTTACGGGACGGTTCGTCCAGCAGCCAGAGACCGTAGCCGGTAATGAACCAGATCCTCCCGCGCGCATCCTCCGTAATCCTCCAGATTGTCTTCCTGATCTCATCCGGCATGGAAGTTTCGAAAGTTTCCAAAGCACCACTATCCTTTCGGAGCATGAAAACTTTCCCATTGCCCCCCAGCCAGATATTGCCCCGGGAATCCTGCGATCCGCAGCCAACCACCTTTTCAATACCGGTGGGCTGGAATTCCCTGCTACGCTTATCAAAAATAAATGCCCCAAACGACCCGAGCAACAGGAGTCTGTCGTTTTCAATCCCTAAAACCCTCCGGACGATGCCTGTTTTCCGGGTATGCTCAAGAAGCGGGTAATCATCGCGTCTGCCGGTTTTGAGGTCCAACCTGCTTAAAATAGAACTTCCCCCACACCACAGCACATCGGGTTCATCCAGGAAAAAGTGGTTGTGCCTCATCGAATGGGGCAGTAGCATCTGGTATGATCTTAAAATACTTCGATTTTTGTCAAAGATCAGTAAGCGGTCCTGGTTGGGAGAAACAGACCATATTTCGTCGTTTTTATTGATGCCATACCATCCGTCGTCAAATTGTTTGGATTTCGTATTTTCTCGGGGTAAAAACCAGGGTAAAATTGGCCTCGACTTCACCTGGAAATAGCCGACACCTTCATTATAGCCTCCCAGCCACAGCCCTTGCTGCCTGTCGATATATCCGCTTAAAATGGAGTTATCGGGCAGGCTCAGCGGATCTGTCGATTCATTTACATACCATGTTGTGCGAGCAATGCCCGGGTCGTAGCAGGCAAGCCCTTCCCAGGTTGGGATCCATATCTTACCCTGTTGGTCGGGTAAGAAACGGGTCACTATAGCGTTTCGGTGTTTTTCGGAGACTAATAGCGGCAGGGGTTCAAAGCGCTTGCCGACCGGGTCAAAGCGATTCAATCCACCGGCGCGCATCCCTGCCCATACACTGCCGTCGTTGTAGCAGTATACCGTGCCTATTTCATTGTCGGGCGGGTACTTGCTGTCGGGCCGGATCAGAAACCTTTCAATGGTATGTTCCTTGCGTGATAGTCTGGCCAGGCCTGCCGATGTCGCAAGCCACAAATCTCCGTTTTGATCCTCGGAAATGGCCCGTACCGCGTTACCGTATGAGGCGGTACTGTCAAGGAGGAAATGTCTGAATTTCAGCCCTTCTCCGGTATCTTCTGCCAGGCTGAGGCCGTGTTCTGTTCCTATCCACAGTTGTTTTCGGCTGTCCTCGAAAAGGCAGTATATGGTATCATTGCTGATGCTTGCCGGGTTACCCGGAATGTGGGCAAAGGTAGTGAAAGTTTCATGCTCCCGGTTGAATAAGATCAGGCCCTTCCAACTGCCGATCCATAGCCGGTTTTGGGAGTCGCACAAGATGGCCGAGAGGTAGTCGGTAGGCAAACCGGCCCTGCCTGACCGATTGGATAGATAGCGTTTGGCATACCGGGAATCATACCTGTAGAGCCCGTAGGTAGTAGCAAACCAGATAAACCCTTCGTGATCCTGCGTAATGTCTGTTGCCGAGAATGAAAGCCCGCTGTCGGACATAAGCCGGAAGGCCTGCGCGTTACTCACCCGGCCGCTTCCCACGGCGATACAGAATAGCAGGCAGGATAAAAAAAGCTTCATTGCGGAAAGGGACTAGAGATAAGCGCCTTTGTCTATCGGCTGGACAGGATTTTCTAATAGGTTTAAAGTAAATACAGTATGCCGGATCATACAAATAGGTGAATTTGCTGCTTTGTTGTTTGGCAAGAATTTCTAACTGATTTGACAAGAAAAACGCACTTGATCTAACAGGTATCCGGCCCTGATTACTTCTCATGCAGATCTGTCCCCGTTTATAGCGAAGTTTCTCCCCCTTCTGTTTTGCTATTATTTGCGGTCTTTGTGAATCTGAACAGACTATGGATAATGACCGATTAATGATGACAATAAATAGAGACTTTTTGCAGTCCGGATACAAATTACATTCACTTAAACAACAACAACAAATGATTCGAAACTTATACGCGAGATTTATCTTCGCGGTATTGGTACTGTCACCATGGTTCGGTGCCTATGCCCAGTCGCCCGGTGGGGTGGCACCAGCGGTTTGGTATCGGGCAGACGACGGCGTCTTCTCGGATGCGGGTACTACTCCAGCCGCCGACAATGCCACTGTGCAGCAGTGGAACAGTGTCGTGGGTAATTTCCCATTGAAGCAGCCTACGGCAGCCAATCGCCCGGGATTTTCCAACAGCACCACTCTATCCAATTTTAACCCCACGGTTACTTTCACCGGTGCCAATAGTACCCGGCTGGACTATCTGGTTGCAGATAATGGGGAAATCATAGACCGAAACACCGGAACATTGTTCTCTGCCGGAAAAACAAGTGCCAATGCAGGGTTATTTGGATTCGGAGCCAACATGGATTATCCGGGGATTTATATTACCGGCAATGACGACCTCACTTTCTTGGGGAGTTTTGGAGGAAACTGGGCAACGGATATTAATACTCCTCCCAATGCACAAGGTAACTTTGTAGGTGGAGGTGGATGGCTCAATGGGGCAGGTCCTGGTGGACTTAACCTTGTTGCAACATCGTATAACGGAAGATATTTCAGCTACGGTGCACTGAGTACATGGAATACCAATGTATCAGGTTCGGACGGAAATCTTTCTGTGGGGTATGATCTAAACTGGGCTCACCTTACAGGCCAGCAAAACGAGATGATCGTGTTTGATAGCAAGCTTACCGATGAGCAAATGAACAAGGTAGAGTCTTATCTGGCTATTAAATACGGTCAAACCCTCAGCAAAGCTGCTAACCGCAACTATCTGGCTTCTGATGGAAGTACGATATGGGACGGTACAGCAAACCAAGCTCACTATCATAATGTATTTGGTCTGGGTAGACAAGACGTAGCGGTATTTGACCAAAGAGTGTCTAAATCGGTAAATACCGGTACGATTATGACGGTAGCCGCCGACAACGATTTCGCATCGCCGAACCAGGAAGGCTCCCGCCGCGATTTTGCCGGAGACGAAACATACTTCCTATTAGGTGATAATGACAATACCTCTACTACTTTGGCAGATATTACGGCTGGAAGTTTGTCACTGAAAAGAATTGCAAAAGATTGGCTATCGCAACGCACTAGCAGTACCGGAACCCTACATCTTAGTACTGACTTATCGGGCTATGGCGCCGATTTCAATGGTTCGAAGCCTGTGTATATGATCATCGCTGATGACGCAGCCTTTACTAGTAATGTAAGAACGGTTGCGGCCACTTTGGTAAACGGAGAGTGGGTAACATCCTATGCCTTTGATGCACAGGCGGCTAAGCAATACATTACGTATGGATTTGCTCCACCTCAGGGAACGTATGCACCGGGTGGTGTGGCTACAGCAGCTTGGTACAGAGCCGATGCAAAGGTGTATTCTGATGCTGGATCTACGCTTGCAGCCGACGCAAGTGGTGTGGCACAATGGAACGAATTTAATGATTTCGGGTACGACCTGAAGCAGGCTACATCGGCCAATCGTCCTGTGTACTCTAATAGCACTACATTATCCAACTTTAATCCAACAGTGACATTTGCCGGTGGAAATAACACCACTGCACATAATCTGGAATACCTTGTGTCTGACAACGGAAATATAATTGAACGTACAACCGGAACATTGTTCTCTGCCGGAAAAACAAGTGCCAATGCAGGGTTATTTGGATTCGGAGCCAACATGGATTATCCGGGGATTTATATTACCGGCAATGACGACCTCACTTTCTTGGGGAGTTTTGGAGGAAACTGGGCAACGGATATTAATACTCCTCCCAATGCACAAGGTAACTTTGTAGGTGGAGGTGGATGGCTCAATGGGGCAGGTCCTGGTGGACTTAACCTTGTTGCAACATCGTATAACGGAAGATATTTCAGCTACGATGCACTGAGCACATGGAATACCAATGTATCAGGTTCGGACGGAAATCTTACTGTGGGTCGAGATCCAAACCATGCTCACCTTGTAGGTCAGCAAAACGAGATCATGGTGTTTGATAGCAAACTTACCGATACCGAGATGAACAAGGTAGAGTCTTACCTTGCCATCAAATGGGGGCAGACCCTCAGCAAAGCCAGCGGCCGCAATTATGTAGATGCCGGTGGAAACATTATTTGGGACGGAGCAGCAAACCAGGATCATTATCACAATGTATTCGGTTTGGGCAGACAAGATATAGGGGCATTTGATCAGCGAGTGGCCAAGTCTGTAAACATGGGAGCTATTATGACCGTAGCAGCCGATAATGATTTCGCATCTCCAAACTTGGATGGCTCTCGTAGAGATTTTGACGGAGACGAAACTTACTTCTTATTGGGAGATAATAACAATTCTGATATTCCTACCGTATCTATTGGAACATCCGGATTAGATGGTATCCAAAAAGTATGGTTGGCTCAACGCACTAGTAGCACCGGAAATTTACACTTCAGTACCGATCTTTCGGCTTATGGAGCGAATTTTTCCGGTTCAAACCCAGTGTATATGATTATCGCTGATGATGCCGGCTTTACTACTAACGTAAGAACCATTCCAGCTACTTTGGTAGGTGGAGAGTGGGTAAGTGACTATGGCTTTGATTCACAAGAGTCTAAGCAATACATCACGTATGGATTTACACCTCCTACTTGTAGCACCGGAAACGGTATAGCACCGGGTGGGGTAACCAATGGCCTGAGCTACTGGTACCGTGCAGATAGGAACGCAACCAATACCGGCGACGGTACTGATGTAACCGCCTGGCAGGATGCGTGGAGCCATACTACCTCCGGGCAAATAGGTTCGGCCGCTTTGCCTAAGTATAAAACCGGTGCTGTGGATTATTTCAATTTCAATGCGGGGGTCAACTTTACGGCAATCAATCAGGTGATTGGTAATACGAGTGTGCAAACGCTGTTTAATACCGATTTTGATATCTTCATCCTTACCAAAGAAGGAATGATTGGTGATAGGTACTTTAACGTGGGTGTAAATAATACGTTGGCTAGCGGTTTTAACTGGGATCAGCCAGCATTTACGGCTAACGGAGGAGTAGCAAGAAGAAATAATGTATCTCCTTCTTATCCTGGAATCGGGTATGTAAATCCTGGTTCTGTAGCGTTCTCTTCTACGCATTCCAATATTGCGTATCACAAGTTCAATGACGAAGAATTTACAAAAGCACTGAACGGTGCGGTTACTGCTACACCATTTGAACATGGTGCAAGAGGTCAGATGACGGGAGGTCACTTATTTGGTTCAAATGCTATTGCTCCATGGAATGGTGATGATAACGGATTCATTGGTCACATCGGTGAAACCATCGTATACGGTTGTGGTAATCTTTCCGATGTTGAACGAAGAAGAGTAGACACCTACTTGGCTATCAAATATGGTCTTACACTAGGTCGTACAGAGACTGACCACTACTTGGCAGCTGACGCAAGCATTGTATGGAACGGTGGAACAAACACCGCCTTCAATAACAATATCTTTGGGGTAGCCAGAGAAGATATAGGTGGATTTGCTCAAAAGGCATCCAAGTCTGTAAATCCGGGTACGATTATGACAATAGCTACCACGGATGATTTTGTGAAGCCGAACGACGATGAAGACCGTAGGGATTTTGACAACAATGAGACCTACTTCATCCTGGGTGATAACGCCAATACCGCTACTCCAACGGTAGAAGTAACAGGGATATCCGGACTTGAGAGGATCCAGCGCGTGTGGTTGTCGCAGCGGACAGATGAGGCCGGAGACTTGCATTTTAGCACTGATCTTTCAGGCTATGGCGCCAATTTCGATGGGTCAAAATATGTGTACATGATCGTCGCCGACGATGAGGACTTCACGGAAAACGTAAGAACCATAGCTGCAACATTTGTAGGAGGTCAATGGATAAGCGAATATGATTTTGATGCACAAGAAGGCAATCAATACATTACGTATGGGTACGCTGATTCGCCACTGCCTGTAAGCTGGTTGTACTTTACTGCTGAAGCGGAAGGCTCCGTGGCTCAGTTGAAGTGGGCTACCGTAAGCGAGAAAGACAACGCAGGCTTTGACGTCGAACGTAGCGCCGACGGCCGTAACTGGGCCAAACTTGGATTCGTGAGCGGTAAAGGTGCTAACGGTGTAAGCGAAACCAGGCTGGATTACAGCTTTACCGATGCAGCGCCTCTGGCAGGTAAGAATTACTACCGCCTGAAGCAGATCGACCTATCGGGTAGCTATGAGTACAGCAGACTGGTAATGCTAGATGTCCGTTCAGGCAAGAATAGCCTACTGGTATACCCCAACCCGGTAGCCGGTGGCAAGCTGACCCTGAAGCTGGCTGAGTCGGAAATCCGTTCGGTAGCTGTATTCAGTATCAGCGGAGTTCAGATGAGGGTAGGTAAGCTGCAAAGCGACAATACGTTTGAAATAGGAAACCTGCCTGCCGGTCAGTACTTTGTACGCGTAACCGGTAAAAACGGGGAGGTGATAACCAGAAGCTTTATCGTGAAGTAGATTCGAGCTTTCGAAGAAACACGGTAAACAGAAACCCGGTGATCTATTATAGCCCGATCACCGGGTTTTCTGTTTTTTGGTCAGCCCATTATTCAGCGGTACATAAGAACAAATCGTCACATGTGAATTAAGCTCTACTCAAAACAGGTTTCGCCGCTTATTTTGTCCGTTTCAGGATATAAACGCTTTTGAATATTAAGATTCCGGGGGTAATTTGCGGCCTATGGAATCATATCTTCCTGTAAGGAATCTTTTTAAGTACAGCGTCCGTTGCGCGATCGGGGTGGGTGGTATCGTATTGATCACAGGCTCGACCATAGAGTCTTCGTGGTCTATAGTGCTGTTCAGGGCTACTACTACTTTTTTGCTGTTCCTGGGAAGCTGCCTTGCCAATATACTTTTTCTCCGGTGCTGGGAAAAAAGAGGGAGGGTAGTCGAGCCTGAATTCAATCCGGTCCGCTTCCTCGCCGGCTATGCTGCCACTTTTGTACTGCTGTTTTTGCTGCACCAGGCCAATATGACCCTGATCGCAAATGGAATGATCCCCGACAACTTCTACGACAGGAGGAAATTTTACCCTGGTGAAAGCGGGCTGTTCTGGGTTCATATGGTGGCCGTCACCTTTGTTGTATTTATCCTGGTTTACTATTTTCATAATTTTATTCTGCTGCAGTTTGCCAAGAGCCGTACGGAGCTGGAGATCTCGAAGCTGAAAATGGCCAATTTCGAATCTGCCAACCAGTTACTCAGGCAGCAGATCCAGCCGCATTTTCTTTTCAATGCGCTGAACGTACTCAAATCGCTCATCCGGAAATACCCGGAGACTGCCGAAGCCTACCTGATCAGGCTGTCGGACTTCCTGAGAGCGTCTCTGAATGTAAGCAAGGTAGATACTGCGACCGTAAGAGAGGAGCTGAAGCTCTGCGAAGACTATATGGAAATGCAGAAGATCAGGTTCGGCGATTCCCTCGACTACCAGGTAACCTTAGAGGAAACCGACAGGAATCTCGACAATTACCTGCCTTTTTTCTCCCTGCAGCCTCTCCTGGAAAACGCGATCAAGCACAACCAGCTCACTCCCGCAGCTCCTTTGAGAATAGAAGTATCCCGTCTTGGCGAATGGATTGAGGTGAAAAATAACCTCCAGCCTAAAAATTTTGTAGAGGGGAGCAACGGAAACGGTCTGTATAACCTGAAAGAAAGATACCGGATCCTTTCAGGAGATGAGGTAGGGATCAGGATGACTGAAGATGAATTTTCGGTACGCATCAAAATATTGAACCATGAATATCGTCGTAATAGAGGATGAAAAGCTTACCGCCGATGATCTTGTAGACATCATACAGGAACTTGAACCCGAAGCTGTTATCACGGGTGTATTGAAGTCTGTCAAAGAAGCGATCGCCTTTTTCCAGTCCGGTGCCCGGGTTGACCTGGTTTTCAGCGATATACAATTGGGAGACGGGCTCAGCTTCGAGATTTTCAAGGTTGTGGAGGTCAATGTCCCGATTATCTTCTGCACAGCATACGACGAATACACGCTTAATGCCTTTAAAACCAACGGAATAGCCTACGTACTGAAGCCTTTTACCGTTTCTTCCATCAGGCTGGCGCTCGAAAAATTTAAGACATTGCAACGCGCTTTCTCGCCTTCGGTAGTACCTTATTCGGATATCATCCGGCTTCTCGGCGAGCGGGCTCCTCAAAAGGTGTCCTCCATACTCGTATACTACAAAGACAAGATCATCCCGGTACGCCTGGAAGACGTGGCTTTGTTTTATATCAGGAATGAGATCACTCACCTGATTACTTTCGATAAGACTACCTACCTCGTCAATAAAACGCTGGACGAGGTCGAAAAGCTGGGCAACGGGTCATTTTTCCGGGCCAACAGGCAGTACCTGGTGAACCGGAAGGCTGTTGCCGACGCTTCCAGCTACCTTTCGAGGAAGTTCTCGGTTTCCCTTACCATTCCTTTCAACGATACTATCACGGTCAGTAAAGAGAAAATGCAGTCGTTTCTTAACTGGCTGGCCGAGTAAGAAGGCGCCTCAAAAGTGTTTAACCACGGAGAGAAGCTCTTTCCCGTCTTCTGACGGTGAAAGAGCGATAGCCGGTCTCAGACCGGTAAAGAAATCGTCCTTTATCAGGTCAGAGACCTGATATCGCCCTCCCATCGTCATGAGACGAGGGAGAGCGTGAGACCTTTGCGTCCTTTGCGCCTTTGCGGTTAATTAAAACATCCTCCAATTCGTACCGGAAGCACTTTCGTGGAAATTCACTATACCATCCTGTCAATTCAGTCCGGTTTTTGTCCGTTTCCCCCGAAAAGTCCTATGTAAAGAATAGCATGCGTTTCAACTTTGCGGCACAATCAAGTACAATAAGTAACGAGATAAAAATGCCACAGTTGAAAAGAATGTTTATGGTTTTGGCCGGATTGCTGACAATGCAGCATCTGCCGGCGCAAACACCTATTACTATGGGCGATGCGATTGAGTATGCGCTTAAGAACAGCGAAGTATTGAAGCAGGCGCAGCTGGACATCGAAAAGGGTGTTTACCAGGTAAAAGAAACACGTGCCAATGCGCTACCGCAGCTTTCTGCGACCAGTACGCTTACCAACAACCTCCTGGTACAGCAGTTTGTACTGCCGGCAGAGGCCTTCGGAGGTAAACCAGGTGAATTTATGGCCATTAAGGCCGGACAGACCTGGGGAGCGATGACCCAGGTGCAGCTTAGCCAGCAGATTTATAACCAGCAGGTTATGACCGGTCTGAAGGCGGCCAGGACTACCGAGGATTTTTACAGGATCTCGGAAGAGCTTGCTAAAGAAAATGTAATCCAGCAGGTTGCCGTCAATTATTACCAGGTGCAGATCTCGCGCCTTCAGATGAGCGTAATCGACGCAAACCTGCAGCGGGTCATCAAATTGGGTGAAATGATCACTGTCCAGTATGAGAACGGGCTGGCAAAAAAGATCGATGTAGACCGGGTCAAAGTAAATAAGAGCAACCTGGAGGCCCAGAAGCTGCTGCTTGAAAACGCCATTGCCCAGCAGGAAAACCTCCTCAAGTATTATATGGGTATGCCTGTAATGGAACGGATCGTGCTATCTGACCCCGATTTGGGCGCGGAGCGGCTGCCGGAAGCGGTATCTGTTGCCGGCGACCATCTGAACATCGAGAATCTGCTGACCTACAGCGTACTGAAAAAGCAGGAAGACCTGCTGAGATTTCAGCGTGATGCCATTGCGGCCGAAGCTTATCCGACTCTTTCGTTGAGTGGGAATTATACGTATAACACCCAGAGTAACCGTTTTAACCTCTATGGAAACAATGCGCTGAGCTACGACATGGCGGCAGTTACGCTCAATCTCAGGATCCCGATATTTGATGGTTTCTCCAGGAAAAGCAGGGTCAGGCAATCTGAAATTGCACGCCTTAACCTCCAGGAAGATATCAGGAAGACCTCCAATTCGCTCTACATGGCCAATGAGAATGCTAAGAGCCAGCTGGATAACAGTCTGAGGACGATCAGGACCCAAACGGCCAATAAGGAGTTGGCACGCGAAGTGTATGAGAGTGTGAGGAATAATTACAGGAACGGCCTGGCAAACCTCACTGATCTCCTGAACGCCGAGGACGAACTGGTCAATGCGCAGAAGAGTTACAATGAAGCGCTGCTGCAATACCGGATAGCAGAGGTCGAGCTTTTGAAGTCAAACGGGAAAATCACTTCTATGTTGAACTAACACCGTATTGTTTAAATAAATTACAGGAATCCAACTTTCAAAGAATTATAAAATCTTAAACAAATGAAAAAGATAATCATTACTCTGGCAGTGCTCGTTGTCGCGGGAGCGGGGATCGCCAAAGTGTTGAGCGATAATAAAGCTGAAAACCAGGCAAGGATAGATGTGGTAAGCAAGGCGAGCGGGGTGGTGCCGGTGAAAATATTTACAGTCGGAAAGGAAACCGTCAAGCTGGATTTCGTTGCAAACGGGAACTTTATTCCCAACCAGGACCTGAAATTCATGTCGGAAGTCAGCGGGCGTATTACGTCTATTGCGGTCAGGGAAGGAAGCCGCGTCCAGAAAGGACAGGTCCTGGCGAAGGTAGAGGACAAATACCTGCTTCTCGACGTAAAGACAGCCAAAGATGCCGTTGAAAAGCTCAAGCTCGATAAGGAGCGTTTCGAAAACTCTCTGAGGACCGGCGGAGTTACCCAGGCACAGGTCGACGACCTCAGCCTCCAGTTGAGAAATGCCGAAAGCCGTCTTGAGCAGGCTCAGACCCGCCTGGCCGATGCCGTGATCACAGCTCCGATATCGGGTGTCATTAATAAAAAACATATCGAACTGGGCGCCTACGTGTCGCCGGGGACTGCTTTGTTTGACATTGTAGACGTATCGTCATTGAAGCTGCAGGTGGGTGTCGATGAAAAGCGCGTTGTGCTGCTTAAGCCAGGCAATAAGGTCGATATTACCGTACCTGTATTCCCCGATAAGTCTTTTTCCGGTAATATTTCCTTTATAGCCTCTAAGTCTGACAAAGCCCTCAATTTCCCGGTGGAGATCAAAGTGAACAACGTGAAGGGCGACATTGTAAAAGCGGGTATGTACGCTACGGCTACCTTCAGGTTTAACGAGGAAATGCCTGTGCTTTCAGTGCCGAGAACCGCATTTGTAGGGAGTGTAGGTACACAGCAGGTTTATGTACTCGAAGATAACAATACAGTTGCGCTGCGTAAGGTGACGCCCGGAGGTGTTTTCGGCGACACGATAGAAATCCTTTCGGGTCTGGAGGAAGGAGACAAGGTAGTGGTATCGGGGCAGATCAACCTCAGCGATGGAAACGAGGTTGAAGTTATCAGGAATTAATAGCCTAACATCAACATGAAAATTACAGAAATATCGATAAAACGACCGTCTATCGTGATCGTGGTGTTTACCGCGCTTACGCTGTTCGGTATCATCAGCTACCTTTCGCTTAACTACGAGCTATTGCCCAAGTTCTCGCCGGCGGTGGTATCGGTCAGTACGGTTTACCCGGGAGCATCGCCAAGCGAAGTGGAGAATACGGTTACCAAAAAGATTGAAGATGCGGTGGCTTCAATGGAAAACATCAAAAAGATTGATGCAACTTCCTACGAAAGTTTGTCCGTCATTATCATTACGCTTACATCCAACGCGGATGTCGACCTGTCGGTCAATGACGCCCAACGGAAAATCAACGCCATCCTGTCGGAGCTTCCCGACGATGCGAAGACGCCCTCGCTGAATAAATTCTCGCTTGACGACCTGCCCATTATGACGCTATCGGCCACTTCAAAGCTGGGCGATGCAGAGTTTTTCGACCTGATGGACAAAAGGATACAGCCCATGCTCTCGCGTGTAAACGGCGTGGCGCAGGTAAACCTGATAGGAGGGGAAGAACGGGAGATACAGGTCAACCTGAATGCCGACAAGCTGGAGGCTTACAACCTTTCCATCCTGCAGGTTCAGCAACAGATACTGGGATCCAACCTGGATTTTCCGACGGGCAGTGTGAAGTCCGAAAACCAGGATATCCTGGTAAGGCTGGCGGGTAAATATAAAAGTGTTGAAGAGCTCGGCGACCTGGTAGTTGCACAGGAAGCCGGCGGCGCTCAGGTAAGGCTACGCGATATAGCCGAGGTGCTCGATACCCAGAAAGACGTCGAGAAGATCGCCAGGGTCGATCAGACCAATGCGATTGCCGTACAGATATTGAAGCAGTCGGATGCCAACGCGGTGGAAGTGAGCCGGGCTACAAAGGCTATCCTGGAAAAGATCCATAGCGAATATGCATCTGCGGGCCTTGAGATCAAAATCGCCAACGACACAACGGAATATACCCTCGCATCGGCCAATGCCGTTATTTTCGACCTTGTGATCGCGATCCTGCTTGTGGCGGTGATCATGCTATTCTTCCTGCACAGCCTGAGAAACTCCCTGATCGTTATGATTGCGATACCGGTGTCGCTGGTCGCCACTTTTATAGGTATGTCGCTGCTCGGGTTTTCTCTCAACCTGATGTCCCTTCTGGGCCTTTCGCTTGTAGTAGGTATCCTGGTAGACGACGCGATAGTGGTGATTGAGAATATCTACCGGCACATGGAGATGGGCAAGAATAAAGTACGGGCTTCCCTCGATGGGGCAAAGGAAATAGGCTTTACGGTTCTCTCCATAACCCTGGTTATTGTGGTAGTATTTCTCCCGATAGCGCTGAGTACCGGGATGGTGTCGGATATCCTCCGGGAATTCTGTATGGTAGTCGTGATCGCGGTGTTGCTCAGCTTACTGACTTCTTTCACCATCGTTCCTCTGATGACTTCCCGGTTCGGTAAGCTGGAGCATGTGCAGGGCGACAACGCGATGGGAAGGTTTATCCTTTGGTTTGAGGGGATGCTGAAGAAGTTCACCAACTGGATATCCGGCTTGCTGGAATGGAGCCTGGATCATAAGGCTATAACGATTATCGTTGTGGCGGCGCTTTTCTTCGGGTCGTTCGGCCTGATCACCGGGAAGTATATCGGGGCCGAATTTATTGCCCAGGGAGACAGGGGTGAGTTCCTGGTACAGATCGAATTGCCCCGCGATGTGAGTATTGAGCAGACCAACCACGTAACGCGCCGGATAGAGGAGTTCCTGACAACCAAGCCCGAAGTGGTTTCAACCATTGCTACCGTAGGCCAGTCGAGCGAAGGGATGGGGGCCAGCCGTTCAACTGCCTATAAATCGGAGATTTCGGTGAAGCTGGTAGACAGCAAGCTGAGGGCCGACCGTTCGGACGTTTACGCAGCGAAGCTTAAAATAGAACTTGAAAATGAGATTGTAGGAGCCAAGTTCAAAACCGTTCCGGTCAGTATTATGGGAACGGCTTCGAATGCGCCTATAGAAATGGTGATCATCGGATCGAACCTCGACAGTATTGATGTCTATGCCAATACGGTAATGGAGACATTGAAGAAAGTGCCGGGAGCTTCTGAAGTTAAGTTGTCGGCGGAAAGCGGGAATCCCGAGATTACCGTAGAGGTTGACAGGGATAAAATGACTGCCCTGGGGCTGAATCTTCAAACCGTAGGGGCAACCATGCAGACCGCCTTTAACGGTAATACGAACGGGAAATACCGCCAGGGGGAATACGAATACGATATTAATATCAGGTTTGATAATTATAATAGGAAGAACGTAAAAGACGTGTCCGATATCAGGTTTACCAACGATAAAGGTGAGCTGGTCATGTTGTCACAATTCGCGCAGATAAGAGAAAGCTCAGGGCCAAGCCAGTTGGAGCGCCGCGACAAGAGCACAGCGGTGAAAGTGAGGTCACAGGCGCTCGGGCGTCCGTCTTCAGCTATCATCCAGGACCTTGAAGCGGATCTGCAAGATGTCCATATGCCGGTAGGAGTGAGCTATATATGGGGAGGAGACATGGAAAACCAGAGCGAAGGGTTCGGTACGCTGGGTATCGCGCTCATCCTGTCGGTATTGTTGGTATACTTTATCATGGTGGCGCTGTATGATAGTTTTGTCCACCCGTTTGTGGTGCTCTTCTCCATTCCGCTGTCAGTGATAGGAGCCCTGTTAGCGCTGGCGCTTACCAACAATACGCTCAACATTTTTACCATTCTCGGGTTGATCATGCTGATCGGTCTGGTGGCGAAAAACGCTATTATCCTTGTCGATTTTACCAACCAGCTCAAGGCGGAAGGTAAATCCACGCGCGAGTCGCTGATCCTGGCCAACCACGCCCGTCTGAGGCCTATCCTGATGACCACGTTGGCCATGGTGTTTGGTATGCTGCCCATCGCGCTGGCTTCCGGAGCAGGCGCCGACTGGAAAAACGGTCTTGCCTGGGTTATCATAGGGGGGCTGATCAGTTCGTTGTTCCTGACGCTGATCGTAGTGCCTGTGGTTTACCAGATGTTCGACAGCCTGCTCAACCGCCTGGGTCTGAACAAGGAACCCATGCCGATCGATGAACTGATGGTCGAGGAGTACGAGCACGTAGAAGTTAAGGAGTATTGATTGTGGTGTATATATAGTCAGAGCCGGCGGCCCGTACATGCGGTCGCCGGCTTTTGACTTTTATAGCGGTTATGATCAGGGAGTAGTGGTGATTTTCAAACGATTGATCACCTCACCGGGATCTGGTGCATTGAATACAAAGCTTCCGGCGATCAGTATATCGGCTCCTGTTTCTGAGAGCCGTGCGGCGTTTTCTGCGGTTACACCCCCGTCGATACCGATCGTAAATCCGAGCCCGGCCTCCCTTCTCATGGCATCCAGCCGTGCGATCTTCGAGTAGGTGTTTTCGATAAATTTCTGTCCGCCGAAACCCGGGTTAACCGACATGAGCAATACGGTATCTACTTCGGGGAGTATATCAGTCAGCAATTCCACAGGTGTATGCGGATTCACGGCTACGCCGGCGGCGGCCCCCAGCTCCCTGATGCTCTGAATGGATCGGTGCAGGTTTGGGCACGTCTCCAGGTGGATAGTCAGGCGGGCTGCTCCTGCCTCGCGGAACCGTGCCAGGTATTTTTCCGGTTCCACTATCATCAGGTGAACGTCCAGAGGCTTGGTCGCATGCCGGGCAATTGCTTCGCAAACGGGCAGTCCGAACGAAATGTTAGGGACAAACCTGCCGTCCATCACGTCAACATGGATCAGGTCGGCATTGCTCCGGTTGATCATTTCGACGTCGCGCTGTAGATTCGCAAAATCAGCAGACAGTATGGAAGGTGCGATTAAAGCCATAGCCGGGATAGAAGATAAAAACGATTATTGAGGCAAAGGTAAGGCAATATTTAAACTTATCTTTACAGCCGAGGTATAAAACCAGCGACATGACACCCGTACAGCAACAGATAAACGAGCTTACCGATAGGCTGAATTATTATAACGACCGGTATTACCAGGATAGCGTTTCCGAGATTTCCGACCAGGAATTCGATACACTTTTAAAGCTGCTGGGAGATCTTGAAAAAGCACATCCGGAGTTCAGAAGGGACGATTCTCCGACCCAGCGGGTAGGAGGTACCATCAGCAAGAGCTTCGAGACTATCTACCATCGTTATCCTATGTTGTCGCTCGACAATACCTATAGCGAGGATGAACTGCGCCAGTTCGATACCCGGGTAAAGAAGGCATTGGGCGAAGAAGAATATGAATACGTCTGCGAGCTGAAGTTTGACGGGATCTCGCTGAGCTTTACCTATGAAAACGGCGTATTGAAAAGAGGAGTTACCAGGGGAGACGGCAGGAGAGGGGACGATATTACGCACAATATCAAAACGATCAGGAGTCTGCCGCTACGCATCAGGAGCGTAGATGTACCGCCGGTGTTCGAGGTGCGCGGAGAGGGTTTCATGCCTTTGTCGTCTTTTCAGAAGCTGAATGCAGACCTGGAAGAGATGGGCGAGCAGACATACGCCAACCCGAGGAATGCGGCTTCAGGAGCCTTTAAGCTCCAGGATTCTTCAGAGACGGCTCGGAGGAACCTCGATTGTTACATCTATTCTTTCCTGAGCGACTACGATTTTTTCCAGACCCATGAAAGCAGTCTTGCCGGTCTTAAAAAAATGGGTTTCAACGTATCGCCCGGATGGCGGAGATGCAGCGACATAGAAGAGGCTATTCTCTACATCAGGGAATGGCAGGAAAAGCGTTTTGAGCTGCCCCTGGCAACAGATGGTATTGTTATCAAGGTCAATTCTTACAGCCAGCAGCAGGAACTGGGAGCAACGGCCAAAAGCCCGAGGTGGGCCATTTCTTTCAAATACCAGGCAGAGAATAAGCCGGCGGTTCTGAGAAAGGTATCCTACCAGGTCGGTCGTACCGGCGCAGTCACACCCGTAGCCAATCTGTGTGCGATAGAGGAGCGTGACCTGCCTTACGACAAAGTGAAAGGAGTGCACCTTTCCGGAACCAGGGTAAGACGGGCCACCCTGCACAATGCCAATGAGCTTGAAAGGCTGGGTTTAAGAACAGGGGATGTAGTGTTCGTTGAAAAAAGTGGGGAGATCATCCCCAAAGTTACCGGTGTGGATGTAGCCCAAAGGGATTTTTTCCTTACCGAGCCGGTCACTTTTCCCTCAAACTGTCCGGAGTGCGGTGCGGAACTGATACGCCGGGAAGGTGAAGCTGCCTGGTATTGCCCCGACGAACGCGGGTGTCCGCCCCAGATAAAGGGTAGGATAGAGCACTTTATCCACCGGAAAGCCATGAATATCGAGAGCCTGGGCGAAGGGAAGATTGAGCTCCTTTTCGATAAAGGCCTTGTCAGGAGTCCGGCCGATCTTTACGATCTCACCTATGATCAGTTGCTTGGATTGGAAAAAAACATCCTGAACGAAGAAACCGGGAAATCCAAGAAAATAAGTTTCAGGGAAAAGACGGTCGACAATATATTAAAAGGAATAGAACAGTCGAAAACCGTAACGTTCAGGAGCCTGCTTTTTGCGCTCGGGATCCGTTTTGTAGGGGCAACCGTTGCCGAAAAGCTGGCGGCCTATTTCGGTACGATGGAAGCTCTTCAGTCGGCTTCCTACGACCAGCTCATCGGGGTACCTGAGATCGGCGACAAGATCGCGCTGAGCCTGAAGGCTTATTTTGAAGATGTGTACAACCAGGAGGAAATCGCCCGCCTGAAAGCAGCCGGGTTGAAATTTGAAAGCGACGAGAAGCCTCCCGAAATAGAAAGTGACGTGCTTGCGGGGAAAACGTTCGTGATTTCAGGAGTGTTCCAAAACTATGACCGCGACGAGCTGAAGCTGAAAATAGAAGCAAACGGAGGGAAAGTGCTCAGCGGGGTTTCGGGTAAGCTCAACTACCTGCTGGCCGGCGACAACATGGGGCCTTCCAAGCTCGAGAAGGCGCAGAAACTGGGTGTCACCATCATTTCGGAAGAGGAATTTACGGGAATGTTATCCGGGGCATAGCGAAAGTACACGAAGCTCCTTACATTTGCGGTTTATTCGAAAAAACGAACATATACCATTCATAATGTCAGTTGATCAGCGATTTAAAGGCGTAGGAGTAGCAGTTGTTACCCCTTTTAACGAGCAGCACGAAATAGACTACGATGCGTATGTCAGGCTTCTCGGGTTCCTTAGTGAAGGAGGTGTAGACTATTTTGTAGTACAGGGTACTACAGGCGAGTCTCCGACCGTTACTGCTTCCGAAAAGAAACGCCTGCTGGAACTGGCCAAGCAAAACAATCCCAAAAAGCTCCCGATAGTATACGGGATCGGCGGCAATGACACCCGGTCGGTGCTCGAGGCGATAGCCCAGGCGGACCTGGACGGTGTAGATGCGCTTTTATCTGTGGCGCCGTACTATAACAAACCTCCGCAGGCCGGGTTGGTGGCTCATTTTACGGCTATTGCCGACGCATCTCCCTTGCCGGTCATTCTGTACAACGTACCCGGCAGGACGGTAGTATCTTTATCGCTCGACACCGTGTTGAAGCTGGCGGAGCACCCCAACATCATCGGTATCAAGGATGCTACCAGCAGCCTCGAGTTTGCCATGCAGCTTGCCTGGAAAGCGCCGAAAGACTTTTTGCTCCTTTCGGGCGATGATAATCTCGTTACCCCTATGATCAGCGTAGGCTGGCATGGTGTTATTTCCGTCATAGCCAATGCTTTTCCGAAGGAGTTCGGAGCCATGACCTGGCACGCGCTCGAAGGTCGTTTTGCAGAGGCCTCCCGGATCCAGTATTCCTTCATAGATTTCGATACGCTTCTTTACGTAGAATCCAATCCGGTAGGCATCAAAAAATGCCTGGAGATCAAGGGGTTGACCTCCCCGGAGGTACGTCTTCCACTCGTAAAGGCTACCGATGCGCTTGGCGAAAAGCTTAAGGCGGCTATGCTGAGAGAAGGATTTATCAGCTAGGATCATTTTAATCCCCACCACAAAAGATACGTGGCGGCCAGGGCAGTGAGTCCCATGCACAGCGAAGCGACCGTGTAGACCTTTAGCATGGTCTTCATTTCGAGACCCGAAAATTTGGCTATTACCCAGAAATAGGCATCGTTTGCGTGTGATATCATCATGGAGCCGGCTCCCATGGCAAGGGCAGCCATGAGTGTTCCCGTCTCGCTGTCGAGGTGCAGGACCGGCAGAAGGGGATGGATCAGCGAGGCTGTGGTGATGACAGCTACCGTCGATGAACCCTGGGCTGTCTTGAGGATGAAAGCTATAAGGAAAGGGAAAAGTATGCCCCAGGAGCCGCTTTGTGCAGCAGATGTAAAGTGTGAAGCGGGGTTGGTCGCTGCGAGCACGGCGCCGAATGCTCCGCCGGCTCCTATGATAACGAGTATCCCGCCAGCCTTTTCTGCAGCTTCCGACAGGGAAGTGGTGATCATATTACCGCTTTTCCCGTTTTTGAAATTCAGTAGAGAAAGGGCTATCCCGATAGTGAGCGCTATGGAAGGCTCACCCGCTACCCCGGTAAAATGGGTCAGGAGCGTCTCCTTGGCCCCGGGTGTATTCAGGAAGGGCTTCAGCGCGATAAGCAGTATGGGAATGACAACGGGTGCAAATGCCATTGCGGTAGACGGCATCCTTCCGGCTTCCAGGCTTTCTTCGTCTTTTGCTCCGGGACCAATCTCACCTCCCCACTTCTTCCCCGCGTAGTTCGTCCATAAATAGCCCACGATGCTGGATGGTATGGCAACCAGTATCCCCATCATGATCAGTTTTCCGAAATCAACCTGCAGGTGGGCTGCCGCCGCGCTCATGCCCGGGTGGGGCGGGATCAGGCAATGTACCGAATAGAGGCCTGTAGCAAGAGCGCCTGCGAGGATGGCCATTGAGATGCCTGTCCGCCTGGCGAGTGAATTGGCCAACCCGCTCAGCACGATGTATCCCGAATCGCAGAAAATCGGCAGCCCTACGATGAACCCGGTAATTCCCATAGCCATCGGGGCCCTCTTTTCGCCTGTCTTTTTCAATATCCATTCCGCCATCACCCGCGTACTTCCCGACTTCTCGAGTAGAACTCCCAGGGCAGTACCAAGCACAATGATCAGCGCAAGCGATTTCATGACATGGCCAAAGCCCGATTTCGCATGTTCGAGGATACTTTCGACCGGCATACCGACACCAAGACCTACTACGAAGCAGGCGATCAGCAGGGTGTAGAATGCATGCAGTTTGTAACGGGCAGTGAGGATGATAATGACGGAAATACCGGCTGCCAGTGAGAGCAGCAAATGGGCCAGGGAAATCTCAATATGGTGCATTAACGGAAATTTATGTATTTTCGTACCACACTAAAGACAGCCGGGCAGCCGGATTTACTGTAAAGCCATAGCAGGACTTGCAACAGTCTGTATACGAATAGTGTGAAAGTAGTTGGCCATTTCTCTTAATTTAATTACAAGGAATTTGTATGCTCCGTTTTTTCAGAACGTTTTGTTTCCTTTCTCTCACAGTCATTACCCTCCGAGCACAGATTCCCGCAGATGACGTCAGGCACTTGAAGGTTTATCACGAACCGGGACGTTATGCCGGCTGGCCGGCCAATACCGGTATCTGGATATGGGGCAACGAAATACTGACAGGCTTCTCTATAGGCTATCATAAGCAAACAAAGACAAGCCTGCATTACATCGACCGGGAAAAAACCGAAATACATGTGCTGGCAAGAAGCAAGGATGGGGGAGTATCGTGGGAAATCGAGGACCCGGCCAAAGCCGGTACACTCGTATTTGAGACAGAATTCGGGACGCAGCGGACAGATGTACCACTGCCGAAAGCCAAAAAGCTTACAAGGCCCGTCAATTTTAAGGATCCTAACCTCGCTTTTATTACCAGGTTCGGAAAGAACAAAAAGTCCTATTTCTGGTTTTCCGTAAACCGGGGAAAGACCTGGGCGGGTCCTTATACGTTGCCCGATTTCGGAATGACTGGTATTGAAGCGCGTACAGAGTACATCGTGGAGTCGGAAAGGGAGTGTATGCTCTTTATTACCGCTACGAAGTCTGACGGCAAAGAGGGCCGCGTAATATGTGTTAAAACAGAAGACGGCGGAGTGAACTGGTCGCTTGTATCGCCGATAGGAAACGAGCCGAAAGGCTTTGCGATCATGCCTGCTGCTGTACGGATTTCCAAACGCGAGCTACTGGTAACTATCCGTAACCGCGAGGAAGAAAAGGATTTTATCAGTACCTATTATTCCAGGAATAACGGGAAGTCGTGGCGGCAGCTTGCCAATGCTTCCGACGACACCGGGAAAGGCGGAAGCCCCCCTGCCATGCTGCGACTCGAAGACGGCCGGATCTGCCTGGTTTACGGGTATCGTTCAGACCCTTCTACCGGCCGCAACGCATCCATGATCGCGAAGCTCAGCTCCGATAACGGGAAAAGCTGGAGCAAAGAATACATTCTGCGGAACGACGGCGCCGCGAGGGACATCGGCTATCCGAAAATGGTTCAGCGCCCCGATGGCAGCCTCGTCATAGTCTACTATTTCACCGACCTCCTGACAGGCCCCGAAAGATACATCGGCGCTACGATATGGAATGTGCCCAGCACTGAGACAGCGGTGTCCGAGCGGAGCAGGTTTTGATGCTACCCTTCATCCAGCTCCGCCACCCAGCCCCGCCCCCTGACAGAACGCTCCCCTCCGCCTGCCGGGCTGCGTGACTCGCAGTCCGTAACTCAGCCGGGTAACCGGCCCTTCCGTAAATTCGGGCTTCAGCCAGGATCTTCGTGTCTTCAGGAACAAGAAAGTTAATTAAACTTAAAAAAAGCCTTATCCTGACGGACCGACTCAGACTTGCCGGGATTTTCGCTTACTTACCGGAAGAAGTATCATTATACACGGCAGAGTGAAAACAGAATTCGGCAAAACCTTTCGGCTGGCCCGGTTAATCCTGCGGTTTTATCGCAGATTCTGCCTTTTTTCTTTGGGAATATCCCTGTATATCGTAATGAAGAGCGTGCCGCACGGAGTAGCAGCGATAAGCTTTGCTTTCTGGATCAAAGTGATTACACTGGTTATTCTTATCGGGTTCGTCTATTCAAGATACCAGCCGGAGTTTTATTATTATAAAAACCTGGGAATAGGTAAAAGAATGCTGCTGATAGCTGTTGCCTCCCTGGACCTCCTTCTTTATATATCAATGGCTTTTATCGTTTCGGGTTTATATGGTTAATTCTCTTGAAATAGACAGCGTCCAGCTCAGTTTCGGGTCCAGGAAGATACTTCAGGGCATCTATATGAAAGCGGAGACAGGGAAGGTTACCGGCATATTGGGAAGAAACGGCTGCGGCAAGTCCAGCCTTATGAAGCTGATATTCGGGGAGCTATCGGCTGCTGAAATGTCGTTGAGATTAAACGGTAAGGCATTGCTTTCCCGTTACAGGAACCCGTCCGACATGCGAATGCTGCCCCATTATCATCTCATCCCGAACGATTTTCGCATTTCCAGGGTTTTCGACGACTTTGAAGTGGACTATGCCGGGTTCAGGAAATATTTTAATGAATTTGAAAAATTCGGAGATTTGAAGATCGGGCAGTTGTCAGGAGGAAATGTCAGGATCATAGAGATCTATATTATTCTGAAAGCAGCTGCCAGGTTCTGCCTGCTGGACGAGCCGTTTACCCATTTATCGCCCAGAAATATCGACCTGTTCACCGGTTTGATCAATGAGGAGAGGAAAAGGAAGGGTATCATCATCACAGATCATCAGTACCGCTACGTGGTTCATATAAGCGATGATCTTTATTTGCTTCGGGAGGGAGTGATGTATAAGGTCAATGACCCCGAAGATCTTGTCAGAATGGGATATCTGCCGGGGTAGCCATATATTTGGGACCCGGAATTAACGTACAGATATTTTACAGGTATACGGACTAATGGCTAAAAAGCAGAAGTATTATGTGGTGTGGCAGGGAAGGAAAACAGGGATCTTTACTGATTGGAAAGAGTGTGAGAAGCAGATAAAGGGACTTGAAGGAAGTCAGTATAAGTCCTTTGACTCCCTGGCCGAAGCCGAATCAGCCATCTATCGGAGCTATTGGGAATTTGTGAAAAAGGGAGCGACGAAGCCTGTTTTGAAAACTGCGCCTGCTTCGGTAGGGAAGCCTATTGAGAATAGTCTTGTGGTCGATGCCGCCTGGAATACCGCCAGCGGCGATATGGAGTACCAGGGGATTTATCTCCGTACAGGAGAAAAAATATTTCTGCAGGGACCTTATGCCGATGCAACAAATAATATCGGGGAATTTCTGGCCATTGTGCACGCGCTTGCCTATCTGCAGAAGCATAACAGCGAGATCCCGGTATACTCCGATTCAAAGACAGCTATAGGTTGGGTTAAAAAGAAGCATGCCAATACTAAGCTTGAGCTGACACCCCGTAATAAGCCGGTTTTTGAATTGCTGCAGCGTGCCGAGCGCTGGCTGGCAACCAATACCTACAAAAATCCTGTTTTGAAATGGGAAACAGAATACTGGGGTGAAAATCCTGCTGATTTTGGTCGGAAATAAGGTTGGCGAAGATGCCAATCACCTCCTATCCTTCCAAAGCCGCTTGTCAACCGGGATAGGCTCTTCTCGCAAAACTTTTACATCCTTAAATAGCGGGTGTCCCGGATGGATCAGGAAATTCTTCGAAAAAGGTACGATCACCGAGGGAATGGCAATGGATAGCACGTCTGGATTTTGCAGCCAGGGCCGGAGAAAGTGTTGTGTCTTTTCGTATCGGTGGTCCAGCCAGTAAGATGGTAGCTCGTTTATTTCATACGATCGCAGGCTATCGGGAATTTCAATTTCAAAAAGAGCAAACTTGGGAAGAAATTCATAATGTACACCTGGCGCGTGGGCTAGCATCTCCAGCAGTCCGAGCGCAGGCGAAGAAGTAGTGTATATAATACCGGTACCCTTTGGATTCCACCGGCCTCCGTAGAGACGGCTTCCTTCTGAAGAGAGGGGCTCATCTTTGAATTTTTCTCTGATGATCCGGTAAACTTTTTGCATGCTATGCCAGGATTCCGTGGTCGAGGCGGCCGAGGACATCATCGGCCAGGCGAAAGCCAGTAACGGTGTCCATGATTTCCAGGGGAGCCTGCCCGTTCAGCTCGGACAAGGGAGTGCGAAGCCAGTACAACACGGTTTCTTTGTGGCCTTCGAACGTGTCCAGCGCGTGGATCAGGAGGTTTCGGAAAAGGATCAGTCGCTCGGACGCATCCCGGTTGAATGTTTTATCGGGACGGATGCGATGCAGGTTTCGGGGCGTCATCCCCAATACGTGGGCCATCTCATTGTCTGAAAGCCCGACCATTCCCGCTACCTCGTCGCTCGCCGATCGCAGGATGCCCTCTCTGGCTCTTTTAATCACTGCGTAATCGGAGGCAGGGCTAGCCATGTAGTGGAGTTGTCGGTCGGAAAGGATTTGAGCTGACATGTCTCGGATAAGATCAGGTGAAATTTGTCCCTAATATAAATGATTATTTTCACTTTTCCTAAAAAACTGTGGGGAGAATCAGCACAAGCCGGGCTTCTTTGATAATTCGCGGACAGTCCCCTTTTCAAACAGCCTCATCCTGCATTTTCCAGGCATGCAAGCATCTCCGCGATGTTTCCGGCAATTTGTGTGTTGCCATTTTCGATGATAATCCAGCGAACCGATTGCCCTTTTTTTTCGATACGGACCGAACAATCCGCCCCGTCGGCCACGGTGATCGTATATCCTGTTCTGATCAGCGCTTTCCTGGTCCAGAAATATTCGGGGCCTTCTCCCGACAGCCCGACGGTTTTCTTCAGGGACGGGAGAGCAGGCGCAACGATTTCGCCCGTAGCGATATCGAAGCCCCATTCGCCGGGTTGGGAGTAGAGCTTGCTGATATGCCCCTGTAGTACGAGGTCTTCGGGAGTGCCTGTTAAGAGAGCTCCTCTCCCGTCAAATAGCCACAACTGATCGCTCATTTGCAGGGCAAGCTCAAGATCATGCGTCGAAAACAGCACCGACTTGGATTCGGTATGGGCGGTTTGCCTGAGTATCCGGATGAGCTCTATCCTGCTGAGAATATCCAGGTGTGCAGTCGGTTCATCGAGAAGGATAAGCGGGGTCTCCTGTGCCAGCGCCCTCGCAAACATCGCCTTCTGCCGCTCGCCGTCACTGAGCAGATGCGTACCCCGTCCTGCCAATTCCGGGATACCGGCCTTGCGAATGCTTTCCAGGACCATGTGATCGTCTTCCTTGCTCAGGGTTCCGAGCCAGTTGGTGTAGGGGGTCCTGCCCAGGGCAACGAGTTCATAGACGGTCAGGTTGGGATTCCTGACCTGATCCTGCAGGACGACAGCCATTTTTCTGGACAGACCTGCGCTGCCCCATTCCGTGATATCCCTGCCTTCGAGCGTTACACTTCCGGCTACCGGCCTTTGAAGTCCTGCCAGCGTACGGATCAGGGTCGACTTTCCGGAACCGTTTCTCCCCAGCAGAGCGGTCAGTTTTCCCGGGCTCAGGCTGAGGTTTATCCCGGCGGCTACTGTCACAGGGCTGCTTTTCCCCGCATATCCTATAGAAAGCCTGTGTGTAGTAAGCGCCATAGCTAAAATGAATTACGCAGGTTGTTCATTTTCAGGATAATCCATATCACTATCGGCGCACCCACGAGCGAGGTCGCTACGTTGATCGGGAGTACAAACCCGCTTCCGGGGAGCTGTGCGATAATGTCGCATGCCAGCAAAAGCATAGCACCTGTGAGGCAGCAGGCAGGTAGCAGGATGAGGTGGTTGGAGGTATTCAGAAGCGACCGTGTCAGGTGAGGTACTGCTATGCCTATAAAGCCTATCGGGCCGCAGAATGCAGTTACGGTTCCGGTGAGGATACAGGTATTGATCAATATAAGAGTCCTGGCTTTCAGGACGGAGATCCCCAGTGTAGATGCATTATGCTCACCGAGGAGAAGCGCGTTCAATGTCTTGGACAACGAAAGGGAGAACAGGACCCCGGTAATGCAAACCGATGCAAGTACCGTGAGCTGATGGCCGGAAACGCCGCCGAGACTACCGAATGTCCAGGAAATAAATGCCTGCAGTTGTTCGGGCTTGCTGTAGTATTGCCAGATAGTTGTAAGCGACAAGGTCAATGTCCCCAGTAGCAGACCGACGATCAGCAAAACTACATGATCGCGTACAAAGCGTGAAATGACCAGGAGCACGGAGAAAACCAGGGCTGCACCCAGCGAAGCGCTCAGGGCCAGCAGCCACGACGTCCCGATACCCAGCCGGTGCAGGTTGACGATGCTTCCGGCGGAGCCGCCTGCGAAGATAAGAAACCCCGTGCCCAGCGCTGCACCGGCGCTGATGCCAAGCTCCGAAGGGCTTGCCAGCGGGTTCCTGAAAAGTGTCTGCATCTGCAGGCCGCTTACGGAGAGTGCCGCGCCGGCGAGAACTGCCGTAAGCGCTTTAGGAATACGTATATTGTGTATGATGTAGCTCCACGCTTTTGTTCCGGCTTCTCCCCCGGTAAGGATCGATAGGGTGTCGCCAAGAGGGATATGCACCGATCCGAGAAGAATATCGGCCAGGAGAAGTAGGAGGAAACCCGGCAGCAGGATCGACAGCCTTAGATATCGAGAAGGAAACGGGCGCAAAACAGTCTGGCTTAGTCCAATTTTATGCAATAATACAATGTATGTTCCGGAACTAATGCCGGGTGCATGATTTTCACATAGTCGGCCAGCAGCAGGTCGGGCCTGAATGAGGAGGATTCCCAGTAATCGTTGGCTCCTGCTTCATTGACCCGGTTGGCCAGGCTGTAAAGCTGGCCGTTCCTGACGGATTTGAAGCCGGAGTACCGGCTGTCTGAGGCGATCAGCTCCTTTTTTCCGTCCTGCGGCGAAGAAACGTATATGTTAAGCCAGAAGTCTGCATCGAGCGCCACAGGATATACTGCCTCGAAGTTGAGCGGAATACTACCGCTCTGGTCGTTATCCTTCCAGTGGTAGTCTGCTCCCGCATCCGAGAGCAGGGTTGCCATAAAGCTTTTCCCCCCGGGCATATACCAGGTGCCCTGGTACTCGTTCCCGATCAAAACTCCCGGTTTTCTTTCCGCCGATTTCCTGACGAGCTCTGCCAGGTGCAGGTAGGATGATTCAACGAAGGCAAACTGGTGGTCGGCAGAATTCTGACGGTCGAGCAGCGCTGCTATTAGTTTGATCCATTCGGCCCGGCCAAGAGGGGAGGTTTCCATCCACTCCGAATTAATAATGACTGGAATGCCCGACTTTGCAATATTTGAATAGGCCTCCGGGCCGGCTTCCGGGCTACCCGTCACCATGAGTACTTCGGGCTGCAGCTCCAGCACCTTTTCCTGGTTTAAGGTATTCCCCTTATAGATCTCCTTGACTGTCCCGGCACGTATTTTCTCCCTGATCTTCGGCGAGTACAGCTGATCGCCGTCACCTGCTGCTACCAGGAAATCCCATGCCTCCAGGCGATCGATAGCGCCGGCATGCAGGTTGGAGGTGACAGCGATGGACTTCACCGGTATGTGGATAACCTGGCTTTGAGAAAGTCCTTCGGGTACCTCCACCCCCTTTTTAAGAAGCACATAGCGAAGCGTATCGGCAGGTGAGCGGAAAGGTGTGATGATATCCAGGACCTGGTAGTCTTTTTCCTGTCGTATCTGGAACCCCTGCGCATGGCGGATCACCCCTTCCTCCACGCCGGAAGTTACAGGGGAGCTATCGTTCTGCGAAGATGTCTGATAACAGCCTGTAAGGGCCAGGAACCAGATAAATGTCCAGGGCCGCCCGGTGACGACTTTCGGGATATGACTTGATTTCAACCACATTTCCTGCATAATTTTTGGTTCGAAAATACAGCCCGGCCGGTTAAAATCTTTCCGGGAAAGCCGACTCTTGTATCAAAGTAAAGGGATACAAAGCTAACATGCATGCCGGATTGCAGAAGAGTGTTGATTCATAGTTTCGGTAAATAGAGGTATTTTTAGATTATTTATCTTTTAATTATTAATTAGGTTAAATTTTAAGATCATATAATTTGTATATTATAGATATTTTATTTATTGTTAACTTGCTATATTTGCGCTGGTAAAACAGGGTGACAACGTGATAAAACCGCTGGATCAGAATTAAAATGTTACGGTCAAAGCTTGAAAACTGCGAGTCGGGTATCTTATTGTATGGTATTACTCCGCCCAAATCAGGGCATACCCCGGAGAAGATCAGGGAGATAGCCGATCGGCAGCTCAGGAGAATAGAGCGCCTGGATATCGACGGCCTTGTTCTCTATGATATCCAGGATGAGTCTTCGAGGAATTCTCTGCCCAGACCGTTTCCTTTTATAGAGACAATCGACCCCTTGACCTACAGCAGGGAACACCTCAGCGGCCTGAACCTGCCCAGGATTATCTATAACGGGGTAGGGAGGTACACGCCTGAGACATTCGCCGGCTGGCTGCGCCATGAGGGCACTGACCTCGACCTGGTGGTGTTGGTAGGTTCGCCTTCACGTCAAAGCGTTGCAGGGTTGTCGCTGCATGATGCTTACGACCTGAAAAGAAAACTCAATAATCCTGCCCTGATGGGGGGAGTGACCATTCCTGAGCGACATGCCAGAAAAGCCGACGAGCATCTGCGGGTAGCTTCCAAAACCCTGGCCGGCTGCCGATTTTTTATCTCTCAATGCGTATACAATGTCCGGAATGCGCTGGTTTTCCTGGCAGACTATTGCAAACTCCTGGATCAGACAGGAGAGAAGCCGGTACCCATTATCTTTACGATTACACCCTGCGGGTCGTTGAAAACTCTGCATTTTATGGAATGGCTGGGGATCGAAATCCCGGCGCCCCTTCGCAAAGAGCTCGAAATGTCGCCCGACATGCTGGGACGCTCAGTGGAAGCCTGCACGAGCATCGTTGACGAACTGGTAAGCCATGCTTCTTCACTTTGCGTTCCGATAGGCTTCAATGTCGAAAGCGTAGCAATCAGGAAAGACGAGATCGAAGCTTCCCTCGAACTGGTGAAGTACGTAAAGAGTAAGTCCTTCTAAAGCATCACGAACGGCTTTGGGCTGAAGCATAAAACGAATACCGCCAGCGCCACTATACCCAGAATAAAGCGCCCAACGCCTAACGGTCTGTTATCTGCCGTTTCAGGATGCGTAATGCCCAGGAATCGCCCGAGTATAAACAGAAAGAACAGGAAGCCGGGGTAGCCTTCCCAATCCGGCCTGAAATAAGAAAGCCCTAGCTGCAGGAGCACGATAACGAGGCTTACGATAACAGCGTTCAGCGGGTTTTCGAAGACCTTCCTGAAGCAGATAAACAAAAAGCCGGCATAGATAGTCAGCGAAAAGAGTGCCGCGTAGAATTCCGAATCCGGTATTCCCGAGAAATCCGAAAGGGTATATAACCCCAGGCCGGAGTAAGCCACAGAAAAGACAAACAGTGCGGGCGCCACCTTGTCGAACCATTTTTTGCCGATCATACCGTACAGGATATGCCCGCCGTCAAGCTGGCCGAGCGGTAAAAGGTTGAGAGAGGTGAAAAACAGCGCCAGGTAGCCGGCAAAAAGGTAGGGATAGTGAATGATCTCGAAACGGTGGGGTACCAGCTCCGGGTCTGCAACGTAGGTTTTGAAAAGCCAGAAAAGGATATTGTCGCCCAGGGCAATATTACCGGCCGGGTTTTCATAGACAAAAAGGGGATAGTTCAGGCCATGCTCCAGGTATTCGGGGTGTATGCTGAAAATGTGTTCGGGAGGCGGTAGGTGGGTAAACCCATACCAGAGTACGCCCAAAGCGGCCACAAACCCGGCCAGGGGTCCTGATATCCCGATATCGAAAAATTTGATCCTGGACTGGACTACGTCTTTGATTCTGATAAATGCCCCCATGGTACCTATGCTGGGGGAGACCCCAAACCACAGCGGGATATAATAAGGAAGTGAAACCTTCACCTGGTGCCAGCGAGCTACGAAATAATGTCCGAATTCGTGGATGGTCAGCACAGTCAGGAACGGTATCGAAAAATGAAACCCCTGAAGGAATTCCGTCCATCCCAGCCGGTTTTCCACGAATACAAAAAGATTCCCGAACATCCACTCTGCACCTGCAAGCGTTGTTGTGATAAGGGTAACGACAAGTAATAAAAGCTGGATTAAAAGTGTACGGTTATTTTCAGACATAGGGAGACAGGTATTCGAGAATGGTAGTTGGCTTTTGTACGTGTATGATATGGATCCCCAGTTTTCCGGCAGCTTCGACATTGGCCTGGTTGTCGTCTAGAAACAGCGTCTCGCCGGCTTCTATCCCGGCGTCCTGCAGCACATCCAGGTAAATCTGCGGGTCGGGTTTCATGATGCCCATTTCATATGAGAAGTATAGCTTGCCGAACAGGCGCTGAAGGTCTTCAATACCCGAAGCAGCGTGGAGGATCTGGTTGACCTTTTTAATGTGAATGCTGCTGGTATTGCTGAGAAGAAACAGGCGGTACCGGTCGGCCAGCTTTTTCAAAAGCTCTATCCGTGCCGGCGGGATATCCAGCAGCAGCGCGTTCCAGGCATTGTCGATATCGGTATCGGCCAGGTCCGGCATTTCCAGGATTTCCCTGACCAGGTTCCGGAAGCCCTCCTCGGAAAGATTCCCTGTCTCAAATTTCCTGAATAGTTCATTTTCGGCGAAAACCCTGTGCAGGTGCCGGTCGGAATGACCGCTCAACTCAGCAAAGGCACTTACTGTTTTCGGAATATCTATATTAAGAATAACATCTCCCAGGTCGAAAATGATGTTTCTGATATTATTTTTCATTAAGGCGATCAGACAATGAGACAACTAGGAAATTAGACAATGAGACAATTAAGCACGCGGCTTCTCTGTCATCTGATGTCAAATCTAGGAACAAATGAACAATTGTAATAGGCCCAGTCGGGATTTTCGCGGGAATAATCCCGCCCCGCCGCCCGACCCTGGTAAGAACAGGGACTCGTAACGGTCTTTTCACTAATTTTGTATATGAAAATTAAAGAAGAGGTCATATTGCCGGTGATGGAAGCATTTTATACCCTCCAGGGGGAAGGAATGCATAATGGCCGTGCGGCCTATTTCATTCGCCTGGGCGGATGTGATGTAGGTTGTCACTGGTGCGATGTCAAGGAATCGTGGGATGCCGGCATTCACCCGAAATTGTCTGTCGGACAAATTGTGGACGAGGCTTTACAATATCCCGGACGTTTGGCAGTTATTACTGGTGGAGAACCGCTTATGTATGACCTGGAAGACCTTACTTTTCGTTTGCAAAGCGAGGGATTCAGGACCAATATCGAGACCTCCGGAGTGTATCCTCTGTCGGGAAAGTGGGACTGGATATGTTTTTCTCCGAAGAAATTCAAAGAGCCCCATCCGGGGATCTACGACGCAGCCGACGAGCTCAAAGTGATCATTTTTAATAAAAGTGATTTTGAATTCGCGGAGTATCATGCGCAGAAGGTTTCGGACAACTGTCATTTGATCCTGCAGGTGGAATGGAGCAGAAGAGACCAGATGATGGGACAGGTAATTGACTATATTATGAAAAACCCCCGGTGGCGGATGTCGCTGCAGACTCATAAATATATGAATATACCCTGATGCGCAGTTCATTGATATGCTTCGGAATCTGGCTGATCACGCTCAGTGGGGCTCTGGCCCAGGGGATACAGCTGAGCCGGAAAGGCAGGGATCTGGAGGAAAAGGCTTCCAGGGCCTGGGATGCGCGTGACCTGGAAAAAGCCCGCGAATTATACAGGCAACTCTCAGAAACGGAGCCAAAGTATGTCCTGCCGCATCTGAGGCTTGCCCAGCTATATGAATGGAGCAGGCAGACAGACCTGGTAAGACAGCATTATGAAAAAGCCGTAGAGCTCGTTCCCGATTCGAAGGATATGCTTGCGGCCTACCAGTGGCTGGGTAGAAAAGCCCAGGAAAGGGAGGATTACCGGGCTGCAGCAGGCTATTGGCAGAAAGTACTGGATATTCTCGGCGGGCAGAAAAGCAGTAACCTCTCAAAGCTGGCTGAGCGTCAGCTCGAATCTGCAAAATTCGCCCTGAAAGCGCTTGAGAATCCTCTCGATATCCATACCGAGGCATTGAGCGATACGGTCAACCGCCTTCAACTGCAGTTCTTCCCGGTGCTGACCGCCGACCGTGAAAAACTGATCTTTACTGCGCTGGATCGCGGAGGCGACGAAGATATATTTATCTCCAACTGGGAAGAAGGCTCCTGGTCAGTACCGGTTTCGATCTCTGACAACATCAATACATCGGGGAACGAAGGTACCTGCACGGTGTCTGCCGATGGTCATACCCTTGTTTTTACTGCGTGTAACCGCAACGACGGACTGGGCAGTTGCGACCTGTACATAAGCTATCTGAAAAACGGGAAGTGGTCGAGACCGGAAAATATGAACGAGCCCGTCAATTCAAGACATTGGGAATCGCAGCCTTCCTTATCGGCCGACGGAAGCGCCCTGTATTTTGCTTCAGACCGTCCTGGCGGAGCCGGTAAATCGGATGTGTGGAAATCGGTCAAAAATGAAAAGGGAGAATGGGGAGAGCCTGTTAACCTCGGGGCGGGGATCAATACTCCCGATGACGAAAATGCTCCTTTTATCCATGCAAACGGGACCACCCTCTTTTATGCTTCAAAAGGACTGCCCGGAATGGGAGGGTTTGATATTTTTATGGCGGATATAGCGGAAGGCATATCGGCGAAACCCGTTAACCTGGGTTATCCTATTAACAATAACGCCGACCAGGTGGGGCTTTTTATTACCGCCGACGGAAAGACGGCCTACTATACAGAAGACCGGTCGGAGCCGGGAAAAGGGCGGTTCTCCAGGCTGTATCATTTCGAAATCCCGGATAAGCTTCAAAAGCTCTTTATCTCGAGTCGCTATGTGAAAGGCCGGGTTCTCGACAGCGAAACTCATGCTCCTGTCAAAGCCCGGATTAAGCTGTATGACCTGGTTACACGTCAGTTGGTATCCGGTTTTACGTCCGACGAGAATACAGGCGAATTCCTGGCGGTTGTGAACAACGACAGCCATTACGCCCTGTATGTGGAAAGCAGCGGCTATCTTTTTAAAAGTATGTCTTTTGACATAACCGATAAAGATGTTTCAGTGAGGAAGGATATCCTGGTGGAAAAGGCAAAAAAGGACAAAGCGGAGGTGCTGACCAATGTCTATTTCGAAACCGGTGATTTCAACCTGAGTGAAAAATCAAAGCTGGAGCTCGACAAGCTGGTTACGTTCCTTAATGAGAACAGGAATCTCTCTATAGAAGTATCGGGACATACGGACGATGTCGGATCTGACGTCGACAACCTGAAACTGTCGGAAAAAAGGGCGGAGTCGGTGGTCGGATACCTGACCGGCAAAGGGATATCGTCGGGGAGGCTTCATCATAAAGGATATGGAGAAAGCAAGCCCAGAGTACCCAACAACAGTGAAGAAAACCGGAGCATAAACAGGAGAATAGAATGGCGTATTCTGTAAGTCAGTTGCTTTTTTTTACAAAAAGGCACACTTTTGCGCAGGTTTGCGTTGTCACTTTAAAAGACGGCGGGCAAATCCTCCGCAGAAAGGGCGAGGCTGATCTTTTGAATTACGACTAATATTGTACCCAATATTCTGATATTAATGTCCAGAGAAATAATAGATTGCTTGATTATAGGGTCGGGGCCGGCCGGTTATACGGCTGCGATTTATGCAGCCAGAGCGGGAATGAAACCTGTTTTATACCAGGGAGGACAACCCGGCGGACAACTGACCATCACCACCGATGTTGAGAATTACCCCGGCTATCCGGACGGAATACAGGGGCCTGAGATGATGATGGAATTTGAAAAGCAGGCCAGAAGATTTGAAACCGATATCAGGTACGGCCTGGTTACGTCGGTCGATTTTTCCGGCTATCCTCACCTGGTGACAGTTGACGGCAAGAAAGAAATAGAAGCAAAAGCGGTGATCATAGCTACCGGAGCCTCTGCCAAGTGGCTGGGACTTCCTGCCGAAGAAAGGCTGAACGGGAAGGGTGTTTCCGCATGTGCCGTTTGCGACGGTTTCTTTTTCAGGAAACAGGAGGTTGTCGTGGTAGGAGGAGGAGATACTGCGCTGGAAGAGGCTTCCTATCTTGCCAAATTATGTGCGAAAGTATACCTGTTGGTGAGAAGAGATGAGCTCAGAGCTTCCAGGATCATGCAGAAAAGGCTGTTTTCTCTTGAAAATGTGGAGGTATTGTGGAATACGGAAGCGATCGATCTGATAGGAGAAGATGTGCTGGAAGGTGTTATTATCAGAAATAATATCGCCGGAGAGCAGCGTACGCTGAATGTAACCGGCTTTTTTGTTGCTATAGGTCATAAACCTAATACCGAGATATTTAAGGACTTCCTGGAGTTGGACGGTCACGGGTATATCAGAACGGTACCGGGCTCGACCAGGACTAATATCGAAGGTGTATTTGCATGTGGTGATGCACAGGATAATGTATATCGCCAGGCTGTAACGGCTGCCGGAACCGGTTGTATGGCTGCATTGGATGCAGAACGGTTTTTGGTAGAGAAAGAAGCAGAATTGCTGGATCAGGCTTAACCCGGAGTGAATTATTTTGGCGCTCTTTACTGCCAGGCCCCCTGGCTGCCGGTATTGAGTTTCGGTAAAAGAGCGACAATTCATGTTATGAAAAGATTGACCACTGTCAGACATCTGGTAAGGCTTGGTATTCCCCTTGGCCTGTTTTTTTTCCTGACCGTTTTCGAGGCGGCAGGGCAGGAGAGAGGTAGGGTGAAGCAGGCTCCCAGGATCAACCAGGGGACTACAAAGACCCCTGATGCCCCCAAAAAGGATACGAAGGATGAAACGGATGAATTTGAAATTCAAACTTCAAATATCCAGTTTCAAAGCCAGTTTGAGCCGGTCAAACCCGTTAACCCGGTAGTGAACGAGGATCCGGACGAGATGCTGCCGATTGAACTGACGGTCTCGGAAGTGACCGATTCGATGCAGGTCGGGGACGATATGGTCAAGGTTGCGGAATATTTTGTGATCTGGGATGAACGGAATATAAACCCTTATAACATCAATCCACTTGAATTTGACGAGAGCATCGTCCTTGATCTGTATAACGAAGAGGAAGGCAGGCACGTGGCTATGCCGCTTCGAGAGATCCGGCCTACCTCCCAGTTCGGGCTTCGCTGGGGAAGAAATCACACCGGTACCGACCTGAATCTGAATACCGGCGATACCATCACCACTGTATTCGACGGTATGGTACGGGTTGTAGGCGTAGATGGCAGAGGCTACGGAAGGTTTGTGGTTGTTCGTCATTACAATGGCCTCGAAACACTTTACGGGCATATGTCCAAGCCGCTTGCCGAGTCGGGGCTGGTCGTGAAGGCTGGCGACGTTATCGGCCTTGGCGGGAGTACCGGCCGGAGTACCGGACCGCATCTTCATTTCGAAGTACGTTACGAGGGCAACGCTTTCGACCCGCGGCATATCTTTGACTGGTCTGTCCCGGCCGCGAAGTCGCGCGAATTTGAACTGACCAAGTCGGTATGGGATTACCGGCGGGGCGGTCGCAGCTACAAGAGCGAGTTTGAATCCGGAGACCAGGCGCCGGCATATCAATCGGCCGTATGGCATAAGATCCGTTCGGGAGAAACGCTGTCGTCTATTGCCAGGAAATATGGTACGACGGTTAACAGCATTGCCAGGATGAACAAGCTGAGCGTAAGGTCTACATTGAGGGTCGGGCAGAGATTGAGAGTTCGTTAATTACCAGATCACAGACATATCATGAAACTAGATATCCTGGCAGTCGCTGTCCATCCCGATGATGTTGAGCTTGGTTGCTCGGGCACACTTATGGTATCGGTGTTAAAGGGGAAAAAAGCAGGCATACTCGATCTCACGAGAGGAGAGCTCGGAACAAGGGGAACACCGGAGGGCAGGCTGGAAGAAGCCGCTGCCTCCGCTGCCATCATGGGAATAGAAATCAGGGAAAATGTCGGTATGGCCGACGGTTTCTTCCGGAACGACGAAGCCCACCAGAAACAGATCATTCCCTATATACGGAAATACCGTCCCGATGTAGTGCTTGCGAATGCCTTCACCGACCGGCATCCCGATCATGGCCGGGCTTCGGAGCTTATCGCTGAAGCCTGTTTTTATTCCGGGCTCAGAAAGGTAGAGACTTTCGATGAAGAAGGACGGCCGCAGGCTCCCTGGCGTCCCGGGAATATATTTCACTTCATACAGGACCGCTATATAAAGCCTGATTTTATAGTCGATATTTCAGAAGTAATGGATAGGAAGGTAGAAGCGATCAGGGCATTCAAAAGCCAGTTTTTTGTGCCTTCCTATAAAGAAAATGAACCCCAGAGCTATATTTCCTCACCCGAATTCCTGGAATTTATCAAAGCCAGGGCCAGGGAGATGGGGCACGCCATAGGAGTAGCCCACGGAGAAGGGTTTACCTCTTCGAGAGCTCTGGGCGTAAGAGATATCACCTCATTCCTTTAGGGCGAAAGCCGCGAGATTTTCCATTCACGCGTT
Source organism: uncultured Cytophagales bacterium (assembly GCA_964559125.1). GTDB lineage: Bacteria > Bacteroidota > Bacteroidia > Cytophagales > Spirosomataceae > Ravibacter. The sequence continues at coordinate 254,107 of CAZLGW010000002.1, forward strand.
GTTTCCGAAAGAGTATATAGGATCCGGTCGTGCAGGCGGCTGGCCCGGCCCTGCCAGAATTCAATTTTGAAGGGGCTGACCTTGAATCCTCCCCAGTGAGGAGGTCTTTCGACCGCTCTACCTTCAAACTCCCGTTCCAGTTCTTCCTGCCTTTCTTCCAGCTCCCGGCGGCTTCTGAGAGGCCGGCTCTGATCAGATACCCAGGCGCCGATCTGGCTGGATCGCGGCCGGCTCCTGAAATAGGCGTCCGATTCTCCGGCGTCTGCTAATGATATGGCACCCTGCACTCTTACCTGGCGTTCCAGTTCCGCCCAGAAAAAAGTAAGGGAGGCAAAAGGGTGGGCAGTCAGCTCATTACCTTTTTCGCTATGATAGTTAGTGAAAAAAGTAAACCCCTCAGCATCACAGCTTTTGAGCAGGACGATCCGGCCGTTCGGAACATTGTTCCGGCCCAGCGTACCGAGATGCATGGCATTAGGCTCATTTACCGACGCGTCGATGGCTTCCTGAAACCACAACCTGAACTGGTCGAGCGGGTTTCTCTCGACATTTTCCTCGTTTAATGTTCTGAGGGTGTAATCTTTGCGTATATCCGCTATATTCGTACTCATAACTAAGGGTGATTCTTAAGGTTAAAGAACAAAAATACTTGTTTCAATAGAAAGATTCTTACTTTTGTAATATCTGGGTATAGAATTGAAAGAGTAACAAACGATGGCACAGGACGATATCACCGTGAATGGTGGAAACGGAGAAAACGATCAGATCGAAAAGAAACAGGAAGCAGATCTGGACAGTCTTGAAATTCAGGAGGAACTTCAGGCGGAAGAGGCTGTTGAAGAGGTTTTAGCTTCTTCTGCAGACGATCAACCGCTTCAGGAAGACAATGAAGCCGGGGAACTTCCGGCCTCCGGTCCGGATCAACCAGAAGGTCAGCGTCCGGATGAAGAGGATGCTTCAGCAGGGAGTGAACTTCCGGCGGCAGAAGCTGGTGCGGAGGAGCCTGTTGATGAAGAGCCTTCCGCTGCCGACGATACCCCTGTAAGTGAGCCTTCTGCCGAAACGCCTGCTGATGAGCCCGCGGAAGAAGTAGAAAAAACCGTGGAAGAAGCGGAAGTAAATTCTGTTGCAGCCGATGAAACGGTCGATAATGATCACTCCGAAACTGATGACGCTACAGAGGATGAAGATGCTTCACAAGAAAGCGTCGATCTCTCGGAGATGGATAAGCCTGCGCTGATAGCACTTCTTGCCAAAGAGCTTGCACAACTGCAGAACAGCGAGAATCTTACCCTTTCTGTTTTCCGGCGCGTAGATAACCTGCTGAAAGATTTCAGGTCCATTCTGGATGGTTTCCAGAGTACGGAACACGGCGCTGCCCTGGAGCGGTTCTTAGCTGAGAACGGAAGCGAAGAAGGATTCGAGTACAGGCCTGATTCCCAGACCAGCCAGCTGGAGGATCTGAAAAAGAAACTTAAAGCAGAAAGAGCCAAATTCTTCAAACAGCTCGACAAAGCGAAAGAAGATAATTTTAATCTGAAAACCGCACTTTTGCAGCGGTTGCGCGAACTGGTAGAGGAGGAGGAAAATAAGGAATCGGACGATTCCGACATGAAAGCGAGCTGGCAGGATTTTAAAAAGATCCAGGAGGAGTGGAGAGCGGCAGGGAATATCAATTCGCCGCATAACGGGACATTGTGGGCTACTTACAACGCGCTTGTCGACCGTTACTTCAATATCAGGAATATGTTCTTCGAGCTCAAGGAGCTTGACCGGAAGCGTAACGCCGAGGTGAAGACCGAGCTCTGCGAAAAGGTCGAAGCCGTTGCGGAAGCGATAGAGAAGAACGGTTTTTCCAGGCAATATCTTGACGAGGCGCTGCACCTTTTCGAAGACTACAAACACGTAGGGCCTGCGCCGAAGGAAGAACAGGAAGTCCTGTGGCAGCGCTTTAAAGCTGCGCTCGATAAGGTATATGACGCCAAGCGTCTCCAGTCGGGAGAGCTGAGAAAACAGGCAGCGGAAGTTTATGAGCTGAAGTCAAAGATATACGAGGAAGTAATTCCTTATACCTCTTTTTCGTCCGGGAGCATCAACGAGTGGAACGCCAGGACAAAGGAACTGCTTGCTTTCCAGACCAGGTGGGAGGAGATCAGGGGAGGAATGCCGAGGGAAGAAGGCAAAGTGCTCAGCAAGAAATTCTGGTCGGCTCTTAAAACGTTTTTTAATAACAAAGGTGAGTTTTTCCGCCAGTTGGAAGCTAAACGGGAGATTAACCTGAAGGCGAAAACGGAGTTGTGCGAGCAGGCAGAGGAAATACTGAGCCTGGACGAGGACACTCCGCAGAATACCCAGAAAATAATCGAACTGCAAAAGCGCTGGAAATCGATAGGGCAGGTGCCGGAGAAATTCAAAGACTCCATTTTTGTCCGTTTCAAAACAGCCTGCGATGCCTATTTCGATAAAAAGCGGGGCAAGAACCAGGCGGTAGAAAAGGAATTCGAGGACAACCTGAAGAAAAAGGAAGATTTGTGCACCCGTATCGAAAAGCTGGCTGAAGAGCCCGATGCCAATATAGACCAGTTGAACGCATTTAAAGCTGAATGGAAGGCGGTCGGGTTTGTTCCCCGGGGCGAGATGCAGAATATACAGAAAAGGTATATCGGCGCCATCAATAAATATGTCAGCGCTATCGGGAAGCTGAGTTCGAAAGAGAAGGAGATCGTGCTGCTTCAAAGCGAAGTGGATGTATTGAAGGGCAGCGATTCGGACCGCAATCTTTACCGTAAGGAAAACGACCTTCGTAAAAAAGTCAGCCAGCTGGAGGAAGATATCCTGTTGTGGCAGAATAACATACAGTTTTTTGCCAAATCGAAAAATTCGGATAAGCTGAAGGCCGATTTTGAAAAGAAAATCGAAAAGGCCGAGGAGCAGCTCGCTGAGCTGAAACACCAGCTCAGGGTGTTGCAGGAGGCTTTCTGAGCAGGATGAGACCCATTTCCTTTTCAACTATTAATCTGCAGCTGCCGCCGGGAAAGAGTATTTTCTTTGCTTCCGATTTTCATTTAGGCTCACTGAAAGGAGAAAAGGGAAAGGAACAGGAGAGGATCATTTCTGGATGGTTAAGGTCCGTTCGGGAAGATGCAGCCTGCCTTTTCCTGGTCGGTGATATATTCGACTATTGGTTCGAATATAAATATGTCGTTCACAAGGGAAGCATCAGGTTTATCGGACAGCTCGCCGAATTTGCAGACGCCGGAATCCCCATTTATTATTTTCCCGGCAACCACGATATGTGGGTACGCGATTATTTCAGAACTGAATTAAACGCGGTGGTAAGCCGGGATCCGGTGAGCTTCAATATTTCCTCCCCGGACAGAACGCCCCGTAAATTCCTCGTAGGTCACGGAGACGGCCTGGGGCCCGGCGATAATACTTACAAATTGCTGAAAGTGCTGTTTGAGAGCAGGCTGGCGCGGCTTTTATTCAGGCAGGTTCACCCTGATCTCGCCACACGGCTTGCTTTCGCCTGGTCGGGGCATAGCAGGGCAGCCAACAACCGGAAAGGAGAAGAAGCTTTCAAGGGGAAGGAAAAGGAGTGGCTATACCAATATTGTCTGGAGACGGAGCGGCAGGAGCATCATGATTTCTATATCTTCGGGCACCGCCATCTGCCGCTGGACATGGAGATTGGCGTTAACAGCCGCTATATTAATCTCGGGGAGTGGTTCAGCCCGGCAAGCCGGTTGCCTTACGGCAGGTTTGACGGCACTAATATGGAACTCAGGTACTACCGCGATAGCCTCTGATGGCCTGCAACAGGAAGCTCTCTTTTAATTAATCGAAGTTCTTTTTCGGTACATCTCCTCCCGGCGTAATAAAATCCTGCCGGGTCACATTCTCACGGGGAGACTGGTTGAGATCCTTATACCAGTCTTTTCGCTTCAGATCTCCCTTTTTAACTCCTTTGATAAAGTTGGCCCAGGCAAACGGGTTGAGAAAAGGCATCGTAGTACTGAATCCTTTGTTGGCATACGATTCCCTTCCGAAAAGCTGCTGGTCCATCGAGTGCCGGAAGTTGGTCTGCGCGTTATTGGGGACCATCATAGCCATCCTGTTGATATAGTCCGGATCGGTGCTTTTGGCAAGCGCATCGCGGTCGGCCTGATCAGGTAAACGCATTTCCAGGAATGCTTTTTTAAATTCTTCTTCCGTATTGTAAGGCCATACCCTGACCTCGGCAAGCATCTGGATGTCCTCCCGCATGGCGATAATGGCCGAGAAGGTTTCCCGGTTCATGCCGGTAGGAATCTTGAAGTACTGATTTTTGTACCCGACATAGGTGAAGACGATACTGTCGCCGGGGAAAACCGGTATTGAAAAATAACCGTCAAGGTCAGCAAGAGTACCTTTTCCAGCTCTCGGGATGATAATACTCGCCCTGGGAAGGCGCTCCTGCTCTCCGCCTACCACTATCCCCGTGAACATGATTGCTTTCCGTTCGCCCTGGCTCCATGCGGGCAGAGAGGAAGCAAAAGTCAACAACAGAACGGATATGCCAATTAACAGACTATTTCTCATTATTAAAATCATTTCTCTTGCATTTATACGATAATACTAGCTGATACCGTACGTATCATCAAGAGATTTGTAACGGGTTCTTTGTTTTAACAGACTTCTGATCATCTTATAAAAGTAGAAATTAGTGTTGAAATTACCGAAAAGATCAGGAAAAAAGCTTGATAAAGGTGGCGATAAACGGCATAGAAAGGAGAAGTCCGTCGAAGCGGTCGAGGAAGCCTCCGTGTCCGGGAATGCTGTTGCCGGAATCTTTTATAGCTATGCTCCGCTTAAAGAGTGACTCTACCAGGTCTCCGTAGATGCCGGTAATGACAATGATGGCGCCGATACAATACCACTGCCACGGGAGGTAGGTCGTGAAAAAAATACCCAGCAAAAATGCGATAAGCGCTGCAAAGACCGCGCCTCCGATGGCGCCTTCCCATGACTTCTTGGGAGATACCCTTTCAAAGAGCTTTCTTTTCCCGAATTTGGTGCCGGCAAAATATCCGCCTATATCTGAAGCCCACAGAAGCAGGAGACAACCCAATACGATCTGGTAGTTGTAGACTCCGCCCCTCATGGCAATCACCGACAGTAGAGCAAAGGGAAGCGCTACGTAGATGAGGCCGAGAAAGGTGAAGCCGATATTCATAAAGGGTTTTATGTCTTTTTTCTTATAGAGCTTGATAAAAAAGATCAGCGACAGCAGGGGAGACATCACGAAATAATGTTGCCCTGAAAGATCGCCCTTTTCAATAAAAAAGGTAAGCAGGTTTAATACTATCCCGCAGAATGTCCCGTAGTTGGTGAGCGGCTGATTTCCGTCCAGGCCCAACAGCTTGTAGAATTCGTACTGGGTCAGCGCACATAAGATGCATACGAAGAGCAAAAAGGTTGCTTCATTATATAAAATCAGTGCGAGGATGACAAAAAAACCAATCAGCGCAGCAATTACGCGCTGCTGAAGATTACTTCTTTCCCTAATTCGTAATTTCATTGTTAAGAATTTGCATTGCAAACGCTGCCTGTTCGACAGGCACATATATCTCGAAAACTCCCAGCAGGTAGCTGCTGTCTTTTTTATTGAGAAGTACTGCCTGTACCCCGTTATTTTCGAGAACCATACGGCTGAGTTCTGCTTTGGAGTTTACCTCCGTGACCATTACTTTTTCCCATTTATCGAGCATCTGAAAGGTCTGTTTGTGATTTTTTATACCAAATCCGGCTATTATCAGCGGTTTGACGGCTCAGATGATGTACGGTAGACAACCCGTAAAAGCCATATTGAAATGCCAAGCGATACGGCTCCCATCCACAGGGGAATGACCTGGGAGGAAGATATATCCAGGTTTATTATTTGCTGCCTGTACATCCACATCATCAGCACCGTAACGGCATTGTTGATAAAGTGGGCGAATATAGCCATTGAAAGCCGCCCTGTCCAGAAGTAAAGGTAGCCGAACATGGCTCCCAGGAAAAGTCGTGGCAGGAAGCCGTAAAACTGGAAATGGATAGCGCTGAAAAGGAAGGCGCTTACCCAGATCCCCACGTGGACGTTAGCCCAGTGTTCGGCCAGCTTGCGCTGCAGGATGCCCCTGAACAATACCTCTTCACCGATAGCGGGTATTACGGCAATTACTAAAATCGCGATGATCAGTTCAGGGACATTATGAAATGATAACAAAAATTCGGTCAGGCGGGCCAGGGTAGATTCGCTGTTTTTCATCCAGGCTTCGACGCCGGAAAGGCTATCGGGGAGAATCATGGACTCGTTCCATTCCGCCACGAGCCCGGTAAAAGGCATCAATACGATCGTAAGGAAGAAAATGGGTACCAGGTCACGATAGGAATCCCTCGACTGGAGGCAAAAAGCGTCCGTAGGCTTACGTTCGATGAATTTCCAGTAAAACAGAGAGGGGATGAGGAAAGTAAAAAGATGCCCTACGGCCTGAAGGATAATGATCTTATACCAATTTCCCGGGCTATATGCAGGAGCCTGATCGAGTGTATTAATTTCCGTCAGAATACTGGCATCTCCCCAGATAGAAGAAATCAGGAGTACGCCGGCAATACTGCCTGCTGCCATTCCGATCAGGATCAATCCGACAAGTATAAGTAAAGAACCCCAGGTGCCGGGGATCAGAGAGCGTCTGGATTGAGGGTGCGTTTCTACCATAATTCCCGTAAATTTACGTCAAATTTTTACAGTTCAGCTGCTTCGGGCAGCCGGACAGGTACTAAAGCCGGAAAAATGCCAAATATAGGAAATATAATGCTCGGAGAGTTCCCGTTATTGCTTGCGCCGATGGAAGACGTAAGCGATCCGCCGTTCCGTGCAGTGTGTAAGGACAACGGGGCGGATCTGATGTATACGGAATTCATTTCTTCTGAGGGACTTATCCGGGATGCGGCCAAAAGTGTAAAAAAGCTTGATATTTTCGAGTATGAGCGCCCGATAGGTATACAACTGTTCGGAAGCGATATCGAAACCATGCGATCATGTGCCGAGATAGCCGCTGCTGCGGGGCCCGACCTGATCGACATCAACTATGGCTGCCCGGTGAAAAATGTGGCCTGCCGGGGGGCCGGGGCTGCATTGCTCCAGGATATTCCGAAAATGGTAAAGATGACCGAGGCGGTGGTGAAGGCCACCGACCTGCCTGTGACCGTAAAAACCCGGCTCGGATGGGATACCGACACGCTGAATGTGGTCGAAGTGGCAGAAAGGCTCCAGGACATAGGCATAAAGGCGTTGACCGTACATGGCCGGACCAGGGTACAGATGTACAAAGGAAATGCGGACTGGACCCTGATAGGGAAAATAAAGGAAAATCCGCGTATCAGCATACCCATTTTCGGCAATGGTGACATCGACAGCCCGGAGAAAGCGCTTGAATACAGGAACCTGTATGGAGTGGACGGGATTATGATCGGCCGGGCTTCTATCGGCAATCCCTGGATTTTTAACCAGATCAAGCATTTTTTTAAAACCGGTGAGCACCTTCCGGAGCCCGGAATAGAAGAAAGAGTAGCGGCCTGCCGGAAACACCTCGATTTTTCTGTCAGGTGGAAGGGCGACATTACCGGCCTGCTCGAAATGCGGAGGCATTACACCAACTACTTCAAAGGACTTGATAATTTTAAACCCTTCCGGATGCGCCTCGTCGGAAGCCTGTCGTATGCCGAAGTGGTGTCGGTCCTGGACGAAATTATTCACTATTATCATCAGGTACCTGATCTGGCGCACCTGTAGTAGAGACGCAAGGCCTTGCGTCTCTACTATAAAAATTGTTTGTATTTTCGGCCCGGCGGATTTATTATTGCCGCGTCAACTACTAATCTAAACTTTATGTCGCAACTGACTTATCAACGTATATTACTAAAACTCAGCGGGGAAGCACTTAACGGGGGGGACAAAACACAGGTTATTGATTTTAATATTCTGGATAAATATGCGCTTGAGGTAAAGCAGGTGGTAGATTCGGGTGTGCAGGTAGCCATCGTGATCGGTGGTGGGAATATCTTTCGGGGTGCCTCGGTAGAGAAATCGGGTATTGACAGAGTACAGGGCGATCATATGGGAATGCTGGCTACGGTCATCAACGGTATGGCCATACAGAGTGCGCTGGAAAAGCATGGGATCAGGACCAGGCTGATGTCGGCTATCAAGATGGAGCAGGTCTGCGAGCCCCTGATCAGGAGAAGAGCCGTAAGGCACCTGGAAAAAGGAAGAGTGGTCATTTTCGGGGCCGGCACCGGTAACCCTTATTTTACTACCGATACTACCGCCGGCCTGCGGGCTATCGAGATAGAAGCGGATGTAGTGCTGAAGGGTACGCGCGTGGACGGTATTTATGACAAAGACCCGGAAAAGCACCCTGCTGCAATGAAATACGATTCACTCACTTTTGACGAAGCTATTTCCAAGAAATTGAAAATAATGGACCAGACTGCATTTACGCTTTGTATGGAAAATGACCTCCCTATTATTGTTTTCGACATGAATAAACCCGGCAACCTGCTTAAACTGGTTACAGGTGAACAGGTCGGTACCCGGGTAGGATCGTAAATAACTGGTAAACACTCTTATCGAATCATAATCAATTAGCATGGAAGAAATAGAATTTTATCTGGAAGAGGCTAAAGAAACAATGGAAGGTGCCATTAAACACCTGGTTATTGAGCTGGCCAAAATAAGGGCCGGTAAGGCATCTCCTCAAATGCTTGACGGGATCAGGATTGATTATTACGGCTCGCTGTCTCCTCTGAACAACGTGGCGTCGATCACTACACCCGATCCGCGGACAATAGTTATAAAGCCATTTGAAAGAAAGCTTATTTCTGATGTCGAAAGAGCGATTATCAACAGCAACATAGGCCTTTCGCCAGCCAACGACGGCGAAGTGATCCGTCTTTCCATCCCGCCCCTGACAGAAGAGCGCAGAAAGGAGCTTGCCAAGCGCTCGAAAGTGGAAGTGGAAACTGCCAAGGTCAACATCCGTAATATACGCCAGGACGCCAATAATTCTATCCGCAAGCTGACAAAAGAAGGTGCTTCCGAAGACCTCGTCAAACAGGGAGAAGAGCGTGTTCAGAAAATTACCGACAGCTTTATCGTAAGGATCGACCAGATCTACCAGGCCAAGGAAAAGGATATAATGGAGGTTTAAAACTCAGGTTTCCCGGTCTTTGTACATGGGTTGTATTTTCCAATAGGTGAGGGTTCTCCAAAGCCATTCGAGCGGACCAAACTGGAAACGCCGGAGCCAAAGTGAGCTGAGCAGGTATTCAAACAGCCATATAGCTGCCACTACATAGAATATCTGATGGTATTCCAACTCACCGTAGTAATTCAGCCCGTAGCCGTAAAACACGAAAGTACAGATAACAGACTGCAATACGTAGTTAGTCAGTGCCATTTTGCCAACGGCGGCTAGTTGGTGGAAGAATCTCCTGAATGCCCCTGATCGTATCACCAGCATCACCAGGCTGACGTGCGCCATCATGATCAATATCCGCTGTATGGGGTAGATCAGGGCGACCCATTCCACCGTACTTTTGTCGAGGCTGGCCAGGTAGGCCTGGATATCGGGATAGTATTTTACCCTGTATGCAATTTCGAATATGACCAGTGGTACTCCCAGGCCGTAGCCGATCCACATCGTCTTTTTATATTGCCGGTCCGTCCATTCATTCTGTAAAAATCCCCATTTCAACAATGCCATTCCTAAAAGCATGAGCGCCAGCGGGTCCCATATTCCATAGGCCAGGTAAGTAGTCTGAAGGAGAAAGGCGGCATGCCTGATTTTTCCGGCTACTTCCGTATAGCCGGATTTCATAGTACGTGTATTCTCCGTAACGTCGTGGTCGTTGGGCAGGAATTCCTTTTCGATTTCACGCCAGGTGTCTATCGTTTTCTGCTGCTCTTCAGACCGTTCTTTCCCTTCCTCATCACTCCGGATTACCTCAAGATAGCTGATGCGTTTTTCCCGGATATCCTGGCGTATCATAACCCCCATAGCGAATTCAGCTATTGCGACCAGGACGATTCCTGCCGCCAGATAACGTGGCTGCATTTTGCGGAAAAGGAACGCGATCATCCCGATCACTCCGTAGAAATAAAGAATGTCGCCGTCCCACAGGAGCAGGTGGGCGTCGGCCAGACCGAACAGGACCAGCCAACTCATACGACGGTAGAATAAGCCGGTCAGCTTTTTGGGAGAGACATCTTTTTTGGATAGAAAAAGGAGAATTCCCGCGCCGAACAAAAGGGAGAACAGCGCCCGCATTTTGCCTTCGAAAAAAATAAGGAGAAAGGCCCTGATCCAGAAATTAAGGGTAGAGGGATCCGACCTGAAAGCCTCCGAGTAGCGGTCAGGCATGGAGAACTCGGGGATATTGATCAGCAGGATCCCGAGAACGGCAATTCCCCTGAGTACGTCTACCGACAGTATCCTGTCTTTATCAGGAACCGGGGCGGCATTTATTCCGGCTCCCGGGGAAGAAGTATACTGGTCGTTTGCCATAGCGAAAGGGGATGAAAGGCGAATACCGGCAATGCCGGGTTTATTGTTCAAATTTCAGACGCCTGTGCTTGAATGGCAATCCCTTAAACTAGTGATATGAGTGAACGGTAAGAGGCAAGAATAGCCACGAATGCACAAATAGAGATAATTCGTGCATTCGTGGCTACTTGTAACTTATACCGGAATACAAATCCGTAGCAATCTATAGCATCAACTTTATCAGAGCAATGCGGCACTGTCTTTATCTACAAACAACCGGGCATCGGGATGCTCCCTAAGGATTGTCGAGGGGTATTCCGGAGAAATGTCACTCTCAAGGGTATATTTGATTGCCTGTGCTTTTAAAGGCCCCGGAACGATACAGAACAAGTGCGGTGGCCTGACCAGCGTAGGGATAGTGAGTGTGAGCGCATGGGTAGGGACCTCATCCAGTGAACTGAAGCACCCGTCATTGACCTGCTGGATACGGCTTGTCTGGTCCAGCCCGACTACCTTGACCACCTCCGGATCGTCGAAATCGGCAACGTGAGGATCGTTAAAAGCTATATGACAGTTTTCACCGATTCCCATGCAGATAATGTCGACCGGGTTTTGTTCGAGTAAGGTACTGTATCGCTCTATTTCCTCCTCAATATTGGCAGCATTCCCGTTGATCCGGTAGAAATTTCCTACAGGTACGTGGTTGAAAAGCCTTTCTTCAAGGAACGTGGCGAAATTCTGCGGAGCATTGCTTTCCAGGCCGATGTATTCATCCATGTGAAAAGCATTCACCCTTTCCCAGGCAATCCCTTCGGAAGCCCTGAGATAGCTGAGAAATTCATTTTGCGAAGGAGCCGAAGCAAAGATCATGTTGATGCTGTCTTTGGTTTCCTGGATCTCGCGGATCCGTCCGGCAACTGCCGCAGCAGCTTCTTTACCGAGTTGCCCGCGGTCGGGAGAAATAATGACAGCCAGATGGTCGACTGACAAAGCCGATGATGAAAGGTTTTCAGTGTTCATAAACCTGGGTACTAGTAAGAAGTATATATCAATCTGCCACCTACAATGGTGTGTTTTATCTGAATATCATTGTCGAAAATGACAATGTCGGCATCCTTTCCTGCCTGGATGGTCCCTTTTCTGTCGAGTACTCCCATGATCCTGGCCGGCGTACTACTGGCCATTCTTATGGCCTCCCGGAGGTTTACGCCGCCTAAGCGTATCATATTCCTTACCAGGCGGTCGAAAGTAGCCACGCTTCCGGCAAATGAAGTACGGTCGGGTAACTTGGCAACTCCGTCTTCCACGATCACTTTCAGCCCGTTTTTCAGTGAGCCCAGCGTACTTTCTCCTTCCGGCATACCGGCAGCCCGCATGGCGTCGGTAATAAGGGCGGTTTTATCGGCCCCTTTGATCTTATAGATAAGCTGTAAAAGGGGAGCCGGCAGGTGGATGCCGTCGCCTATGATCTCGACGTCCATATCGAGCAGGAAAGCGCTTTCGATAGTTCCGGCATACCTGAAGGCATTCTGCCGGGTAACGCCCGACATCGCCGAATAAAGATGCGTAGCCAGGGTATAGCCGTTGTCCCAGGCTTCGAGCACATGCTCATACCGCGCATCGGTGTGCGCTACCGCCGCCAGGATGCCTTTTTCCCTGAGACGGCGTCCGAATTCGATGGCGCCGTTCAGTTCGGGAGCGGCGCTCCACCTCACGATATCCGATGAATAGGCCAGTACTTCTTCATATTCCGCAGGATCAGGATCACGGATATACCTGGGATCCTGGGCTCCCCGCTGGCTCATTGCAAAATAAGGACCTTCCAGGTGAATACCGAGGAATCCGGCCCCCGCCGAATTCTGTTCGACAGCCTTTTTGTAGACATCCAGCGTATTGAGCAGATCTTCTTTTTCGGCTGTCAGGGTGGTAGGTACCATCGATGTGGTCCCGTAGCGGGCATGGGTTTCGGCGATCTTAAGGAAGGCGTCCACTGTACCATCCATAAAATCGGCACCGCCTCCGCCGTGGATATGGATATCGATAAACCCGGGAGAAACGTAGTTCCCCTGAGCATCGATCTCTTCAGCGCCGGCGATCTCTGCGGGACCGGTATGTATGCCTGTGATTTTCCCGTTTTCTATAACAACGGTACCATTTGGTATCTCCCGGTAGGGTGTTATAACGGTCCCGTTGCGAATTACTAACTTCATGATCGGAATACTATATCGTCCATCTCCGGATCTTGTGTCCTTTGACAGCGTAAAAAACTAAATACAGGTAGCAGGGAATAAGCACCCAATAAGCAAGCCTTGTGCTGTGGGTATCTGCAAAATGTCCGTAAACGAGTGGCATGATCGCATTACCGCAGAGCCCCATGATCATAATGGAGGAACCCAGCTTGGTAAAACGTCCCAACCCATCGAGAGCCAGCGGCCATATCCCCGCCCATACCAGCGAATTGGCCAGCCCCAGAAGGACTACAAACCAGATAGATATATCGGTAGTGTGCCCGAGGAGCCTGATCTCTCCCGTAGTATAAATAATCCCCAATGTGAACAGAGTACCCAGGAGAGTGCAGATCCTCAGGGCAGTTACCTGGGTGATAAACCTGGGGATAACGGCAATCCCGATCAGGTAACCCACAATTGTAAAAAACAAAGTGTAGGATGGGAATGTCTTGGCCTCCAGAAGGCTTAATCCCAGTGAATTGGCATAGGGGATGATCGTGTCGATTGCGATCACCTGCGTTCCGACATGAAGGAAGATTGCGACCGCTCCCAGAATCAGGTGCGGGAACTGGAAAATACTCGTTTTCCCCGAATTCGCGGTTGCTACTTGTTCGTTTTCGTGCTCGGTATCGATTTCAGGCAAAGGCGAACGGTATACCAGGTAGCCGAGTACAAAAAGGAAAGTTCCCAGCGCCGTGTAAGGCGTAATGACCCGGCGGATCAGTTCGTCGAGGGCTGCCGCCCTTTCTGTATCGCTCATGTGCTGCAGTTGGGCAAAAAGGTCGGTATCGGTCGGCCTCAGGATAACGGCTGCGAAAATCAGCGGGGACAAAATCCCGGCGGCTTTATTGCAGATACCCATAATGCTGATCCGCTGCGCCGCCCGTTCCTTGGGGCCCAGGATAGTGATATAGGGATTTGCTGCGGTCTGGAGGATTGCTAACCCTATCCCGATCGTGAACAAACCGATCAGGAATATATCATAGGTCCTGGTCAAAGCCGCCGGCACGAAAATGAAAGCGCCGAGGGCCATTGCCCAGAAACCGAACATCATTCCTTTTTTGAAGCCATACTTCTTCAAAATGAAGGATGCCGGCACAGACATAACAAAGTAGGCAATATAGAAAGCGAAAGCGACCAGGTAAGACTGGAAGCTGGTCAGCTCGCAAGCTATTTTGAAGTAAGGGATGAGAATTGCATTTACCCATGAGACAAACCCAAAGATAAAAAACATTACCCCTATAAGGAAGATAGATAAAATGGTTTGATTTCTGGTCAGGCTCTCGACCGATACAAGCTCAGAGTTATTCTTCATGTTGGTATACTATCCGTTAAACTGTAGGTTCCCACCCTTTCTGGTATTCGCGCTTCCATAACTTCTGAGCAGCCTTGTTGTTTTTAATCCTGCCGGTGGCCGGATCGATATCAAGGGTGCTTTCGGTACGAAGGGCGATATTGCCGAGCTGGCACAGCAGGGTGCTTTGATGACCGCCTACAATATCCGACGCCAGGGGAGTACCCTTTTTAATCGCGTCGAAAAAGTTCTGGAAATGGAAGGAATCCAATGTTTGCGAAGGGTTCATTTTATCGCTGGGGTTAACAGCGATATCGTTCTTCACTTCTTTGATAACCTTGTTGTCAAGGCTGAAGATCTTGTATGAATTTCCGCCGTCGATCTGCAGCGATCCTTTGTCACCGTAAAAGACAAGGCCCACTGCGCTACCCTCGACCGTGCGCCCGTTGCAGCTTCTGCCTTCCCAGGTCATAGAGCATTTATCGCCAAACTCGAGGTTAATTACCTGGGTGTCTGGTGTTTCCCAGTCGTCTTTGTAGTGATAGCGGCCACCGTTGGAGGATACTTTCGTCGGGTATTCGACCTGCAGACCCCATCTCATCAGGTCGAGCATATGCGTACCGTTGTTCAGTGATTCGGCGGTACCCCAATGCCAGAACCAGTGCCAGTTGTAGTGGATAAGGTTATCTTTGAACGACCGGCGGGGAGCAGGACCCTGCCACAGGTCATAGTTCAGCCATGAGGGGACGGCAGCTTCCTTACCGACCCCGATAGACGGGCGGTTGCTTGCATACCAACCTTTTGCAAAATAGGGTTTTCCTATCGCGCCGTTATGTACCTCTTTAATGCCCTGCGCAACGTTAGGCCAGGAACGGCGCTGGTTGCCCATCTGGATCACATTCTTGTATTTATTGCGGGCGGCGATCAGCAGTTCGCCTTCATGCGGATTGTGACTGCAGGGTTTTTCAAGATAAACGTGCTTTCCGGCCTTCGACGCCAGTATAGCGGCAGGTGCGTGCCAGTGGTCGGGAGCAGCTACCACGAGCACATCCATATCCTTGCTCTCAAGCGCTTTCCTGAAATCAGGCTCGTCGACAGGCTTTTTATTCTGAATCTTAGTGATAATTTCTATCGCTTTCTGAGTGGCCCTTGTGTCTACGTCGCAGACAAAGCTCACTTCACTGTTGGGCTGTAACGCAAAATTCTGAGCAAGCGCCAGTCCCCGGCTGTTAACGCCCATTACTCCCACGGATATTTTCTCATTGGCGCCCAGGATACGTCCGTAGCTGCGGGCACTGAACCCCGGTAAAACTCCTCCGAAAGTGGCAAGGGCAGACCCGGCCAAAGTCTTTTTGAGAAAGTCTCTTCTGCCGGAATCCTTTTCGATATTGGTTTTCATTAGAATAAAAGGGTGTTAATTGTTAAATATTTTGCGTTTGTAAATCTCTGCCTTCTGATACTCTTCTATAAAGAATACATTATCAGGATCAATATACCCATATTTCTGAAAATTTGGCTTAAATGTTCCGGAGGTTACAGGCGGAAAGCACCTTCAGGAGAGGAGAAAAAAGATTTTCAAAGGGCAGGCACGCTTTCCTGGTATAATACATGCAGCAGGGTCTGGCCTACAGCTTTGAGTGTTTCGGGGTCTATATGCTCCATAGTGTCGTTGGTAGTATGCCAGTGATCGAAGAAAGACCCGGTAGAAGGGTCCAGATGGATAATGTCGATCATGGGTATCCTGGCAATTTTGTTGACCGCCACGTGATCGTCGACTCCGACGCGCAGGCCCGTATTGTCTATGAAGTAGGCTCCATACCCGAGTTCCTTAGCAGTCCCCCATACCTTATTGACGATATCGCCGGCGTATTCCATGGAAATGCCCTCTTTGGGAAATTTCGCATTTTTGGCGCCTACCATATCGAGGAGTATGCCATAATAGGCGGAATAATTCGCAATATGCCTGTTGCGGGCCCAGTGCTGCGATCCGAGGCAAAATCCTCCCATATATTCATCATCCGGGCTGCTGCTGCCGCTGTTGCCCCAATCTTCGGCATCGAAGAAGATAATATCGACTCCCAGGTTAAGCCTGCCGGAGTCGGCCTTAAGAACGCGCGCCATCTCCAGCAGCACGCCCACACCACTGGCCCCGTCGTTGGCAGCGGGCACAGCCTTTCCCTTGTGATGCGGGTCTTCGTCGGCAAACGGCCTGGAGTCCCAATGAGCGGCCAGCAGGATGCGGCGCCTGGCTTCAGGATTAAAGACGCCGATAATGTTCCTGGCGTTGAGCTTTTTCCCGTCGAATGTAGTGGGTGTAAAAGGCTGCTCAATTACTTTCCAGCCGAATGATTCCAGCTTTTTTACAAGATAATCGCCGCACACCACATGCGGCCTGGTGTTGGGTACCCTGGGACCGAAACCGACCTGGCGTTCGATGAAAGCATAAGCCGAATCAGCATTGAACACCGGCGGCTGAATGGCTTCGACTACCGGGGATTGCTCGTTTTCCTGTTCGGAATTCTGAGTCCGGCAACTATACAGAAATAACAGGGAGGCAAAAGCCCACAAAAGCAACCGGGGCTTAATCATCACATCACCACATCGTCTCATTGCCACATTATCTTAATCTTATCGTCTAATTTAAAAAAATTACGGAATACGGAAAGACAGGCTGTCGCCCGGCCTGATGTTATAGAGGTCTGAGAAGCCGGCATTGACCTCGATTACATATTTTGCAGGCCCTTCCGACGGCAGGCTCTCTTCCGACATGGGTACGGTATTTTTCTGGATGGAAACGACCCTGTATTGATCATCTACAAATATAATATCCAGCGAAATCCTGGTATTGCGCATCCAGAAGCTCCGGGGTGACATATCGTCGAAGATAAAAAGCATGCCCTGGTTATGAGGAAGGCTGGTCCGGTCCATCAATCCCTTGCTGTGCTCGTAGGCGCTTCTGGCAATTTCTACCTCTATCGTCCTGGGGATATCCACGCCCGGGAATGTAATCGTTCCCTGTACTTCAGGCTTTGTACCGGTTATGGCACTCTCAGAAGGTGGAGCTACCGGATTATCGTCCCGGAAATAGTAAAAAGCGCCCGCCAGACACAACAGCAGTACAACTATCCAAAATCCCGCTTTTTTCATGGTTGCTAGATCATCAGGCGTAATTGGCTTATTCTTCGTAGGCCCAGTCGATCCGATGTTTCATATCCCGTATGACAAGGCCCTGTTTCTTAAAATAAGCACGTATTTCATCAACTTTGTCGTAGCGTTTTTCAGCTTTGTATTCTTTATAAAGGTTGAGCATCCCGGTCAGGATGCTGTCGCCGGTAGTTTTTTCTTCGAGAAGCCCGAGTATTTCATGAAAGAAATAGATGAATTTATTTTCCAGGAGCTCGTAGGTTTCCCTACCCACAGCCGAAAACCTAAGCTGCCCTGTATACAGCATATTGATATATTTCAGCATGTTGAACAACTGGGCTATAGCCATAGCAGTATTGATGTCGTCGTTCATGGCGTCGTAAAAGCGCCTGACCGACAGCTCGATGTCTTCCTTTACGCGAAGGTCAACTTCAACACCTTCTTCATGAATGTATTCCAGCATCTTGATGATCCGTATCCCGGAAGCCAGCTTGCGATAGCCTTTCTGGGCCGCCCGTAACGCCTCATTGGAAAAATCGAGCGTGGAGCGATAATGGCTCTGCAGCATGAAAAACCTGACGGTCATCGGGCTGAATGCCTGCTCCAGCAACGAGTGGTTGCCGGTAAAGAGCTCTCTCGGCAGGAAAGAATTGTTGAGCGACTTGGACATCTTCTGGCCATTGACGGTCAGCATATTGGAATGCATCCAGTATCGTACAGGATCTTTGCCGTGCAGTCCTTTCCCCTGGGCTATCTCACATTCGTGGTGCGGGAATTTCAGGTCCATCCCTCCTCCGTGTATGTCAAACGAATTGCCCAGGTATTTGGTGCTCATGCAGGTACATTCGAGGTGCCATCCCGGAAAACCGCGCCCCCAGGGCGAGTTCCATTGCATAATGTGCTCCGGAGCAGCCTTTTTCCAGAGGGCGAAATCGAGCGGGTTGCGCTTTTCCTCCTGCCCGTCGAGCTCCCTGGTTTCGTTTCTGAGATCTTCCAGTATCCTGCCCGAAAGCTTGCCGTATTCATTACCGAGCTCATTATAGCGGGCGATGTCAAAATATACCGATCCGTTCGATTCATAGGCAAGTCCTTTGTCTATAAAACTCTGCACTGCTTCGATCTGCTCGATCAGGTGACCCGTTGCAGTAGGCTCGATGCTGGGTGGAAGGATGTTAAATTCGGCCATTACCTCGTGGAAATCGTTGGTATACCGCTGTACGATCTCCATCGGCTCCAGCTGCTCGAGCTTGGCCATTCTCCCGATCTTGTCCTCTCCTTCGTCGCCGTCGCCCACCAGGTGTCCTACGTCGGTAATATTCCTGACATACCTTACCTTGTAGCCGATGTGGGTCAGGTAGCGTAGCAGGGTGTCGAAGTTGAGGAAAGTCCTGACATTGCCCAGATGGACGTTGTTATAGACAGTCGGCCCGCACACGTACATGCCGACGTAAGGAGGATTGTATGGTTGAAAAAGCTCTTTCTTACGGGTTAGCGTATTAAATAGTACCAGCGGTTCAAAATCCTTTCCACTCATGAAACAGTTATTTTATAGCTACTTGCCCTACAACCGGGCTAACGGCCGTTCCAGGACGGGGATTTCGGCGCCCGGTTCCTGATGCGGATACAAAAATAGCAAAACCCGCTTTACAGCGTCGGAAATTTAAATAATCCTGCCACATCATCGCCTTTCATTTCCCTGACCGGGGTCATTTCCCGGCCGTTTTCCTTTTCGCCTTCTCTCTGAAAGAAGAGCGCCGGACAGCATCAGCCAGATTTATATCCCTGAAAACCGCCAGTTGAAAATTGCGAGTAAATAGCCATTGAAGGCAAAAAGGGCTGAGTCTAACTTTGAATCAACAAAAAACAAAAAGGAAAGACTCATGACTACCTCACTGGTCCGATTCCCCGTCATACTCATGGCCTGCCTCCTGGCTGCATCTTCGCTGCCGAACACCTCGTGTTCATCTTCAGGCCGGGTTGCAGAGCTGAAATCAGGTACGATCCAGGCGAAGGCCATTACAGACCTGCTGCGAAAAGGTAGGGCCGTGGTCGTGAAAGACTGCACGGTTGAAGGAGATCTTGATTTTACAAAAGCCGGGGAGGAAGTTCCGCTGGGCGAGCAGGTAATGCAGGTTCAGATCGGCGCTCCCCTCTATTTCGAAGGCTGCCATTTTACCGGTAAGATCACCGGGATGGGCTTTGAAGGCAATGTGCCGCGTACCTGCCGCTTTCTCCACCCGGTGACCTTTCAGCAGTGCCAGGTAGACGGAGGGGCCGACTTCAGCGGCGCAGTATTCGAAAGCAACCTCAGTTTTACCAAAAGCTATTTTGAACAGACGGTGATCCTGCAGGCTGCCAGGATATCGGGTGATTTCAGGTTTGAGGAAGCGGTTTTCAAGGAAGATTTCCTGATGCAGGAATCCGTTTTGCGCGGCGGTTTCTGGGGAAAGAACGCTACCCTGCTGGGACAGTTTTCCGTTCAGCAGTCGGATTTCTGGCAGCACGCGGTTCTGACGGGAATTTCGGTGCACGGCTATATGGACATGAGCCTGGCCAATTTCAGGAGAGCGGCATTTTTCGGCTACGGGAAATATTATGACCGCGCAGTTTACAGCGGCGCCAGGTTTTCGGAAAGGGCCGAATGGACGCAGGCTTCCTATACGCGGAGCGTAAACCTGGACGAAACGACATTCAGCGACCTGACCGAATGGAGCGGGGTAAATATGAAGGGAGGGGTATCCATGAAAGGCGCCCGGTTTGAATACGGGAAGCCCGATATAGATGACCGGCAAATTAACGGATCACAGCTTTATAAATAAATATTTCAAAATAAGGTTCATACCTGACAGTTCATAGCTAAAACCTTTTTACAGACATGAAAAAAACAGACGTTATGTGGAAAATTATCAGAACAGGTATGCTGGCCGGCCTCGTTTTGGGGGTGGCGGGCTGCTCGGTGGAAGACGAAGATTCGCCGGGTCCTATCATAGGAAATACGGAGTTTGCCCTGGGATGGAACGGCGAAGATAAGCCGGACGAAATTCCTTCCAATATTTACCTCGATTTCGGCAATAACACACTGCCGGCAAGGTATACGATTGAAAGCAAACTCCCGCCCATAGGCGATCAGGGACAATACGGGACCTGTGTTACCTGGGCGGCAGGCTATAACCTGAAGACATTGCTTAACGCACTGGACGGCAATTATTCGGCCAGCCAGCTTTCCGATCCGGGCAGACAGGCAAGCCCCAAGGACCTCTTCCTGGCCATACCGGCTTCGCAAAAAGGAAAAGACTGTGGAGGTACTAATTTTGAACCGGCCTTCAGGCAACTGATCGACAGAGGGGTAGCCTCGATGAGCAGTGTGCCGTATACGGGGCTGGGCTCCTGTTCGCAATCGCCCGACCCGGGCGTAAAGCAGGAAGCGGGGAATAACAGGCTAAGCAATTTCCGGAAAATAGGGATGAGCATCAACGAGATCAAAACATACATTTCCCAAAACCGGCCGGTGGTCTTCGGAGCTAAGCTCAGCGATAATTTTATGACCTGGCGGAGCGACCAGGTATTGTCAAGTCATTCTTCCTTTGCCAACGTGGGGCAGCATGCCTACCATGCCATGGTTATTGTGGGGTACGACGACCAGAAAGGGGCGAACGGCGCGTTCAGAGTGGTCAATTCCTGGGGTACTGTCTGGGGTGACCGCGGGTTTATCTGGATAGACTACCGCTTTATGGTGAACCCGCAATTCGGTATGATGGCTTTTATAGCCACCAACGGCGTCAGGGACGACTATAACCCGGTAGACCCGCCGGAAGAAGATGAAACGCCCGCCACCGGGCTGGATCTTATCCCCTGGAACGTCAGCGACGTAAAGAATTCAGAAACATCCGACCAACTCGACCGGGAAATGACCTACAATGTCTATAACGTAGGATCGGAAGGAGTAATGGCCAAATCGCGCTGGAACATCTGCTATCTGTATTATAATGCTTTCGATGCCAAAGATTTCGGGATCCTGCTTTACGACGAATATACCGACCGTTACGGGAGTCCTGGAGAAAACGGGAAGCTGGAGAGCGGCGGGCATGGAATAGCCGGTAACTGGTGGAACAACGTTAACATTCCCGCAGGAAAAGGGGTAGCGGAAACGATTTTCAATACCGACAGGATCTATTGGGAATATAAAATGCCGAAAATTACCGGGTTTTATTACCTGGTGTGCGTTGCGGACGCTTTTGATGCCGTTGCCGAAACCAACGAAGCCAACAATTATCATTTCCTTACGGCAGGTTCGGGAGCTCCCGTACTGATCAACAACGGGGTTATTTCGACCAAGCTCAGCAGCGCGAATGCAAGGACAGCCAACGCCGTTCCCAGACCGGACAGAAGGACTGCCCTCCCCCAGCCCCGCGAGTTGGGCGACGGAAAGGTTCGGAATGCATATACCCGGGAAGAAATATCGGCTATGATCACAACCCTGAAAAAAAGCGGGACGCTCCGGACGACGGTAGAGGAATTCCAGTCGAAGAGGGGGATGAAACCGTGACCGGCGGGCTATATCCAACTGCTCAGTGTGCCGTCCAGCCGGCGTCAACCGGTACGGCAGCGCCTGAAATATAGGGCGCTGCCGTACTGTCTGCCAAAAACAAGGCGACTGAGGCAATGGCTTCGGGGGTAATGAATTCTTTCACGGCATGCTCCTTCAGGAAAATTTTCTCAATAACTTCAGATCTGCTCATGCCATGAACCTGCATCTGTTCGGGGATCTGTTTTTCAACCAGCGGGGTCAATACATAGCCGGGACAAATGGCGTTGGCCGTGATTCCGAAAGCTCCGCCTTCCATAGCCAGCGTCTTAGTCAGTCCTGTAAGTCCGTGCTTGGCAGCCACATACGCACTTTTGAAAGGAGAGGCGATCAGCCCGTGAGCAGAGGCGATGTTGATAATCCTGCCGTATTTCCGGCTCTTCATGGACGGGAAAAGAGCTTTGGATAAATGGAAAGCTGCATTCAGGTGAACGGCGAGCAGGTCATTCCATTTTTCTTCGGGGAAATCTTCTACCGGGCTTACGTGCTGGATACCGGCATTATTGATCAGCACTTCTATCGTACCGAACGTTTCGAGGCCTTCCTCCACCATCTTCCTGATGCCTGCGGGGTTGCGCAGGTCGGTGCTGAAAAAGCGATGACGCACCCCGAAGGGAGCTGCGGTTTCGGCTGCGATCCGCTCGCCGTCAGGTTCCAGTCCGTTGAAGATCAAATGGTATCCCGCCCGGGCAAATTCCCTGGCAATAGTAAGCCCTATGCCGCTTGTGCTGCCTGTAATTAAAGCTGTTTTGTTCATCCTTGCAATTATAACACAAGGTGTTCGATTTACAAGGTAAAACTATCCGTCTGTTCCTGTCCCTATACGGCGGGCGCCTGCGTTAATTTATTAACCGGCATACATTTCGTTCCCGGGGTATTTTTTCCCTAAGAAAGAAAGCATTAATTTCGGCTTCTGAAAAAAATTATACTTTCAGGTAAAAAGCAGCATACACAATGCCTTGGATAAAGAAGGGAGTCATCTATAAGCCGGAAGGCGATCTGGTTCACAGCCGCACACACGCCCAGGCTCCGTTTGTTTATGAAACAGATGGGGCAGTCAGGATATATTTCTCATCCCGTGACGACAAAGTACAAACCAGGCCGACTTTTATAGAAGTCGACCCTGACGACTTTTCGCGTGTGACATACATCCACGACAAGCCTGTCATGGGTGTAGGGCGACCCGGGGAAAACGACGAGACCGGCGTGATGCCCTCCTGGTTTGTCAAACGGCCCGATGGAGAAATCTGGCTTTATTACACAGGATGGAACAAGGTGCCCCATACTTACCGCCTTTCTATCGGCCTTGCGGTCAGCGATGACGGCGGGCTGACTTTTCATAAAAAGTTCAGAGGCCCGGTTCTTGACCGGAATATCTACGATCCGGTGTGGGCTGCCATGCCGTCGGTGATGGTGGAAGAAGACGGTACCTGGAGGATGTGGTACATTTCGTGCCAGAAATGGGGGTATGTCCACGGCATCCCCGAGCCCTACTACCGTTGCCACTCAGCTGTGTCGAAAGACGGTATTCACTGGGAAATAAGCGATATTCCCGCTATCGATTTTGACGACTTCCTGGATGCCGTAGGCCGGCCCAGTGTGTTGAAGGAAGACGGCATCTACAAAATGTACTATTCATACCGCAATGCCCGGGATTACCGTTCCGATCCCCGCTTTAGCTACCGGCTGGGATATGCGGAATCGGCAGACGGGATAAACTGGGAAAGAAAAGACGGGCAGGTAGGGATCGCAAGATCTGAAAACCCGGAAGATTTTGATTTCCAGATGATGAATTACGCGCATTATTACACCAAGGGAGATAAAAAGTACTTATTTTACAACGGAAATGGCTTCGGGGCTTCCGGTTTCGGATATGCTGTCTGGGAAGAATGACATCGGGCCGGCGGGAATTGGGACGGAGTTTTAAAAATAATTAGCGGATATTGTACCTTATGCTGAAGGTTTCGGTTGCGATACTCACTTACAATCAGAAGGCATTTATCGGCCAGGCAATAGAGAGTGCGCTCAATCAGGTTACTGATTTCCAATATGAAATACTGGTTGGCGATGATTTCTCAACCGATGGTACGAGGGAAATAATCCTAGATTACCAGAGAAGGTACCCGGACAAGATAAAACCGGTGCTCCACCCAAGAAACCTGGGGCAGAACGGCTTTTTTAATACAGTAGAAACCCTGAAGCTTGCAAAAGGGCGGTATATAGCGCACATGGACGGGGACGACTACTGGACCGATTCTTCCAAACTGCAGATATTGGCCGATCATCTCGACGCCCATCCCGACCAGTCTGCCTGTTTTCACAATGCGCTTGTTACCCATGATGACGGGACACCCTCTTACGAGCTGAATACCCCCGACCAAAAGACGGAAGTCTCACTTAAAGACCTGATTGGAGAAGATGAGGTGTGGTTTATAGCTACCTCCGCCGTACTTTTCAAGGGCGACCTTATGTATTATCCCGAATGGTTCAGGAGATCGTCAAGCGGTGATATTCCGCGCTATATTATCCTGGCAAAACAGGGGCCGATCGGATATATTCCCCGCCTGATGTCCGTTTACAGAAAAAACAGGGGAGGGGTGAGCAATAAAGACCACTATCGTGATGCCCGTTTTCTACGGAACCGGATCATGATGTATAAGGGCATCGACAGGGAAACCAATTTTGAGTATAACAGTACGATCAAGATCAATATATCGCGGTATTATCGTATGCTTCTGGACGCGCGGCAGTATTCCAGGAGCTATTTTCGTCGCGCCGCCCTGGCACTACAGTACCTGTGGATGAGGAAACCGGAACCCAATGAATTGCGCTATGTGTTGCGGCAGTATGTAGTTCCGGGCTGGATGATGAATATATATAGCTTTTTTGCTTTGCTTCCCCACAGGTTGAAGCAGAGTTCCGGTGATTGAAACCTGTCGGCAACCTATGGTTAGACAATGAGTATATGGGAAGTATTTAGAAGACTCAGACCGTTCGTAGCTCCTTACCGGTCACTGATGGTTTTTGCGTTCTTACTAACCCTGACGGGCGCTCTGACTGCACAGGTCAATCCTATTGTACTTCGTTATACGGTTGACACGATAGAAAAAATGCAGCAGAAGGGCTGGGGCGTCAGCGAGGGAGCCGGTCTTCTGGCCCTGATTTCCGCTATCCTTTTTTCAAAGGAGATTATCAACTCGCTCATCGTTTTCGGACAAAGATTTTACGGGGAAAAGATCCGGATTTCTATTTCGGGCGACCTTGCCAATACTGCAGTGAGCCGGATCCTAACGTATGACCTGGGTTTTTATAGCAGTAATCTCAACGAAAAAGGCAAGCTTCAGGCGCGTATCGACCGCGGAGTGGAGTACCTGACCCGGCTTGTACAGAGCTTTTTTATAGATATTCTTCCGCTTTTCGCCAACTCGATATTTGCATTGGTTGTGATGTTTTCCGCCAATGTATATGTAGGGCTGGTAGCTTTGAGTATTTTACCGGTTTACTTCTGGGTGAGCTACAAGCAGGCGGGCAAGTTGTCGGGTGTAAGGCGTGTGCTGAAAGGGCAGAGGGAAGACAAGAGCAACGGGATGATTAACCTGATAGAGTCTATACAGGTTATCAAGTCGTTTGTGCGGGAGAAATACGAGGCCGACAAGCAGTTTAACGTGCAAAGGGCGCTCATGGATTCCCAGCTTAAAACCAGGCGCACCAATTTTCTCTTCGATGGCATCAAAAGTTTTCTCGAGCAGATCGGGGTGGTGCTCATCATCATACTCACCGCTTTCCTGGTGCTGGACCAGCAGATGTCGATAGGCGCGATTATGTTCCATATCCTGTTGTTCAACAACGTTTCGGCGCCCATCAGGCAGTTGCACAGGATCTATGATGAAATGAATGACGCACTGACTTACTCTGAAAGTTTTTTCGCCGTGCTGGACGCGAACGGGGCTGTGGAAAAAAGCGGTAACTACGGGCCCGGCAAAATTGAAGGGGATTACCTGCTGAAGAACGTGTTCTTTACCTATCCCAATGGGAACAAAGCGTTGTTTGATGTTTCCATGGCGATCCGTAAAAACCAGACGACTGCCCTGGTCGGACTTTCCGGTGCGGGAAAAAGCACGCTGATCAACCTGCTGACGAGGTTTTATCTGCCCGATTCGGGAACGCTGCTGCTCGACGGCAAGCCTATTGCCGACTTCGACCTGCCCTACCTCAGGGACAACCTCGGTATGGTATTCCAGAAAAACCACATTTTTAAAGGGTCGATCGAGGAAAATATAAGGTACGGTAAAATGGATGCTACCATGGACCAGATCCGGGAAGCAGCGCGGAAGGCCTATCTTCATGACCAGGTAATGGCGCTGCCCATGCAATACGAGTCGGACGCGCAGCTCCTTTCGGGCGGACAGCAGCAACGGATAGCCATAGCAAGGCTCTTTCTTAAGAACCCGCCTATTATATTCCTTGATGAACCAACAGCCAGCCTTGATGCAATTGCCACTGAGCAGATCAAAAACAGCCTTGATGCTATCAAAGAAGGGCGTACGGTGGTGATTATTTCGCACAGCCTGTCGCAGATCATCGATTCCGACCAGATTTACGTCATGGAAAACGGCCGGGTAGCCGAATATGGCACACACCAATCGCTCTATGAGCTGAACGGCGTATACCGGCGTATATTTGAAGCCTCTGCCAGAAGCCTTAATCTTGATAAAATGCTCGAATCGCTGAGGAAGTGACCTCACCCCCGGCCCCTCTCCTGGTCCCTGAGCTTGTCGAAGGGAGGAGAGGGGGGCGTTCTAAAAGAATTGGGGGTATTGTTAAATGGATTACGGTTTCAAAGAAGCTGGTTCCTGAGAGTTATACCGCAAATCTGATATCTCCTATGAATCTCCGATCGCTTCATCATATTGCCATTATTTGCTCTGATTATGAGAAATCCAGGTATTTTTATAGTGAAATACTGGGTCTTGAAATAACCAGGGAAGTATTCCGGGAAGAAAGAGGCTCGTATAAGTGTGATCTGTCTTTAAACGGTACCTACCTGATTGAGCTGTTTTCATTTCCGGACCCTCCGGAGAGGCCTTCTTATCCGGAAGCGGCCGGCTTGCGCCATATAGCTTTCGGGGTAGATGATCTGGATAGTGCCATTGCACGCCTGGAAAGCCTGGGAGTGGCCTGTGAAGGGATAAGAGTGGACTCTTTTACGGGAAAGAGGTTTACATTTTTTGCAGACCCGGATGATCTGCCGATAGAGTTGTATGAATGATGAATGAGTGGCATATCATATAGCCTGATTGGTTGATTGTCAAATTATTAGACTAACCTAAGATTAATCCGGATGTATAAAGCTTCGATGGACAATACAACGAAAGTCATAACGACGCTTGTTGTCCTCCTGCTTGTGGGAGTAGAAATAATGCCTGTGAAACGCCTGCTATCGCCGGATATAACTTTCGGAGAAGTGATAAGTCATACACTGGTACTCCTTTTACTGGTGGCGATGCTGGTAGGAACCTGGATGTTTGCACCTTCACACTATGAGATCGATGCCGGACACCTCGTTATTCATCGTAACGTCGGACAAGTAACCATACCGTTAGGTGAGATCGCGGAAGTAAAACGACAGGACGGTGTGTTGGGGCGATCTTTCAGAACATTCGGTGTTGGGGGAGTTTTCGGTTTTTACGGCAAATTTCATACGGATGGGGTAGGGTCTGCTACCTTTTATGCAACACAGAGAAAGAACTGGGTATGGGTGAAACAGAAGAGCGGGAAGAATATTCTACTGACGCCTGATATGCCGGAAGAGTTTGTTGGCAGAATGAGAGAGCTGCTCAGACAGAGAGGTGTACGATAAATTCTACTAACGGAGGCACAGAAAAAAAACAAAGATTCACGGAGAAATTCTTTGTATCGTCTGTCAGAGGGAAAGTTCCTTGATCCGGATATTCCGGAACCAGATTTTTTCCTTCGCGTTGTGGCTTTGCAGCGCTATTTTGCCCGTATGACGTGGGTTGGCATAGGGCCACTCTACAAACTTGCTTTGCTTTACGAGATTTGACCAGTTCTCGTCCCCATATTGGTAATCTACTACGAGCTTACCGTTGAGATAATGCCGGACGCGGGTTCCTTCCACCAGGATACGGCCTTTGTTCCAGGTGCCGGCGGGCTTGAAGGCGGTTTGGTCGAGGGGCGGGTGCATGTCGTAGTTGGCGCCCGTTTTCTGGGTATCCTTCAGGCTGATCTGTTCTCCCTGGGCAGTTTTTATGATATAACCGGTGTCATCGATGATCTGGTATTCGGGAGCAGAGAAGACCGTTCTTTTAATATCGGGCCTTTCGAGCACTTTGTATAGCACGCCGCTGTTGCTGGCAGGTGGTATCTTGAATTCGAACCGCAGATCAAAATCCCCGTATTCCTTATTGGTTGTCAGGTCGCCTCCGCTGCCGTCGGTGGTGAGCATGCCGTCTTCGATCATCCAGCCTACGACTTTGTCCTGGTTGTAGCTATGCCATTCCCGGAGGTTTTTGCCGTCGAACAGGGTGACCCATTTAGCTTTTTTAAACAGGGTTTCGGTAGAGGCAAAGCCGGTCAGCAGGAAGAGAGCGCCTGCGAGGGTAATCGCGAGAAACTGAAGAGAGTGTTTTGATCTCATAGATAAAAATAGTGATCTGGTTATTCGTCCGGTACTTCTCCAAGGTTATGGTAAATGTAGTCAAAATCCGGAATATACCGTAGCCATTCCGGCTCAGGCCCTTTGAACAGGTCCTTTAATGTATGATATGCCCACGTTTGCTTGCCATGATATGGTAGTATAGGAATAATCGGGGTTGGTTCTTCTCCATTGGAAACTTGTTTCATCAATCCCGAGAAGATATAACTTCCAAGCTGGATAGTAGTGTATTTGTAGACGGAGCTTTTATGTTCGATAAGCAGCGATATCTTTACTTCTCCTTTACCGTCCTTTTTTTGACAGGAATAGACTATATCGGATACCGTTCTGCGCAGCTCTGTTAAGTACTAATAGACCGGGTGAGGCGACATTTCAGAGAATTTCAAAAAGATTATAGCTTGGAATGGTAAGTTTTTTTAACTTCGCGCTCGCTTTCGGGAAACCAATGGTTTTACGGGATGTAGCGCAGCCCGGTAGCGCGCGTCGTTCGGGACGACGAGGTCGCAGGTTCGAATCCTGTCATCCCGACTTCACAGGACAAATCAGAATTATTTCTGGTTTGTCCTTTTTTGTTTTGGTGTAAGTTGCTGTCTATCACGTAGATATATTTGACAGCTTCGTTGACCCTACCAGTTCGAAGTGAACTATTTTCAAAATGCAGTTTTTCCGGGAAAATCGAACTAATCACCTCCCGTTTTTTGTCTATATCGGCGGTCTCATAGATATAGTCCAGCTTTAGGAGGTTGTCGATCCCTTTATCAAGTAGGGCTTTAAGGTTTATGTCGTTATGAGAAAGCCCGTTTAGTTTCGCTTGCAGCTTTTCTACCTTACTGCTGTAGTCTGATTTCATTTCCCTGAAATCCTCCGGCTCGATCTGTTTGGAGGATAGCAGGTCGCGGATATAGGACAGTTTATCTTCCAACTCCCTGATTTGCTTTTGGAGTTGCTTCCTGTCATCTAACAGATGGGCCGTTTGGCCCCGCCAGGCTTCCTGTAAGGCGATCTTATAAAGTTCTGCCATCTCCGGACGTGGGATGTACTTTTTCAGTTCATAGACAAACTGCTGGTTAACCGCATCAGCCCTGTACCTGAATTTACAGCCCGCAGAACAGTGGTAGTAAGAATAGCGCTTAGTGAACCCTTTTGATGCGCTCCCTGTCAATATTCTGCCGCATGACGGGCAAACCAGAAAGCCCCGTAGCGGCAGCGTTGAGTTGGAGACTACTTTTAGCCGGTATTGGTTTCGTTTTCTGCCATCCAGTACATCCTGTACCTGGTAAAACAAATCTTCGCTTATCAGCGGCTCGTGCTGTCCTTTGACAAAGCGGCTTTCATCGTCCTTGTATTTGGGGATAAATATCTTCCCGCAGTAAACAGGATTACGGATCGCAAACCAGAAAAGGCCCTTGCTGCCTGTAAACCCCTTTTCTTTTGCCATTTTAAAGACTTGCTCGGTATTATATACCCCTTTGGCAATTTCCTCAAAAGACCAGCGTAGAATACCGGCCTGCGGTTCGTTGATGGCAATGTATTTTCTTCCCGCTTCATCCGTCCTGTTGACATAGCCGACAGGGGCCAGGCCCATATAGCGACCTTCTTTTTTCGCCCTCCGCATTCCGTTGATGACATTCAATGCCCTGCGGTCATTCTCCACTTCAGGGGCTGCCAGATAAAAGGCCAGCATCATTTTGTTTTCGGGTACGGATAAATCCAGCGGCTGTTCGATTGCCTGCGGCTCCACGCCTAATTTTCGCAGCGTGTTGATCATCTGGTAGGCATCCCCGGCGTTACGGCTAAATCTGTCCCATTTGAGGAACAAAACCAGATCGGCTTTTCCTTTGTGCTTTTTAAGCTCCAGCAAATAGGCCTTCCATTCCGGGCGGACAAACGTCTTTGCGGAATGGTCTTCAAGCATCACCCTGCGGATGGAGATGTTATGAATGGCACAATACTTACGCAGCAGCTCTTCCTGGCTGCGCTGCGAATAGCCCTTATCGGCCTGTTCGTCAGTGCTTACCCGTATGTACAAATCAGCTACCTTCATACTCACTTCAAGTAAAAACCAATAAATATTTACAATAGGATCTTGCCCTATGGCTTTTTCAAATATTGCGAGACCAGGATATTTGCCAATAAGCGCAGGAAGTCGAGAATGACACCGGCCTGTTCCAAAGATACCTCAATTCCTTTCTTGCGCAGCAGTTCTACCGCCTGCTCCGGTTTTAGCTTCTCCATTTGCACCTCCTCATGATCAACCCACACAATTCCTTCGTGCAGAAGGATACCCGAGCGCTAAGATAATAAACAGTTTTGACAATTTATATTTTACCAAAACTATTTTATCTTTGTATCACAAATCGCAGCAATGGGCAAAGTTAGTTATAAGACCTACTTTAACGACCGGCTGAAGCAGGTGTACCTGCACGGTAAGCTGACCTATCCCTTATATGTCCAGGTGACCTTTGAGCGGAAGACCATCTTTTTTAAGAGCTATTATTTTGAGCTGTTTTCAAAGCCCCGGTATTTTTTATCCGTTGCCGGAATAAGCCGTGGCCCGTCTATCGAGGAAATAACAGCCAAAGAAAACGAGTTGATTGATTTTATTATCAATAAGCACCCCGATGATTTTTCATTGGATCTGTTCAAACGGGAATATGCCTTTTACAGCAAGGATTTGTGCGACATCATGGAGGAGGGCTTTATCGATTACATGTACACCTTCTTTCAGGACAAGGGTATGCCTGCATTTGCCGTAACCGTCAGGGAAGGCAGCAGGTACCGTATTGCTTATGAAGTGGTACGGGATATGAAGCGGGCGTTTACAAAGCCTTTCTACGAGGAACTGGTTGAAAATTCGTTTTATTACGCACCGCCCTACCTGCCTGTGTATGGGTTTATGCAGCAGACAAAGAAGTGGCCTATGCTTAGTCTTACGGTGATGGAATGGGAAACGGGGGATACGCAGGCGGATTTTGAAGCGTATCTGAAAAAGTATTATCCGAAGAATGATGCTGGTGAAATAAGGGAAGAGGTTGACAGATGGTTAACGAATTTGAAAAATGAGTAAAAATGCCAGTTGAAGTTCGTTAGCCAATGTGATGTATTACATCGCCGGCAAAAGAGAGTTCTGTTTTTTAGGCATTGTTTTGTCATTCTAAAAGATATAAAGATAACGATTTTGTCGGACGGTTGGTGGACTTGGTTTTCCCGTTTTTGTCTGACTATTGATGTTAGAGGTGTCGTCCGATAAACGCTCAACTAAGCACTAAACCCCGCATTACGCAAACCGATGTTGCAGCTGTGTTTTTTGCTATCCGCTTGTTTATATTCTGTTTTTTTTAACATTTGCGATATTAAAATTTCTTTATAAGATATTGATTCTCGTTTAAACAAAAGCTTAATGGCTTTTGTTACTTCGTATTTTCCCTTTGGAACTTTACGGATAGTAATTCTATTTTCAAATTTTATAAAGAAAAAAATGAATAATAAATTCAAAATCGCTGTGATTGGCGGTACAGGTAAGTCAGGAAAATATCTTGTTAAACAATTAATAGAACAAAGTTTTCAGTTCAAAATTCTTCTTAGAAATCCTGATAATTTTCAAATAAATAATTCATTTGTTGAGGTTATAAAGGGAGATGTAACAAATCCCAATGCTGTCAGCACTTTAATAGATGGTTGTCAAGCGGTTATTAGTACGTTAGGTTTGGGTATTCCTGCGAGTGAACCAACGATTTTCAGTCAAGCAACTACCAATGTTATACAAGCAATGAATGAACACAAAGTTCGTAGGTATATAGTAACTACTGGGTTAAATGTTGATACGCCTTTAGATCATAAAAGCCCCAAAACACTGTTCGAGACTGATTGGATGAGAAAAAATTTTCCAATTTCAACTGCAAATAAGCAGTCTGAATTCGATATTTTGTCAAACAGCGAGGTGGATTGGACTTTGGTCAGACTTCCTTCAATTGAGCAAACTGATGAGAAGCGTCAAATAGTTGTCAATTTAGAAGATTGTCCGGGTGATAAAATAAGTGCAACAAGTTTGGCGAATTTTCTAATTGAACAATTGTCAACCGATAAGTTTGTTAGAAAGTCGCCATTTATCGCAAATGTATAATTGTATTAACAGTGAGTCTGAAAATGGCTCACTGTTTTTATTTTACGGATTCTCTTAACATTACTGCTAATGGAAAATGCATTGGCGAATAAATTGGACGAAAAGTTCAATTTAGACGGAACGTAGCCGATGTGTTTTCATAGAAGCTAACTTCCGTAAAAAAGCTGAATGTGAAACACATTCGGCGGCAAAAAATGCAGAAACTTTCAATGTTGCACTTAACCCGCCATTTTGCCAATACGATATTAGTGGCTGGCATAATGTCAGGCAAATATATTTCGTTTTGTTGTTCACTTCTGATTTTTTGGGTTGTGATAATTCAGTAATTCTTTTAAGTCAGTTTCTGTTAATGGGTTTTCTGATTTGATTTCTTGTTCAACTCGCTTAAATCCTTTTGTGATTAGAAACTGTTCAAACTTTTTTAATTGTTTTTCTGATGCTGATGCAAATATATTTTTAAACTCAATGTCGTTGTCTGATATAATTTGATTGATATAGTCTTTAAGGTTAACATGTTTGATTAAGATTTTGTCAAGTTCAAGAACTACATAATGAATACATTGTATAATTGCGGTGACTTCTTTTAATGTCGGTGAGTTTTTTTGTCAAAATTATTGACCATTAAATTAGAGTCTAATCCTCTAAATCTTTCAGCCACGTCTATTGCGTTTGCATTATTAAGTAAAAAGTTTCTGTATTCTGCCTCTAATTCGTTGTCAGCGTGAAAGTGAACAAGATTGTTTCTCCATTGAATGCCTAAGTGAATTACAGAAAGAGGTACGTCAGTCTGATATTCTGAGAATTTTGTAATAGCTTTTAGCGTCTTGTATATTGAACGTTCTGAAAATACTTTTTGAAGTTCAACGTCTTTAAAGTCAAAAGGCTTTTTTCTTAAATAACCAAGATAAGCGTCAAGAGAATCAATAGCCCAAGCGAGTGCTGAATTTCTCGCAAAACGTCTGCTTCTAACGGCAGAATCTTCAACTGATCTAGGATTCCACGTTGCGTGAAAGGATTCGTCTTTGGTTACTTTTCCTGTTCTTACGCCTTCAAGACCAACAAGAATTGTAATCAAATAATGATTAGTCTGTCCAAGCAAATTCTTGAAGTGATTAAGGTGTCCTGACCAATTTAACTCTAATATTGTTTTATTTGTGCACCCAGCTAGATTTGAACTAACTCCTCCTACTTTATCTTTAGTGTCTTT
This sequence comes from uncultured Cytophagales bacterium, assembly GCA_964559125.1. Taxonomy (GTDB): domain Bacteria; phylum Bacteroidota; class Bacteroidia; order Cytophagales; family Spirosomataceae; genus Ravibacter. The sequence goes on from CAZLGW010000002.1 coordinate 287,932, forward strand.
GAAGGTAGGCGACTTGACCATTCGTCCTTAGGTGCTTTTAGTTTTTAAAATTTCGTTTATTTCAAATTTGCAGTGTCGTCCGCTGCTTGCCACTGGCGGTTTGCGGCTTGGTGAAGGGCGGGATTTTTAGTACAAAAGCTCATGCGAAGCAAAAATGTTGAACCTTGCAAAAATGTTTCTATGAAGCACGTCAGCCCGCTTTTTACCAAACCGCTGTTGAACTAAACCTTCGGTAGTCCTTCCCAGGATCGAATATAGTGGAATAAAAGCTTTCTTGAAAGTTCACTAAACGTTATTTTTATGACATTCAGGAAAGAAGATTTTACCACGGCTGTTGTTCGGGCCAAGGAGTTGGTTCCGGGGTTCCGGACGTTAGAGGCTACCGAGTTCCTACGGCGTTTTTGCTTGCACATACTTCCGAAGGAGTTCCGTAAGATCCGTCATTATGGGATCCTGTCCTCACGCAACAAGCCGAAGCTAAAAGAGCAGCAAGCCAAAATGGGACTTCACCGCGGAGCAGAAACACCGTATGGGAAAATACAAGCAAAGAGCTTTGATGTCATGCAATGCCCTTGCTGTCAGACCGGCCGTATGGAAAAGGTGTTGAGTTTTAAGGCGAATGCGCCGCCTTTTCGATCTACAAGCCCTTGTCAATCTGCCTGTTAGCAAAAAAGCTGCCGATGCGGTCGAGAGAGCTATTGTCCAAACGATCGCCCAATCGAAGGGGAACAGGACTTGTAGCTAGGTGGCTGCCCGAAAAAGGCTGATCTTTCAATTTGACCGTCAATTTGACAGGAGCTTCGAGTATGTGACCCTAAAAAATACCTACCGCACCCCCACTCTGGAATAAACCATCCTTATTGAAAACCCATAGCAACAATCAAGCAGAAGCCTCAGTTCAACAGGGGCTTACATCGCAACTCCGCTACGCTACGTGGCGTTTAAGCCCTATTTATTAGCCGCTACTCTTTTTCTCATTCAGTTGTTCTAAGCTCAGATAGAATATTGCAAACTCACTCGATGCCGAAACTGCTAGCTTAATGTACACCATATCCAATGATTTAAATTCAGGAAGGTGCCCATGTCCTGTACCATATGAATTTCTTAATTCAGTTATTCCGTGAACAATATTCGAAAATCCGCTTAATATCTTCGCAACTGATGTCCTCGCCAATTCAATGTTCTCAACTTCAAAAGGTACTAAATCAATTTGTTTATTGGTTTCTTTCACCAATTTCGCGATGTCCCACTCTCTACTAATCCCCACGCTAGATTTATTCAAAATGTGTTTGCAGCAAGTCTCAATCAATTCCTTTGAGATTCCTAAAGCAACATGAGGATTGCTTTCAATTGAATTGTTCATGAGACGAATTTGCTTATTTACATATTCTTGAGTCAGAATTTGCGTAATCTCTTCAGCTTTTTTGTCAGTTTGCTTTTTATGTTCATTTTTCAAGTATGGTATCCAGTTAATACTGCGAACATAAATTCCGTCTGATTCTCCAGCCTCCGTTATTGCAGATTCAATTGCTGAAGTTTCCGCAGCATATTCATCAATTACTCGATGTGTTTTTAAAGGCACACTTACCGTCACTTCATACATATGGGTTTCGACATCGCTATCCATTGAAAATAGCGTGTCAATGTATGTTTGGTCAATTTCACAATCGTTCAAAAAATTGGCTGCTTTTTCCTCCCCGAGTTCAATTAGCCAATCAGAAATATGTCCTTTTAGTCCGCTCATTTGTTTTTTTCGTAGTGTTCATTTAGAGTTACAGCTAACGATAAGGCTTTTATTAGCCGGTCCGGCATAAAGGTATAAAAATAGAGGGAATTGTTATACGTTAGTTTATCAGAATTTGGGATGTATGAAGTACTCCCTATTTAGAGGACAGCTTATGGGTAAATTTAAATTCATTTACGA
>CAZLGW010000003.1:0-9652 GCA_964559125.1 uncultured Cytophagales bacterium
CGTGAAACTGAGTCGAGCTTAGTTTTGGTAAATGCTATTTCTCTTGCTTTTGCAACAATTTCTGTTTCCTGCAAAGCCAAATCCCCTTTTTGCTGGAAAAACAAATACCCGAAGATGCCGGCTACCAAGGCAAGAAGGCCCACGAGGATCCAGGGGGCGGAGTTTTGATTTTCTGATGGATTACTCATGTTTTACAACTTGATAAGTTTTTGATTAATAACGTTTCGGGAATTCTAAAAAACCATGCCAATCAGTAGATTCAGCAGGAAATGGGTTCCTGCTCGATACAATGCGATAAAGCAGATAAGGGACTTTTCTACATATTTCCCCATATTGCCGGGATTTTCAAACAGGCTTCCCCGTCTTTTCTCTGCCCCTCCTGCCAAGCTCTATAACTGCCATATTGCTTAACTTTCCGTTATCAAGGGTAAATTTCAGTGCCGTTCTCATGTGGTGGAACCCCTCCTGTCCGGCAGCGCCGGGATTGATATATAGCATATTCCCGAACTGAGGATCGCGCATTACCCGCAGAATATGGGAGTGCCCGCAAATGAATATGGCCGGGGCAGCCGCTTTCAGCTTTTTTCTGACTGCTGGCGTATACTGGGGCGGATACCCTCCTATATGTGTGATCCAGACGGCGAAGCCTTCCACTTCAAAATTGAGATCGGCTTTTGTAAGCACCTTTATTTCATGCCCGTCTATGTTACCATAGACAGCCCTCAACGGTTTGAATTGCTCCAACTGCGTGATGATCGTAGTATTTCCTATATCGCCTGCATGCCAGATCTCGTCGCAAGCTTCGAAATGCTGAAAAAGAGTGGGATCAAGGTATCCGTGTGTGTCGGAAAGCAGACCGATTTGCTTCATTAGTCAGTTATATAGCGCTGATATTTTAGAGAACGGGCCATGCAGCCATTGGCTTGTTTTGTACATCTGTCTGATAACGGAAGTCCAAAAAGTCCGATTTACTTTTTATTCATTAGGTTAATCGACATTTTTGCATCCTGCTTCGCACCATTGGCCGTCAGAACGGATCATTACGGGTGAAAGTTGACTAAAATTTATGATTTGTAAAAACAAACCGGAATAGTTCGGCGTATAGATCAGGAGAACTACCGGGTTGCGGACTGTTTTTGATTTTATTCCAAAATATACTTATGTCAAAGTTTCTTACTGTTTTTTTTCTCTCTATCTCTTTTGTTTATGCGCAGAAATCAGTTTCAACCATTCGTGGTTATGTTTTCGACGGGGATTCGCATAGCCCTCTTCCGGGAGCGACCATCGTATTGAAGAATACTGAAGCCGGCATGACTACCGACGAAAACGGGGCTTTCCGTTTCGAAAACGTGGCAACAGGCAGGTATCTGGTCCAGGCCAGCTTTGTGGGGTATAAAACAACCGTGCAACCTGAGATACTGCTCGAGTCGGGGAAAGAGCAGGTGGTTACCTTTTACATGACCCCCGGAGATACGACCCTGAGTGAAGTTGTTGTACACTATTTAAAAACAGAAAACCTGAATAATATCTATGAAATAACCAACGAGCAAACGCTCAGGTATGCGGCTACTTACCTTGATCCGGCCCGTGTAGCTACCTCTCTGCCGGGCGTTGTGGCCGCCGACGACCAGGCCAACGGCATCGTAGTGCGGGGAAACGGGCCTAACAGCACACAATGGCGCCTGGAAGGAGTCGAGATAGTGAATCCCAATCATTTGTCTAATGCGGGTACTTTCAGCGACCGGGCAACACAGTCAGGTGGCGGCGTCAATATACTGAGCACCCAGCTGTTAGGGACGACCAATTTCCTGACCGGAGCCTATGCGGCCAGCTATGGAAATGCGCTGGGAGGTATCATGGACATGCGTTTCAGAAAGGGAAACAACGAACAGAATGAATTTACCGCCCAGATAGGGCTGATAGGCGTCGACGTTGCGGCAGAAGGTCCGTTCTCGCGTAACGGGAAGGCTTCTTACCTGGCCAACTATCGCTACTCTTTTACGGGCATCCTCTCGGCAATGGGAGTGACGCTGGGCGGGGAGGATATGGGTTTCCAGGACCTGTCTTTTAACGTTAATCTTCCTACAAAAAAAGTAGGTGAATTTACTGTTTTCGGTATGGGAGGTTATAGCAGCAATATTTTCAAGGCGGAGAAGGATGCGTCTGACTGGGAATTTGAGAAAGACGGGTATAACATCACTTACAAGAATAAGATGGGGGCTGCGGGTATCACGCATACACTGCCTGTGACGAAGCGTACCTCCCTGCGTTCTACGCTGGCGGTATCGGGGCTGAGCACATCGAGGGAAGGCAGCAGGCTGAACCCGGCCAACCCTTCCGAGGTGCTGGCGACGGATATTGATGATATCGAAAAGGTAAAAATGGCTTTTACGACCGCGTTGAACCACCGTTTCAACGCCAAACACAGGGTGCTGGCCGGAGCTTATGTCTATCATGATACAGATCGCCTCCGGGCCAACCAGAATAGCGGGGAGATGGAAGGGATTTCGTTTATGCCTTACCTGACCTGGCAGTGGTCCCCGTTTTCGAGATTCCGCACCGAAATAGGCGTCAATTATTTTTATTACGGGTTTAACAATAAAGAATCGGTGGAGCCGCGTGGAGCTCTCAAATGGGAAATTGCACCCCGCAACACCATCAGCCTTTCCTACGGATGGCACAGCCAGGCCCAGGCGCCGCAGGTATACCTCTCGCTTGGCTCCAGGGTATCGAACAACAACCGCTACCTCGACCTGACCAAAGCGAGGCATTACGGGGTGTCGTACGAGTACCGGTTTGCCAGAAATTCTTCCCTCAAGGTGGAAGGCTACTACCAGGAGCTAAGCAATGTGCCGGTGGCATCGGCAGTTCCTACCTATTCGGTGTTGAATCTTGTGGAAAACGTAGTGACAAACTCGCTTGTAAATAGAGGACTCGGGCAAAATATGGGGGTGGAAGCCACCTGGAATACCTACCTCGCCAAAGATTTTTACCTGATGCTGTCGGGATCTGTCTATGACTCTAAATACAAGGGCGTTTCCGGGAGCTGGCGGAGCACCAGGTTTAACGGTAATCATACTTTTGCCGCTACAGGCGGGAAGGAGATCAGTACGGGGAAAAACTCAATATGGGGGATTAATGCCAAGGTTCTATGGATAGGAGGTTTTCGCGATACTCCCGTCGATGCGACAGCCTCAGCCAACGCAGGTACGACCGTATACCGTGTAGCCCAGTCCTACACAATCCAGATGAAGGATTATTTCCGTCCCGATCTGCGTATTTACTGGAAGCAGAACAAGGAAAAGTACAGCACAACGCTCGCTTTGGATATCCAGAATGTATCCAATACCAAAAACGAGGCGTTCAGCTACTACGATACCCGGAAACAACAGATCGTGGTACGTAACCAACTGGGGATGATCCCTATTGTCAGCTATAGAGTCGAGTTTTGAAAGCCGTATTAGTAAAAGTAGCGGGAGGGATAGAGCAGCTGTACCTGGGAGAGGCAGAACGGCCGGTTCCGGGTCCGGATGAGCTGCTCGTACGTGTAGCGGCTGCTGCGCTCAACAGGGCTGATCTTTTGCAGCGGGAAGGGAAATACCCCCCGCCTGCCGGTGCAAGCCCGGTTTTGGGCCTTGAATTTGCCGGAACTGTGGAGGAAAAGGGGCCTGGGGTAAACGGATGGAGCATAGGGGAAAGAGTCTTCGGACTTGTACCCGGAGGAGCCCAGGCAGAGTGGGTTGTCATTCATAAGGAGATGGCGCTCAGGATGCCGGAAGGTATGAGCTTTGAGGAGTGCGCGGCTATTCCGGAGGTTTTCCTGACGGCTTTCCAGTCCCTGGTATGGCATGGAGAAATGAAAAAGGGAGAAAAAGTCCTTATTCATGCCGGTGCAAGCGGAGTAGGTACCGCTGCAATCCAGCTTGTGAAGCTGATGGGGGCCGAGGCTTTTGTCAGCGCTTCAGCCGCGAAGCACAGGGCATGCCTGGATTTAGGGGCAGCGGCAGTTGTTGACTACAGGGAGCCCGGTTTCTGGGAGATGCTCAGCGAGATTACAGGTGGAGTGGATGTCATTGTAGACCCGGTTGGAGGCGGGTACTTTCCGGAAAATTTAAAGCTTCTGAATGTAGACGGGCGACTGGTGATGCTGGCTGTAATGGGAGGTATGAGGGCCGGAGATGTCCACATAGGACAGATTGTTTTCAAACGGTTGAAGATAACAGGTTCTACTCTCCGCTCCCGGCCGTTGGACTACCAGGTCGCGCTTGCCAGAGCTTTTTGGGAAAGATGTGGAAAGGAGTTTGCCGGCGGCCGCCTGAAGCCTGTTATAGACCGGGTTTTTGACTGGAAAGAGGTAAGAGAAGCCCACCGGTATATGGAAGCCAATCTTAATATTGGGAAGGTCTTGTTAAAAGTTACCTGAAAACCGGTTCGATATCGTTATTTTTGTATAAAATAACGAATTCAATTATTATCAATTCTCTTACCCCTGCGGGCTATCATGAGTGTTTTAGAAAAGATCCAGAACTTATCCAGGCTCTATGCAAACGATGCCGTTGCCAACCGCCGTCATCTGCACATGCATCCCGAGCTTTCATTCGAAGAATATAAAACTGCTGAATTTGTAGCTAAAGAACTGAATGCCATCGGCTTAAAGCCGGTGGAAGGCATTGCCGGAACCGGGTTGTCGGTTACTATCGAGGGTAAGAATCCAGGGAAAAAAGTAGTGGGCCTGAGAGCGGATATGGATGCGCTTCCTATTCTTGAAGCCAATGATGTGCCGTATAAATCGCAGAACCCGGGCGTCATGCATGCCTGCGGGCACGATGTCCATACTTCGTCGCTCCTGGCTACCGCCCGTATTCTCAACGGGATAAAAGATGAGTTTGAGGGAACAGTCAAACTGGTGTTTCAGCCCGCCGAGGAAAAAGCTCCGGGAGGGGCATCGCTCATGATCCGTGAAGGTGTTTTGCAGAACCCTGCGCCGGTCAGTATGCTCGGACAGCACGTTGCGCCCAATATCCCGGTCGGGAAAATAGGATTCAGGGAAGGGATGTATATGGCGAGCACCGATGAGCTTTTCCTGACCGTAAAAGGAAAAGGGGGGCACGGGGCTATGCCCGACCAGGTGATCGACCCGGTGCTGATCGCCTCGCATGTCATAGTCGGTCTGCAGCAGATCATCAGCCGGAACAGGAAGCCTTCTAATCCTTCGGTGCTTTCTTTCGGCCGGTTTATAGCAGACGGCGTTACGAATGTTATTCCCAATGAAGTCACGATCCAGGGGACCTGGCGCTGTATGGACGAGGAATGGCGTGCAGACGGCCTGCAGCGTATCAGGAAAATGGCTGAAGGAATTGCCGAATCTATGGGCGCTTCCTGTATCGTGGACGTTGTAAAAGGCTACCCTTTCCTGAAAAATGACCCTGAGCTTACGCGCCGGACCCGCCAGGCGGCGGTAGCCTATATGGGAGAGGAGAATGTCATCGATCTCGATCTGTGGATGGCAGGAGAGGATTTCGCTTTTTACTCGCAGGTTGTGGATTCGTGCTTTTACCGGCTGGGGACCAGAAATGAGGAAAAAGGGATCATATCAGGGGTCCATACGCCGACTTTTGATGTAGATGAGCATTCGCTCACAATCGGGCCCGGCCTGATGGCGTGGCTTGCTTTGGAGGAGCTTAAAAACGGGTAGCATCATCCGTCTTTGATATACCTTCGGCTGCAGAATTTACTAAATTAACCTTTCCGGATCATGAAAATCCGACTGCTTGTTTTATCGATGTGTCTGCTGGCAGCTTCCTGTAAAGAAAAGATGCGGGAAGAAATGCAGCTTATTCTCCGTAACGGGACTGATTACCATATGGCAATAAAAATGTATCCCCAGATTGAATATGCATCCAGCGGGAGCACGTATAAAATGTCTGATAAGGGAAGCGGCTATCTTAGCACGGATTTCAACCTAGCGCCCGGAGGTAGGAACATATTGTTCTATTCCAGTAATATAAACCAGCTTCCGGAGGCTCTTTTCGCAAAATTATTTAAAGGTATATCAGCCGGGGTGACAACGACAGAGGGTGAGCATCACATCCAGATTGATCAGAACGGGCAAAAAGGGTACCTGAAAGATCCTTCGAAAGACGGAGCTGGATGGGCTTATGAAGTTATGGAAACAGAGAGGCCGACGCAACTCAAGAGTAACCCGGTCAGGGTACATCAATATACATTTACTATTACGGAGGATAATTTCGATCTTCAGTGATCCTTTAAGCACATTTGAGATATCCATAGTCCCGATGAAGCTTGAACTTGAAAGGCCGGTTATAGCGGAAAGCTTCCCCGGACTGACAATGGTGCAGAGTACGCGTTACGGAGGTATAAGCAAGGGGCCGTACGGCGAGCTTAACCTGGGGCTGAACACCGGCGATGATAAAGAGGTAGTCGCCGAAAACAGGAGAAGGTTCTGGTCTGCACTGGGGATCTCGGAAGCTCGTACGGCAGGTGGATACCAGGTTCATGGCAGTGAAATAAAAGTTGTAGACAAACCCGGCTACTTTGACGGACACGACGCGTTTGTGACGAATCGGCCCGATCTTTTCCTGAGCGTCACCGTTGCCGATTGTGTTCCTGTGCTCATTTTTGACCCGGTGAAAAAGGCAATCGCTGCAATTCATGCCGGCTGGCGCGGAACTGTCGCACAGATCGCAGCAAAAACAGTAGCATCGCTTCAGAAAGAATTTGGCACCGATCCCGCAGACTGTATAGCGTATATCGGGACCTGTATTGGTTTTGATTCATTCGAGGTCAGCGAGGAGGTAGCTATGGAATTCGACCCTGAATTGTGGAAGAAAGCCGGAAGCTCCGGTAAATACCTGGTCGATCTGAAGGAGGCTAATAAGAGGCAGTTGCTGTGGACGGGAGTGATGGGGGGCTCGATAGAAATATCACCGTTTTGTACGGTAACGAGGCACGATCGTTTTTTTTCTTTCCGGAAGGAGGGAGGAGTTACGGGGAGGATGCTGGCTGTAATCGGGATGAGCTTTTAGAAGAACTGGTTGCTCCACATGCGGCACAGGTTATGAATGAAGGAGAGCTTTTCCGCTACCTTGGGCGAAATGTAAAAAGTATAAAAATCCTTATGGCCCATACTCCGGTTGAGATTATTGAGCGCTATCGACATGGGAACCCATATAGCGATGATACGCTGAAAATCTTCGGTTGTGTAAGGATTTTCTGCCATACCGGCCGTTAATCCCGGGTGGGCTTCGTAGGTAGGTTTGAGCTCCATGCCGAACGACCAGGCCGTTTCCATTGAATCGAGGATGTGGAGATAGTTGGCCCAGGTTTCGGCCCAGTCCTCCCAGGGATGGGCGCTGGCATATTCGCTGATGTACTGTTCGTCCCAGCCCGGAGGCGCTCCTTTTTCATAATACCTTTGTAACGCTTCAGAGTATCCGGTTTCCTCGTTTCCGAACAACGCTCTGAACGGGCCCAGGAAACCACCATCCCTGACCAGGCGATTCCAGTAAAAGTGTCCTGACTCGTGCCGGAAATGACCCAGGACCGTCCGGTATTTTTCACCCATTTTCAACTGGGTGATATACCGGTGGATTTCGTCGGCTTCTTCGACGTTGATGGTAATCACGCCGTTGAGGTGCCCGGTCAGTACGGGCTGGTTCGAAAACTCACTGGAAAGAAATTCAAACTGAAGGCCGGAATCCTGCTGGCCGCCCGTTTGCCTGAACGGCAGTTTAAGGCTTAGCAGGGAATAGATGAGCCGCTTTTTTGCAGCTTCGAGCTGATGCCATCTGGCGGTATTCCCGGCTATGGTAAGATTGGGAATGGTTTTGTTCAAACGACAGGATATGCAGAATTCCTCGTGGCTATCGGCCCTCGATAGCCAGTTGCAGGAAATAACGTCTTTATTGCCGCAATAACGAAGCTTTTCTTCCGGGGACTGGGAGTTGTGATAAAGGTTGGGACCTTCCTTCACAAGTGAGACCATAGCCATTCTGCGGGTATCGAACCCGATCTCCATGCCGCAGACCACACACCGGTCATTTTCGAAATAGAGCGTATTTTTACAATGACTGCAGGTGAAAAGCCTCATGTTTGTCAGGAAACAATATGCAGGCTTCCGAAATGCTGCGGACGGTGAAAAGCCGGTACCTCGCCGCTCATCGTAGGGCTCCAGCAGAGGAAGTCACAGTTACCGGGATCGCATTCCCAGTTTTCTGCACCCGGTTCGGTGCGAAGTACGATCCTGTAGAAGTTGAGCCTGAAGACCGGGCTTTGGCTGCTTCCAAGCAGCGATAAAGGGATGGAAATAGTACCACTCCAGCTGTCTTCCGCACGCGCCACTTCGTGCCGGATCCGATGGGTATCGTGATCGAGCATAGTCAGGTTATCCGGACCCATGCCCGCTTCGTTGTCCACCCAGGCGGCAAAGAACGCATTGTTGGGGTTGATCTCGAGCTCCAGGTAGCGTTTAGGGGTTTCTTCGCCCGCGGCGATAAATACTTCAAAGACTTCCTGCCGCCACAGGTCGGTATTGTGTTCGGTATAGGTGTTCAGGCCCAGGAAAGGATTGTCCAGGCACTCAAAATCAACGGTGAGAACCCCGTTGACGGCAGTCAGCCGGACATGGGTACGCTGTTTGCCCGGCGTTCCATCGGTAGCATGAAAAAAAACAGGCTGGTTAAGGTCAAAGGTCCTGGCCTGTTGCAGGGTTATTGCATGGCTGTGATCTTGCGGCATTGTACTTATTCTTTGGGCAGTTTGGAAAAGTCAATTTGGCGGAAAGCAGATTTTATCTCATCCATTGAAAGGTTTTCTCCTTCCAGGGAGACAAGAAACCGCTCATTCAGGAAAAGTTTCAATTCTCCGTTTTTCCTGGTGTTGTCGTATTTCTCAAAACCTTTATGCCCGTCGAGCTTAATAGTACGTTCGTAGCCGCTTTCAGTCTCTCTTTCGGATTCTGCGAGCGTCCAGGCTGCCAGCCCGGCAATGGCAAAACCGCCTACGCCGCCGAGATCCATAATGTCGACATCTATGCTTTTATCACCCTCTTCATATTTCCCTTTTGCTACCGAAATTTTAAAACCCATCGTCCCGTTGCTTTCGCCCTGGGCTTCAGTACGCTGTATGCCGGCCAAATCTGAAGGGAGAAGGTCCTTAAGTTCCTGGAAACTAACAGGATCGACCGCTTCTTTTTTGCTCATTTCCTCGGCTTTTTCTGCCAGCTCCTTAAAGGCGCTTATCGTGTTTTTCTTTTCTTCCTTCTCTTCTTTTTTTTCGCCGCAGGAGGAGAGGGTCATAACGGTGATAGCGAATGCTCCCAAAAAATATAGCTTTCTCATGATCAGGTAACTGTTTTTGACGTTTTTGTAAGAATTTAAAAGGAGTTGGCAGATGTATTGTTTTTCTTTATTTTTGCCCGAAGTTACTTTTATTTATCCGGATAATGGCAGAAAACCATACAAAAACAGCTGAATTGCCGCAGTGGCTTAATATACTTGTTTACATAGCCCTTATAGCCATTCTGGCCGTTTGCGGTGATTTATTCACCCTGATTATCGGTGCGCTGGGTGTTACCATAGCGTTTGTAGCCTATTTCAACAGTGTAAAGTCGGAAGAAGAGCACCACTGACAG
>CAZLGW010000003.1:9752-256171 GCA_964559125.1 uncultured Cytophagales bacterium
AGCGTTTGTAGCCTATTTCAACAGTGTAAAGTCGGAAGAAGAGCACCACTGACAGGTTTTCTTTTCAGTATGCAGTATCCAGGCTTTCATTCAGGATAGCAGCCAGTATGGTTTGTCCCTCCGCGGAGAGATGCACGCCGTCGGGCGAGATATACGGGAAAACGGGCTTCAGCCTGCTGTGTGTTTCGATGTAGCGGGCTCCGTTCTCAATTGCCGTCTGGCGGAATCTGCCTGACAACTTTTCCACCCTTGCCGCTCCGCCATGGTATTTCGGGGCTATTTTGTTGTCGTCGCCATAGGGAGGAGGAGAAACCACGTATATCACAGGAGAGCCCAGGGACGGCTTTTTAGAAATCTCTTCTTTTATCTTCCTGATTAATTTACCAAGATTTACCGGGACTTCATCTTTACGCCCGTCGAATTCTGCCTTGGAGTCGTTGGTGCCGAGCATGATCATAACGGCATCGAGGCGCCCTTCGGCCCGGCCGATATACCGGTCGATATTTTTCAGCGTATTCAGCTCTTCTTTATTCAGATTATCAAAGCCGATCGTATTTCCCGAAACACAGGTATTGATAATGCGGTCTTGCGGGCGTAATTTCCTGAGCTGATCTGCCCATCCGCCCTCTTTAGCGCCGTTCGAATCGCCGATCGCCAGGATCGTACGCGCCGGAACATGAGCCAATACATTGCCCGGAGGCATTTCATGGGTTCCTTCAAATGCGGTTACGCTGACAAGATCGCTGTATTGGTTCCGATAGATGATTTTTCTGCCGAGAAATGTGCCCTGGTCAGGCATTCCGGGCAGGGAGCGTGCGGAAAGCATGGTCCGGATATATTCTTCGGGGATGAGCGCAGCCATGGCATCCGGCTGAAAATCCTTTACTATTTTATTGTACACCCGGAGCGTATGCGAAACCGGCACTGAGCCGGTATACCCGTCGTGAATTCCGCAGTATAGGTTCAGGCGGCTGTTTTTTCTCAGGCCGGTAGGTGTATCCATGAAGTAGGGAGAGCGCTTTTTCGCTTCGTTGATATCCAGCCTGTTCCTGTCGCCCGACGTAGCGGCGGCAATATCGCCGGCATATCTATTGCCCCGTCCCGTCGATTCATGATACCAGTCTATGAGGTTGTAAATACCGACGTAGGCCGAGAAGCTCCGGATATTGTGCTTCGATTTCATATAAGTCAGGACCGTGGCATACCCTCCTCCGCTTACGCCGATCACATGAATATTGCCGGGGTCGACCGGAGCATTGGAAAGGGCGTATGCAATGGCATCGTCGATGTCGCTTATCACCAGGTTGCTACCCAGCGCCTCTGGGTTGTTGTTGGGGCCACGGAAATCGGGGTGAATGTAATGGTAGCCCCGCCTGATGCAAAAGTGTACCAATGTATCTTTCTGCTCGTAATTTCCGCTCCATGTGTGAAGGCTCACGATGAGCGGCTTTCGCTCAGCACCGGGCGCCTTATAGAAGTATGCATTTTGTGCTTTCCCGTCGGCGGAAGAGGGAATGCTGACCTTAGGGACTTCTGAGGGCCAGTTTTTCGACCTGGTATCGTCCCATGCCGGATCTTTCTGACCGTAAGCCGACGAGATAGTAATGAATAATAAAAAGCTGATGAAACGGGTACAACAGGTCATGATTTCGGGTAAAGAATTTTCAGGGGCAAGAAATAAAATTAAATCGGGAAAATAAAATGGGGGAGGAGGTATGAGTTGTTGACCGCAATATCTATTTATAATCGATATATAATTAGCACCGGCATTTACTTCCCCCTTATAATTATTGTGGCTTTTAACCGACAACTATTATTTTCGCAATTCGTTAGAAGCGGTTACAAAACACGATAATGCATAAACTGAACCTCAGGAAGCCCCTGGCTTTTTTTGATCTCGAGACAACCGGGATTAATATAGTACGCGACAGGATTATAGAGATTTCGATTCTGAAGGCGTTGGTGAGCGGTGCTACTGAGGTGAAAACCTGGCGTATTAACCCTGAGATGCCCATCCCGCTCGAGTCGAGCCTGATCCATGGAATTTACGATGAAGATGTAAAGGATGCCCCGATTTTTAAGTCGGTGGCCAGGAATATAGCCGTATTCCTGGAGGGCTGTGACCTGGCCGGCTTCAACAGCAACCGTTTTGACGTGCCGTTACTGGTGGAGGAATTTTTGCGGGTTGGGGTCGACATCGAGATGAAAAACAGGAAACTTGTCGATGTACAGCGTATTTTTCACCTGATGGAACCCAGGAATCTATCGGCGGCATATAAATTCTATTGCGGCAAGGAACTGATAGATGCGCATTCGGCCGAAGCAGATACCCTGGCGACCTACGAGATCTTAAACGCACAGGTCGTGCGTTATGCCGGCGTTAAAATCAAGGGCGAAGGAGGAGAGCTTATAGAGCCCGTCGTGAACGATATCAACAAACTGCATGCACTGACAGCCACCCGGATGGTCGATTATGCCGGCAGGATGGTCTACGACGGGAAGGGGAATATCGTCTTTAATTTCGGAAAGCATTCCGGGAAGAAGGTCCAGGATGTGCTGCAAAGCGAACCGTCTTACTTTGACTGGATGCTGAAAGGGGACTTTCCGCTGGATACAAAGCGGAAGTTGACTGAAATAAGATTACAAAGCTTGAAACAACAATAATAACTGTTGGCGTAAGCTGTATTTTATCTAAATTTGCCGGGGCGTATTGATTACGATCATTGCTAACCAGAAACAGCTTTTTTATTTGGAATAACTATGTTTCCATTCCCAGCGACTCCCCCGGATATCCCGGAGGTGATCAAGATGGTGCCGTTGCACTATTACCTCTTTCTTAGTACGGCGTTATTCGTTATCGGCATTGTTGGGGTATTGACCCGGAGAAACGCTATCGTGATTTTTATGTCGGTAGAGCTGATGCTGAATGCAGTGAACCTCCTGCTGATCGCATTTTCTTCTTATCGTTCAGATCCCAATGCACAGGTATTTGTATTTTTTGTAATGGCAGTTGCCGCGGCTGAAGTTGCCGTCGGGCTGGCTATTATTGTAATGATTTACAGGAACACCCGTAATACCGATATCGGGTTCCTCAAAAAGCTTAAATGGTAGATTATTGCTATGTCAGTATCTTTACTCCTGCTGATCCCGTTATTACCGTTTGCCGGGTTCCTGATCAACGGTCTGGGATTTAAGAGGATTCCGAACAGCGCTGCCGGCGGCTTGGGCGTATTGGCTGCGCTGGGTAGTTTTGCGGCATCTCTTTATGCCTTTAGTTTATTTAAGGAGAATGGCTCGGAAACGGTGATTGCTCCTGTTTTTGACTGGATTTCGGTCGGAACGCTCAATATCCCTTTTTCTTTCCAGATCGATCAGCTTTCGCTGCTGATGCTCCTGATCATCACAGGGGTAGGTTCCCTGATCCATATCTATTCGGTCGGCTATATGAAGCACGACGAAGGATTTGGTAAGTTCTTTGCTTACCTCAACCTCTTCCTGTTTTTCATGCTGCTCCTGGTCATGGGCTCCAACTACGTGATGATGTTTATCGGCTGGGAGGGCGTCGGACTCTGTTCTTACCTGCTGATCGGCTTCTGGAACAAAAACACCAATTACAATAACGCGGCCCGGAAAGCTTTCATTATGAACCGGATAGGGGACCTGGGTTTCCTGTTGGGTATTTTTGCCATCATCGCCGCTTTCGGTTCCGTTGAATTTTCGGAGATATTCGTAAAAGCAGGCGCCTTCAGTGTAGGCGATCCTGTTATCATCACAATCACTTTGCTCCTGTTTGTGGGGGCAATGGGGAAATCTGCCCAGATACCCCTGTACACCTGGCTGCCTGATGCGATGGCCGGCCCGACGCCGGTTTCGGCCCTGATCCACGCCGCTACCATGGTGACTGCCGGGATCTATATGGTGATCCGCTCCAACATTCTCTATTCCCTGGCGCCTGCAACGCTGGAAGTAGTGGCGGTGATAGGCGCGGCTACCGCTATTCTCGGCGCTTCTATCGGGCTTCTCCAGAACGATATCAAGAAGGTGCTGGCCTACTCGACTGTAAGCCAGCTGGGATATATGTTTATCGCATTGGGGGTAGCAGCCTATTCGGCTTCCATGTTCCATGTAATTACGCACGCTTTCTTCAAAGCCCTGCTGTTCCTGGGCGCCGGCAGTGTCATACACGCCATGTCCGACGAGCAGGATATCAGGCAGATGGGAGGACTGAGGAAGCACCTGCCGGTTACCTTCATCACCTTTTTGGTTGCTACCTGGGCGATTTCCGGACTTCCTCCTTTTGCCGGGTTCTTTTCGAAAGATGAGATCCTGGCGCATGCGTTTGCCCATAATAAGTTGCTATGGGGGCTTGGCGTATTAGGATCGATCATGACGTCTTTTTATATGTTCCGCCTGCTTTTCCTTACTTTTTTCGGGGAGTTCCGGGGAACAAAAGAACAAGCCCATCATCTTCATGAATCACCGTCTTCCATGACGATACCACTTATTATACTGGCGGTTTTGTCGGCTATAGGCGGCTTTATCGGGGTACCTGAGGTGCTACACGGGAGCAATCAACTGGCAGCGTTTATGAGTCCGCTGTTTGACGGAGCGCGCCAGATCAATCCTGAGCTCTTCGCCCCTATCGGTTTAAGCCATTCGACGGAGTACATGCTGATGGGGATTTCGGTAGGAGCCGCGCTCCTGGCCGCCGTTGCAGCCTATGTGGTATACGCGCAGCGCGGCAACGTGCCTGCCCCTGAATCGGTTGAAAGAAAAGGCCTGGAGAAACTGGTATACAACAAGTATTATATCGACGAGCTGTATGAGGCGGTTTTTGTAAAACCGGTGAGGATATTGTCGGATGTGCTGTGGAGCTTCGGTGAATTTGTGATCGACCTCTTTGTGGAGGGCTTCGGCGCATTCGTGGCTTTCCTTTCCGGCAAGGCAAGGAAACTGCAGACCGGCTTTACCGGCTATTATATCTTTGCTATGGTGCTCGGGATAGTCCTTTTCCTGTTCTGGAACCTGGTAGTCAAACATAATTCCGCATTTAAAGATTTGTTATAGACCGGGCTGAGTTCCGGGTCAATTTGGTGCTATAGATAGATATTTATGCTTACGTTGATTTTAATACTGATCCCGCTTGCGGCTTCCCTGATAGCATATTTCGGGGGAGAAAAAATAGCGAAAACAGTTGCTCTGGCGGGGTCATTGGCTGCTTTGGCCGCTACGCTTGTGGTGTGGCAGAAGTTCGACCCTTCTGCAGGTACCCAGTTTGCTTTCCGTTATCCCTGGCTGGAGTCTATGGGAATTTCATTTTCGGGAGGAATAGACGGGATCAGTCTTTTACTGGTTTTCCTGACCACTTTTCTGACGCCGCTTATCATATTATCTGCTTTCAATAATAATTACAGGAACGGAGCTGCTTTTTATGCACTGATCCTCTTTATGGAATCGGCGCTGATAGGGGTTTTTGTCGCCACCGACGCATTCCTGTTCTATCTCTTTTTCGAAGCCGCGCTCATTCCCATTTATTTTCTTTCGGCTGTGTGGGGCGGTGAAAACAAGAGGGAGGTTACGTTCAAGTTTTTTGTCTATACCATGTTCGGTAGCCTTTTTATGCTGGTGGCGTTGATATACCTTTATTTCCAGACGCCCGGCTACCATTCTTCCGATATCAACGCTTTCTATAATCTCAATCTTACGCCCGGTCAGCAGTCACTGGTATTCCTGGCGTTCTTCCTGGCATTTGCGATCAAAATGCCGCTGTTCCCGTTCCATACCTGGCAGCCCGATACTTACGTGGAATCTCCTACGCCGGCTACTATGCTGCTATCGGGGATTATGCTTAAAATGGGGGTTTACGGACTTATCAGGTTCCTGATCCCTATCGCCCCGGGAGGGCTTGATCAGTGGGGCCACCTTGTGATCATCCTTTCGGTAATCGGGATTATATACGGATCGGTTATTGCGATCCAGCAGCGCGATATGAAGCGACTGATCGCCTATTCTTCTTTTGCCCACGTCGGCCTGATGGCGGCAGGTGTTTTTTCTGCCAGTCTGAACGGCCTTCAGGGAGCGCTGGTACAGTCGCTCGCCCACGGCATAAACGTAGTCGGATTGTTTTTCATCATCGATATCATTTACTCGAGGACCAACTCGCGCTACCTCAGCGAACTGGGCGGTATAACCCAGCGGGCGCCTCAGCTTGCGGTGCTTTTCCTGGTGATATTACTGGGTAGCGTGGCGTTGCCACTGACAAACGGGTTTGTAGGTGAATTCCTGTTGTTGTCGGGTGTTTTTGAGTATAATAACTGGATAGGAGCGGTTGCCGGGATGACCATTATACTCGGAGCCGTTTATATGCTGCGTTTGTTTCAGAAGGCGATGTATGGTGAAAAGAGTGAGCTGACGGACGGTTTTACCGACCTGAGCTGGAATGAGAGAGCGGTTCTGATCCCGTTGGTGGTAATGGTGCTCTGGATAGGAATATATCCGAATGTGTTCCTGAAAATTACTGAGCCGGCGGTCAACCAGATATTGCAGGTCGTAGCTGCTCATTGAGAATAATAATGGCCGCAGGCTCCCGGAGCCCCGGTTTGATAAATAAAAGATTAAAGTAGAAGACAGGGTACTGTCAACAGCAAATAGAATATGTATCCAATTATTTTATTGTCCGTTTTCGGCATGGCCACTTTGTTCATTGGATTATCCAGGTCAAAGAACTTGCTGCTGCCGTCGGCTTTGTTGTTTGTAGTAGTGGCTTTTTTGAGCGGTCTGGCAGACTGGGGGGAAGGCCAGATTCTCTACTTTTTCGACATGCTGAGGGTAAATAACCTGACGATAGCTTTCGGCTTTGTGACGTTGCTTTCGGCATTTATGGTCATGGCTATGACGGGTGGCTTCCTGGACGACGACGAAGCGCAGCCTGCAGAATACTTTGCCCTGATGATCTTCTCCCTGATCGGTGCGCTGGTCATGATCGGTTTCGAAAACATGATCATGTTCTTCATCGGCCTGGAAATACTCTCCATTGCTATGTATGTGCTCGCGGGAAGTGAAAAAAGGAACCTTCGCTCCAACGAAGCCTCTTTGAAGTATTTCCTGATGGGCGCTTTCGCTTCGGGGATACTCCTTTTCGGGATAGCGCTGCTGTATGGCGCTACCGGTTCTTTCGAGCTCTCTGGTTACAGAAGCTACGTTACTTTAAATCCCGCACAGACTCCTCTTTTTCACGCAGGACTTTTACTGCTGCTGACGGGTATGCTCTTCAAGGTCTCAGCAGCTCCTTTCCATTTCTGGACGCCCGACGTTTACGAAGGATCGCCTACCATCTTTACCACTTTTATGGCTACGGTTGTTAAAACAGCCGGGATCGCTGCTATTTACCGGATCCTGTCAGAGTCTTTCGCTACCGTTCATTCTCAATGGGGGCCGATGATGGCAGCAATAACCGTGCTGACGCTGCTGATAGGGAATATTACGGCGGTTTACCAGAAGAGCTTCAAAAGGATGATGGCGTATTCGAGTATTTCGCATGCCGGCTACCTGCTGATCGCCATGACTGCCATGACCGAGAAGACTTCTACTGCCATTCTTTTCTACCTGCTTGCTTATTCGCTGGCTACGATTTGTGCATTCGGCGTGCTCATCCTGGTGTCGAAAGTGCATCCGCTTACGGAGGATGGCCAGCCTAATGAGTCGTTTGAGATATTTAACGGGCTGGCGGCTAAGAATCCGCTCCTTGCCTTTGTCCTGACCGTTTCGATGCTTTCGCTGTCAGGGATACCGCTTACGGCCGGTTTCTGGGGGAAATTCCTTGCTTTTAGTACCGCAGCAGAGCGGGGGATGATCTGGTTACTGGTAATTGCCGTGCTTATGGCGATAACAGGGCTTTTCTACTACCTGAGAGTAATAATAGCCGTGTATATGAGAGAGGGTGAGACCGGCAAGATACGTGTAGCTCCGTTCTATAGAATTCTCCTTATTGCGGCTACCGTGGCAACGCTTTTGTTCGGTCTGGCGCCGGGTTTGCTGGAGACGGTGTTATGACGCCTCCCAGGGCTGTGCCCTGGGGATGAGTATTGCGCCCTTCCAGGGCTTGTTAAGGGGGGTAGTTGATGCTTTATAACACATTTTCGATACATTTGTAGCATTGTAGACTTTCGGTAAAGGTCGGAAAAGTGCCTTATACATTATTCATATTTGCTGTAATGGTTCCCGCGTTTGTAATCGTGGGGGTATACCTGGAACGAAAGGTGTCGGCTTTTATCCAGGACCGAATGGG
The DNA here is from genome assembly GCA_964559125.1 of uncultured Cytophagales bacterium. GTDB lineage: Bacteria > Bacteroidota > Bacteroidia > Cytophagales > Spirosomataceae > Ravibacter. Next base: position 18,040 of record CAZLGW010000003.1, read on the forward strand.
GCCGATGGAGGTGGGAAAGTGGGGATTGCTGCAGCTGTTTGCCGACCTGATCAAGCTGATACTCAAGGAGGACATCGTTCCGAAGGCAGCTGACCGGCGGCTTTTTCTGCTTGCTCCCTTTGTCATTTTCTGTGCTGTTTTTGCCGGGTTTGCGGTCTTGCCGGTTGCGCCCGATCTGCGCGGATCTACGGCAACGGTAGGTGTTTTCTTCCTTTTGACAATAGTGGCGGTCGATGTGCTCGGTATATTGATGGCGGGCTGGGGTTCCAATAATAAGTATTCGCTTATCGGGGCTGTGCGTGCGGTATCACAGATGATTTCCTATGAAATTCCTTTGACGCTGTCGGTGCTGTGCGTGGTCATGTTCTGTCAGAGCCTCGATCTGCAGGAGATCAGTTTCCTGCAGGGTATTTATAGCGCTGAGACAAACTACCTGTTCGGGATCGGTGCGCTCGGGATCGATATTACGGATGTAGGAGGGTTCCTGACCTGGAATATTCTCCGGAACCCCTTTCTTTTTTTAGCATACATTGTTTTTTTTATTGCTTCCCTGGCAGAATGTAACCGGGCCCCTTTCGATATACCCGAAGGAGAGTCGGAGCTGGTAGGAGGGTTCCATACCGAGTATTCGGGGATGCGCTATGCCGTTTTGATGCTTTCCGAATACGGCATGATGCTGTTGGTGTCGCTTTTGGGAGCAATTCTTTTCCTGGGGAGCTGGAATACGCCCTTTCCCAATATCGGTCCGGTAAAGCTGGCGGAATGGACAAGCGGAGCGCCGGGTACGGTCATGGGGTATGTGACCGGGATTTTCTGGCTTCTTTTTAAGGCTGTCCTGGCTGTGATAGTGCAGATGTGGGCCAGGTGGACGCTTCCGCGGCTGAGAGTAGACCAGCTTGTTTACCTGGGGTGGAAGGTGCTGACCCCGGTAGGCCTCGTGCTTTTCTTTATTACGGGAGTCTGGCGGCTGATAGGCGGGTGAAAATATCATAACTATTATTCTGATGAAATCAGGAAAAACAGGGGTATTGATCGTTAATCTCGGAACACCGGATTCAACCCGGACGGGCGATGTGAGAAGGTATCTCCGCCAGTTCCTGATGGACCGGCGGGTGATCGATATTCCTTTCTTGTCGAGGTGGTTCCTGGTGAACTGTATCATCGCGCCTTTCCGGGCGCCCAAATCGGCAGCTATCTACAAAAAAGTATGGCTTCCTGAAGGATCTCCGCTCAAGGTATACGGTTATTCAGTGGAGGCGAAACTGCAGGAGGCGCTGGGAGAAGATTTCGTGGTGAAGCTTGGTATGCGCTACCAGAATCCGTCTATAGAAAGTGGGCTGGCCGATCTTGAGAGAAGGGAAGATATCGGCCGGCTCGTGATCGTTCCCTTTTTCCCGCAGTATGCATCGGCTACCACCGGGTCGGTTCACGAAGAGGTAATGAGGGTCATAAATCAATGGCAGGTTATCCCGGATATCAGGTTCATCAACAGCTTTTACGATCATCCCGGGATAATCAGAGGATTTGCGGAGTCGGCCGGGCTGCAACTTGAAAAGGACCGCTACGATCACTTCGTATTCAGCTACCACGGACTTCCAGAAAGGCAGCTGGTCAAGGTCTACCCCGGCGGGCACAGCTGCGAAAAGAACGGATGCCGGACGGGTATTACTGCCAATAACAGGCATTGCTACCTCGCCCAGTGCTATGCTACCACGGAGCTGCTGGCAGATTATCTCGGCCTGCCCCGCGAAAAGGTTTCCACCTGCTTTCAATCGCGCCTGGGTAAAGACCCCTGGATCCAGCCTTATACCGAAGATGTGGTGAAAGACCTCGCCGGGCGGGGTGTTAAAAAGGTACTGGCTTTTTCGCCGGCGTTTGTAGCCGATTGCCTCGAAACGACCGAGGAAGTAGGTGAAGAATACAAAGATATGTTTATCGAAGCCGGGGGGGAGCAATGGGACCTCGTGTTGAGCCTGAACGACAGCGCGATCTGGATAGAGACTCTCGCAGACCTGGTGAAAAATCATTAAATACGCTCAAAAAGATACAGCCATGAAAGCAGCCGTTATTTCCACTTCGCCCCGTAAAGGGAGTAACTCGCTCAAAGTGGCGAAGTTCATGGCCGGTATTGCCGGAGATCATGCCGGGTTGGAAGTTACACTTACCCATTTTGAGGATGCGGATATCCCTCTGGTAGGGAGAGGTGAGGTAGATCCGGAGAACTTATCGGAGTTTCAGGATACCCTTATTTCCAACTGGAAAGAGGCCGACCTGGTTTTGTTTGTCGTACCGGAATATAACTGGATCACCGGCGGAGAATTGATAAACGCCTTTCACCAGCTCGGAAGTAAACATTTTCGCTCGCTGTTCAATAATAAAGTCTTTGCTTTTGCGGGGGTTTCCAACGGGAAGGGTGGGAGAAGACCCTGTATTGAAATGACCACGCTTGTCAATAAGCTCATCAGTGTTCTGGACGGCCATTCCTTTGTTTCTCCTAAAGTCTTTGAATCCCAGAGGACACAGGACGCCCTCGATGAGAGCGGTAGGTCTAAAGGAGATGCTTCGTATGAGAAGGCAGCTGCAAATTTTGTAGCTTACGGCATTAAAGCTGCCGGACGCTGGCAGGCAGGAGCCTGAAAGAGTTTTGTAAAAAATTCAGGAAGATACGTCAGGCTGTTTTTTTGCCCGGACTATATACTTTTTAGCTCGGATGAGTTTAATGCCATTAAGCTCTGGAATGACTTTTATATCTTCCGGGGGAATTATGCCCCTTCTGATCCAATTAGTTACTGTAGCGTAGTTTTTTATGTTGAAACGCTTCGTGTATTGCTCGATAGTTACCCATTCGGCCAGATCCGTAGCAAATCCTTTGGATATAAGCCAGGCTTTTGATTCGTCCAGGAACTTCCTCCCGTCGCGGATAATTTCATCCGCAAGCTGATCTGCTGTTTTTTTCATAATCACAGGGTTTATAGAAGAACTTCTCCTCCCGTTTTACAATTTTTTTAATATTTCTTGAAGTGCCTCAATTCGATCATCATATTCCTCAACAAGGTTCCACATCTCCACCCTTTTATCGGGTGATAAGTGCTTCCGACATGTCCCGAAGAGCCTGCATCGCAGCGGCTCTTTTCATCATAGTATTAACAAGGAGAGCCTTTACTTGTTCTTTTATTTCCACAGATCTTTCGATAGTATGTTTCTGAAAGATAAAGGTCCAAATGTTTTGCTTTAAATCAAAATGCAGGAAGCTCCTCTACCTTTCCAGGAAGATACTTCGCCCCGGTTGGGGTGCTAATAATCAATTTTACAGGCGGTAGCGGTAAGTAGAGTTGCGCAGTGCGCGGCTCTCCAGCTTGGTGGATATGGGTGCTTACGAAAACCAGACCGCCTTACCGGTGGTTCTGGTAGTATTCGAAGGGAACCTTCAGGAAAACACCGTTTTATTTTCAAAAAAGGTACGATCAGGTTGGCGGATAAGTTAAATTCGGGGGTCAAATATCTGATCTGTGATGATTCTCCGTTTGTACGCATGTGCGCTTATTCTTTGCCTGGCCGGATGCCGCAGTTCTGTTGAGAAGACTTTCCCGAAACGGGAGAGCATGTCTGAGTCGGTATATGCTTCAGGTGTTGTCAAGGCCCGGGATCAGTACCAGGCATACGCCAATGCCGCAGGTATTGTGCAGGATGTTTTTGTGAAGGAAGGAGATTCGGTAAAGGCAGGGACGCCGATACTTTCGGTTTATAACGAATCTGCCCGGATCGGACGCGAATCTGCCGAGCTTGCACATTTTTATGCCGACCGCCAGGTGAACAGGACGAGACTTGAAAGCCTGGAGGCCAATATCAGCCTGGCACGGAGCAAATGGCAGAACGATTCGGTACTGTACGAGCGCCAGAAGGCATTGTATGAGCAAAAAGTAGGGACCCTGGTAGAGCTCGAACAGCGAAAGCTGGCCTTTGAAAGCGCCCGGACTGCCTATCTTACCGCCCGGATGCAGTACCAGGATCTGAAACGGGAAATTGATTTCAACGAAAGAAGCGCCGGTAAAAACTTATCCCTCTCGCGTGCGCTTGAAGGCGACCTGGTACTGCGCAGCAAGCTCGACGGCACAGTATATGCCTTGCTGAAAGAAAAAGGAGAGATGGTAAATGCCCAGACACCCCTGGCCGTGATTGGCAGCAGCGATCAATTCCTGCTTGAAATGAAAGTTGATGAATATGATATAGTCAGGGTAACCAAAGGGCAGGCTGTCTGGGTAGGCATGGATAGCTACAGGGGAGAAACTTTCCGGGCTGTCGTTACCAGGATCTACCCGATCATGGACGAGCGCAGCAAGACCTTCACAGTCGAAGCTGAATTCGTTTCTCCGCCGCCCGTATTGTATCCCAACCTTAGTCTGGAAGCGAATATTGTAACCCAAACACGGGAAAATACGCTCACGCTACCCCGTTCTTATTTATTACGTGATACGCTGGTTGTGACAGTCCGCCGCGATACGCTGCCGGTGAAAACCGGGTTGAAAGACTATCACAAGGTAGAAATATTGGGTGGAATAGACGAAAACACAGAGATAGTCAAGCCGGAGCTATGAAGGCGGGTTTAATCACTTCCATTGCGGGATCACTTATGACTGCCAGGTTCAGGCAGACGCTGGTAGCGGCAATAGGCGTTACTTTCAGCATCACGATGTTTGTAGCCCTTCTCGGGTTTATGAATGGCTTGAATATCATGCTGGATAGCCTTGTGATTAACCGTACGCCCCATATCAGGCTTTATAACGATATCAAGCCCAATCCCGATCAGCCGCTTAAAAGGGTACAGGATTTTGTCGCCAGGTACAATATTATCCGCTCCCTTAAGCCAAATGCCAGCCGTGAGAGTATCTACAACAATGAAGCGATCATGAGCGCGCTGCGTATGGATGAGAGGGTACTGGGAGTAGCTCCGAAGATCATTTCCAGGGTTTTCTTCAATGTGGGCGCTACCGATATGCTCGGAATTGTAAACGGAGTAGACGTTGAGGAGGAAAACCGTTTGTTCCGTTTTTCGGATTATGTAACCTCCGGGAATTTTATGGACCTGAAAAATGTGGCAAACAGTATCATCCTCGGGAAAGGTGCTGCCGACCGTATGCTGGCCGAGGTAGGTGATGTGATACAGGCAACTACTTCCCAGGGCAGTAGGGTACAGCTCAAAGTAGTAGGGTATTTCCAGTCGGGTCTCGGCGAGCTGGATAATGTACAATGCTATGCATCGATCGGAACGGTGCAGAAAATGACAGGACAGACTGCTTCCTACATCACCGACATACAGGTAAAGCTCCGCGATATCAATATAGCGCCTGCACTGGCAAAGGAATACAGTGCTGTTTTCGGAGTGGATGCTGACGACATACAGACTGTCAACGCCCAGTTCGAGACGGGCACAGGCGTACGATCCATGATCAGCTATGCGGTAGGGATAACCCTGCTGATCGTGTCGGGATTCGGTATTTACAATATCCTCAACATGATGATCTATGAAAAGATGGATACCATTGCGATCCTGAAAGCCACCGGGTTTTCAGGCGGCGACGTCAACCGGATCTTTACGACCATAGCCGTTTCTATCGGGATTGTTGGGGGCGTCGCCGGTATTTTGCTGGGATTCCTGGTCTGCCTCGGGATAGAAAGGATTCCTTTTGAGACCGAAGCATTGCCTACTATCAAGACTTTCCCGGTAGATTTTAATCCGAAATACTATCTCATAGCAGGTATTTTCAGCCTGGTAACTACTTATTTTGCCGGTTATTTCCCTGCCAGGAAAGCAAGCGCCATAGACCCGGTCGATATCATCAGAGGGAAATGATAATGGAACAGCAAGCAGTCCTCGAATCACAGGGTATCACCAAATACTTTTACAGCCCGGAAAAAACGAAAGTGCTCAAAGGGGTTTCTTTCAGGGTGAACAAGGGTGAGTTTGTGTCTGTAGTAGGGAAATCAGGGTGCGGAAAGTCCACCTTACTGTATATACTTTCGACGATGGACACGGATTACGAAGGTAAATTGCTGATCGACAGGCAACTGGTCACAGGCCGGAAGCAGGACGAGCTGGCAAGGATCCGTAATGAAAAGATAGGCTTTGTTTTCCAGTTCCACTACCTGCTGAACGAATTTTCGGTTTTGGAGAATGTGATGATCCCGGGGCTGAAGCTCGGAGAGCTGCCGAGGGAGGAAATAGAGTATCGTGCCATGGAAAAGCTGCGGATCTTCGATATGCACCGGCACGCCCGTAAAAAGGCCAGCCAGCTTTCGGGCGGAGAAAAGCAGCGGGTAGCGATTACCAGGGCGCTTATCAACGATCCTCTGATCATTATGGGAGACGAGCCGACCGGCAACCTTGACAGGAAAAATTCGGAGATCGTATTCAATATCTTCAAAGAGCTGGCCGGAGAATTTCACCAGACGATGCTGGTCGTTACCCACGACCCCGAATTTGCCGCCGGTACCGACCGCACAATTGTCATGGAAGACGGAAATATAGTAAATGATTTAACCAACTTAAAACTGCCATGAAGAGTAACATTTTATTAAGTACGCTTTTTTGCCTTCCCTTTTACGCCCTCTCCGAAGAAGACCGGAAGAAAGAACCGACAGGCGCCGCTGCTACTGCAGTGCCGGTAAGTAAAGATCTCAGGATCAATCTCAACGAATCGGGTTCCAATTATTTCAGGTTTATATTTCTTAATCAAACCTGGGTCCGCCTGAACGAAAACAACCCGGGGAGCACCGTATTCGGAAACGAAGCGGACCTAACGACCGATATAGGACTTCGGCGCACCAGGATACAGATGTACGGCCAGGTCACCGACAGGGTATTTCTCTATACGCAGTTCGGGATGAATAATTTTAACAAAGCGAGTGCATTTCCCGCCTATAACCAGAATGGTACGCCTTCAAACCGGAAGATAGCCGCTTTTTTTCACGATGCGCTTGGAGAATACGAAGTGTGGCGGAAGCAGGACCAATTCATCCGTTTCGGGGGCGGGCTTACGGTAGTAAACGGCCTTTCCAGGTTTACCCAGCCCAGTGTGGGGAGTATCATGACCATGGATGTACCGGTGTTTGCCCAGGCTACGGTTGACCAGATCGACCAGTTTGACAGGAAGCTGGCCGTCTACTCACGCGGACAGGTAGGAAAGCTCAACTACCGTGTCGGAATGGCTGACCCGTTTCCCATCGAGACCAACGGAGCTGTCCCGCCGGCTATGGGCGAAAATGCCGTTTTTGCCGGAAGAAAGCATTCCAAGTCCTACCAGGGGATGATCATATACAACCTTTTTGATACGGAGGATAACACGACTCCGGGGTATATGACAGGTACCTATCTTGGAAAACGGAAAGTGCTGAACCTGGAAGCGGGCATAGTCAGCCAGAAAAATGCTACCTGGAGCAGACAAGGCGCCGACACGCTATATCACGATATGTTGTTATGGTCGGTCGCCTCCTACCTCGATATGCCTGTCAATCGTGAAAAGGGGACCGCCGTATCAGCTTATTTAGGCTATTTTGATACTAACTATGGCCCCGGGTACCTGCGATTCAACGGTATTATGAATCCCGCTACCGGAACGAACAGGCCGATAACCGGTACGTCCGCTGCGCAAGGAAATGCATTCCCGATGTTCGGGAATGGCAGGGTGATATACACCCAGGCCGGGTTTAAGCTGAAAGATGATCTCCTGGGTAGCCAGGGAACGCTAATGCCCTACGCCTCACTCCAGAGCGCAGATTATGACAGGATAAAGGGAGCGGTCAATGTATGGAATATAGGTATCAACTGGCTGATAAAAGGGCATAACGGGAAAATGTCCCTCAACTATGAAAGCCGCCCCGTCTATGTCAACGACGCTGCCGATCCCAACAGGCTGGACAGATCGGGAAGACGGGGTTCATGGGTGATGCAGTACCAGATCTCCATTTAATACCTGAAACCGTTTTGGATACGATCCTCAGGAATTGGGGCTTTGATCCTTTTTGTTCTCCTGTTTTTAGCCGACTTTTGTAAAAAAAGATCCGAAAGAGTAATTCATGCTTTCTACCAGAATAGGTATTTTAGGAGGGGGACAATTGGGGTTAATGCTTCTGCAGGCTTCCATCGACTGGAATTTGGATATCAGTATACTTGATGGAGACCCCAACGCTCCCTGCAGTAAACCTGCCCCTCGTTTTATCGCCGGCTCTATCCAGGACTACGATACCGTTTACGAATTCGGTAAAGATCTCGACCTCATAACCGTAGAAATAGAGAAGGTAAATATTGAAGCGCTTGAAGCGCTGGAAAGAGAAGGTAAGAAAGTTTATCCGCAGCCGTCTGTATTGCGAATCATCCAGGATAAAAGGGCTCAGAAAGAGTTTTACCGCGAGCATGGAATTCCCACGGCCCCTTTTGTACTGACGGAATCGAGGGAAGACGCCCGCAGGCATATTTCGCTGCTTCCGGCATTTCATAAGCTCGGGCGCGACGGGTATGACGGCCGCGGCGTGCAGAAGATAGAAAAGCCGGAGGATTTTGACCAGGCGTTTGAGGCGCCGGGTGTACTGGAGCAGGCGATCCCTTTCGAAAAGGAGCTGGCTGTCATCGTGGCAAGAAGGCCGGGAGGAGAAGTAAAGACATTTCCTGTCGTAGAAATGGTCTTCCACCCCGAAAAGCATCTTGTAGAGTTTCTCTTTGCCCCTGCCGAGATTTCGGCGGAAGCGGAGGCCAAAGCCACCGCGCTCGCTGTGCAGGTTGCGGAGGCATTCGGGGTAACGGGCCTTCTGGCTGTCGAGATGTTCCTGACGAGAGAAGGGGAAGTTTTGGTCAACGAGGTGGCTCCGCGTCCTCACAACAGCGGGCATCATACCATCAGGGCAAACGTAACGTCGCAATACGAGCAGCACTGGAGGGCCATACTCAACCTGCCGCTGGGCGATACGACGGCCTACGCGCCTGCTGCTATGATCAACCTGCTGGGCGAAGACGGTTTTGAAGGGCCTGCCGTATATGAAGGCATGGAAACGCTTCTTGCAGAGAAACAGGTCTTCCCGTTCCTGTATGGAAAAAAGATCACAAAGCCATTCCGCAAAATGGGGCACGTCACGATCATGGACGATAACCTGGAGCTCCTGCGGACAAAAGCCGCATTCGTGAAGGAGAATATCCGGGTGACCGCCCGGTGACTGGCCCGGAGCTTCAGCTCCGGGAACCGGAAATCAGAATTTTATCCCGGTAACGGATTTTTTATAAAGAAATATCAGCTATGGTAGGAATAATAATGGGCAGCGTATCAGACCTCCGTATTATGAAGGAGGCGGGCGATATGCTTGAAGAATTCGGAGTTGCCTACGAAATAGAAGTGGTTTCGGCTCACCGCACCCCCGAAAAAATGGTGGAATATGCAAAGAAGGCGCGGGAAAGGGGGCTCAGGGTTATCATAGCCGGGGCGGGCGGAGCTGCCCACCTGCCGGGTATGGTCGCTTCCCTGACAACGCTCCCGGTGATCGGCGTCCCTGTTTTATCGAGCAATTCTATCGATGGCTGGGATTCTGTGCTATCCATCCTGCAGATGCCCGGAGGCGTCCCGGTGGCTACGGTTGCCTTAAACGGAGGTAAGAATGCAGGCATCCTGGCCGCCCAGATCATCGGTGCGACCGACGACGCGGTAGCCCTGAAACTGGAGGCTTATAAGGAAGTTCTGAAAGAGAAGGTGGTGGAAATGAATGCCGAATTGAAAAAATCCGTTTAATTGCATGGGTTTTGAGATGAAGTTGTAACTTCTGAAATTTTAGCTAACCATTATGGAAGAGGAAAAACAAAAGAAACGAAACGTTCGTCCGGTCGAAAAATCAAAACTCCCCGGGATTACGCTGGTGGTTTTGTCCGTGCTGGTGCTTGCGCTGCTGTACGTAGGATATGAATACCTGACGGATGAGCCGGGCGATACAAGCGAAGTGACCAACGCAGATCCGGACAGGGAAGTGGTTTCGCTTGACGTCTATAATGAGCCCTCCCAGGTGGATGTAAACTCCGGTAACGTCCCGGTACCCGGCGGATCTGCGCCGGAGACGAAGGCAAAACCCGCGGATAGTAAGGATAAAGCGGATAGTAAGGATAAAAAGGAAGAGCAGGGCCCGGCTTCCACCCCGTCGGATGGGATAGCCTATACACATACCGTAGCAGCCGGAGAGACGCTGTTCAGCATAGCTACCCGCTACAACCTGAAAGTAGAAACGCTGAAGGCGTTGAATCCTTCCGTCAGCGAAAGTTCGGGGGTAAAGGCCGGTCAGAAGATCAATGTGCGGGTAAAGGCAGTTCATACCGTTGGCCCGGGTGATATCCTGCGTGTGGTCGGGAATAAATACGGTGTTAGCGTCGATCTTATTATGCGGGCAAACAACAAAGCCAAGAATCACGCAGCGAGAGGCGAAAAGCTGGTGATCCCGTTTGCAGAGAAAAAATAAATACAGTTCATATTAATCCTTTCTTAAACCTCAGAATAGTCATGTCGGATACGCTTCAACCCGGTTTATTTGTACACCACGTTTTTTTCTGGCTTAAAAACCCGGACAGCGAGTCCGATAAGGAAAAGCTGGTAGCCGGGCTTAAAACACTTGTTGATCTTCCCGGTTATATCACCGCCCACATCGGCTATCCGGCCGATACGAACCGGCCCGTTATTGACAGGAGCTATGCCGTTTCCTGGCTGCTTCTTTTTAACAACGGGGAAGAGGAAGCCACTTACCAGAACCATCCGGTACACGTGAAGTTTGTAGAAGATTATGCCTACCTGTGGGAAAGGGTGGTAGTCTACGATTCGGTTGGACCAAAGCTTTAAATTTGTAATTTCATTCATTAATAATCGGAAGGCTTTGAACCTTCGCAGATAGCAACATGAGTAAACACGGAAGAATCCTGGTCGCTATGAGCGGCGGGATCGACAGCTCACTGGCAGCTGTTTTGTTACATGAAGAGGGGTATGAAGTGATCGGCATGACCATGAAAACATGGGACTATGCCGGGAGCGGAGGTTCCAAAAAAGAGACGGGGTGCTGCTCCCTGGATTCTATCAACGACGCCAGGAATATTGCGGTGCAGCTGGGGTTCCCCCACTATATCCTCGATATCCGCAATGAATTCGGAGATTATGTTATCGACCACTTTACGGGAGAGTACCTGGAAGGCCGTACGCCCAATCCCTGTGTATTGTGTAATACCCACATCAAATGGGATGCCTTGTTGAGAAGGGCCGACCGCCTGGATTGCGAGTTCATCGCTACCGGGCACTATGCCAATATAAGGGAGCTTGACGGGCGGTATGTGATCTCGAAAGGCGTCGATACGGCCAAGGATCAAAGCTATGTGTTGTGGGGGATCTCGCAGGACAGCCTGAAGCGCACCAAGCTTCCTCTGGGGCATCTGCGCAAGACGGAGATACGTGAAATGGCAGCGCAGCGCGGATTTGTAGAACTGGTTAACAAGTCGGAAAGCTATGAGATCTGTTTTGTGCCCGACAACGACTACCGGGGGTTCCTCAAAAGGCGTATTCCTACCCTGGAAGCAGAAGTGGCCGGAGGGAATTTCGTATCTGTCGACGGCAGGTTCCTGGGTAAGCACGAAGGCTACCCGTTTTATACCGTAGGACAGAGAAAGGGCCTGGGGATAGCCCTGGGACGCCCCGTTTTTGTCACTGAAATAAGAAAAGAGACCAACGAAGTAGTGTTGGGGGATATGCCCGATCTTTACAGAGATGGTATGGTTGTACAAAAGCTGAACCTGCAGAAATATAGTAGCATCGAGCGGCCGCTCGATACCACGACGAAAGTTCGCTATAAGCACGACGGAGCGCCTGCAACCATCGTGCAGGACGCCCCCGACAGGATAACGGTCAGTTTTCATGACGCTGTGAGCGGGATTGCTCCCGGCCAGGCTGCGGTTTTCTATGAAGGCGATGACGTGATTGGTGGCGGATGGATCACGAAGAGTTTTAACACATTAGAAAAGATTGATGAGTAAAAGAGTGGATGTCAGTATAGCCTTCTACGGGAAACCTTACCAGGCTATCGTCACAATCAAAACGCTGATGCAGCACAGCGGTCAGCATATAGATAAAATTATCCTGTCGAGAGAGCGCAGGCAACCGCATGACGACTATATAGGCATATTTAAGATCATCGATTATTTTAGAAATGACCCTGAAGTAAAGCTGGAGGTACAATATCCCAAATATCACCTGGGGCTGGGCGTGCTCGATATCGAGCGGGCAAAGACAGATACGGAGTGGCGGCGCAGCATTATGTACCAGTACGCCCTGGAGACGACCGACAAGAAATACCTGTGTATCATGCACAATGATATGCTGTATTATGGCGATATGATCGGGGATATGCTCAGGGAGTTTGACAACGGACCGGAGAGCCTGGTCGGAGTTGGTTCTATCGGTCAGTGCTGGTCATGCCCGGCAGGACCGGATTGGGCGAACATATGTGATTCTACAAGGTTTGAGGAATACGTTCCTACGCAGGAGGAGGCATTGGAGCTTGCTGCCAGTTATGATACCCCGAGAAAAGACATCCAGCTGAGAGTGATTAAGGAGGGGCGGGTGCATATTCTGCCCGAATGCCGTCTGAACGAATATTGCGCCATGATCGATGTGGAGAAATACAGGAAAGAAACTATCCCCAACGGTACGATAGGATGCTATGGCGGTGGATGGCGGGGCATAGATACGGCTACCATCTGGTCGCATGATATGTACAAAAAAGGATACCGGTTCAGACACCTCACCCTGGAAGATTACACACGTCATGCCCCTTTTGACGACACGGGCAGCGGTACCAAAGCGAATACGAGCTCAGAGATCTACTGGCATGCCGAACGCCGGGCGGAAGAATATATAAACGAGCAATTCGGCCCTATCCGTTTTTCAGGATATGTACAGCGGGCAAATCTGGTCGATTCTATCAGTAGGAAAACCTGGCTGACCCTGATTCATGCCTACGGTTTTGCAAAAAAGCTTATCGGCCGGCAATAGAATATCTCAGGCTTCCTGCTGGTCGGGCTCAGGGATCGGTTTTCTTGCCCAGTAGCTGGCCAGCACAGACCCCGTAATATTCATCATCGGACCGAATACTGCAGCGGCAAGGCCTACGGTAGCGATTTTTCCCATTTCCTTGGCCAGCCCTGATGCCAGGCCGCCGTTTTGCATACCTATTTCGATAGCAAGGGTGCGGCAATCTCTTTCACTCATACGGAAAAGCCTGCCGGCCCAGTAGCCCAGGGTATAACCGAAGAGGTTGTGCATCAGCACGAAGACGATGAGCATAAGACCGATGGAAAGAAGGCTTTTTTGCCCGGCCGCAGTAATAATCGTGATGATAAACCCGATACCGGCCATGGAAACGAGCGGCATGGCATTGTCCAGCCATTTCGCCTTTCCGGAAAGGAATTTATTGAACAGAAGCCCTAACCCGATAGGGATGATGACCATCTTAAAGATATCCCACATCATTGCCATGGCATTTATTTCTACGAAGGTGCCTGCAAGGAGTTTCATAAGCGCCGGGGTGGTAAAGGGAGCCAGTACCGTTAATATGGCAGTCAGAGTAATCGAAAGCGCAAGGTTGCCTTTTGCCAGGTAGGTGATGACATTGGACGCCATACCGCTGGGGACGCAGCCGATCAGGATCATTCCTGCGGCTATTTCCGGGTCGAAGCCGCTGATGCTGGCAAACAGGTAGCCCAGCCCGGGCATGATAATAAACTGGGCTCCGAGACCGATGAATACACCTTTGGGCATTTTTACCACACCTGCAAAATCCCGGAGACTCATCGACGTACCCATCCCGAACATGATCACCTGGATAAGAGGCGTAATAAGGGTAGCCAGCTTTACACTTCCCCAGGTATCAAAATACGTGGGGTAGAACATCGCAGCAGCTACTGCCGCGAAGATCATGATAGTGTAGGTGAAACCTTTGTACTTCTCGATCTGGTTGAGGTAAATAGCAAGCGACGCAAAGAAGACTATTACGCCGGGGCCTGCCATGGCGCCTTTGCCGGTGATAAGAAGAAAAATGGTGTAAAGTAAACCTGCTATCGCAGCGGAGGCGGTAATTCGTTTAAGGAGCATCTTCAGTATTAATGGATTCAGGATCCCTCAAAGCTAAAATAAAATATGGGAGTTTCAAAAGCCGGAGATTTTAATCATACATCATAGTGTACGGTACTATACCACACTGAGTTTGAGTGCATTCGTTTTGCGTATTCTTGAAATAGGCATGCTCAGTGTGTTAATGAAAACATCGCCTTCTACGAGTTCGCCGCGCTCTACCAGGAAGCGTTTGATATTGTCTATGGTATCGTCGGTGGAAATACCCTCTTCAGTTTCATAGTAAAACACACGTGTGCCCCAGTATAACCCCAGCGTATTCATCAATCTCCTGTTGGAGGTAAAAATCAGCAGGTTAGCTTTAGGCCGGTGGTGAGAGAGCCGGGTGGCCGTATAACCGGAGTTGGTGATCCCGATCAGTGCTTTGGCATCCGTATCCCTGGCCAGCCGACAGGCGCTCATCACGACGTTGTCGTTCAGCAGATCAGGCGCTTTCTTATCTTCGTTTACCTGGGCGTGATACTTGAAATAGAGTGAATTGGATTGCTCCTCGACGCGTTCTATGGTACGTGTCATGTTCTGCACGGCCAGTACGGGGTAGTCACCGGAAGCAGTCTCTGCGCTTAGCATGACCGCATCCGTACCGTCGAGCACCGCATTGGCTACGTCGTTGATCTCTGCCCGTGTAGGCCTCGGATTTTCGATCATGCTTTCCAGCATCTGGGTAGCGACGATTACCGGTTTCCCTAAACGGTTGCATTTTTCGACCAACATCTTCTGTATCATCGGGACGTCTTCGGCAGGGAGCTCCACGCCCAGGTCTCCGCGGGCTACCATAATGGCGTCGGTGACGGCGATAATGCTGTCGATGTTGCTCACCGCTTCCGGCTTTTCGATCTTGGCTACGATCCTGGTCGATTTGCCGCGTGAGTTGATATATTCCCTGACTTCGTCGATATCGGATGCCCGGCGCACGAACGAAAGTGCGATCCATTCCACATCGTTATCCAGGCCGAAATCCAGGTCCTCATAGTCCTTTTGAGTAACTGAAGGCATCGAGACCTGCGTATTCGGGAGGTTTACGCCTTTCCTGGACTTAAGAAACCCGCCGTATATCACTTCCGTGACGACCTCGGTCCCGATAATCTCGATCACCTTTACTTCCAGCTTCCCGTCGTCGAGCAGGATACGTTCGCCGATTCTGACATCATTGTACATCCCGTCGTATGGGGTGCTTACTCTCTCGGAAGTACCGATGATATTTTCGTTGGTGAAGACCAGTTTCTGTCCGGGCTGGATAAGCACGCCGGCTTTTTCTTCTACGTTACCGATCCTTATTTTGGGTCCCTGGAGGTCCTGAAGTATACAAAGATTGAATCCGTATTCTTCGTTTATCTGGCGTATTCTTTTAATTCTTTCGAGATGATCAGGATGAGAGCCATGTGAGAAGTTTAATCTGAAAACATTTACACCTGCTTTTGCCAGTGCTACGAGGGTTTCCTTTGATTCCGAGGCAGGACCGACGGTTGCAACAATTTTGGTTTTCTTGAGTGTCATGAGGTTTTATTGACTGCTGATTAACGACTAAGCGGGATCCACATCCGCTATAATCTGAATGTGTTTTTTGGTTTTATCTGCCAGAATTTCGTTTATGCTTTCCTGTATCAGGGATTTTACGGCCCTAAAATTAACCTTTTCCCGCTCAAGTTTAATAAGTATGTCAAACAAAAAGCGGTTGCGGACCCTGTCTACCAGGGGGGCCTCCGGGCCTAGCACCCGGGTTTTGCCCAACTGCTCCGTCAGGATATCCGCCAGGGCACGTGCCGATTCAAGCGCGACGGAGGCATCTTCATGCCTGACCGTAAGCTTGATCAGCCTGGTGTAGGGAGGATAGCCGAAATTCGCCCTTTCGACAATTTCAGACCTGTACATGGTCTGGTAGTCTCCCGCAATAACCCATTGCAGGAGCTCATGCCCCGGATTGGAAGTCTGGATGAGTACCCTTCCGCGGGTTTTAGCCCTCCGTCCGGCCCGGCCGCTTACCTGGGTGAGAAGTTGGAAGGCTTTCTCGGTAGCCCTGAATTCTGGAAAATTGATCAGGCGGTCGACGTCGAAAATGCCGACCATGCTTACGTTATCGAAATCAAGCCCTTTGGTGACCATCTGGGTGCCTACCAGGACATCGGTTTTGTTTTCTTCAAAGTTCCGGATAATATCCGTGTAAGCGTTTTTTGACCTGGTGGTATCGAGGTCCATTCTTTGAATGCGCGCTTCCGGTACAAGAAGCTCAAGTTGGCTTTCGATCCTTTCAGTACCGTATCCCATGGTCTTTACCCGGGCCGAGCCGCAGTGCGGGCAGGTGCGCGGAATTGTTTCGCGGTGACCGCAATAGTGGCACCTGAGCTCTGCCTCGCGCATGTGGTAAGTGAGGGTCACATCACAGTTAAGGCATTCGGAAATCCAGTCGCAATCTTCGCATTGCAGCCAGGGAGCATATCCCCGGCGGTTCTGGAACAGTATCGACTGCTCGCCGTTTTTAAGATTCGTGCGTATGGCCTCCAGGAGCACGGAGGAAAATTCCTCTTTAAGCGTTTTCTGCTTCCTCTCCTTCTTCATATCGATGATGACAAACTCCGGCAGGCTCGCTTCGCCATACCGTTCAGTCATGGAAACAAGGCCGTATTGTCCGCTTTGTGCATTGTAATAACTTTCCAGGGAGGGAGTGGCTGAGCCCAGCAGCACTTTGGCCTTGTGCATAAATCCCAGCATAACTGCTACGTCCCGGGCATTGTACCTTGGGGCCGGGTCGAATTGCTTATAGGAGTTTTCATGCTCTTCGTCAACGATAATAAGGCCCAGGTTGTCAAACGGGAGAAACACGGCCGACCTTACCCCAATCACGAACTGGAACCTGCCTTCCACTACACCTTTCCATACCTCCACTCTTTCGTTGTCTGAGAACCGGGAGTGATAGATACCCATTCTGTTCCCGAATACTTTCTGAAGCCTGGAAACGATCTGGGTCGTCAACGCTATCTCCGGCAGCAGGTAAAGCACCTGTACGTCGCTTTTGAGGGCCTGGGCGATGAGATCTATAAAAACCTCGGTTTTGCCGCTGCCTGTAATACCGTGTAGCAACACGACCGATTTTTCGCGGAACAGGTGGTGTATTTCCTCCGAGGCTTTCTGCTGACCAGTTGAGAGCTTTATTTCCTGCAGATTTTCGGACGCAGCATCGGCGATCCTCGAAACCCTGACTTCAAACTGTTCGAATACCCCTTTTTTGATCAGCGTAGTAAGCGCACTTCCGGAGAGGCTGCTGCTTTGTGTGAATACAGATTTTTCCAGTCCTTTGACATTAAGCCCCGGATTATTGAATACCGGGATATAGCTCAGGTATCTCAATATCACATCAAGCTGCTTGGGCGTCTTTTCCAGCGAGTTTACCAACTGCTCCAGGACGGACGGATCTGCGTAGGTGTCGGTCAGCTTTATTTTTGCAACTGTTTTAGGCTGGTACTTTTCCTTTATTTCTTCAAAAATGATAACCGCTCTTTTGCCGATCAGGCTTTTGATCAGGCCGGTAATGTTTTTTTTCTCCGTGATCCTGCCGATTTCTTCGTAAGTGAGCATACCGTGCTTCCTGATCTCGTCTACGAGGAAAGTCTCTTCGGGAGTAAGCAGCTCGGGATAATCGAAGTCAGGATTGATCTGCACCTTCGATTGGTTGGATATCTTGAGGCCCGACGGGAGCGCCACATTCATGACTTCTCCTATAGCGCACATATAATACTCCGACATCCATTTGAACAGCTCCAGTTGCTGCGGAGTTATAAGCGGTTTCTGATCGAGAAGCTCCAGGATATACCTGGCATTGTAGGCCAGGGGGGGAGTGTCATGTATATTGACGACCACAGCCGTGAGCACCCTGCCTTTCCCGAATTGTACCACGACCCTCGCTCCGGCGGCGATATCGGGTGCCATCTCGCGGGAAATGCGGTATGTAAACAGCCTGGGGACGGGAACCGGCAGTATTACATCGGCAAAAAGGGTAATTTCCTCTTCGAAAAGTGACGGGTGATCCAATGAATTAGTAACTCAACGTTTGTTTCCGGCTTCAAGTTAGCTATCTGACAGTGAAGTCGCCCTGGCCGATTCTGAAGCCTTCTGCATATAGCTCTACGGTGTACTTCCCGCTTTTAAGCGGTATTCCGCCTCTTCCGTAAATGATCGATACCGGCATACGCGCATTCTTATAAGCTATTTTCTGCCTGGAGCTGTAGATCATTTCCCGCTCGTGGTGAAGAAAGGATCCCGAACCCGTAGCCATATCGGAAAGAACCGCACCGTCGGGATCGAGGACCCGGAGAAAAATTTCCTTTTCATTAGCTTCCGCCACCGCATTTTCTGCCAGCTCGAAATTCACTTTAAGCTGGTCGATCCTCTTGGACCGGTATTTGCCGCCATCCCGTTCTTTGCCTTTTTCGGAAATAGCGCTTACCTCGATCTTTTCTGCCTTCAGCGCTGACGCAATTGCTATCTTTTCCTGTAGCTCGACCGACTTTGAATTGACGGCGTCTATCTGTTCTCCGAGTTCTTCCTTTTCCGATTCGAGGCCGGAGATCTGTTCTGAAAGAACCTGGTTCCTGGCGGTGGCACTTCCGAGCTCCTGCCTCAGGCTGGCTATTTCCTGGTCTTTTTCGGTTAGTAGCGCTTCGTAGTTTTTTATGCGCTCTTCATACTTTTTGAGGGAAAAGCTGTTCCTGTCTTTGAGGAGTTGCTTGTCTTTTTCGAGCTGGGCTTTCAGCGACAAGAGCGAGTCCACTCTACCGCCCAGTTGCTGGATCTGGGCAATTTTGATATCGAGCTGGGTTGAAATGGAATCGAGCTTGCTTTTGGTAGTGAGCACTTCTTCCATGCGTGCCGCGATGACCGAATCTTTGGTTGTATTTTCTTTTCGCTCCTGGTAGAAGAAATACAGCAATAAGACGTTGAGCAGGGCCAGTATGGCCAGGGCCGCCCAAAGCAGATTCTTACGGTCTTGTTTTTGTTCCCTGTTGTAGCTCATGTAGTGGATTAATTTGGTGTCTTAATAAATATATCAATGAACACACTCAACTGGTTACTTCCGAAGGCAAAATGTCTTTAATGGAGCTGGTTACGCGTGCGAGGCTCAATTGAGAGCAGGGTTTTCCTGCTTCCCTGATAATCATACAGTCTCGTCCCGAGCCGTAGCTGCCCGAATATGGGTTGTAGATTTCAAAGTTGTTTAATACACCCATAAGTATCACCCCATAGGTACCGACGGCATTGGCAAGATGAGCGGGCCCGCTATCAAGTCCAATGAAAAAGTCGGCTCTCCGGATTACTTCCGCTGTTTCCAAGATAGATAGTTTTCCCGTCAGATTGAAATATCTGGGATGATTTATATTCAGGTCGCTTTTCAATCCCACCTCTACGATTGCATAGGAGTAATGCCCGATGAGCCAGTGCGTCAATGCCTGCCAGTGCTGCGCCGGCCAGTCTTTGGGAGCGAAGTTGGACTGGCAATGAATTACAATAAAGTTTTGGGGGAGATGAAGCTCGTCTACTTTTGCCCGGTGCCTTTTTTGCAGATAAATTTCGGGTTGCTGATCTTCAGGCAGCCCGATATCTCCCACTTTGGCGAACACTTCCAGCAGGTTACCGTACTCGAAGTAGTTGTCAACGTTGATGTTTTTCGCAACTGCTACCGGGTTATCGTAAAAAGCCTGGCATTCGGCGCAATGGTTATTGTTCCTGAACTGTAGCTCATATACCTTGTCGAAGACGCCCGATTTCAGTATAACCTGCCTTTCGGTTACACAGAATTCCGGGAATACCCTGTCGATATGGGGATTAACTTCTACGAGTTCCTTAAAAACAGGTTTGATGAACCATACGATATGGGCGTTGGGGTGGAGGCTGCGGATATGCCTTGAAAGGGGTTCAACCGCCACGATATCACCGAAATGTTCAGTCCGGACAACGGCTACCAGCTCTGTTCCGGGATGTTGTGCCTTGAATTGCCGGAAAGATCTAATGTTTTGATTGCCAGAAAAATAGGCTTTAAAAATATGAGAATACTTTTTGTATCTATGGCGCCACAAATCAATAAGAGCTTTTACCCCCATATGCGATTCTATACTTTAATAATACAGGATACAAAATAACTAATAATCTGTCGGATACCGGCAGTTTTGCCTGATTTCGACTATAAATTCATGCTTTCCTGATAAAGTATATTAAAAAAGCAGGCCATTGCAGATTGGGGAACCCGGGTAACAGCCGGTCTTTTATCAACTGCCGGCATTTCTTACTTTCTTTTCTTCTTTCTGATAGTTCCCGTATACTCTTTTTCACCTGCAGACAACCTGGTGGAGAGATGGTTTTCGCGGGGCGGTACAGGACATTGATAGCCGTCGCTGTAGGCACAATACGGGTTGTAGGCTTTGTTAAAATCCAGCGACACTTCGTCCGCTCCGGGCGGGATGACCAGGTCCAGGTAACGGCCGCCGCCGTAGGTCTGGCTGCCGTTGGTTTTGTCTTTAAAGGGAATGAAGAGGGTCTTGTTAAGACTGGCGAGTGCCCCGGGTATACTGAGACTTTTATAAGCCGTGAGCGTACTCTTCACACCGTCGATTTCAAAATGCAGCCTGGCATACCTGATAAACTCTTTCTCAGTACCTGCATAGGTCGGCATCCGGAAGGGCTTTTCGCCTGTCAGGAGCTCTACCCGGGCCTGTACCAGGTATTTTGTGTCTGTATCGAAAAAGGAGATCCCGGTGGCGTCTTCCGGTCGTAGCGGCGATTCGGGGGCGGTTGTGATTTCTTTGAGTTGTTTTTGCCGGTAGTTAGCGATTTCTTCGAGGTGGCTTTGGGCATGGAGTACAGGCACTGCTGGCAGGCAAAGCAGGAAAGATAAAATTAAGCGTTTGTACCCGTTCATGAAATCAGCAGATCCGTTACAAATTATAACTGGTCAATGCAAGATAATCTCTCCGGGTGAAACCGACAGCATCTGTCCGTTGCAAATTCAATATACTCCTTATCCGGATCTCGTTGCCGTATAATAACAATCGTATCGCTTTGTATTGACAATCAGTTGGTTATTTCTATATTTATCATTAAACATTCCTGTATTAATCCCGGCTTCCATTAAATCTTATATTCCTGCTATGTCAGCTACCCAACTATTGTTTGTCGTCTCCCTCCTTGCACTAATGGCGTGCGGGGAAAGACAACCTGCGTTTGAAGCGCCGTTACTGAACAATATTGGTGACTACAGCGTTCCGGTGACTACGTCGTCGAAGTATGCTCAGCAATTCTTCGACCAGGGCCTGATTATGGCCAACAGCTTCAATCACGGTGAAGCGGAACGATCATTTCGCGAAGCCGTGCGACTCGACACGGCCTTCGCCATGGGGTACTGGGGGATTGCCTACGTACTCGGTCCCAATCTGAATTCTGCCGATAACCTCGGAGCAGCCCGGGAAATACAATGGGCGGTTTCCCGTGCCGGGCAATTCAGAACCGGTGCTTCTGAGTGGGAGAAGGCGCTTATCGACGCCTTCAGGGCCCGGTTCCCGGCAGACAGCGCTATTGCAGACGACGAAGGTTTTGTCCGGTCGATGAAGCAGGCCCGCGAGCAGTTTCCAAACCATACGTTTTTAACCACACTCTATGCCGAAGCGCTGATGAACCAGCATGCCTGGGACTTCTTCGACGGGAAAGGCGGCCTCGCCAGGCCATGGACGCCCGGGATTCTTTCCCTACTGGAGGAGGTTCTCGTTGCCGACCCGAAAAATCCGCTCGCCAACCATCTGTACCTCCATGCTACCGAAGCGGGCTCCGATTTTACAAAGGCCCTCGAATGTGCCGAACGCCTGAAAACGCTGGTACCTTCAGCCGGTCACCTCGTACACATGCCCTCCCATATCTATATCAATACCGGCGATTACCATGAGGGTTCGCTGGCCAATGAGGAAGCTGTCAGGGCTGACAGCGCGTACATTGCCGAATGCCAGGTACAAGGTTATTACCCGCAGATGTACTACACCCACAACTATCATTTCCTTGCAGCTACCACTGCCTTTGAAGGGCGTGCGGCCCGTTCCATTGAGGCTGCATACAAAACTGCCGGCCTTGTTGACAGCAAGTATTATCATGAACCCGGCTTTGAAACGGTACACCATTATCTCACTATTCCCGATCATGTCCTGGTCAAGTTTGCCCAATGGGAGAAGATCCTGGCTCTGCCGGCTCCGGCTTCCGATCTTCCTTATCCCCGGGCGATCAGGCACTACGCCCGTGGGATGGCATACGCCAACACAGGGAAACCTGCCGCTGCGGGAGAAGAGCTGGAGCAACTGGATGAACTGGCCGGAAGCCCGCTGCTGGAGGAGCAGATGATCTGGGGGATTAATAACGTAAGCGAGGTTTGCCGTATCGCAGCGCTTGTCCTCCGTGCCGAGATTCTTGCCGCCGAAGGACGCCCCGGTCAGGCCATTCCGCTGCTGAAAGATGCGGTCGGCATCGAGGATCAGCTCAATTATACCGAACCGCCCGACTGGTTCTTTTCCATACGGCATTCCCTGGGTGTGCTGCTGTTGCAAACCGGTGACGCCCTGCAGGCCGAAAAGGTTTACCGGGAAGATCTTGCCCACTGGCCGCAGAACGGTTTTGCCCTGAACGGCCTGGCCGAAAGCCTGGCTGCTCAGGGCAGGACATCTGAAGCACAGACTGTCAGAGCGCATTTTACCGAAGCCTGGAAATATGCGGATACTGAGCTGGCAGCCTCGAAAGTAGATCCTGCAAAGCGGAAAAATGTCGCTTTGAAAACAGATGCTTCTTCTCCTGCGGAGCTGGTCATGCTGAGCGGGACGCTGTGTATGGAGAGGTAGTGTGGGGCATTGCATCCTTTCACGGATACAGCTCCCGGAGCGCTTCTGCTGCCTCGATCGGGAAATCTGTTTCCAGCACACTGGCGCCGTCGCTGATGATTGCCCGGTATTTTTCCCTGCGGGCTGCTTTGGTGGGGAGCTTGTCGTAGGAAGAGGCCGACGAGATCATCGCCATTGCGCCTTTGGCGTGCAGCAGGCGATATAGTTCCTGGTTTTCTTCTTTGATATGCGGCCCGATATAGGCCATGAGCTGCCCGAAAGGAATGCCCGCTTTTTCATATTCGTCAAATTGTTCCCGGGTTTTAATATGAGCCGAGAAGATCTGTTTTGGATTTTGCTCCAGGTAAAACCGGGCGTGTTCTGCGCTATGTGTGGTGATCATTACAAAGGCTTCGGCATGGAGTTTTTTAATCAGGTCGGCGATCATAGGGTAGGGTACTCCCTTCTGATCCAGGTTGAGGATAGTCTTACCCTTTGCCCATTCGATTGCTGCCTCCAATGTAGGGATTTTGTAAGGCGTCGGATTGCCCGATGTGTCTTTCAGGTAGAGCTCCTGAAGCTCGGCGTAGGTATGGTCGGCGATATTCCCGCTTCCTGTCGTGGTACGGTCGAGCTTACCGTCATGCATAAGCACAATGACGCTGTCGCTGGTCATCCGCGGGTCGATTTCAAAGATGGCCGGCGTGGATTTGAGCGTATGCTCCATCCCTTCTATTGAGTTTTCAGGGAACCCGTCCTCTACCGTTCCCCGGTGCCCGGCGATAACAGGCCGGCGATCGGAGGTGAATTTCAGGAACAGGTGCGCCTCTTCAGGAGTCTGGAGGTTGATGACATGCAACCCTGATTCTGTCTCACCGGTGCCACGGCAGCAGCAGAGCATCAGTGCTGCTATTCCGGTAATTATGTTTTTAGAAAGATATTTCATAGTAATGAAATTGATGAAACGGTGTGATCCCTGTAATTCAACAGGTGCAGTGCGATTTCGCAGTGTTCATCGAGCGTAAAACGTGTGATCGCGGAATTTTCCTGGACAATGCGGCGGTAGTTCCTGAGCGGCATCCCAAGCTTATAGGCCAGGTAAAACCTGTTTACAGCGTTATGAGCTACAACCAGGATGGTACCGTCCGGGTGGCTTTCACAAGCTTTTTGAAAAAAGGAATCTGTGCGGGTTACGATCTCCATAGCGGTGTTCCCGGCGCCTCCTGCGCGGGTAGTTTCGGGCGATCGCTCCCAGGCTTCCCAGAGGGCGGGGTCTTCAGCAATGAATTCAGCCCTTGTTTTGCCTTCCCAGGACCCGAAAGAAGCTTCTTTCAGCTCTTGGACAGTGACAATTTCCGAAGGATTTTTCCCTGATGCAATCTGTGCTGTATCGAATGCCCTTTTCAGAGGTGAGCTGTAGACGGCATCAAAGGAAATACCCAAAAGTAATTCCCGGGTCCGGCGGGCCTGTTCTATCCCCCTGGGGGTCAATTCAACATCGGTGGCGCCGCAATAGCGGTTCCCGTCGGCATTCCAGGTCGTTTCTCCGTGGCGGAGCAGGTAAACGGTCAGCATAACAAATGGCTATAGGCGATATCGGTTTTCAATATATCCCCGTTTTATTAATTCATCCAGAAATTTCTCGTATTGCACCCGGTATGCACCTGCCAGGCGATCTTCGGGCTCAAAACATTTGTCCGGGCGGGTCATCGCGCCGGCTGCTTCGGTCAGGTTCGAAAAGTGTACCTGTGAGGCTGCTACGATTGCAGCCCCGAGCGCTCCCGATGTGTGGGACATTTTGTACACCGGGCGTCCGAGCACGTTGGCTCTTATTTTCATCCATACTTCACTGTTAGCTCCTCCTCCCGCCGAGTATACAGCGGTAATATCTTCTCCCGACAAGGCCCTGACCAGCTCGTACGACAGCCTTTCTATATAGGCTACCCCTTCCAGTCCTGCGGTAAACAGCTGTTCACGGCAGGTAATGGCCGGGTCGGTAAATCCTTTAGCAGCCGGGGCTGTAAACGGGAATCGTTCCCCCTTTTGTCTGAGGGGGTATACTGAAAAGCCGGTAGGGATAAGCTCTGAGGCCGCCCGGTTCATAGCATCGAGGTCTTCTCCGAAGTTTTCAGAAATCCAGTCGGCACCTGTGTTGCTTGCTCCGCCGGGCATCCAATAGCCCTGGGGGTGACGGTGGCAATACAATCTCCCTTCAGGATCGCTGACCAGCTGGTTCGTAACCCCCTTCACGACCAGGGTGGTTCCGATAGTAGTATTCCAATCGCCGGGCTTCACAGCTCCGCTGGCTACCTGCGAGGCGCAACCGTCTGTTATGCCCGCTATAACCAGCACCGGCGGGAGCCCCCACAGCGCCTGCAGCTCCTTTGTCAGCGGGCCTAGAACGGTGCCCGAAGGAACTACTTCCTGGAGCCAGCTTTCCTGTAGGGGAAGATGCCTGGTGAGATAGGCCGGCCAGGTTCGGGCTATCAGGTCATATCCCGATTTGAGAGCATTAGTCTGGTCTGTAATCCGGAAATTGCCGGATAACCGGCCCGTGAGATAGTCGGCGGCATGTATCCAGGTACTGATCAGGCCGGCCTGTTCCGGATGGTTCTTTACAAACCATACCATTTTGGATAGGCCGCTGGAAGTGTTGAAACCGGTGTATCCCGACGGTTGGTGACGTAATGCCAGGTCTCTGCAAAGCTTTCCTTCCGCTTCCTGCCGCGTATCGCTGTACATAATGGCGTCGGCAAGGGGGCGGTTATCTTTGTCGAGAGGAATTACGGTACCCGATGTAGAAGTTACGGCTATAGCTTTGATGCTGTCTTTCACGTAGAGTGGCTGAGCCGACAGGAGCCTGGTGAGGCATTTTTGCACCGCTTCCCACCATTCAAGGGGATTCTGGCTGATGCGGTAAGAGGCCGGCCCCGGCGATCGGTGGAACGTGCTGATCTCCTCGTTTCCCAGTATCTCCCCCTGCTCGTTAGCCAGTATGACCCTTACTCCCTGCGTACCTACATCGACCCCGATAAAACATGCCGCGCCCATCAGATCTTTTTCTTCAGGTTGTTCCTGTTTTCTTTCCACTGACGATACCATGCGGCAGTATCCCACGCCGGCTGTGGCTGCGTTCCGGTAATCCCCGCTGCCGTTTCATCGGGTAGCCCCAGGGCACGGCTGCATACGACTCCACCGCCCGATACGGTGGCCTGCCGGTAGTTGTCTCTTATCCGGAGTTCTTTCCCGGTAAGGTTAGCCAGGAACTGTCTCAATACAGAGCTCTGCATACCACCTCCGCAGCCCCATATATAGGATTCATTGTGGGGAGATACCTCGCAGAGCGCCCTGTAGTTTTCATATATGCTGCACGCCAGATCCCACACAAGTGCGAAGGCAAAATGTGCCCGGCTCAGCTCATGATGGATGGGCGCCGGGAATATGAAGCCCCCGCGGAGAAGCGGAGATTCTTCCCCTGCGATTAGAGAGCCCAGCGCAGCCCAGCACTGAGGGCCGCCCGAACTGGCTACCGAAAGGATTTCGGCTTCCATTATATCATATGGCTCATTGGGGTAGAAAATCGCTTTGTACCGCTGAAGGTTGAGACCGGTTACACCTGCGTTGGTTTCGAGGATAAAGAATTCGGGAAGCGTATGGCTGTTAGTCCAGGTTCGCCGGGCGTCGTCTGTGACATACCCGCTGATGATCTTGACGACCGGAGTGGTGGTGCCTGAGACGATTACCACGTCGTCGGCGCCGGGCCCGGTGCTCATAACAGCTAGTTGGGTATCAGCCCCGCCTACCACTGCCTTTACCCCGGGAGGCAGGCCCAACGACCGGGCAACATCGGGAAGAACTTCACCCAACACCTCGCCGGAACGGGCCAACGGAGGGAGTATGGCCGGGCTGATATCGAAGCAGACGCACAATTCCTCGGACCAGTACCGGTTTGCTACGTCGTAAAGCAGGGTTTCTGAGGCTTGGGAATGCTCATATCGCATGATGCCGCATAGCCGCGACAGGGCCCAGTCGCTGATACTCAGCATATACGCCGTTTTGCGACCGTCGGCCGGATGCTTCCGGGTGAAGCCGACTACCTTAAAGGCCGAAAACAGGGAAGTAGGATAGCGTCCGGTAAGCGAATAGACCCGGTCTTTGTCCTCCAGCAGGTATTCGAACTCACGTCCCCGGTGATCGATATTGGGCATACCCGTGATCGCGTTCCCGTCTGCATCCAGGAGAACGATACCCTCCCGCTGGCTGGACGTGGTCACCGCGATGATATCTGCCTGACCTGCAGCTACCAATATTTCTCTGCACAGTCCGGTGATCTGCTCCCAAAGCCCGTCCGGATCGAAAAAGATAGCGTCTTCATACAGCGGATCCTTCTCGTAAACGACCGTATCGGTAGCTACCTTCAGGATATTTCCATCAGAATCCGCAAGGGCAACGCGGACATTCCCGGTGCCTATGTCGATGACCAGGTAATGATTTTTTTTCATAGCACACGGTTTTGACATTCAGGATTGACCCATTGTTTTACAGAACGGCTGCCGTCGGCAAAGAACTCTTTCAGGGCTTTGTTGAGGATATCGGCATGATGATCTTCTACCTCGAAAGTGGCTCCCGCGATATGGGGTGTGGCCAGTACATTGGGGTGGTGTATAAGCTGGTAGTCTAACTCATCCGGTGGCTCGTGGTCGAATACATCGAGGATAGCTCCGCGGATCCTGTTATTCAGTATGGCATCGAGCAGGGCTTCTCTTTTTACCACGGTGGCCCGGGCTGTATTCACGAAGATAGCGCCGGGTTTCATGAGGCCGATCAACCCGGTGCCGATCATCCCCTTTGTTTCAGCTGTTACCGGCAAATGTATCGACACCACATCGCATTCCCTGAAAATATCCTCCAGCGATACTTTCTCAAAGGCGGGGTCTTCAACAATAGTATAAGGATCGTAATATTTGATTTTAGCCGGAAAGTGCTTCAGCAGGTTGGCTATGGTCTGCCCGGTTGCACCGAAACCGACCATCCCGATTGTTTTTCCGGCGATTTCATTGCCTTTGAACTGGAGGTATGACGTATGTGCGCCGGCTTCCCAATTCCCGCCTTCGAGCCAGGCGATGCCGGGAAGGGTGTGGCGCATCAGGTTGATCAGGTTGGCAATGAACATTTCGGCAACGGCCTGGGCGTTCCTTGCAGGCGTGTTGAATACGGGGATCCCGTGAAGGCTGGCTTCCTTTACATCTACATTGGAGGGAGTGCCCCTGCATACTCCGATGAACTGCAGGCCCGGGTGCGCTTTAATTACTTCTGCAGTTACTTCGTCATGCTCCGTGATAAGCGCTTTCGCCTGTGTTTCTCCGAGGAGCGCCGCCAGTTCGTCGGGGCGGTAGCCATGCCCGTGTTCCTTCCAGGGTTTGTAGATCACCTCCCCGAAAAGATCTCCCAATGCTTCACGGGCGGCTTCATAGTAAGGGGCGGTGAGAAGAATGCGTGTCATTTCTGAAGTATCAATGTTGTTTGTAAAAACTGTCAGCGATCGGCCGGCAAGGTTATAAAACGTGTTAGTACGGCGCTGATCAGGTATAGAACGGCGAGTATCCAGACTACGCCTTCGCTGCCTGCAATGCCGATGGTAAGTCCCACGATGGCCGGTCCTATAAATACCGGTAAACCGGCTCCCAGGTTAAGGATGGAAATGGCGGCTCCTTTGTCTTCTTTTACCAGGGAGGGTACCAGCGCCGACAAAGGCACATAGCCGGCCAGCAGGGCGCCCCAGAGGACGCCGCATAAAAGCACCATCCAGTAGCTGCTGTCGAACCAGGCGGGGGAATAGTAAAAAAGCAGCGTTGAGAGAGCGCAGCCGACGCCGCCAAACCACATGATAGTCCGCTGCCATCCCAGCCTGTCGCCCACAAATCCGAATATAAGATTAAAAATGATATTACTGGTGAAGATCGTGCCCCAGATCTGGAGCCATTCTTTGGTCGAAAATCCGTATTCAGCCATATAGAGCGGCAAAAATACCGGGAAAGCAAACTGGGCAGTGGTGTTGATTACCCGGACGATCCCGCCGATCCCCACTTTAGGCTCCTTCTTTATAATGGTGATTCCTTTAAGGAGTTCTTCCCACTTATTCCTGCCGTTGCCGGGAAGAGCCTGCGCCCTGAAATGATCGCGGTTCAGAACAAGCGCAAAGAAAGCCCCGATGCCTACCCAGAGAATAGAACTCCAGAGTGTATTCTGGTATCCGAGCGCGCCGATAGCCCAGCTTGAATAATAGGCTCCCAATACATTGAGCCCTCCTGTGAAAACAAACCAGAACCAGCCTACAGCCCTCCCGAGCTCTTCCTTTTCGGTGCGGTAGGTGATCCAGACCAGGAAAGAATAGGCAAACAAAGGGTAGCCGAAACCACGAATGGCATAGGTGATCAGCATAGCCGGGTAGTTCAGCTGGGCCATTCCTATACCCACAAATCCGACGGTTCCCAGTATATAAAGCAATACCCCCATCAGCATAGTGAATTTTGGAGAGTAGGTCTCGGCCATTACGCCCGAAAACCAGGAGGAGATGGCAATGGTAATCCCGTACACCGTAAAAAGGGACGCAGATTGTTGTATAGTCATGTCGTTTTCAAGCAGGTAAGGACTGAGCCATCCCTGCTCTACGCCATCGCCCATCATGAAGATCAGGATGCCGGCATATCCCCAGAACAGGTGCCGGGGCATACCGAGTTTATCAGTTTTCAACATTTTTCCGGTCCGGGTTTTCAGGTTTCAGGTAGAATTTTTCTTATACAAAAAGTAATTTATCCGGTCTATCGTTGCAAATGAAAGGATATTATATTTTGATAGCAAACAAAATGAAATAAAATTTAATATTTTTAAATATTTTGTAATTTGATGCTAATTTGGTTGATCCAGGGTTGGGAATGATACCGGGTGGCCGGATGTATTTTGCTCAGAACTGACCTTTTAATACACTTAATAGCTTAATATTGCTTTCAAACCGTTTCATTTGCAGGATGACTATTACCGAACGACATCAATATATCCTGGCCGAAGTGCAGCGGAAAGGGAGGGTCAGCATACAGGAGCTCTGTGACAGCCTGCAGGTGTCGGGTGTTACGATACGTAAGGATCTTAAGGCCCTTGAAGAGAAGCATCTCCTTTACCGTACTCACGGCGGGGCTTCCCTGAGCAATCCTTACGCGCTGGAAAGGCCGATCCAGGAGAAGCAGCACATCAACGCAGCCGAGAAATACCAGATAGCGTTGGCAGCATTACAGGTGATCGGCGATCATGATGCGTTGATGATCGGTTCGGGTACGACGGTGTTTGAGCTGGCCAGGAACCTGGCGCCCGCCCGCCCGCTTACCGTCATTACGCCTGCTTTGAAAGTAGCTTTAGAGCTATCAGACAGGAAGAACGTGGAAGTACTTCAGTTGGGTGGCCTGATCCGCCCGAATTCTGGGTCTGTGGCAGGCAATTTTGCCGAGTATATGCTTGGTACGGTTTCCTGCGGGGTACTGTTCCTGGGAGTAGACGGTATCGATCTGGATTTTGGGTTTACGATAAGCAACCTCACAGAAGCAGGGTTGAACCAGAAAATGATCGGGACGGCGCAGTCGGTCGCTATTCTTGCCGATTATACCAAATTCGGGCGCCGTGGAATTGCGAAAATATGTGATTTCGACGAGGTACATTACGTCATTACAGATTCCCGGGCGCCACAGGAGGCAGTTAGTGCGCTGGAAGAAATGGGGATAAAGGTAATTGTCGCCTGACAGCCTTTTTTTACATGACGTATTCGCCTTTAACGCTCTCTGTCGGAGGGGGAATATTATCTGCTCCTTTCATTTGTAGCAAATTGATCTCTATGGTCCGTGCTATCTGGTCGAGCGGAATGCCTGTCGGAACCGGGTCGAAGGGATTGACTAGTGCCTGTCCGATCATGTGGATGGTCAGGAAGATATAGCCGACGAGCGTCCCGAAGGCCAATGACCACCATCCCATC
This sequence comes from uncultured Cytophagales bacterium, assembly GCA_964559125.1. Lineage (GTDB taxonomy): Bacteria > Bacteroidota > Bacteroidia > Cytophagales > Spirosomataceae > Ravibacter. The sequence continues at coordinate 49,092 of CAZLGW010000003.1, forward strand.
GTATCGCTCAGTGTTACAGTGGTGCTGAACATGAGGTACCAGATAAAAATCCTGGAATAGTACACGTAGGTAGTGGGGAATACGGTGTTCCTGATACGCTCAGACTTTCCCATTTCATCACAGAAAGCAGTGATGGCTTTGTTGAATTCAAGGAACCGGAAGCCATCAATAGCCCCGCTCTGGTACAGCTTTTGGATGTCGTCTGTCTGTAGGGAAAGTATGGCGTTGTGTATATTGGAGTGGGATTTGATTTGCTGGTATTCTTCCTCTGTAAGATATTGCCTGAAAGTGCTGTCGTCGCTTTTCCGGAGATAGGACTTCAGTGCGTACAAGAACGCCAGGTGCCTGAGTATAAGGCGGTCCTGGGTCTGAGCTATAGATATGCCTTGCCCGGCAGAGGGCGATACAGGATAGGAAAGTATCATGCGCGCCCAGGTGCGGGAGTCGTTGACCAGGGCGCCCCATATTTTCCTGGCTTCCCACCAGCGGTCGTATGCCTGGTTACTGTTGAAACCTATAAAGAAAGCCAGGGCCGTACCGATCAGGGAGGTGACGAATGGCGGGAAATCGAAGTGTTTTCTGATCACAACCTCGTTGAGCACATAAGCAAAAAGGCATACGATAATAGAGTACACCATATTGCGCCCCGTGCCCTGTATGATACGGCCTAACCGGATGTTGTGGGTGATGATCATGCGATTGGGTGGTTAGTCTGTCAGGTCTTAATTTTTCCCGGCTTTCCCGGTAGTAATCGGCTGTCCGGATCTTTTTTGTAGTGTTTGATATCTGTATTATTGTTTATTGCGAAGAGTTTCCAAACTGAAATTTACTCATAATGAGAAAACTGTTGCTATTCTATCCGGTCCTGTTCTGTTTTGCCGTGATCCGCCTGGCCGCACAGCCATCGTACGTCCCGCCCCAGCTGTCGTCGCCCGATTCGTGGACAATGGTTTTATTGCCCGACCCTCAAACATACGGAAAATTTGCCCGGAATCAGCCTGTGTTTGAACTGATGACTGCCTGGACAGCCGAAAATATCAGCAAGCTGAATATACAGATGGTGCTTTGCACGGGCGACCTGGTAGAGCAGAACCGGATGCCTGATCCTAACGGGACAAATGGCGACCAGCCGAGCAAATCGCAGTGGGAGTCGGTGGCCGGGGCTTTCGGACGGCTCGACGGGAGGGTACCCTATATCTGTGCCACCGGTAACCACGATTTCGGATTCAAAAGTGCCGAAAACAGGCACACCTACTATGACCAGTATTTCCCGCCCGACAAGAATTTCAGGAGCCAGGCGCTGCTCAGGGAGGCGGGGTTTGACGGTGACGGGAACCCTTCACTTACCAATGCTACCTATGAGCTCACTTCTCCTCACGGTCAAAAGCTGCTCTTCATGGTACTGGAGTTTGCCCCGCGCGATGCCGTGCTGGAATGGGCCCGGAAGATTGTGAGCCAGGATAAGTACAAAGATCACTTCGTGATTCTCCTTACGCATTCCTACCTGAATTCTAAGAGTGAGCATATAGACAACGAGGGATACCCGCTTACCGACCGTAATTACGGGCTGGCCGTATGGCAAAAGTTGGTTCAGCCGTCTTCCAATATCAGGATGGTCTTCTCGGGGCATATAGGCGCTCCTGATAACATTCTGGGCCATATCGGGTTCAGAAGTGATAAAAACGCCGCCGGCAAAAAGGTAAACCAGATGGTTTTCAATGCGCAGGCGCTGGGAGGAGGCTGGCACGGTAACGGCGGAGACGGATGGCTGCGTACACTCGAATTTCTACCCGGGGGCAAAAAAGTAAAGGTCAGGACTTTCTCTCCCTTGTTTGCAATATCCCCCGCCACAAGGCATTTGGCCTGGAGGACCGAACCTTACGATGAATTTGAGTTTGAAGTGGATTGAGGAAGGAGTTATATACCGAATAATAATTCATGTAGAAGGAGGAGCGCCGGTAAGTAAAAATGTATAGTTCCCTTTGTTGAAAATTTCTTCTTTTATAATATATTGGTATTCAATATGTAATGTTGCCGTGAGAAGCGTAAAGTATTTTTTACTCTCCTGTTATGCCAACTTCTTTTGCTTCCGGACGATCTCTTTAGAGTCGGTTAGCTGGTTTTATTAATGTATGTTTAAGCCGAAAAAGCTTACTCTCAGAATGGAGGTATCGATTATTGTTGTTAACTACAGAACATCAGGGCTCATTATCAATGCATTGCAGACAGTTTACAGGTATACGGAAGGGATCTCATTTGAAGTGATTGTAGTTAATAATGAAGAGGATATCGAGGGGAAGCGCCGCGTATTGAAGGAATATCCTGAAGTGAAATGGATAGAAATGTCGTACAATGCCGGTTTTGGGAGGGCTAACAATGCAGGAATGAAGATAGCCGCCGGGCGTTACTTTTTATTGCTGAATGCTGATACCCTCCTGGTAGACAACGTAATAGGAAGATGTGTGAAAAGAATGGAAGCCGACACTCAGATAGTAGCCTGCGCAGCTCTCCAATATGACGGCGATATGCAGCCGATGCCTTTTTACCAGAGCTTTAATGACTTCAGGAAATCGTTTTTCATCATACCACCCGGCAAGTTCTTTTCCAATCTCCTTGAGCGTTTTTTGCCTGAGCCGGCGTATGATGGCCCTGAGCAGCGGGATTGGCTGGTAGGTGCATTCATGATGGTCAGGAGGAGCGGCTTCGAAGTTACGGGAGGCTTTGAAGAGTGCCTTTTTATGTACGGCGAGGATGTGGAATGGTCGTGGCGACTTGGAAAAACCGGAAAATTATACCTGTTCAATGACTGTATTTTCCTGCATCTTGAAAACGGAAATCCCTACCGGCGCTCACGAATTTCCTGGATTAATCGTTTCAGTGTACAGATGCAGGTCTCTAATATGGTCTGGCTCAGGAAGCAATACGGGATGCTTTATTACCTTCTCATGCTGACCCACTACCTGGTGATGATCCCGGTTGTGTATGTGTGGAGATGGGTTGTAAACATGAAGGAGACCGACCAGGCGAAGAGAGGGTTTGCTACCCAGCATATTTTCGCCAGGAAAGTCGGGGTACTTTTAAGTTATTTCTGGAAAACCGTGAATTATAAGAAACACTTTTTTAAAATAAGGCCTGAAGAAAATATCGATAAACTATACGCCGATGAAGGAAACTAAAAAAAGAAGAATACTTTTTATCACACCTCTGGCATCAAGAACCGGCTCGGAAATGATGCTTCTTAATATAATCCTTCGTCTGGACAGGTCCAGGTATGAGGTAGCAGTAGCAAGTTATGCCCAGGGGGAGCTTCTTGATGAACTGCCCGATCATGTACGGGTGTATAAAGTGCCCGGGAATTTCAGTATGCTCGACAGGATTAACTATCATCTTGGCAGGCATCCCATCACGACTGCTCTGAAGGATATTCAGAAAGATTTCAAGGCTGATATATGGTATCTTAATACGATCGTACTGCCCCAGGCAGCGTCTACAGCCGTATCGCTGAACGTTCCTTTCGTAGTGCATTTTCATGAAATGCCGCTTTCCTATGTGTATGTAAACGAGAAAGAGTTTGACCTGATCATCAGGAAAGCACATTACATCATCGGGTGTTCGGAGGCTACGTGCCTTGGAATCAGGCAGGCCGGGGCAAGCAACGTCTCGCTTGTATATTCGTTTATAGAAGATAAGGTGCGGCCGAAAGATGACACGGAAGTAGCTGCCATAAGAAAGGAATTAGGAATTGCTCCCGGGCAGTTTGCCTGGATCATGTCCGGGGTTCCGTCGGAAAGAAAAGGGTTTGATTTTTTTCCGGAAATAGCCGGGTTGCTGGATGATGAAAACACCCACCTGATCTGGGTCGGCGGAGGCGAAGCCCGTAATGGCTACATCAGCTGGGTCGAAAACCGTATCAGCTCCCTGCGCTCGCGAACCAGAATTCACCTGACCGGTAAGCAGAAGGAAAGATACGATCAATATCTCCACGCAGCCGACGGGTTTATTCTCACGTCCAGGCAGGACCCTTTCCCGTTGGTGATGATCGAAGCCGCAACATTGGGAAAGCCTATTGTCTCCTTTCCGTCGGGAGGTGTATCTGAACTCATGAGAGACGGGATGGGTATTGTTACGGACGATATCAGTCCCATGCAAATGGTACGGGAGATGAAAAGGGTAATGAACGGAGAAATCGTTTGCGATCCGGTTATATCCAGGCAGCGGATGGCTGAATATAACATTTCCAAAGGGATGCAGACCTGGAACCGGGTGATGGAGGGGATTGTGTAAAAAAAGATTTTCGGCTAACGGTCAAACCATTTGTTGCGGTAGGCCAGACTTATGGCCTGTGCCCGGGAATTGATATGCAGCTTGTGATATATTCTCGCAATATGGGTTCTTACGGTTAAGGTGCTGACCTCCAGGTATACAGCTATTTTTTTGGCATCCCATCCTTTTACAAGATGGCTTAAAATCTCTTTTTCCCGGTCTGTAATATGTCCGGGTATGGCGGCTGAGGGTGTTTCCGTTCCGGGCGTCGTCGCTTTACTCAGCAACTGAAGCGTCTTCCTGGCAATCGAAGGACTCATAGGAGCTCCTCCGTATTCAAGTACGTTGACTACCGCGTCTTTCAGAATATGCGCAGGTTCATGCTTCAGAAGATAACCTGATGCCCCGGCCGTAATGGCCTCAAAGATCCTGTCATCGTCGTCGAAAACGGTAAGCGCCAGGAAAAATATCCCTGGATTGAGCGTTTTAGCCAGCCTGATGGTTTCTATGCCGTCCATTTCCGGCATCTCCAGATCCATGAAAATTACCTGCGGCAGCTTTTCGGGAGCCATGCCTTCCAGTATATCCATACATTCATGGCCGCTCCCCGCGGAAAACACAAGGCTCAGGCCTTCAACCATATGGATTTTCCGCTCAAAATCGTTGCGGTTAATTCGCTTGTCGTCGACAAATGCTACAGTGTAAGACATGGGACAGGGTGATTAAGACATGGGACAGAGTGATTATATGAATTCAAAGTTAGCCGGACAAAAACTGAATTTACATACTCAATTTGAAGTAGCTCTCAATTCCACACTAGTACCCTCACCGGCGTGCGAATGCCAGTTGATCGTCCATCCGGCTTCCGCTGCCCTGGCTTTCATATTAGCAATCCCGTTTCCGCCGTACCCGGTTGTATTTTCCCCGGTGGTCATGCCGGTCCCGTTGTCTTCTATACAAATTCTCCAGTCGCCGGAGCCTTCTATCCGGACTGTCAGCGAGGTGCAATGGCTATGCCTGGCAGCGTTGATGCTGGCTTCCCTGATGATCTGGTAGAGGTGAAACGCCTGGAAGGGCGGGATAATGACATCTTCCCCGATTGCTTCATTTACTGCGAACGTGATATCCGGGAAACTTCTTTCCAAACGGTGAAAAAAGACTTTGACCCGGTCGCTGAGGGCGGTAAGCGACAGCGATTTTTTATTGAGGATCCAGATCGTATCGCTAAGCTGTGAAACAATTGACATCGAGTTATGCCTGAGTTCCCTGAGCGCGTTCCTGCTTTCAACGGTTGCTGAATCCTTGTCGATAAATTCCAGGTTGGAAACGATGGAAGCTGCATAGGCTCCCAGGTTATCATGCAGGTCGGCAGCGATACGCCTGCGCTCCGATTCTTCTGCGTGGGCTATTGCCCTGGCTGCAGATTCCTTTTCCTGTTGGAGGATAAGTTCGGTTTTTAGTCGCTGGCGTTTCCTGAATTCCGAAAAGATGAACCATCCTGCCATCGAAGCCAATCCGAGCAGGACCAGCGATCCGTAAAGAAAATAGTCCTTTTTCAGAAGCTCGTACTGTTGCTGAATGATCGTGTTTTCTTTTTTCTGTACGTCGTAGCGTGTTTGAAGACCGGCGATGGCCTCGGCAGAGTTGGCTTCGTAGAAAGAGTCTTTGGCAGCTATTATTTTCTCCAGAAATTCCGTGTAGGGCTTCTGCTCACCCTTTATTTTGTAGCATCTGGCCAGGATCTCATAGTAAGCGAGGCGGATCTTGATATTACTGGCAATAACCTGGCCGGCAGGTCCGCTGACATCCAGGTTTTTACTCTCTCCCAGGAGCTCTTTGCAGAAGGTGATGGCTTTGTCGACCTGCCCGGTTTCTATATAGAAGTTAGTCAGGCCAAGGTTGTCGCTCACCCACATGGCAGGGTCACCCATTTTTTCACGGGTTTCCAGCATCTCGAGAAGCGAGGCTTCCGCTTCTTTCAGCTTTCCCAGGTACATCATGATGTCTGCCCTGCGTTGGAGCCCTATTGCCAGGTTATCGAGATTCTGGATTTTGTAGCAGAGACGGAGCCCTTCGTCGACATAGTACCTGGCTGAATCCGCCTTGTCCAGCTTTTTATAGGCATCAGCGAAATTAAGATATATTGCCGATCTGACCAGGTCGTATCTGGTGTGCTCCGATATCGAACCGGATGCTTTCGACAGCCATTCGATAGCTTCAGAAGGTTTTTCTCTCGCCAGGGCTATAGAACCCAGTGTGTTCAGGTTAGCGCTCAGTGCAATGGTATCATTGTAATTTTCGGCTTCTCCAACCAATTCGTAAAGTACTGTAAGGGCGTCCTGTAGGCGATCTGCCCCACCCAGGCACATTGCCTTCTGACGTTTCAAACTGAAATAAAGCTCCCTTTCCTTTGTTTCCGACACCGATATCAATTGCAGTCCGTTATCGATCGCCACCAGCGAGCTGTCGATCCATCCCCAGCGCCAGTACATATAAGACATGGCAAGGGCGGCGCCTGCTTTTTCCTGCTCGCTCCCTGTCCGGTCTGCCATATCCCTGGCCTGGTAGGCATATTTGTCCAGCGTGTCCCTGTTGAGGCTTTTGTACTCCTCGCAAAGCGTTAGGATATGCTGTAGCTTCTGGTTGTCACCGCCCGTCCGGTGGACTTCACGGATCAGGCTGTCGACTTTCCCGGTCTGGGAGAGGGCGCTGAGGGGGAGCAGCAAAATGAGGGCCAGGTATCTCATTCATAAACGTTTCCCGAAGTTACCGAAATTTTTTTTCCATTGAAAACAGGAAAAGCTCTGCTCCGGAAGGTAGCTGTTGCCTACTGCAAATTAAGTATTTTCCGCCTGCCCTTGTTTCCGCAATTTTACAGGTGTGTATCGTCCTTTACTAATATGAGAACCTTTATTCTACTTACCTGGCTTATGGTCTCAGCCTGTATAGACCTCTTGCAGGCCCAGTGCCCTACTACAGGTTCGGTAACCCTGTCCAACGACACGCAGGCCCAAGCGTTTTATGATGCCTGGCCCAACTGTAAAAACCTTGAAATCCCCTTAACGATTACCGGCTCTGTAAGCAACCTGGAACCTCTGGAAGGCCTTGAAACCGTACAGACGTTGTCCATTCAAAACAATGGGGCATTACCAAGCCTTAACGGCTTCCCCAACCTTACTGAAGTGAAGGGCAACCTGATTATCCACATGAACAACATCCTGAAATCCGTTTACGGGATGGAGAAGCTGGAGAAAGTCGGCGGCCACGTGCAGATCACCGAGAACCCGGAACTGGTGTCGCTGGCCAAATTGATCATTACCACGGAAGATACCTATGAAGGCCCCGGCGGTCTGCAAAAGCTGGGGGCGGTCGGGGGGACGCTGCAGATTGCCAACCGTAATAAGCTACAGTCGATCAGTGGGTTGTCGGGCCTGAAAACCGTGGGAGAGAATTTGCAGATCAACGATCATTTCGTCACTTCACTCGCTCCGCTCGGTTCCCTGGTTTCGATAGGAGGACTTTCTATTGATTGTGATAACCTGGTGAGTCTCAACGGGTTTAGTCAGGCGATTACTTCCCTGGCCGGCAACCTGGTTGTTACAGGCGACAGGTTGGCTTCGATCGCGGCGCTAAGCAATATCACCCAGGTAGGGCGGGGGCTATACGTAAATGATCTCCCCGCCCTGACTTCTCTGGAAGGCCTTCACAATATTACCTCCATAGGTGCAAATCTTCCCACTATTACCAACTCGGCCATCTGGATCATCAACAATTCTGAAATCACCTCTTTGCAGGGTCTGAATAAGGTAGTCTCTATCAGGGGCGAGGTTTCTATCAGGGACAACGCGAAGCTTACTACGCTGGCCGGGATGGGCAACGGAATGACAATTAACGGAAGCCTTTTGATTTCCAACAATCCGGCGTTGACTTCCCTGGCAATGGGCAGTCTCACCTCTCTGTCGGGTACACTGACCATCACAAACAACACTTCCCTGGCCTCAATGGCTGGGTTGGGGAGTTTCACCACGCTGGGATCCCTGGTGGTGGGGGCGGTCGGTCCTATGGCTTCATTGAGCGGACTGGAAAACCTGGTTACGATCTGGGGGAATGCCAACATCAGCGGCAGCCTTACCTCTTTGTCGGGGTTTGGTAGCAACCTGGCTGTATGGGGTATCCTCAGGCTGCAAAACTTACCCAATCTTACCTCCCTTTCCGGTCTCGGATCGGTCTCGCAGATAGGGACGATCAGTAGCTTAGGCTCGAATGTTACGGGGCTTTACATAAATAACAACAACAGTCTTGTTTCTCTGACAGGACTTAACGCGGGCGTTGCCATTCAGAACCTGAGGATAGAAAACAACCCTGCGCTGCAGACGATGACCGGTCTTGGCGTATTGACCTCCATCAACGGCGATCTTATTGTCACGGAAAACCCTGTCCTGAATTCGCTTACGGGCCTGGGCAGCCTGACGAGCGCCCGAAGCGTGATCATCACAGACAACGATCTGTTGGAAAGCCTGTCGGGTCTTGATGGACTTGAATCGGTTACAGGGAATTTTACCATGTTCCGGAATCCTCTTATATCCTCTCTGGGCGGGCTTGGAAAGCTCAAAACTGTAGGGACCAGCTTTTACATTACCCTAAGCAACGGGCTAAAGACCCTGGCCGGTCTTGATAAGCTGGAAAAAGTAACTTCGGGCTTCATTCTCACAAGTAATAGCCAACTGGCTATCTGCGGTACCGAAGCTGTTTGCAGTCTTCTTTCCGATCCCGGGGGCACCGGAAGCGTGTCCATTTCGGGGAATGCCTATGGATGCCAGAGCCAGGAGCAGGTGGAAGCAGCCTGCTATGGAACACTCCCCGTTACCCTGGCGGATTTTAGTGTCACGTTGGAAGGGAATATGGCGGTATTGCAATGGGTCACTACAGAAGAGGTCAACGCATCACACTTTGAAATAGAACGCAGCAGACACGCATCCGCCTGGCAAAAAATAGGTAAAGTGCAGTCAAAGAGGGCTACCCGGGAGGAAAGCAAAACGGCACAAAGCTATTCGTTTACCGATCATCACATCGCCGCTTCCGATAGCCCCAATAGCTATCGGGGGGACGCATCCCCACATCCTCACATTTTCTACTACCGTATCAAAATGATTGATATCGACGGCTCGTATGCATACAGCCCGATAAAAAGTGTGGCGTTTGGCGGCAGTGGGGGGCTGGTCGCTTATCCTAATCCCGTTTCGGACAGGCTGTTTTTGGCCCCGGCGCTACTATCGGATATCCAAAACATCGGGATTTACACAATTTCCGGACAGAAAGTACTGGAAGAAAGGAAGCTGTGGGCGGAGCGGGGGCTCGACTTATCCGCATTGTCCGAAGGTTTGTACGTACTGAAGGTCAGGCTGGTAAGTGGGCAGACACGATTACAGAAAATAGTAATAGTGAAATAGTCGTGAGCTGCCGGATACCCCATGGCCTACTACAAATTAAGTATTTCACAGGTTGATGGGTCTGGCAAAATTTACAGGATAAAGTCAATGTAATGAATAAACCGGTAGGACTATGAGAACACAATACTTTTTCCTGTTGCTTGTATTGATGCTTTCTTCGCAGGCAATATACGCGCAAAACACTAACTGGAACGGCAGCAAAGACTCCAACTGGGCCGACGAGGACAATTGGAGCAACGGCGTGCCTACCGGCAGCCACAGTGTAACCATACTGGGCACGGCTGCGAACTGGCCGGAGCTGCCCGGGCCTGTGACGCTCAGCAGCCTTACCCTGAACAGTGGAAGCCAATTGGACACGAAAGGGTATTCCGTTACCACTTCGACTGCGGGTAATAGTTTTACCAGCGCCACGCTGAATAATAGCAGCAGCGGCCCCATCACCCTCTTCATCAACGGCGCCGGCACCACCGCGATTGACAACAGCACCTTCACCAAGGCTGTTTCCATTACCCTCGACGGCGTCGCAGAACTTTCCGAGAGCAACAACAATAACGCTTCTTATCAGAACACCTACCAGGCCAACGCTGTCTTTACCCACAACGGAACGGGGACCCTCTATATAGCCCGGAACCGGCCAGCGGCGTTCGGGGCCGACCTCATCGTAACCCGGACGGGTGGGGGAATCACCAACCTGTTCCAAGCCGGTGGGTCGACCATCACAGAAAACCTGTCCTACACCAACCTGATCGGGGGGACTACGATCATTGGCAGCGCAGCTGCTATAACTACTATCGAAGGGAAGGTCGATATCGATACCGATGTCGACGAGGAGAATTCAAATCCGGCCATCACCCTCCAGCGGATCAAGAACAACACGGCGGGCGACGGGGTGATATCGATCAAAAAGCCCGGGGTCGTGACTTTCACCAGCAATGACCTGAAGGCATCGGGAATCACGATTTCGGACAAAACGACAGGCAACGCCATCATCTTCACAAGCAATGTGCTGGATGCGGCCCTTTCCGTGAGCGACGCCACCAACAATACCGGCCAGACCCAAATCGACAACAACACCTTCAAGGGAACGGCCGCCTTCACCTATACCAGCGCCGCAGAGATATCCGAGAGCAACAACACTAACGCTTCTTATCAGAACACCTACGAGGCTAGTGCTGTCTTTACCCACAACGGAACGGGTAACCTCTGGATAGCCCGGAGCCGGCGGGCGGTGTTTGGGGCCGACCTCACCGTAACCCGCGGCGGTGCGGGATTTACCCAGGTGTTCAATTCCGGAGCATCGCAAATCACAACAGGGAACTTCTCCTATACCAACCTGGTAGGGGGGGGCTACGACCATTGGCGGCACAGGTGCTGTAACTACTATCGAAGGGAAAGTCGATATCAATACCGATGTCGCCGAAGGGAATTCAAATCCGGCCATCACCCTCCAGCGGATCAAGAACAACACGGCGGGCGACGGGGTGATATCGATCAAAAAGCCCGGGGTCGTGACTTTCACCAGCAATGACCTGAAGGCATCGGACATCACGATTTCGGACAAAACGACTGGCAACGCCATCGTCTTTACAAGCAATGTGATAGATGCCCCCCTTTCCGTGAGTGTCGCAACCGCCAATACGGGCCAGACCGAAATTGACAACAATACCTTTAAGGGAACGGCCTCGTTTACCTACTACGGAACGGGCGTTATCTCCGAGAGTAACAACGTTAACGCTAGCTATCAAAACACCTACGAGGCGGATGCCTTCTTCACCCACAACGGGGCGGGTAACCTCTACATAGCGCGGAACCGGCCCGTCAGATTCCACGGGAACCTAACGATCGATGCTCCCAACCCTATATTTACTCAGCAGGTATTCTTCGGCGGCAGCGCCCCGGCCATACTCGAACGCGTGGGTGGATCGCCGATAGATCTCGGCAGCTTTACCATCGAGAAGACGGACGGCGCCACCCTCACCCTGGGCAACCCGGTCAACATCAGGGCCGGGAGTACAGCCACCTTTACCAGCGGCTATATACTAGCCAGCGCCGCCAACCCGCTCCATTTTGTGCACAACGCCAACAACGTGACGGGCGCGGGCGATGGCAGCCATGTCGTAGGCCCGGTACATAAAACCGGAAACGTCGCCTTTACCTTCCCGATAGGTTCGGGAGAAAAGCTGTTTTCCGCCCGAATCAGCGCTCCCTCCAATACAGCCGACCGTTTCAGCGCTGAATTCCTGGCTGTCAATCCTGGTGACGACGGCTATGATACTGACGAAAAAGACGGTACGCTGACCAAGGTGTTCGATGAGGGGTATTGGGATATACAGCCCGTAGCGCCTACTACCGGAAATGTCTTTATTACCCTCGGCTATAATGTTCCTTCGGGGTACATTACAGATCAGTCCAAGCTCTTGCTGTAGCGCACTGGAACCAGACCGGAATGCTATGGGAAAGCCTGGGTAATGACGGCAATACGACAGGAAGCAATACGGTAGGCACTGTTACCACACTCGCCGCTGTCGCGACTTTCAGCCCCTTTACCATCGCCAGCACTGAAGAGGTCAACCCGCTGCCGGTTACCCTGGCCCGGTTTTCGGTTTCCCGGGAGGGGACGGCCGCCGTTCTTCACTGGGCTACCACCGATGAGGTAAACAGCGAACGTTTTGAAATTGAGCACAGCACCGATGCCCGTACATGGAGTATGATTGGCGGGATAGCTGCAAAAAAAGAGCGTAACATTGTATCAGATTACACATATATCCACACCATCCTTTCAGCGGAAAATAACTACTATCGTCTTAAAATGATTGATACCGACGGGAGCTACAGCTATAGTGTCGTGCGTAGCTTGCGCGGCACCGGGGCCGTGTACGTCTATCTAAATCCGGTTACCGACCGTCTTTTTGTAGCGTCAGGCGGCGGTCAGTCAAAGGCGACGATAGCAGACTTTTTTACCGCAAACGGAATCCCCGTCGGCCTTAACGGAAACCTGGCACAAGGCTTTGATGTGTCAGGCTTGCCTGCCGGCGTTTACTTCCTGCGTCTCCGGAATGATGATGCGGGCTGGATTGAGCATCACAAATTCCTGATTAAAGGGAAATAGTGCTATTGATTAACGAAGCCTGCGCGCATACCGCAGGCTTCGTTAATATTTTTACCAGGGTTTGCCTGTTCCCTGCAGCAGCCACATTTTGGACCATTGGTCGTTTACTGCAGGTTCCAGCCTGGAAATGGCCGTATTGGTGTGGTCGGTGTTGTAGTTTAGCTCGCTTTCGCCGAAAATATAACGGACCGGGATCTTCGTTCCCTGGGAACCGCTGATAATATTCCCGGTAATATTCGGGTATCCGGTTCTTCTCCAGTCAAACCATGATTCGAGCGTTGTAAAGGAGGATGCCCATTTCTGGTTCAGGATTTCTTCCGTTTTATCCGTAGCCTGGTCAAATAAAGCCCGCATCCGGGTCTCGAATGCTTTCAGGTCGAATTTCTGGTGAACATGCGTAACCTTGTTGTACTGTTTGGCATCTCCGTCGGCTATCCCGTATTGGGTGAGGGAAGCGGCAATACCCTGCCAGTAGAAATTTTCGGCATTTGCTGATATCCAGCCCCTGGCCGCTGCCTCCGCGAGAATAAAATTGACTTCGGCTGCAGACATGAATACAGTTTTTACCAGCGGATGGGTGTTCTCCCGGAACATCGGCGACAGGTAGGAGACAAAGGGATTGGCCGCGCCGCTGTTATAGATTGCACTATTAAACTTCAGCGCTTCGGTCCGGTGGGCGGCGATGTTTTCATTGTAAATATCCGGGTTGACCAATGCGATCTTCAGACCTACATACAGGGAAGTGTCTATGCCCTGCTGGTAGGATTTAATATACCGCTTGACCGCTCCGGATTCGTCTGTGGCAAACACTGTTTCCCCTCCTTTATCCCTTACCAGCGTCTGAACCTCCACAGGCCGGAACCATACGCTGAGCCGGGGATCGTCCTGGTTTTTCAGGAAATCGACCAGTGTCGCTCCTGATTTTATTCTGTGGAATTCGCTGAGGGTAGGCTTGAGGAGCGTCCCCATTCTCCAGGAATCGATTGTATTGGTTCCGGGGTAGCTCATAGCGGCATTGTCCTCGCTGGATGTCATCACCGGGTAATTCGACGGATCCGCCGCCATTTTTGAGAATTCAGCCTTTATATCCAGGCCTGCTGCGCTCATATCGCTCAGTTTTTCGGACAGGCGCATCATGAATCTCATTCTCAGTGAATTGGCAAACTTTCTCCATTTGAGTACATCTCCTTTGAAAAGCATATCGGCCTGCGACAGGACGGAAGATCTGACAGATCCTGCCTGTTTCAGGTAGGAATTGGCCTTGTCAAGGTCGGCTATAATCCCGAGAAAAACGTCTTTCTGGGGATCAAAGGCCGGCTGTAAGTTGGCAGTCCCCTGGTTGGCCTCCTTATAAGGTACGTCTCCCCAAAGGCTGCTCTGTACGCCGAACCACATAGCCTGCATGGTAAGCGCCACCCCTTTCAGAAATAAAGAGTCGGGGTTTCCTTCAGCCCGTCTTCCCAGGTAAGCAGCATTGGCAAGAGGCTGATGAAGACTGCGATAGTCGAATGAAACCGGATACCAGCCGAACTGGTTGGTGACCGAAAATTCCAGGAAGTCTCTCTGGGTATATTGCATGGCTTCGGATATGACCGACTGGGTTACGTTCCCGGAAAAAGAAACGTCTGACAGCGCGGTGGCCGAGCCTGTTACGACCGACGTAAGCACATAGGCCGGGTTGACCCTTTCGTCGGTCAGGTCGTTCGGGTTCTGGTTGATTTCGGTCAGGGACTCGCACCCGGCCAGGAAGGGGAGAAGCCCGGCAGCCCACTTCCATATTTTCAGTTGATTCAATATCTTGGTCATTGCTTATCAGGTTAAAACTGGATACCTAATTTTACTCCTAAAGACATCGTCCATGGATAAAAAGACGCCCTGTCGTAGCCGAAAAGGTAATTGGGAGAGGCGCTGAACTGGCTATTTCCGTTCATCATGGTCGATTCGGGGTCCATGTAGTTTTTGGCCTTTGTCCAGAGTATGATATTTCTTGCAAAAAGAGACAACGAAGCGCTGCCGGCCCCGATGTAGTGGCTGAACTGCTCCGGTAGGGCGTAGGCAACCGCGAATTCCCTCAGTTTCAGGAATGATGCATCGTAGATCCATGACTGAACGGCCCGGCTCCAGTACCCCGCGCCCGGATCGGCGATCAGGTCGGCCCGGAAGTACTTCGTGCCTTCGGCCCCGAAGTTTTCGATATATTCACCGTTTGCCCCCACGATCACACCAGGGAAGAAAACACCGTTGGCAATAGAATTGCCGTAGTCAAAGCCTCCAAGTTCCGCATTTCTTCCCCCCACGTAGACAAGCCCGTCCATAGCGTTGTATTTGCCCGGGTTATTCCTTATTTCGTTCGCCAGCTTGTCGTTGTCCCCGTTAAACGAGTTGTTACTGAGTATCCCTGTGAAAGTGCTGGAGCCGTCGCCTTTATACCAGCTGTCCTGGCGCCCGTCGCGGGTAAGGCGTTTCATACTTTCAGAGTAATACTTGCCGCCCTGGCGCCAGTCGAAGCTTGCCGAAAAAGTAAACCGTTTTACCTGCAGGTTGGTCTGGATACCCAGCGTGAAATCGGGCATCACATTTCCGAGGTTGATATTGGTTGTGTTTTGCTGAACGTAACCGTTATTGTTAAGAACAGGCCAGTCTTTGTAAGGCCCTTCGGTCACTCTCACCACGTCGGGACCCCACATATCGCCTACTCTTCCGCCGAGGGTTGTCTGGTTGTAGATGTTGTTCCTCGACCAGAACTGGTGGTTGGAGACCCCGTCGGGAAGGGCGGTCAGCCAGCTTCTCTCTTTTGTGAAGTTGAAAATGAAGTCCCAGTTAACGTTTTTGGTCTCCAGCGCGACGGTCCTCAGCGATATCTCAAGTCCTTTATTCTTGACTACGCCGGCATTCACATTGGCTGCCGTAAAGCCGGTAGAGCCCGAGACGGAAATCCCGGTGATCTGGTTCCTGTTTTCAAGCTCGTAGTAAGTGAAATTAAGCCCAAGCCTCCGTTTGAACATCATGAGATCGAACCCGACTTCCGACGAAACGATACTTTCCGGCAAGAGGTTGCTGGTCGGGGTCTTGGAAGGCAGAGAATAGGTAGTGCGATCGCCCCAGGTAGAGCGCGACAGGGTCATTGCCAGTTGATAGGGGCTGGTATCTTTTCCTACCTTGGCCCATCCTCCCCGCAGCTTCAGGAGCGAAACGGCATCGGGAAGTCTGAAAAGATCGGAAAGTACGACACTGAGCGACGCGGAAGGGTAGAAGTAAGACCTGTTGCTGACCGGAAGCGTGCTCGACCAGTCATTTCTTCCGGAAAGCTCCAGGAAAACAGCATCGCGGAAGCCGACTGAAGCTGTGCCGTAAAGGCTGTTGATGCGTTTATTCGCCAGTGTGTTCGAATAGGAAACCGCCGAGCGGTCGATATTACTTGCCGTGTAAAGCCCCGGCAGGACATAGCGGTTACCGGTAATACTTCCGAAGGAGTGGTTCTGGAACAGCAGGTTTCCTCCCGCCGATACGTCAAACGAGAAGTCGGTGATATCCTTTTTGTAGTTGAGCAGGAAATCGGTATTGATCTCCTGGAGATTCCGGGCAATGTATGAATAGCCGCCGTTGGGAAGGCTTTTTTCGGAAAGCGCAGTGCGGTTATTGGTGGTATAGGATTCATTAAAGCCGCCGATGCGGGTCATAAGGGTCAGGTCTTTTACGATCTCCCAATCCAGCTTTACGTTCCCGTATGGTCTCACTTTACGGAAAGTATTGATGTTTTCATAAACCGTAAACCAGGGGTTGTTGAAGCCGTTTGCCCATACGCTCTGTTTGACGTTTTCTTCATCCCAATAGTTTTTCAGGTCCTCCAGGTTTACCCAATTAGGAGTAAAGTAGAGGTCTTCATACGGATAGTTGTCGTAAGAAAGCCCGCGGAAATTATCTGAGCCGGAGTTGAGATAATTGAAATAGGCTGACACCGACAGGCTAGGGGTGATCGTATAAGTGCCCGACATGGAAATAGCGTCTTTCCTCAGTTCGCTTCCGGGGTAAACGCCGGTTCCCCTGGTGTCGGAAAGCGACAGGGAGAAGCTCAGTTTATCGGAATTATTAGAAACGGTAATGTCGTTTACGTAGGTATTCCCTACGTTAGCAAAGTTTTTAACGTTGTCAGGGTAGGATTGGAGAGGGGTTGCTTCGCCGTTTGTACCGAACCTGGCGACCGACGTTCCCATTTCCGGTCCCCACCAGAGATTGCTTGTCTGGTCGAAATTCCCGTTGGAACCGGTGGCAAACCTTTGTTGAAGCGGCATAAAGCGGTAAGGGACAGTAGCGGTATAGGCCGAGTTGACCCTTACGCCCAGGCCTTTTTTACCTTTATTACCGCTTTTGGTTGTAATAAGCAAAACTCCGCTTCCGGCCCTTGACCCGTAAAGCGCCGCAGCACTAGGGCCTTTAAGCACGCTGACACTTTCGATGTTGTCGGCGCTCAGATCAGACATTACGCTGATATCGGTTCCGGTGGGCAGACCGTCTATGACGATCAGGGGCGAGTTTCCGCCGGAAAGGGATGTGAACCCCCGGATCAGTACCATCGGGTCACTGTTGAGATCGGGCGTGGTATTGATAACCCTTACACCCGAAACCCGGCCGTTGAGGCTGTTTACAATATTTTCCTGCGGTACACGGGTAAGCTCATCGCTTTTGACTTCTCCGACCGAATAACCGAGCGCCCTCGAACTACGCTGTACACCGAGCGCTGTCACCACCACTTCATCAAGAGCCTTTTCGTCCACTTTCAGGGTGATTTCTATGTCGGATCTGCTGCCTACTTCGATTTCCTGGCTAACGTAACCGACAAATGAAAACACCAGTACGGCGCTCCGGTCGGGAACGCTAAGTGTAAAAGTCCCGTCGAGGTTTGTGCTCGTACCCTGCCGCGAGCCTTTGATCAGGATGCTTACTCCCGGCAGTCCTGCGCCTTTTTCATCATTGACCTTACCGCGAACGGTAATATCGGGAAAAGGGATTTCCGATAATCTCACAGCGGGTTCCTTCATTATACCGGCATCGGGGGTAATCCGGGGATCAGATATTATAATATCTTCCCTCTTCGCCGTCCGACCCTGAGTCATTCTTTTCTCTTCCGCTTTTCGGATAACTATCGTTTTGTCAATAATTTCATAAGCCAGGTGCTGATCTTCCAGTACCGTATCGAGTATCTGTTCGAGGGTATTGCCCCTGAAATCGGCTGTTATTCTGCCTGCTTTCCTTACCAGCTTGTTGTCATAGAAAAAGGTATAGCCCGTCTGTTTTTCCACGTGCCTGAACACAGTAGAAAGCGGGGCGTCCTTTACCGAAAGGGCGATCTTCTGGGAAAAGCCTGTAGCAGCTACGTGCAGACAGGCTAACATCAGGAAAAGGGCCGTAAGCTTCATGGCCAGAATAATTTTGAAAGTAGCACGCATAGGAATATACGGCTCTTTTCTTCGAAAAAAAGATTGCATACCTTTGTATGGTTTTGGTTATCATTGGTTTTGCAGCAACAAAAACGTCCCTTCTTTCCGTTGTACAGCGTGAAAGCGGGAAGATGACCGGAACTTTCAACCGTTTCAGGTCGCATCTGAAACGGTTTTTTATTCACGGAACCGGTTCTTTTTCTGGTTATTTGTTTCTCATAGACGGTTCTGGTATTAAGTTCAACACTATATAAATCAATTTGTTACAATAATCTTTTTTCCTTCTATCCTGAATTTGACGCCTCCCAGCTCAAGGATCCGGAGTACCTTTGAGAGGTTGGCGTTGCGCTCGATCTGCCCGACGAACTCATGGTCTGCAACGGCAGTCTCGTAGATGACCTCCATATCATACCACCTTGACAGCTGCCGCATCAGTTCGGGGAGTCCTACTCCGTCAAACCGGAAATACCCCTCTTTCCATGCCACGACCGAACCCGTATCTACTTCCTTGATATTCAGTTGAGGCAAACCCGTCTGCCCCCGGGTTTTCGTAGAGAGAAGGGTCTGCTGTCCGGGTTTCAGCACAACTGTCTTTTCTATATGCACATTGTCAATTACCCTGATGCTCCCCTCAAGGAGCGTGGTTTTGGTTGTTTCTTCGTCGGTATAGCTGTTTACGTTAAAAACGGTTCCGAGCACTTCTACGGTCTGCGCGCCGGAACGCACCCGGAATGGAATATTTTTCCCGTTTTTCCTGAGCTTTGCTACCTCGAAATACACTTCTCCGCTAATTTCCACAACCCGTTCGCCTGGAGGGAAAAGTGCAGGAAAGCTGATAGAAGAGGCGGCGTTCAGCCACGCGCGGGTACCGTCGGGTAATATTACCTTATACTGCCCGGCTTTCGGAGTTTCCAGCTTATTGTAGGAAACTCTCCCAGCGGGCTTCTCTGAATCGACCGGGACATTGCATGCTATTTCCCCATCGCCGGTCTTTACAATCGACACGTTGTTTTCCTGAGCCAGGACGCCGCGCCCTACTTTATCGAGCGGGATAGACGAGCCGTCGGCCAATATCAGCATCGCGCGGTGCTCACCGGGTAATGCGTCTTCATTCATGTCCACATCAGCAGTAACGGCAGCTTCCTGGCGATGAACAGGCCGGTAAATAGTGGCGAGAGCAATGAGTATAAGAACGGAAGCAGCGACGGCGCTCCACTTCAGGATCTGCCTTACAGGAGTTTTTCTTCCGGATATCACCGGAGGCCTGAGATTTTCGATAGTATTGCCGAGCCGCTTTGTATCTTCTTCCGTAAGGTCTGTTTGCTCAGCCAGCTTCAGATACCAGCTTTCAAGAAGTATACGTTCTTCATCGGTGAGCGTACCGTTCCTGTATTTTTCTATCAGTATCCTTGCCTGGCTTTCCTGCATCAGAATGGTCTTTTTAGTAAAGACGGGTAGCAAGGGCCCAGGTAGTATTCAGAAGGAAAAAAATACGGAAAAAGCCACATCCAGCTTTTTTCGCAGGATGATCAGCGCATTGCTGACCTGTTTTTTTACCGTTTTGTCAGAAATCTGCAGTTCTTCAGCAATCTCTTTGTAGGACAGGTTTTCGTATCGGCTCAGCTCGAATATCTCGCGCATTCGCGTGGGAAGCAGGGAAATTTCCCTTTCTATCAACCTGGTCAGCTCTTTTTCCCTGATCTCGCGGTCCGTAATATTCTCCCCCTCTTCCATAAACATCGCAAGCGATCGTATGTATTTCTCTTCGGTTTTTTTCCGGGCAATGCAATCGAGTACTTTGTTCCTGACCGCGCTGTACAGGTAGGCGGGTAGGGAAGATATTACCGGAGTATCGTTTCTCCGGGTCCACAGCGTAGTAAAGACTTCCTGGATTATATCCTTGGCTTCATCCTCATTTCCCAGCATACGGTAGGCGTGGACAAACAGTACGGCTTTGTACCGGCCGTGCAGCTCCGCAAAGGCGAGCTCATCTCCTTCTTTCAAGAGGGTTATTAAAGCCTGATCGTTATGTTGAAGATAGTTAGTCATGCATACCGTAAAAGGCAAATGTACCCTAAAGATAAGGTACATTTGTCAAGGAAGCTTAAAAAATCACAGAATAATAATATTGCAGGAGCGGGAAATAAACTGAGGAATAAAACCCGGAATCTGTCAGCGCCCTCCCTGGCTGACAAGTTTCCTGTTTCTGTAAACCGACAGGATTTTTTCGTCTCCTTTTTCGGAGAAGATGTCGTCTTCGGTAAAGCTGGTTACAAATATCATTTGTTCACGGGTGCGGCTATAATCATAGGTGATATATATTCTCCCGTCCCGGGTTTGCTGGCCGTCGGGGTAGGAGACTCCCGATCTTTCGTCCAGCAGCAGGCCTCTTGACCAGCTTTTACCATCATCTTTAGAAATAAATGCCATTAAATGAGAACGTTCCGTCCTTACTGAAACGGGGCCGTGTTTGACCAGTAGAAGACTTCCTGAACTGAGCCGCCGGATAAAGAAACGGGCGCTGGGGTGTTCTATTTTTGACTGGCTTAAAGGGCTCCACGTCCGGCCTGCATCTTTGGAAACGCTTTCACCTATTCCCGCTTTGGTACGCACCAGCATCCAGAGCGATTTATCGTTGCGCTCAACGATCATATGCTCGTCGAAAGTCCGTATATCTGCCGGTATGTGGCATGCTCCCCTGACAGAGAATGATTTGCCCTGATCCGTTGAAACGACCATCCGGGCGCTGTTGTCGGTCAGGAACCAGGTAGAGACAGGAAGGGCCCATTCACCGTTTGAAAGTACGGTGGGTTTGCACATCAGTACCCCGTCGGTTATACGCCTGGGGGCCGACCATTCGGGACGCGGTTCTTCGGCATTGCCTGCAGCGATAGCCCAGACTCCTGCTATATAGCCATTTTGCTCCACCTGTATTTTCCCGGCGATTCCCTGTGCCCAGAAAACCCAGAGTTTTCCGCTGGGGTCGATCCAGATCTCCGGATCAAACGTACGGACCGGGCCTTTCCCGTCCGGATCGATGACTAATACTTCTTCCCAGGTAGCCCCGTTATCACCGCTCGTCGAGACGGTTACGTAGTTGTTATGATCCTCACCCGGCGTGATGCCGGCATACCAGGTAACCCACAGTCTCCCGTTGGCACTGACGGCCATACTGGATATCCCGGTGAACTTCCGGCTGTCTGCCGAATATTTGTAATAGTTTTCAGGGTTTTCGATCAGGCGGGGCGGGTTTAGAAATTCAGGCTTGCCTTGGGCATGTGCATAATAGCTGATAGCTGTAAAGACAAGCAGTGTAACGCAGGAAAAGAGATGCTTCATAAAATCAGACTTGGTTATCGTCTTACAGACGGTTTGTAAGTATTATCGCTTTAATGAATACCGTTATCCGGCCGCACCGGGCTATCGGGATGTTTATTTGGCCCGTTCGATACATTTTTAATCGGGCTGAAGTCCGGCTCTATTCATCTCTCCGGGTTTTTCGAGTTGATTTATAAAAATCTTTCCGGAGGAGAAAATCGTCAAATGTATTCATTACTGATCCCGCCGTCCCTTTCTACAACATCATTTATTTCCTTTTCTGAAAGGTTATAGACAAACAATATATAGGTGTAAAAACTCTCAGTATCCAGCCTGTGTCGTATCGAAAATGGCTTTTTCTTAAAAAACAGGAGATGATGGCAAGGCCCGATATCCCATAAAGAGTAAGAGATATGATCAAATCTGGATGTTTTTACCTGAAAGTTGTCTCCATATGTTCTCCGGAGTATTGCCGACGTCTGTTGGTAGAGTGTGTCGTTAATGATAAAGGAATAAGCATATATACCTTTTATATCATAATTTTCTACAGACTTGTTGTTAACCCTCCTGATTGAAGTGTCGTGTCCGTTCTTATTAAATTTCCCGGTTTCGTACCCAGCTCGAAAATGAGCAAGAACAAGAGTATCAGACTTGGACGAATACAAAAAATGCGGTGGTAGTGTATCGTACTGCATTCCTTTCCAATTAGCTTTGATTTCTCCAGCTTCGATGGGAAATCTGAGCGTGTCACTTTTGAAATACGTTTCGAAAGGCTCACATGGCCTAAAGATGGGCCGAAAGTTAATAAGCCATATCAAAGCCAGAAAGATTATAGTACCTGCAATGATAAACGCCAACAGCAGCTTTTTTAAAAATTTCATAACAGCGATCGGTTTGGATCAACTCTTGCTAAAGGTAGTAATTTGCCTGATTATCGAGCGAATTACTACCTTATAATTCCTGGCAGCTACAGCGGTCCTGGTATTGAGGGGTCATCAACATTGGAAGATGTCTCCCGGTTATTAAGTAAAAAGACGAGATCTCCATTCTTCATGGCATCGCCGACTTTGCTACCCCAGTAGAAAATGCCGGCACCTCCGTTCTTGTGGGAGTCATAGATCTGTAGCCCGACGGCGTTATTCTTTTTATCCATAATCGTGGCTGGATCCAGGTTTTCTCTCGCTTCATGCGCTTCTCCCAATTGCCGGGATATCTCCCGGCCAAACGACACTGCATCAAAAATTCTGAACAGCGCGTGTTTAAAGGCATTGCCTTTACAGACGGAACAGTCTTTGGCATGATTACTTTGAAAATAAGCCTGAGTAGCCGAAGTAGCAGAATAAGCATTAGCTCCGTACCTCAGTACATTCAGCCGGTATTTGATCATGTTGCCGCCTGAATATTCCCACAACACATCTTTTTCCGCTTTATTAAACCTCCCTTTCAACCCTTTTATTTCGTTTTCAATAAATTCCAAAGCCACTGATTTCTTCACTTTGATCCAATCGGTTATTGCGTCGATATCTTGCTGGGAAAAAGTCTCTAAATATTCGATTTCTTCCCGGCTGAATTGGATATTATGATGCACACTGGCTTCAAAAATGAGCGAAAGCACCTTGCCTGATATAAACGAGTTTAACAATATATCAAGCTTTTCCTGTCCCAGGGTTATGGAGAAAGGAGAGTTTATATAGGGACTGAAACCGGTGAAGGGGGTAATAGAAGGATTGCCGGGAAGCGGTCCTTTTACCGGCGATCCGCCGGGTCCGCCGCCACCTCCGGTAGACGGCAGGTTATGGTCAAAATCAGGAAGACAAGTCAGAACAGTGCCGACATATTCCCAGCAGTAACCATCTCTGGCGGTTCTGTCTATACAATGGTTTATCCACTTGTCGGCAACTCCGCAGCCGGATGTTCTGCTGCCTGAATGGCCGGCCTGGTCGACGGCGGGTGATCCCGAAAGGGTCTGATCCCCGATCTTCCATACACTCCGGAGCTTCATTCGGTGGGGATCAAAGAAATATACCGATCTTTTACCGGGAAACCCGTCGCTCTCCTCTGCCATCATACTTCCCTCGATATGGCCCTGGTCGTTCAAGTAGAAGATCAGCTTCGGGTTTTCCAGCCTCCTTGCATCATCGAGCCCGGCGGCATTACCGGCAATTTTCAGGTCTCCTTTTGGATTATAAAGCGGTACTGCGATCAGTTTTTGTCCTTCAAATATCGCAACACCGGCAGCCTGCCATAAAACGGAATAGTCCCGGAGGATATCGGAAGGCTGTCCCTCCAGCCAGATCCGGCTTTCTTCAGGAGTGAGTTCTTTTTTTTCGGGAGGAGAGATGAGCGTTTCTTTCCCCGGCTTTTCGCAACTGACTGCCAATAGGAGGCCAGCCAGCAAAGTATAGTGTTTTGCTTTCATGCTTACAGGTGATTTTTGAGTAATAGTAATGTCGACTCAAAGATTGCCTGCTGAATAATGAAAGTGTCACTTGAAAATCGGGGATCTTACATTTTCGGCGCGTATATGTTGGATATCAGATAAATGTATGGTAATATTATGCATCCCGTTTGGTGCAGGCCGGGAGAACGACGACGTCAGGCCTGTATCCGGGCGGCATACTATATTAATCTTTAATCAATTTTACATGCGTACTATGGATTCAAAAATCAACGCCCGTATACGGCAGACCCGCCTGATGAAAGGATATTCCCAGGAATATATGGCCTACCGGCTGAATATCAGCCAGCAATCCTACAGCCGGATGGAGAGCGGACGGCAGGATTTAAAAATCATGCAGTTGAAAACAATAGCCGAAGTGCTGGAAATTCCCCTGACAGATTTGTTGTCAGGCTATTCCCGTCAATATGCTCCTGTAGACAACGAAAGCGTGATGCCGCTGCTTAATGAGTTGGAAAGCGTTCTGAAAAGACTGATGCTCGCCGGCAAAGCTCCGTCGTGACCGGCTGCCGCCACACTACCTGAAACGGTATCTTATACCCCAGCTTCCTCTTATTACAGGGGTTTCTTCTTCCTGGATAAAAAGCGGGGTCAGCTCTATGTGAAAACCCAGTTTTTTTGCATTGAACGGAAAGATGTGAACACCGATCGGGGCCACCAGCCCGGCAGCTGTGTTGACGCGTCCGCCCAGACCGGCATATACTTCCACGTCGTCCTTGTCAATAAACTGATAGGTGGCTACAGCTTCGACAGATATGTCGTCCAGGTATGTGTCCGTCCCCAGGCGGAGCTCCGGAAGAAACTTGCCGGCAATCTCATAATTAAAGCCGATAAACGGCATGTTGGATTGATGAAAGCTTACTCCGAACTGGGCAAACGAAGGAACAGACAACAGGTATAGTACAACGGCAAAAATCTTTTTCATGCTCTTTAACAGATTGTGTGAAATTATTCACTTTAACGATATAGGTCGTTGTAATGTTATATACTTTATATTTTCACCACAAAGGCGCGAACGACACAAAGATATCACAAAGGATAACTCTGTGATTCTCTGTGTCCTTCGTGCCTTGTGGCTGGCGTTGTCTTTTAATATCCTTTCGATTGTATATGGTTCACGACCCTGTCGAGAATATCCAGCGGGAAAGGGGAAGGCATACCATACCAGAAATACGAGGCTTCGCCTTCATACACTTTGGCCCGGATATGCCTTTCTACCGGAAGATAGCTGGATACATCGTTGCAGTAGCCGGCCACAGAGACCAGCTTATCGGGCCATATTTTTTTGATGGCCAAACCATATTCCGTAACGACTTCCCTGGAGAGGCCTATTAACTTCCATTGGCCTATATTCAATGTTTGAATATAAATGGGCATATATTTCGGCATCTTGTTGTCGCGGTGGTATGAAAGCATCAGGTCAGCCCAGGCTACGTCCCTTTCAGGTTCCATCTCCGGGCCCAATGCGACATTCTTAGCCCTGAATTCTTCTAATTCGGACTTACTCATAGGGTTTGTAGGGATCAGCAGCGAATCCATTTTAAAGACAATACCTCCGTTGAGCGTGGTCATAGAGCTGTTGAGCACTTTCATGACGTCGTCGGCCAGCTTAGCCCCCGATATTTCCGGCTCGTCTACCGGGTTGATGTCACCCGCACATCCCTGCATAAACAGCGCCATGGTGGGCATCGCCGCATTTTTTTCCACGGCGCTTCGCATAAAACCCGGATAGTTGCTGCTGATCGTAAAATGCCTGATCCCTTTTGTGCCGAAAACCGGATGGCAGCCAGTCAAAGCCAGCACAGCCTGTTTTTTCTCATCGGTGCTGACTATCCTGAGAACATCCACAGTGTTGTCATAGGGTTCTGTTGAGCCCGGATTCCGCCTGTTGGCACCGATTGCGGTACTACCTCTTCCAAAAGATAAACGAGCCGGGAAGAGCTTTGAGCACGCCTCAACACCCGCTTTGATCATAGCCGGTTTGACTACCTTTTCCATATAGTTGACATCCGGGTACCGGTTGTGAGGCGCCCATGGGATCCATCTTTGCGTGCCCGGGATGAAATGAGTATGCGAGGCATTGATCAGGATAGCTTCCGCGGGTAAACCTGTTTTCCTTGAAATTGATGCCTTTACGTTATCGATCATATCAGAATTGAAGCCGCAAAGATCCATGCAGATGATCAGGACTTTCGCATCGCCGTTCTGAATAGCGACGGCCCTGGCGTAGGAATGCTCCTCTTTCTGCCCGTGTATAAGGGAGGCCGAAAACAGGGAATCGGATTCGTTGACGGCAAAAAGTTTGCGATTCTCTGTGTATAAATGGTGGATATTGACCTTCCGGATTACCCCATTGTAGTAGAGGGCCCGGTTCCAGCCATTTTCAGGATTGTCGATATGGAATTTGTAAAGAGTGTCGGTGCCGGTGCAGCCATATACATAAGGGTGCTGAACCACAAAGCTCTTCAGATTTTTCAGAGGCGGGGCCGGTACCCATCCGGTCTGGCGGCTTCCCGACCGGTTATATTCGAGTAATCCGGGCTGGTTAAGCCTGTATTGTATACCTTCTTCTTTTATAGCTTTCTGTCGTTTTACCCGCCGGGCGAGCCGGGAGTCAGGGCCGATGACGCCTTCCGGGTTCCATTGCACCGCAAATCTTCCGGCCCAGGGACCGGCATAGCCTGCTAACGCTACAGAAAAGGATTCATCGCCTGGTTCGATGCTCACGCTCGACATCCCTGCCCGGAAGCTATCCTGGGCCAGGCAAACCCCTGTACCCAGCAGAAAGGTCAGGATCAGCGGAAATAATCTAATACGCATAGATGCTTTGATGTTTGTAATAAACAGGATGACATTTTTCAGATTTTTGCCAGCTCCGGGGCATATTTCCTGATCTTTATAATAGCTTCGGCTATCTGGTCCATATCTTTCCTCGAGCCCAGCAACATGGTTTGGAAAAGCCATACCGCTTCGTTCTGAGTGAGATAATCGTTCTTCGGACACCGGTTCTGGTCAACCCAGTCTTTCATTCTTTTCTCTCCGTAGATTTTGAGATAATGGCGGTTAGCGGCCAATCCGGTGACGTATGCCTCACTGTTCATCTGGCCATAGCCGGGTGAATTCGGGATGCCTTCTGCGGAGAGTGCCTGAAGGAATTTTTCGCGCGGGAGACCTGCAAACTGGTTTTTGTCGTAGCGGAACATATACAGGTGATAGGCGCTCATGGTTGTCCCGTCGTATAGCTTTGCCGGGGTAATACCCGGGATCTCTCCCAGTATTTTATTGAGGTACATGGCGTTTTCCCACCTGTGCCGGGTCTGATCGGCCAGACGGGTCGTTTGCGCCCTCAGGAGATTTCCCTGGAATTCTGTCATCCGGAGGTTCGTTCCTCTCGTTCCCGTACTTCCCGGAAGGAAACCGGACGTACTTCCTCCGCGCCCCTGGTTATGAAAAGTGTAGCAGGTTTTGGCAAAATTGTCGTCGTTTGTAATGATGGCACCGCCTTCCCCGGAATTCAGGTTTTTGCTTGACTGGAAACTGAAGGCCCCGGCAAGTCCGTATGTGCCTACTTTCTTTCCTCTCCATTCGGCCATATGGGCCTGGCAGGCATCTTCTATCACCGGGATGTTGGCCTGCCTACCTATCGGGATGATCGCGTCGAGGTCGGCAGGTGATCCCGCTATGTGGACGGGGATGATCAGTTTTGTTTCTTTTGAAATGGCCTTTTTGATTTTAGACGCATCGATCTGGAAGCTTTCCGGGTCGGTATCTACAAATATCGGCAGCGCATAATTTAATGTAACGACGTTGTAGGTCGCAATAAACGTATATACAGGAATGATCACTTCATCGCCGGGGCCGATATCGAGCGCACCCAGCATAGTGTAAAGCGCACTGGTACCGCTCGATACACCGAGGGTATGCTTTACTCCCATAAGCTCGCTGTGCTCTTTTTCAAATTTACCCACTACGCTATTGCCGTGCAGCCTTCCCCAGTTCTTACTTTCGAGGGCTTCAGTCAACGCAGTATGTTCGGTCCGGTCAAAAACCGGCCATTGGGGAAAATCGCCGGGGTGAGCCTTGACGCCGCCCAGGAGGGCCGGCTTCTCGTTGGTGGAACCCGCTTTCAGGATCACCGGTGCGCCCAGTCCCGTTCCTATCGCAGCGGCTGATAGCGTGTGAATAAATTCTCGCCTGTTGAGCTGATCAATCAATGTCTTCATCAGAGTTAATAGGTAATAAGCTTTAAGTATCCCGTATCCTTCCCGGAATGACCGGTTGTATTTTCATTATCCACAGAACCAGCTTCATATACCTTGTACGGATAGAATTTCTTTCCTGATACCTTATCCCTCATACCTTACACTTCACCCTTACTTCACTGCTATCTCGTCAGGCCAGGGAACCGGCTGTCCGTCCTTTTTCCAGGTAGGGCGCTGCGCTCCGTATTGCCTGAGCCGCTTTGTGAACAACCTGGCCAGTTCCCTGGTCTTTTCAGGTTCCAGGGAGGTAAGGTCGCGGAGTTCCCCGATGTCGTCTTTCAGGTTATACAGCTCCAGTTTCCGGGCCCGGTAGTCGTAAACGAGCTTCCAATCCCCCTTTCTGAACGCACTGGCCCAATGAATATTGGGGCCTTCCTGGGGGATCCAGCGATGAGGGTGATGCCAGATCAGCTCTCTTGTCCCGTCTTTCAATTCAGGGTTGGCTAACAGCGGGACCATGCTTTTCCCGTCTACACGCTGACGGGTTTTTGCATTCTTTGTACCTGCGATCTCGAGAATGGTAGGAAAGAGATCTTCAACGATCACATATTGATCGGTATTTTCACCCGCCGGGGTCACTCCGGGCCATTTGGCAAGTAGCGGGATCCGGATGCCTCCCTCGTATACGGAGCCCTTTCCGGCTCTCAACGGGAGATTATGCGTATAACCTTCTCCTCCCCGGAGCGGCGCCGTGCTCAGTCCGCCGTTATCGGAAAGAAAGAAAACCACGGTATTGTCTGCCAGCTGTTCTTTTTCCAGGAAATCCATCAGGTCGCCCAGGCTTTTGTCCATTCCTTCCACCAGCGAGGCATAGCTCGCTTCAATGCTGTCCAACCCCATTTTCAGGTATCGGTCTACAAATCGCGGATCAGGGAGTAAAGGCGTATGTACGGCGTAATGAGAAAGATACAGGAAGAATGGCTGTTCTTCGCTGACAGGCTTTTTTAACGCTTTGAGGGCTTCCATCGTCAGGGCATCGCTGAGAAAGGTCTTCGTGCCATGATAGGCCTCAAGCCCCGGAACGGCGTTCCGGTTCGGCTTGCCGTTTACCGGTTTATCGTAATTGCTTTCTCCGTAATAGCTGGCGGGATGGCCGATGGAGCTCCCCGCGATGTTGACGTCAAACCCCAGATTTATCGGATCGGCCCCGGGTGTACCGCTTGATGCAAAATGTGCTTTCCCGCTGAGGATCGTGTAATACCCCGCCTTTTTCAGGAGCGAAGGGAGGGCTGTGGCATGAAAAGTATTTTCTACGCCGGCTGCGGGACTCATTCCCTGGATATTCCACGGGACAAAGTTCAGGGTAGTATCCGGGTAATCGGTGTTGGTATTGGCATTTGGGGAGGTCCAGTGGGTAATGCGGTGCCGTGCAGGGTTTACCCCGGTAATGAGACTGACACGCGAGGGTGTGCACACGGGGAACGCGTACCCGCCGGTAAATTTCAGCCCCTCCCTCGCGAGCCGCTCCATATTGGGGGTACGGTAGCGTTTGTTAAATTCTGTAGGCCTCTCCCAGAAAGGTACCGACGTGTCCTGCCAGCCCATATCGTCTACCAGGAAAACCACTATGTTAGGCCTTTTTTTCTCTTGTTTCTTCTTATCCGTCGCCCCGGAAAGTAAAGGAAGCGAACATACCGCAACCAGTCCGGACAGAAGTGTATATTTCGGAAAAAGAGCTTTCATACTTTGTATGCTCATTTTTGTATGAATTCTGATTTTTACATTATTGCAATAGTCAGCCGGAGACGATACGGCAGGTTGTTTAACCTTTACGGTACCAATGTCGTGACAATGGTACGCGGAATATTATTTTTTTCGAAATAAGAGAGGAACTTTTTGGTCGCAATGTTTAGGCTGCCTCAGACCTTCACCTTATCTGTCCCGTATTTTCCTCTTTGTGGGCGCGAGAGTGTAGCATTCGCTTCCGCATCATTGATGAATTCTTCCTTTTCGGGGTCCCACCGGAGCCTGCGCTGAAGCTTCATGGCAGTATGGGCTACCAGGCAGGCGGAGCACGACCTGTGCGCTATTTCGGCAGGGCTGATGCTCTCTTTCCTGTTTTGGATCGACTCCAGCCAGTTGCGGTGCTGCTCGGGGCTGTCATAGAGATGTATTTCACCAGGCGCTATTACCGATCCCAGTATTTTAGGGTCGCTTGCGTAGAATGCATTGTTCTGCTCCTTGCTGCCCGCAGCAGAAGGATCGGAGGCAGTTACGCCTACATTTCCTCTCGACACGAAAATCCATCCTTCAGTGCCTTCAAACTTAACACCGTTTGGGTTATCTCCTCCGATCTCCATCACGACGCCGTTTGCATACTTCGCCGTCACCCTGAAGTCACCGTGAACATTCCATAAACCTGAGGTCGGGAAGGTAGCGGTTCCTTCTACCTCGACAGGCCCGGTGAGCTCGGTACCCATTCCCCAGTGCGCGATGTCAATGTGGTGGGAGCCCCATCCGGTGATCATCCCTGCGCCAAACTGCTCGCATCTCAGCCATCCGGGGCGGTCGTCCAGGTTTGTTTGCGAGTGGACACGATCGGCGGTGTAGTAGACTTCCGGGGTCGAGCCCAGCCAGAAGTCGTAGTCGAGGTTGTCGGGAACAGGCATCCTTTCAAGGCTTCCGCCGGGAGGATCGCCGGGAAGTCCGACATATACTTTCTTCAGTTCTCCTATCCGCCCGTTCCTGACCAACTCGCAGGTCCGTTTGAATTGCGGCCAGGGATCTGCCGATCTCTGCTGGCTGCCGAGCTGAAATACCACACCGGATTTTCTTACCGCATCGCTCATCTGGCGGCCTTCCTTTATGGTGAGGGAAGTAGGCTTCTGCAGATAGATATGCTTGCCCGCAAGTGCCGCTTCCATGGCTGGCTGGGCATGCCAGTGGTCGGGAGTGCTGATCACCACTGCATCGATCTCCTTGTCGGCGATCAGGTCGTGGTAATCTTCGTATTTTCTGACTGTGACATACCCCACTTTTCCGGTCCTTTTTGCGTATTGGGCTTCTATCCACTCTTTTCCTATCGCGGTGCGCCTGCTGTCCACGTCGGCGACGGCCATTACGTGGGCAATGTCATTTTTCAGAATCTCGGGAAGATCGTGTGAGCGTGCTATCCGCCCGAACCCGATCTGACCGATCTGGATGCGGTTGCTTGGTGCATTTTTCCCGAAGACCGAAGCCGGTACAATAGCAGGGAATGCTGATGCAGCCAGGATACCGGCAGTCCCGGTACCCGCTTTTTTAAGGAATGATCGTCTGCTATGCTGTTTCATTTTGAATGAAAATTGATGAGACAATGAGGCAATGTGATGATGAGACAATAAGGCAATGAAGCAATACTATTTTTGAGAGGTCGGTTAGTGCTTTATGGCTTCCTGGCCGGGTCGAGAGGGTTGGTGGCATAGGCCTTGCTGTAGTCGCGCGGTTTTTGCTTTCCTATGGCCCATTCGATGCCGCCCAATATATGCTTTCTGAACTCAGGGTCGTTGTAGTCGTTTTTATCATGGCCCAGGGAAGTATACCACGATCTGCCGCCGTCGAATTCCTGGCACCATACCGACGGAAAAACGTGGCCGAAAGTGTCCAGGCGTTTGGCATCATCTCCCTTGAGGGTTGTGGCGTCGTTCACTGCCAGGATCCGGAGGTTGACGCCCATTTCCTTCAGGAAGTAAAATTCGTCCCCTTTTGACCGGCTCCACTTGTTGGGAAGGTGTTTTACCGAGGGGTGGTGCTCATCCAGGATAAGCACGTCGAAAGGCTGGAATTTATCATGCCAGTAAAAGGTAGCCCCGAGAAGCTGCTTGAACCACCTCCACTTACGCTCGGTGCCCGAGGCCGAGTGTATGCCGGCAAATCCTCCGCCCGACTGTATATACCTCATAAAAGCCACCTTCTGGGCATCGGTATCGAACACGTTGTTGTTGGTATTGGAGAAAACGATCGCATCGTATTGCCTGAGATTGTCATCGGTGAATACGCCCGGATCGTCGGTAGCATCTACTTTGAAGCCGTACTCGCTGCTCAGCTCCCTGATCATCCAGATGGAATTCGGGATATTGTCATGAACATACCCCTGGCCGTTCTTTGTATAGAAAAGTATCCTGACCTTTTTCCAGTCGATTTTCCGGGCATGTGCCTCATGTTGTGAAAAGAAGAGCAATAATCCTGCGAAAAGGAAGACCTGACTAAGGATACGTGTCGTGCGCATAATTGAAGTTGTTTTACTGACTGCCATTAAAACCCTATCGAATTGCCGCCGTCTACGGGCAGCGTAATGCCGGTGACGAATCCTGCTGCCGGCGATGCAAGGTATACCGCTGCCCAGCCGATGTCTTCAGGTTTTCCCCAGGTTCCCATAGGCGTACGGTCAAGGGCCTTGTCTCTCCTGGAAGGATCGCCGTTCATGGCGGTCAGCATCATGGGCGTTTCTATAAATCCGGGAGCTATGGCATTTACCCGGATGTTGAAAGGAGAAAATTCGGTAGCCATAGCCTTTACCATTCCTCCAATTGCTGATTTTGAGGCAGTGTAGGCAATAACCCGGTCTATCCCATAGAGCGCAGCCATAGACGAAAGCATGATGACGGAGCCTGCCCTGCGCTCTTTCATCCGTTTGCCGCATTCCCGCGTCAGCGAGAAAACCGCGTTGAGATTGGTTTGCAGGATTTTGTCGAAATCGCTGTCTGTTACCTCCCAGATCGGTTTTTTCATATTGATGCCTGCATTGTTGATGAGAGTGGTTATCTGGCCGGTTTCCTTTTCTATTCTATCCACCAGGTCGGGCAGGCCGGCGGTGTCTGTAACGTCATTGACTATATACCGGGCTTTATCGCCGAGCCTGGCCACAGCCTCTTTCAGCGCTTCTTCGCGGCGGCCGGTGATCACCACCCTGGAGCCTGCTTCTGTCATACATTGGGCGATGTGGAATCCGATGCCGCTTCCCCCGCCCGTAATGAGGGCCAGTTGCCCCTCCAGGGAAAATACGGGAAGCGTAGAACTTAAAGAAGGTTTTGGGTCGGACATCTTAATGGTTATTTGGAATGAAACAGTAGTTCTTTCTCCACAGCCTGCTCCAGGCCTCTCAATTCTGCAAGCCCTTTCAGCCTCCCGATGGCAGAATAGCCGGGGTAGGAAGTCTTGCCGAGGTCGTCGAGTATCTGGAAACCGTGATCGGGCCTCATCGGGATTTCAGGGTTTTGCACTCCTTCCGCATAGCGCTTTTGCTCTTCCTTTTTGAGGATTTTTACAATTGCATACATGTCGACATCTCCCTGAAGATGTGGCGCTTCATGAAAGTTAAGAGGATTTTGTTCTCGCAGCGTGCTCCTTAGATGAGCGAAATGGATGCGGGGGGCAAAGTCTTCCGCCATTTGCCGGAGATCGTTGTCCGGGCGTACGCCCAGAGAGCCGGTACAAAAGGTAAGCCCGTTGCAGGGGTAGGGGTATGCCGCAAACAATTGCGAGATATCGGAAGCGGTGCTTACCACCCTGGGGAGCCCCAGAAGCGGACGGGGCGGGTCGTCGGGATGGATGCATAAATTGACCCCGGCGTCGCTTGCAGCGGGGCCCAGCTCCCTGAGAAAATGGTATAGATTGTCGCGCAGGCCGGTTTCTCCTACATCCCTGTACTCATCGAGCAACGCCTGAAACCCGGATAATTCAAATTTTTCTTCCGAACCGGGCAGGCCGAGCAGTACCGTGTCGGCAAGCCGGTCGAGCTCCTGCCGGCTGGCGGATTTCCACTTGTTGTATGCTGCTTCCCGGGTAGGGTGGTCATAGTCTTTCTCTGCCTCGGGCCGTTTGAGAATATACAGGTCGAAAAGCGCAAAATCAGTACTGACATACCGCAGCGTTTTCGAGCCGTCGGGCAGTTCATAGCTGACGTCGGTTCTCGACCAGTCCAGTACCGGCATAAAATTGTAGCATACGGTCTTTATACCCGAGGCAGCAAGGTTCCGGAGCGACTGTATATAGCGGTCGATAAGGGCTTTCCTGCCCGGTCTGCCTTTTTTGATGTCCTCGTGAACCGGGAGGCTCTCGACTACATCCCAATGGAGAGGTGAGTAGGTAGAGTTGCCTGTTTCGATCAGCTGTTTCCGCTTTTCGATTTCCGCCGTCTGCCAGGTATCTCCCACCGGGACCTGGTGAAGGGCGGTGACAACTCCCCGGCACCCGGCTTGTCTGATAGCCATCAGCGAAACAGGATCACCCGGTCCGAACCACCTCATGGTATGCTTCATTTGTATATATTAATAAGACAATGAGTCAATGAGATAATGCTTGTTTACCGGTGGTAGCGGAAGTACCTTGGGGTCGCCCGGACTTTATGCCGTCACAAATATTATCTATTTTTTTATTTTTGCAACCGATTGCATTAAAATATTTTCCTGAATTAATCCTGTAATTTCCGGGGTAGGTTTGCTAGTTTTGGCGTTATTCCTAATAATAATATGTTTCGGGAGACTACTATATATGACATTGCGGAGGCTCTCGGGCTGTCTGCGGCTACCGTGAGCAGGGCATTGAGGGATCACCCTGCTATCCATGAGAATACAAAAAAGCTTGTCAGGAAGAAAGCGGAGGAGACGGGCTACCGCTTTAATTCCTTTGCCAGTAATCTGCGGAGAAAGAAAACCAATACGCTCGGCGTCATCGTGCCGCGCCTCAACAGCAATTTTATGTCGGGCGTACTTTCGGAAATGGAGCGTGTTGCCAACGACGCCGGCTACAATCTCCTTATCATGCAATCGCTTGAATCGATGCAGAAGGAGGTTGCCAATGCCCTGACGATGTTTAACAGCCGGGTCGACGGTCTTTTGGTTTCACTGGCATACGATACCACGGACTATGTCCACTTCAACCGGTTTATTGAAAGGAAGATCCCGGTGCTGTTTTTCGACAGGGTCCCTGAGGATGCGTTCGGGGTTGATAACGTGGTGATTAACAACTTTGAGGCAGGGAAGGAAGCTACCCGGCATTTGCTCGAAAACGGTTGCCGGTGTATTATGCATGTGACCGGCGATCTGAAACGAAACGTATATGCCGACAGATACCGGGGTTTCCTTAGCGCCCTGGATGAGAGCGGCGTAGTGTTTTCCGGCAATATGCTACAGGTAAATGACCTCAGCCAGGAAGCAGGCGCCGGGCTGGCTTCATATATCCATAAAGAAAAGAATAAGCCTGACGGTATATTTCTCGCCAACGATTTGTGCGCAGTAAGTTTTATTCAGGCTTTTAAAGAGTACGGCTATAAGATTCCCGGCGACATAGCGGTTGTGGGCTTTAATGACGATCCGGTTTCCCGGTTTATCGATCCGCAGCTTACCACGGTACGCTATCCCGGTGCCATAGTGGGTGAAAAGGCTGTCAATGCCCTGATCGGAAGGCTCGATGGTATCTCACCATCGGAGGGACACGGGAAAATCGTTGTCCCTCATCAGCTTGTCATACGCGGATCGTCGGTTCCGGTGCCACCGGGCCGGCCGGGATAACGGATAAAACAAAGCCGCCACACGGTAAAACCATATGGCGGACTCCAACTATACATACTATACTTTATCTTCAATGCAACACAGGGGCTGCAACTCTGTCTATATCGAAGGACAAACGGCTTTTCGTTTAATCCGGGTGTAAAATTCTATAAAAAAAAACCTTAAAGCAAGTTAAAATTTAATACCGGCCCTGAAAGAATAATATTTATTTAAAGTTTCAGGTGAGACGGCCGGCTTTGCCGGTACTGCAGGTATTTTGTGATTCGGCCTGATCAGTTGTGATACATTTTCCGGCCAGGAGAACCACCGGCAGCCTGGCTGGCTTGTCTGCCGGGCAAATAATAGTAGTATGATCTATGGGTTAAAATTCAGTTATCTATGTTATTCAGCGAATTTAATATAAATAAAACTTATATCCTAGCAGGGTTCCGCATTTTTTATTCTAACGACTGCTTTACTGGCTTTTGTTAATGATCCTGTTGATTTCAGTAAAACTGATAGGTTTTCCAAGAAAGTAATCAGCACCGTTTCTAAGGGCTTCATCTCTCAGGTTTGTCATTGCGCTCATGACCAGGATCTGGGTTTTACGTGCAATTCTCCGGATGTTTCCAAGCGCCTGTATTCCCTTTCCGTCAGGAAGGTTGTTGTCCAGGATTACCCATTCAGGATTTATTTCTCTTATAAAGGAAATCCCATCCTTCAGGTTTTTGGCAATGGTCACGCTTCCCGGGTTCTGACCTAAAACCTTTTTTTTAAGGTAGTTTCCCATCAGGATACCCAACTCTTCCTCATCTTCAATAATTACGATTCTCATTGAGTCGATTAAGATTATTACCTTATTTTCTAAAATAATCTTGCCACATTGTTCGTATATTTAACATGAAGCCTGACGGAGTTGTATACGGGATACCATTTCCACAGTATGTAGAAAAGCGTACGCGTGTAAGTAGGGACAGGTCCTGTTTCCGTTTGGCGACCAACTAACAATACGCACTTAAAACCTGCAAGAATTATGATCAACACAAGAGTTTTTTGGGGGATAGTAACCGCAGCCGCAGCCGGCGCAGTAATTGGTCTTTTGTTTGCCCCGGATGAGGGAAGCAAAACCCGCCGTAAAATCAAGAGAACAGCAGAGGGATGGTCGCATGATGCGCTCGATACCCTTGATTCAAGTAAAAAAAAGGTAGTAGAGGCAGCTCAGAAGCTAAAAGATACAGCTTATAAAGCCAAACAGGAAGCTAAAGAAGCTATCCAGGAAGCTACAGAGAAAGCTTAATTTGCTGTTTTCAGCATGGAGGCCCGGAACTGTTTATACAGGCTCCGGGCTTTTTTCTTCATATTGCCCGGAGAACGAGCCGTCGAGAGGGAGATAGAAAGAGAAAGAAGCTCCCAGTCCTTTGATGGCTTTAGCGGTAATATACCCGTTGTGGTTGGTGACCACGCGCTTGCAGATAGCCAGTCCTATACCCGTGCCCTCGTAGTCTTCCCGGCCGTGCAGGCGCTGAAAAAGTGCGAAGACCTTTTCTGCAAATTCTTCGGCAAAGCCTATGCCGTTGTCGGTAATCGTAATAGCATGGAAATCAAGATTCTTATGAGCGGGCATACAATTTCCGATTTCACTTCCCTTCATCATTGCGTATGAAATCCCGATCGCGGGAGTAAGGTCAGGCTTACTGTATTTCAGGGAGTTTTCTATCAGGTTCTGAAACAGCTGTACCATCTGCGATGGATAAGCGCTCACAACGGGAAGGTCGTCGCTGGTGATGACCGCATTTTTTTCAACGATAATAAGCGACAGGTTGCTCCTTACTTCGCGGAGCACCTTATTGAGGGAAACGGGTTCTTTGGTACTGGAAGCTCTCATCAGCTGCGAAAAAGCCAGGAGGTCGTGGATGAGCCGCTGCATGCGCCCCGCGGAGTTTCCTATTTTATCGAGCAGGAGACGGCTTTCGGTATTCAGTTCCGACGCGTGTTTCTGGGCGAGGCGGTCTGAGAAGCTTTTTATTTTCCGCAACGGCTCCTGGAGATCATGGGAAGCGCTGTAAGCAAACTGTTCCAACTCGCTGTTAGACCGGTTGAGGTTCTCTATTTTGTTTTCCAGCTCCGCCCGGTACTTCCTGTTTTCCACCAGTTTTTTGTCGAGCAGGTAAAATATACCCGCCATGAAAACCACCGAGGCCAGTGTGAGAAGCCAGTTGTACTTAAAAAGCTGCTCCTGGTAGGCATTCCGGCTTTGCAACCTGCTTTCCATCAATAGGCCCGCCTTTGTCTTCATGTTATCGATGAGCTCATAGACCTCCCGCATTTCAGTAGTATTGGGAATGGAGAGTTTGCCCGGCTGTTTAAAAAAACTCATATCCGGAATTTCGTCGGCAGGATCGAGCCGGTACAGGCTGTAAACCCGGTTGCGGATCCCCGATGCCAGTTTCGCCTGGTCGGCGTTGCCGGAGACCAGTGAGTCGAGTTTTTGAAGGAACTGCGGTATATCCGATGCAGTTTCGAGGGCCAGCTCCTTATTGGCTTTATTGCCGTAAGCGTTGTGGGCAACGATATTAAAGTTAATTTCATGGAGCACCATCGACAGGTCGCTCAGTGCCGACAGCACATCCTGGCTGTTGTCGACCTGCGCGGCGTAGAAAACCAGGTGCCGGTTTACCCGGTTGAAGCCGATTGAAAGCGCCAGGATCAGGAAAATAGGCACCAGGAACAGCAGACGAAACACCGTGTGTGAATCGCGGAAGCCAAACCTGAACTTGGGCGCCTGGTACAGTTTGAAGTTCATCACTAATCCGGCAAAGTAGTTTAATAAGGTTTAATTTACTAAATGTGGAATTTTATACTCATATTTGAGTATCGCAAAAAGTGCTGAATTCATAACCCGCGTAAAATAGTAAATTATTCATGCAAAGACAGGCTCAGGTACAAAAACAGACTTTAAAGTACTCCCCGTTGCAGATTCAGATGCTGAACCTGCTTCACCTGACAACTATGGAGCTTGAGCAGAGGATAAAGGAAGAAATGGAAATAAATCCGGTGCTGGAAGAGGGGCAGGACGAGCAGGTTCAGGAAGCACAGGAGGGCGAAGATCCGGGAGAGACAGTCGGCAAAGGTGGGGAAGAGGTGCCTGCTGTTCAGGATTATTATGACTGGGACGAATTCAGGGATGACGATATCCCTTCCTATAAAACTGCCTCCAACAATTATTCCGCTGATGATGAGGTATATACGCGGCCTATCGTGGATTCGGTCTCCTTCAGGGAAGATCTCAAGCAGCAGGTCCACTTCCTGGCATTGAATGACAGGCAGCAGTTTATAGCGGATTTTATCCTCGATTCGCTCGACGAAGACGGTTTCCTGAGGCGGGACTGCGACTCGATCGCCGACGATATATCGTTTGCCAACAGTATTTATATCGAAGCCGAGGAAGTCGAGGATATGCTGAAGCTGATTCAGCAGCTCGATCCTCCGGGAATTGCCGCCCGCGACCTTAAAGAGTGCCTCATGCTTCAGTTGCTCAGAACAGATGAAGAAACTTCCGGCCTGAAGCTGGCCAAAAGAATTGTGAAGAATCTCTTTGAAGAGCTTGGAAACCGGAACTACGAAAAAATCATGCGGGTGCTGGAGATCAGCGAGCAGGAGCTGAAGGAAGCGCTGCAGATCATTGTGTCGCTTAACCCCAAACCTTCCTCCGGGCTCAGGAACGATACGGTGATCAACGAAAACATTAAGCCCGATTTCCTGTTGACTTATACCAGCAACGGTGATATAGAAGTGCAGCTTACCTGGGGAAACAGCCCGCCCCTGAGACTGAACAACTTTTTTATAGAGATGGCCGGAGAAAAGAAGGATAAGGCGACCAGGCAGTTCCTGAAGGGTAAGATCAATTCGGCAAAATGGTTTATAGATGCGATCAAGCAGCGGGAAAACACGATGCTGAATACACTGAAGGCGATTGTCAGGCTGCAGCACGAATACTTCCTGACCGGTAATATAAAACTGCTCAAACCGATGATTCTCAAAGATGTAGCCGATATTATAGGGATGGATATATCGACCGTATCGCGGGTGACTACCAATAAGTATGTGCAGACACCTTTCGGGATTGTATTGCTGAAGGATCTCTTCACCGAAGGAGTCGCCAACGAAATGGGCGTGGAGGTAAGTAACCGTGCGATCCAGGAGGCAATCAGGGAGATCATAGAGCAGGAGGATAAAAGAAACCCGCTTAACGACCAGAAAATTACCGAGATGCTGGCGGAAAGGGATTACCAGGTCGCCAGGAGAACGGTGGCCAAGTACCGGGAGCAGCTGGGGCTTCCTACCGCGAGGCTGAGAGTGAGAATATGAAACAATACATAATAAAGGGGTACCCCTCCGTACAGAAGTGAACCATAAACGATAAGATGAAGAAAATACTGGTTATTGATGATGAAATAGATATATGTATGTTGCTGAAGCGGTTTTTGACCAAAAAGGAATTCCTGGTCGAGACTGCTCAGTCGGGCAGGAAAGGGCTTCAACTGCTGGAGGAATTTGAGCCTGATATCGTAATGACCGATTTCCGGCTGGGAGATTCGACCGGGACCGATCTCCTGGTAAGCATCAAGTCGCGGTCGCCGCAGATACCCGTACTTATCATTACCGGGTATTCGGATATCAAAGATGCCGTGAGCGTCATGAAGCTGGGCGCCTATGACTATATCACAAAACCGCTTTTCCCTGAAGAGATACTGGTAACTGTCAACAAAGCCCTGGAAGATGCGGAGAAACAGAAGGAAAAGGCCTCCCGTTCCGAACAGCATTCCGCAGGAGCCTACCCGGCGACTGATGAAAAGGGAAAGCAGGCATCCCGGCAGGTCAGGCCTCTTGTGAAAGCCGGGTATGTTATGGGTACCGGCCCGCAGGCCCAGCAGCTTTTCAGGCAGATCGACCTGGTGGCGCCAACCAATTACAGCGTCATCATCTACGGGGAGAGTGGTTCGGGAAAGGAGGCGATTGCGCATGAAATACACAACCGTTCCAATCGCCGCGACCAGGCTTTTGTGGCTATGGACTGCGGCGCCATTTCCAAAGAGCTGGCAGGCAGCGAATTGTTCGGACATGAAAAAGGGTCTTTTACCGGCGCTCTTACCACCAAGCTGGGGCATTTTGAGATGGCTAATGGGGGCACCTTATTCCTGGATGAAGTGGCTAACCTTTCTTACGAAGTCCAGGTAGCACTACTGCGGGTCGTACAGGAGCGAAAAATGCGGCGTATAGGCGGTACAAAAGAGATCGAGCTCGATGTACGTATTATTGTAGCGAGCAATGAAAAGTTGTTTGAGGCAGCTAAAAAGAAAAAATTCAGGGAAGACCTTTACTACCGTTTCAACGAGTTTACTATAGATTTACCGCCCCTCAGGGAGCGGAAAGAAGACCTGATGCTCTTTGCCCAGGCCTTCCTGGATGAGACTAATAAGGAACTGGGTAAAAATGTAAAGGGGTACAGCAAGGAAGTGATCAACGATTTTATGAACTATGGGTGGCCCGGAAACCTCCGCGAGCTCAAAAATGTAATCAAACGGGCCACGTTGCTTACCGACGGGGAGCTCATAGAGGAAAAGGCGCTGCCGTTCGAGATCGCCAATTATCCCAAACTGGCCTACCTCGAACCGGAAGCCGATGAGGAGGAGCTTATATCGGAGACAGCGGAAATGGAGGCCGATGCGCCGAACCTCAAGCTTGCTGTCAATGAAGCGGAATACGAAATGATCATGAAAGTGCTGAAGCAGGTTAATTTTAATAAAAGCAAAGCTGCCCGTATTCTGAACATAGACAGGAAGACGTTGTATAATAAAATGAAGCAGCTTGACATGCAATAAAGTTTGACACAGTAAATATGAAAACGAGTTTAGCGGAAGAACAGTTAATGAACGCAGTAGGGTGTGCTATACTGAAATTTAAAAAAGCAGACGACACTAACGATCTTATTTGTGAGTATGGCAATGAGGAAGCGGAAAAGCTCCTGGGAAGGCCGGACGGCAGATCCTGGAATGAGTTGAGCGGGGCATACAGCCTGCCCCTGCGTTTTAATGAAGAAGTTCTGAACCTGCCCGGTGGAAAAATGTACCAGGTGATAAAAAGGGAAACGGAAGACGGCGGGTATCTATTTACGCTTCTGGATGCTTCGCCGGAAAGCAGGGCAAACAAAGAAATAGAAGATTTTCTTTTTATAGCTTCGCACGATCTGCAGGAGCCGCTCAGGAAGATAATTTCTTTCGGAGAAAGAATAGAGAGGAATAAGGAGGTGCTTGGCGAGGAAAACAGCATGTATCTTACACGTATGATGAGTGCGACCGGCCGTATGCAGAATATGCTGACGGGGTTGCTTTCGTTTTCCCGTATAGGGCAGCAGACCGGTACATTTGCAGAGTGTGATCTTTCCGAAACCGTACAGGAAGCTTTCCAGAGTGCTATGCAGGCTTCGGGCCGGCAGAAGGTGAAATTCTCCCCCGGGAAATTACCCGTAGTTGAGGCCAACAGGAGTTTGCTGTACCAGTTGTTCCGGGAAATTTTTTCTAATGCTTTGAAATTTCAGCCGGGGGATGGCGCTGCGGAGATCATTGTGAGCAGTGAAGTTGACCTTCTCCATAAAGATGTGAAGATAAGCGTGATTGATAACGGGATCGGTTTTGAAAATGAGCATGCCGACCGGGTCTTTTTACTTTTCCACCGGCTGAACGGACGGGCTGAGTATGAAGGCGCCGGAATCGGGCTTGCTGTCGCTAAAAAGATTGTGGAGGCTCATTCAGGAGAAATAAAAGCCTACAGCGCACCGGGTAAAGGAACTACGATAGAGATCAGGCTTCCGCTTGCGCAGCACGATAGTTTACGCACGGGGTATTAGGTGCATCACACCTTACGATATTAAAAAAGTAGATATATGGCAGACAGCCCCCTCCGGATTCTTTATGTTGATGATGATGAAGATGATTTCTTCCTGGCAGAAGCCTGTTTCCGCGAGATACCGAACCTGGAGTTTGAGCTAACCTGGTGCTCGAATTATAAGAAGGCGCTGTCATTCCTGAAAAAGAAAGAACATGATCTCTATCTTTTCGACTTTTATCTTGGAGAATACACGGGCATAGACCTGATTAAAAAAGCCTTTCAATATCAATGTGAAGGGCCGATTATACTGCTAACCGGCAGAAATGACGAGTCAGCGGCCATCCAGAGCCTGAGAACAGGCGCAACCGACTACCTTGTAAAAAGTGAGTTGAATGCGCAGTCGCTGCAGAGGAGCATCCGGTATTCGCTGGAGCGTACGTCATTTACGAAAGCAATCCAGCAGAGTGAGAGGAGGTACCGGAAGATATTCGAAGAGTCGGGTGATATGCTTTTTACGACAGATACCCAGGGATACCTTCTGGATTTCAACCAGTCTACGCTGGAGCTGTCAGGGTATAATTCCTGGCAACTGAAAGGAATGAGCCTGCAGGTTCTGATCGTATCTTCAAACTTCGGGGAAATATGGAAAACGCTGATGGAAGACGGTGAAGTGGCTAATGCAGAGGTTACTTTGAAAACGGGCAGCGGCGACAAGCGTATCTGCATATTCTCCAGCAGCGTGGAAAGAGACGGTGAACGGGAATATGTACAGTGCCGCATGAGCGATATCACCTCGAGAAGACAATCGGAAAGAGAGCGCCTGTTTTCCGAAAAGATAGCCGTGTCGGGCCGCCTGATCAGGATGCTCGCCC
The DNA here is from genome assembly GCA_964559125.1 of uncultured Cytophagales bacterium. GTDB lineage: Bacteria > Bacteroidota > Bacteroidia > Cytophagales > Spirosomataceae > Ravibacter. Next base: position 92,619 of record CAZLGW010000003.1, read on the forward strand.
ATGAAGTGAGAAACCCCCTCACCAATATAACGCTGTCTGCCGAGCAGTTGGAATCGGAATTTGAAGATGATGAGTTTCGCTTCTACACCCAGATCATTAAGCGGAATTGCAACCGGATCAACGAGCTCATTACACAGCTGCTACAGTCGTCGAGGCCGGGTGAGGTTAACCTGGTTCCCGGCGATATGAGTGAAGTAATGGATGAAGCACTTGCCGCGGCCGACGACCGGCTGCGGTTAAAAAAAATTACCGTGCGGAAGCGGTACACATCCGATATCCCCAGAATCGGGTTGGATAAGACGTCGCTTCAACTGGCCTACCTCAACCTGATCAACAATGCCATAGAGGCGGTTGAAGAGGCCGAAGGCGTATTGACCATCAGTTTACAGATACAGGGAGAAGAGCTGAAAGTGCTGATTGCCGACAACGGATGCGGGATCAGCGAAGAAGTAATGCAGCAGATTTTTGAGCCGTATTTTACCGGTAAGAAAACCGGGATGGGTATAGGGCTGGCTACCACGCTGAGCATAGTTCATTCGCATGGCGGCAGGATAGATGTCCAGTCTGAGACCGGCTCCGGCACCACTTTTACATTGAGCTTCCCGCTTTTGGAGGAGGACAGAGCCTACAAAGGATAGATATAGGTCTGTTTGATCAAAAAAGTATCAAATAATATAAAAATTTTGCTAGAATAGTATCGGTTTTGCCAGTACCTTCACACCGGTATTAGTGATACTTCTGTCTGTCGGGTATCATGCACTTGCAATAAAAATTTGTCTTTAGGGCGCTCACTACTCATTTGCTGAAAAGATGAAGCCAATGCTGGAACATTTGCCGAGAGAAAAAGGGCACTCTTTTGTAGTATGCGATTTCGAATACGGCTATTACCCCACTCCGTGGCACTACCATCCGGAATACGAAATCGTGCTGGTGACCGAAAGCAGGGGGAAGCGGTTCATCGGTGATAATGTTAGCGATTTTAAGGAAGGAGACCTGGTGCTGATAGGTCCCGATCTTCCTCATACCTATCGTAACAACGAAGAGTACTACGATGCACAGTCGATGCTCAGGGCGCGCTCCATTGTGGTCCATTTCCGGGAAGATTCATTAAGCGATAACCTACTTGATCTGCCTGAAATGGAGCATATACGGAATACGCTCAGTCGTAGCAGGTATGGACTGGAATTTCTGGGAGAAGCCAACCGCCTGGCATCTGAGGCACTTCATGAGATCATCGGGCTAAAAGGATTTAAACGCTGGATGAAATTCATCGAAATACTCGATATCATGGCTTCCTGTCAACGCGCAGACTTCCGTATGGTTTCATCCGCAGGAATCGCGGAGCATCATGAAATTGACGAAGAGCGGCTGCAGGGGGTAATGACATACATCGGAAGGCATTTCAGGGAAGATATAACACTGGAGAAGGCTGCAGGGCTGGCTCATATGACGCCTTCGGCATTTTCGAGGTATTTCAAGCAACGGACGCGCAAAACTTTTTCTTCTTTCGTGCTCGGGCTCAGGGTGGGGCATGCTGCAGGCCTCCTGATGCAAACTGAAAAAGGGATCGGCGACATCTGCTATGAAAGCGGCTTTAATAACCTGTCGAACTTTAACCGGTACTTCAAAAACATTTACCGGATGCAGCCCCGGCAGTTCAGAAAGCAGTTTCTGCAGGACCTATAACGTCTCTGAGGGAGTTAAAGCGGCGCTTCATACTCTTAATGCCTTAATGGGTTGTTATTTTCTGAACCATTGAGATTAAGGATAGTTAGGAAGGGCTTAAAACAGATAAGTTAAGAATTCTATATATGAGGATGCTATGGCAAAAATTGCCCTTTTAGGTTCAGGTTTTATCGCAAGGTTTTATGCGGACTCCCTTCACGGACTACGAAGCAGGGATCGCATTGTCTCCGTTTACGGGCGAAGCAGAGAAAGCGCTCAGTCGCTGGCCCGTGACTACCAGGTAAGCAGATGGACTACTTCGCTGGAAGAAGCAGTCGGTGATCCTGAGGCCGATATTGCCTTGATAGCCTTGCCCAATTACCTGCACGAAGAGGCAGTAAAGGCTTGTGTAAAGGCAAAAAAAGCAGTTTTATGCACTAAGCCGCTCGGCCGGAATGCCGCTGAGGCGCTGCGTATGCTCCGGGCGGTAGAGAGTGCCGGCTTGTTTCACGGGTATCTCGAAGACCTGCTTTATACGCCCAAAACACTGAAGGCGCTGGAAACTGTCAGGAAAGGGGCTTTGGGCGAAGTGCTCTGGACCCGCTCCCGCGAAGCGCATCCCGGGCCGCACAGCGATTGGTTCTGGGATCGTGAGGCCGCCGGCGGGGGAGCGATTGTCGACCTGGGATGCCATTGCATCGAAATCGGGAGAGCTTATATAGGGAAAGACATCAGGCCTGTGGAAGTGATGTGCTGGGCCGATATGATGGTGAAACCGATAGAAGCCGAGGATAATGCTGTCGGGCTGGTTCGTTACGCCAACGGGGCCGTTAGCCAGTTTGAGGTGAGCTGGACGTTCCGGGGCGGGCTGGATCTCAGGGATGAGGTAATGGGGTCGGAGGGGACCATCTGGGTCAATAATTTTCTCCGTACCGGTTTCGAGATTTTTACCTCGGGGCAGGGCAGGGGCTATGTGGCCGAAAAGGCTGAAAGTAACCAGGGCTGGGTTTTTCCCGTAGGCGACGAGGTTCATGAGCTTGGATATAATACCATGTTTGCGGAGATGTTCGATTGCATGGAAAACGGCGCTGAACCGGCTGAGACTTTTTACGACGGCTACATTGTGAATGCCGTGATGGACGCAGCTTACAGGTCGGCCCGTACGAAACAATGGGAACCGGTGGAGCTGGACGTTTGGCGGGGAAAAGAGTCTGTTGAAAAACGCGGCCTGGTAAAGGAATATGATGCCAATCATTACCTGATCAAGGAGGAAATGACGCATTATGGTACTGTGAAACTGATATTGAAAGAGAAACATACCGGCAGGATTATAGAGGTGGAAAAGCAGCCGGGTGAGCATTCGGGCCTGTCGGGAGAAAACTATAATATCTCAGACTAATGGAAGCGCAAAAAATCGACCGCCGCCGGGCGATCAGGGATCTTACATTTCTGACAGCATCTGTTTCACTACCTGCTGCGGCCCGACATTTGGAAAAGAAAGAGGAGAGATTCCGCATAGGCGCGTGCGACTGGTCGATCGGCGGGCACAGCAAAATTGAGGCTTTGTATACCGCGCAGAAGATCGGTCTGGACGGGGTGCAGTTGAGCCTTGGCACCGTTGCCAACGACATGCATCTCAGGAAGCCTGAAGTACAAAATGCCTATCGTGAGGCCTCAGCAGCGACCGGAGTGAAGTTCGGAGGACTGGCCATCGGCGAAATGAACAGTGTGCCGTATAAATCCGACCCGAGAACGGAAGCCTGGGTAAGCGATAGCATCGACGTGGCAAAAGCAATGGGCTGCAAGGTTGTCCTGCTGGCTTTTTTTGGAAACGGGGATTTGAAAAATGACCCCGCGGGACAAAAGGAAGTGATCCGTCGTCTGAAACGGGTCACCCCCAAAGCAGAAGCAGTCGGTGTTTTTCTTGGAATCGAGTCCTGGCTGAGCGCTGAAGAACACATGGACATCATCCAGGCTGTAGGGTCAAGCCATCTGAAAGTCTACTATGATGTGGCGAATTCTACGAAAATGGGTTACGATATCTATCGTGAGATCCCCTGGCTGAATCAGCATATCTGCGAGGTACATATGAAAGAAAATGACGCTTTGCTCGGACAGGGTGTTGTGGATTTCCCCAGAGTACGGCGGGCGCTGGATGAAATCGGTTACCGCGGATGGATCCATATAGAAGGGGCGGTGCCTAAAGGAGGGGAAATGCTGGAAAGCTATATAGCTAACCGGAAATACCTGAGGCAGATATTTCCAGCCTGATATACAGATCTGAATTTGAATAACATACATTGGTATATGCAGTCTGAAAATGTAAAAAGAAGCAGGTATGCTGGCTCGCTGATCATGCGCATGACGGGGGCCTTATCGGTTATCCTGTTAAGCTCTCTCTCCGAAGTGAGGTCGCCCGGCGGTGTCGCGACTGACTTATATGTTCCTGAAGGGCTGAAAGCCGGCTTATGGGCTGAAAGTCCCATGTTTTACAATCCGACGAGCATAGACGTCGACCACCGCGGGCGTATCTGGGTAGCGGAGGCCGTCAATTATCGCAGTTTCAAAAACAACTCTCCCGGTAAGCTGAGTCATCCCGAAGGCGACCGTGTGATGATCTTGGAGGATACTGACGGCGACGGGAAGGCTGATAAATCGACTGTTTTCGTGCAGGATAAGGACCTGCAATCTCCTGTTGGGATAGCAGTGATCGGTAATAAGGTCATTGTTTCTTCCGCTCCCTCGCTTATAGTTTATACTGACGAAGACGGCGATGACAAGCCTGATAAGAAGGAAGTTTTCCTGACCGGTTTCGGCGGGTACGATCACGATCATTCGCTGCACTCGGTCATTGCCGGCCCGGATGGGAAATGGTATTTCAATGTAGGAAACGCCGGTCCGCATATAGTAAAGGACCGGGCGGGATGGATGCTGCGTTCCGGAAGCGTTTACAACGGAGGAACCCCTTATAACAAAGACAATAAACCGGGTCTGGTAAGCGATGACGGCCGGATATGGACAGGCGGGCTGGCGCTTCGCGTCGATCCCGACGGGAAAGGACTGAAAGTGCTTGCTCACAATTTCCGGAATGCCTATGAATTTGCGGTTGACTCCTACGGCAATATGTGGCAGAATGATAACGATGACGAAGTCGCGGCCTGTCGTACGTCGTGGCTCATGGAAGGCGGTAATGTAGGATTTTTCAGCGCCGACGGCAGCCGTACCTGGCGGGCTGACCAGCGGCCCGGCCAGGATATCTCCACCGCTCACTGGCACCAGGAAGATCCCGGCGTTATACCGTCGGGACATATTACAGGGACAGGCGCACCTACAGGACTGGCATTCTATGAAGACGATTTCCTTGGAAAGGAGTATCGCGGAATGGTATTAAGCGCAGATGCCGGCCGGAACGTGATATTCGGGTTTAAACCGGCGCCTGAAGGAGCGGGATTTGATCTGTCGCACCGTATCAATTTTGCTTCTTCGCTCAGCGAATCTACTGAAAATTACCGTTGGGATGCGTTGGATAATGACGACAGGAAATGGTTCAGACCCAGCGATGTGGCCGTCGGTACCGACGGCGCGGTTTATGTTGTAGACTGGTTTGACCCTATCGTAGGCGGGCACGCCATGCATGATACCACTGGCTACGGACGGATATACCGGGTTGCTCCCAAAAGCAAACGTCTTAAAACACCGGTATACGACCTCAATAAGACAGAAGGACAGATTCAGGCGCTTTTGAGCCCGGCGGTAAATGTGCGTAATGCAGGGTTCGGCAGGTTGGTCAGCCAGGGAGACCGCGTGCTGCCGGAGGTGCTGCGTATAATGGAAAAAACTTCAAATCCTTATCACCGGGCAAGGATCATATGGTTGTTGCCAAGGCTCGGGAACCGTGGTGTCGAGAAAGCCAAAGAAATGCTCCGGAACAAAGACCCTGAGCTCCGCCTGGTAGCGTATAGGTCGTTGCGTTCTGTTTCGGAAGATATTTTGCCTTATGCCGGTATGCTGGCAGACGATCCTTCTCCCGCTGTCCGCAGAGAGGTGGCTATATCCCTGCGCGATATCCCCTTGTCTTCCTGCCGGGATTTTCTGGTTCGCCTGGCTGACCGGTATGACGGGCGGGATCGCTGGTATCTGGAAGCGCTCGGAGCCGGTATGGAGGGGAAGGAGTCAGCGTTGTATCCTGTGTTGTTGGAGCGTTTCGGGAAAGATCCGGGGCAGTGGGACCGGAGAATGGCGTCGCTGGTATGGCGCCTTCATCCCCCGGAATCTGTCGGGGCGCTTCAGAAGCGCGCGCTTCTCGGGGAGCTGACGGTTCAAGAAAGGAATGAGTCGATTGTCGCTCTGGCATTTATACCGGGTAAGCAGGCGGCCGAGGCAATGATCGACGTCAGGACGAAGGCGCAGAACCCGGAAGTTGCCGCCCATGCCGACTGGTGGCTTGCTTTCAGAGCGGGAAATGACTGGGCAGGATTTTACGAGACCAAAAAGCAGGTAGAAGAGCTTTCTGAAGAGGTTAAAGCATGGCGGCAGAAGATTACGTCTGCAAATATACCATTATCAGAGCAGGAAGCAGCTGCGGCAGCGCTTGCACGTGACCCTAACGGCGCCAGGCTGTTATTTCCCATGGCTGCCGGAAAACGGCTGTCGCCGGAGATAACTGAAGTGATCGCTGCGAATATCTTTTCGAATCCTGATCAGGCTGTAAGGGTAGTGGCGGGAGAATATTTTAAACGTTCGGAGGGAGAGCTGAGTTATAGCATCCCGGCAATTCTCAGGCTTCAGGGAGATCCTGCCGAGGGACGCCGGCTGTTTGCGGCGAGTTGTGCGTCCTGCCATAAGATGGGGAGTCTAACGGGAGCTGATGTCGGGCCGGACCTTACAGGCATCAGGAATAAGTTTGACCGGCGGGCGCTGCTCGATGCTATCGTGAATCCCGACGCTGACATTATGTTTGGTTATGAGCCGCTCATGATTACTATGAAAGACGGGAGTATCGTATATGGGTTCCTCCAAAGTGAAGGTGAGCGCCTGGTAGTGAAAGAGGCTTCGGGAAAACTTGTTACCGTGGCGGCGAAGGAGGTAGTAAGTCGTGAAAAGACGCGTACGCTTATGCCCGATCCGGCAACATTGGGCCTCGAAGAGCAGAAACTGGCTGATATTGTTGCTTTTTTGACTCGTGGGGAATAGTGGGAGGTAATATTTATAAACTTAAGCACAGAACCGCATGGATCTATGGCTGACAGATAAGAAGATCGTAATTATCGGCGGGACGACAGGAATAGGCCTATCGGCTGCAAAAGCCTTTGTCGGGCATGGCGCCAGCGTGGTGGTAGTCGGGATCGACGAATATACCTGCAGCATGGCCGAAGACGACCTCCGGGGTAAAGGAGTAGGCATGGTTGGAGATGCAAGGGAAGATGATACTGCAATTGATGCCATTGAGTTGTGTATCAATGTGTTTGGAGGTTTTGACGGACTTTACCATGTGGCAGGTGGGAGCGGACGCAGGTTTGGCGACGGACCCCTGCATAGTATCTCCAGAGACGCCTGGGAGCAGACTTTTAACCTGAACCTTACCTCCCTGATGCTTTCCAATAAAGCCGCCGTAGAAGCATTTATGCGCCTCGGGCAAAGAGGGACCATTCTCAACATGACTTCCGTGCTGGGCTATTCACCGTCGCCTGAATATTTTTCGACTCATGCCTATGCGGCCTCAAAATCGGCAGTTCAGGGTTTTGTGAGGTCGGTGGCCTCGTACTATGCGAAGTATAATATCAGGGTGAATGCGATTGCACCGGCGCTGGTAGAGACGCCCATGTCGGAAAGAGCCTGCAATGATGAGAACATTCTTTCATTTATACAGACCAAACAGCCCCTGGATGGCGGCAGGGTAGGAGACGTGACCGACCTGGACGGCGCGGCAATCTATTTCATGTCGGATGCATCGGGATTTACGACCGGACAGGTACTCTCGGTCGACGGCGGATGGAGCCTTAGTGAAGGACAGATCTGAGATGGTATATGGATAGTGAAAAGATACATGCAAATGCAATTGGTATTGACCTCGGCGGTACCCGTATAAAGGGCGTATTACTGGAATGCCGTTCGGGAAACCTGCTTCATAGCGAGATCATGCAAACCGACGAAAGTCAGCCGGAGAGCTGGCAGAACGCTGTGATGGAAATAGAAAAGCGCCTGTATGCCTGTTCGGAGGGGCCTGTGGCGGGAGTTGGCATCGCAGCTCCCGGGTTGGCAGGTGCCGACGGGCGGTCGATAGCGAATATGCCGGGCAGGATGTCGGGACTGGAGAATTTCGACTGGGCTGGTTTTCTCCAAAAGCCCGTCAGTATTTTGAATGATGCTCATGCCGCACTTTTCGCCGAGGCGCATTACGGATGCGGAAAAGGGCTTGATAACATAGTGATGCTGACCCTCGGCACGGGGGTAGGCGGTGGCTTATGGTTAAACGGAAAGCTTTATGAGGGATTCCTGAAAAGGGCAGGCCATCTCGGGCATATTTCCCTGGACAGCCGGGGGATTGATCCGGATATTACGCAGATTCCGGGAAGTCTGGAGAATGCGATCGGTAACGCAACAGTGCCAGCCAGATCATTTAACAGGTACCGGGATACCGAGATGCTCGTAAAAGCGTACGAACTAGGGGAGCCCCTGGCCAGCCTGGTATGGCTTAATTCTGTCCGTGACCTTGCAGTGGCTATTGCATCCCTGATTAATACCTTTGCCCCCGACCTGGTGATCATCGGCGGGGGGATTACGCTTGCCGGAGAATCCCTTTTCGGACCTCTGCAGCAGTTCCTCGACGTATTTGAATGGCGGCCGTCCGGAAATGCAACCCCGGTAAAAAGAGCTTTTTTTGACGAATGGTCGGGTGCAGTAGGCGCCGCGGCCGGAGTCGTTTACCCCATAAGACAGAAGTATATATGACAAGCCTTTCGAAACAGTATCTGGACAGAGCCCGTGCTCTTTTAGATACAGTGGAACTTCAGCAGGATGCTATCAGGCAGGCTGCATCCTGGTTCAGCCAGACGATACTGGCTGGCCGGATGGTACATGTTTTCGGCAGTGGCCACAGCCGGATCATGGTTGAAGAGATGTGGCCCCGTTACGGATCTTTTCCGGGGTTTAACCCTATCGTGGAATTATCGCTCACTTTCCATAACCTCGTGGTAGGCGCAAACGGACAGCGCCAGGCCATGTTCCTGGAGAACGTTCCCGGCCTGGCTCAAAGGATACTCCGGAATTTTGATCTGTCGGACCAGGATTCCGCCCTGATCATTTCATCAGGAGGATGCAATCTGGTGCCGGTAGAGATGGCGGAGCATTTACAGAAAGCCGGTGTAAAGGTGGTGGCCGTCGTTACGCTTCAGCATGCGATAGAAAGCAAAAGCCGACGCCCCGATGGTAAGAAACTGACGGACTTTGCTGATCTGGTTCTGGATACCGGCGCGCCTGCCGGAGATGCAATGGTGGAAGTCCCCGGCCTGGAAACTCCCGTAGCGCCGGGCTCTACTGTAGGAGGAGCGGCTCTTATCAACAGTATTAAAGCCGAGCTGGCCGGCCTTCTTACGGCTGCCGGCCGTCCGCCCAAGGTACTCACTGCCGCCAGTAAAGTAGGAGCGGAGCGTGCCACAGAACTCTTTGAAGCCGCCTATGACGAGCATGCCCACCGTATCGCCCGGCTGTATGCCAAAGTAGGCTATCCGTCGTATGTGAGTCAAAATACCCCGGGTAGCCAGGAAAGTTCAGATTACTGATGGGAACAATTATCAACCCGCTTCATATACCTCTTCATGCCCGCACGGATATCCTGGTGGCGGGAGCGGGATCGGCCGGTTGCTGCGCCGCCCTGGCCGCTTCCGAAAGCGGGCGGTGCTCGGTCATGCTGCTGGAACGCTACGGGTTTCCCGGAGGGACGTCTACCCAGATGCTGGATACTTTCTACGGATTTTTTACACCCGGCGAGACACCGCGAAAAATTATCGGCGGATGGCCTGATCGTGTGGTGGATGAGCTTCAGAAAGAGGGAAGCATTTTTCTCCGGCCTAATACTTACGGCGCAGGTACGGGAGTTAACTACAACCCGGAACGCCTCAAGGTAATATGGGATAAGCTTATCCTTCAGCAGGGAGTTGAGTATCTTCTACACGCTACCCTGGTAGATGTTATTCCTGAAAATGAGGGCTATACCTGTATTTTCTGGACCAAAGGCGGGTTTTACAGGGTAATTGCCCGGCGTGTGATTGATGCGACCGGCGATGCCGATTTTTCGCATCTTGCCGGTTTTGACTACGAAATAGCCGGGGAATCTGAGCCGGCACAGAGCATGACCACAACATTCCGGATGTCTAATGTAGATCTTGAAGAATACAAAAGAGCCGGGGGAAAAAAGAAGCTTATGCAGCAAATGAAAGATGCCGTGGCAGACGGGCGTCACCCCCTTCCCCGCAAAGAAGGCTCCGCTCATGAGATGAATGCCCGAAAATGTATTTCTACCGTAGCCGTAAAAGTGGCCGGGTATTCGGGGCTCAGCGCGGCAGATCTTACAAAAGCAGAGGTCGAAGGCAGGAAGCAGGCTTTTATCTATGAGCGGTTTTTCCAGCAGGAGATACCGGGATTTGAACACTCCGATATCATAGGGTTGTCGACCCAGATAGGTATCCGTGAAACCAGGCGTGTGTATGGTGAGCACAGGCTGACAAAAGAGGAGTGTATGGCTGCGAAAATCGGGACAGACAGTATTTTCCTGTGCGGCGCTCCCATCGAGGATCACAGATATGATCCGGAAAACGGGCAGGAAACACATTGGGAATATATTCCCGGAACCGGGATATATGGAGTTCCTTATGGTTGTATAGTGCCGAAAGGAAGCGTTACGGCCTGGGTCGTGGGACGGTGCTTTTCGGCTACTCACGATGCGCATGCTTCCTGCCGTTCGATGGCGCAGACAATGTCAATGGGGCAGGCGGCCGGGTTTGCCGCCGTTCAGTCGCTCGAAAACGATGAGGCTGCAAACGATATTTCGGTAGCAACACTCAGAGAATCCCTTTTCTCCGGGGGCGTTGTGCTCGAAATCCCGGGTAAAACAGCAGATACGGGCCGCGACGGCTGGTCAAACAACAGGTAAGTCACTTAGATAATGGGTTTTATTAGAACTGTCAACGGCGATATCCGCCCGGAGGAAGCAGGAGTTTGTTATTCGCATGAGCATATTATTATCGAAAAGAGTTTTCCGACGCTTGCCAATCCTGATTTCCTGATAAATGATGTAGAAAAGGTAACAGAAGAGTTGTCGGGCCTGTACGGCGCCGGTTGCCGTACCATGATCGATACCATGCCGGTAAACTGTGGCCGGAATGTGATGAAGCTGGCGGAAGTATCCGGGCAGTCGGGGATACAGATAGTAGCCCCTACAGGTATACATCTCGAAATCTATTACCCACCGTCGCATTGGCGCTATTCTTATACAGATAATGAGCTTGCAGGCTTGCTTGTGGCTGATATTGAGGAAGGTATAGATATTTTCGATTACAACGGTCCCGTGGTCAGAAGGACCGGCCACAAGGCGGGACTCATCAAGCTGGCTACAGGAGACGACAGGATCACAGAGCACCAGCAGAAGATTTTCAGGGCTGTTGCACAGGCCCACCTGGAAACCGGGGCGCCGGTGCTTACGCATACCAATGCCGGAAAGCTTGCATTGGAGCAGGTAGAGCTGTTTCACAAGCTGGGAGTCGATCTTTCGCACGTTGTGATTTGTCATGTCGACCGTTACAAGGATGCCGGGTATCATCGTGATTTGCTGCAAAGCGGCGTAAGCGTTGAATACGATAGTGCATTCCGTTGGAAGGAAGGGGAAGAGAATTGGACTTACCGGTTACTGGAGGTGCTGCTTCCGGAATTTCCCCGGCAGATTACGGTTGGGATGGATGCGGCGCGGAATACCTATTGGAGGAGTTATGGAGGAAAGCCGGGCCTGGATTTTCTGATGACCACCTTTCGCAGGGAGCTGATCAGCCGCGGGCTCGGGGGATATTGGGACGACATGATGGTGAAAAACCCCGCCTCGGTTTTTTCTTTCAGAAAGAGCAGCCGGGAAAGTTGAGGAAATTCAGACATACGGTTACAGTAAGTCACTGGAGTAAATTGTTTTTATAAGCAATAACACGGTTTCACCCTATTCACCATTTCAATGAGGACACCTCTTCCGCGTTCACGTTGGTATCGCATCATCCCGATCGCTTTTATTACCTATAGCCTTGCTTACCTCGACCGGGCCAACTTCGGCTTTGCTGCGGCCGGCGGGATGACCGAAGATCTTAATATCACGAAGGGAATGTCTTCCCTTTTAGGCTCGCTGTTTTTCCTGGGGTATTTCTTTTTCCAGATACCGGGAGCGCATTACGCTGCTCATAAAAGCGCGAAAAAGCTGATTTTCTGGTCGCTGATCCTATGGGGTGGACTTGCCGCTGCGACGGGCATGGTGAGCAATACCGGATCGCTGATCGCCATAAGATTCCTGCTCGGGGTAGTAGAAAGTGCGGTAATGCCGGCGATGGTGATCCTGCTTAGCCAGTGGTTTACCAAGGCTGAACGCTCAAGGGCCAATACCTTTCTTATCCTGGGAAACCCCGTCACGGTTTTATGGATGTCGGTGCTTTCAGGTTACCTGATCAGCTCATTCGGATGGCGGGGAATGTTTATCATCCAGGGGCTCCCCGGCGTATTGTGGGCTTTTGTCTGGTGGAAGCTGATCAGTGAGAAACCATCGGAAGCAGAATGGCTTACTCCTGCCGAACGCCAGGCTGTAGAAGATGAGCTGCAATCGGAACAACAGGGTATAAAGCCGGTCAAAAACTATGCGCAGGCATTCAAATCAAAACCGGTTGTGCTGCTGTGTATGCAGTATTTTTTATGGAGCCTCGGAGTCTACGGATTCGTCATGTGGCTGCCTTCTATTATTAAATCGGCTCCGGATATGGACATTGTGACAACCGGGTGGCTTTCGTCGGTGCCCTATCTGCTGGCTATTGCCGGTATGCTGGCGGCGTCCTATTTTTCTGATAAATCGCTGAACCGGCGGGTTTTTATCTGGCCTTTCCTGGTAATTGCATCGCTGGCCTTCCTGGGGATCTATCTCGGCGGGGCAGATCATTTCTGGTTTTCATTTGTTTTACTCGTTATCGCAGGCGGGGCTCTGTATGCGCCTTACGGTCCTTTCTTTGCCGTTATAACAGAAATACTGCCGCGTAACGTAGCGGGAGGAGCGATCGGCCTGATCAACAGCATGGGGGCGTTGGGGTCTTTTGTGGGGGCCTACCTGGTGGGGTATCTCAATAGTGTTACCGGCAATTTCGATGCATCTTATATCCTGATGTCCGTAGCTGTTTTCCTCGCGGCTTTGCTGACGCTGATGGTGGTCAAAAAACCGGAAGTAGCTGATGCTGCATAAGCAAGCGTGCCTGCAAGTATTATTTTCCGGCCATAGAGAGCGGGACCCATTTAATCCTGGGGAGCACCTTGCCTACCGGAACTTCGATAGCAGTGGTATCGGTCCCCGAAGAATCTTTTTTCACCGGGGCAGGCACCAGGAAACGGTTAAAGCTATGGCTGAACTGTAGGCTGAAGCCGGCTGTGGTCTGGGTGTTGTTGAGCAGCAGAGGGTTCTGGATATTACGGTTGTAGGCCCTTCCCCGTATACTTCCGTTAGGAGTAAACCAGTATTCGAGCGTCAATTCCCCGAGCAGACTGACGGCATCATACTGGTTCTGTACGTTGGTGAGACGGCCATCCCTCGTAATTCTGAACCTGTCGTTCAAGAACCTGTAGGAGAATCTTAGTTGCAGGTTGTCCATCATGTGCTCATCGAGCGTCAGACCCGTGAGACCGACTTCCAGGTTCGGGTCGAGAGCAGATGCCCACTTGCTGATCTGGTTGGAAATAAGCTCGCTGACGCTGTTCCCGACAAAACCCTGCGACTGGGTTCCGAACAGCGGGTTGTTGGGACTGAGCAGCGTATTGAAAAGCAGGAGGCTGCTTACCTGTTTGCTCAATTCCTGTTCGTCGTTCAGGAGCTGGTTTTCAAAGATGGCGATACCGTTCCTGAACTCGGGGATATTCGGGTACTCCTTGAAGGTAAGATTATAGCCTACCTTCGGCGACATCAGCCTCTCGGTAAGTGTAATGATGAGCTCGACGGGGTATCTCCTGGTCCGCGCTGCATTGTTGGTAGAGCCTGAAGGAGGGAGGATATCGACCAGCGAGGTCAGCTGGGTATACCCGGCTTTGATATTGACCTCACCTTCCATCGGGTCGCCCGTCCAGGTAATACGGCTGTTGGGTTTGATATCGAAACGCTTGTGGATGGCATTTTGAAGGGTGAAGGTATACTCTCCCCGTTCGATCTCGTAAGTACCGGTTAAGGCAAAATCTCCTTTGGTATCGATTTTCAGGTTCAGCAGACTGGTCCCGTAGGCTTTGATAATATCGCCGGTTTGCCGGTCGAGTTGTATCTCACAATAGGCGTCGGGCGTTATGTTGAAGTTGAAGTTCATTTTTATCCCGTTTTTGGCTGCAGGCCTGAACCTCCTGGCGCCGGTGCTGTCGGCATCGCGCTGGATCTGGCTTGCAAACAGGATATAATCTTTCTGGGTAACCTCCGTGGCACCATCAAACGGGATGTAGATCCTCGTGCCTTTGTTGCTGGTGGCGTTGGAATTGATGGTAAGGTCGCCCGCCGGGCCGAATACCTCGGCCGTACCCGTTACGTAGGCTGTACCGTAAAACAGGTCGTTGTCGTTTGCACTTGTGTTCAGGATTTTGAATCCCCTGAAGTCGGCATTGAAAGACAAGGTCGGGAATTTAAAACCATCGTGATAGACGCCTCCGGATAAAGTGGCTTTATTACCTTCAGGATCTTTCAATTCCATTTTTTTAACGACAATCTCGTTTTCTTCGAAGTAGATCTTGTCCTCGAATGTGAAGATTGCCTGGAGGTAATCAAATTTGGCCCGTCCTTTCTCGACATTGAGAAATCCGCTGAGCTTAGGTTTTCTCAGTGAACCGCTGGCCGTAACCGTGCCGGAGGCAAGGCCCGAAATGTCGGAAACGATAAAAGAAGCAAACGGTTCGATCACCTTCAGCTCCATTTGCCGGAAGTCTCCACGGATTTCCAGCGGGTTTTCTTCTTTGGAAGGGGCATAGAATCCCGAGATATTCAAAGTGCGCTGCATATTTTTTTCCAGGTAGGCAGCTACCTGCAGACGCCGGCTAAGCTTATCCCAGTCGCCTTTTCCCACAAAGTTGCCGAGCTCCTGCTTGTCATACCGGAGTCCTTCGATTTTAAAATTTACATCCATTTCCTGCCCCACATCCAGATCTCTTATATTGACCGCCCCATCCATAATACCGTCGAAGCGGGAGTTGAGAATAGGATTGATGGAGGTAAGCTTAAAGTCCCTGATATCGATCGAAAGGTTTTGCCCGCTTTTATTCCCGGTGCTGCCTTCGAGTGATACGCGCGATCTTCCGTTAGCAATGGAAACATCCCTGAATGTAACCCTGGGACCCTCGAACAGGATCTGGTTTTTGGGATTCAGCATCCATTCTTCATCCAGCAGCAGGAAGCGGGAGCCTTCTTCGAGGTTTACCTTTATCCCGGAAGCGATAAAATCGAGATTCCCGGCAAGAGTGGCCTTGTTACTCGTCGCTGTCTGCCTTACATTCGATACAAAATGGATATGATCCTTTTCCCAGGTTGCATCCAGGAAGAGTTTCTCCAGCTTCAGGATGGAACCAATGCCCTGTTGGTGTGAGACGAGGTTGGCAGAGGCGAGTACTTCCGGGTTTTTGACGAATTTGGAGAAGAAGATATCAAGCTCCGTGCCGTACATATAATTCCCGCCCAACCGCAGGGTATCGGCTTTGCCTTCTACCATGACGAGCGATGTGTTGTCCATCTGAAGAAAGCCTGAAAGTACGGTTCCTTCAGATATATATACGTCGGGAGCCACGAAATCCATCAGGCTGGTCATATTGCCGGTTTTCAGGCTATAATCGATCTTATATCTTCTATCCACTGAGTCAGACAGCGACTTGTTCGCGTAATAGACAGTCCTGTCGGATTCATTCCCCGCAAAAAACAGCCTGTACTCTTCCAGCAGCTTTTTAATATCGGCAACTGCCTGTGACGGGATAAAGTCCCCGGCTATTTCGGCGCTTACGATATCGCTGGCGAGAGATAGCTGGTAGAGGCCGTTTTCGATACCGGTGGTAAGGGTAAGGGAATCCAGCAGGAGGTTCCGGTCATTTTCGGGCTTGAGCAGGTATATGTCGGTCAGGCTCACCTTGCCCGTGAGATCGTCAGGCGTGTTGCCGTCGGCGCGGATATTTACCCTGGTGTGCAGCCGCAGCGGTTTTTTGGTGAAACCCAGTGTGCCGAGGTTGACCTGTTCGAAGATTCCGTCGAAGTCGTAGTGGTTTCTTTCCCCCGTAAAGTCGACCATACCGTTCAGCTCAAAAACCATATTGGGGTCGACCGACCCAACCATACCTTTGAAGAACGATTTCTGAAGATTACCGTCGAAGGTCACATTTTTATAATCATATCCCTTAAACCCGATGCGGGCTACCGTAGCGGAAACATGAGAGCTTGCCGACTGGAGCGTCATCCCGATGCCATCTATGTTTCCTGCAAAATCAAGCTTCTGAAAGGCTTCCGTATTATCAAGCACGACGCCGAGATCGAGGTTCTGGGTCTTCAGGTAACCTTTGTAAGTAGTGTTGTGCGACTCCCTGGCATGAAATACAAGGTCGGTATCGAGATGGCCTATGTCGGTATTAAACTGGCCTTTCACAGTAAAGTCGGCAATAGACCCGGCGTAGATGGCGTTTGCTCTTATATGGCCGAACTTCTGAAGTGTTTTGTGAAAGCCGGCGGGAGGATGGTACTGAACCAGGTCTCTCGGGTAGATATAGGCGTCCTGCAGCTTGAAAAACATACCGGTCGTCCTGAATTCAGGGAGACCGCGAAAGGTGAATTCCCCTTTCAGAACACTTCTTTCACCGAAACGCATATTCAGGTTGCTCAGGGTAAAATCCGATACCTTTCCCTTGAAGTTACCCGTTACCTGCCAGGTTTCGTTGAGTGAGAACAGGTATTTGGCAAAATAGCCGATATCGTCGGAGTGGATCTTCGAATCGGCAAAGTGAGCCTCGATCTCCACCTTATTGTTAAGATCGTTGAAAGAAGAAGGGTGATCGTAGCGAAAGGAGAGGTAATTTTTAATATGGGACGAGCCCGCCAGGACATCCAGATCCGCCAGCTCCATTGCTTTTCTGCAAAAGCTGAAGCGGGTGTCCAGCCGGTCGACCTTAAGACCGGTATGCCGGTCTTTGGCGGTCATCCCGACAACCTGGAATGTCACAGTGTCGCCTGACAGGGAAAAATCGAAGAGCTCGCTTTGCAGGTTGTCAAGGATGAAGTTCTTGAAATCGAAAACCTGCGGGTCGCTTATCGCCGGAACTCTTTTGTCTCCGAAATGGAAAATCCCGTCGACGATCTGCGCCTTACCAATGCCGAAAGTATTCTTCTTTTTGGAAGTGGTATCTTTTTTCTCGATCAGCGCCTCGATACTGGCAATAAACTCGTCGATATTGAGCTCTCCGGTCACCACATTTTTCTGGATGTTGACATCCGGCTTGAAGAGAAGCACCTCGTCAAGGAACACGCCCGGTCGTTTACGGCCTGTGAGACCGAGTATATCAAAATCCACATCCAGCCGCTCTACTTCGATCATGTGCTCGTTTCTGCCGTCTCTGACCGACACCTGTTGCAGCGATATCACATCAAACCATTTGATGTTCACCCTGCCGATGGAGATGGGGTGATGAAGCTTTTCGGAGAAATAAGCGGATGCTTTTCTGACGAGGAAGGTCTGAACAGAAGGAAACTGAACAGCTATTGTCACAATCCCGAGCACGAACAGCGACAAGATCATTGCCAGTATAAGTCCGTTGCCCAGGGATTTCAATAATTGCTTCATTTACCTACTTTTCTTTCGACCCCACAAAAATGTGTAATTTTGTCCACTAATCTGCGCCGGCAACTGAGGACATACCGCCCCTCGTGAAAGCGTTCAAACAAAGTGGATCCCCATGCATATACTGGCTATCGAATCTTCCTGTGATGAAACTTCTGCTGCTGTCATAAGTAACGGCAAAATTCGTTCCAATGTTGTTTCAACTCAGTTTATACACCAGCAATACGGAGGCGTTGTGCCGGAACTGGCTTCGCGTGCGCATCAGCAGCATATCCTCCCTGTTGTCCGCGAAGCGCTTGAGCAATCAAATTTAGTGAAAAATGACCTGAATGCGATCGCTTTTACAAGAGGGCCGGGGCTTCTGGGCTCGCTGCTTGTCGGTGTTTCGTTTGCCAAAGCGATGGCCCTTGCGCTAAAGATCCCCCTGATAGAAGTGAACCACATGCAGGCGCATGTACTGGCTCATTTTATAGATGACCCCAAACCATCTTTCCCCTTTCTTTGCCTGACGGTGAGCGGCGGGCATACCCAGATTGTAAAAGTAACCGCTCCGTTGCAGATGGAAATCATAGGAGAAACGCTGGATGACGCAGTAGGGGAGGCCTTCGATAAAGGCGCCAAAATAATAGGACTGGAATATCCGGGAGGACCTTTGGTCGACAAGCTGGCCGTCGGCGGGGACCCACACGCCTTTGAGTTCCCCATAGCGGAAATCCCTGGGCTGAATTTTTCATTCAGTGGTATCAAAACGGCCTTTTTGTATTTTATTCAGAAACAATCATCAGCGAATCCGTCTTTTGTACAGGAACACATCCACGACCTTTGCGCAAGCCTCCAGTTTACGCTGATCGAGACTTTGCTGAGGAAACTCAAGAAGGCAGCCCGCCAGACCGGGATAAAAGAGATTGCTATCGCAGGAGGAGTTTCTGCCAATTCAGGACTGCGGAATGCAGTGACGGAAGCAGGAGAGAAGCTGGGTTGGAATACCTATATCCCAAAATTTGAGTATTGTACTGACAACGCGGCTATGATCGCCATGGCAGCGGCGTTTAAATATGAAAAAGGGGAATTTTCGGATCAGAAGGTGAGCCCGCTGGCGAGAATGGAATTTGGGGGGTGAGAGCTATTTCTGTGCATCAACCACCGCCGTTGCCACCATATTGACAATTTCTCTAACCGAGCTGCCCAACTGCAGCACGTGTACGGGCTTCTTCAATCCCAGCAGGATAGGGCCGATCGTTTCCAGGTGGGCTGCCTCTTTCAGCAGGTTGTAGGCGATATTGCTGGCTGAAAGGTTGGGAAAGATAAGCGTATTGGCCCCTCCATCGATAATGTCGGCAAAAGGATGGTTCTTTTTCAGTAATTCGGTATCGAGCGCCAGGTGGGCCTGCATTTCGCCGTCGATGATCATGTCGGGGTGCTTTGCTTTGAGAATGGCCACGGCACGACTCATTTTCTCGGCGTCTTCTCCTTTCGCACTACCGAAATTGGAGTAGGTGACGAGGGCGATCCTGGGTTTGATATTGTATTTTTCCACGGCATTGGCAGTCAGCTCGGTAATTTCGACGAGCTCTTCGACCGTGGGGTTGAGGTTGACGGTCGTGTCGGAAAAGAACAGCGGGCCGTGAGGAGTGTGCAGGATATACATTGCTGCCACCCTGTTGACGCCGGGTGCACGGCCTATTATCTGGAGGGCCGGCCGGAGCGTATCAGGATAGTTACGCGACAAGCCGGAGATCAGCACATCCGCTTCCCCGGTTTCTACCATCATCGAGCCGAAGTAGTTCCGGTTGTACATCAGCCGGTTGGCCTCAAACCACGATAAACCCTTGCGCTTTCTCAGGTCATAGAGCCTGGCCGCATATTCTTCAAGCTTAGGCCGGACAGCCTCCGACTGGGTAAAGATGACGGGAATGCCAGCCAGGTCAAGATTGTTTTCCCCGGCCAGTTTCCGTACGACTTTTTCGTCTCCGAGGAAGATAGGCTCGGCGATGCCCTCTTCCCTGACCTGGTGGGCGGCCTTCAGCACCTGGAGATTTTCGGCATCTGCAAAAACCACCCGTTTCGGAGAAGATTTGGCTTTGCTGATGATCACCCTGGAGAGCCTGTCAAACCTGCCCTGGCGGGAGGCTAGCTCCAGCTCGTAGGCTTCCCAGTCTTCAATGATCCTGCGGGCTACCCCGGTTTCGATAGCAGCCTTCGCTACAGCCGGCGCAACAGTGGTCAGCAGTCGCGGGTCAACGGGTTTGGGAATGATATACTGCCTGCCGAAAGCAATGCTTTCCTCGTTATAGGCTATGTTGACAATGTCAGGGACTGGCTTTTTGGCCAGGTTGGCAAGGGCATAGACCGCTGCCAGCTTCATGGTTTCGTTGATTTCAGTGGCACGTACATCGAGAGCGCCGCGGAATATATACGGGAAGCCGAGCACATTGTTGATCTGGTTGGGAAAATCCGACCGTCCGGTAGCCATGATGACGTCGTGCCGGGCTTCCACAGCCTCCTGGTAGGAGATTTCCGGGTCAGGATTGGCCATCGCAAACACGATAGGATTCTCCGCCATCCGGCGTATCATGTCCTGCGTAACAATGTTGCCTACGGAAAGCCCGAGGAATACATCAGCATCGTCAAAAGCTTCCGTTATTGAAGTATAGCGCTTCTCCGTTGCAAAGGCGTGCCTGATGGGGTCGAGGTCATTGCGCCCCTGGTTGATATGCCCGTTGATATCGAACATAGCTATGTTGGAGGGAGTGACCCCAAGACAGACATATAGCTGCGCACAGGAGATAGCGGCGGCTCCGGCACCGGAAATCACTACTTTTACCGTGGAAATATCCTTGCCAACCAGCTCAAGAGCGTTTAGCAGGGCTGCACCTGATATGATCGCAGTTCCGTGCTGATCGTCGTGCATAACCGGTATATTCAGATCTTTTTTCAGCCGTGCTTCTATTTCGAAGCACTCCGGTGATCTGATGTCCTCCAGGTTGATACCTCCGAAGGTAGGTTCCAGTATTTTTACCGTCCGTACAAACTCATCGATGTCTGTAGTATTGAGCTCCAGGTCGAATACATCTATATCTGCGTATATTTTAAAAAGCAGTCCTTTCCCTTCCATAACGGGCTTTGACGCCTCAGGACCGATATTGCCCAAACCTAACACTGCGGTGCCGTTGCTGACTACCGCCACCAGGTTGCCTTTGGCCGTATAGGTATAAGCGTCTTCCGGGTTGCCGGCGATTTCAAGACAGGGTACCGCTACTCCGGGTGAGTAAGCCAGCGTAAGATCGTGTTGTGAATTGTATTCTTTGGTAGGGACCACCTGGATCTTTCCGGGTCTACCCTTAGCATGATAGTGCAGCGCGTCTTCTTTCCTGATTTTCTTTGACATATGAAGGTTTATAGCTTATTGATGAAGGGTTAAAAATAGGGATAATGAGGCAATAAACCACCTTACTACTTAGCCCCCAAATACACTTTTCAGCACCTGCGTGACACGTGCTGCCGGATCTTTCCGGATCTTCTTTTCTTCCTCCCCGATCAGGTGATAAAGCCCGTCCATAGCTTTTTGGGTAGCGTATTGCTTCAGATCCGGGTTGATTTTCTTGACAAGCGGGACTTTGTTATAGGCATTGGCAAGGTCGGTATAGTATCGGGTAGCCTCATTTTTATCGAGCGTTTTTTCCACTACCGGGAAGAATGCATCGTAAAGCCCGGTGTTGGTGGTCTTTTTCAGATAAGAAGTGGCAGCCGTATCAGCACCATTGAGAATACCGAGGGCATCTTTGACCGACATGGAAGTGATGGCGGACGTAAAGATAGGGACAGACTCTTTGGCGGCATCCTCTGCTGCCCGGTTGAGTGAAACAATAAACTTGTCGACCTCGCTTCCCAACCCGAGCTTGCGCAACGTACCCTCTGCCCTTTGCAGCTCCGGCGGAAGCAGCAGTTTGATGGCTTCATTTTTCAGGAAGCCGTCTAACGAAGAAGCCTGCGTGGCCCCATTCTTTATGCCGACGCTCAGGGCTTCTTTCAGGCCGGAGATGATTTCGTTTTCAGACAGGTTGCTGCCTCGCTGGTCGCTGTTTCCTTTGTTGAGAAGCCCGTCCAGTTTTTTGCCAAGCTGCCCGAAAGCGCTGAATGACAGACAAATCGCCAGGCTGGTAAAGAGGAAATACTTTTTCATACTGCGGTAAAAATTTTTAAATGACTTTGTGATCGTGTAAGTATAACGATCCGGGTTTAAGGGTTTATACAATTTTTTTGAAAAGTGTTGGGGATGGGCGGATTTTGAAATTACGATCTAAGCTCCCCCTGGGTAGCTCAAGGAATATTTTTACAGCTTTTTCATTATCTTCGAGATAAGATAAATAACAAAACAGAAAATGGAAACAATCGTAATTAAGACGGAAGGTAAAAAGCTGCAGGCTTTACTTTCAGTTCTTGCTGCCTTGGATATCCCATTCCTGAAAGAAGAGCCTCAAACTGTTTCAGAGGAGATGCTGAAAAAGATTGAAGATGCTAATAAAGAGTACCTTAATGGTGAAACGATCAGAGTGAATCCCCAAAATGTATGGGAAAGTATATAATTGGCCTTTTAGGTTAGCCGTAATTTTTGCTTAAGCCAGTCCAGATCTTCTCTGTAGCTTACATTTTGAGGTACTTTGGCTACCAGATCCCGGAAAATAAGTAGAGCTTCCCGGTAACGCGCATTTGCAGCCCCTGATTCATTCATCTTTCCATGAATGAATCCCAGCCATTGGAGTGACCTTCCCAATGAATATAGAAAATCCATTCGGCTGGGATGTTCGTCATGCAAAGCCTTGCTGATTTCAAAATATCTTTGGATTTTATCTAAAGCTTCGCTCATCTTACCTTCAGATTGATATGCATCACCCAGATTTGAAAATGAAATCCCCATTCCATATTTATAGATGACCTGTTGGGGGTACTCTTCATGCAGGGCCTGCATCAGGGAATTGTCTTCTTGATAACACCTGAGTGCGTCTGCCATCTTGCCTTCTGATCGATATACATCACCCAGTTTTGAAAATGAAACTGCCAGTCCATTTTTATAGCTGACTTGTTGGGGGTGTTTTTCATGCAGGGCCTGCATCAGGGAATTGTATTTTTGGTAACATCCGAGAGCATCGGCCATTTTGCCTTCTGATTGGTATACATCACCCAGACGTGAAAATGAAATCCCCAGTCCATTTTTGTAACTGACTTGTTGGGGGTACTCTTTATGCAGAGCCTGCATCAGGGAATTGCATTTTTGATAACATCCAAGTGCGTCTGCCATGTTGCCTTCTGATCGATATACATCACCCAGTTTTGAAAATGAAACTCCCAGTCCATTCTTATATCTGACCAGTTGGGGATACTCTTCATGCAGGGCCTGCATCAGGGAATTGCATTTTTGATAACATCCAAGGGAGCTGGCCATCCTGCCTTCAGATCGATATACATCACCCAGTTTTGAAATTGAAATCCCTAAGCCATTTTTATAGTTGACCTGTTGGGGATACTCTTCATGCAGGGCCAGCATCAGGGAATTGGATTCCTGATAACATCTTAACGCTTCGTTTGTTTTTCCTTCCGGCTGATACACATTACCTACAGCCATTTTCGATTCGGCAAGTAAAAAGCGAATTTCCGGATTTTCATATTTCGCTGACTCAAGCGCCTGCAAGACCGACTCTAGATCATTTATTAATGAATGTGCTTTTGTTGATAGTGCATAATCGCAGTAATGAGATAGCATTCTTTTCATCAGCAAGCCTTTTTCATAGCCAGGCGTAGGATGGAATCGTAATAAGTTTTCCGAATAACTGATAAAAAGACTGGTTGCTTCAAAATCGGGATTCTCGCCATGTTCGTGATGACTCCAGCTTTCATAAGCTAGTTCCCTGCTGAGCGCATTCAATAGAGGGAAAGTATCCGCCTCTAGTTCCGGATTTTTGTTTCTGACGATCTCCTGCACAATCGGGTTGAGAATTACGGTCTTATCTGTCTCATTGAAATCAACCCATCCTTTTTGATCCAGCGAAAGGAGAGTATTGTCCCATTGGTCATAATCGGTATCCAAAAGTAACGTTAGTGTTTCTGCCTTTATCTTTTCAGGGGGTAATACCGTAAACACAGCCATCAGCCGCAATTCCGGTTTAGATAATTCATGCAAATCATAAATGGCCGAAATGACGGCTTCCGGTGTAGCCTTGGTAAACTCGCGGTAGTCAAGCTTTACTTCCCTGGAATATTGTAATGCCAGCAACCCTTTTTGTTGTAAATCTGCGATCAGGTTTTCCAGGGAGTATTGGTTGCGGATAGCGTTGGCTTCGCGCAATTGCTTTGCCAGCAATTCCAGCACCAGGGTGTTTCCGCTAACGGCAAGATATAGTCTTTCAAATTTTGTATGCCCGGTTTCTTCTAATTGCGAGTAGTAGCGGTGAAACAACTCCCGGGCTTTGGCTAAAGGCAGGCTGTTGATAGGTTTAACTTTTGCTTCACCAAAACGGGAAATTCGGGTGGTCAGTAAAATATGAAAATTGCTGCAGCGCCTGAGCGCCCGGTAATAGGTTGACAGGTCTTCCGGGTCATTTGCATTGTCGATTACGAGTAAACAGGGTTTTTCCAGCGAAGCCATCCGGCCGAGCAATAGTTCGAGCCGCTGTTTCTGGCCTGTTTTCGGGTCAAACTCAAGGAATAGCTTTGGTGCAAGCGATAGAAGTGCGTCGCCGATCGTGGTGTTCTTTGTTACCCATGCCGTATGACTGTAAAGGCGCTGGTATTCATGGTAGTACCTGGCAGCCATCGAAGTCTTCCCTATTCCGCCGCTGCCGTTTATCAGTAGAAGAGAAGGCGCTTCTTCAAACAGCATTCTCCGGATCTCCTCCAGGTCGTCTTCCCTGCCCAGAAAAACTTCCGGCATAAAAGGAGGTTCGGTAAGCTGCCGGTCGATCACCAGCTTGCCGGTGCCAAGGACTTTAATTACAAGCTCTGCGGCATCGTCAATTTTATTGACTATGTAGGCCCGCGAGAGCTGAATCTCATTCATTATTTCGGCCTTCGACAATTCGACCTGACGGATCACATTTTCGAAGCCTGAATTAATTTCGGTATGCAGCTGTTCAATACTCTTTTCAAGCGCTGCGTCGAGCTGATCCATCGCGCTCGTTTGCAAACCGTGCTGTAAAGCCAGCAGGATTACCTTCACCTCATCCAGCTTTTGGTGGGTCTGTACATTTTGTTCGACCACCAGTTCCATAACGTACATCTGGAAGGCTTTGTAGGCCTTCAGGTTACGTTCGTCTTTGAGCGCTTCCCGGAAAGAAAGATCGTAGATACGCGGTAGATTTCCCGTGAAAAAGCTCCTTAGTTTTTCCCATTCTTCGTCATCATCAAGTTCCGGAAAGTTGAACAGCTCATCGATAAGCTTCGGGAACGCCTGGTGCTGATCGGTCAGCAACCAGTTTTTTAAATCAAATTCAATTTTTTCATCTTCCGGCAAAGTCCCCCCGTACTCTTTCTGGTAATCCAGCTTCCGCATCAGGCTGCGCCGCAATGCATGGAATGCCGATCTGAATTTCTTAAACGGTTGTTTGATCACTTTTTCCCATTGGCTGTAGGCTTCATTTTGCTCCAGTCGGCTCAGATAGGCCGTCTCCATATGGTGGAAAGACTGGACGAGGGCGTCTTTCATCAGCCTGTCGAGATCATGATTGAGGTTGTCGGGATGAGGTTTGATGAGAAACTCCTTAAATCGCCGGTAGTCCATCCCGGAAAGGAACTGATGGGCAAAATTCGGGGCCAGCGCCTCTACCACTTTGGTCAATGTATTGGGCTCGGGGAAATAAATACCGCAGGTAGCAAATGCAATCCCGGAAACAGCCAGGCCGCCGAGTTTTATCAGTTCTTCTTTGGGTAAACGCATGAGAATCGCAGCAGGGTTTTGAGCAGAATCAGGAAAGGGTTTCAAACACAAACCCTAATATAACCGGATTTGGTTTAAATCATAAACAGCTCCGAATCTATCGGGCGTGTATTCAAAACATTCCTCAGGAGTATTGCTTTTTCAAACAATAAAGTATAAATTTAGCTTTCTTTAAGTTTAAAAATATATTTTCATGAGAACGCCGGAACCCTATAATATCCCCGATATTCCCGGAGACTTTGTCGAGGAAGCTCCCACTATGTACCTGGCGGCCGGCAGGGCGCTGCCACTTAGTGGGATGACCCCATTACAAAAGATGGCGATCAGCAAAAAAGGGATTACCAAGAGCTACCTGGAGCGGTTTAAAAGAACAGCCTCGCTGGATTATGACAAGCTGGCTGACGCGCTGGCCGTTACCAGGGCTACATTGATCAATAAGAAAGGCAGCGAGAAATTCAATGCGGCCCTCAGTGAAAGGATTGTTTCCCTGGCGGATATCTATGCCTACGGATATGATGTGTTTGAGGATCCCGCAGCATTTAATCAATGGATGCAGGCGTCAAACCAGGCTCTTGGCGGGTCTACTCCGCTGAGTATTACAAATAGTCTCTATGGCCGGGAGGAAGTAAAAAGCCTGATCGGTCGTATAGCTTACGGAGTTTATTCTTGAGATAGATATGGGGAGTGAAATTGCCGTCGATGAAGGTTTACAGGATTAGTAAAAGTGAATATGCGCAGGATATAAGTGGAACGGGAGCCAGGCTTTTCGGCGGCAGGTGGAATCACATCAATATACCTTGTATTTATACGGCCGGGAGTACAGCCCTGGCTGTCCTGGAATATTCCGTCAATGTAAACGTGGCTTTTGTCCCCTTGTCCCTGAGCGTGGCAATATTTGAAGTGGATGAACGCTCTGTTTACCGTTTGGATCTCCTCCCTGAAGACTGGGCGGAAGTACCGGCCCCGTTATCCTCGAAAGATCTGGGGAGCGCTCTTTTGTCGCAGAATATCCCGGTTATAGAGGTGCCTTCGGTGGTAGTTCCCACGGAGTATAACTATCTCCTCAATCCCCTGGAATATGGAAAAGGGTTCCGCCTGGTGGAAGTGATGGATTTTGTCTATGACCTGAGGATCAAAAAGTGAAATTTATCTTCCCCCCGGGCTGGTATGCAACTACCTTCCCGGAGGCGCCAGGCGCGGAGGAGCGGCATTCTGCTGCGTATTGTTTTGATTGCCGAATACCCTTTTGAGAATCTGGCTTACGCGTGCGACAGGATCGGTCCTTATCTTTCTTTCCTCGTCGGCTACCAGGAGGAAGAGGCCGTCGATGGCCTTGTTGGTTGCGTAGCGTTTTAAATCGGGATCTACTTTTTGTACAAACGGTATCTTATTGTAGGTGTTGACGATATCTGAATAATAGCGGGTTGCCTGGTTCAATTGCAGGGTACTGTCTACGACCGGGTAAAAGCTGTTGAAGAGCGCTACGCCGGAGGTACGCCTGAGATAGGCCGTCGCTGCGGTATCTGACCCGTTTAAAATCCCCAGGGCATCCTGGATAGTCATGGATGTGATTGCGGTGAAGAAGATAGGCTTTGCTTTTTTGGCGGCATCTTCAGCAGCACGGTTAAGGGAAAGGATGAATTTGTCAACTTCCCCTCCCAGGCCGATCTGCCTGAGCGCTGCCTCGACTTTCTGGGCCTCCGGGGGCATCATGATTTTGATGAGCGCATTGCCAAAGTAGCCGTTTACACGGGAGGCCTGATCCGAGCCGTTGCTGATGCCCACGCGGAGGGCTTCCTTAAGGCCCTGGATAATTTCAGAGTTGGTAAGAGGGCCTGAGCCGCCGAGACCACTGTCCTGTAAAATGGTTCCCAAACCGGCGCAGCCCGCCAGAGACAGTATCATTAAAAAGGAGGCAACAGCTTTCCGCATCGAAATTTTATTTAGGTTAATTACTTTTTTAGCCCAAGCTCCCTAAGCCTTTCATCCAGGAACCCGCCGGCTGTCATATTAGTATACAGTTTAGGTGAATCGGCCGTAACGCAGCTCTCCAGGCACGACAGATCCATATCCGGGCGAGGGTGCATAAAGAAAGGGATAGAGTACCGGGAAGTTTTCATTTTTTCACGCGGCGGATTGACCACCCTGTGAATGGTCGACTTGAGCTTGTGGTTGGTCAGCCGGTCGAGCATGTCGCCGACGTTGACGACGATCTGGTCGGGCAATGCCGTAATAGCGATCCATTTCCTATCCCTTCTCATCACCTCCAGGCCTTCGGCGCTGGCTCCCATCAGCAAGGTGATAAGGTTGATATCGCCGTGAGCAGCTGCTCTTACCGCTCCTTCCGGGACGGAGTCCGGATCTTCAATGGGAAAATAGTGGAGTGCCCTTAAAATACTGTCGCCGTTAGCCACTTTCGCTTCGAAGTAGTCTTCGGGTAGGTCGAGATAAAGAGCGATAGCACGCAGGAGCGTCTTCCCGGCCTGCTCGAAGGTTTTGTAGACTTTGAGTGTATGTTTCTCAAAATCAGGAACCTCTTCCGGGAAAATATTGGTGGCCATATTTTCTGCCGGTTCCGGTTGCCCGATATGATAAAACTCCTTAAGGTCTGCAACCTTGAAACCTTTGGCTGTCTCTTTGCCTTTGCTTACATAACCCCGTTGACCGAAGAGATGCGGGAATTCATATTTCCTCTTTACTTCCCCGGGCAGGCTGAAAAAGCTGCGCACCGAATCGTAAAGATCCCTGCGAAGATCTTCATCCAGCCCGTGGTTTTTGATGGCGACAAAGCCTATCGTATTGAAAGCATAGCCCAGATCGGCCACGAATTTCTTTTTCTGTTCCGGGGTTCCGCTTACAAAATCGGACAGATCCAGGGACGGAATCTCGTCGGGAAGTGAAGTATTCATATTCTAAAGGCCGAAGGCCTCTTTGATTTTATCTACATAGTCGAGCTTTTCCCATGTAAACAGCTCTACTTCAACTTTCAGCGGATTGCCGTCAGAACCCTTAAACTCCTTCGTAACCGTTTCATTCTGGCGTCCCATATGGCCGTATGCCGCAGTTTCGGAATAGATCGGGTTCCTGAGCTTCAGTCTCTGCTCGATAGCGTAGGGCCTGAGGTCGAACAGCTCGCTGAGCCTGGCGGCAATCTCACCGTCGGAAAGAGCCACTTTGGAAGTACCGTAAGTATTGACAAACAGACCGCAGGGCTTTGCAACGCCGATCGCATAGGAGATTTGAACCAGCATTTCATCGGCCAGTCCGGCTGCTACGGCATTTTTAGCCATATGACGTGTGGCATAAGCGGCCGACCTGTCGACTTTGGAAGGGTCTTTCCCCGAAAACGCTCCACCTCCGTGGGCGCCTTTCCCTCCGTAGGTATCGACAATGATCTTCCGGCCTGTTAAGCCGGTATCCCCATGAGGGCCGCCTATTACAAATTTCCCGGTAGGGTTGATATGATACGTAATATCGTCGTTGAAAAGCTTCCGGGTCTCAGGCTTGAGCTTGCCCTTGACACGCGGGACCACGACAGAAATAATATCTTTCCTGATTTGCTGAAGCATGGCTTCTTCGGTATCGAATTCGTCATGCTGGGTTGAGACGACAATGGTGTCGATCCTGAGCGGCACATTATCATCCCCGTATTCGATTGTTACCTGCGACTTGGCATCGGGGCGGAGGTAGGGGATCAGATGCGGCTCATGATTGCGGATCTCAGAAAGTTCCTGCAGCAATTTATGGGCAATATCCAGCGCCAGCGGCATATAATTTTCGGTCTCCCGGGTTGCATAACCAAACATGATACCCTGGTCGCCGGCTCCCTGTGCATTGGCCCGGGCCTCGAAGTCTTCTGCCTGGGGCTTCCTGTCCACTCCCTGGTTAATATCTGCACTCTGATCGTGAATAGCAGAAAGGATCCCGCAGGAGCTGGCATCAAACATATACTCTCCCTTGTTATACCCGATGCGGGCGATCACCTCGCGCGCTATTTTTTGTACATCCAGATAAACTTTGGTTTTAACCTCACCGGCCAGAACCACCTGACCTGTTGTCACCAGTGTTTCACATGCTACCTTGCTGTCGGGGTCGAAGGCGAGGAAATGATCAATGAGGGCATCTGAGATCTGGTCGGCAATTTTATCAGGATGACCTTCCGAAACAGATTCGGAAGTAAATAAATAAGGCATAATCAGGTGGTTGTTTTTTATATTAGATTTTTTGATTTCAACGGTGTGATCGGTACGTTTACATGTCTTTCGGCATGGTAGCTTGAACGTACGAGAGGGCCTGATTCCACGTAGGCAATTCCGCGCCGGAGGCCTTCTTCCCGGTATTTTTCAAATTGTTCGGGCGTGATCCATTCCAGTACTTCATGGTGCATCCTGGTCGGCTGAAGATACTGCCCGAGCGTAAGTATATCCAGCCCGTGTTCAACCAGGTCGTCCATTGCCTTGTGAACTTCGTCGGGGGTTTCCCCAAGGCCCAGCATGATCCCGGATTTTGTTCTTTTTCCCAGCTCTTTTGTGCGGAGCGTCTGCTCGAGGCTACGGCTGTATTTGGCCTGGGGCCGCACGCCTCTGTATAGCCGCTCCACTGTTTCCATGTTATGCGACACTACTTCCTGCCCCCCTTCCACCATGCGATAGAGGGCATCCCAGTTTCCTTTGACATCCGGGATAAGTGTTTCAATCGTCGTTTCGGGGCTCGATTCCTTAACCATACGTACGGTCTGGTACCATATCTCCGCTCCCCGGTCTTTCAGCTCATCGCGGTTGACGGAAGTAATGACGGCATGCCGCACCTTCATAAGCCTGATCGCATCTGCTACCCGTCTCGGTTCGTCGGTATCATATTCATTCGGGCGCCCGGTTGCTACCGCACAGAAAGTACAGCTTCTCGTACAGACGTTTCCTAATATCATAAAGGTGGCGGTACCTGCCCCCCAGCATTCTCCCATATTGGGACAATTACCGCTTTCGCAGATTGTATGGAGTTTGTGGGTATCTACCAATTGCCTGACCCTGAGATAGTCGGGTCCTGTTGGTAATTTTACGCGAAGCCAGTCGGGTTTACGTTTCCGGTCCGGCGAAATCACGGGAAGATCTATCATAATCTTAAGCTAAAACTGCAGGCAACATACACATTTTAAACGGGAATGCCCCTGTTCAAAATGACGCTTATTGTTTTTTGGTACCGAAGTACAGGTTGATGTAGCCGGAAGTGAAAAAACTCCTGTTGCCCACATTGGGTACATTCTGCGAATTACTATAGGCCATAAGCTCTATCCTTCTTGTGAATGCTTCCACGAGAAAGCCTACTTCCAGGCCGGTTACATTGTGCCGGAAAGTGCTCAACTCCAGGTTGACAGCCGCTTTTGCGTTAAGTCCCGGAACAATCTTGCTTTTCCCGAAACCGCTGAATATCCCTGCCGCAGGAGCACCCGAGAGAGACGGATTGTAGGGAACCGTAACGGTCCTTCCGCCTTCCTGCCACTGGACCATGAAGGGTTTCTCAAGCCCAAGCGTAGGGCCGAAAGCGACTATACCGCTGAATCCGAGCCCTTCGTTATTCTGCCTGTTATAGAAGAAAAGCTCCCTTCCGTACTGAGGCCTGATGGAGAAAAGATAGTTGGCCTTGTTGTGGATGTTATTGAATCCAAGCCCGGAAGTGGCGGTATATTCCTTCGGGCTTTTCACATTGACGACCTCCAGGGCCAGGTACTGGTATTGGGTTTTACCGAAGAGTGTACCCTGTATCAGCTTCGTATACCTTACATTAGCGCCGCCGAGGATCCCTGAATTTGTATTGGCATTGATCCCAAACGCAAGCAGTGATTTATATATATCCGGGTTGTTGGCCAGGGCTCTTTTTCTTACAGCCTGGCCTGCAACATGCCCGGAACTCATGACCGCAAACAAAAGTACCGCACCTGCTAGACTGATTCTCATATGGCAATATTTATATACCTTATCTTTAATATAGGTTCCAGAGAAAAACGGACTCAATTTAGTGATTTTTATCAACAGTATATGACGCTAACAGTTTTTTGTAAATTTACGTTCTTGTTTAGAATTCCAAAAAAGCCGGCGACCGGCAGTTGAGAGTTTACAACCTGTTTATAATACGCGTTACAATATGCCTACTGTTGAATCCCGCTACCTGGGAGATCTGCGTACCGAAGCGGTGCATGTCAAATCAGGAACAGTTATTCAGACCGACGCTCCTGTAGATAACCAGGGGAAAGGTGAGCTGTTTTCACCATCCGATCTTGTGGCGGCTGCCCTGGCCAGCTGTATGATGACCATTATGGGGATCGTAGCCAGGCGTGACGGTCTTGAGCTCACCGGTACGCTGTCGGAGACGCAGAAGATCATGTCGGTGGAGCCGCCCAGGAAAATCGCGCGGATAGAGATTGCGCTTACTATGAAAACAGACAGAGCGCTGTCTGATGCTGAAAGAAAAAAATACGAGCAGGCAGCCCATCAGTGCCCGGTAGCATTGAGCCTCCATCCTGATATTGAACAGGTAATAACCTTTAACTGGACGTAGGGGAGGTTGCAGGCTATTATCGCTACGCAAAATCTAATGACAAAACTGCTCTATGAATGTGCGATCAGAGGCTATGTACTGTTGATCAGGGTGGCTGCTTTTTTTGCGCCTAAAGCCAGGCTATGGGTAGAGGGGCGCAGGAACTGGCGGCCCCGGCTTGCCGAAGCTATGGCTCCGGTATGGGCCGAAAAGCGGAAGGTAGCCTGGTTCCACGCAGCCTCGCTCGGAGAGTTTGAGCAGGGCAGACCTGTCATAGAGGCTTTCAGGAAAGAGTTTCCGGGGTATTTTATCCTGCTTACTTTTTATTCGCCCTCGGGCTACGAGATCCGCAGGAATTATCCCGGGGCTGACTATATCTGCTATTTGCCGGCAGACACGGCCTCCAACGCCAGGGATTTTACAGCGCTCGTCCGGCCCGATATCGCATTTTTTATCAAGTATGAATTCTGGTTCAATTATCTAACCAGGCTCAAAAAGGAAGGAGCCGCTATCGTGCTGTTTTCGGCAATTTTCCGGGAAAGCCAGGTTTTCTTTCAGTGGTGGGGCGGGTTTTACCGGTCGCTTCTTCTTTTATTTGATTCTGTGTTGGTGCAAAACGAGCATTCGGCAGAACTGCTCGGGAAAATTAAGGGCTTGAAGGATGTGCAGGTAGCCGGGGATACAAGGTTTGACCGGGTGGCCCAACTGGCGGAAAGCGGGCGCGAGCTTGAGGAGATCAGCGTCTTCGCCGATGAGCGCCCCTGCCTGGTGGTGGGATCTGCCTGGGCGCAGGATATGGATGTGATCATACCTGCTCTGAACAAACTGGGCAACAGGCTCAGGGCTATTATCGCACCTCATGAAATAAGCCCGGAAGAAATTGCGGCGTGGCGGGTGAAGCTCGGCGGACAATCCATTTTGTATTCAGACTATAAGACCGGAGGATTCGTATTGCCCGAGCCGGCGCCCGATTATATTTTTATCGATAATATAGGAATGCTCTCCGCTTTGTACCGCTACGGGTCAATGGCATTTATAGGCGGAGCCTTCGGGAAGGGACTGCATAATACGCTGGAAGCCGCAACCTGGGGAATGCCCGTTTTTTTCGGGAACAGGAGCTATACGCGTTTTTCCGAAGCTGTGGACCTGCTGGAGCTTGGAGTCGCGCGTGCCGTGGAAACCCCGGAGGAGTTGGCCGGTGCTATCGAAAACTTCCTGGACGACCCTGTTCTGGGAAGAAATGTGTCACTGCATTGCAGGCAATACGTCGCTTCCCATACCGGGGCTACCGAAAAGGTGATGCAGGTGGCAGGAAAGCTGCTGGCTCAGTCGCGGAATTCTTCGTCGGCCAGGTAGTCGATCAGGTAAGCCTGGCAACCCAGGAGCCTGGCCCTGGCGCCCAGTTCGGAGATCTTGATCTTAAGATCGCTGCGGAAATCCCCGAGGCAGTAGCGGTTGATGGCCTGCTCGATCGGGTTGGTGATAAAACTGTCTGCCTGGGCAAGCACACCCGTTACGATAATCACTTCAGGGTTGAACAGATGGACCGCTATGGCGAGGCCCTTCCCAAGCTCGGTGCCCAGGTTGCTGACAAGATCTATGGAAAACCCGTCGCCCATGCGGACAGCCTTGATGATATGACCGGCGCTCAACGATGCCGGATCGTTTGCCGTCAGTTTGGTCAGTAGTGTCGCCGTTCCTTTCGCAATTCCCTCCTGGGCCTGCCTGATAAGTGCTACGGCCGAAGTGAGGGTGTCGAGGCAGCCGATTTTACCGCATTCGCACAATACGCCGTCGGCTTTTGCCTGGATATGGCCTAGTTCGCCCGCAAACCCCCGGGCGCCGCCGAAGACTTCCCCGTCGAGTAGTACGCCCAATCCAACGCCCCAGTCGATATTGATGGTCAGGACGTGCCTGAATTTTTTTGCAAGACCGAACCTGTATTCCCCGAAAGCCGTAGCGTGGGTGTCGTTGATGATGCGTACAGGCATGCTGTAGCGCTCAGAGATATAGCCGGTGAGTGAAACACCTTCTGGAACTAATTCGCGGTACGATTGATTCAGACCCTGCGGAGAAGAGATCAGACCCGGCATTGAGATCCCTATTCCCCAGAATTGACTGTGCGGAATGGTGAGTTGGTCAAAAAAATCATCCAGCTCCTCCACAAGCCTTGCCATATAGGCAGGAGTGTTTTCAAGAGGTAATACCAGTTGACGCTTGTGGAGTACCTCATTGTTGAGGTCCATTACGAAAAAGATGGCTTCGTTGCGGTTGATATCCAGGAGCAACGTTATTTTTTTGGAGGAGTTGAGCCCATATAGTACCGGAGGCCGGCCGGCTTTGGCTGTTCCGATGCCTTTTTCGATCACCCATCCTTCGCGCTGCATCTCGTTCACGATTCCTGTAGCCGAAGGAATGCTGCTGTGAAACAGCCTCGAGAGCTTGTTAATGGAAGTGGTATGGGTTCTGTACAGTTCTTTGATCAAATGCCTGCGGAGGCGGTTTTTTCTCAGATCTATAACTGACGAAGAATTTTCTGCTATTTCTGACATGCTGCTGATAATGGGTAAGGCGCTCGGAATAGACCTGGAATGATTGACCCCGCAGAGCCAATGCAGTTAAATTTGTATCTTTGAGGTTTGGAAATTGCAAATCGCAGCGATAATAATTAAATTTTTCTAATTATTAGAGGGTTATTGTGTATTTTTTTTAAAAATGAAGCGGTGCGGGGCCTTGATGGCAGATTTTATACTGGAACGAGAAGTCGGGATTGAATGTTTTATTAAATATTAAAAAGAATGACCGGATTGGTCTTACGTTCTACCGGCTCGTGGTATGAGGTGCTGGATGAAGAGAGCCAGGAAATATGGAAATGCAGATTAAAGGGCAGGTTCAAGCATCTCGATCTCAAAACGACAAACCCTATTGCGGTAGGCGATAAGGTGGAAATGGAGGCCGAACCCGGTGCGGAAGACAGGGCCACGATTACGGAGATTCATACGCGCGATAATTTTATTGCGAGGAGATCAGTCCATAAAACCGGGCACACCCACATACTGGCAGCCAACCTTGACCAGGCAGTCCTGGTTGCTACACTCACCTTTCCCAAAACCTCGCTGGGGTTTATCGACAGGTTTCTGGTGACTACCGAATCATTCCGAATCCCTACGCTCATTGTGTTCAACAAACAGGATCTTCTGGGAGTGGAGTGGAAAGAGGTCCAGGAGGAGCTGACTCATATGTACGTCTCGATCGGCTATCCCTGTATTTTGACAGATGCGCTTTCAGGAGAAGGCCTGGAAGAACTGTATGACAGGCTGAAAGGGAAAAAATCGCTGCTTTCAGGTCATTCGGGGGTAGGGAAATCGACTCTGATGAACAAACTGTATCCCGGACTGGATCTTAAAACACAGGAAGTGTCGACCTATGCCAACAAGGGTGTGCATACCACAACTTTTGCGGAAATGCATTGTTGCGGGGAGGATACCTATATTATTGATTCACCCGGGATTAAAGAACTGGGACTGGCAGGAATAGGGCCGGAGGAAATCAGCCATTATTTCCCGGAAATGCGGGACCTGCTCAATACCTGCCGGTTTCATAATTGCCTGCATGTCGAAGAGCCGGGGTGTTCGGTCAAAGAGGCGGTCAGTGACGGGGAAATAAGTATTACGCGCTACGAAAGCTACCTGAGCATGCTCAGCAACAGGGATAACCGAAGGTGAAATGTTTATCTCTCTTTTGTAATCAAACAGGATTAGTCCGTGATTATCTCATAGTGATTTCAAATAGTATACCGGATTATTTGTAACTATTTTATCCTGAAAAATATCATTCGTCCCGAATCCAGTATAGTATTATCCCATATCATTTCATATTCAGAAATAGTACATTTCCACTCAGCGTTATTAGCGGTTATTTTGAAGATTGTTTGCGGCTGATCAAGCGGTTCCAGATGGTATTTCAAATTATCTTCGTTTGATCCGAAAAAAGACGGAATACTACTCGCGACAGTATATGTACTATCTCTTTTAAAACTCAATAAAATATCATCGCATGAATGGTCGATTTCGGTAGAAGGTCCAAACAGGCGATCCCGCTTTACTAATTTCCAGTCTCCGATTATATCTCCGGTTGCGCCTTTCACTTTATCCGTTTTACATACTTTCTGCAGTGTCTCGTCGCCTGATGTGCATCCGGTAACTGTTAGTCCGATTAATATGGACAGTTTGGCAAAAAGACTCTTCATTTTTCTCATTATTATGTATGACAGCGGGGATAGAATAGCTGGGAAGACAGGCGCCGGCGCTTCTATATATCCTGCACGTATATAGCGATCCTAATCCGGCTGGTTTAGTTGGAATGTAGAAGTATTATTATATAGTATGGCATTCATCCTTCCCTGAACCCCCGCTCGAGGATACTCAGCGCGGCAGCTATTTCACTTTCATCCAAATTCCCGAAACCCAGGCGCATGGCAGCCAGCCGTTCAGTCTGGAAAAGAAGCGTCTGCGGTATGCTGAGCCCTTTACCCATGCAATTCTGACTTACCCGCAGTAAGTTTACTTTTTTTGACCACTCCATCCATACCGCAAGACCTCCCGGAGGGGCGGTGAAGTGCAGGGCATCGCCGAACCGGTCGGTAAGCTCGCTGCAGAAAAAGTCCCTCCGCGACCGGTAAATCTTGAGAGCCTTCTTCAGATAACGCTGAATCTCCCCTTCGGCAAGCATTTCTGCCAGTGCCTGCTCCATGACCAGGTCGCCCTGCCGGTCGATGATATGCCTTAATTTGGCAAGTTCCCTGACCAGGTTTTCAGGGGCCACGAGGTAGCCCTGCCGGAGTCCGGGGGCCAAAGCCTTGCAGAAGGAGCCCACGTAGACAACCATGCCGTCTGTATCGGCGCTGGCCAGCGGCAGTAGGGGACTGCTGTTGTAATGAAAATCGTAGTCGTGATCGTCTTCCAGGATGATGAAACCGTAGGTGCGGGCGAGCTGTAATATTTCAATCCGGCGTTCGGCGCTGAGTGTTACTGTGGTAGGGTAATGATGGTGCGGGGTCAGGTACAGCATTCGGATCTTCCGGCTTTCGCATAGCGCTTTTAATGCGGAAACCGAAATCCCGTTTTCGTCTACCGGAACGGTCATCATCTCCGCCCTGGCCTGCTGAAAGATCATATTGCCCAGGTAGTGGCTGGTGCTCCCGACGACGACCAGGTCGCCGGGGCGGAGAAGAAGTTCCGAAGCCAGGTAAATACCCATGTGGATACCCCTGGTAGTCAGGATATTCTCCGGCCGGATATGGAGGCCGCGGGTGTTATTCAGGTAACCTGCCAATTGTTTTCGATAAAAAGGATTCCCTTCTACATCTGAATAGGTGAGAAGCTTCCGGCCCGACCGGCGGCTCATTACATGCCGGTAAGTTTTTGCCAGCTTGTCGAAGGGGGCCAGCCGGACGTCGGGCTGACCGTCTGTAAATTCAAGTTCCCGGGCAGGTGAGCTAGTCTCCCGATCGAGGAGGACGCTTACCGGGAAACTATAGCCGGTAGAGGCCGGGTAACGTGCGAGCCGGCTAAGGTCGCCGGGAAGCGACGCTGTTTTTGCTACCGGCGGTTTGTCGGTAACGAAGGTCCCGATATTGGGCCTGATCTGTATCCAGCCCTGGGCATCGAGCTCTTCGATTGCGCTGATGATCGTCTTCCGGTGCACGCCCAGGAGAGACGACAGCGTCCTGGTCCCGGGCAGCCTTGCACCCGGTATCAGTGCACCGCGCTGGATCGCATTGATCAGCTGCCTGCTGATCTGCAGATAAACCGGCGTCGCCGAATGTTCGATGCGAATGATGCTTTTGAAAGGAATTTCAACCGGACTACTCATAAAATAAAAACCGGATCACTTTGACGGTCCGGCAAGTTACTAGTTTTGGCCAATGAAGAAAAACCCGGCTTATTGCCTTTTACTATCCTGCCTTTTGCCCTATATGGCATCTGCCCAGGAAATCACACTCGACCCGGTAACGGTGAGCACCTCCATGCTGGAAAAAAGAACATCCGAAACGGGGCGTAACCTGACTGTGATCAGGGGAGAAGACATTCAACACCTGCCGGCAAACAGCCTTGATGAGATACTCCGCTACCTGCCCGGAGTCGAAATACAGACCCGGAGCCCTATGGGAGGGCAAAGCGATATCAGCCTCAGGGGCGGTACCTTTCAACAGGTGCTGGTCGTGGTCGACGGACTCCGTATCAACGATCCGACTACCGGTCATTTCAGCAGCTACATCCCGATCTCACCATCGGAAATCTCGCGCATTGAGATCCTGAAAGGTGCATCTTCCTCTATCTACGGTTCTGAAGCGGTTGGCGGCGTCATATCGGTGATCACCAAGGCATTTGAAGGAAACCTGAAATCCGACGGCAGCATGGTGGAAGGCAGCGTCGCGGCCGGAATGAACGGGCTGCTAAACGGGAAGATCGGCGGACACCTGAAAAACGGGAAGCTTACCATGGCGGGAGGCGTACTAAGCAACAATGCTTCCGGCCAGGAGTTGAGGGGCATAAAAGGCTACTTCCATAATCATACCGCCTCGTTGTCGGCCCGTTACCAGGTGACAGACCATCTTCACGTAGCCTACCGGGCCGCGTTTGACCAGCGGGACTTTGCAGCACAGAATTTCTACACGGTTTTTGCTTCGGATACCGCTACCGAAAAAGTCGTCGGCTGGTGGCATCAGCTGGAGGTAGGCAGGAAAAAAGGCACGTCTGCGATCACATTTCGCGGTGGGTATAAGAAAGCTACGGACGACTACCTCTACAACTCTGTCTCCATACCCAATCAAAACATTTCCGGGCTATGGCAGGGGCTTGTTACCTGGCAAAAGCAACTTTCGGACCATACCGACCTGATCGGCGGCGTACACTACCAGCAAAGGCAGATCAGGTCGAACGACCGCGGCGATCATACCATACGGCAGGTGGCGCCGTTTATTGCTGCCAGCCATCGTATAGGCGGCCTGACGCTTCATCCGTCCCTTCGTTTCGACTGGCGGGAAAGCATCGGCTCCGAGCTGGTCCCCCAGTTGAATGTCTCCTATAAGCTGGAGAGTTGGCAGCTGCGGGCGAGCGTAGGCAAAACGATCAGGGATGCCGACTTTACCGAACGCTACAACAATTTCAACAAGCCGGTTGTAACCGGCGGGAGTATAGGGAATCCCTCGCTGAAAGCGGAGAGATCGTTTAGTTATGAGGCCGGTTTCGACTGGTTTTACGGTACAAACTGGAAAGTTTCGGCTTCCTTCTTCCGGCGTGATCAGAAAGATATGATAGATTACGTGCCTACGGCGTACGATCAAATGCCGCGAAAAGAGAATCTCGTACCTACCGGAAGCTACGCGCTGGCTGAAAATATTGCGTCTGTAAAAACGACAGGGGCCGAACTGGATATCCAGTATGACTACCGGATAGGCGATCATCAACGGATTTCGGGCGCTGCCGGTATTACCCTGCTCGATAGCGAGCAATCGGGCGCCGTGCCGTCTTTCTATTTGTCTTCACATGCAAAACTTCTCACAAATGCTTATGTAAGCTACCGTTTCAGGC
Organism: uncultured Cytophagales bacterium; assembly: GCA_964559125.1. GTDB lineage: Bacteria > Bacteroidota > Bacteroidia > Cytophagales > Spirosomataceae > Ravibacter. The sequence goes on from CAZLGW010000003.1 coordinate 132,407, forward strand.
GTTTGCACCTGTCGTTTAACGGATTGTATAAAAGGCGTGAGCCCCGGGAGGCTTCCGCTTTGGTGACCAGGGTGGAGAAGAGCTATTTTTTGCTTAATGCACAGGCCGGCTTTGATATAGTTCCCCAAAAGCTGACGCTTTATCTCCAGGCCGACAACCTCACCGACGCGGTTTACAGCGATCTGCTGGGCGCAGTGATGCCGCGTCGCTGGTTAATGGGGGGGGTAAAATTCAGGTTATAGAACCATCCTCACCTGCTTCTCACCATGTCGAGAAATTCGAAATCGTAAGCGTGCCTGTCATCGGCTTCGTGAAATTCCCTCGAAACTATTGTCCATTGATTTTGATCGGGGATGCTGAAAAAAGCATCCCCGTTAATATTGTTATAGACCCGGGTGAGGTAGATCTGGTCGGCCAGCGGAAGAGCACGGGCGTAGATCTCCCCCCCACCGATTACAAACGCTTCTTCAGCTCCCGTGCTGCGGGCTTTGTCAACAGCGTCTTTCAGCGATGCACATATCACGATACCTTCGGAATGAAATCCGCTGTTGCGGGTAATGACAAAGGAAGTACGACCGGGAAGCGGCTTGCCGATAGATTCGAAAGTTTTCCGACCCATCAGGATGGGTTTCCCCATGGTGAGCCTTTTGAAGCGTTTCAGGTCTTCGGGAAGGTGCCATAGGAGCTGGTTGTCTTTTCCTATGGCGCCCTCAGGATTTGCTGCAACAATTAGCGAAAGTTTCATGAAAGTAGGTGCCTGAGCGGAGTTCGGGGGCCTGAGTGGAGTCGAAGGCACCTATTGAACCACATTTTTTACGGCCTGCCTGGCGAGGAGCTTCCAACTGCCATCCTGCTTTTGCCATACCTGCAGCACTTTGAGATTGGCCGTGCCGGGTTCTTTTCCTGAATCGACGGTGATGCCTGTCAGATGGTGCCTGACAATGGCGGTCTCTCCTGAAATGTCGATAGTTTGTTCGGAGAGATCCAGCGTCTGGAAATCGAATTTTCCACTTACCAGGGACTCGATAAATTCAGCCTGGTTTTCAATCAGCCCGGCCGAATGCCCATAAGTCAGGATGCCCGATGTAAGATTTTGCAGGGCCTCCTTTTCCGGGTCGAGAAGCTGTTTCCGGAGTGATTCGACAGCTTCCTCTATTTCATTTTTGTAATTGGAAGTATCTGCCTGGTTTTGAGAAGGCTGCTGACAACTGCTTAGTATCAGAACACCTGTAATTATAGAAAGAAATGCCAAAGATCTCATAGAAGGATTTTTTTGTGGTTTAAATAACAAAGAAAGCACCTGTAGGGAAAAAACTAACCTGATCTGCCAGGAAATTTAGGGGAGGGCAGGGAGGGGTTATTTGCCGATCACTATTCTGAGTGTTTCACTTTTGTTATCTGTCCTGTTAATTTTCAGGATATACATACCGGGGGCGAGATGGCCCGTTTTTATTTCTTTTTCCGGATGTTCTCCCGACCGGTAGGCAGCAATACCGATGCTGTTGTATAGCTCGACACATGAAACCTGCTCCCAGTTACCTGAGCGGATACTGACCACATCTCTGGCCGGGTTGGGGAATACTTCCGTGTTTTCCAAACGGCCAAATTCCAGGCTTTCTATCCCGCTGAGTTCAAAGGAGCCGTCCAGGTCGGTTATTCTGAGGCGATAATAGTTGACCCCACCGGATGGAGTTCCATGGGTATAGCTGTAACGCTGCTGCGAATTGCCCGTGCCTGTCGATTTTACCCGGCCAATCTCCGTCCAGTGTTTGGCGTCTATACTGTGCTGTATTTCAAAATAGCTGCTGTTGGATTCGGAGGTCGTAGCCCAGGAAAGGTTGGCCAGCCGGCCTTCAGGGGCGGCGCTGAAATGAGTGAGGACAACAGGGAGCGGGGCGTTGGCGGAGTAGTATTGGTCTACCTGGCTTTCCCAACTATCAAGCAGCAAATCAGAGGCATAGAAACCATCAGCCTGCATAGCTGCTACCGAGCCGGCCCCGTTGGTACCTTCTGCAAATGCAACGTAGGCAGGATCAGATTCGTCACCTAACAATACCTGATTATTGGTCGGATTTGGAAGTGTGACCCTCAATATTACGTTTTCTGAGCCCGCTGCCCATGATACTTCATTTCCATTTACAGTAAAAAGTAGAAAGGATGTGTAGCCGGCGCTGGATTTTGTCTCTGCTACCGCCCAGTTTCCGAGGTTAATGTTCGTAAAAACAGGAACTCCCGCCGAAGAAGGAATAGAAACTGTAATCCATGCTGTCTGTAAATCACCCGAAAAATCATTCACCGGTCTCGCCCTGACTTCATAGGTTTTGTTGTCACCAGTATTAATAATCCCGAGTTCTATAATGTTTTGCCCTTGTGCCTGAATGACCTGAAGACCTGTTAGTGCTAGAGCAGCGAATTTTTGTAGTAAGGATTTCATGTTTTTAAAGGATATTAATTGTATCTTGATAAGTTTCCTTCCTCTGAGCCGGGGATACGTCTGTTGCGGTTTTGTCTGCAACTTTTATTGATGTGCCTGTCGGGTTGCCACTATCGAGTTTCCCAAAACCGAGTTGAGTATAAAACCGCGATCAGAGCCGGGTAGCGGGCCATAGTTGACAATGCCGCTAAAATTAACATCTTGACTATGGTAGCCCGGAAGCGTACCGATGATCGTATTTCCGACAGCCAAAAGAATATTGCCCCGGTCGGAGCCGGGTAGCGGTCCATAATTCACCACCCGATTCCCGTTCGCATTCCCTCCCCATAGCCCGAATTTCCCGGGTGCCAGTTCTTTCATCGCCTCGTTGGTGGTGATGGCCGGGTCCTGGTAGGCGGATGCCTGGCTTCCGGTAAAATCAAATGGCACCGGAGTGGCACCAAAGTCGTGCGTGGTGGCGCTCCGGATCGAAAGGTGGTTGCGGTGGCGTATAGTCAGCGAGTATTTCCCGTGGATCGGGCCGTGGAAAGCCACCGGCGAAACACCGTCGACATCTACGATATTGCCGTTTTCGAGGATCAGCGCCGCTCGTCGGGCAATAACCGTATTGGAGGCATCCTTCAACTCCAGCAATACCCAATCGAAGGCGTCGGTATCGGCCACATTGGGGCCCACCAGCGAAGGATGAACCGCTTCTGTCCCGTTGTAATTTCCGAATGCGGCGTAATTGTAGGGCTGCGACTGTGCCGCGGCGTTGATGATGGCCGCCCAATCGGATGTCACGTCCTTATGCCTTCCTGAACCAACGTTATAAGCACCTTGAAGATAGGCTTTTGCCGAAGTATATACAGCTCTTGCCGCCCCGGTAACCTGGCCGAGGCTGACCGCGCTCGCATAGACGGAACTTACATAATTGTCGGTCTGGTTCACTATGCTGTTGGTTGCCCTTGTAAAAGGCACACCCGTGTTGGGCCGGGTAGCGATCTGCAGCCAGGACTCGGTGAGGCCGTTGAGCTCCGAATCTTCGTATCTGATCCCTACCGTACCTGTGAAACTGACGGGTGCGGAAAAGTTGTAGACCCTTGCGATGCTCTGTCCGAAGGGGATCTGTGATGGTACTGCGGTACCGCTGCGTGTGATGGTCACGTCGGCCAGCGTAAGGTTGTTTGAAGGCTGGAACACCAGGCCGTCGATCGATACCAGCGTCGACGACTGTATGTGGAATGAAGCGCCGTTCTGCACATGGAACTGGGCCGAAACCGGGTCGGCGATCAGGCCGGCCAGCAGGATGATTATCAGTTGTTGTTTCTTCATAATTCGGAAATAAGGATTCTGTTGCCACAGATTACGTGATCCCGGTAGTGCCGGGGTATACCCTAATCTGTGATGCCCTCTGTGTCAAAAAATGGAATGGATATATGTTGGTATCAGCTAATGCGTATCATTACTTGTTCAAGGGGTGCACAAAATATCTGTTTTCAGGTGTACATAGCCTGTGGTGGGTGTAAATCGTACGCCCGGGTTAACGGTAACACGCCGACTGGAGGCATTGACATGGGCTGTGCTGCCAAAGATACCCGCAGCGTTAAAGCTGACACTGTTACGGGCAGAGTAATTCCGGAGGCCAGCGATAACGGTGATATTCGATACTGCCTGGGTATTGCCGGCCGTTCTACTGGAATAACTTGTTATAACAGTTGCGACCATACGCACCCCCTGGGCTGCTGAAAAATGATCCCGACAAGACCTGCGCCCATACGTCATGATATTCGTTTCCTCCATGGGGATGATAGCAAAACATCCGTCAAGCATTAGTGGTCCGGTGTAGTCACAGGAACCGTTAATGTCTTTTTCAGCTACATCGCGGTCTGCCTGGGTGTCGCAGATAAGGTCACCGGCTGTGGTACAATTACGGCAGTCGCCCGACCTGGCTACATTTTCGAGGCCATAATTATCTTCATGCGTATGAAGCAGGCCCAGGCAATGCCCGAATTCATGTGGCATCGTAGACAGGTTGGTGGTGGAGGAGACAGCTCCGCTGGAAAGAGACAGGAAGTGATTGGGGATAGCGTATGATGATCCATTCAGGCCACCTTTACTGTTTGACAATTGATTGTGAACAAAAATAGTAAAGGAGTTGTCCAAGGCCATCGATGCGAGCGAGATTCTTTGCGCCTGGACATCGGTGTTCATCAGGTTGAGAAAGCTGTTCCGTACGACTTCGATCCCTTCAAGTACAAAGCATATGTTGTGAGGTGCAAAGAAGTTTCGCATGTTATCTATCTGGCGCCGCACATCCGCCTCGTCGGCAGCCTGGCTGGTCCCGTCGGTGTTTGCGAATACATAGACAAAGAGACGCAGGGCAAGTGTCTCGTTGGCAATCCGGGCGGAGCCGGCTTTGCGCATCAGTTCTTCAGTGGACAACGGACGTTCGGCGGGAGCGTGCGTACCACAATCATGGTGGGATTCCTGTGCCGCTGCCAGGTGCGAAAAAAACAAGAGAGCCGGCAGGAGAAAACTAAGGTGACGTATTAACATGGTACAGGTGTTACAGTGATTTTTATACTTTTCATATGCTACTTCATCGCTGCCTTAAGCGTCTCGTTCTCAGCCTTCACTCTATCGATCTCTTTTTTCAGGGAAATTACGTGAAGGAAAAGCTCTTCGATTTTCTCCATTTGCAGGCGCTGCATTTCGCCCAGGTGCAGCCCACTTTCCGATAATTTCGAGGCCGACGGGATGTTGGGCAGGTGCTTGTGCTCCTGGATGTGGTTTTCGACTTTTTCGAGAGAAGCAAGGGCGTAATCGTCTTTGAATACATAGTCGGGCCAGTTGTTGGCCAGCTCTACACGAAGTTCCGTACACATGACTTTGCCGCCAATGCTTACCTTGTAGCCGGTAGCTGCCGTGTTGGTGCCTATGGTGATCTGGTTGCCGTGAAGGCGCAGGTTCCCGCCGTCATTACCGGATGAATTGCCGATGATCAGATGGTCGCCGCTAAGCTGGATATGGGCTTTGGCTACATTGCTGCGGTAAAACCGGATCAATCTCGAAGAACCTGTACCATTCAGATGGATCACCTCATTGTCTCCGTTAAAAGAGGAGTTCCCGGCTACATTCAGCGCATGATTTGCCTGCGCAGCCGACCCTAACGCCAGGCGTCCCGGAATAAACATATGTCCGGCTGGATTTACCGTGACACGGTCTGCTCCATTGGTACGTATGACGACATTCCCCGTTCCCCCGTAATAGGTCCCTATACGGAGGTGCTCTCCGTTGTCGCCCGTAAGCTGGACATAGGCCCGGTTTCCACCGCCCCGCTGCAGCTGAATTTCCCCGTTCCCGCTGACATGGTTGATCCTCAGGTTACCGTTTACGATATGGAGCTTTTCCTCGGGGTTGTTGGTGCCGATCCCTACGTTCTGGGCCTTCAATGAAACCAATCCAAAGCAGCAGATCAATCCAGAAATTATCTTCTTCATATTCTTTTATTTTTTGTTACACAATCATTATACGTCATCTCAGACTTTATCTCCTCCGTTCCGTACGTGCCGGTTTCTGTCTGCCCCGCCTTTCTGTAAAAGGCTCCCGCCCTGGTTCCGGGAGCGGTGTTTTATTCCTGATCAGACAGGTGGTCGTTACCACTGCCGATACCGTACGGTACATAGGAAGTGTGATTGACGGTTCAAAAATGGCCGCCCGGAAAAGCAATCGTGAAGTTTTATTGATCAGACCGGATGAAATGATAAGGGAAGCCGCTTTTTCTGAAAAAGAGACACCCTGCCATTCATATCGGGTGGGATATTGTCGCTGGTAAGGTATCAGTCTTCAGTACATTCAAAGCTAGTACGGCGCCGGGAAGCGGCGCTGCTTTTGTGTGCGCCCGGCATGTGCGATAACTTTAGGGCAGGAAATGTGTATCCTGTGTAAGAGTAAAAGAGGGGCAGAACGCGTAATGAGTAGTATTACTTAAGGAACCGCCGTATACCGAAACGGTACGTACGGTGGTTCCTACTCGATCAGCGTCAGAATAAAATTAAGCTAAAGGTAATGGAGTGGATATAGGTAAGATTTTATTTGCCGATCACTATTCTGAGCGTTTCACTTTTGTGGTCAGCCCTGTTGATTTTCAGGATATACATGCCGGGTGCGAGGTGACTTGTTTTTATTTCTCTTTCGGGCCGGTCTCCCGACCGGTAGGCTGCAATGCCGATGCTGTTGTATAGTTCGACGCCTGAAACCTGCTCCCAGTTACGTGAGCGGATACTGAGGATATCTCTGGCGGGATTAGGAAATACTTCCGTGCTTTCCAACCGGGGAAATTCCAGGCTTTTTACCCCGCTGAGTTCAAAGGAGCCATCCAGGTCGGTCATTCTCAGGCGATAATAGTTGATCCCGCCCGAAGGAGTTTCGTGGGTATAGCCGTAACGCTGCAGCGAATTGCCCGTGCCTGTCGATTTTACCCGGCCTATTTCTTTCCAGGATTTTGCATCGGTGCTGTGTTCGATTCCGAAATGGCTGCTGTTTACCTCTTCGCTGGTAGCCCAGGAGAGGAGGGAGGCGGTGTTCTCTTTTAACAGGTCCAGCGATAAGAGTCTGACAGGTAATGGATTATTCGAAACCTCGACAACCGCTTCCGGTTGGTGATCATTGGTGGTAAAGTCGGCCCATCCGCTACGGATAGATTCGATGTCGATCAGGTGGGTAGTCGTCCCCGGGGTTACCGACCTGGTCGGCAACGAGATTTCTATCGGTAAATGTGAGAATTCGGTTGTGATAGGGGCGTTATTGACTACTACTGCGTTGGTGGGGTCGGAGTTATCGGTATCGAGTTCCCAGCCGGGGGGTGGGGTAAACTGGCTCAGGTTAAATTCAACGGCGCCACCAGCCGTTGCTATGACAGCAAACGTATAGGCCGGGATTTCTGTTAGCGTCCCGGGAAGGTCGTTTGGTGTGCCAATGATGACGTTGAGAAATCCATTGCTGGGATACCCGGGATAAATAGCCGGATCAGGACTGACTGTTGCCGTAAAATTTACGTTGTTCTGGCTATAAACGGAGTAAGGCTTTCCCGTTATCAGCAGGGCTGCAAGCGTTACCCAAAGGCAGATTTTCCCGGTTTTCAGAATAGATTGTGCTTTCATGGATTATTTTGTTTATTGTATCAGATATACTAGTTCACCGTCAGCGGTACGTTGATTCGATTGTTTGCGTTGTTTAGCTCTCCTCTTGTATTGTTGGGAATGGTCAGCAGGAGATTGAATTTGCCTTTTGTATTATTGTCGGGAATAGAAAGTATTGCCGACAGGTTTTGCGGCAGCGGAAATGCACCGTTAAATGTCAGTGTCCAATAGGTGGAAAAAGTCTGCATCTGCCAGGTGGCCGACGCGTTGGGTGTCAGGATAAACTGGCTATTGGGCTTGGTTATGAAGATCGTAACAGGACCGCTGCCCTGTACCTCTTCTACGCCATTGTGAAGGCTGATTGTAAGTGTTTTATTCAGCGATGCTGAAGTGTACGACCGGTTGAGCATCGATACCGCCGGGTAAAGATCGGGTTTGTTGGGTGTCTCGTAAGGGCCTAACTCTATCGTCCCGGTTACAGGATTGCCGAATATGCGGTCATTCCCGGCAAGGTCGGTGTCTTCCTCTCCGTTGCCGCCGCCCGCTGCGTAGAGTGTATTGCTTCCGACGTCGAGTATCCCGCTGCTAAGCAGCAGCCGGTAATCGCCGTTTGTAAACGGGGCTTCGGAAAAGGGCCGGGCATCTGTAAATGACGGATCGATGGCGCCGTCAATATTTCCATCCGGATCGTCGGTAGTGATATTTTGCACCAGGCTGTATTTGTACTCAAGGGTATTGGTACCTGTCTGATTTACTCCTCCCGAGTTTTTCCAGGCAATGGAATTGTGCATTTTCAGCGTGGAGCTTCCGGTAACATTGAGGGCTCCTGCTTCGGGCCCCGTCGAGTAGTTGCCGGAGACCGTAACATTGACCAGGTTGGTTTTTGATCCGGCATAGGTATGGACGGCTGCTCCTTTGAAGGCTTTGTTGCCGGTAACCAGCACATTGAGCAGGCGCAAGGTAGAATTGTCTCCGTTTGATATGGCGCCTCCGTTCGCACTTCCGGCTGTCGTCCGGTTACCCGAAAATAGAGTATTTGCCAGGTCGAGCATTGCCTGCGAAGTAAGAAGAACCCCGCCGCCTGCCTGGCTGGATTGGTTGCTGTGAACGTTACAGCCGGTCATGGTTGTTTTGATATAACCCGACATATACAGACCGCCGCCTGACAATTGCGCATTGCATTGGCTGATCGTCGTTTCAGTCAGGTTATATTCCCCCATAGGGCCCTCCTGGTAAATACCGCCGCCCGAGGAGGCAGCATAATTGTTCTCAATCAGGGTGCGGTGGAGCAAAGCGCGGGAGTTGGTGGCATAGATACCACCGCCCGATATGGCCGAGTTGAAGCGGAGCTTAAGATTTTTAAATTCGGGAATGACACCGCTAACGCCCGTTATGACCATGCCGCCTCCCGTATTGTCTTTGATCGCTATGCCGTTTACAGTTATTCCCGGATCAGCGGCCAATCCGTCAGCAACTCCCTGCCTGACAGTGAAGCCGTCGAAAACTATCGACAGGGCGGCATGACCGGCTGCGATGACAACGTGATGGGCATTGTCTGCCTGCGGCGCGTCGACAAGGGCGTCGTCATTGTCCCACAGATCGCCGCTGAGAATGCTTTCATGGGCAGTGTTTGCCAGGTTTCTTTGAGAAAGTGTGCTTTCAGTACCGGCAAACCCTCCATATACTTTTACATTGGGAACAAGTACGAATGCCCTGTGCCTGCCGCCTCCCGGTTTTCCGAAGTGGTTGTCGTCTGAGCGGAAAATGGGGGTATAGATGCCCCCGGCAACCCATATTTGGCGTATGGAAGTATTGAGCCTGGCTGCCCGCAGCGCATCCGCCAGCTCGCCCAGCGCATTGCTCCAGGAGCTCCCGTCTCCATTCGAATTCTTTTTTACATACAGGATACCGCCTGCAGCCGGCACGGGGCTTCCGACAGGCGAATACTCGTAAGCACCGATATCGATGATGCCGCCGGAATTGTGGTTAAAGACCCGGGCGTTTCCTGCAAGATCCTTATCCTGTCCGATATTGGCGCCGTTTCCCGTATAGTAAGTGTTATTGCCTGCTTCCACGAGCGGACTGGTTCCGGCCACCGAATAATTGCCGCCGGCGAAGGGGGCGCTGTTGTAATCGGGTGCATTTTTAAAAAGCGGAGAATGGCTTCCGTCGAGGTTCCCGTTTACATCGATGGTAGTAATGCCCTCTACCAGGCTGTTTCGGTAGATATTTGCCGGGCTGCCCGGTACAACGGCCGAGACCCCCGAGTTTTTCCAGATCACGGAATTATGAATTGTTACGTCAAAAGCGTACTCGGCATAGATAGCCCGGTTCGTCTGGCTATCAGTTGACAAATTGCCCGAAACGGTTGTGTTGATAAGCCGGATGGTTCGCGTGGAGCTATTGAACGTTAATGCATACAAAGCCCCGGCGTGGCTGCTTTTGTTGCCGGTAACGGCCACGTTCCGGAGCACAAGGTTGCAAGTGGCATAGATCCCGCCTCCCCTGGTTTCCGATCCCTGGGTACTTTCAGCGGTATTGCCCGCGATAAGAGAGTTCAAAACCACGGTGTTATTTGTGTGGCTTCCCTGGGTAGACAGTCCGCCGCCCTGTGTGCCGGTCCTGTTTTCCGTGATTGTTACGTTATTTAAAACCAGCGTAATACCACCTGTAGACGAGACGCCCCCTCCTCCCTGGCTGCTCTGGTTTTCGGTTATAATGAGGTTTTGTAGTTTTATGTTGGGATTGTAGATGAGCCGTACGCCTCCCCCGCTATAATTTACGGATGTTTCGTTTTGGATCTGAATGCTTCCTGTGCCGTCCGCGTTTCCGTTCGTAATCGTAAAGCCATCCAGCAGCGTGTTGCTGCCGGCATGGACGGCAGTTACTACGTGGTAGGCTTTCCCCTCTTTCTGAGTCCCGTCCAGAATGCTCAGTGTAGACAGGTTATCCGGGTTTCTTTGTGACGGACTGGTCTCAAAACCTTTAAACCCTCCGTAAACCTGCACGCCGCTTACGAGCAGAAAGGTATTTTCACGTCCGGCCGGGTTGCCGAAATTGTTGTCTGCGGGGCTATATCTTGGGTGATATTTCCCGGCCGCCACCCATATCTGTTGGATATTGCTATTGGTTTTGGCGGCGATCAGTGCGTCGGCCAGTTCGCCGATGGCCCTGCTCCATGAAGAGCCGTTACCGTCTCCACCCTGTGCCACATATACAATTCCGCTCCCATCCGGTACGATCTGCGCGGAGAGATTCCCGATGGCCCAAAGCTGGAAACTCAGGAGAAACGGTATGAAAATGTGGTGTTTTACAGTTGTGGTAAAGCGTTTCATGTCTGTATGTCAGTGGTCGTAATTTTCTTGCTAATTCACCGTAAGCGGTACATTGATTCGGTTATTGGCATTATTGAAATCGCCCCAGGTGTTATTTGGAATGGTAAACAGCAGATTGAATTTTCCTTTTGTGTTGTTATCGGGGATGGAAAGTGTGGCAGGCAGGCTTTGAGGCAGTGGCAAAGAACCGTTGTAAGTCAGGAGCCAATAGGTGGAAAATGGTTCTATTTCCCAGAATTCGACTTCCCCTAATGTCAGCGTGAACTGGTTGTTGGGTTTTGTCACCACGACACTGATGGGGGTCCCGAGGGCAACTCCTTCGATATTATTGTTTAACCTGAACGTAAGGGATTTGCTGAGCGAAGCCGAAGTGTATGACCTGTTGAGCATGGTAACAGAAGGGTACAGGTCAGATTTATTTGGGGTTTCGTAGGGGCCGAGATCAATGATACCGCCCAGCAAAGGCATAAATATCCGTGCGTTACCGTCTATGTCCGTATCGTTTCCGAGGTCACCGCCGGCGTCGGTGTAAAGGGTATTGCTGCCTTTGTCGAGCGCCGGGCTGGTACCTGACACTTTGTAGTCTCCGCCGGTAAACGGAGCCATATTAAACTCCGGTGCATCGATAAATTCCGGATTGGTACTGCCGCTGATGTTTCCTTCAGCGTCGTTTGTGGTAGCGCCTTGCACCAGGCTGTGTTTGTATTCGATAGTATTGGATCCTGCCTGGCTGACTCCACCCGAATTTTTCCATACAATGGAGTTGTGCACCTTCAGGACAGATCCGCCCTGAACCATCACAGCGCCCGTTTCTGCAGCTGTCGACCGGTTGCCGGAGACCGTGATATTGACAAGCGTAGTTGCCGATGTCAAATCCCCCCAGACAGCGGAACCTCTATAGCTGGTATTGCCGCTGAAAAGTACGTTTGCCAGGCGTGCTGTCGTATTCAAAAGGTTGGAGATCCCGGCTCCGTAGCCGGTGGACGAGGTAACACGATTCCCGGAAAATACCACATATTTTGCGTCAAGAACGGCCCTGTCGTGATTGTGAATGGCGCCGCCGGCCCCGGAGGCCTGGTTAGATTGAAAAATACTCTTCCTGATGGTGAATTCCATCCTGTTGGTGGATACAGCCCCGGCACCTGTAAAAGCTTCGTTTTGATTGACCTGGCTATTGGAAAAACGCAGCTTGATGGGACCTGAAGCGTAAATGCCTCCACCAGCGCTTGCTCCGCAATGGTGGATATGAACCTGTATGAATTCAGATTCTCCCAGGGTGCCGGATTTGAATATACCTCCGCCATCTTCAGCAGCGTGATTGAAGTTGATCTCGGATTGCTCCAGCGACAACGAGGAGTTGTAGATATGAATACCGCCCCCCTTTCGGGCATAGTTAGAGCGGATCAGGAGATTGGCGAAGTTAACAGGCGATGAGACGGTACCCCGCAGGATAATTCCCCCGCCCGCATGCGGACGGACATCCGCCCCGTTTACCGTAACACCCTGGTTGTTTTCGAGCCCATCGGCAATCCCTCCCTGGATTGTAAATCCGTCCAGGAGTGTTTCTAAGGCTGAAGCGCCTGCCCTGATCACCACGTGGTAGACATTCTCACTTTGCGGGTTATCGTCGAGGCTGTCGTCATTGCCGAGAAGATCCCCGCTGAGAGTGCTCCGGTTGGCGGTATTTGACAGGTTTCTCTGGTTAAGGTTACTTTCTGTTCCTCCGAAACCGCCGTATACTTTCACGCCGGCAACGAGTACAAACGCTGCATTCCGGCCCGGTGCGACACTACCAAATTGTGCGTCGTCGGGGTTGTAAAACGGCGTGTAAGTTCCCCCCGCTACCCAGATCTGCTTGATAGCAGAATTGGTTTTGGCCGCTTTGAGCGCGTCAGCTACCTCTCCCAGCGCATTGGCCCAGGAACTGCCGTTGCCGGTAGAAAATTTCTTTACATATAAGATCCCGTTTGCGTTCGGAACCGGCGTCACCGGATGGTACTCGAATGCACCGATGTCGATAGTACCACCGGAACCGTAATTGTATACCCTGGCTTTTCCTGCCAGATCTTTGTCGAGACCCAGGTTGGCTCCGTCACCGGTATAATGGGTTCCGTCGCCGGCATTTACCAACGGGCTGGTGGGGATGACCGCGTAGTGACCGTTTGTAAAAGGCGCCGTGCTATGGTGAGGAGCGTCTAAAAAGAACGGGTGACTGTTACCGTCGATATTGTTGTGGGCATCGTTGGTGGTAGCCCCCTGGACCAGGCTGTTTCGATATACTGCCTGCGTAGTGCCTGACGCTCTTACACCGCCCGAATTGCCTTGTATAACCGTATTGCGAATGGTCGTCTCGACGCTGCTTCTGGTGTATACAGAGCTGTTGTTAGTTTCGCTGCCTGTTGCAAGATTACCCGATATGGTACAATTAAGCAGTTTGAGCTCCGCAATCTGTGGAGTCCCGATTTCGTAGGAATATATCCCCGCACCGGAAATCGCTTTGTTCCCGCTGACTTCGACATTCCGGAGGGAAAGGTAGGCGACGCTATAAATCCCGCCGCCGTTTTGGGTATTCGCGGTAAGGGAATTGCCTGAAATACGTGAGTTTACGATCGTCATGTGGCAGTGGGTAGTGCCCACTTGTGCTATTCCGCCGCCAAAATAGTAAGACGTATTTTCGGTTACCTGTGCGGTCGAAATGTTTACTACGTCGTTCTGGACGCTGACAATCCCTCCTCCGCGATTATTGCTGTTGTTTTGTGTAACGATTATATTCCGGAGGATCATGACAGAATTGTTGTATAACGCTATACCACCTCCGGTATTCCGGTCTATATCAACTCCTCCAACAATAAGGGTGGAGCTTCCGTTGGCATTGCCGTTTTTTACAGTAAATCCGTCAAGGAGCGTGTTGTTATTAGTTGCGCCGACAGCCACGACGACGTGATACGAAACGGTACCCCTGAAATTACCGTTGAGAATGCTGGCGAAATTCGGGTTGTCAAGGTTACGGTCGGCAGGAGAGGTTTCATCACCTTTAAACCCGCCATAAACGGATACGCCGTTTACCAGCAAAAAAGCATTGTCCCGGTTTCCCTGGTTACCGAAATTGATGTCTTCTGGGCTGTACAGAGGGTAATAAGTGCCCTGGGCAACCCAAATCTGTTTGATATTAGTGTTGGTCTTTGCAGCCTTCAGCGCATCGGCCAGTTCTCTGGCTGCGTCAGCCCAGGATTGCCCGCTGCCGGAAGCGTTTTCTCTTACGTAAACAATCCCGTCCTTATCAGGTGTGATTTGAGCAAAAACTGAAGCGGGAACTGTTATGACCCATCCTAACGCAGCAAAAATCAGGATGTGGACCGTTTTAAAAGTAAATCTGTGTTTCATAATCGTCAAAATCTGAAAGGAAAGGTCAGTTTTACTGAGCTTTGCACGGAATAGCAGATCAAATCTAACAATGAAGAATAGCCCGGAATAACGTCATTTCATAACCGGAAGGACATAGCCTATAAGTGGGCGCAGACGCCGGCTAACTGGCTGAAACGAGGATAAAGGAGAAATTTTACAATTACTTGTCTGATTTATCCCTTGTATAAGGGACTTTTCAAGGTTAGTTTTGACCTTTTCAAGTTTTAGCCCGGAAGAATAGCCGGCCTATTGAATATAACATAGAGTATATCGTGCCGGAGGGCCGGCTTATTAATGGAGAATCTGGCTTATTGAACGAATTTTATTGAACTGAACGACATTTCATTTATTTTGCCCCGTATTATGCACTTCTTCTCAAAACCGGTCTTATCTGTAACTGCATTCCTGTCGGTAGTGGTTTTTGGAGGGATACTGATGACTTATTGTACCGGAACCAAAACGCTTATCAAAGAAAACAACTTTGAAACACTTGATCTCGGACCGTTTGTAGAGAAGGATTTCCCATATATCACTACGTCGATAGATGCGAGAAGACTGGGAGCATCATTCCCGGACGATAATGTATCTGCGAGAACGCTTGCCCTGAAGCTCGCCGACAGCAGCTACGTTTGTTTTGATACCGATCTGCTGCGCTGGACAGTTGCCTGGACCGGCGATTTCCTACCCATGTATCTGATGCCCCAGGTGTCTTACAAGGATTACTATAATAAAGGAAATAAGACAGCCCAAATAGCCGGGAAAGCAAAGTTGGCTACGGGGCTTTATCCCGGGTGGAGTGTTGGAGCCCCTGTCTTTGAGGAAATCAGGGAGGCATTGGACACTATTCCGATATGGGGGCCGATACCCCCGCAGGCAGGCCATTGGAACGGGGTGTATGTCCATCAAAACCAGGCTGTTTTGAGCTATACCGTTGGCAAGACGGAGGTATACGAGCTTGTCACTTCCGACAGGTTTTCGGGGGAAACAGGCTTCCGGAGAGATTTTGAGATAGGCGCGGGTAGCGATCAGCTCTTCTTTACTGCCGCCGATGTGGTCAAAGGCACCGACGCTAAAGTGACAGACAGGATATCCTATCTATATCATGGCGCGAAGAAAGATTCGGTTACAGCAGTAGCAGTGATAGGCGGTGAGGCCAGAACCAATATTATCGACAACCGGTACTTATCGGTGTCAGTACCTGCAGGAGCCCAATCCCGGAAACTTTCGGTGCTGGTATGGATGGGGCCGGCGGGTAAATTGCCCGATTTCGAAGCCCGGGCAGGCGTAGCGAAACCAGTGGCATTTCCGGCCTTCAGAAAGGGAGGGCCTAACCTCTGGAAAGGCTCAGTGCTGACCCAGGGGAAGCTATCAGCCGATTCGGAAGATTATGTGGTAGACCAGGTAACACTACCCTTGCCCAATCCCTGGAAGCGGAATGTACGGGTCGCAGATATTGCATTCTTCCCCGACGGAACGGCTGCAGTAGTGACTTTTTCAGGCGATATATGGATTGTGGAAGGTATAACGGAAGACCTGAAAAAAGTAAAATGGCGCCGCTTCGCTTCCGGGTTGCATGAGCCTATGAGCATAGAGATCAGGAAAGGAGAGATCTATGTCTTCGACAGGGGTGGGATCGTGAAGCCGGTAGACCTGAACGGCGACGGCATGGCAGATTATTACGAGAATTTCTCTAACGTAGCGCAGCAGTCTCCCGAGTCGAGAGAATGGGCCGCCGACCTGGTGCTCGGGCCTGATGATTGCTTCTATATTGCAAAAGGCGGCGCACTTAATAACGGCCCCGGGCTGACGCCGTTTGCGGCTAAGGGATTCAGGACCGGGTCCATCCATTCGGGGAGTATCTTGAAAATATCGCAGGACGGCAGCAAGGCAGAAGTGATCGCTACCGGATTCCGCGGACCCTATATCGGGATGCACCCTAAAACCGGCGTGCTGACTTCTTCCGACCAGCAAGGGAATTTCGTGCCTTCTACGCCCCTGGTGCTGGTTAAGAAAGGCGATTATTACGGTGTCCCTCCTACCATGCACCGCAAAGACAATCCCAAAGTAACCCCTCCGCTAACCTGGATCCCTCATAACGTAGACCGGTCTGCGATCAGCCAGGTCTGGATCACCAGCGACAAGATGGGGCCGCTGAATGAAAACCTGATCCATTTCTCCTTCGGCCGTCCTGGGTTGCTGAGGGTGCTCTTTGATACGACCAGCCAGTCCATCCAGGGAGGGGTCAGCTTTATCAAAGGGGCCTATGCCGCGCCTACCTCCAAAGGGGCGATCAATCCCAAAGACGGGCAGCTTTATATTACAGGTTTTAATCTCTGGGGGTCGAGCTCCAACGGCATAAGCGCTTTGCAGCGACTCCGGTATACCGGGCTTCCGAGTTATCGCCCCGGTAAATTTGAAGTCGGCACTGAAGGAGTTGTCATCAGTTTTGACTCGCCTCTCAACGCGGAAACCGCCACCGATCCGAAAAACTTCCGGGTGAAGCGATGGAATTATCTCCGTACCGAAGAATACGGCTCCGGGCATTATAAGCTCGACGGAACCCCGGGACAGGAGACGCTGCCGGTCCTGGCCAGCTATATTTCAGCAGATAAAAAATCGGTTTTCCTTTTGCTTCCTGATATGAAGACAGCCGAGCAGATGGAAGTGCTGTATGAAATTTCGGCCGAAGACGGCAGGTCGATGCAGGATGGGTTCTGGCTTACTCCTAAAACACTCGAACCGCTGGCGCTGCAACCTTATGGCTTTAAAAATGTCGACCTGACCCTGCTGAAGAATGAAGCGGCAATAGCAAAGGCTGCGGAAAGCATAGTAGAAGTGGTTTCCGCCGAGCATGGAAAAGCAATGTTCGAGAAGCTGGCCTGCATGGGATGTCATTCCACAGGGCAGCAGATAGACGGCATGTACGGCCCTCCTTTGCAGGGGATTATCGGGAAAAAGCGGGAGTTTACCGACGGGTCGTCTGTGGTTGCTAATGAAAAATACCTGAAAGAGTCTATTCTGGATCCGCCTGTAAAGCATGTGAAAGGTTACAGTGGCGAAATGCCTTCGTATGTGGGGATTGTGTCCGAAAGCGATCTCGAATCCATAATCCTGTATATTAAATCCTTATAACCTCTTATATGACGATCCCGCCGCGCTGTTTGCCCGACATCGTAAACAGATTCATCAGCGCCTGGGTTTTGATAGCAGTAGCTTGTACCATAGCAGTGGCTCAAAAACCCAATGAAAACTACCGCTATCATATTTTCAGAGCTACCTCCCCGATCAAAATTGACGGATTGGCAAACGATCCGGCCTGGAGCACTACCGAGGTCGCTTCAGATTTTTTTATGATGCAGCCGATGGACACAAGCTATGCCGATGCAAAGACCGACGTCCGCATGGCTTATGACGAGCGCAATCTGTACATCCTTGTGGTCAATCACAAGCCTGTTAAGGGAAGCCTGGTGGTGGAGTCCCTTAAAAGGGATTTCAGCTTCAACAAGAACGACAATTTCCTGCTTTTCATGGATCCCTACGACGACCGTACAAACGGGTTTTCGTTCGGTGCCAACGCAGCCGGAGCCCCGTGGGACGGGCAGCAGGTGGACGGGGGAACGGTAGATCTCAACTGGGAAAACAGGTGGTACAGTGCGGTCACCAATGAAGAGGACAAATGGATCTGGGAAGCGGCGATACCGTTCAAGAGTATCCGGTATAAAGAAGGGCTGCTTGAATGGGGGGTCAATTTCAGCAGGCTCGATCTGACTATTTCGGAGAAATCGTCCTGGGCCCCGGTTCCCCGCCAGTTTGCGTCGGCCAACCTGGCTTATACGGGAGTGCTGGTCTGGGACCGCCCGCCGCCCAAGCAGGGACTGAATGTTTCGGTAATCCCATATGTAGCCGGGAGGACGTTGAAAAACTATGAAGCGGCCACGCCGTGGAAGAGAAGCGCGGATATAGGCGGAGATATCAAAGTGGGAATAACGCCTTCACTGAATCTCGACCTTACCGTAAACCCCGACTTTTCGCAGGTAGACGTGGACGTACAGCAAACCAACCTCGACCGGTTTGAATTGTTTTTTCCGGAACGGCGACAGTTTTTCCTGGAAAATGCGGACATTTTTGCCAATTTCGGCTATGCAAACCTGCGCCCGTTCTTCTCAAGGCGGATCGGTCTGGGGATGCCGATCCAGTTCGGCGCAAGATTAAGCGGGAAGATAGACAAGAACTGGAGAATAGGGGTGCTCGATACCCAGACCGCTTCACAGGACTCGACGCCTGTAACTAACTACGGAGTGCTGGCCATACAACGGAGGGTATTTGCGCGTTCCAATGTGCGGCTGATGGCGATCAACAAGCAGGCGATCAATTATTCGGAGCAGGTTCACGGCCATACGAATGAATTCAACAGGAATCTCGGAGCAGAGTTTAACCTGGCGTCGGCGAACAACCTGTGGACAGGAAAAGTAATGGCATTCAAGTCGTTTACAGCCGCAGCACCCGGAACTGCCAGGCAGCCTTTCCCGAATGGCTGGGCACATGCCGCCGATCTTGCTTACAACAAAGCCAATTTTTTCTGGCAATGGCAGCATGAATATATGGGGGAGGGTTACAACGCCGAAGTTGGATATACTCCCAATGTCCAGAGAGGTGAATACGCAAAGATCAACCCCAGCATCGGGTACCTGTTTTTTGTGAAATCAAGGATGCTGATAAGCCACGGGCCCAAGCTGATACAACTGAGCTACTGGGACAGGAGTTTTAAGAATTCCGATAGCGAGCTTACACTTCAGTATCATTTCAATCTCCGTAACCGGGCAACCGCGATGTTCTGGGCCGGGAACAGCTTTATACGCCTCCTGTCGCCCTTCGATCCCTCCAATTCAGGCAGAACGCCGCTACCCGCCGGCAGCACTCACAACTGGAATGCCGGTGGGTTCGAATACGTTTCCGAACCGCAGCGTACTTTTACTTATGCGTTTCTGGGACGCTTCGGAGGGTATTTCAACCATGGTATGTACACCCGTCTGAAGGCAGATCTGGGCCACAGGGTACAACCTTACGTAGCTACCTTGCTGAGCGGTACCTATACCCATATCAGGCTTCCGCATACGGGAGAAGATGTCAGGTACTGGCTGATCGGCCCCCGCATAGATATAACATTCCGGAATAACCTTTTCCTGACCACTTTCCTGCAATACAACAGCCAGTTGGAAAATGTCAACCTGAACACAAGGTTCCAATGGCGTTTCAAGCCCGCATCGGATATCTTCCTTGTTTATACGGATAACTATCTTCCCGAAAACTTCAGGGTAAAAAACAGGGCGCTGGTACTGAAATGTACCTACTGGCTGAACCTCTAGAAAAGAAACGGATCAGAGAGTAATCTTATCCAATGACATGTGGCGCTTCATATTAGTCAGTGCGCCGAAAACCAGGTTATAGACCGACTGGATATTGATCTTCATCAGGTCGGCTATTTCGTGGTTACTCATATTCATATAGAATTTGAGGTAAATAGCCTCGCGCTGGCGCCTTGGGAGCTGATCCAAGGCAGAGCTAAGGTGATGATTGGTCATATCATATTCCTCCCCTGAAATAACTTCAGACTCATGTGAAGGTGTATTGATATGCCAGTATTCTACCGGGATGTCCTCGTTGCTTGTATTTTTCTGATAAGCATTGATATGCCTCACAAGCTTTCTCTTGATAGAGGCCATCAGGTAAAATCTTACCGAAGTAGTGTCACCGATCGTAGACCTGTTTCTCCAAAGCTCTACAAAGAGATCGTGAATGCAATCTTTGATAAGGGGCTTGTCGAGAGTGAACTGGGAGCAATACTGGTAAAGAATGTGGACGTAAGATTGGTAGAGGTTTGAAAATGCATCTTCGTCGCCTGTCCGGAACTGGTTCCAAAACTCCAGTTCTTCTTCCTGCTTATAACGTACATGTGCCATTACGATGGTAAGGATTTATTAGGATTTGCGGGTAAAGGATTTAATGGTCATACTTACACTTGTAAAGTTATTGATTATTTTCTTGAATTTAAAAATTAATTATTTATTTTCTTGGGAAAGTACAACGTGTAAATTATGCTGTTTTAAAGCACTCCTGGCGGGGAAAAGGCTGACATAGGTATAAACAGCCTGTTTCGGATGTTTTTTCCGTTTTTTGTATTTAAAATAGGTAGAAGAGACCACGGCAGTTCTTTTGATGTATTTTTTACTTTCTTTATTTGTTTACAAATTCAGGTGGTCTGCAGAGGCTTTGCCGGGCTGGAAATGATGGTGTCGAAAGACAAGTCAGGGGATGAAGAAAAAGGCCGGAAATTGATCGTGTAACGGTGATATGTTATATTTAAAGCCTTTTTTAATGAAGCGACACGCCGGCATCAATGAACGTCTCACCAGAAAAGCCTTTTCAGATCATATATTCACTATTCCAGTTTGAAAATTTTGGCTATCTTTTTCAATCGTATATAGTACAGCTGGACAACAACGGGGCCACGACGCTGCTCTCCCAGAATGTATCTTCTAAAAATGTCGGCGAATTTGCTACCGGTCTGGATGAAACGGACTATGAGCTGGTCAAGCTGATCGATTCGTACCAGAAAGATGTGCTGCTGAAAAAATTCAATACCAGGAAGATCTCTGCCACCGATTTCTTTACACGTCTGCTCGACCCGGAGCGGGGCGATGCCCAGCAAAGGGAATTGCTGATCGAATATGTGCAGCGGATCAATGCCAGGATCCTGGAGAAATCGGAGAACAAGCATTTGTATATTTCCGGTAAGGACGGGGATGTAGCCTGGAGGAAGGTGGAGCGCATGCCGTGTGCGGCAAAAGTGCGGTTTCATCTCTTCAGGAATGAAACCAATACCCATTATTTCCCGAGCCTGAAATACGGTGAAGAAAAGCTTGAATTCCAGTACCAGAATGCTTTGCTGATCTGTGAATCGCCGGCCTGGCTGCTGGTAAATGATAAACTCTATCATTTCGAGGGAAACCTGGATGGCAAGAAGCTGAAGCCCTTTCTTAATAAGAAGTTTATCCCTATCCCGAGAGAGATGGAGGAAAAGTACCTGCAGCGGTTTATTCTGCCGCTGCTGGCTTCTCACGAGGTGGTTGCCCGGGGCTACGAGATCAGGAAGGAATCTTTTGAGATGGAAGCCGTTCTTACACTGGTCGAAAATGCCGGTACTTTACAGCGAGATCTGTTCGGCAACCCGGATGGGAATGCGGCCGATCCCACCATCCAGGTTATCCTTTCTTTTTTCTACGGTCCCTACGAATTCAAACCGGATAGTTTTGCATCTCCGTGGCATGTCAGCATGACCCGGGAAGGAGACAGCTATGTGCTGCACAAGATACGCCGGGATAACCGGCTTGAGAAGGAGGTGCGCGGCGATATTATCTCCTGGGGGCTTGACATAGGATGGGGGCAGGTAAGCAGGCCCAGGGAAGAGGTTATCACCTGGCTGCAGGAAAACCGGGATCGCATGGGTGAAAAGCATATCCGGGTGGTTCAGGGCAAGGGAAACCGGAATATTTACTATCTGGGCGATTCTACGATCAATGTTTCAATCACAGACAGCGAGGGGGCAGACTGGTTTGATGTCAGGATCACGGTTTTCTTCGGCGAATACGAGATCCCTTTTCTAAAGTTGAAAAAATATATACTTCAGCAGAAGAAAGAGTTTGTCCTTCCGAACGGGGAAATAGCGATTATCCCTGAAAGCTGGTTTTCGGATTATTCGGAATTGCTCCAACTGATTGAATCCGACGGCTCGTCGGCTATCCGTCTGAAAAAGCACCATATCAGCCTGGTAGATTCGCTTGGGCGTGAGAGTCTCGCATCGGTTGTGATGAGCCGGCGGCTTGAAAAACTCCGGGATTTCGAAGAGATCGCTTCATATGAACTTCCCGAAGGATTTACCGGGGATCTCAGGCCTTACCAGAAATCGGGCTATGACTGGCTCCGCTTCCTGAATGAATATCACCTCGGAGGCTGCCTGGCTGATGATATGGGTCTGGGAAAGACGATACAGACGCTAGCGCTGCTTCTGTCCAGGCAGGAATCGGGGACTAGCCGGCCTTCGCTCCTGGTATTGCCGGTGTCACTACTCTATAATTGGGTAAACGAGGCCGAAAAATTCGCGCCTTCACTCAGGTTATTGATCTATGCCGGCTCCGGGCGGGAGAAGAATACCGAAAGATTCGAAGATTATGACCTTATTCTGACTTCCTACGGTATTGTAAGGCTTGACATAGATATCCTCAGCTTGTTCAGGTTTGACTATGTGATTCTCGATGAATCGCAGGCGATTAAAAATCCCGGATCGATCACCACCCAGGCTGTGATGCAGCTGAATTCGGCGCATAGGCTCATTTTAACCGGTACGCCGTTGGAAAACAGTGCAATGGATCTCTGGTCGCAGATGACCTTCATCAATCCGGGTCTTCTGGGGAACAAATCCTTTTTCCAGAAGAAATACCTGACCCCAATAGAGAAAAACCGGGACGAAAAGGCAATTCAGAGACTCTATGCTACTATCAAGCCTTTCATCCTGAGGCGACATAAATCGCAGGTGGCGGAGTTCCTGCCCGAAAAAACGGAGAGCATTCATTTTTCGACGATGACCGACGACCAGGCAGACCTCTATGAGAAGACCAAAAGTAAGTTCAGGAACCTTATTCTCCGGCATATCGAGAACGAGGGGCTGGCCAAATCGCAGATCGTACTTTTACAGGGGCTCAACCAGTTGCGGCAGCTGGCTAACCACCCCCGTATGATCGATCCGCTCTACCAGGGAGATTCAGGCAAATTCCGCGATGTGTTCCACAAATTGGAAACAGCACTATCTGAAAATCACAAAATATTGATATTCAGTTCATTTGTGAGGCACCTGGATTTGTTCCGTCAGAAGATCGAAGATATGGGCATACCGTATGCATACCTCGACGGGAGTACGGTCAGGAGGGCTGAAGAGGTACAGCGTTTCCAGGAAAACCAGGAAATCAGGTTATTCCTGATTTCTATAAAAGCAGGCGGAGTAGGGCTTAACCTGACCTCCGCAGACTATGTTTTCATCCTTGATCCATGGTGGAACCCCGCGGTTGAAGCGCAGGCAGTAGACCGTGCGCACAGAATAGGCCAGGATAAATCCGTATTTATCTATAAGTTTATTACCAAAAATACGGTAGAGGAAAAGATCCTGCAGTTGCAGAGCAAAAAGAAGGCTTTGGCCAGTGAACTAATTACTACCGAAGAAGGGTTTGTTAAGTCATTGAGCAATGAGGATATCATGGCATTGATGGAATAAATCTGCCGTCTGGAAATTCAAACAATTGACAAATTTTATTTAAATGAAATCAGAAATCCGATTTAGTGTAGAGCTGGACGACAAAAGATTCCCCGAAAATATTTACTGGGAAGCGACGGATAACCCCAACGAAGGGATTAACGATACGCGTGCGATAGCCGTTGCCGTCTGGGATCATTATCACAAAGGGACCCTGAAAATCGACCTCTGGACCAAGCAGATGGAAGTTTTCGATATGAAACGGTTCTATATAGAGATAATGCAGGGGATTTCGGAGACGCTTGTCAATGCTACCGGCGACAGGAAAGCCGCAGCCAGGATAGGGGAGCTGTGCAAAGAGCTTTCCAATGACCTGAAGGAGGAAATGGAAAAGGCAGCCAAAGGGGAAGCCTGAACCGTTTTTTAGAAATTATTGTAGGGATCTTTGCTGAAACCCAGCGAATTATAGAAAGGAGGAGCCATCAGGAGATGATTGGCTTCTTCATCTCCCAGTTCCACCGCTTTGCTCAGGTAACGGGCTGCCTGGAAATATTGCCCTTTTTCCATGAGTACAAGTCCCCGGTATCTTAAAATATCGGCTTTTTTCCCTTGCGAATAGAAAAAGGCCCGTTCGAATTCGCGAAGCGCTTTATCCATTTCTCCCAGGGAAAAGTAGATCTTTCCACGTTCCAGGTAAACCTCCACCACGGAATTGTCATAGCTCAGCACGGTAGTGAGATCGTACAATGCAGAGTTGAGATTGTCTTTCTTCGCGTGACAAAGGCCCCGGTATAAGTAAGTCATGCAGCATTTTTCTCCGTTTCTGATACGGTTGTCGAAGAAGAGGAAAGCTTCTTCGAAGCGCTTGTTTTCAAACATCCTTATGCCTTCCGCAAGTCTTCTTCTCTGCTTGTCGAGAGGCGGAGTACGGGCTATCATAAATGAAATAACCAGGATAGAAAGTAACAGTGATGGTACAAGAAAAAGGAGAAGTATCATGGCAGGGATTCGCGCGTTTTCCTGGGCAATGAATTGAAAACTAATTGATAGGAATGGGTGATCCATTCTTCAAGTAGTGTGTCGGGTAAGAGTCCGACGGCTTTTATCGTATTCCAGTGTTTTTTATTCATATGATAGCCGGGCATTACCGCCTGCGGGTATTTTTCCCGGAGCGTTACGGCGAGCTCTGGATCGCATTTTGCATTAAAGCCCAGGACCTCACTGTCTAATGATACTAACAGAAATATCTTTCCGGCTACTCTGAACACCAGAGTTTCAGGGCCAAAGGGCATATCTTCCGTTACGTGAGGAAAGCCGAGGCTAAATTCCCGCAGGGTTTCGATATTCATCTCAGTATAGCCCTGATGATCATGACAATAACGCAAAGGAGGAACATGATGATGGAAATCCTGTTGATCCAGTGCATTGTCTTCAGATTGAAAGACGTGGGGTACCGGCCGTCATTTTTCTGGAATACCCGGCCAAAATACCTGAATACCTCCCCAAGTTCAAAATATCTTTTCACGCTCAAATATGTTAATAATGTCACATTTCTTCACTTTCCGGTTCAGTCCACCGCCCGTCTTCCCTTATCAGTTCGATCAGCTCTCCTACGGCATTGGCCGAAGAAACCGACCGTTTGACGACAGTCTGTCCTCTATATAACGCAATTTTATCCTTTCCCATACCTACATAGCCGTAATCTGCATCGGCCATTTCGCCGGGACCGTTCACAATACACCCCATAATACCTATTTTCAGACCTTTCAGATGTTCGGTATGCTTCCTGATCATGGCGGTAGTTTCCTGCAGGTCGAAAAGCGTCCTGCCGCATGAGGGACAGGAAATGAACTCGGTTTTGGACATCCTCGTCCGTGCGGCCTGAAGTATTCCGAAAGCAACATTGTTGAACTTTTCGGCTGTTAAGAGCATGCCGGCTTTATCAGTTTCTCCAAAAACCGGTCGAAGGATAACACCGTCACCGAGTCCGTCTACGAGCAGGCCACCTACGTCAGTGGCGGCATAAAGCGGGAATTCGTCGCCGAGAGAGCTGTCATATGTACGTTCGATAACGACGGGTACAGTTACACCCAGCCCGATAAGCCTGAAGAATAGCCTGCGCAGTTCCGGCATTGCGTGGGTGTTGTCTGAGCGGATCCATAGCACTACATGACGGGCTCCGGCTAGCGAGGCGCAAAAGTCTTCTGAAAAATCGTGGATTGTGCCACTGATAAAATTTAAAACGGGACCCGGCTCCAGGCCTGCCGCCCATTCTCCGGGCGTCATCAACGGGAATCTGTTGACCCGGTCGCCGCATGCCAGCCACGCATCGTAGTCGAGTATTTCTTTTAATCCGTTGGGAAGCATAAAAGGCGCCGGCCTGCTCCCGGTGTAGATATAATCCGCGCCAAGATCATTCATCCGCCATTTATCGGGCAACGGCAGGTAGTAATGACCTATCGGGCGGAGGTCGTTGTGCTCGCTGATCTCTATGTCGGAGTAGTCGGCTATTACCCTCGGTACATTCTGCCCCCCGATATTATATACTTCCGGCGTAGGTCTTCTTGAGTACCTGAACGGATCGATCGGCAGGCTTGAGAGCGGCTCGATGGGGCTATGCTGCTCCCGGCTGTCGTATCGTCCTACGAGCGTGCGGGCTACCGGGATCTCGTTCTCAGGAGGTTCGGTAAGAGATACCCTTACCGTGTCGCCCAGCCCGTCTTCGAGAAGCGTACCGATGCCCACCGCCGATTTGATACGGCCGTCTTCGGCTTCACCGGCTTCCGTCACGCCGAGGTGAAGCGGGTAGGGGCGGAGACCTTCCTCCTCCATGCGCAGTACCAGCAGCCGGTAGGCTTCTACCATGACCTGGGTATTGCTGGATTTCATCGATAAAACAATGTTGTAATAATGAAGATCCTCGCAAATACGCAGGAATTCCAGGGCCGATTCCACCATGCCGAGCGGAGTGTCGCCGTAACGGCTCAGGATCCGGTCGGAAAGCGATCCGTGATTGGTGCCTATCCGCATGGCGGTGCCATATTCTTTACATATCCTGACGAGCGGAGTGAATTTTTCACGGATACGTTCCAGCTCAGACTGGTAGGAAGCATCGGTATATTCGATGTTTTCGAAGCGCTTTTTATCGGCGTAATTACCAGGGTTGACCCTGACTTTTTCTACTATCCTGGCCGCAAGTTCGGCTGCGTTGGGAGTAAAATGGATATCTGCTACCAGGGGGACCGTAATTCCGGACGCCCGGAGCTGTTTTTTGATATTATCCAGGTTTTGCGCCTCTTTGACACTGGGAGCCGTGATTCTTACATATTCGCATCCGGCGTCTACCATCCGCAGTATTTCCTTTACCGACCCGTCCGTATCCATGGTATCGACGGTGGTCATAGACTGGACCCGGATAGGAAAATCGCTGCCCATAGGTACGTCTCCCACGTTGACTTTAACCGTTTCCCGCCTCCTGTATTCGGTAAGGGAAGGACAGTACAGCGTCAGGGGAGATGGTTTTATAACTAAAGTGCTGGTCATGGATGTGGCAATTCAGAGCGCATATATTCTTAGTACAAAGATAAAACCTTTCAGGCGTCGCTGTTTATAAAATCGACGGGACTATTTATAAAATCGACGGGAGGCGTAAAAAAGTTACTGTTTTTACCTGCTTAAAGCTGTCCGAGGTGGACTGAGTGGCAGGCGGCTATCGCCGCGGTTTCGGTTCTCAGCCTGGTGGAGCCCAGCGATACCATACTAAAACCTGAGTTCAGTGCTGTCTGTACTTCCTCTTTTGAGAAGTCTCCTTCCGGGCCGATCAGGACCAGCGTATCGGCAGCGCCCGAAGAAGCCTTTGCCAGGTGGGGAGCGGTAGTCTTTTCGGGAACATAGGCTATGAACCCGGCTGAGGTACGTGGCCGGGCCAGGAGCTCGCCAAGGGATAGGGTTGTGCTGATTTCCGGGAGGAAAAACTGCCCGGATTGTTTCATGGCGGCAATAGCGATTTTCTCCATCCGGTCCTGGTTAACGACCCGGCCGAAGCTTTCCTGGTGTGTATGAGCGGTTTTGATGAACAGGATCTCGTCTACCCCGAATTCGACAAGCTTTTCCAACATCCATTCGTTTCGTTCCGGTTTCCGGGTGGGGGCAACCGCAATTCTTACTTTATAGGGCCGGGGCGATACCTCCACGTATCCGGTAGGCTGAAAGGAGACACGCCTGAACGATACTTCGGTCAGAACGGCCTGGCGGACCGCGCCTTTCCCGTCTGTTACCGTGATCGTCATTCCCGGCCTGCCTCTCAATACCTTCGCCACATGATAGGCCTCGGATTCGGGAAGCAGCCCTTCGTCTATACCGGGTGTGTAAAAAAGCGGACTTTCCATTTGATGTTTGCTTGTGCAAACTTAGATAATAACGCGTATCTTTTTTGTTTTTCTTATAAAAACACAATTATTGATTTTGTTAATGTTTAGTTGTATATTTCTAATTATGGTATAAAATTTTAGAATTTTTGATTAAAAATAGACTTGTATTTGGTTATTTATCATAAAAATTTAACTAAAGTGGAGATATTCGTAACTTGTAATATTTTGTTATAATATTTAATAAAAGCTCAAATTTTCATTATTCTTCAATTTTTTCGATTGTTTTATGCTATTGTTTACAAATTAAATTTTGTAGAAATGGATTTATGAGATACATTTGTGCGTTGTTGTTGTATTTCATTATCATATCTAATTGATTTATTAGTAAGAACATGGCAAAGTATAAATTAGAGTACATTTGGCTGGACGGTTATTCACCCATTCAAAGCCTGCGTAGCAAAACTAAGATCGAGGAAGATTTTAGCGGCAAACTGGAAGATTTACCCTTGTGGTCTTTTGACGGCTCCTCTACAGAACAGGCCATCGGAGGTTCTTCCGACTGTATTCTTCAACCCGTGGCTATTTATCCCGATCCGCAGCGTAAAAATGGTTACCTGGTGATGTGCGAAGTGCTGAATGCGGACAAGACCCCTCATGCTACCAATGGCAGAAGTACGATCAAAGATGATGATAATGATTTCTGGTTCGGATTTGAACAGGAGTATTTCCTTTGGAATCCCGAGACCAATAAGCCGCTCGGCTTTCCCCTCAACGGTTACCCGGCTCCGCAGGGCCCTTATTACTGCTCCGTAGGAGCGACAAAGGCTTTTGGAAGAGAGATTATAGAAGAGCACCTGGATGTGTGTCTTGAAGCAGGACTTAATGTGGAAGGGATCAATGCGGAGGTTGCGGCAGGACAGTGGGAATTCCAGATTTTTGCAAAAGGAGCGAAAGAAGCCGGAGACCAGATCTGGGTAGCGCGTTACCTGCTCGAAAGGATAGGCGAAAAGTATGGTGTAAGCATCAACTGGACCTGCAAGCCTTTGGGTGCTACCGACTGGAACGGATCCGGGATGCATGCCAATTTCTCGAATTCACTGCTCAGGACTGCCGGCAGCAAAGATGTGTACGATAAGGTATGTTCCGAATTCGGCAAGTATATCACAGAGCATATAGAGGTTTACGGCCCGGATAACCACCTCCGCCTCACAGGCAAGCACGAAACTGCTGCAATTGACCAGTTCAGCTACGGTATATCCGACAGGGGCGCTTCGATTCGTATCCCGCTGGCTACCGTACAGAGAGGATGGAACGGCTACCTTGAAGACCGTCGCCCCAATTCTGCAGCCGACCCCTATAAAGTGGCGGCCAGGATTATCGAAACTGTTAAAAGTGTAAAGTTGTAATTAAGATTAACGATTTGGAATACTGACGACAGCAAAGCCCTCCGATATGATTTCGGAGGGCTTTCTTATGGCGTGCCGTGCATGCTCGATAACGCTGGTCTGATGAGGTCGTCTATAACATCTCTATCGCAGTGTATTGTATTTTTTACTAAAATTGTCTCTGATATTTAGTGGAATATGTATCATAATGCATTTAATGTGTTTTCCGAAAGCCGATAAGTGACCAATGCGGACCGAAAGTGTGACAATGATCATTTAGGAACGTTATCTGATTCCTTATCTTCATTGCTTCATTATCTTAATTATCTGATCAAGATTAACTTCCGTTCACTATGAAAAACTACCTGGTTCCCGTCGATTTTTCGAGCAATGCCCGACGCGCGCTTTCAGCTGCACGGATACTGGCCAAAAATACAGGTGCTCATCTTTATGTTTTGCATGCCCATCAGCCTTATATCCCCGATATTGCCCTGGGGGCTCCCGGTATACCGCTTCCGGAAGATTTTGAAGACGCTTTCAGGAAAGATCTGCAGCAGTATGTCGATGACCTGACTGCCGACGGCTTTTCTGCACAAGGTATCTGGGAGACCGGACTCGTAGCCGACGTCGTGCGGGAAAAAATAGAAGTGCTGAAGCCGGAGCTGGTCATCATCGGCCGGACGGGTCGCGGAGGATTTGTAGACAGGCTTTTCGGTACTGCTGCTACTGATATTGTAAAAGTGTCGAAGGTTCCCGTTTTGGCTATCCCGTCCCAGGCGCACCCCGAAAGTTTCAGGGAAATAGTATATGCAACCCAGCTCGAGTACGAGGAGAAGCATGTGATCGGCAAGGTGCTGGAGCTGTCGAGGCAGTTGAGCGGCCGGATCACTTTCCTGAAAATCAATTCGCTGACACAGCCTAACATTCAGGATGACAACCAGTTTCTCCATGAGATCACTGCCGAATTCGGCCTGCCGGAAAGTGAGTTTATGATTGAGGACGCCGGCTCTGTAGTAGGCGGTATCGAACAGTATGCCAAAGAGCTGAATGCTGATCTCCTGGTGGTAGCGACCCGGAGCCGGGGTATACTCGAACAGCTTTTCGTCGATCCGAGTATCACGGCTAAGCTGATCGTGAGAACATCGCTTCCGCTGCTGGTCTATCATCTTGAGGAATAGAAACATCTAATTATTATACTCATCTGACCTGTCAAATGGATTTAAACAGAGTAGACCTGTTCCTGATTTTAAAAGGGAATAATTTCGAAAGCCATCAGTTGCCCGGTATCAGGGAAGAGCTGGAATCACTGGAAGAAGAAAAGTGGAACCGACTGCTGCTTACAGAGTTTCAGGATCCTAAATTTTTCCAGCTTATTTCCTTTATGGGGGGCACGCTGGGAATAGACAGGTTCCTGATCGGTGATACCGGTTTAGGAGTCGCCAAGCTTCTCACTTGCGGAGGAATGGGTATCTGGGCCATTATTGACTGGTTTTTGATTGCCGGTGTGGCAAGGGAAAAGAATGCGTTGAAACTTAAGGAGCTTCTGTCGGGGTATTAGCGTGTTATCTGTGCGGCGGCTTTACACCATCGTCTTGCTGGCAGGCGCGGGCGGCTTTGCCTGGCTGGGGTACTCCATGCTCAGTCACAGGCCTTTAGGCGGAGGTGTTTGCCTGATCAAACAGGTTACCGGTGTGCCTTGTCCCTCCTGCGGGACTACGCGGGCAATTGATGAGCTGCTGCACGGCCATTTTACGGAATCGGTGCTTGTGAACCCGTTCGGCCTGCTGGTATTTGCCGCTATGGCTTTATTCCCTTTATGGGTACTTGTTGACCTGCTTTTAGGGAAGAGGTCATTTTTTTATTTCTACAACCGTGTAGAGAAGCTATTGCAAAGGAAACTTATAGCTATTCCGTTGGCAGTGCTTGTATTATTAAACTGGATATGGAATATCTTTAAAGGATTATGATAGCAGTCAGGCCGTTTCCCTATAAACCGGGCGAACATGAGAAAGAGAAGGCTTCGAACAGCTATCTCATGTCGCTTATTGCCCTTATCGCAGGCCTGCCGCTCCCGATAGTCAACCTGATCGCCACCTTCTTTTTCTACCTGGGCAACCGCAACGGCACCTATTTTGTACGATGGCATTGCATACAGGCGCTCCTGTCGCAGCTCAGCCTGCTTTTCATGAACAGCTACGGCTTCTGGTGGACGATATCCATACTTTTCAGGGATGGCCAGGTTACCAACGATTATATCGCTTATATGATCACTATCGTGATGTTCAACCTGGTCGATTTTGCAGCAACCATCTATACCGCTATTCAAACCAGGAAAGGGAAGCACGTCGAATGGTTGTTTTACGGAGATCTGACGAACAGGCTGGTTCGCCCCGGCGGCTGAGCGTAGTCGATGCCCGGTTCTTAAAACCTAAAAACATGCCACGAATATTAATACAAGCTTTTCTGCTGGTCGCACTTTTCTTCGGTGTGTATAACACGCTCAGGCAGGTCGACTGGATCGATCTTTTCAAAATACAGCATAATGCGGATAAGACCGAAAAGAAGCTGGGCGACATGCTATGGAAGATCTTCAGGAAGTCTGACCGTGAAGTAAAAGACAAGTTGCTTACCCAAAGCCTGGATAGTATCCTGGTAAAGCTGTGTGACCATAACGATATTTCGAAGGAAAGCATAAAGCTGCATATCCTTGAAAATGATGAAGTGAATGCATTCGCTCTGCCTGATCGTCATCTGGTAATTTATACAGGGCTTATCGCCGCCTGCGAAAGCCCGGAAGAGCTGGCGGGCGTGATGGCCCATGAGCTGGCTCACATTGAGCTTGATCATGTCATGAAGAAGCTGGTAAAAGAGATCGGGCTGTCGGTACTGGTTTCGATGACTACCGGCTCGGGCGGCGGGGGAATAGCTAGGGAAGTAGCCCGTACGCTATCCTCATCGGCTTTTGACCGGAAACAGGAGACGGAAGCCGATATAGCTGCCGTCGACTATATGACGGCAGCAGATATCGACCCCGAACCTTTCGGCGAGTTCCTTTACCGCCTGGGCGGGGAGAACGGCCGGATGAACGAGTACCTTTCCTGGATCAGTACGCATCCCGATTCCAGGGAAAGGGGTGAGTATATCATAGGCTATGCGGGGGAGAAAACTTATGACGCTAAGCCTGTGCTGGATGCCGGTACGTGGAGCAGGGTGAGGGAAGAGGCGGAGTGATCGACTCGCTATCGCCTGAAAAGGGGGGGCTTCGCTTCCCCCCCCCGAGTCTAAACCTATCACTCAGTCAATTTGGGATTATTTTTTTATTTTTTTTAATTTTATCGTATATATCTCCAACCATACCGATCCGATCAGGGTCTTATAATTATAAACCAAAAATTTTGCAAACTCCAAATAACTACAGCAATGAAAACGAAAGCTATTCAACCTGTCGTGATCGCATTGATCCTTTGCCTGCCGTTGTTCTCAGGATGCAAGAACGACGATCATCTGGACAAAATCATCAGCGGAGAAGTTTTTTCGCTTGATAAGATAGCGGATAATCCCGATTATGAGTCTTCTCCGCTAGTAGGAACCAAATGGAAGCTTGTTGGCTTTGTGGATGGTAAGAAAAAGGAAATAACGATTGTAGGCCCAGACAGAGAAGATTGGGGAGAAGAATTTTCAGCAAATAAATATACGCTGATATTTGAAGAGGACGGTATTTTAGGAGGGTACACTTCCACAAATCGGGCCCACGGGAAATATAGTTTGAGTGATAAAGAACTGAAGATACTGCAGTTTGGCCCCATGACTGAGATCAACGAATTTCCAAATGGACGCGCCTACACCGAGTTAATGAATAAAATTTCCTCCTACGCAATTTCTTCTAAGGGATTAGCCCTGTTCTATGAGGACAATAAATACCTGCTATTCAAGCCATTAGAATAGTTTTTTGTAATACTAATTTAAACTCATCACTATGAACCTAAACTTCTAATCATCATGAAAAAGACTCTGTTTCTATCACTATTCTGCTTTGTACTCTCACCGACAATAGCCCAGATCAGTACTAACGAACAGCCCGTCAGCTTTAATCGCTCCGTAGGGGAATTGTTGAAAAACCGGGAAATCGATTCCAGGACTATGCCCGCTTTGAACATGGAACAGATCCGAAAGGAAGATAGCGAAGACGAGCAAAACGGTGTTCCGCCGAGGTTCGGCTTTCCTCATAAAGTCGACTTTAACCTTACTAACTCGGGTACGTGGGTTACGCTCCCTGACGGCAGCCGGATATGGCGCCTGAGCATACGCTGCCTCGAAGCGTTGTCTATCAATTTGCTCTATGACCGATTCTGGATACCTGACAGGGCCAAGCTGTTTATCTATACAAATGATCGCCGACACAAGATAGGCGCTTTCACATCGCGGAATAACAAAGGACCTACTCACGACATCCAGGGATTTGCTACAGGGTTGGTATATGGAGATGAAGTGACGCTGGAATATTATCTCCCCGCCGGTGTTAAAGAGCAGGGAGTGATCTCCGTAGCCCAAGTTGTACATGGATACCGGTTTATTGATATAGAAATATCCGGAAAGGAAACGAAAAGCCTCGGGTCGTCGGGGTCCTGCCAGGTGAATATCAATTGTAGTGAAGGTACTAACTGGCAGCAGGAAAAAAATGCAGTTGCCCTGATTCTGGTAGGAGGAACAAGGGTATGTACAGGCTCCCTGGTGAATACAACCTGTAATGATGATCGCCCTTTACTACTTACTGCAGATCATTGTTTGGCAGCTTACGGACGCGATGCTATCTCGAGTCCCAATTTAACAAATTGGTCGTTTTACTGGCAGTATGAAAGGCCGCTTTGCACTGGCAGCGCCACTCCGCCAACATACTCCACGATAGGAGCTATCGCAGTAGCCAATAATAATAATAGTGATTTCGCCTTGCTGCAGCTCTCCGAAGACCCAAAAGAGCTGGAGGGCGTAACGCCGTACTATCTGGGCTGGGACAGATCGGGCAGCGCCGGAACAGGTGGTGTTGGAATTCACCATCCTAGTGGAGATGCTAAGAAAATAGCAACCTATACTATTACGCCATCAAATTCTGATTGTATGGGTACTTTAAATAGTAATTTTTGGAAGATTAACTGGATTGCAACTGCTAACGGCATTCAGTAACAGAAGGAGGATCCTCCGGTTCACCTCTAATAAACAGCAGCAAAAAGGTTATAGGACAGTTATTTGGTTCAGGATTTTGCGACAATACTAATTGCGACGACCCTTCAAAAGACATAGGAAACTACGGGAAATTCAGCGTCTCCTGGACGGGTGGAGGGGCTACGGACAACAGGAGGCGTCTGGACCATTGGCTCCACCCGGCTGGTGGTACTGCACCTAACACGCTAGACGGCAAGGCCGCTTCCCTGATCACAGGCCCGGCCACACTCTGCTCGTCTGATACTTACTCAGTCAGCAACCTTCCTTCCGGGGCTACGGTAACGAGCTGGAGCTCTACAGGGCCGGTAAGTATTACGGGTAGTGGAACCAGCGTTACGGTTACTAAAGGATTTTCGAACGGGCAGGCCGAGCTGACTGCCAATATTTCTACTTCCTGCGGGACCATGCAGATAAAGAGAAAAATATGGGTAGGATATGCCGAGATCAGGGATATCCTGTATCCCTCTATGGAGGTGGCGCCACTTGAGATGGTCCCGCTGGATATTCTGATGGAGCCGTATGGATATATGGGGGGGTATCTTTATCGTTTGGAAGTGTCTGGCCCGTCAAGCTATTCGCAAACATACTATTCCACCAATCCAACCCTTGCCTTTCCTTCTCCGGGGCTATACGACGTGCGGGTTTATACTCAGAATGACTGCGGATGGACACCTTATTACTATCCCCTCTCGTTTTTCTGTACTACACTTTTTGCAGTTTATCCCAATCCGGCTGATCAAAGCTTTACGGTAACACCTGACAGCGGGTTGGAAAAAGGCAAGATATCCTTTAAGGCGGCGCTTTACGATCACCTTGGGCAAGCCGTACGCCAAGCCGACAGCAGCGCAGGGAAGGTTACATTTAACACTGACGACTTGCCTGGTGGTACGTATTACTTACATGTCGAACACAATGGCAAGGTAGAAAAGCACCAGGTAGTGATTAGTCATTAAATAGAGACCGGGGCTATTTATATGCCCGTTGTGTAGTCTGCGTATGTCAGCGAAATTCGGAGGGAGCGTGAGCCCACAGAATTTGCTGATTTACGCAGACTTTTTTGTTGCCTATGGGGTAAGGTAACACGTGAAAATACGGACAGTCTCATTACAAAAATACCCCGCTGTTGTTAAAAGTAGATTTTCACCGGCTAAAAAATCATTAAAAAAGAGGAGTAAGGTTGCGGTAGTTTATACGTTTCTTTGTAAATGAAATCTCCATGAGCGAATCAGGAATTAGCTCACAAACCGTCGATGAATAAGCGCTGATGGCTGATAACTGAAGGCTGATAGCTTTTAACCGATGAAAACAACCCTCTTTATAGTAGACGACCATTATATGGTGATCGAAGGTATCCGTTCGCTATTGCAGTATGAGCAGGATATCGAATGGCTGGGCCATGCTACTACCGCCGCTTCATGCCTGGCGTATCTTCGTCTGCAGCAGCCCGATGTGATATTTATGGATGTGAACCTGCCTGATAAGAGTGGTGTCGATTTGTGTAAGGAGGTAAAAGAGCTCTATCCTGCTGTGCACGTGCTGGGTCTCAGTACGTTTAACCAGCAGGCCGTGATCCGGAATATGCTGGACAATGGCGCTTCCGGGTACTTACTGAAGAATGCTACTAAAAATGAGCTGTTAGGAGCTATTGCCACCGTGATAGCAGGCCGGGACTATCTGAGCCTGGAGGCGGCCCTTTCATTGCGAAAGCCGGCTGATGAAACGCCTGTAATTACCCGTCGCGAAAAAGAGGTGCTCCTGCTGATAGCCGGGGGGCTGACGAATGCTGAAATTGCTGAAAAGTTGTTTGTCAGTATCCCTACCGTTAACACCCATCGTAAAAGCCTTTTGGAAAAATTTGGGGTTAACAATACCGCCATGCTTATCGGCAAAGCGATAAAAAGCGGTGTTATTTGAAGATTACAATATAGTTTTGCCGGGGCCTGCAGGCAGATTGGAAAAAAGCTCTTTCCCGTCTTCAGACGGTGAAAGAGTGAAGGCCGGTCTCCGACCGGCAAAATATAAAACCATTTGCCGGTCGGAGACCGGCTTTCGCCCTCCCGTCGTCCAAGACGAGGGAGAGCTTTATTGCTTCCAGCCTCCGCCCAAAGCCCGGTATAATTCTACAATTGCTATCAGCTGCTGCTGGCGATCGGAGATCCCTGCCAGTTGCGCAGCCAGAAGAGCCTGCTCCGAAGTAAGCACATCGGTATAATTAGTGGCTGAGCTGTAGCGCATCAATTGCTCGGTATAGTTGACAGCCTTTTCTAGTGCCTCGATCTGCTTTTTCCTGGTATTTTCCTTTTCAATTCCCATTTCATAACTGAAAAGCGCATCGGATACCTCCTGTCCTGCTGTGAGAATGGACTGGTAAAAAGCCTGTAGCGCCATTTCCTGCTGTGCTTTGGCAGTCTCCAGCCTGGCTTTGTTAGCCCCTTTGTTGAATATGGGCTGGGTCAGTCCGCCGGCAAGACTGTAAAACAGGGAGTTAGTAAAAATACTGTTGCTGGCGAGCGTCGAAAATCCACCGCTTCCTGCCGTGATAGCCAGCGAAGGATAAAAATAGGTCCTGGCCGTATTGACATTTTCAAAGGCTGTCCGGTAGGCAAGTTCAGCGGCGGCTACATCCGGGCGGTTCTGCAGCAGTTGAAGGGGGATTCCAGTTTCGAGCTCAGTAAGGACCGATTGTTCGTCGAGCGTGTTGCGTTCAATTGGTTGCGCATGACGCCCCAATACTACATTGAGGGCATTTTCCAGCTCCCTGATAGCCCGCTTAAGATCGGGTATGCTGACCTCCGCTGCGTACAGGTTGCTTTCACTTTGGACTACCGCTGCACCTGTTACTACTGCCGATTCTTTCAGTTTTTTGATGGTCTCCACGTTTTTACGGCGCAGCTCTATAGTGGCTTCCGTAATGGCAAGCTGCCTGTCGAGCGCAATCAGGCTGTAGTAAGAATTGGCTATTGCTGCGATGATCTGGGTTTCCAGCGCCTTACGGACGGCCTGGGTTCTCATCAGGTTTGCGAGAGAAGCCCTTTTGGCACTTGCCATCTTTCCCCATATATCGGCTTCCCAGTTGGTACTGATACCCACCTGGTAGGTGGTGGTCTTCAGGTTGATATTGATATTGGGTGGGAGGTTGAGTGCAGCACGGCTGGTTCGAGCCAGGGTTACGGAGGGAGAAAAATTCAGGGAAGGGAAGAAGGCCATCCTGCTTTGTTTCAGTAGAGCTTCCGCTTCGTGTATTCTTTCCAGCGTAATCCTGAGATCCAGGTTGTTGGTGAGTCCTTCAGAGATCAGCAGTTGAAGCTTAGGATCGGCGAAAAGGCGCTGCCAGGGTAGATCGGCGATGGTAGAGGTGTCTTCCACGGCCTTATCGCGGAACAGGCTGTCACGGTAGGACGCAGAAAGCTCCGGTTTCTCGTAAGGTTTGGTGATTTTACACCCGTACAGGAGCATGACTCCCGTCAGTATGATGATTAAAGACCTGTAATGGTTCATTTCAGTTGTCAGATTTTCGTCGTCCTTCTCCGATATGCCCGGGAAGGAATCTGTAATTCAGTTTGATGCTTCTTCCGGGATTATAGTTCGGCTTCCAGACTCTTTGGCGGCTTGGGAGGCCCGCTGATCCGCTCCTGTATTCCCTGGAAAATAATGTAGAGCATCGGTACAACAAACACTCCGAATATGGTGCCTATAAGCATACCGCCGATCGCGCCCGTACCTATGGCCCGGTTCCCGTTTGCACCTGCCCCGGTTGCCGTCATGAGCGGAACCAAACCGAGGATAAAAGCGAAGGATGTCATGAGGATCGGCCTAAAACGCACTTCGGCACCGTTTATGGCAGACTGTACCAGGCTCATCCCCATACGCCGCCGGGCTATCGCGTATTCTACTATCAGAATCCCGTTTTTGGCCAGGAGCCCGATCAGCATGATGAGCGTAATCTGCACATAGATATTGTTGCTGATGTCAAACAGGTTGGTGAAAATAAAAGCACCGGCCATCCCGATCGGCAGAGAGCAGATAACTGCAAATGGCAGCAGGTAGCTTTCATATTGTGCGCTTAGCAGGAAATAAACGAAAATGAGACAAAGCAGGAAGATGTAAAGAGTTTGCCCGCCTGCAGTCATTTCTTCCCGGGTCATGCCTGAAAATTCGTAGCCATAGCCGGTAGGGAGCGCTTCGTTGGCCACTTCCTGGATGGTACGGATAGCGTCGCCTGAGCTGAAACCCGGATTGGTGGCGCCGTTGATCGACACCGAGGTAAAGAGGTTAAACCTGCTGATGGCCTGTGCTCCGTATACTCTTTCGAGGGTAATAAACTGGCTCAGGGGCGCCATAGTACCGTTCGCATTTCTTACCTGCACGAGGTTGAGACTTTCGGGGTTATTGCGGTACTCGGGTTCCGACTGGTACATTACCCGGAACTGTTTTCCGAACCGGTTGAAGTTGGAAGCATAGACTCCGCCGTAGTACCCCTGCATCACGCCAAGTACGTCGTTTACCGTCAGCCCGGCGCGCTTGACTTTCGCTACATCCACCGTTATTTCGTATTGCGGGAAATTGGGGTTGAAGGATGTAGAGGCAAACTGTATTTCGGGCCGCTGTCTCAGAGCGTCAAGGAAGTTGTTCGCAACCGAACTTAAGTCGCGGATCGTTCCGCCGCCACGATCCTGCAACTGGAATTCAAATCCGCTGGTAGCACCAAATCCCTGGATGGTCGGCGAGGAAAAGAAGATAACCCTGGCGTCTTTAATTGCCTGGCTTTCAGAAAAAAGCTTCTGGATGAGTCCCTGTATGTCCTGGCCCTTTTCCTTTCTTTCTTTCCAGTGCTTCAGCTCCATGATCACCATCCCGTAGTTGCTTCCGGTACCGCTGATCATCCCACGACCTGTGATCCTGAGCACGTTGTTGATCTCGGGATGTTGGGCAGCGATTCTGCTTATTTCCTGGGTAACCTCATCGGTTCGCTCGACCGAAGCTCCCAACGGCAGACTTACATCGGAGAAGATGGTCCCCATATCTTCGTTAGGTACAAACCCCGTCGGTGTAGTACGCATGAGGTAAGCCCATGTGCCTGTGAAAAGAAGGAGGGCGGTGATTCCGATCCATTTGTAGCGAATAAGAAAGCCGACTGAACGCCGGTATTTCCTGGTGGTGACGTCGAAAGCCGCATTGAACGCTGTGAAGAACCTTTCCAGGAAATTCTTTTTCTTATGATTTTCCTCACCATGGGGTTTCAGGATCAGGGCGCATAGAGCAGGACTCAGCGTCAGTGCGTTGATCGCCGAAAGGATGATTGAAATGGCGAGTGTCAGGCCGAATTGCTTGTAGAATACGCCTGTCGATCCCCCGATGAAGCTTACAGGTACGAATACGGCCGACATGACGAGGGTAATACTGATAATAGCGCCGCTGATGTCGCCCATGGCACTGAACGATGCTTCCCGTGCAGATTTGGCTCCGCCTTCCAGCTTTGCGTGCACGGCCTCGACCACTACTATGGCGTCGTCGACAACGATCCCAACAGCGAGGATCAATGCAAAGAGCGTCAGCAGGTTGATGGTGAACCCAAACAGGCCAAGGAAGAAAAAGGTCCCGATAATAGCCACGGGTACAGCGATAGCAGGTATCAGGGTAGACCGCCAGTCCTGGAGAAAGATAAAGACAACAATAAAAACCAGGATAAAGGCTTCGATCAGCGCACTGATTACCTTCTGGATCGATGCATCCAGGAATTTGTTGACGTTCACCATAGTGGTGTATTTGACGCCGTCGGGGAAGTTCTTCGATGCATCGTCGAGCACTGCCAGGGCGCCGTTGATCACCTCCTGAGCGTTGGAGCCTGCTGTCTGCGCAATAGCTACCCCTATGGTCGGGTGTCCGTTTACAAACGAATACCCGGAATAGGTCTGGGAACCCATTTCTATACGGGCAATGTCTTTCAGGCGCAGTACATTACCGTCGGGAGTAGCGCGGACAACGATATCCCCGAATTCAACCTCATCCTTTAGTCTCCCCTTGTATTTGATCACGTACTGGAACGACTCTTTTCCTTCCTCGCCGAACTGTCCCGGGGCCGCTTCTATGTTCTGTTCTGCCAGGAGATTTCCTATGTCGTTGGGAATGAGCCCGTAGGAAGCCATAATGTCGGGTTTCAGCCAGATACGCATGGAATAGTCCTTGGTACCGAATGTAGTGGCATCGCCGACGCCCGTTACCCTTTTGATCTGGGGTAATATGTTGATATTGGCATAATTCTGAAGGAATACCTGGTCGTAGGAAGTGCTTTCGCTGTACAGCGTAAAAATCAGGACGTTGCTGCTCTGTCTTTTCTGGGTGGTGACGCCCGCTCTTATAACCTCCTGAGGGAGCAGGCTGGTCGCCCTGGCTACCCGGTTCTGGACGTTAACGGCGGCCATGTCGGGGTTGGTCCCCAGTTTGAAGTAGATGGTGATCATGCCGGTGCCGTCATTGTTGGCAGTCGACGTCATATAGGTCATATCTTCCACACCGTTGATCTGCTCCTCGAGCGGTACGATGACACTGTTGAGCACTACTTCCGCGTTGGCTCCCTGGTAGGCAGCAGAAACAACAATAGTAGGCGGAGCTATCTCGGGATACTGGGAAACAGGAAGGGTTATAATCCCTAAAATCCCCAGAATGACGATGATGATGGAAATGACCGTTGAGAGAACTGGTCTTTCTATGAATTTATTAAACATGGCTTTTCTTTATCAAAGCAGAGAATTCTTCGGAATGTGCTTGTGGCAGGGAAAACAGAAAGTAATCAGGGCAGGCTGTCTGTACTGACTTTGTCCGGTGCGATTTTTGTGCCCGTAGTCAGTATTCCTACACCTTCCAGAAGGATCGTCTGGCCCGGCTCGAGTCCCTTGTCGACTATATACTGCTGGCCGCCGGGTACAGGTCTTACTGAAATTTCGGTGGGGGCCAGCGTGCTGTCCGTACCTATTATGTACACGAATTTTTTTCCCTGCAGTTCAAAAGTCGTTTTCTGGGGAATGAGGATCACATCCGGCTCCTCTGAGTAAATCCGTACAGTAGCACTGTTGCCGCTTCTGAGTAGTCCGGAGCTATTGGGGAACCCGGCCCTGACATTATAGGAGCCGGTTTGTGTACTAACCTGTCCGCTAATCGTTTCGATACGCCCTTTTTCCCCGTATTCGGTGCCATCGGGCATGATGAGGGTAACAGGCGGTAATTGTGCTATTTTTTGCTGGAAAGTCCCTCCCGCGGCATTTCTCGCAAATTCGAGTTGCTGCTTTTCATTGAGCGAGAAGTAGGCATAAATCCTTTCTATATTGGAAATGACGGTGAGCGGCTGTGCCGTACCGCTGTTTACATAGCTGCCCAGTTTATAAGGCAATTCCCCGACCATGCCGCTGACAGGGCTGTTGAGCGTAGTATACCCCAGGTTGGTTTTTGCGTTGGTAAGGGCGGCCTGAGCCTGCTCCAGGGCGGCTTTCCGGGCCCGGAGGTTGAGCTCTGCCGATTCAAGCTCGAACTTGCTGATAATATCCTGCTCCACGAGCGGCCTGACTTTTGTGACCTGGAGCTGGGCTGCCGCTATTTCTGCTTCCACGCTGCTGATCGCCGCAGTAGCCGATCTTACATCCTGCTCGTACTGGGGGTTACGGATTTTAAAAAGAGGCTGTCCTTTCCGTACTACCGCACCTTCGGTAACGAATATGGATTCTATATACCCGTCGATTTTCGGCCTGATTTCGATATCCTGCTCTCCTCGCAGCAATGCCGGGTAATCGGTCTGAAGCGTAGCCGAATCTACACTCACCGCGATTACTTTATAGCTGGCCGGGCCTTTGGCAGCCTGGTTGTTTTCTTTTTTTCCGCTGCAGGATACTGTAAAAAGCGAGCTCAGCAATATGATAAGCACGCTATAAATAGGCCCTTTCAATGATTGATTTTTCATCTGGCTAAATTGAACTAACTGTAATACGTTGATAATGAAGGATTAATTATTTTTCTGGCTGAATATCATATCCATAATCATGGCTTTGCGTTCATTCATAAGACGATCATAGTCTTCTGACGAGTACTCGAAGAAATCGCGATATAATGGTTTCATAATAATAGGGTAAGAGACAAGAGCAAAGAGGTTGATCATGAAGTTTTCGGGCGAAGCCTTCATAATAGTGCCCTTTTTCATTTCTTTTTCGACCTCCGAAAGAAACTTCCTGACTTCGGGTGGGGTGCCTGTGGGTCGGGGAAGCAACTGGCTTTTACAGTTGATCTCGTTGATCAGGAAGGACTGAAGGTAGGGAGAGCCTGTTACGTAATTGAAGAAAATTGTGATAAAATGCTCTACTTTTTCGCGGAAGGGTAGGTCAGAACCGAAAATGGCATTGGCCTTTACTATCATTTCTCCCTTTGCTTCGTCATATACCTGCCTGATCAGCTCGTTTTTCGAACGGAAATAATAGTGTAAGGAAGGCCGGTGGATACCCGCTGCGTCGGCGATATCCTGTGTGGTGGCGTGAAGTTTTCCCTCAACAAAAAAAACTCTCCGGGCCGTGTCTTTGATCAGTTGTTCTGTACCTACGTCCTTGACTGACATTTGACAATTATGTTTGACAAATTTGTCAGCAAAGGTAAATGCTGTAAGTGAGAAAGCAAAAGTCTTTTATTACTGACACCTTATGCCTTTTACCCGCTCAGTATATGTCGGTCGTTTTTTTTATGATTTTTTCCGGAATTTTATGGAAAAGCTACCAGAGATGCATCTTATAGCTGTTGTAAGTGCAATACTGGTTGAAATACCATCGGTTTGAGATTTTTGAAGCAGTTTTTGGACAAGCCTTCTGAAGAGGCAGCGCTGATCCGGACCTATCGCCGGTCGGGGGATCTCAATGTGCTGGGCCGGATTTATCAGCCTTATATGGAAGAAATTTTCCTGGTCTGCTACAGGTATCTCAGAGAGGAAGAAGACGCCCGGGACGCCGTAATGGAGCTGTTTGAAAAGTTGAGCCGCGAGCTGAAGGTACACGAACCGGTTCATTTCCGGGCCTGGCTGTATTCGGTAGTCCGCAATTATTGTCTGATGAAGCTCAGGCAGAATGTGTCGACCGGGAATGCGGGGCATCCCGGTATGAAGGAATGGTATGAGGCTGAAGAAGAAACTTTTTCCGTTTCAGATGCTCAGCTTGAGCGGCTGACATACTGTATCGGGCAACTGC
Source organism: uncultured Cytophagales bacterium (assembly GCA_964559125.1). Lineage (GTDB taxonomy): Bacteria > Bacteroidota > Bacteroidia > Cytophagales > Spirosomataceae > Ravibacter. Next base: position 176,198 of record CAZLGW010000003.1, read on the forward strand.
CTGACCGTCAGCGACAGGCAGTAGAGCTATTTTATCTGAAAGAAATGTGTTACAGGCAGATTTCTGATATGACGGGATTTACTATGCAGAGGATAAAGAGCTATCTGCAAAACGGCAAACGGAATCTGAAAAATTGTCTGGAGAGAAATGGGAAAGGATAGTCGCAGGTACGGGTTAGCAGATTTTCGCCGGTATCATGAAAACAAGATGATGCCGGAGGAGCAGTATAGCTTTGAAAAGAGGATGCTGGAAGATCCTTTTCTGAGAGAGGCTTTCGAGGGTTTTGAAATATTGCGTAAAGATGGCATAGCTGCTGATTCGATTTCTGAAAAGTTAAACGGACTTCTTCCCGGTGTCGGCGTATCACGCCCGGAAGTTGTGAAAAGACCGGTTTGGAAATATATGGCGGTGGCTGCCGTATTGCTTGTAGCAGTATTTTTTTCCTATCTCCGTTTTGGAGAAAAGAGAGATAGCGTACAGCTTAAGGAGGTTTCTGAAATAAAAAGTACCGGAACAATTGAAGAGCATAGCGGACAACTAACAGGGACTGAAGTAAAAGATACTGCTGTTGTATTGACGCCACCGGCTATGGTAGCGAAACCAAGGGGCACTCTTCCTGACACAACCGGTACATCGCCGAGCCGCCGAGCCGTTGCAAAAAAGGAGCTGGGAGGAGAAGCGGATACCTGGCAGTTGCCACGCGGGACAGCCCAATTAGCGTCCGCCGATTTTCACAAAGGAGAGGTAATCGTTGTCGATGCCCGCGATATTCCGGACCTCCCGGATTCTGCAGCTCCGGGCGATGTCTTTGTGGTTGTGGAAGAAAAATCACCGGGAGACACTACAAAATACCGGAAGGAAAGCCAGTCGGTTACCAGGCAGATGAGTTTTGAGGAATACCTGAAACGCTCTACCCAAAATGCCCTGAAGTACGGTGAATCAGTTCAGTTTAAAATCCTTCGAAATGGCCGGCTCGAGGATTTTACGCCTGAAGAGCAGGATAGTCTCCTAAAGGAAGTGCTGAAAAGAGAACGAGTTAAAAAGTAAAGGACGACGGAATCCGGCTCTTGGAATTGAAATAAAAATAGTGCTATATTTGCATAGAACTAATACTACATAATCAATAGGAATTAGCGTTCTATAGCCCGGTTCTCCCTTATCTGTACGAAAAGGTCTAGGAGCTCATAAGCGAGTCTGGTATCTTTTTCGGTATTTTCTACTCAAGAGAAACCCCGCAATTTCCTGCTTATCCGGAAATTACGGGGTTTCTCTTGAGAGAGGGGAAGTGCCGGATCAGTTGAAATTGTGTTCGCCACAGAACAAAAAAAGAGTCACAAGCTAATGTAACTCCTTGATTTTCAATGTGGGCCCACCAGGGCTCGAACCTGGGACCACCTGTCCCGATAGCTATCGGGAGAGTCAGGTGCTCTGACAGAACGTTGCAATTAGCCTTTTAATCATCTCCGGGTATTTCTTGAGATTTTCTAGGTATGTCCTGCTCTTCATTTTTTTGATATGTCGTTCGATGTTAACGGCCTGCGCGTAAGTGGCGCATTCAATGAGAAAATAAATTTGCCAATCGCTGGTATAGGCAGTTGCCTTTGAACCGTAAGCTTTTTCGTTATGCTTCAGTAAGCGTGCAGAAGCATCCTCGTGTGTTGCGCCGATATAGTACCGGTCGTGTGATAGGGAATATAGAATGTAACAGGCTGGCATAATTGTAATATGGTAAAGTATAGAAAAAATCGCCCAGATCCCCCCGGTTTTACTATGAGAAGTGGTTTGTTAATAACATCCTCGTTTAAGGTGTAGCAGTAGTAAAAAAAGTATAACACCTGTTGTAAAACTACAAGCTGTGTATCAAATTGTGTCCACCAAAAAAACAAACAAGGAGCCACAAATTAATGTAACTCCTTGATTTTCACTGTGGGCCCACCAGGGCTCGAACCTGGGACCACCTGATTATGAGTCAGGTGCTCTAACCGACTGAGCTATAGGCCCTCAATTACGGAGTGCAAAAATAGCTATTGATTTCTTTTCTGCAAATATGTGCAAAGGAATAGTTCGGGTTTTCTTTCGATTGCTATTTTTGTAAAAAATCTATACGATTGAATAAGAGAAAGATAATTAATGACCCGGTCTATGGGTTTATCGGTGTTCCGTCGGCGTTTTTGTTTGACCTGATCGAACATCCCTGGTTTCAACGTTTGAGAAGAATCCGCCAGCTGGGATTGACAGAGCTTGTTTATCCGGGGGCGTTGCATACGCGATTTCATCATGCTATAGGGGCTATGTATCTCATGGACCAGGCACTGCAGACGCTCAGGAGCAAAGGGCATGAGATAAGTGATGAAGAAGCGACGTCCGTTCAGGCGGCCATCCTGTTGCATGACCTGGGACACGGACCGTTTTCCCACGTATTGGAAAATACCCTGCTACCGAATGTGCCGCACGAGCACATTTCCCTGCTTTTGATGAAGGAGCTTAACGCAGAGTTTTCAGGCCGGTTGTCGATGGCCATCGAAATGTTTGAAGGGACTTACAAGCGGGGCTTTTTCCACCAACTGATTTCCAGCCAGCTCGATATGGACCGCCTGGACTATCTTAACCGGGACTGTTACTATACCGGGGTGATTGAAGGTTCGATAGGCACTGACCGTATTATCAAAATGCTCGATATAGCCGATGACCAACTGGTTGTTGAAGAAAAAGGTTTGCTTAGTATAGAACATTTCCTGAATGCCCGGAGGACGATGTACTGGCAGGTTTACCTCCATAAAACCTCTCTTTGTGCAGAAATGATGCTAACCCAGGTTCTCAGGAGAGCAAGAGAGCTGGCTCAGAAAGGAACGGATATTTTTGCTACCCCGGTGCTGAGGGCCTTTCTTTTATCCGGTAAAAAAAATCCTCTTTCCCTGCTTACGCCTGGATTTTCCTCTCTCTTTACCAACCTTGACGACAATGATCTCTGGGCTTCCATCAAAGTGTGGATGTCTCACGAAGATTCCGTGCTGTCGACGCTCTGTTCCATGCTCATGAACCGGAAGCTGTTCAAGCTGCAGTACGTCCAACCCGGGCAAAGCAGTGAAATCCTGCGGTCATTGCGGCAAAGCCTGGCTGAAAAAAATATACCCGAAGAGTTCCTGAGCTATTTTGCCGTAGAGGGTACCATTTCGAATGCCGCCTACCTGACAGAAAGCGAGCAGATCAAAGTAAAGATGAAAAGCGGGAAAATTATCGATATATCGGAGGCTTCGGAGCTGCCCGCTATCCGTGCGCTCAGTAAGATTGTCAGCAAACACTTCGTTTGTTGGGCTAAAAACGTATCTTTGGGGCCGCAATCCTGAAAAAAGGAAAGACGGTTTGAACGGCGGGGCGGTATTTGAATAACGAACAGCATTTATTACAACTCCCAGAAGCCTTTATGGAGTTCACTATAAGTCAGATAGCACAATTAATAAGCGGGAAGGTAGAGGGAGACGGGTCAGGAATTATCCGTTCAGCAGCAAAAATCGAGGAAGGTGCGGATGGCGATATTTCATTTCTGGCCAACCCCCGGTATGAGCCTTATCTTTATACAACCCGGGCGTCTGCAGTGATTGTGGATCTGGACTTTGAACCGTCCCAGCCTTTTTCAGCTGCACTCATCCGTGTCGAAAACCCCTACCTGGCATTTACCATGCTATTGGAAGAATACCAGAAAATGCTGGCCGGCCGGCCGACAGGCAGGGAACAACCGCATTATATAGGAGAGAATGTCACCATCGGGGCAGGCGAATATATCGGTGCTTTTGCTTATATAGGACGTAACTGCCGCATAGGGGAGAATCTACAGCTTTTTTCGGGAGCCTATATCGGCGATGACGTAGTGATAGGCGATAATGCTGTGATCCATCCCGGGGTTAAAATTTACGACAAAACAATCATTGGGAACAATTGTTCTATATTTGCCAATGCGGTGATCGGTGGAGACGGGTTCGGGTTTGCGCCTCAGCCCGACGGGTCTTACCGGAGGATTCCGCAATTGGGAAATGTAGTAATCGAAGACGACGTTAGCATAGGTTCGAATACGACTATCGACCGTGCGACCATGGGGTCGACGATTATCCGCAGGGGAGTGAAGCTTGATAACCTGATACAGATCGCCCATAATGTGGAAATCGGTGAAAATACTGTGATTGCTGCTCAAACCGGTATATCGGGCTCAACGAAGGTAGGAGCCCGGTGCGTATTGGCTGGTCAGGTAGGCCTGGTAGGTCATATCACGCTGGCCGACGGTACCAAAGTCGGCGCACAATCCGGGATCTCAAAATCTGTGAAAGAGGAGGGACAATCGCTGGCAGGCTCGCCGGCTACGGAACTGAAGAGTCATTTACGGGCGCTGTCCTTTTTGAGAAGACTACCCGATCTGGAGAAACGCCTGGAGCGCGTTGAATCGGCTACCCGGCCTCAGCAACCGGAATAATATAATGCTTTATCCCCGGAGGAAGATTTGTTCCAATACTTCCCCTGGCTAAATAAAACCAATGAACGAGAAACAACAGACCATTAAATCACCGGTATCTGTTTCAGGTGTAGGCCTTCATACGGGTGTGCATGTGAACATGACTTTTGTGCCTGCGCCGGCTAATCATGGCTACAAGTTCCAACGGATCGATTTGCCTGAACAACCGATAGTAGCCGCCGATGTTGATAACGTCGTGGATCTTTCGAGAGGTACCACCATAGAAGAAAATGGCGCGAGGGTTCATACTGTGGAGCATACGCTTGCCGCACTGGTCGGCCTGCAAATCGATAACGTACTGATCCAGCTCGACGGTCCGGAGCCACCGATCATGGATGGAAGCTCTATTAAATTTGTAGAGGCGCTGCAAAGTGCAGGCCTGGTAGAGCAGAATGCTTACCGGGAATATTTTGAGATTCCTGAGCATGTCCATTACAAAAATCCCGAGAAGGATATTGAAATAGCGGCCCTGCCTTTGCCCGATTACAGGCTTACGGTAATGGTCGACTACAATTCTTCCGTGATCAATAGCCAGCACGCTTTTCTGAATGATATTTCGCAGTTTTCGGAGCAGATCGCCAGTTGCAGAACCTTTGTTTTTCTTCATGAACTGGAAACTCTCTACAAGCAGAACCTGATAAAAGGCGGCGATTTGGCCAATGCGATCGTTATCGCAGACAGGGCGGTGGAAGAAAAGGAACTTACACACCTGGCCGATCTTCTGAATAAGCCGAAAATAAGCCTCGATAAGGCAAAAGGGATATTGAACAATATCGAGCTGCACTATCCGAATGAAATGGCCCGCCATAAGCTGCTGGATCTGATCGGCGACCTTGCTCTCGTAGGAAGGCCGATAAAAGCACAGATACTTGCCGCCAGGCCCGGTCATGCGGCCAATATTGCGTTTGCTAAAAAGATCAAGAAGCTGATCAAACAGAAGAAGGGAGACGTACCTTCTTATAATCCCAGCAAGCCGCCGATCTTTGATGTCAACCAGATCGCGCAGTTGCTTCCGCATGGCTATCCTTTCCGGATGATAGACAAGATCATCGCGCTTGATGAAAATTCGGTAGTAGGGATCAAGAATGTGACTATAAACGAGGAGTTTTTTGTGGGGCATTTTGACGGGAACCCGGTAATGCCGGGTGTATTGCAACTGGAAGCTATGGCTCAGACCGGCGGTATCCTGGTGCTCAGCTCCGTACCTGATCCTGAAAACTACTGGCCGTACCTGATCGGGATAGAAAATTGCCGTTTCCGCAAAAATGTATTTCCCGGTGATACCGTGATCTTCAAGTGCGTTTTCATTTCTCCGATGAAGCGAGGGATCGTGAAAATGACAGGAAGGGGTTATGTTAACGACCAGTTGGTATGTGAAGCGGATATGATAGCCAGCTTAGTAAGAAAAAAATGATACAACCACTTGCCTATATTCATCCTGAGGCCAAAATAGCCCATAACGTAGTCATTGAACCTTTCGCGATGATCCATAAGGACGTGGAGATTGCCGAGGGGACATGGGTCGGCTCGCACGCCGTGATCAATGAAGGGGCCAGGATCGGTAAAAATTGCAGGATTTACTCCGGCGCTGTGGTGTCGTCGATTCCGCAGGATCTGAAATACAAAGGTGAATATACGCTCACCTATATCGGGGATAATACGACTATCAGGGAATACGCCACTATCAGCAGGGGAACGGAAGAGCATTGGAAAACGGAAGTCGGCAATAATTGTCTGATTATGGCCTATGCCCATATCGCCCACGACTGTCGTGTAGGCGACAATTGCATTATAGGTAACAATGTACAGATGGCCGGGCATGTCCATGTAGGAGACTGGTCTATTATCAGTGCGCTCAGCGCAGTCCATCAATTTGCGCGCATAGGGATCCATTCCTTTATTTCGGGCGCTTCGCTTGTCAGGAAAGACGTACCGCCGTTTACCAAAGCGGCCCGCGAACCGATCTCCTACGCCGGGATAAATTCTGTAGGGCTTAGAAGACGCGGGTATACGAATGAGCAGATCGCCGATATACAGAATGTATACAGGTATGTGTTTGTGAAGGGACTTAATAATGCGGATGCGCTGAGCCAGATCGAGATCGAGCTCCCGGCTTCAAAAGAAAGAGACGAGATCGTTAATTTCATCAGGACATCGGAGAGGGGGATCATTAAGAGCCCGCTGCAGACGCAGGGGCACGAGGCTTCGGAGGCGGATTGACGATCCGTATCCATTACTGAACAGGTGGAAATTATTCTTGAAAATGCTGGCAAGAAGTTTAATACTGAGTGGATATGCCGCCGGGTGAATCTTCGTTTGTCGCCCGGTACCGGGTATGCGTTCATAGGAGCAAACGGCAGCGGCAAGTCGACACTCATTAAGCTGGCGATGGGCCAGCTGCCTGTAAACGAAGGTATGGTCCGCTACGTGGAAAACGGGAAGGAAATTCATATTGACGATTGGTACAGGTATATTACGCTGGCAGCTCCCTATCTCGAGCTTGTCGAAGAGTTTACCCTCCGTGAATTTGCTGAATTCCACCAAAGCTTTAAGCCGTTTAAATCATCACTTACCATCAGCCAGTTCCTGGACTTTGCGCAGCTTTCGCACGCGGGGAATAAGCTGATACGCCATTTTTCATCAGGTATGAAGCAGCGTCTCCGGCTGGCGCTGGCATTTCAGACCGACGTTCCGGTCGTATTTCTCGACGAGCCCACTTCCAATCTCGACAGCAAGGGGATACAATGGTACCTGGATAACGTTCCGGTATTGTTGGAAGACAGGCAACTGGTCATTGTAGGGTCAAACCAGCCCGGAGAATATACCTTTTGTAAGGAATTTGTGAATTTAGGAGATTACAAAGGCGGATCTGCCGGATAGCCGGGATGGGGCAAAGCCCGGGTAGTCCGGCTATTTACCCTTTCAAAAAGCTGTTCAACCGCCTGTACAAAAAGCGGAACATGCATCCGGAGATCCGGTAATATTGTTGTCATTATATACAAGCTAAAAAATTCTGTCATGCTGCCTTCCGGTAAGATTTATGCCCTGATTTTTCTTGCTTTTTTTGTCCTGCAGCGTTTCCCTGGATTTTCGCAGGGTAACACGGATTTAGTGTTGCCGGAGGGGCCGGTAGACCTGGAGGGAGCTATAGGAATTGCGCTCCGCAATAATCCGCAACTGAAGCAGGCCAATCTCCAGGTGCAGGGAAATATGATTAACTATTATCAGTCGAAGTGGCAACGCTGGCCAAGCCTGAATTTCAATGCTTCCCAGGGGTTTAGCTTCGGGCGTAACATTGATCCCTTTACAAACCAGTTTGTTCAGCAGAATATCAATTTCAACAATTTCCAACTGGGTACGGCGGTAACTCTTTATAACGGCATGCAGCAGCACAATACCGTGCTTCAGAACCAGCTGAACACCCTGGCGAGCCAGAAAGACTATGATGCCGCCCGGAATGATCTCATGCTGAATGTTGCGCTGGCCTACCTGCAGGTGCTTAACAACCAGGAACTTGTTACGGTAGCCGGCCTCCAGATGGAATCCACCAACCAGCAGGTTATAAGAATGGACCGCCTGGTTGAAGCGGGGGCGGAAGCTGAGGCAAAGCTGTTGGATCTGAAAGCGCAGCTGGCTAATGAAGAGCTCAACCTGCTCAATGCTGAAAATAACCTGGAGGCATCAAAGTTATCGTTAAAGCAGTTGATGAATGTGCCGGGTAGTGTTGCCCTCGAAATAAGGTCGATCCCTTTAAAAGATCCGGAATTGCTGGCTTACGGAGCCACTGTCAACGAAGTTTATGAGGTGGCGCTTAGTCATTTACCGCAAATGGAGGCCGCCAGACTGAAAATTCAGGCAGCAGAAAAGGGGATTAATGTGGCGAGAGGAAGATACCTTCCCAGCCTGACGATGTCTGCAGGAATGAACACCGCTTACTCGAGCAATGCTCCTTCAGAACGGTTTATAGCAAATGGTAGTCCCGCGACCAGCGTGGAAATGCCTTCCAAGACGCAGTTTGTGATGCTGAACGGCGCCCGGCAGTACCTGACCGAGATAATCTCTGTTCCCGGTGGGGAATTCCGGCATTTCAATTATTTCGGAATATTGGATTTTAACCGGAATTCTTCTTTGAATTTGAGCCTTCGGATCCCGATCTTCAACGGCTTCCAGGCTAAATATGCGGTAGCTAATGCAAAGCTCCAGATGATGAGCGCAGAGTACGACAACCAAATCGCGACCAACACTATAAGGCAAAATATAGAGCAGGCCTATATCAATATGACGAATGCCGCCAAGAGGTACAGCGCCACCGTAAACCAGGTGACGGCTTTTGAAGAAGCTTTCAGGGCGGCAGAAAGCAGGTTTAACGCAGGTGCTTTGAGTGCGGCCGAATACAACATAGCAAAGGCTAATCTTGACAGGGGTAAAGCCAGCCTGGTCCAGTCCAAGTATGACTATATTTTCAGGACTAAAGTACTGGATTTCTATATGGCAAAGCCGCTTAACCTTGATCAGTAACAAGTATATCCTTATTTCTTTTACATCTTCATCTATATGGCACGTAAATCTTCTAACAATATCTGGTGGATTCTCGGGGGTACCCTGGTGTTGCTGATTGCCGGCTTATTTATCGCTAAGAAGGCCGGCTGGATCGGCCGGGAGAAACCTGCTGAAGTAGAATTGTCAAAGGTTCAGAGAGCAAGTATTATAGAAAAGGTAAGCGCATCGGGGAAAATCCAGCCTGAAGTCGAAGTGAAGCTGAGTCCTGACGTTTCGGGTGAGATAACCGAGCTCTATGTAGCGGAAGGGGATTCGGTGGTGAAGGGACAGATCCTGCTCAAGATCCGCCCCGACAACTATGAATCGCAGATGGCGCGTGCCAAAGCTACAGTCGACGCCAACAAAGCTTCTATGGAACAGGCCAAAGCAGCACTGGCACAGGCTGAGGCCAGGCTGGTAAGGCTGAAAACGAATTACGAAAGAAGTAAAAAACTGTACGAGGATAAGGTGATCCCGGCTTCCGAATTTGAACAGGCCAGCGCCGATTACCAGGTAGCCCAAAGGGATATTGAAGCAGCTAACGCCAATATACAGGCTGCCCTGTTTAATATAAAGGGCGCTGAAGCGAATGCAAGGGATGCGGCTGAGAACCTGAGAAAGACCACCATTTTTGCCCCGGTCAGCGGAATTATTTCGCTTCTCAAGGTAGAGGTGGGAGAACGTGTGGTGGGAACCACACAAATGGCAGGAACTGAGATGATGCGGATCGCCAATATGGATAACATGGAGGTGAGAGTGAATGTCAATGAAAATGATATTGTGAGGGTGGCGCTCGGCGATACGGTAGAAATCGAGGTAGATGCTTACCTCAGCACAGGGAAGAAATTTATGGGGGTTGTACGGGAAATAGCGAATACTGCAAACGGTCTTATCAATGCGACAACTACAACGACCACTCTCGACGCGGTGACGGAATTTGAGGTGCGTATCAGGATCCTTAACGAATCTTATGCAGCAGTGCTCAACAACCGGGGCAACACGCGTTATCCTTTTAAACCGGGTATGACTGCCTCAGTGGAAATCATTACCGAAAAGAAAAACAGGGCCCTGTCCGTACCTGTGGCGGCCGTCACGACCCGCGACACGCTTTCTTCTGCAGGGGATGAAGACAATGCAGGAAAGAGCGGAGGGGCTGTTGAAAAGAAACAGGTAGTCAGGGAAGTAGTGTTTCTCAATGTTGCCGGTAAGGCTTCGATGCGGGAAGTCTCGACCGGGATCAGCGATTTCGAAAGGATCGAAATACTATCGGGATTGAACGAAGGCGACGAGGTAGTGTCGGGGCCTTATATCGAGGTTTCGAAAAGGCTGAAGGATGGAGCCGCCATTGCTCCGAAGAATGAAGGCAAAAAGAAATAAATTGTCCGGGGCTTCAGCCCCGGACAATTTATTTTAATATACAGACTCCTTACCGGTAGCCTTCACCAGCAGGTAGTAAAAAAGAGCCCTGTACTTGTTGGTGTTAGAGCTTCCGAGTTGATTGACAACTCCTTCAATATGTTTGTCAAGCTCGGGTCCGTCTGCGAGGCCCAGCTTTTTAATAAGGAAATTCTGCTTTACCCGATCCAGTTCTTTAGGGTCGCTGGAAGCAACCTTGGCCGAGTCGGCATTGTAGATCGATGGCCCCAGCCCTTTGGTAACTTTTTCAAGTAATGCCTGGTCGACAGATATGCCGTGCTTTTTGGCTTCTCCCATATAGGTTGCCACTGCATCATCAAACTTGCTCATAAGGTACGGTATTAGTTATGTTTGGAAAATGTTAAATACTTTCAACTGAAATAATAAAAGCTGACCATAGCTGTAAACTAATCATAGTTGATACTGACTATTTCTCAAAAAGTAACGACTTTTAGCGATAATTTGATGTAACAGGGATGTACGTGTTATAATGATGGTATCGGGTAACCTTAAAGTAGCGGTTATAGGCGGCGGAAGCTGGGCGACGGCGCTGGTAAAAATTCTGGCTGAGAACCCGGCTATCCGGGTAAACTGGTGGTTGAGGGATGAGTCTGATATAGAACATATCAGGCTGCATCACCATAACCCTTCCTACCTGAGCGACGTACATATCAACCCGAAAAGAGTGACACCCTGCGCCAGCTTAAAAGCCGCTTTAAAAGGGACGGAATACGTCGTCCTGGCTATACCTGCGGCATTTGTAAAAGAACCTTTTGAGAACCTTGACCCACAATTGATCGCAGGAAAAAAGGTAATTTCAGCCGTCAAGGGATTGATACCGTCAGACCATTTGCTGATTACCGACTGGCTTGCCCGCGATTTCGGGATTCCCGGCTCATCGTTGTGTGCAATAGGCGGGCCATGCCACGCCGAGGAAGTGGCGCTGGGGAAACAGTCGTATCTCACAATCGCATCGCCGGAAATAGAAACAGCAAAATGGGTCTCCGGACTCCTGTCGTGTCGGTACGTCGCCGCCTATCCTTCAGACGATCTTTATGGTGTGGAGTACTCGGCAGTCATAAAAAATATCATTGCATTGGCGTGCGGTATTACGCACGGGCTGGGATACGGAGACAATTTTCAGGCAGTCCTGGTGTCGTGCGCTATGGAGGAGATCGAACGATTCCTGAGCGCGGTCGATCCGAGACCCAGGAACCTGAGTGCTTCAGCTTACCTGGGCGATCTGCTGGTAACGGCTTATTCCCAGTTCAGCAGAAACCGGCTGTTCGGCAATATGCTGGGGCGGGGCTATTCTGTGGCGGCCGCACAGCTGGAAATGAAAATGGTAGCCGAAGGATATTATGCGGCCAAAAGCATTTCTGTGATCAATGAACGTCACGGCGTAAGCATGCCTGTCACCGACATGGTTTACAAGATTATTTACGGGAATGCTTCTCCTGTCGCGGCTGTAGAGGAACTTAAAAAATTACTCCGCTGACCTGTTTTTGGTAATTTCCACCAACAAATATTCAAGCCCGTTGATCCTGATTTCGTAAAGCGTCGCCAGCAACTGGCCAAGCTTTCCTTTGGGGAATCCTTCCCGGGCCATCCACTCCAGGTACGAAACCGGGAGCTCTCTCAGTAATTTATCTTTGTGCTTTCCAAAAGGCATCCTGTAAGTAAGCAGGTCTGTCAACAGGCTTGGGTCTGGCTGCATATTAAGTTATGGTATGATTTCAGACGGGAAGTTCCGCTTTCCTGACATAACATAGTTGCCGGCGGGTATGTTCACTTTTTATCTTCAACGGGTTATCATTTCGGAATAGAAAATATATAATATATTTGTATTATATAATATTAATAAAATATATTTGTAATGAAAATCTTGACCTTGTATTACCGTTATGGCAGCGACTAATTTATCAGACAAGAATCTCCAGTATGCGCTTATGCTGAAACTCCCCCCGGCGACGATCCAACGGGTAAAGGCAATTCAGGATGAATTTACATCCTTTTTTCAGGGGGAAAGCTTTATTATCAAATATCCACACCTCTCGCTGATGAGCTGTATGGTGGAACCTGCGTTTGAAGACAGGCTCTCCCTTCGTATGGAAAAGCTGGCGGAGGAAATCCCGGTTCAGTCGGTAAGGCTGTCGGGCTTTGAGTTTATGACAAAGGCTTTCTGTATAAAGGTTGAAAACGGCAGCGCTTTGTTTGATTCGGTATTCGGAAACCTGCCTTTTCTGAGAAAGCGCCTGAGAATGGAGGCTCAGGCTTCGGAAATAGAGTTTGTGAGTCATCCGCACATTACAATTGCCAGAAGGCTTACCGATGAACAGCTAAGGAAGGCAGGAGAAGAATGGCAGTCGAAGCGTTTCTTTCACGAATTTGAAGCAGGAGGCGTAGTACTGCTCAGGTATCCGAAGGATAGGGGCAGCATGGTGGTAAGGGAGTTTGCTTTTAAGGGGAAAGGCAGCGATAGGCGGCTTCGAGATCCGGGGGTACAGGCTTCTCTTTTTTAGGTAGTTACGCGTATTATACATTCCTGTTTTATTTACAAATGTGTGCGGCAGCAAAGGGAAGAGGCGCGGGCATCAATACTCCCAACAAATTTTCCAGGCACAGGGTAGAGCATGATCCTGTAGAAGCGGACTCGGATTCTGAGGAGATCCCGCAAGGTCCCCGGACCCAGTTTATCCCTGAATATCCCAAGACTATTGTATCGCTTTCCGACAGTCCTGATCTGCCGGGTTATGCTTCAATAAACCCTTACAGAGGGTGTGAGCATGGATGTATTTATTGCTATGCGAGAAATTCCCATGAATATTGGGGGTATTCGGCGGGTGAGGATTTTGAAACGAAAATTATTGTCAAGAAGAATGCGCCGGAATTGCTTGAAAAGCTTTTTAATTCCAGGAGCTGGTCGCCTCGGGTCATTCATTTATCCGGGAATACCGATTGCTACCAGCCGGCCGAAAAGCAATTCAGGCTGACCCGCCGGCTGCTGGAAATCTGTCTCCGGTATCGTAACCCGGTGTCTGTTCTTACAAAGAATTCCCTTGTCTGTCGCGACCTGGACATTCTCGGGCAGTTGGCAGAGCTGAACCTCGTAGTGACAGGTCTTTCGGTTACGTCGCTCAACGAAAAAACAAGGCGCCTGCTGGAACCGCGTACCGCGACGGGTCAGAAGCGCCTGCAGACGATCAGGGCTCTGCACGAAGCCGGTGTACCGGTAGGAGTGATGACGGCCCCGCTGATTCCCGGGCTCAACGACCACGAAGTACCTAAAATAATAGAAGCAGCCGCCAGAAACGGAGCTTGCTGGGCAGGTCTGACTATAGTGAGGCTGAACGGTGCGATAGACGAGATCTTTACTGAGTGGGTATACCGCAGTTTTCCTGACAGGGCGGATAAGATACTGAACCAGATCAGGGCATGTCATAACGGTTCGCTCAATGACTCACGGTTTTACCAGCGCATGCGCGGAGAAGGGGTGCTGGCAGACAGCATCCACCAGATGCACAGACTGGCCTGCCGGCGGTTTCTTGCCGGACGTTCTGCTCCTGAATTAGATAAGACTCTGTTCATAAAGGGAGGACAGTTGCGATTATTTTAGGCATAAATCGCTTATTTTTGTAAATAGCGTTCAGGGATGATTTCTCTGGAGAACCATTTAAAAGATTAAGCCTTGGCAAAACCTTCTGTCCCTAAAGAAACGCCTTTAAATAAGCAATACAACCAGATCAAAGCTAAATACCCGGGTGCGCTGCTGCTTTTCCGGGTAGGTGATTTTTACGAAACCTTTGGAGAAGACGCAGTCAAAGCGTCGAAAATATTGGGGATTGTGCTAACCCGCCGCAACAACGGCGGTGCTCATGAAGAGCTGGCCGGCTTCCCCCATCATTCGCTGGATACTTACCTTCCCAAACTTGTGAGAGCGGGAGAAAGGGTGGCTATATGCGACCAGCTTGAAGATCCGGCCACCGCTAAAGGGATTGTGAAAAGGGGCGTGACGGAGCTGGTAACGCCCGGCGTATCGCTCAACGATAACGTGCTCGATACCCGCAGGAACAATTACCTGGCTTGCGTTCACCTCGGGAAAGAAGACAGGCACGGGATTGCCTTCCTTGATATTTCCACAGGTGAATTTATGACGGCCCAGGGCAATACTGCTTATCTCGACAAGCTGCTCCAGAGCCTGGCGCCCACGGAAGTACTTTTTTGCAAAAAGGAAAAGGATCGCTTTTTCCAGTCGTTCGGAGACCGGTTTCATACCTTCCAGTTGGATGAATGGTGTTTTGGGTACGAGTTTGCCGAGGAGAAGCTGATGGGCCATTTTCAGACCAGTACGCTGAAGGGCTTCGGTATCGATAATCTCCCTCTTGGTATCGTAGCAGCGGGCGTCATTGTCCATTACCTGCTTGAAACCGAACATCGCGAAATTTCCCATATCAACCGTATCATGCGGCTGGAGGAAGATCACCATGTCTGGCTGGATCGCTTTACGATACGTAACCTGGAGTTGGTATACCCGCAGCAGGAGGGAGGTGTGCCACTGATCGAGGTCCTGGACCAGACGGTGACCCCTATGGGGGCGAGGCTCCTCAGGCGCTGGATGGTCCTGCCATTGAAAGAGAAGCGTGCTATTGAAGAGCGTTTAAAAACGGTGGCGCTGTTTACCCGGCACAAGCAGCATCATGATGTGCTGGTACAATTGCTGAAACCCATCGGGGATCTTGAGCGTCTTATCTCGAAGGTAGCCGTCAGGAGGATCAATCCCCGGGAAATGGGCCAGTTGAAAAAAGCGCTCAGGCAGATCGAACCCATCCGGGAGCAGCTCAGGAAGGTCATCGGTGCGGACCGGGCCGCTCCTTCAGAAGATGTGCCGGGGGCTGTTTCCGAAAAAAGCTCGCTTGAACGCTTTCTTGATCAGCTGAACCCGTGTGAGGCCCTCCTGGCACGTATCGAAAGAGAGCTGAAAGAGGATGTCCCGATCGTTACCAACCAGGGGAATATTATCAAAACGGGCGTAGACGAGGAGCTTGACGAGCTGCATAAAATAGCCTATGCAGGCAAAGACTACCTTCTGCAACTGCAGAACCGCGAGAGTGAAAATACGAAGATCCCCTCCCTGAAGATAGCCTACAATAAGGTCTTCGGTTACTACCTGGAAGTAAGTAATGCTCATAAGGATAAAGTACCTGCCGAATGGATCCGGAAGCAGACACTGGTGAATGCCGAGCGCTATATTACCATGGAGCTCAAGACTTACGAGGAGAAGATCCTGAACGCCGAAGACCGGATCTTTGTGATCGAGCAGAATATCTATAACGACCTTACGCTCTATGCAACGGAATATATCGGGGCTATCCAGCAAAACGCCAGGGCGCTTTCGGAACTCGATACGCTTCTTTCTTTCGCCACTACGGCAACCAGGAACAAGTATGCACAGCCCGAAATTACCGAAGAAAACATCCTGGATATAAAGGGCGGAAGGCATCCGGTCATCGAGCACCAGCTGCCTTTGGGCGAAAGCTACATTCCCAATGACGTCTTCCTGGATGGCAATAGCCAGCAGATCATTATCATCACAGGGCCTAATATGGCCGGTAAATCGGCGCTTCTGCGGCAAACGGCTCTCATCGTACTGATGGCCCAAATGGGAAGCTTCGTGCCTGCGAAATCGGCCACGATCGGGCTGGTGGATAAGGTTTTTACAAGGGTAGGGGCCAGCGACAATCTCAGCCGGGGCGAAAGTACCTTCATGGTCGAAATGACCGAGACAGCCAGCATCCTGAACAACCTGAGCGACAGGAGCCTGGTTTTACTGGATGAAATAGGACGGGGAACGAGCACTTACGACGGCGTTGCCATAGCCTGGGCCATTACCGAATATCTTCATAAACATCCCCAATGCCGGGCCAGGACTTTATTTGCCACGCATTACCATGAATTAAACCAACTGGCGGAAGATTTTCCCCGTATCAGGAATTTCAATGTATCGGTAAAGGAGGTGGACGGCAAAATCATTTTCCTACGGAAGCTGAAGCCCGGCGGAAGCGAGCACAGCTTCGGTATACACGTAGCGCAGATCGCCGGGATGCCGCAGCCCATCGTCC
The DNA here is from genome assembly GCA_964559125.1 of uncultured Cytophagales bacterium. Taxonomy (GTDB): domain Bacteria; phylum Bacteroidota; class Bacteroidia; order Cytophagales; family Spirosomataceae; genus Ravibacter. The sequence goes on from CAZLGW010000003.1 coordinate 192,776, forward strand.
TGAGGGCCGATGAAATCATGAGACACCTGGAAAAAGACCATGTTGCCGAAAAACACAGGAAGCGGATCAGGGAGATGCCGAAGAACAATTACCAGCTCAGTATTTTCGAAGCTGCCGACCCGAGAATGGAAGAGCTGAAAAACAAGCTGGATGCTATGGATGTCAATACGTTGTCGCCTATAGAGGCATTGCTTAAGCTAAACGAACTGAAGAAGATTATTTCATAAAAGTAAACCTGCCAAAACTCAATTTTTACCACGATTAAACCCTCGATGAAAGCTACTGTAAGAATTCAACTGATGCTCATGATGTTTCTCCAGTTTGTTATATGGGGAGCCTGGTACGGACAAATGAGTAAATATATGGTAACCCAGCTCGGGGCAACCGGCTTGCAGGTGGGTAATGCCTACGCAGCTTTCTCGATAGCGATGATCATCGCTCCTTTTTTCATAGGATTGGTAGCCGACCGTTATTTCGCAGCCCAGAAAGTACTGGGCGCCCTTAATATCCTGGGTGCAGTGGTGCTGTACTTCCTGATACAAACCAGGGATCCGGATGCTTTTTTCTGGATGATCCTGCTTTATTGCATTACCTATGCGCCGACGCTTGCCCTAGGGAATTCGATCGCCATGCAGCAGATGGTGAGCTCGGAAAAGGAATTTCCGGCTATCAGAGTGATGGGAACTATCGCCTGGATCGTGGTAACCAATATTGTCGGCTTGTATAATTTCGGAGATAAGGTCACTATTTTTGAAATTTCGATGTACGTTTCCATTGCACTCGGATTATATGCCTTCTTTCTGCCCGATACACCTCCCAAAGCAAACAAGAATGCTTCTATCGGAGACATCCTGGGCCTGGATGCATTCCGGTTGCTGAAAGACCGGTCTTTCCTGATTTTCGTGATATCCTCCATACTGATCTGTATCCCGCTGTCATTTTACTATGCCTGGGCCAATCCTTCGCTTACCGACTCGGGCATGACAAACGTGGAAAACAAGATGTCGCTCGGGCAGGCTTCCGAAATTATCTTCATGCTGCTCATACCTGTCATCTACGCCCGGTTTGGGGTGAAGTGGATGTTGATTTCAGCGTTGCTAGCCTGGATCGTCCGTTTTATCGGGTTTGGCTACGGAGACGCCGGCAGTAGCGAATGGCTGTTGTATCTTGCCATCGTACTCCATGGGGTATGCTATGACTTCTTTTTCGTAACAGGGCAGATCTATACAGATAACAAAGCCGGGGAGAAAGTGAAATCTGCAGCACAAGGGCTGATCTACCTGGCTACCTATGGTATCGGCATGGGGATCGGTTCCTGGGTTTCCGGACTTGTTGCCGATACCTATACCCTGGCAGACGGAAGCAAGGACTGGACCTCTATCTGGCTGGTTCCCGCCGGTATTTCCTTTGTCGTTCTGCTGCTTTTCATACTTTTCTTCAGGGATAAAAAAGAAGCGGCATCTGCCGGCAACGGCTATTGATTATGCGTATCCTTTCTTACAATCTCAACGGTATAAGGGCAGCTCTGAAAAACGGGCTGGCCGACTGGCTCGGCCATGCGACATTTGAGGGAAAGCCTTTCGATATGCTCTGTTTCCAGGAAGTGAAGGCCATGGAAGACCAGGTGGATCTTTCACTTTTGAAAGACCTGGGATATGAGCTCGTCGGCTGGCATGCAGCTGAGAAAAAGGGCTATAGCGGCGTTGCTACCTTTGCCAGGACACCCTCCGACCTGGTCGTTACTGGCTGTGGCGTGCCGTTCTACGACTCCGAAGGCAGGATACTGAGAACCGACTTCGGCGATCTCACGCTTTTAAACTGCTATTTCCCTTCCGGGACGAGCGGTGAAGTGAGGCAGACGGTGAAAATGAAATTCCTGGATGATTTTTATGAATTCGCACACGAATTAGGTCGTCAGCGCCCCCGGTTGGTGATCTGCGGAGACTTCAATATAGCTCATACCGCCGACGATATTCATGACCCCGTCGGCAATAAAAAAAGCTCCGGCTTCCTGCCCGAGGAAAGGGCTTGGATGACTAAGTGGTTCGGAAGCGGTTTTACAGATGCGTTTCGTACTATCCATCCGGATATGATCGAGTATAGCTGGTGGACCTACCGCGCCAATGCCCGGGCTAACAATAAAGGGTGGAGGATCGACTATTTTGCTGTTTCAGAGGCGTTACGACCCCGGATAGTGAACTGCCGGCACTTTAATGACGCGGTGCATTCTGATCATTGCCCGGTTGCTCTGGCGCTGGAAATGTAGGGCTGATATCTGGCCTTTTAGACTGGTTGCAGCGTCTTTAACTGTGCTATCGTCCTGATACCCGAGGTATCAACGCGTTTTCTGGCTTGTGCCAAATCATAATTTTTCTGCACCGTCAGCCAAAAATCAGCATCGGTATTTGGTAACAGCGCCCCCAGGCGAATAGCCATTTCCGGAGAAACAGCAGACTTTCTGTTTATGATTGCAGAAAGTGTTTTGCGGGTTGTTCCCAAATAGCCGGCTACTTCTTCAACGGTGAACTTGCGGCCTGTTTCCTCCCGCAGATTGTCTAAAGTTTCCCGGATAAGTTCGCCCGGATGGGCCGGATCAAATATAGCCATAGCAGAACCTCCTGTTTAATGATAATCTATGTAATCAACATCGTAAGCGTTTCCATTTTCGAAGCGGAAAATAATCCGCCAGTTTCCTGACACTCTGACGGAGTAAAACCCTTTTAAATCGCCTTTCAAAGCATGAAAATGGTAGCCGGTTTCATTCATGTTTTCCGGCATATTGGCAGCATCCAGACGGGTCAGGATGAGCCTTATTCTGATTATATGGCTTTGCTGAAGTTTTGAACGATCGCCTTTTTCAGCGTAAAGCTGTAACCCTTTATGTCGGAAGCTTTTAATCATAACACCAATGTAACGTGAAACGTGCCACGTATCAAAAATTTTTAACCATGTTCCTGAATACGATCTCCCCTCTCTGTTTCTTATGCTCCTTTTCCCGAATCACGTTATTTGTATATTTGCATCGGAGTACAGGATATTGCACCAGTCAATCAAGCTATTTAAACCCCGCTATGGAAAATTCCCGTTTCAAGCGTTTCTTCGGAGCCCTTCTGACCATCATAGGTGTTGTTCTGGTACTGTTTGCCTGCGTAGCCTTTTTATCGGATAAACCTGTATTGGGGCTGGAAGTAACCAAATGGGAAACACTCGTTCCATTTATCGTGGGCGCTTTATTCATGATACCCGGCGTGAGCCTTATCAGCAATTCCTAGGGTGCTTTTTTTTTCAGGAGCACATTTCCCACGCTGCAGCTTAGGCAGCGTTTGAGGGTACAGTAGCGGTGGTACCATTCGGTGGCCCCCTGAGTGGAGGCCGAAGAAGACATCTCCAGGCCAAGCTGCTTCCACTTCCTTGTGATCCTGTTGTTTTCCGCCGGTAGTTCCTCCAGTAGCCTGACTGCCCTGTCGAGATAGCTCCTGTTGTCTGTTTTAAAGCTGTAGGCGGCCAGCAAAGGGGCCGCAGCGTTGACAATAAGCGTATAAACGGCCTCGATACCCATAGGGGGCACCAGCGTCCTGGCCGGCTTGCCGAAGTGATAGTGCGTATGCCAGTAAGCAGATTGGATACACCTGAGCGAGGTGACGAACTGCGACGTAGTTTCGAAAGAAGTCAAAAGGGAGAATAGGTTCCCGTTTCTGCAGACGAGTGAAGCGAGCTGGGCGATCCTGACCGTCGGGAATCCCGCAGGTCTCAGCCTGAACATTTTCCATTCGATCGTATCCAGCCTCTTTTTTCCGAGCCCGTATTTTTCCGAAAGAAAGGTATATTCCCGTTTCAGGTCTGATATATACCCGGACGATGTTCCGGAGGGGATCAGGCCGGCGGTTCCCAGCAGAAGTGCCTCCAGTTGCAGGAGGTCGTTCCGGTGCTTCAGCAATATCTTCAGCGGGATCTGTTCAGCCAGGTTCTGGAAAGCGTCTGCATTTACTTTTGCCCCGAAATACCGTGCCAGTAACTGCCAGGCTGTTTCATCCCAGTCGCTGTTGTTGCGGGCGAGCATTTCCAGAATGACGACAGATTTGTTTTGCAGCCTTTCAACAAGGACACGGTCCGTCATGCTGCTTTTTACGAGCGGCGGAACCTCGGAAAACTGGTGTCCGCAGGGAATATCCTGAATCGCTTCCAGTATAGCCAGGTATCGGTTTGTCATACCCGGATCGACCCTATGCCGTAGCTCCAATACAGGAATACGTGTATTAGGATGATTTTCCATCGGCAGGTCGTTCTCCCATACTACGTGCAGGATTACACTGTCATAGTTCTTATCGAGGGAGTGGCCGTGATGATTCCATCCAGATGTCCTGATATGGAGCTCCACGTTGCCGATCCAAAGTATACCGCCGATCTCTATCCTGGCTTCGAAAAAATCGGGGCCGGCATTGGTGTTCCTGAACCCGGGCCGGAGCACGGTGATTTTGTCGCCGGAGAGTGTTTGCAGGGTAGAATGGTCAAAATACTGATGTTGCCAGACAAAGGCGAGAAAGTCTTCATTCATAAAAAAGATAGTACGTATATGGTTTCAAAGATAAACCTGAATATACATACTATCTTTCTCCCGTCAACAGGATGCGGGGGAAATCTTATAAAATCGATTACTCGTTTTACGGGTTACCTGCCGGTAGCCGGAACCATTTCATTCAGTGTGTAACAGACCAGCCTGTTTGTCAACGGCGTTCCTTTGACGCTTTTGATCCCTTCCAGTTTGAATTCATAAACATATCCTTTTTTGAGTTCCGGAAGCTTTACGGATATCTTTTTCCCGTCGTCCGACAGCGTTACGCCCTGCGCTGTCACGGTTTGTACATCGGTTTGATTCGAATGGTCGATCGGCTCGCTATAGGGCTTTTTCTGGTATACGTAAGCATAATGCCTGATCAGGTAGCCGGCCAGGTTCCGGGCCGACTTTTTGTCGACCGGTAGTGTAAACGTAAACTCAAACCCGTCAGGCAGCAATTTCATTTGCTGAATATCCATCACTTCTTTACCGGTGGCGCTGATCCGCTGGATACCCTTGGAGCCGGCCCACCCATGTACGATCTGGCCTGTCAACAGGCTGCCGTCGGGTGCGAATGTCAGCCGGTTGTTTCCCATGCGGAGCCCGTTGCCGTCCAGGAAGGGGATGCATGCTCCCTGGAGCTGGCCATTTATGTTCTCGAGCATCACCCTCATGATCCGGTCATGGTTCATTTCGCCTACCAGCAGTTGTCCTTCAAACTGGGGGAATTGCGTGCCTCCGGGGATGTAGATGGGGTCGGAGGGAGAATTGGCCATAATCCCGTGAGGAAAGAAAACAATGGCTTCACTTCTTTTTTTATTCAATTCGCTCACGGGTATCCTGAAAGGATTGCGGCTGTCCCACTCTTTTTCCCATACCAGACTGGCCGGGTGACCATAGAAGTGTCCTTCTTTTACATGGAAGAGCTTGCTGGTTTCAACCCAATCGCTCTGGTTGTCTGCAATAAAGAGGTTGCCTGCCGGGTCGATACCGATGCCGTTGGGCGACCGGAATCCTGAGGCATAAGGAGTAGTCTGCCCGTCGGGGGTTATTTTTAATACCCATCCGCGGTAAGGTACCACCGAATACATCTGTTTGCGCCCGTCGGTACTGTCACGTCCGGCAAGATTGACGCGACCCCTGGGATTATTACGGAATCCGGCGCCGGATGAGGCCGTGTTCAGGGCTATGAAATAATTTCCGTCTCTATCTTTTACCGGGCCGTAGTTGAATTCGTGATAGTTACCGGAAAGTCCGAAATCGTCGGTTATTTTTTCGTAAAGATCGGCAATACCGTCACCATCAGTGTCTTTGATACGGGTCAGCTCCGGTCGCTGTAGTACCACGATTTCCCGGTTGCTTTCTACCAGAAGGCCCAGCGGTTCGTGCAGGCCTTCAGCAAAGACGGACCATTGCCCGGTTTTGAGATCGCAGGTCATCACTTCTCCCCGCGTAAAACAGGCTACGAGCCTTCCGTCGGGGAAAAAGCCTATTCCCCCGGTTTCGGCATCCAGGCCTTCGGGCATAGGAATTTCATCCACTTTATAGGGGCTTTCCGTACCTTTCTTCTGTGCGGAGAGCAGGAATGGCAATAAAAACAGGGAGCAAATTATAGAAAGATTTCTGGCGTTCATCTGGATAGAATTGATGAGGCGATGAGACAATTTCTCTGGTCTCTGATAGCTATTTTCGGGTCATGGTGATCGTAAATTCCCTGGCTTGTGCCGGTGAGAGCCTGACCGATCTTTCAGTATCAGTCTCTCCTGCGGAAGCATCGTATTTCATCCCGTCATCTTCCCCGTACAAAAACCACACAGGCTCCAATCCGTAAGGTACACGGAACCGTCTTTCAAAACCGGAGCCGTCGGGTTTTTCCCGGATGAGCTCCTGTACTTCCAGTCCGTTGACCAGGTAGAGGAATTCGGGGTACCGGTCTACCATGCGATAGCCTTTGAATACGACGCTCGGCATCAGGTCACGGTTCCCTATCCGCAGGGGGTAGGTTTCCTTGTCGCGGTAAAATATCTCACCCAGAATTTTAGGGTAGGCGTTTTTGTGCCCGTGCCAGAAGTCCTTCGTATCGAGAAAGCCACCCGTCCATGCATAGCGGAGTTTGCAGGCCTCCGCATCCCAGCAGAAAGCAAGTTCATGGAGAAGCCTGACGGCAATGCTTGCCAGCCCCGACTCTTCCATAAATGCCCGGTATATATACGGAGGCCTGAGCTCGTAGGGATGCAGCCGGGGTTCGCCGTGATGATGGGCAGTATGCTGCATATCCCCGTCGCTTTTACGGCTGTCGGGCACATCAGGGTCCTTGTCTAAGGAAGGCATGGTAAGGGTAGGAGACACGTGCATGACGCCATACATCACGAAGCCGTGGCCGGGGTAGGTACATACAAACGGGTAAGCGCCTGCTGCTGAGGGTGCAGTAAAATTCAGGGTTTTCTTTTCCCCGGGAGAAATAACCGGAATATGCCACAAAACATCTTTGTTTTTAGGAATATAGCCCATTTCGGGGCCTTTTTCGGCCAGGGCTATTGCCGCTTCGACTACTGCCATCCTTTTACCCGGTCTGACAATCAGCAGGTTGTGGCTCATGTCGTCGCTGTTGGTAAAAGTCAACTCTACGGCGGTTCCCGGCTTTACGGCAAATTGTACTTTGTCGAACTGCAGGCCGGGAAGTGTTGTGATCGCAATTTTTTCTGCAGTTTCCTGGCCGGCTGCAGCGAAGCCGCTCATCAGCAGGAGGAATAAAGAAATAGTTTTACCGGTTTTTAACATTTTAGTCTAACTATTACAGTTTTTTAGTTTTCAGACTTTCAGCGACCACCCTTTCCTATCAAACATAGGCTTGCACAGTTTTCGGTAATTTTCTCCGAAAATCTTCATTCTATCCTTATGCGAAAGATCGGCATCCAGTACCTTGGAAAATTCGGTTGAAAAAGACCTGCTCGGTCCGTGACCGCCCCATACGATACGATCGATGCCCAGTTCCTTTACTGCCAGGTCGACAGAGCCCGAATGAGGGTCGGCACCGCTGAATTCAAACATTACGTTTTCCTGGCCTCTTACGGTACGTATCGCCAGTTCCCAGTCGCCTCCGGCATGCCCGCAGATCAGCTGCATGTCGGGGAATCGTTTGGCAAGCGCTACGACATCCCACGGAGCCGATTCCCCTGCCAGGTTTCCTCCTCCCGGCCATCGGGGATCGCCGCCGACCTTAATCCAGGTGTGAATGTAGACGACTGCGTTGAGCTTGCGGGCATGACTGATGATCGCGTCGTTCTGAGGTTCGCTGCAGACAACACCAAGCTTGTTGCCGCCCACGTACTTGATGCCTATGCAGGGACCGTTGGCAATCCACTGATCCATTTTTTTGATGCTTTCTTCAGGGAAGCCCGGGTCGATGGGTATAATACCCAGCACCTTCTCCTGGTATTTTTTCAGTATTTCGAGCTGGGCCGGATCGTGGGCCATTGGTGTCAGAGGCTGGGCGAGAGTGCCGCCTATGTCGACAGAAACAATTCGCTCCAATCCCATCCGTTCCACGTAGTGCAGCATAGCGTCATGCTGCTTGATGGGAGTTGGAGTGGCGTAAAAGCCGTGGTAGTGACCGTCCCAGATACGGAAGCTTTTCAGCTCGTCTTTTGTGGGTAATCCGTATAAAGCCGGGTTCAATATAAAATCTGTGTTTCGCATATTCGGTATCAGGTAATGGCTCAGGTAGTGAAAAGTTTTCCGGCGTTTGATTCCATAATGGCTTTCGTCTGCTCTAGTGTCAGATCAGATTCGAACAGTTTCAGCAGGCTCGCTTCCACGGGGAAAAAAGGAGCATGGGATCCGAAAGCAAGTCTCTCGGCAGGCACGGGTTTGGAATTGCGTCCCCAGGGTATCTCGCTCAAAGTCCTTTCCATACCACCGAAACTGAATACCCTGGTTTTCTGGTTTTTATTGCCATCCAGCAAGGCGTCTATACCTCCGGCGCTTTCTATCCTTGCCGTATCGAACAGCACTTTCGTATTGTCGACAAAGTCATCCATGAGCTTGGCGCTGATCCTTTCATTCCAGTACAACAACTGCACTTTTGCACCCGGATTTTGCTTCAGCAGCGGTATCAGCGGAGCATAGCTGAAACTCCTCGTCATGACAATGGGATGACGGTTTCGGGAATCTTCCATCTCGCCGACTATCTGGAGGATAAGCCCCCGTTTGGCGGTTTCGTTCAACAGCTTCGGGAAATCTTCATGCGTAAGATCGAATGTCTGATAGGAGGGAAAAATCCTGATCCCTTTCATCTTATACACTTCATGGCATCTTCTGAGATCTTCCTGCCAGTCGTGCCAGGCGATGTTGACCGTGCCGAAAGGCTGGAAGAAATCCCCCCCGTATGATTTGCAGTCGCGTACGAGGGCTGCGTTGACGGCATCCAGGTTCTTATGAAACAGGCTTTCGAAACTGCCCGCCCAGGCCTGCCTGACGCGGTGCTTTCGGAGCTTGTCGCCAAGCGCCTTAGCGCCCTCATATTTAAGATGCCTGAAAGGCCACTGGCCCAGGCTCACATTGGTGTCGATAATATGGGGTGCGTCGGCGTCAGGGCTCCCGGTGTCCGGACTCCCGGCGTTGGATACGGCAGAAGCCGCGCTGAGCCCCGGTACTCCCGCCAGCACGCCGGCTCCGAGCGTAACGCCACAAAATGTTCTTCGGTTTATCTTTCCCATTTTAGGAATATAATTAGTATTGACTGATTAACTTCGGTTTTGGTTTACCCGGGCTGCTTCAGGAACCGGAGCGCATTTCCGGAACGCATCAGCTCTTTCTCACGTTCACCCGTCTCATCCGGGCGGAGCGATTCGATCCGCAGCATACCTGTGACGTAGTCCAGGATAGGGGAGTGCGAGCCGAAGGCAAACTTTTCGGCAGGGTACTGCCTGAGTATATCCGGCATAAATCCGAACGAACGGCCGGATGTGTCGAACAGGATATTCGCTTTTTTTAAAAGCGGGGCGTCTGCCTGGTCGACTGCCAGCCCGTTGGCAATGTTTAAGACGAAATAGGGCACATCGGGAACAGCCCTGATGAGTGGCATGAAATTCCGGAGCGTCCATTCGCCGATCCTGGTATATGCCACATGATCGATATCCAGCCAAGACCGTTGACGGGAGTCGACCATCCGGATCGTAAGTCCTACGACCAGTCCCAGATCCCGGCATTTTTTGACGAGCGCGATACATTCGGCGTCCCCGGGCAAATAATCATGATACTGGGGATATATCCTGACCCCCCTGAACCCGTATGCAACGCACTTTTCAAGGTCCTGCTGCCAACCCGGATAAGCCGGGTTAATGACGGCAAAAGGAATAATACGGTTTTTATAGCCGGCGTTCGATTTCAACTCCTGGTAAAGCGCTTCATTGGCAGCCTGCGTATTTTTATAGTGTACACCGCTAAGGTTGGCCACTACTGCTTTGTCGATCCCAAACCTGTCCATACGGCTGATCAGACCCGCCAGGTTACTGTTGCGGAGCTGCTTGTAAGGCCAGTTGCCGGTATAGGCATTTATATCAATCCACATGAAATCCTCCTTTTTTCAGCACACGCTGGTAGTTTTTGAAAAACAGCTTTTCCTTTTGCCCGTCGGTCAGTTCCGAGGCAAAGATCTTGCCGATACTCTGGTAAAGGCTGTTATCGGAACCGAAGAAAAGCCTGTCTTCCCCCAGGTGCTTCAGGGCAAAATCGACCATATATTCTTCGTTGTTGCTCCCGCCGGTATCGACGTAAATATTGGGATACGGTTCGAATGTCTTGCACATACACTCCCAGTCGCTGCCGCCTCCCAGGTGAGCAAACTGGAACATCGCTTCGGGGTATTTCCGTGCTACATCCGCGAAGTCGTCGGGAGTGGAAATGGTTTTCACTTTCCCGGCATCATATTTCATTTTATATCCGCCTACCCCCATCTGGCATTCCCCGTGCATAAATATCAGGATATTCTTCGAAGCCAGCTTTTCAATCACCGGTTCATATAAAGGATCATTGATCTTGACCTGCTGGTACAGGCGTGTTCCCGTCATTCCGGCATCGAGGCAACGGTCTATTTCGTCGAGCGACTCTTTTTTAAACCTGGGATTGAGCGTAAACTGACCAATAAACCGGTCGGGGTGCTGTTTTACAGCAGCCATTACCTTGTTGTTCAGCTCTTTAAACTCTGCCGGCGTCAGCTCGATCTGCGTCATGGGATTGGCCGCAAACATTTTGGATACGCCGTACCGGTCGGCATAATCGAGATGTTGGGCGATGCTTTCCTTCGTAAAAACCGAGGTGGTGTAAGCGTCCAGCTTCTTGAATCGCAGTACCTCTTTCATGAGGTCGAAACGGCCTTTTTTTTCTATTTCCCTTCCTGCCAGACCGGAGCTGATCAAAAGGGAAGAGGAAATGAGGCCGGTGGTAAATTTTCGCCTCGTCAGGCGGGGGCTATGGTTGGTCATGGTTGACTTTCATTTCTCTTCTACTGGTTTTTGAATTGTGCTGCCCTGACAGCCCTGGAACGGTTATAATAATCGTGCATATTTTCAATTTCAAACTCTTTCAGGATCTGATCGACCTTCAGGTGATCGTCCGTGCAGCTGACCAGTACGGGCCCGAGGTTGCCGGGATCTTTGATGGAGATCCGGTTACCGTATTTGTTTTTAAGGGCTTTCAGCTTCCCGTCGTTATATCCCAGGTGGACCAGACGGGAGTTGAGATTGACCGTGGTAGTCGCATAATTGTTGTAGTTCGAGCTGCTGGCAATGATCTCCCCGAGCGGGTCCCTTACCTGTGAGAACGTGCCCCTCCCGCTGATGGCCCCTACAAAGTAAGAACGGCAGGCATAAGCCCAGTTGCTTTGCATGTGGCCGCCGTGATACATGGAAGGGAAGAGCATGATATCGGGCTTCTGTTCAGCAAACCGGTTGCGCAGCTCTTCGAAATTAAGGTCAAAGCAGATAGCCATGCCTACCCTGCCGAAATCGCACTCGAAAACCGGGGCTTCCGTTCCGGAAACGATCCCGCTTTCGATCTCGCCTATGGTCGGGAAGTTTTTATGGTATACACCTGCCACCCCGCCTTTCCTGTCGATAAGGACAGCGGAATTGCGCAGGGCTCCGTTTTGGTCATACAGCAGCGTTCCGAAAGCGATATAGCAGTTGTTCTGTTTTGCTTTTTCAGCAATGAAGTCACTTATCCTGTTCCCCCTGACCTTGATGAATTCTTCCTGCACCCGGGTATTGTATCCGGCGGGCATGTCAAAGAATTCGGGCAGGAGGATAAGATCGGGGCGGTCGGGTAGTACCTGCCCTATCTGTCCGTCCCAGAAGCGGATAATTTCTTTGACAACATGATCCATATCTTTCCTTTCGCCGTAGCCTGGGATAACGGCGCCTATGGTTGAAACGACGATTTTCCCTGAGGCTGCTACCTGAAAGCCTGCAAGCAGAAGCAGCAGAAGCAGCCTGATCCTGAGTGATAAGAATTTTGGCATGAGGGAATAGGTTTTAGTTGAAAAATATCCGGGAAAGCGCCTCACCGTTTCTTTAAAAACGAGGGTACGGACTTTTCCGGCAAACGTTGTATACAAGGTTTAATGATCTCAGCAGCGTTGTAGGCCAGGATTTTCTTCTTGGCAGCCTCGGGCAGATCGGAAAATACCACCCAGCCGAGCTGCTGCCGTGGGTCGCGCATGGGCAGATCCGACCCGTACACGATCCTTTCGGGGCCTGCTTCTTTAGCCATGTATTCTATAATACCGCCGGTAACGGCAGTAAAAGTAATTTCGGCAAAAACATTAGGGTATTTTTTCATCATCTCAACGGCCAGGTCGGCTACCCTGTAGCTGCTCCCGGTATGAGCGACCACCCACCTGACATCCGGGTACCTGCGCGCAAGGCTGTCGACTTCCTGCAGGTCGCTGCGGGAATGGTGGATCAGCGCATAAAAACGGTTGCGGTTGCCGTATTCCCACCAGGTATCGTACCGCTTGTCGTGATATTCTATCCCGAAAAACGGGTAGGGCTTCATCCCGATAAACCTGGGATCGGCATACACTGCCTGTACCTGCTGTTCTATTTCAGATTGTGAATAATGGGAAGGGTCGAAAGTGGCCAACCCCCAGAAACCGCCCGGCGAAAGATCGAGCGCATCCCGGGTGGTTTTGTTACCGGCTTCCGAGACGTAGCTCTGGATACCGTTCCAGCTCATGATGCCGCCTCCCTGGTAGCCGATATGGCTAATGGCTTCAAAAACTCCTTTGGGGTCGCCGTTCTGCATCCGGTAGTGCCTTCCCACGCCAAAAACGCCCGTATCCAGCATATGCATATGCATATCGACGATTGGAGTAGGGGGGGGCGATCCCCTCCTGACGGCGGCCATGAGGGCATCTTCGGAGCGGTTTTCCTTTTTGGGCGGGAGCTTCTCCAGCCTGAGCAGGCGTTTCAGGTTTCCGCCGGCGATTTTCTCCCGGTTCTCACGCTTAATCCTGGCCAGGTCCACGTAGGTTCTGTGGGCGCCCTGCGACATGGCCGGGGCGCCGGACCCGAAAAGCAGCTGGCCTTCCAGGCCTTTTCCCGTAAAATACTCCAGCCCTTCGTTGATCTGGAACGTGTCGAAGCAGATGTGCAGGTTTTTGTGCCTTTCCAGCAGCGGGATGATAAACCTCTGCTCGCCGTAGGTGATGCGGTTCAGGAGCAGAGGCACTTCCGGGTACTTCTCAAGGAAAACGTCGACATCCGACCAGGTGCCCAGCTCGCTGGCCTGGGTGATCACCAGCATCCGGTTGGAAGCGATCCAGCCGAAGAGCTCTTTTGAAGCATAAGATTTCCAGTCCCACGAGTTGGAAACCGGCATAATGCTGAATGCCCTCACATTATTTTCCTTTACCAGCCCGGTGAGCTCGCCGGGAGGGGGGTATTCCCCGCCGGTGTGGGGCATGACATTCCAGATCGCAAACAGGTTCGGGTACGGAGCCAGCATGCGGCTCAGTTCCAGGTTGGAATGGTGCAGGTCATAGGTGGTGGAAAGCGTATAGGCTACAAGCGCTGCCGATACCGAGCAATAGTCCATCTCCTTCAGGAGCTCTTCGAGTTTCCAGCGGTTGGCGGGATGAATGACTTTATCGGGCCCTATCCTGGTATAGCAATCGAAGAAATAGAGCGTTTCTTCTGAAGGCTCTCTATCGGGGAAAAGGCTGCCGGAACCTGGATATCCCGCAGCCAATATACCCAGAGAACCCGCCTTAAGAAAACCGCGACGGGAAAAGTGGATGCTCATACAGCCTTAAAAACTTATATTTTACTCAGCTGGTTCCTGTTTTCATAAACCTTGAAAATGGCGTCCACTATTTTGTCGAGCTCACTCCTTTCAGCCAGCAGCGTGCCCGACCCCCACATGGATACCATCGTCTGGTCTGTGATCAGGTCGCAGTTTTTGAGGTTCAGGCTTTCCTTGTACTCTTTGAGCCTTTGCTGGGAGAAGAAAGTTTTGTATTCCTTTTTGGCCAGGATGGTATCTACCCAGGGCTCACGGTGGAGGCCGTTTTTGATGTAGGAGCCGAATGGCACCCCTTCGGCCTGTATGGCTTTGAGGAACTTGCTCCTGTCAGCGCCGTCGAAAAACTCTTTATGATAGGAAAGCGCGTAATGATAGTAGGACCCGCTTTCGGTACCCGGATAATGTTTCTGGGGCCTGAGGCCGGGAAAGTCCTTAAGCCTGGAGGTGAGGTAATTTGCGTTTGCATTCCTGACCTCGAACCTTTCCTTCGCCCCTTCGAGCTGTCCGAGCAGCACGGCCCCTTCAAATTCATTCATACGGTATTTGGGCCCGATACGTTCGTTTTTCCCCTGCTTATTGGCGCCCCGGTTCTGAACGGTAAAACATTCGTTCAGCAGCTTTTCATCGTTCCCTACCACAGCGCCTCCCTCTCCGCAGGCAATGGCCTTGCTGGCCTGGAAGCTGAAACATCCCAGGTCGCCGATCAGGCCTATGGCTTTGCCCTGGTACCTGGCAAACGGGGCCTGGCAGGAGTCTTCGATCACTTTCAGGTTATGCTTTTTAGCGATCGCCATGATCCTTTCCATATTGGCCGGCACACCCATAATATGCACAGGCATAATCGCCTTTGTATTGGCGTTGATATGTTTCTCGACTTCATCGGGGTCCAGCTGGTATGAATCAGGGTCCAGGTCTACCAGTACGGGCAGGGCCCGGCTTGTCAGGATGGCTGAAATGGTACCGAAATCCGTATAAGGGGATGTGATCACCTCATCCCCGGGCCCGATATTCAAGGCTTCCACACAGGTGCTGAGGGCCTGGGTGCCTGAGCCTGTACCGACGCAGTATTGTGAGCCGATTACCTTGGCGAAATGCTGCTCGAAGGTAGGCACGGTGCCGCTTGCCGACTGTATACGGCTCCAGATCCCGCTTTTAGTGGTTTTCATGACCGACTCTATCACCTTGTCATCGATGTAGGGCCATGAGGGCCCGATACGTCCCTGTCTGACCGCTTTTCCACCCAGCACGGCAAGGTTTTCTTTTGAGGAAGAAGATATAGCAGAAGCCGAGCCGATTCCGGCGGCCGCGGTAACAGTACTGATCGCTGCGGTTTTGATGAATTTTCTTCGGCTGAATTCCTGATTTTTCATGATAGATTCAATAAAAGACAAAAGGTTACTATTAATAATTTGTGATTATCAAATTGTTTACTTCAAGCCTGCTATTCAAAAAGACGGAAGGAGCCTAAGTCATACTCAGTCTTACGGCTTTCTCTATCTATCAAGAGAAAGCCGTAAGACTGGAATTCTTCTTTATCTCATATTCGGGAGATGTTTTGGGCGATAATCTATAAAATATGCCCCGATAGCAGGTTGATCAATCGTAGCCCTCATTCTGTAGAAGCACTCCTTCTCCCGCAAGCTGAATCTGCTCAAGAGGAATAGGGAAATACTTCATGAAGGGTTGGGCATTTCTGACTACCATAACTGCCCGGCCCGTGGAAGGATTGTATTCGCCTTCAACACTTTGCAATACTTGTACGAACTTTCCGGTGCGGACTAAGTCAAACCAGCGGTTGTTTTCCACTGCCAGTTCGAGGCGCCTTTCCAGCATCAGCTTTTCCATAAATGCTTCCGCGGTAGGTACGTCTGCGGCGGTATAATTATGTGTGTCAGATTGGAAAGCTCTTGCTCTGACCTTGTTCAGCTCCACCAGCGCCTTGTCATTCTCTCCCATTTTATGCAATACTTCGGCATAAAGAAGTACCATATCGGCATAGCGGAGCAACGGAATGTCGAGGCCAGAGCTGGCTGCGATCTCCGCAACGATCCTCCATTTGCTGAAGTACGGCCACCAGAAAGCATCGCTTTCGGATGTTGAATTCCAAAGGAGGGCTTCTTCAGTAATGGTCTGCTTAAACCGGGTATCTTCAGGATCGTATGTTTTGTGCAGATCCCAGGTGGGGCGGCCGACACGACTCCCTCCATTGGAATACCCCTTTACCCCTCCGTTGGGCAGGAGCTGGTAGCTGAGGTTATGCCCGTTTGTGCCACCCACATAAGCCATTGAAAAAATAGCTTCCTTATTGACTTCTGTTGCAATCTGGAACAGATCCCGGAAGTTGGGCAGGAGCTGGTAGTCGAACTCGCTGTTGAGTCTTTCGAGCAGCGTGCGTGCAGCGCTCCAGTTTTCGCGGTACACCTGTACTTTGGCAAGGAGAGCGATGGCAGCGCCCATTGTCGCACGGCCCTGTACTGCCGTTTTGGGAAGCTTCGCCATGGCATCGGTCAGGTCTTCTATTATGAAATTATAGGTCTCCTGTTCGGTTGCCCTCCCGATATTGCCTGCAGCAGTAATACCCAGAACTTCGGTAACTTTGGGAACACCACCGAATATCCTCACGAGGTCAAAGTAGAAGTAGGCCCTCAGGAACTTCGCCTCTCCGATCAGTTGGTCTTTTTTGTTGGCCGCGTAATCGGTCGGCTCATCAATTTTCGAGAGGATCAGGTTTGCCCTGAAAATCCCGGCGTAGGAAGCTTTCCAGAAGTTGTTGATCTTCAGGTTGGTGGAAGTGACGTCCAGTGTATTGATAGCATCCATCCCGGGAGAGTTAGCAAAATATTCGCCGAACATATTGTCGGAGGGGATCTCCATTAATTCAAAATCGGAAGGCACTCTCGACTGGAGCGTGTTATAGATCCCGTAGACTCCCAGTTCCATGTCGCGGGCATTGGAAAATGCATTGGTGCTGGTCAGAACCGATTCGGGAATCGGGTTGAGAAGCATCTTCTCGCAGGAGGTCATAGAAAGCGTCAGGGCCAGCGCTCCCGCTACATATATCTGATTAATCTTTTTCATCATTGTCATTAATTAAAGCGGCCAATCAAAATCCAAAGTTCACACCAATCACATAAGTACGGTTCAGAGGTTCAGAACCGAGGTTGACACCAGGCGTACTATTGATACCGCCGATTTCTCCCTGTGTGGTTCCTTCGGGGTTATAGGCGGCGTTCAGCTTCGATTTGATCACCAGCACGTTGTTGATCGATGCGTATAGCCTGAGATTACTCATTTTAAGCTTTTCGGCCGCTTTCGGAAAATTGTAGCCGAGGTTGATGGTCCTGACGTTCAGGAAAGAGGCGTTCTCCAGGTAATAGTCTGTATTGGTATTGTACTGGAATAGCTTGTTAAGTGAAAGAGCCGGTGTCATGCCGTCGCCGGGCTCCGTCTCCGACCACCACTGGTTTTCGACCCGCGATCTTCTCATAGCACCCATTGTATTGCCCTCGTAGTACTGGCTTTCCGCATTAAACATCTTTGCTCCCAGAGACGCCTGCATGAAGATGCTGACATCAAAGTTCTTATACGAGAAGTCGTTGGTCATACCAAACAGTGACTTGGGCATAAAGCTTCCAAGTATGACACGGTCGTCGGGAGTAATTTTGTTGTCGCCGTTGGTGTCCTGTACAATGGGGTTGCCCGGCATGGTTCCGGGAAGGGCCGGTGTGCTCTCGATCTGCGTCTCGTTCTGGAATACACCGATCATTTTATACCCGTAGTACGAGAACATCGGCACTCCTTTTCTCAGCAGGAATCCCATCGACCAGTATTCGTTGATACGCTCATCCACTCCTCCCAGGTCGGTTACCTGGTTTTTATTGTGGGAGAAATTGAAAGCTGTACTCCAGGTGAAATCACCACGCACGATGTTACGCGTATTAAGTTCTATGTCGACGCCTTTGTTTTCTATCTCACCGGCATTGCTGATCGTATTGGTGAAACCGGTTACAGCCGGTACGTTCACACTATAAAGCATGTCGGTAGTACGGTTTCTGTAGAAATCGACAGAGAGGCCGATCCTGTTCTGGATCATGTTCAGTTCAAACCCGAGGTTAATCCCCTTGGTTTTTTCCCATGACAATTCGCTGTTGGACATGCTTGTCTGGGCAATCCCGTTCACGGTAATGTTTCCGGGGGAGTATACAGCGTTGCTTACCGTACCGAGGTACTGGAAGTTACCGATGTTGAAGTTACCGGTTACACCGTAGCTGGCTTTCAGCTTCAGTTCTGAAATGGCACGGACAGACTTTAGGAAATCTTCCTCGGATATGCGCCATGCACCTGACACCGACGGGAAGTTACCCCATTTATTGTCGGGTCCGAAACGGGAGCTTCCGTCGCGGCGGAACGATGCTTCAACCAGGTATTTGTCTTTATAACCGTAGTTTACCCTGGCAAAATAGGAGATGAGCCCCCATTCAGTGGCTGAAGAAGTAGTTGCCGACGGGTTGATGATGGCGTTGTTCAGCGTTTTGACTTTATCGTTGTTAAAAGAGTTGGCTACGGCGGCCATTGAAACCGACCGTGAAACCGTACGCTGGTAGGAAGCTCCGAGGAGTCCGCCTATTTCGTGTACTTCATTTAACGTTTTGGAGTAGTTCAGGATGTTTTCATTTACCGAGTTGATGGTACGAGAATCAGCAAGGCTTCCGGTTGTATTCACACCTGCGTCACCGATACCACCTGCCCAGTTGTTCGATTCGCTGAACCCGATAGTGTTCCCGACCGAAGTTTTAAAGGTAAGGCCATTGGCGATGTTGATGTCAAGAAAGGCCCTGCCTATGTTGGAGAAGTAATTAACATAGCTTTCGGTGCCGTAGAGGAATACATATGGGCTGGCCTGCCCGGAGTGGCCTGACGGGATAAAGTCTGCCGTACGGGGATATTTTCCGCTGATCAACCTTTCCGGGCTGACAAACGGTGGGTATTTGACCAGGTTCACCATACCACCGCCGCCTGCTACTCTTCTCTTCGAGTAAGAAGGGCTGAGCTCAAGGCCGAGGTTGATGAATTTGTTGATTTTCATATCGACGTTGGCCCTTACGCCAAACTTCTTGTACCAGGCGGTTTTCATCGTACCCTCCTCATCCATATATAGCGCTGATACATAGTATTTAGACCTGTCGTTTCCGCCTGAGGCCGAAATGTTGTAGCTCTGGATAGCAGCGGTCTGCATTACTTCGTCCTGCCAGTTTGTCTGTGGAAGTTCGTAGGTCAGTGGGTTCACCCGATAGGAGGCAGGCCTGGTCGGGTCGTTGAACATATCGAGGGTCGGATCCCCTCCTGCCCATACGAATTCCCGGTTCTGGTATCTCGCCAGGTAGTCATACCATTCTTTGCCCAGAAGCCAGTCGTCAAAGAGCATCGCTTTGGAAAGCCCGAAGTAGGAGTTGACGCTTAGCTGGGTTTTGCCGGAGTTTCCTCTTTTGGTAGTAACAAGTATAACCCCGCTGGCTCCTCTCGACCCGTAAATGGCTGTAGAAGAAGCGTCTTTCAGTACCTCTACTGACTCCACATCGTTCATGTTGAGCGTAGCCAGGTCGCCGCCGGGGAATCCGTCAATTACCACAAGCGGATTGTTGCCGGCGCTGATCGAACCCCAGCCGCGGATCCTGATGGCCGGCGCCTCACCCGGACGGTTGCGTCCGTTCGATATATTGACACCCGCCAGCCGGCCGGCCAGCACGTTTTCGATACGCCCGGAAGGAACCTGCTCAAGGTTCTTGTTCTCGAGACGGGTTACCGACGAAGTTACCGACGACTTCTTACGGGTTCCGTATCCGATCACGATCACTTCGCTTAGCGCTTCCTCAGTCGGAACCATCGAAATATCGAGCATAGCCCTGGATCCGACTGCTACTTCCTGCGTGATATAGCCGACAAAGCTTAAAACAAAAACAGCATTGTCGTCAGGTATTGATAGCTCAAAGCTGCCGTCAACATCGGTGACTGTTCCTCTTTGTGTACCTTTCAATATAATGTTGACGCCCGGAAGTCCGCCGCCCTTTTCATCAATGACCTTACCCCTGACTACCCTATCCGGAACGGAAAGATCAATGATTCCCGATTCATCCTCCGGTAAAGCAGCTTTATCAAGGATAACATGTGTCCCCGAAACCTCATACACGATTTGCAGCGGGGCCAGGATCTGGTTCAATACCTCGGACAAGCTTTTGTTCTCAGCCTTTAGAGATAGTTTTTTACGGGCTGGAATAACCTGAGGGCTATAGACAAACCGGACGTTGGATTGTTTTTCGATAGCTCTCAACACCGCTTTTATCTCCTTGTTTTCGAATTCTAAGGTAATGCGCTGGTTCAGCAAATTCTGACCAGACACGACCCCTGCCTTGACCGTCCCTAAAAATAACAGGGCGAAATACAGATGTAAAAATCCAATTCTCATCAAAAGTCTCAGATTCACTAAGGGGATTAGATGTTTTTTCATTATCATTGTTAGTTTTTGATTGTTTAAGGTACAGGCAAAAACCATCCCGTGACGAACTTTGATAAGACCGTCAGTTGAGTATCAGGGATGACTGTCCGGTAATGTGGGCGCATTGCCGGACGTTTTTTATCTTCAGCTATTCATCAGATTTCCTGAATACACATAGGATGACCCTTTAAAGTATTCTCAATTCACTGTTTTGGTTGGTACAGAAGCTATCTCTGTTAGTTGGTTTTTATTTTTAAGGTTTATATTTCAGCAGTTCGTTGTCCGGCGTCTTTCGTTGTTAATTCAGAATTTACAACCGGGGCTTTCGATAAATATTTCCCCGTTTTTTTCTTCAATGGTTGCCCTTACCGGCCTGCAGACCAGGTTTAGCTTATCCCAGAAAGTCTCGCTGCCGAACGATGCGGTTATCTGGCAGCCGGCCAGCAATTCCTTATCATAATGAATGGTGACTCCATACAACGACCCGAGCTCGTCAAAGATCTTCCCGATCGGGATATCCTCATACACAAACTCCGCTTGCTCTGATATCTGAATTTCTACAGGATCGGCTACCAACGCTTTGGTGATCTGGTTTTGTGTTTGTTTGAAAACAATCTCCTGGTTAGGATACACAATAGTATTTCCGGCTGTTTTCCTGCTGCTGTTCCGGGCAGATACTTCCACCTTTCCGGTTACCACCCTGACCTTTGTTTCACCCGAAACTGCATCCGAACTAACCTTGAAGCTGGTACCCAGCACCTGCGTGACCAGGTCTTCTGTAATCACTTTAAACAACCGGCCGGGATCTTTCACTACATCAAAAAATGCGCTTCCTGATAAATAAACAGTTCTTTCTCCCTCTGTGGTATTACGATACCTTATTGTGGTCCCCGGATCCAGCACCGCCTGGCTCCCGTCTTCCAGCGTCACTTTTTTCTCGCCTGAGCCGGTGTTTTCAAGAGTGAGCCATTCTTCGTCAGGGCTGATCCCGGTAATGGCCGGATTAACGCGGTTCCAGGAGTTTTTATTGCCGCCCCAGCCGATGAATACAAGTATGAGCGCTGCGGCCGCGTACCTGATCCACTTTTGATAGGCAACCGGAGCTGTAAAGTTTTTACGCGGCGCGCTTTTGTCAATTTTGTAGAGTGTACGCTCAATAGCGTTGCCGATCTCTGCCGGCGAAAGTTCATTTTCTCCCGCCCGCAATATCTTCAACAGCATGATGGCCTGGATCACTTCTTCTCGTTTTTCGGGATGCTCCCCGACCCATTTTGTCCAGAAAATATTGGCATTGGGTTTTTTATCAAATACCCATTCCCGGAAAAAATCATCGGTAGCGAAGTCTTCAGCACTAAAGTTTCGATACTTTTCAAACATTACTTTGGCACGGTTATAATTCAGTGAATTGAGAAAGGGGGGATAGATACCCTATTTTTTTAAAAAAAATCTTTGGACCACCCCGCCCTGCGGGCACCCCTCCTTCGCAGGAGGGGAAGGCCTCCTAACGGGATTTTGGATTATTGACTAACAAATTTTGGTCTAATGACGGAAAAACAGACTTTGGCCTAACTCTGTCCGTAATTGATGTGACCGTAAGACTGTCGGAATAGATAACGATAATTTTTGTGTAATACCGGAAACGGATTTAGTAGACGCCTCCCCTCCTGGGAAGGAGGGGTCAGGGGTGGTCATACCGCCAGCGACCAGAGGCACAGGAGCAGGGCATGACCTGCCGGCCAGAGCTTCCTTAATGAATGGAGCGCTTTTTGAAGGATGTTCGAAACAGACTGTTCTGAAATGTTCATGATTTCGGCAATCTCGTTCCGGCTCAGGTTCTGGTAGAAGCGTAGATAGATCGCCTCTCTCTGGCGTTCGGAGAGCTGGGAAAGCAGGTTTTTGACCAGTCTCATCTGGATGGCGACTTCTTCGTGTCCGAAAACGATATAGTCCAGGGAGATGTCCTGTTCGGGGTCGAAATTATAAAGGCTGTCGATCGGCACCCACGGTTTTTTGGCGCCGTTGTTGATCATCTTGCGTCTCAGGGAGGTAAGCAGGTAGCCTTTGGGGGAATCGGGCACGACAAGTGTTTCCCTGTGCTGCCAGATCGCTATAAAAACGTCCTGTATACAATCCTGTATGAATTCTTTGTTATTGGAAAACTTCGATCCGTACCCAAACATCAGGGTATAGGTATGCTCCATCAGCAACTTAAGAGAACCGGCATCGCCCGTCTTCAAGTCGGCCCATAATTGCTGCAGGTCTGAGGTAGAAGCCTTCACACTCATATTACTTTGGTGTCAATTCGTATAATCCTGCGCTAACCTGAAAAATACTCACCCGGACTGAGGCTGAAAAAAGCTCCAAACCATATGGCGATGACTTTTTGCTTTTAGTCCTGCCTGACTTCTCTTAATTTTCGTGCGGCTTTCCGGACGCACGGGTTTGGAGGTGAATAAAGATAACCATTATTTAGAGCAGTGAGTTAAAGAATGGGAAAAAAACTTTTCAGGTTTCTGGTCAGGATTGCTTTATGGTTTGCAGTAAGCTCCGTAGCGGGGGTATTGCTGTTCCGGTTTGTGCCGGTATGGATAACTCCCTATATGGTAGCGGAAAAGATGAGGGCTATAGACGGGGGCGAGGATTCGGCACTGCAGAAAAAATGGGTATCCTACGACCTGGTGTCAGGCGAGATGGTCCTGGCTGTGGTAGCGGCAGAAGATCAGAATTTTTTTAATCATTCGGGATTTGATTTTGCGGAGCTGAAGAAAGTGCTCGATTCGGATAAAAAGCGTAAGCGGGGAGCAAGCACGATTACGCAGCAGGTAGCCAAAAACGTGTTTTTATGGCACGGCAGAAGCTATCTGCGAAAAGCTCTCGAAGCCTGGTTTACTGTTTTGATAGAATTGTTCTGGTCAAAAGAAAGGATCCTGGAGGTGTACCTGAATGTAGCCGAAACAGGAAACCTTACATTCGGGGTTGAAGCGGCTGCACAGCGCTATTTTAAAATACCCGCAAGCAAGCTGAGTCGCGCGCAGGCTGCCCGGATAGCGGCGGTTTTGCCTAATCCCAAGGTTTACCGGGCCGATAATCCAGGCCCCTATGTCAGGAAGAGGTCGGCGTGGATCGAGCGGCAAATGAGAAATCTTGGCTTTACCAGAAAACCCTGAAGGACGGCCTGTTAACCCACGGCCAGAAAGACCAGGGGATAGAGCTCAATACCAGCAACAGGCCGGCAATAAACCAGCCTAGCATGGTTCTGAACTTCTCACGGTCGGTTATGCGCCTTTTGGCTTTGTATGAGCCTGCAGAGATTACGATAATCGCTATGAACATGACGGTCGCATGTTCGAGCCCGAAAAACCGGAATTCCCTTTCATGGATCGCAGAGACAGGATTCTCCAGGAAGTGGAGCGCCAGCGGGCTTATGGTATACAGTGCGATACCCAGAACCAGCTGTATGTGGCAGACGGTTGCCACCGAATGGCGGATGAAATTGTCGGTAACACTGAAAGAACGGCCGGTTTTTAAGCCATTGACCGAAACCCCGATCACAATAAGCAGGCTCACCAAAACAGCCCAGCGCCACCATGAGTGAAAAAGCAGAAGACTATCATACATAATATCCTGCGAATTCTGCCGTCACTATTCCCACTCGATTTCGACGGCGTAATTCTTCAGGTCGATCGTCGTGAATTTTTCCTGCGATTGTTTTCTCAGGCTTACCTTGCCGTTGACAACGCTGGTGGTCTGTTGTACGATAACGTCCTTGCTGTTTTTTTTGCGATATATAGGCAGCAGTCTTTCAGTGGTGTTGACAGGCAGGTCAATACTCTTGCCTTTGGCGGTGATCCTGATGTTCCGGCTCGGAAGGTAAGGCTTCCCCGCAAGCTCAAGCGCCCGGGAAGCAAGCGGCACCCCGTAGCCGACGTAGTTATTCCCGAAAGGATACAGGTGCGCCGACTTTTCTATTATTTCAATAAGCTGCTTGTTGTTCAGGAGCGGGTTGTGCTCCATCAGGCAGGCTGCAAACCCTGTAATGACCGGTGCTGACAGAGATGTTCCATAGAGAGAATAGCAGGAGACATTCGGCTTCAGGTAGTCCAGCGATTCGGGACCGATACTGCTATAGCCAATCCGCGTCCATTGCTGCTGGTTGGTGGCTCCTACTGACAGAACTCCCTTTGCATCGGCGGGAGCGGTGATGATTTTCCAGGATTTGTCTTCTCCCTCGTTCCCGGCGGAGATGATGAGGAGCATCCCTTTTTTATCTGCTGCAAGCTGGGCGGCCCTTGAAATAGCGGTCGATTTCCCATCCATCTGCACCGGATCGTAATTCTCAGAAGGATCGGTAAAGCCCCGGGCATATCCCAGCGAAGTGTTGACCAGCCTTACCCCCAGGCTGTCCATCCATTCGAGGGCAGCTATCCAGTTGTCTTCCTCGCCCCGCCATTCACGAAGAGAATAGTCGGTACGCGCCAGGTAGAACTTCGAGTTGAGCGCCATCCCGTACTGGACATGCTCTCTTTTATCAAGTCCGGCTATTGCCGAAAGAACTTCCGTACCATGCATATCCGAATAGGATTCTGCTGTAGAATACAGTGTCTCGCCTTTCATGTGGGGTTTGACGTAATCCCTGATACCTAATATTTTATTTTTTGAAAACAGGTGGGCGAGCAGATCCGATGAGTCGGCGCCGTAGAAGCCGGCGTCGATTACCCCGATCATCACACCTTTACCGGTCAGCCTCTGACTTGTAAACACATCAGACTGAACCTGTTCCATCACCGGCGCAAGCAGGGTCGGAGAAGGCAGCGGCGCAGATCTGGCGATAAAAAAGTCGGAGTCCATTCTTACAACTTCCTTCACGAAATCCATTTGCCTGACTTTGCTGAGCGTCTCCGGGGTCAGCCGGGCAGAAACGGCATTCAGCCATTTGGACCGCTGGATAATACGGACAGAAGCGTTGTCGAGTATAGAAAGGTAGTCATGTTTTACCGGTAGATCGGTAATGTCGAAGAGGGGCAAGCCCAGTTTTTCCCTGCTCTCCAAAGTCCTCGGAGATATGGCGGGTTGTTGTGATAAGTCCTTGTCTTTCAGGAATATCCAGTACTTTCCTTCCGCGTTGGAGAAGGATGGGCATACAGCGAAAAAACAAAATAGTAACAGGAGTCTCATAAAATTAATACTGACAAAAGACCAGGCTCCGGGGAGCCGGTTTAAGGGTGTATGGAACAGGTACTGTATGAGCTGGCCGACTTCGCGGGGAATATCGGCCGGGCTGCTTTTTACATGGCTTTAACTGTAAACAATATGCAAGATAGATGTAATTTTGCAAAAGAAATACTCACCATCGCTAAAATCCAGGACCATTTATTTATGCGTTACGACCCGATAGAGCAGTCTTTATTTGTGAACAATCGCAGCAGACTGGCGCAACTGATGCATACTAAGTCACTTGCGATACTGAATGCCAATGATTTTATGCCTACCAACGCCGATGGTACGATGGGCTTCAGGCAGAATTCAGATCTTTTTTATTTGTCGGGTGTTGACCAGGAGGAAACGATATTGCTGATCTTTCCGGATCATCCGGACCCGCGTTTCAGAGAAGTCCTGTTTCTCAGGGAAACCAACGAACATATCGCGGTTTGGGAAGGGGAGAAGCTCACGAAGGAGAAGGCGATGGAGGTCTCGGGTATTGAAACCATATACTGGACGCACCAGTTCGAGAACATATTCAGGAACATTGTTTTTGAGGCTGAAAAAGTATATTTCAATACCAACGAGCACACTCGCAACGAATCGCAGGTCGAGACGAGAGACAGCCGCTTTATCCGGTTTTTTAAGGAAAGATATCCTTTGCATCAGCTCGAACGGCTTGCACCGATTATGCATCACCTGCGGGCTATCAAGCAGCCGGAAGAGATCAGTCTGATCCGGACAGCCTGCGGCATCACAAAAGCGGGTTTTGAACGTCTCCTGCGGTTTGTAAAGCCCGGGGTTACGGAGTATGAGATAGAGGCCGAAATGCTTCATGAATATATAAGACGTAAATCGAGGGGATATGCCTATTCTCCAATTATCGCTTCGGGCAAAAATGCGTGTGTTCTCCATTATGTTGAAAACAACCAGGTTTGCCGTGAGGGGGATGTGCTGTTGCTCGATTGTGCGGCGGAGTACGCAAACTATAATGCCGACCTTACCCGTTCTATACCTGTAAGCGGGCGCTTTACGAAGCGGCAGGCCGATGTGTACGATGCTGTTTTCCGCGTCTTCAAAGCTGCCAGGTCAATGCTGGTAGTGGGGAATGTGTGGGATGAGTATCACCGGGAGGTAAACGAGATAATGGAGAGCGAGCTGATCGGGCTCGGCCTGCTTACAAAGCAGGATATAGACGGTCAGAACCCGGATTGGCCCGCGTTCAAAAAGTATTTTCCCCACGGCACGTCCCATTTTCTGGGCCTCGATGTGCATGATGTGGGTAACAAGTACAGGAGGTTTGAGCCGGGGATGGTGTTTACCTGCGAACCCGGGATTTATATCAGGGAGGAAGGACTTGGTATCAGGCTGGAAAATAATATTCTCATCACTGAGAGTGGTAATGTGGACCTGATGAGCGATATTCCGCTGGAGAGGGAAGAGATCGAGGATCTGATGAATGGATGAGAGAATCAGGTAGTTAAAATTTATTTTTAAATAAAATGAATGAAATTGCTCCCCTGCTTTGGCGTATCATAGCAGAGCAGGTAGACGGGGAAGTGCAGGAGTGGCTGAAAAGCAGTGAAGGCGGGAAGCCGATCGAGATCATGACGGTATTCGTAGCGGTCCCCAGGCACGTGCCCAGAAAGCTGGTCGTTCCCCACCCGGTTCAGGCGGAGGTACTGGACGAGGCCGTAGCCGGATTTTCGGTTACAGGCTGGTCGCTGGTAAGGTTAGTGCGTGTCTGGATGCTTACCCGACTGGACTCAGGCAGCAGGGAAGAATATGTCCGGAATATCAGGACGTTGTTCGATACGGCCGAGATGAACGAGTTGGTAGCGCTGTATTCCGCTTTGCCGCTGCTCAGATATCCGGAAACCTGGATAGCTACTGCCAGCGATGCGGTAAGGTCAAATATCGGGTTGGTGCTCGATGCTATAGCGCTGCAGAACCCGTACCCGGCAGAGTACTTTTCGGAAGGGGCATGGAACCAGCTTGTTATGAAATCGATTTTTAACGATAAGCCTGTCCATCTCATATATGGCCTTGAGAAACGCGCCAATGCAGAGCTGGCGAGGATTCTAACCGATTTTGCCCACGAGCGCTGGGCCGCCGGTCGCCGGGTAGCTCCCCGGGTATGGCAGTTGATCGCAGATTTTGTGAACGACCGGACAATTGCCGATCTGAAACACCTCCTGGATTCCGCCACGGAAGAAGACCGGGAAGCAGGCGCCCTGGTTTGCCTGCAATCGGACTTTCCTCCCGCGATGGAGCTACTGGAACTGTATCCCGAAATAATGGCATTAGCCAAAGAGGGTAAGCTGAACTGGAAAAATCTTGAACATACCGACTTGAATACCTATGTGTCGTAGCTGCCAACAGGAACTCCGGCGCAACCCGTCGCATTTTGAAAATGCAGGCGGAGCCGCAGAGGAATCCACTCATCTTGACCTGCAGTGGGATGATTATCGCGAATCTATCAGGGGCATGCGTTTCTTTGATCCGCATGTGCACATGGTTTCCCGGACAACCGACGATTACCAGGCTATGTATGACGCCGGGATCGTGGCTTTGATCGAGCCGTCGTTCTGGGTAGGACAGCCGCGTACAGGTCTGTCTACGTTCAAAGATTATTACAATAGTCTTATAGGCTGGGAGAGGTTTCGCTCCAGCCAGTTCGGGGTCAGGCATTATTGCACCATAGGCCTGAACTCCCGCGAGGCGAACAACGAGGAACTTGCCGAGCAGGTGATGGGGATATTGCCGCTTTATGCCTATAAAGAAGGAGTTGTGGGAATAGGTGAAATAGGATTTGATGATCAGACCGCGCTCGAGGAAAAATATTACCGCCTGCAGCTGGAGCTGGCCAAAGCCGCCCGTCTCCCTGTCCAGGTACACACTCCGCACCGCGACAAGAAGAGAGGTACGGAGCGCAGCATGTCGATAGCGCTTGAGCATGGCCTGGATCCTTCCTGGGTCATTATCG
This sequence comes from uncultured Cytophagales bacterium, assembly GCA_964559125.1. GTDB lineage: Bacteria > Bacteroidota > Bacteroidia > Cytophagales > Spirosomataceae > Ravibacter. Next base: position 221,312 of record CAZLGW010000003.1, read on the forward strand.
ATCATAATAATGAAGAGACCGTGAAAAGCGTGCTGGACCAGGGTTTCTGGGCAGCCTTTACCATTTATCCGTTCACGAAAATGGGGAATGAACGGATGGTGAAAATAGTGGAGCAATACGGCCCGGAGCGGATTATGATCAACTCTGCCGCCGACTGGGGGATTTCGGATCCTCTTGCCGTACCCAAAACGGCTGCCCTGATGAAGATGAAGGGTATTAGCCCGGAAGCGATCAGGCAGGTTACTTACCAGAATGCCATAGACGCTTTTGGCAAGAGCGGACAAATCGATACCACCGATTTTGAGGGTAATCAGGATATCGATCAGAACGAGAAATTTTTCGGTAACAGCATTTTAAGGGGAGGACAGCAGCCGCGGGTATCCCGGAATTCGATTTTTATCTCATAACCTGTTAATATCTGCCCGGGTGGTATTGAAGTCTTATTTACAGCTCATGCGACCTGCTAACCTGGTAACAGCGGTGGCCGATATTATAGCGGGAGCAGCTATAGCCGGTTTTTTAGCAGATACCGCAGGGCTGGAATGGCTTATTTTATCGACGCTCGGCCTGTATGGTGGCGGAGTAGTGCTCAACGACGTCTTTGATGCCCGCCTGGATGCAGTCGAGCGGCCCGAACGCCCTATCCCCTCCGGCAGGGTGCCCTTGCGTAACGCGGCTTTGCTTGGAGCAGGATTGCTGGTTTTCGGTGTGGCTTCAGCTGCTTTTTTTCAGCCAGAAAGCGGTATTGTCGCTTTTTGCATTGCGCTTGCGACGCTCCTGTATAACCGGATTGCCAAACATCACCGGTTTTTCGGGCCTCTGGTAATGGGATTGTGCAGGGGTGGGAATCTGCTGTTGGGTATGAGCGTAGCCTGGCCGGCATTACTGGCCTGGTGGCCGGTAGCATTTGTGCCGGTTATTTACATAGCAGCTATTACATTAATAAGTCAGGATGAGGTACACGGCGGGCATAGAACTTTCCTTTATCTCGCTGGTTTTCTGTATCTGCTGGTCCATATAGCACAGGCAAGCGTCGCCTTTTCCCGGGGGAACTTTTTCGGGGCGCTCCTGCTTATCGTATTACATGCCTTTCTCATCGGAAAACCCCTGGTTGCGGCCATCAAAACCCCGGTCGGTCCGTTGATCGGGAAGGCAGTAAAAGCGGGTGTTCTGTCGCTTATTGTGATGAATGCCGCCTGGTGTGTGGCTTTCGGGTATTTCGGGCCGGGATTGCTGGTACTATTATTACTGCCGCTGTCCATATTCCTGGGAAAGATTTTTGCTGTAACCTAGCTTTCCTTGCCCTGAAATGATTTTTAAATAATATCATGTTTGTTTTAGAACAGTCTTTTGAGGTTTCTTACCGGTATAAGGTTTTTTTTACCGAACATCTTTTTGCCAAAGACAACGAATTGCTGTCTGCTCTTTTCAACTCGCTGGTGGAGCCAGATTACGTAGCCAAAGCATTGTTTGTCCTGGATGAAGGAGTGCTCGCCTGCCACCCGGATCTGTTGCAGCAGATAGGCGGTTATTTTGAAATATATGGTGAAAGGGTCAGGCTTGTGCCGGAAATGATCGTAGTACCCGGAGGTGAGGTTGTCAAAAATGATCCTGCTCACCTGGAAAAGATAGTGGATGCTATAGATCGCCACGGTATCGACCGGCACTCCTACCTGGTAGCAGTCGGCGGAGGAGCTGTGCTGGACATGGCCGGTTATGCGGCCGCTATCTCTCACAGGGGTGTAAGGCATATCCGGATCCCGACTACCGTACTGTCGCAGAACGACTCGGGCATAGGGGTAAAGAATAGTGTCAATTACAGGGGTAAGAAAAATTTCCTCGGAACATTCGTGCCACCCGTTGCCGTGATCAACGACAGCCATTTTCTGACAACCCTTTCTGAACGTGACTGGCGGGCAGGAATTGCGGAAGCAGTTAAGGTAGCGCTAATTAAAGACCTTTCTTTTTTTGAATGGATCGAAGCCAACAGCCAGGCGCTTGCCGATCGTTCGGGCGAGGCAATGAACCACCTTATCATCAAATGTGCGGATTTACATCTGCGGCATATCCGTAGCGGCGACCCTTTCGAATCAGGCTCCGCACGGCCCCTGGACTTCGGTCACTGGGCGGCTCATAAGCTCGAATACCTCACCGGCTTCGGGCTCAGGCACGGAGAGGCGGTAGCCATAGGCATAGCGCTCGACAGTGTCTATTCTTTTAAAAAAAGCCTGATTACGGAGCAGGACGTGGAACGTATTCTCCGCCTGTTCACTACGCTCGGCTTTGAGCTGGGGCATGAGCGCTTGTGGGAGCGGGAGAGCTTCTACCTGAAAGAAGGACTTTCCGAATTCAGGGAACATCTCGGCGGAAGGCTGACCATCACGCTGCTCGAAGCTTTGGGAACAGGCCTGGAAGTGCACGAAATGGATGAAAAACTGATAGAAGAATCAGCAGTATACCTGAAAAATTATGAAGCAAGCCTTCATCTGTCGCCTTCTGCTTCGGCTTAAACGACCGGGTCCGGCCGGGTATTAAAATTACAACTACATTATGCAAACCAGATATGGTCACCTGACCTACTGCAGCAATATTCACCCGGGCGCGAGCTGGGAAGACCATTTTCGTGAGCTGAAAGAAAATTTACCCTATATCAGGCGGCAGGTGGCGGGCAACGAGCCGCTGGCTATCGGGCTGCGCTGCGCAAACGAGGCCTCCCTGGAATTGTCTCAGCCGGAGCGCCTGCAGGAGTTCAGGCAGTGGCTCGATGACAACCACCTCTATATCTTTTGTATCAACGGGTTTCCCTATGGCAGCTTTCACGGATCGGTAGTGAAAGACCAGGTCCATAGTCCCGACTGGACGACCGACGAAAGAAAGGAATATACTAAACGGCTCTTTAACATCCTGGCCGGCCTTTTGCCCGATGGTATGCACGGAGGAGTGTCTACCCCGCCGTTGTCGTACAGGCACTGGTGGGCAACGGAGGGGCAAGTGCAGGAAGCTGCCAGAACGGCCACAGCCAATATACTTGACATAGTGGCTTTCCTGATCGATCTCGAAGCTGAAACTGGCCGGTTCCTGCATCTCGATATTGAGCCTGAGCCGGACGGGATCCTCGATAATGGCCATGATTTTTTTGAATGGTATGAGAAGCAGCTTATACCGGCAGCGGTTTCTTACCTGAAGGAAAAGAAAGGCTTCACGGAAGAGGAATCGGGCAATGCGATACGCAGGTACGTACAACTTTGCTATGATGTCTGCCATTTTGCCGTCAGCTATGAATCGCCGCGGCAGGTAAGGGAGAAACTACGGGAAACCGGCATCCGGGTCGGCAGGCTACAGGTAAGCTCCGCGCTGAGGATAGAACTGTCGGAGCGAAAGGAGGAAAAACTGGAGGCCCTGGCCGTATTTAACGAGCCGGTCTATCTTCACCAGGTGGTAGCAAGGAAAAACGATCAGTCGCTGCTTCACTATGCCGACCTTGACAAAGCTCTTGCAGGCGACACTTCCGGGCACAAAGAGTGGCGGGTTCATTTTCACGTACCGCTTTTCCTCGATAGCTACGGACTTCTGAACTCGACGCAGCAGGATATCACAGAGGTGCTGGCTATTCAGAAAAGCGAAACATTCACCGATTATCTCGAGGTCGAAACCTATACCTGGGGCGTTTTACCGGCTCCCCTGCAGATACCTGTTTCCGATTCAATCGTAAGGGAGTTGACCTGGGTGAAACAACAACTGGATACTGATGACCATGAATAAAACTGTCGTAATTGATGTAGTAGGATTAAGCACAAACCTGGTAGGAGAGCATACGCCGTTTCTCAGTGACTATGTATCGAAAAGGGTCCTTACCCCTATAAAGCCGGTATTACCTGCCCTTACCACTACTTCGCAAAGCTGTTATGTGACGGGTAAATGGCCTTCGGAACAGGGGATTGTCGGCAACGGGTGGTATGACCGGGAAGACGCTGAAGTCAAGTTCTGGAAACAGTCCAACCACCTGGTGCGCTCAGAAAAGATCTGGGATGCAGCCAGGAAGATAGACCCGGGCTTTACTTGTTCCAAAATGTTCTGGTGGTACAATATGTACTCGACTGCCGATTATTCCGTCACTCCACGGCCGCAGTACCATGCCGACGGGGTGAAGGCGCCCGATTGCTACGCATACCCTGCCGGCTTGCGCGATGAGCTGCAAAAAGAGCTGGGACAATTCCCGCTATTCAATTTCTGGGGGCCGAACGCCAATATCAGGTCCTCGCAGTGGATAGCGGAGGCTTCCATCAAAGTGGATCAGAAACACGATCCTACCCTGACGCTGATCTACCTGCCGCACCTGGATTACTGTCTTCAGAAGTTCGGTCCCGACTTTTCGAAGATAAGCAGGGAGCTTGGAGAGATCGACTCCCTTTTAAGACGGTTGATCACCTATTTTGAGGGTGCCGGCGCAAAAATAATCCTGCTGTCTGAGTACGGTATTAATCCCGTTTCGCAGCCGGTCCATATTAACCGTGTTCTTCGTGGACAGAACTGGATTTCGGTGCGTAGTGAGCGGTGGTATGAACTGTTAGATGCCGGCGCTTCCGAAGCTTTTGCCGTGGCTGATCACCAGATCGCGCATGTATATGTTAAGCAGCCCGGAAATGTAGGGAAAGTGAGGGAGCTTCTTTCGGCAGTACCGGGTATTGCAAAAGTGCTGGACAAAGCGGAACAGGCAGCTTATCATCTCGACCACGAACGATCCGGCGACCTGGTAGCCGTGGCTGAGGACGATAGCTGGTTTACCTACTACTACTGGCTGGACGATGCCAAAGCGCCTGATTATGCCAGGCTCGTCGATATACACCGGAAGCCGGGCTATGATCCGGTTGAGATGTTTATGGACCCGGCAAACCCGCTGATCAAGCTGCGGGCGGCCTACAAGCTGCTGAGAAAGAAGCTGGGCTTCCGTTATCTTATGGATGTTATACCGTTTGATGCCGGATTGGTAAAAGGCTCGCACGGCTCATGCTTTGTTCCGCCGGTTTACTACCCTGTCTGCATTACAGATGAGTCAACTGGAAGAAAAGAACTGGAGGCTGTGGATGTATACGGAGTTATCTGGGATCACCTGACGAAGTAGCAGAGTAGTTAGTACAAAAAGCTACAGAGGAATTCTATTTCCTGCGCCGGTCAGGAGTGTATATTAGTTTCGGCAATAATAGTCATATACTGTCGATTTTATAATACAGTTATTGGTAAATATTGTCGAAAGCAATATACACTTTATGAATTGTCCCCGCCTCTGAGTACCATAAAAAGCGAGCTTCCGAAAGGTGCAGAAGGCAGGAGCGATTCTTCCAGTCGCATGACGCCTCCCAGTATACTATTGACAAAATCGCCCGGATATTTTACGTCCGAGTCGGGGTGCTCCGTTTCATGATCTGCTTTTCGCATGCGGATGCGTTGCCACGTCCGGACCAGGAGAATCGGCAGCGACAGCAGGAACGGCCAGTAAGTATGATAAGCGATCTGCAGCCCGGATTCGGTTGCGTATTTCCTGAAATCGCCCAGGGTAAATCTCCTGGTACTTCCTACTGCAATGTCGTGAGTACCCGCGAATGCCTCGAAGGCATGGATATTGATAAGCACAATCCCTCCTTTACGGAGACGCCGGCGGAAAACATCGAGCGTTGCTATGATTTCGGCATCGGAAAGGAAATAAAGCGCATCCTGGCAGCAGATCACATCGTAAGACTCTCCCGGTCTGAATACAGCGGCTTTTTTCAGGTCACCGTGCTCTACGTCCAGTCCTCTTTTACGCGAAAACGAAACTGCATGAGGTGAGTAATCGAAGCCTGAACAATGGCGGTATCCCCTCTCTTTTAATGCAGAAAGGAGCCCGCCGGTACCGCAGGCGGCATCGAGAATTCTGAGATCCGGATGAAAACCCCCAAATCGACTTTCGATCTGCCTTAGTATCTTCCGGTGGAGCTTGACATACCACCAGAGTTTCTGCTCGACCGCGAACATGCGGCGGTATTCCGACTCGTTGTCAATCATCTGCTTCGCTGATACTGTTATATTTTATGACGTATTGGGGCTGACCGCTTTGTGACATAAAGCTCTTTCCTATATATTCTCCGAGTACGCTCATTAGCACGATCTGCAGCCCGCCGATAGACAGCAGCATGGCCGTAACGACCTGCCAGCCTTTGGGGTCGGGGCCGATTACCCATTGTGTGAAGAGAAAGACCAGCAGGAGAGCGCCTATTCCCCAGGTTGCCAGGCCGACAGGCATAAAGAGCCGGATAGGCAGCGCAGAATAGCAGAAGAGAATGTTCAGAAACAGGGAAATAAGTTTTCTCCAGGTATAGTTGGAAGTCCCTTCCTCGCGTTTGCTATGTGCTACCCGGACTGTGCCGATATTCCTGGTATAACGGAAGATGAGGCCGTCGATATAAGGGTAAGGGCCTTTGTACTTGTTGATTTCCTGTACAACTTCCCTCCGGATAAGTTTGAAGCTTGAAAGGTAGAGGTCTTTAGGCTTATCCAGCAGGTAGCTGGTGATCCAGTTAACAAACCGGCTCCCCAGGTTGCGGTATAATGCATGTTCCTTTTTGGCATAATAGGTATACACCACATCGTACCCGCCTTCTTCGGCAGTGTCGATCAGCTTGGTTATTTCTTCCGGCGGATTCTGGAAATCGTCGTCGATCATAACGGCATAATCTCCTGTAGACCAGTTAAGCCCGCACATAACGGCGTTAAACTCTCCGAAATTTCGTCTCAGGGAAATGAATTTTACCCGGGTATTTTCCTGCGAAAGCTGCCTGCAGACTGCCTCGGAATTGTCTTTGCTTCCGTCATTCACGAGGATAATCTCGAATTCAGCCGGCGATAAGGCAGCCTGAAGACGGCCGACTAGCGGCGCTATACTGCGTTCGCTGTTATAAACCGGGATAATGACGGATAGTTTGATTTGTCTGTTCTGATCACCCATGGCTATTGATAAAAGTTGATCGTGTGGATGATACGCGAAACTTCGTCGTCGGTAAGCATGGGATGCAGGGGCAGGCTCAGTACTTCCCGGCTCAGTTGTTCGGTTACAGGCAGCTTCAGGTGAGACAGGTCTGCGTAGGCACTCTGCCTGTGTATAGGCGTCGGGTAATGAATGTCCGTCTGGATACCATTTTCAGCCAGGTATTGCCTGAGCTGGTCACGGTAAGGGGACTGCGTCACGAAGAGATGCCAGACATCATCGTCGATACGGTCGGAAGGAGGCAGACGCAATCCTTCCAGGCTTATTCCTTCCAGGTACCGGCGGGCTATACTTTTCCTCCTGGCATTGTCGCGGTCGAGATAGGGTAGTTTTACGTTTAAAAAAGCAGCCTGGATTTCGTCAAGCCGGCTGTTGACGCCCCGGTATTCATTCCGGTAGCGTACCAGGGAACCATAATTTCTCAGGTAGCGGATTCTCTCAGCAACAGATTCGTCCGAAGTGACGACGGCTCCGGCATCGCCGAGCGCACCAAGATTTTTGGTAGGATAGAAGCTGAAGGCTGTGGCGTGTGCGATACTTCCGGTACGTCGGCCCATATAGCGAGCTCCGTGCGACTGTGCGGCGTCTGTTATTACCTTGAGCCCGTATTTTTCTGCTATGGAAACGATAGGAGCCATCTCACAACTGCGCCCGTACAGGTCGGTGGTAAGAATAGCCCGGGTTTTGCCAGTTATTTGATTTTCAAGTAATTCCGGGTTTAACAGCATGGTGCCGGGATCGGGTTCCGTCAGCACCGGCGTCAGTCCGAGGGCGGTGACCGGCAGGAGGGTGGCAATGTAGGTATTGGCAGCCAGGATCACCTCGCTTCCGGGAGGAAAATCGAAAGCTTTTAAAATAAGCGAGATCGCATCCAGTCCATTGGCAACACCGACGCAATGCCCAGCTTCACAATAGGTAGCGAATGCATTTTCAAACGATGTAAGCGACTGACCCAGCAGATACCAGCCGGATCTCACTACCTGCAATGAAGCCTCTTCGAGCTCTTTTGTATAAGGAGAATTGATTTGCAGGAGATTGAGAAAGGGAATCATTTACCGGAAGAAGCGATCTGGTTTTGTATGTAGGGGTCATCTATATAGTCAGCCCTGTCATAATACTGATTCGAAAGCACCAGTAGGATTGCATTTTCGGAGAAGTTATCCATAATATGCCAATCTTTGGGTTCCAGCACCAGACAGGTATCGGGGGAGTCGAGAATAAAGTCTTCTTCGTTTTCTCCGTCGGTAGAGAATACATGGCAGCTTCCCTGGATACATATCAGCGCGTTATACGTAGTGTGATGGCGATGCCCTCCCCGGCTGGCATTTTCAGCACCATAGATATAGAAAACACGTTTGATAGAGCCGGGTATAGCTTTTTCTATCGCATTCAGATTACCTTGTCCGGTATTGAAGGTTTCCAGCTGAATAAGTTGAGGCATAGCGAACGATAGTATTAAATTAAACAGGAAAGCAGGAAGGATGCGATTGTTGTCGTCTCGTGTTTCGGGCTCCTTACCCGGAAATGCAATAATAAAAAAAAGTATTGTATATTTTACAATAAACTTATTCCTCCTACGTTGCTTTTTTCATTGAGTTAGCTAGTCGAACAGGTGCCAGCTATAGATTTGATCCATCAGCTGAAACATTTTCAAAGGGAGTGGTTCGAGCCAGAGTATCCGGTTGTACCCCATATAAAACACTTGTGGGTGTATAATACAGACGAGGGCGCAAAAAAAGAGTACTAACTGAAATGCTGTATTTGAAGTGGTATGATGGAGTACAAAAAAGGCTATAAAAAGCAGAGGGAATCCGTAAGAAATCGAGCGGTCAATATCGTGAACGTAAATACCGCTGACGATCAGCACCAGGAATCCTGTAAGAATCATAAGGCCGAGCATGTATTTTCTGGAGAGCCAGATTACTGCCCCGCATGCCAGCAGGAGTAACCAGGTTCCTTCGAAAACTCCCCAGAGGCTGCTCCCAAGCCCGTTTCGATGAGCCTGCTCGAAAAGTACGGGTGTCCCCATAGTGGAGTAGGTGTGTCCCTGGAAATACCTGGACTGCACATAATAGCGGATAGAAAAATAGGCGCCCCAAGCTACCCAGATTATTAGGTTCCTGCCGTGGAAGACAGACAGAAAGAGACGTTTCCAGTCGAAAAAATTTTGAGTATAAGCAAAATTTACAACGTTCCAGAGGAGAATGAATCCACCGGCAAGCACCGCTCGTTCGTCGGTGAAAAAGGCGGCCATAAGCATGGCGAATCTGACGATCCGGTTGGAGTGCAGCATAGCGGCCAGTAGACAGAAATAAGCGATCCCATCCCCATATCCATGCACCTCGGCAAAGTGCCATGTACCTACGAAAATGTTGGAAACCGATAAAACAAACAGGGTTGTCCTGACTTTGCTGTCGGTAAGTCTGAAAATGTAGCTGCCGATCCAATAAATAAAAAGCACACCAAGCACGGTCTGCAGAACGAGTATCAGCAGGAGATTGTGTCCTGTCAGATAGGATAGCAGCGGGAGAGTCCATCTGAAAATCATATTTTCCCGGCGGACATCCAGGTCGATTCCTTCCGGGTGGAAAAGGTTATGTGACTGATTTTCTATAAACGCCCATGCATCCAGGTGAGCGCTACCGGTAAGATGACTCAGAAACAGGTGGTAAGGAGGAAAAGCGAGAAAAACCGAAAGTCCTGCTGAGAAAAAAGTGAGCTTCCATAGCCAGTGACGGCCGGATAGCCATGACTCGATACGGGCCAGGATAGTATGGTAGAAGTTTTCCAGGATCATAATTCAGACCAGAGCTTGGTTTACTGCCTTTCAAACATACGTAAAATAACGATCATTTCTGGTTTCTCAGCTTATGATCCGCCCGGAGTCAGCTTGTGGTGAGATAGTATCGTACCGCCCCTGCAGGCAGCAGAGATACTGCGTAGCCTCCGGTTAGATGTTTGATCCCGGAGGTTGGGGAAGAGGTGAGCCTGTTACATAGCCCGGTGCGAAAAGGTCGTATATTTCCAATTCCAGGGCTATTACGATTCTTACGATGGTCAGGAACTCTATATTGAGCTTACCATTTTCTATTTTGCTGATTTCACTTCTGTCTTTGGATACTGCGAGAGCGAGATCCAGTTGGGACATACCTTTGCTCTTCCGTATGGATCTTACGCGCTTACCGAAAGCCATTAATTCATATGTAAAACGTTCGTCCGGCATCCGGAACGAAAGTCAGGCAAAATTTCTGATAAAAAAGTGTGTTATAGCTCACGTTATGGATTCATTATATGTATCTTTGTTAATGCGCGCCTGTTAACGGAATTCACCCGAAGTAAGCAACCAAAACAAGCTCCTCATGAAACAATTTTTTCTGCAACGAGGAAAGTTGTGCATCTATCTGTTCTATTTCCTGCTGTTTTTTCTTTTGCTGTGGACCTGGAAGCCGGCTTAAGGTCAGAAATTTGTGTGGTATAATTGCCCTCCCCTCGTCTTGCGACGAGGGAGAGCTTTTCGGCACTGAGAAGTCACAGAGTATGTATAGATGGAGGGATACAGTATAGAGGAGGGGACAGGAGAGCGATATATTTCTCAATCCTGAATAAAGGCCACTGCAACTTCTCCGTTGAATTGAAGTAATGCCGGGTTGCCGTCCTGTTCGGGCGTATAGCTTCCGGTGACAGTAGAGCTTGTGTTGCCCTGCTTGGTGCGGCGCGGCTTATCAGGCAGCGCTGCCATAACGATCGGCCGCCTGCCAATAAACGCAGAGCCGAACAGGTAGCCCCAGAACAGGAGGAATGAAGGAGGCACTTCGTCCAGATATTCTTCCTGTGAAGGCTGGAGGGTGAAATTATCCCGGAACCAGGACTTAAAATCAGTACCGGCTGCGCGGGCCTCCAGGTAGAGCTGCTCATCGCTCAGCGCATACAATTCTGCTGTTTTGGCAGACACACCTTCCGGTGTAAAAGCTACTTTTTCCATGTAAGATAAAAGTTTGGTGAAAAAATAATGGGGGTAAACTACTATCCTGAAAAGAGCCTTCCAACGAAAAAAATGCGTGAAAGATACGAAGTACTTCATCTTCTACTTCAAAAAACTGAAGTAGTAAAGACAGATGTCCCCGGGAAGAGTCAAATAAGAAAACTAATAAAAATCCTTAAAAAAGTTCTGATGATATTTTTCTATTAACATCCAAATAGACTATCTTAACGGCTTAAGAGTGTATACGCACCCCTCTTGTTTCTTATTTGATATGTCATTTTAAAACTTACTATACATCATGGATGAAAAGTACGTTCCGCTTTCCCGGCAGGATTCCCGTTCGGTGTTTCATTACCACGACCGGCTTTTCAGGTTTACCCTCATTCTGTTGGTATCGGTTTTCGTGTCTACCTATGGGGGAGACGGCATTCTGAACGCTTTTAGCGATCCGGATTTCTATTGGGAGCTGGCGGCTACAATTGTTTTTACGGCTTTGCTGGCCGAATGGATCAATTTCATCACCTGCACGCTCGACCGAGTATACGACTGGGAGCAAAAAACAGGGATGCGCCTGATTTTGCAGGTATCGCTCGGAGTTGTAATGCCGGCCCTGGCAGAAGTGATCCTGGCTGTGGCCTGGTTCAGGATGATCGGGACCGACATCCGTGAAACTACCTTTATTCTGTATGCCTTCCCCCTGATCGTGATGCTTATCGCGATCTTTAACATGTATTATTTCACGCACTACGTATACCTGAAGTGGAAGAGAAGAGAGGCAGTGCAACAGGCAACCGGTACCGGCGGCTTACCCGCAGATGAAATTCCGGTTTATTTCGGGGGCAACCTGCAATACCTGCCGGCTACCGATATTATTTATGCTTACAGGCAGGGTAAGTATAACTATGTGAAAACAAAGGGGGAGTCTTACGTGATTTCGCTTCCTCTCGACAAACTGGAAGAAACACTTGACAGTTTTTTCTTTTTTCGGCTGAACAGGCAGATTATCGCGCACCGGGCCTGCTGCCGGGGATATATACCGGCAGGATACGGCAAACTGCAGGTAGATCTTTCGCCCCCTCCGCCGGTGGAGCAACCGGTTGTGGTAAGCCAGAAGCGGGCGGGGGCTTTCAGGGGATGGATAGACCTGAAAATGCCCCCGGCTTAGACCGGACCGATGTTATTTATTTAAAAGCTCGATGATTTCTTCCGAAATCCCGGTAGAAGAATAGCCGCCGTCATGATAAAGATTTTGCATCGTTACAAGACGGGTCAGGTCGGAAAAAAGCGAAATCACATAATTGGCACAATCGTCGGCCGAAGCATTGCCGAGCGGGCTCAGTTTGTCGGCAAAATCAAAGAAGGAATTGAATCCGCCTATTCCGCTTCCTGCCGTGGTTTTGGTGGGAGATTGCGAAACGGTGTTTACCCTCACGTTTTTAAGCTTGCCGTACCGGTAGCCATAGCTTCTGGCGATGCTTTCGAGTGTAGCCTTTGCATCTGCCATATCCGTATAAAAAGGATAGGTACGCTGAGCTGCAATATAGGAGAGAGCTACCACTGATCCCCATTCGTTGATCGCATCCTGCTTTTCGGCTACCTGCAGAAACTTGTGCAGGGATAGCGCCGAAATGTCGAGGCTTTTCTGGAACCATTCATAGTTAAGATCCCCGTATTCCTTTCCCTTACGGATATTAGGAGACATGCCTATAGAGTGAAGCAGGAAATCGATTTTTCCTCCCAACACTTCTGTGGATTGCGAAAAGAGGTTCTCGATATCCTCCACAAGGGTAGCGTCGGCCGGAATGATAGTAGCGTCGGTGGCATTTGCCAGTTCGTTGATCGCACCGAGGCGCATTGCCACGGGTGCATTGGTCAGGATGAAGGAAGCGCCTTCCTCTTTTGCCTTTAACGCAACTTTCCAGGCAATGGAGTTCTCATCCAATGCGCCGGATATAATTCCTTTTTTGCCTTTTAGCAAACCGTAAGCCATAATGCGGTCAATTTGTTGTTGGGTTGGTAACAATATCAGTATTCGGACAGCAAATGTATACTTTATTTGGTTCGAGGCAAAAGATTAATCCTACAAACCTCAGTGCCGCACATAGCCCTGACCGGTAAAATCCCAAATGCGCTCAGGTGTGATGCAGATGTCCATCCTGATATCGTACGGGCCGATATCAGATATCATTTCTACGGGATCGAAAATGCACACTCCGATTTTCAGGGTACCTGCTCTGCATGTGGCCAGGAATGTGTCATAAAATCCTCTGCCGTACCCGACCCTGTGCCCCGACTTGTCGAAGATAAGCAGAGGTACAATGACGGCGTCTATTTCTTGGGTGGGTACTTCTTCAGGTGCTACCGGCTCCGGAATTCCCCAACAGTTATATGCAAGACTGGCAGAGGCGTCGAAAATATGATGGGAAAGTACCCTTTCACCGTTCCCGATCCTGGGAGCAGCGGTTTTTATAGAAGGAAGTTCCTCCCTGATTCTCCTCAGGATGACAAACGTATCCACTTCCTTTTTGGCTTCCGAAGGCAGGAACGAATGAATGCATCTAATGCCGGGGCGGTAAGAAAGCCACCCTATAAGCTTATCTGCAATTATTCCGGATTGCTGCCTGATAGTTTCCGCGGGAACCCCGCTTCTCTTTTCCCTGTAGAGCTTCCGGAGGTCTTTTTTTAGCATAGCTATTCGCTCAGTAAGTCATTTTCTTCGAGAACGACAAAGCGAAAGTCGAGCGGATCAAAGCTCCTGAACAGACCCGGGATAAAATGCCGGTTTGTAAGATGGAAGTCAAGGAAATTGGCATACCGCTCCTGGGGAACACCGTTGGGGAAGAAACTGTCGAGTACGGCCTGGAGCTGGCCCAGCACAACGCCATGCTTTCTCTCTTCGGCTTTATGGATACGCTTTTCCAGCTTTGCAAAGGATTTCAGCAGCCTGGTCTTTTCGGCCAGCGCTGCAGCTTCCATCGTTACGTCTACAGCTTTGGCTTTTGAAGCAACCTTATCAAGAAGCGACTTCAATTCGTCCTTTTCTTCTTCAAGATGGAGACAGTGTCCGGCATGTCTTTCCACTATTTTTTTTCGCAGGAGGTCTTTGTCGCCGAATACGTCGGGATAGCCGAGATTGAGCTTTTTTAACCTTCTTTCTTCTGCAGCGGTCACATACAATGCGAAGTTGCGCGGTATAAGCGCGGGGAAAGGAACGCGATAGAGGTCGAAGATACTTTTAAGCTGCATCCAGTAGGGGATCTCCGAGGGGCCGCCTATGTAAGCCAGGTTGGGTAAGATATATTCCTGGTAAAGCGGCCTGAGCACCACGTTGGGGCTGAAGCGTTCGGGATGCTGCTCCGCTTCTGCCAGGATGGCCTCCTGCGTGAATTTTTTGCCTGTCCGCAGTACCTGGTATTCGTCACCGCTTCTTACAATACGTTCGCGTAGCCGGGGAGCGAGATAGAACAGGTTGATTTCCCTGGCATGTACGGGGGTATCGTAACCCAGAGCATTCAGCTGCCGGGAAGTGTGCTGCACCAGGTCGGCACATTTTACTTCCGTAAGCTCCTCTTTAATGACAGGAAGGAATTCCCTCTTTAAAACAGGGTGGCTGGCATCGAGGCTGATAAGGCCCGCTTTGCCAAAAAAGTCATGCATATATTGCCTGACGGCCCCGGTAAGGGTATCATTTTCGGCATAGGCCCTTTCGAAGATGCTGACCTGCTCGGGAAACTGCGCTGCAATAGCGGCCAGTCCGCGGGGATCCAACTCACCGACCGGGCCGGCCGGCTCCCCGTTCCAGGTAAAAGTTTTGCCGAAAACGTGGACGGAAGCAATTTCCATGAAATCGTGATCTTCTGTAGCCATCCAGTATACCGGCACAAAATTATAATCGGGATAGGTAATCTTAAGCAGCCTCGCCAGGTTGATCGTGGTGATGATCTTATAGAAAATATACAGGGGGCCACCGAAAACGTTGAGCTGGTGCCCGGTGGTCACAGTAAAGGTTTTTTCATCCAGCAGCACGGAAAAATCGGGTACATCGGGCAGGTCCCTGTATTGCTCCTTAAGCACATCTACGAGCAGCTTTCGTTTTGCCGGCCCGAACTTTTCCCTGTTCTCTATCAGGAATCTGAAGTTCTCAAGATTGGGATAATAGGAATAGAATGAACTTAAATCCGGTTTTCCCGCAAGATAATCGATCAGTAATTTTGGGAACTGCCCGGTCTGCTGCAGCTCGAGGTATTGTTGCATCATAGGTTGTGATCCAGAGGTGCGTCTGTTCTGTTGTTAACGTCAAAAGACAAGTACATAATTCCCAAAGTATCCGGGGACGACAGAAAAAAATACTTTATTCAGTCGTCTGAAATGCCTAATTCCCTGATGATGACTTCCGCGTCAAATCCGTCTTCTATAGAGGGCAGGTATTTCTCATAGGCTTCTTTCTGAAGCTTGGTCGCATATGTCCGGTGGAAGAAATAACGCCCGTATTTGATAACATAGTTCAGGATAAAAAACCGGTATGCTTCTTTCATGAACCTGACTTCGTTGGCTGTCAGGGGGTATATGGCGTGATACTCTTTAAGGAATAGCAGGAAGCGGGACTCACTAAGCGTATTGATGCCGTAGCTGAAGACCGTCCGGTCGCCTACATCGGAAACTACGCGGCTGAAGAAATAAAAGTCCATGATCCGGTTGGATATACGGAACCAGTCGTAGTCCCAGCGCGAAAAAAGCTGAAGATCTTCTGAAACGGAAAAATTACCGATGTTCCAGTCTACAAAAACCGGCAGCTTGTCGAAGGCCTTGATACCCAGCAGATCGATATTCTTCAAAAACCGCTCGCAATGCAACTGGATCGTATCGACGTGGAGACGGTATTCGAACCTGCCTGTGTCTGTCTGCAGGATTCCCAGCAATTCCTGGATATCGGTACGTACGGTTTTGGAGGATTTAGGAAGTATTTTCCCGGCGCGAAGGCAGGCCTTGTGAAAGGTAGCCATCTCTTTGCCCAGCTTCCTGATCTGCTCTTCGTTAAGCCTTGCAGGAAGACGGTTAGCGCTCCTGATAGGGTTATAAAAAACGACCCAGGTATCGATAAAGCTGTTTTTGTAGCGGTATGTGTAGACCTGGTTGTTTTTGACGAGCGATTTGGCCAGCACATTCTCATAAGGGTAAAGCAAATTGGTTGCCAGCGCATGGATGATCCGGTGATCTTCCTTAAAATGCTCGAAAACCCCGAAATACGATAATTTGGCGATCACCATTTCATCGGAGTCCAGCCGTACTCTGAAAACATGATTGGTAGAAACCCGGGCACTTATATCTTCAATCGAAACGATCTCCCTGTTTTTATCGTAATGATGCCAGGCCTCTGTTATAACGGCCGGATAGTCGACAATTCGCATATTAGACTCAAATGAATAAGGGATAAAAGGGAGGGAATTGTATGATCCGTCCGCCTTTTCCGCTTTGAATTAAACGCTTTGCTGCGAAAATACGCTATACCTCTGATTACTTAATTTATAGAGGAGGTTGAATTTTGAATAAATATTCTTAAAAAAGTTTAATTTTAACGTGAGAGGTTAAAGCTTGTCTGAAGATATTTTTCCTGAAAAAGTACGGTAAGCTAAGTAAGGGTAGGAGGTGAGTTTGCGCGTCACTGGGCTGTATATGAGCAAGCTGGCAGAGCAGTAGCCAAACGTTTTTCTGAAAACTTTTTATAACGATACAAATCAAATATATAAACCGCTGCCCTTTAAAATCCAATTGGAGTCATGTTGTCGATTTCGCAGCCGGAGTTTAGCAATATGACTCACGACAGACACTTTTTTTAATATTCCGGTCAAACATCTTAACTACATAATTCAAATCATGAACCAGAAATCAGTCCAGGAACTGGCGGTGCTGATCGGCACCACGCTCGACCGTTTCATTCACCAGGAGCAGAGTGCGTTCCCGTATGCCACTGGGGAACTTTCTCATCTTTTGAGAGATATCGCGCTTGCAGGGAAAATCATAAACAGGGAAGTAAACAGGGCCGGGCTTGTCGACCTGGCAGGTGCGATGGGACATGCGAATGTGCAGGGAGAGAGCCAGCAAAAGCTGGATGTGATTGCCAATATCCGTTTTCTCAGGGCATTGCAGCGGGGAGGGGAGGTGTGCGCCATCATATCGGAAGAAGATGAAGGGATTATTTATACCAATAACGATAACGGCAAGTACGTAGTGGCGATCGATCCGCTGGACGGATCTTCCAATATCGACGTAAACGTTTCGATCGGTACTATCTTTTCGATATATCGCCGCGTTACGCCGATCGGGACACAGGCAAACATGTCCGACTTCATGCAGGGCGGACGGAAGCAGGTGGCCGCCGGTTACATACTCTATGGTTCTTCTACCATACTGGTTTATTCGACCGGCAGCGGGGTAAATGCCTTTACCTATGAATATTCGCTGGGAGAATACATCCTGTCGCACAGGAACCTGCGCTGCCCCGAAGACGGCTCGATTTATTCTATTAATGACGGGTATTTCGATGAGTATGACGACTATATCCGTTCTTATGTGCTGAAATGCAGGGCAAAGGGGCTGACCGCGAGGTATATCGGGTCACTTGTCGGGGATTTCCACAGGAATAGCCTCAAAGGCGGGGTTTATCTGTACCCTGCCACAAAAAAAACGCCTTCCGGCAAGCTGAGGCTTTTGTATGAATGCTATCCCCTGGCATTCCTGGCAGAGCAACTGGGCGCGGTGGCGACAGACGGGCAGCAGGCTATACTCGATATTATTCCGGAGCATTATCATCAGAGAACGCCTTTTATAGTAGGGTCGCCGGCGATGGTCAGGGAGATTTTGGAATAACCTCTCCCCCCGGCCCCCTCTCCTTGGCAGGCAGAGGGGGAGTCGTTTCTGAACTGGGTTATCATGATATATAATCACCAAAATTAAATTATCCCTGATCTATTCCGGATGATAAGGATATCTTTGTAAAATAGCCGTGAGACATCGACAGATCACCGCATTATTTTACACAAATGACATCAACCGAGAAAGTTCCTGTAACAGTAGCCTACGGCGACGGAATAGGTCCTGAAATTATGGCGGCAACGCTGGGCATCCTGGAAGCAGCCGGCGCCCGGATAGAACCCGAAATCATAGAGGTAGGAGAGAAGGTATACCGTAGTGGTGTGCCGGGCGGGATACGCGAAAGCGCATGGGAATCGCTGAGAAGGACAAAAGTATTCCTGAAGGCGCCCATCACGACCCCCCAGGGCGGCGGCTACAAGAGCCTTAACGTGACAACCCGCACCGCTTTGGGCCTTTATGCAAATGTGCGGCCCAACCAGGCATACGCTCCTTTTGTGAGGACAAGGCACCCGGAGCTCGACGTGGTGATCATACGGGAAAATGAAGAAGATCTCTATACGGGCATAGAATACAGGCAGACCAACCACGCCTACCAGACGCTGAAGCTCGTCACCAGGCCCGGCTGTGAGCGTATTATCCGTTATGCTTTCCAGTATGCCCGGGCCTACGGGAGGAAGAAAGTGACCTGTTTTTCGAAGGATAATATCATGAAAATGACCGATGGGCTTTTTCACAGGATCTTTGACGAAATAGGCGCCGAGTACCCGGAAATAGAAAAAGATCACTGGATTATCGATATAGGCTCGGCCCTGCTTGCCGACCAGCCCGAACGGTTTGACGTAATTGTAACGCTCAATCTGTATGGCGATATTATTTCCGATATAGCCGCCCAGGTGGCAGGTTCGGTAGGAATGGGAGGCTCGGCCAATGTCGGGGATCAGTGCGCGATGTTCGAGGCGATACACGGTTCCGCTCCCGACATTGCAGGGAAGGGTATTGCAAATCCTTCGGGATTGCTGAACGGGGCCATCATGATGCTCGTCCATATTGGACAGGGAGCAGTGGCCGAAAAAATACACAATGCCTGGCTGAAGACCATCGAGGACGGGATCCATACCGGCGATATCTACAAAGAAGAGCTCAGCAGGAAAAGAGTAGGCACGAAGGAATTCGGAGAAGCCGTGATCGCGCGCCTGGGGCAGAATCCCGAACATTTCCGCCCGGTAAGCTATGCGCAGGTGCCCGACCCGATCCGTACGGAAAAAACGGGCCGGATCAGGGAAGTAAAAGAACTTTGCGGAGTGGATATTTTCCTGGATTGGGAGGGGAATTCAAATCACCTGGGAGATTCATTGGCCGGGATCAGCGCCGGCGATATGCGGTTGTCGGCTATTACCAACAGGGGGGCGAAAGTATATCCCGGATTTTTTCCCGAAACTTATATAACCGACCACTGGCGCTGCAGGTATCTTTCCGCCCACGGCGAAATTCTGCGGCGGGATATCATCGACCTCCAGGCTTCCCTGGTATCAGCCGGTTACGATGTGATCAAGACAGAAAATCTCTATAAGTTTAACGGCGTGCCGGGGTATTCGGCCATCCAGGGAGAAGACTGAATCTGCGCTTTCAAGAGCGGATTTGCCACATCCTTTGAAAAAGCTTCGTAATTTACAGGACGGAACAGGACAATGTGATTTTACCACAGAGCACAGAGTTGCACAGAGAGTTTTGGAGGATATCTGAATCACGTTCTGCACTTTCTCTGCGTACTCCACGAACTTTGCGGTTAAGATCCCGCGGAATTTTGAGCGGATTGTATATTTTCGCTGTTTCGTACGTTTATTAATAGACGCTTTAAACTTTTTGAAATCAAACCGGATCCATTTGTAAGAGTATGGGATACCGGCTTATAAACAGGTATGAAAAGGCATAATTATATACGTTTGTCGCTTTGGGCAGTATTATTGCTCGGCGTTGGGTTATGGTCATGTGATTCTGCGAAGAAGACCTTTAATTCCGGTGTGCGTAAGTTTAAGGACGGGGAATATGATCTGGCTATTAAAGATTTCAACGCGGCGCTGGAAGCCAGCTACGAGGTAAAGGAGGCAAACAGGTTTATAGCCGAGTCCTACAGGCTTTCCAACCGGTTCAGAGAGGCAATCCCGTATTTTAAGAAAGTGGTGGAAGAAGAACCGGATAATGCCGACGCCCGTTTTCAATATGCCTATGCGCTTAAAACTGCCGGTCAGTACAATGAGGCAAAAGAGTACTTTCTTGCGGCAGCCAATCTTGCCAATGCGCCTGAGAATATGAAAAGCCGTGCACTGAGAGAGGTAGAGATCCTCAAGATTATGGACAGGATAGCGCTGAAGAAACCGGAATTCGAAGTGGAAAACCTGCCTGTCAATACGCCCGGAGCGGAGTTTGGGCCGGCTGTGGTAGGACAGGAGCTGATATTTTCAACTTCCAGGAAGCAGAAGACTTATAAGAACAACGGCCAGCAGATGCTGGGTATTTATAAGATCGGTTTTGGCGAAGATCCTACCAGGATGCTCCCGGGAAATGCGGCCCTGTTCAGCCAGCAGATATTCGATCCTGAAGCAAATGAAGGCTCGCCTGCCTTTTCGCCCGACGGGAAAACCCTGGTTTTTGCCCGGGGAAATACCGGTAAAAAGAGGGGAACTACCGACGTAAAGCTCTATATGTCGCGCAATGTGAACGGACAGTGGAGCGAGCCGCGTTACCTGCCGGTCAACGATTCCCTGGCCTGGGACGGCTCTCCGGCGTTTTCCAGGGATGGAAAGACGCTTTATTTTGCATCAAACCGTAAAGGAGGTTTTGGGGGAATAGATCTTTACAGTACCAATATGGATGCTTCCGGACGGTTTAGCAGGCCGGTAAACATGGGCGCATCGATCAATACGGCCGGTGATGAGATGTTTCCTTATGTTTCGCCCGACAATAAGCTGTACTTTGCCTCCGACGGGCACCCCGGTTTGGGCAAGCTGGATATTTTTGTTGCTACACGCTCCCAGGGCGTGATTGCGATCGAGAATATGGGTATTCCATTCAATACACCGCAGGACGATTTCGGCCTCGTTTTCCTGGATGACGAAAGCGGTTTCTTCTCCAGTAACAGGGAAGGAGGTAAGGGAGACGACGATATCTATTACTTCTACATCCCTGAGACCGAGACAGACAAACCTGTCATTGCAGATAAGCCGGAAGATCCCCGCCTGTTCGAAGGGAAACCAAAAACAGTTGCTTATTTCCTTGCCGGTACGATACTTGAAAATGATCCGGAAAATGCGGCTCCCCTCGACTCGGCCTACGTGAGGATCATGGTTGAAGGAGACAGCACAGAAATAGAGCTGGCCAGGCTGGATACAGATAATAAGGGAGATTTTGGCACGTTTAAGCTGGAAGAGGGAAAAACCTACGATCTGCTGGCCGGACGACGGGGATTTATCAGCAAAAGGGTGCCGTTTTCGATGGAAGGAAAATCGATACCTTTTATCTTCCTGAACAAGCTACACACCGATACGACTTACAGGGTCACTATCAGGCTTGACCGCCTTGAGCTGAACAAGACTTTTACGCTTGAGAATATCTACTACGATCTTGATAAGTTCGATATCAGGGCAGATGCCGCGCCCGAACTGGATAAGCTGGCGCAGCTCCTGAAAGACAACCCGACGATGGTGATAGAGCTGAGCTCCCATACCGATACCCGCGGGTCTGACGCCTATAACATGACACTTTCCCAGAAACGTGCCGAGTCGGTCGTGAACTACCTGACCTTAAGGGGTATCGATCCCGAAAGGATGGAAGCGCGCGGCTACGGCGAGCGTGACCTGATCGTCCAGAACGCGAAAACCGAAGAAGAGCACCAGCGGAACCGGCGCACCGAGTTTACGATCCTAAGCTATTGACCGGCTTCCTTCCCATGGATAAAATCCACAAGCCAAGGAAAGTGATCAGCCCGTTGATGATCAGCCTTTCGAAGCCGAACTGATAGCCGTTAAACCATTCGACTGAATTCTGATTGAGTATATAGGTCAGAAGAGGGGCTGCTACGCATACCAGGGGAACCCACTTGTCCCTGACGCCGGTCCTGGTCAGCACGCCGAATGAAAACAATCCTAATAGCGGACCGTAGGTGTACCCGGCCAGGTCGAACACCGCTGTGATCACTTCTTTGCTGTTGAGCTTGTTAAAGACGATAATGACAAGATAGAAAAGCACAGAAAACCCTACATGTACCCAGAATTTGATCCTGGCGCGTTCCTTCTCCGGCTTATTTCCGATATTCATAAAGTCGACGCAGAAGGAAGTAGTGAGGGCCGTAAGCGCCGAGTCGGAGCTGGCGTAGGTAGCTGCCGTAATACCGAGCAGGAAGGTGATGCCCACGACAGGCCCGAGATTGTTGAGGGCAAGCATGGGGTAAAAATCGTCGGTGCGGGCCGGCGGGGTGATGCCTTTGGTGGAAGCGTACAGGTAGAGCAGTGCGCCTAGCGAAAGAAAAAGCAGGTTTACAATGACCAGTACCACCGTAAACCAGAACATATTTTTCTGTGCTTCGCCGATGTTTTTACAGGTCAGGTTCTTCTGCATCAGGTCCTGGTCAAGCCCGGTCATCACAACCGCTATGAAGGCCCCGGCGAGAAACTGCTTAAAGAAATTTTTGGAATCGTTGATCTCCCAGAAGAATATCTTGGAATAACCGCTTTCCCTGACGGTTTTTATAATTTCGGAAGTGCTTACCAGATCCAGCTCGCGCGCGACCAGTATAATAGTGAGGATCACCGCTGTGACCAGGAACAGCGTTTGGAGGGTGTCGGTAATGATAATGGTTTTGACCCCGCCTTTAAACGTATACACCCATATCAGGAGGATGGTGATGGCTACCGAAACCTCGAACGGGATTCCCAGCGGCTGAAAAAGTGCATATTGAAGCACCCCGGCAGCTACGTACAGCCTTACGGCCGAGCCGACTGTCCTGGAGATCAGGAAAACCGCAGAACCGGACTTGTAAGACCAGAATCCAAACCGCTTTTCAAGGTAGGTATAGATCGAGATGAGGTTCAGCCGGTAATAAAGCGGCATTAAGACTGTACCGATCACCAGGTAACCCAGCAGGTAGCCCAGCACGACCTGGAAGTAGGAGAACTGGATATTGGCTACCGAGCCCGGTATCGAAACAAAGGTCACTCCCGACAGCGACGTGCCGATCATGCCAAAAGCTACCAGGTACCAGGGCGACTGCCTGTTGGCTGTAAAAAAAGTATTTGTATCGGCTCCTCTCGCAGTGTATAGCGATACAAGGATTAACATAAGAAAATAGACGGAGAGAATGCCTAGCGCGACGTATGGATTCATCTGGATGGAGAAACTTTTATTTTTAACGCGGGTGAAAGTACAAAAAAACCTTCTTTAGTTTGGCATCTTTAAGTAGATTTGCTTCTGCAAACGAAATATGGTTGACAAATGCAGATCAGTGAAAATACCGACACCGAAGTATTACAGGAGACTGTCGATACCGAAGTCAGGAGCCTGGTAGTTTTTAATGATGATATAAATACGTTCGATTGGGTAATTGAAACTCTTATCGAGGTTTGCGGTCATACGCCGCATCAGGCAGAACAGTGTACGATCATTATTCATTTCAAAGGGAAATGCAGCGTCAAAGACGGGACTTATGAAGAGCTTGTCGAGATGCGGAATGATATTTGCCGCAGGGGTATTTCTGCGGAAGTGATTTAAACGGGACTTACTCCGTGTTTTTGCCTGCTCCATGAATTATCCGTCGAAACTTATAGAAAATGCTGTAAACGAAATCTCCAGGCTACCCGGTATCGGGAAGAAGTCTGCCCTTCGCCTGGCATTACACCTCCTGAAAAGGGATCCTGAGCAAACCCGGAGTCTCGCAGATTCCCTGGTCGCTTTACGGGAGCAGACCTGTTATTGCGTAAAATGCCATAATATTTCTGACAGTGGGATCTGTTCTATCTGTGCCGGCAACAGGAGAGACACTTCCGTAATCTGCGTGGTGACGGATACGCGCGATGTGCTGGCCATAGAAAATACTTCACAGTATAACGGCCTGTATCACGTGCTGGGAGGGATTATCTCACCCATGGAAGGGATAGGGCCTTCCGACCTGACTATCGATTCTCTTATCCAGCGGGTTGTTTCGGCCCCCGAAGATGAGCCGGTGAAGGAAGTTATCCTCGCTTTGAGTGCTACGATGGAAGGCGATACGACTGCGTTTTACCTGCAGAAGAAACTGAAAGCCACACATGTGAAAGTAAGTACGATTGCCAGGGGCATTCCTGTGGGAGGAGACCTGGAATATACCGATGAAGTTACTTTGGGACGGAGCATCGTAGGACGGTTGGTCTACGAATAATTTTTTATGATTATCGCCTTTGTTCCGGATGTTTTGAATTATTTACTAAATTCCGATTTCTAAATCTGTTGAAAACCACAAATTGCTATGAATAGAAAAGAGTTTTTGAATACAGTTACCGGGGGAGCGATCGCGCTCGGCTTTGCAGGTACCGCGGTTCGGTGTACTCCCGGCTCGGCAGTAAGGGAGGTCGCTCCTTTCACCCAGAAAGAGCTGCCCTACGATTTCGGGGCTCTGGAGCCTCATTTCGACAAGGAAACTATGGAAATCCACTATACGAAACATCATACCGCTTATATCAATAATCTCAACAAGGCGCTGGAAGGGACGGAGCTGTCCAGCAAAACGCTGGAAGAATTGCTGAAAGCGGCGGGAGAAGGGCCGGTAGGGGTAAGAAACAATGCCGGAGGGCATTGGAACCATACTTTTTTCTGGGATATTCTCGGTCCGGGGAAAGGCGGGGAGCCTGCCGGGAAGGTGGCAGACGCGATCAACGGGCAGTTCGGATCATTCGATGCATTTAAGGAGGCTTTTTCCAAAGCCGGTATGGGAAGGTTCGGATCGGGCTGGGCATGGCTGGTATCCAACGGTAATGCTCTTGAAATCGGCTCTACGCCTAACCAGGACAATCCATTGATGGACATAGCTGAAATCAAAGGTAAGCCGGTGCTCGGCCTTGACGTATGGGAACACGCCTACTACCTCAAATACCAGAATAAAAGAGCCGACTTTATCAGCGCTTTCTGGAATGTAGTGGACTGGGATAAAGTGGCAGGGCTTCTTTAGTTATTACAATATTCGCCAATGACCTTATAGGATGCTTCGTAGCCGAGCTCTCCAGCTTTGCTGAGATCCGTGCAGCCTTCGTTGACCATACCCTGGCTATGCCTGATGATTCCGCGCAGGTGATAGGCTTCCTGGTAATCCGGGCGTATTTTAATAGCTGTAACAAGATCCATCAGCGCCCCGATCTGGTCGCTTTGCGCAGACCTGGTCATTGCTCTTGCGAAATAAGCCTCGGCATAGAGGGGCGATAGTTCGATCGCCGTATTCAGATCGGTAAGCCCCCCTCTGCTGTCGCTGCCTTTTATTCTGCTTTTTCCCCGCTCATAGTATGCCTGCGCCCGTTCATCGCTTAACTGCCGGAAAGAAGCATTTTCTTTGATATCTCCTCTGAGTTCGTCAAGCACTTTTTTGGTGATAGGTCCTTTGTAGGAGATTTTTTTTGCATCTTTTTCGAAATAAGGGTTGTCCAGCTCAATGGCCAGGTTAAAGTCGCTGATAGCTTCTTTTTGTCTTCCGAGCCGGCTTTTGGCAAGTCCGCGTCCATAGTACACTTCCGGCTTTTTGTTCCCCAGCGAAATAGCTTTTTCGTAATCCACCAGGGCATTGGTGAAGCTGAGGAGTTTGTTCCGGGCAAAGCCTCTTAACTCGAATAAGTGCCCGTCGCGCGGGCTCAGCTCGATGGCCTTATCCAGGTCGGAAATGGCGCCCTGGTAATTTTCAAGTGCGATTTTGGCCTCGGCAGACCCGGCCAGGGCCATGTGTCTCTTCGGGCTTATTGACAGGACTTTCGCGAAGTCCTCCAACGCGCCCTGGTAGTCGTCGAGGTGCAATTTGTTTCTTCCCCTGGCGTAGAGGTAACTGACGTCGCCGGATTCAAGTGAAACAGATTTGTCAAAGTCTTCTGCGGCCTTCTGGTAGTTTTCCAGCCGGGAGTAGCTTATAGCTCTGTTAAAATAGGTTTTCGCATCGGAAGAATTGATCTCTACTGAGCGCGTATAATCCAGTATTGCGCCCCTGTGATCTTCCTGGAAGCTCTTGCTTACGCCCCGGCTCTGGAAGTACAGCGCTTCTGACGGGTTGATCTCGATCGCTTTATCGTAGTCGAGGATGGCACCCCGGTAATCTTTGAGCATAGCCTTGGCCAATCCCCTGTTGAAATAGCTCGGGGCATGTGAGGGATTCATACCGATCACTGTGCTGAAAGACTTAAGAGCCCCGACGTAGTCGCCTGAACGAGCCCTGGCATTCCCTTCTTCGAAGATTGCTGCGGCTGATTGCTGTGCCGTCGTTGTAAAAGGAGCCAAGACGACGAAGCAAAGGAAGAAACGGAAGCGAAGAAGTTTTTTCATAGGAATGAGAGACAATTGAAAAAAGGTCGTGTACAAAAGTAACACAATCTCTTCCCGGTTTCAAAATGGGGGAGTCGTTAATTGCCAGGCCCTACCTCACCACAGCCTCGCGCTGATGCCCGATACCCTACGCTTAACATCCGCAAATAGACTGTCACTTTGTCAGGCTATTGCAATAATATTTACTACTTTTGCACCTTCGGGGCTGATTAGAGCCTCGAGAATATTTTAGAAGCATTTGATTATTTCAAAATGTTAAAAGAGCAGAGTACCATTGTGTCGGGCGGCCTGAAGATCCTGACAGAAGATGATAAAGCAGGTTGCGAAACGGTGAAAGTGACCGAGGACGAACCGGCTGTCAATAAAAAGAAGCTGTTTATCGAGAGCTACGGCTGCCAGATGAATTTCTCCGATAGCGAAATTGTGGCTTCAGTTATGCGGAATGCGGGTTTTGCAACTACTTCATCGGAAGACGATGCCGACCTTATTTTCCTGAATACCTGCGCTATAAGGGATAATGCCGAACAAAAAGTCAGGAACCGGCTGAAGGCGCTGAATACATTGAAGAAAAAAAGACCCGGGTTGCTGATAGGCGTATTGGGGTGCATGGCGGAGCGGCTTAAGGCCAGGTTGCTGGAGGAGGAAAAAATGGTGGATATCGTAACCGGTCCCGATGCCTATCGTGAGTTGCCCAATCTGGTGGACGAAGCTGAAAGCGGGCAAAAAGCGGTAAACGTACTCCTTTCAAGAGAAGAAACTTATGCCGATATATCGCCGATAAGACTTAATTCCAACGGTGTTACGGCATTTATCAGCATCATGCGGGGCTGTAATAATATGTGCTCCTTCTGCGTGGTGCCCTTTACCAGGGGAAGGGAACGTAGCCGGGACCCGTTTTCCATTGTTAAGGAAGCCAGGGGCCTTTTTGACCAGGGGTACCGGGAGGTTACCCTGCTTGGGCAGAATGTAGACAGCTACCGCTGGAAACCTGTGGAGAGTACGGGGGGAGAAAGCGTTGATTTTGCCGGGCTTCTCGAAATGGTCGCGCTGGTAGACCCCGATCTGAGGGTAAGGTTCAGCACGTCGCATCCGAAAGATATCACTGACGATGTCCTGTATACTATGAAAAAGTACGGGAATATCTGTAATTATATCCACCTGCCTGCGCAGAGTGGCAACAGCCGGATCCTGAAGCTGATGAACCGCACTTACGACCGGGAATGGTACCTGGGCAAGATTGACCGTATCAGGGAGATCCTGGGCGAAGATTGCGGGATATCGCATGATATGATTTCCGGCTTCTGCAGCGAGACCGAGGAGGAACACCGCGATTCGCTGACGCTGATGGAGTACGCCAGGTTTGATTATGGCTATATGTTCTCCTATTCGGAGCGGCCCGGGACACCCGCGGCAAAGAAATTCGCGGACGATGTGCCCGACGAAGTTAAAAAGAGAAGACTGGTGGAGATTATCGACCTGCAGCAGCAACTATCCCTGGAGCGGAACCGGCGGGCAGTCGGTAAAATTCACAAAGTATTGGCTGAAGGCCCGTCGAAGCGCTCGGAGGAATACCTGCAGGGGCGGAACGACCAGAACAAGGTGGTGGTTTTTCCTAAAGAACACTACCGGAAGGGAGATTATGTGCATGTACAGGTGACGGAATGTACCGCTGCCACGCTCATCGGCGTAGCGGTACAAGAGGAGGTCATAATTGCCTGATATCTCGTTGGAAAGGCTGATTGTCAGCTATAAAGTTTTATTTTTTTTATGAATAATCCGGAAATACAGGCGATCAAAAATCGCTTCGGGATCATTGGAAACGCGCCTGCTCTTAATTATGCGATCAATGTGGCGATGCAGGTAGCGGCCACCGATCTTACGGTGCTGATCACCGGTGAAAGCGGGAGCGGTAAGGAGTCGTTTTCCAAGATCATACATAGCCTCAGTACCCGTAAGCACGGACCTTTCATAGCGATCAACTGCGGAGCGATTCCCGAAGGGACGATCGATTCCGAATTGTTCGGGCATGAAAAAGGGTCTTTTACAGGAGCATCGGAAGCACGGAAAGGATATTTTGAAACGACTAACGGAGGGACGATCTTTCTTGATGAAATAGGGGAGATGCCTCTGGGGACGCAGGCCCGTTTGCTCAGGGTGCTGGAAAACGGGGAATTCATCCGGGTCGGTTCTTCAAAAGTTCAGAAGACAGATGTACGGGTCGTGGCGGCTACAAATGTTAACCTCAGGGATGCCGTAGACAAGGGCAGGTTCAGGGAGGATCTGTATTACCGTCTTAACACCGTACCTATTTATGTGCCGCCCTTGCGGGAGCGCGGTGAAGATGCCGTTCTTCTTTTCAGGAAGTTTACCAATGATTTTGCGGAGCGTTATCGTACCAAGCCGGTAAAGTTGACGGAAGCGTCGCGCCAGATGCTGATGGACTACGAGTTTCGCGGGAATATCAGGCAGCTCAAGAATATCGCCGAGCAGATCACTATCCTGGAAACGGACAAAGACCTGCCCGTAGACAGCACCGTGCTCCAGAAGTACCTGCACCCGGTGCAGCCGTCTGCACGAAGAAGCCTTGTGCCTGTCGCCGATGCCGAAGATGGGGGTGCCATTTCAGAGCGGGAACTCCTGTATAAAGTGCTTTTTGACATGCGCAGGGATGTAAACGAGCTCAAGAAACTGGTAAGGGATGTCCTGCAGGGAGATCACTACGATGGGAGAGAGGTGCTCCAGCAGAATAAAGAGCTGTTCAGCAGCCTGGGAGCTTCCGATACGTTGTTCCCCGCGCAGTCGGGCGAATCGCCGCGGATCATTTCTCCGGCCCAGCCCCGTATCGTTGACCTCGGTCAATACGCAGACGAGGGAGTAGTAGTGGAAGACGTGGACCATACTACCGAAGAAGAGGAGTCTTTATCCCTGGAGGAAAAGGAAAAGGAGTTGATTATCAAGTCGTTGCAAAAGAATAACAATAAAAGGAAATACGCTGCCAGGGCATTGGGTATTTCCGAGCGTACACTTTACCGGAAAATCAAGGAATATGGGATCGAGAGCTAAGCTGACAGCACAGACTGGTAAACCGGCTGCAGCATGCAGATTTTTCAGTGTATGGAGCGGTATCCTGGTTTTGATTTCAGGTGTTATGCTTAATGGTTGCGGGATTTATTCCTTTACCGGGACCAATCTTTCCCCTGATCTCAAGACTTTCACGGTACTCAATTTTACAATGAGCACGGCCGGAGGACCGGCCAACCTGCCGCTCGAATTCAGTGAAAAACTGAAAGAATATTTTCAGCGTAACACCAGTCTTACACAGCGCCCCAGCGGAGGCGACCTGCTGCTGGAAGGAACGTTCACGGGATATGATGTGACGCCGGTAGCGCCTACCGCGAGCGACAAGGCGGGGTTTAACCGGCTGAACGTAACGGTCCAGGTCAGGTTTACCAACAACCAGGACGAGACTAAAAACTTCGATCAGTCCTTTACGTTTTATGAAGATTTTCCCCAGAACGAGACCCTTGATGCCAACGAGCCCAGGATTCTTCCCAAGATACTGGACCAACTGGTACAGAACATATTCAATAAGTCGGCAGCCGACTGGTAGCGGCGGCGGGCGGAGATCCTGTTAATTCCTAACGATTGTATGATGGCAGACAAAGAAATGTTTTCTTATTGGGTAACGCAGCCGGAGCTCCTGGAGAAATCTGACATCAGTAAGCTGGAGCGTATAACGGAAGAATATCCTTATTTCCAACTGGCTCATATGCTTCTGGCTAAGGCGGTTTCTGTAGGTCAGCCTGAAACGCTTACCCGCTACCTGCCCAGGGCTGCTATATACGCACTTAACAGGAAGGCACTGCAGGCGCTTGTAGAAAACGAAATGGAATGGTCGGTGGAGCTTCTTGACAGGCTTACCCGTACCAGGCCCGGTGCAGGAGATGGCACTGACGAAAAATCGGCCTCTCCCGCCTCGTCAGAAGATCAGCCTGAAACCGGCAGACAAAATGACAGTCCGGTTTCCTATGATCCTGTGGTTTTAGCGGAATTTGCCCTTTCCTACCAGCTTTCGGCGCAATTGAGGGAAGAGCAGGAAAAAAATACAGAGGTACCACCCCGGACGCCCGTACAGGAACTGATAGACAGGTTTATAAAAACGGAACCTGTCATTGGAGCCCTGACGCCTGAATCCGGACAAAACGACCAGGTAGAGGACTTAAGCTCCCGAAACCAGATAGCCCTGGAAGATTTTGCTACCGAATCTTTTGCCGAAATACTTGTCAGGCAGGGCAAGACTGAAAGAGCGATTGGAATATATGAGAAACTAA
This sequence comes from uncultured Cytophagales bacterium, assembly GCA_964559125.1. Classification (GTDB taxonomy): domain Bacteria; phylum Bacteroidota; class Bacteroidia; order Cytophagales; family Spirosomataceae; genus Ravibacter. The sequence goes on from CAZLGW010000003.1 coordinate 252,063, forward strand.
TTTTGAAAATCCCGGAAAAAAAGGATTACTTTGCGGAAAAAATCAATAGGCTGAAGTAGCAGCGTTTGTGTATGCCGGGCGGCCGTTGATTTCCGGGAAAGAACCATTTTTTAATAGAACAGAGATTATGTATTTAGCTTTGATCATTATTGCCGCTATTATAGCTGTTTTGCTGGTATTGATCGTGTTGGTCCAGAATTCAAAAGGAGGAGGCTTGTCGAACGAATTCGGCGGGTCGGGGACTTCCCAGATGTTTGGCGTTAAAAAAACTACAGACCTTCTGGAGCAGATTACGTGGGGGTTTGCGGGCGCTATTGTTTTGCTCTCACTGGCGTCTTATGCGGTGGTAAAAAGCGGTAACCCGAGCGCCGGAGGTATCAATAGTGCGAATATCGAGAAAGCACAGACTGCACCTGTTCCGGGCGGGAGCATTATTCCGTCGCTTCCTGACGCGGCTACCGGTACAGATGCTCCGGCAGCTGCCGACAGCAGCTCCAAATAAACAACAGGGATATTGAAGGTCGATACGAAACTCCTGCCGGGAAGATTTTCCCCGGCAGGTTTTTTTCTGCCTGAAGTCTTTTTGTCCTGATATTTTTGCAGGAGTATGCAAAAATGACAGTTTTTTATGTCTGGCACGAACCTTGTAAGAAAGATGTCCGTGTGTCACAAATCTCAAAAACTGACAAATAAATAAAACGTTAAAATTCTTATGTCAACTTTAATCGATGTGAAAGTCCAGCCTCTGGCGGACCGGGTACTTGTAGAAGCAGCTCCTGCTGAAGAAAAAACTGCTTTCGGTATCATTATTCCTGACACTGCTAAAGAAAAGCCGCAACGGGGCACTGTAGTAGCGGTAGGACCTGGTAAGAAAGATGAGCCGTTGACAGTTAAAGTAGGCGATACTGTGCTTTACGGTAAGTATTCAGGCACCGAATTGACTGTAGAAGGTGGCGAATACTTGATTATGCGTGAGTCGGACATCTACGCTATCATCGGCTGATAGCCATCCGGCATTTTTTTTCTTATTTTAACTCAAGTAACTTAATTAATTCAAAAAGTTATGTCAAAGAAGATCTTTTTCGACGTAGAAGCCAGAGACAAAATAAAAAAAGGCGTCGATACGCTTGCAGACGCGGTAAAAGTAACACTGGGGCCTCGTGGCCGCAACGTGGTTATCGATAAGAAATTCGGTTCACCGACTATTACCAAGGACGGTGTAACCGTGGCTAAGGAGATCGAGCTGAAGGATTCCATCGAAAATATGGGTGCTCAGCTCGTGAAGGAAGTTGCATCTAAGACTGCTGATTCTGCCGGTGACGGTACCACCACCGCGACAGTATTGGCACAGGCTATCTATACTATCGGCGCTAAAAACGTAGCTGCCGGGGCTAACCCAATGGACCTGAAAAGGGGTATTGAGAAGGCTGTAGCCGCAGTGGTTGTCGACCTTGAGAAACAAAAGAAAAACATCTCTACTTCCAAAGAGATCGCTCAGGTCGCTACAATCTCTGCCAATCACGATGAAGAAATCGGTAATATGATTGCCGAAGCAATGGAAAAAGTAGGTAAGGAGGGAGTTATCACTGTTGAAGAAGCTCGTGGTACCGAAACAGAAGTAAAAACTGTGGAAGGGATGCAATTCGACAGAGGTTATCTTTCTCCTTATTTTGTTACCAATACTGAGAAGATGGAAGTTGAGGCCGAGCGTCCTTTTATCCTGATCTCCGAGAAGAAAGTTTCTTCTATGAAAGAGCTTCTTCCTGTATTGGAAGCTGTAGCTCAGACCGGCCGTCCGCTGATCATTATTGCTGAGGACGTCGACGGAGAGGCTCTGGCTACCCTGGTAGTCAACAAGATCCGCGGTGCATTGAAAGTGGCTGCTGTTAAAGCGCCAGGTTTCGGCGATCGTCGTAAGGCTATGCTGGAAGACATCGCTATTCTGACAGGCGGTACCGTGATCAGCGAAGAGCGTGGCTTCAAACTTGAAAACGCTTCCCTGGAATATCTTGGTCAGGCTGAGAAAGTCCTTATCGACAAAGACAATACTACTATCGTAAACGGTAGCGGTGAAAGTGACGCTATCCAGGGACGTGTTAACCAGATCAAGTCCCAGATCGAGAATACTACTTCCGATTACGACCGTGAGAAGCTCCAGGAGCGTTTGGCCAAACTGTCGGGTGGTGTCGCCATCCTCTACATCGGTGCGGCTACTGAAGTAGAAATGAAAGAGAAAAAAGACCGTGTAGACGATGCATTGCATGCTACCCGTGCAGCTGTGGAAGAAGGTATCGTAGCAGGAGGTGGCGTAGCGCTTATCCGTGCTTCAGCTGCTCTGGAAACACTGCAGGGTAATAACGATGACGAAACTACCGGTATCAATATCATCAGGGTAGCGCTCGAAGCTCCTCTGCGCACTATCGTAGGCAACGCCGGCGGCGAAGGTTCTGTGGTAGTTCAGAAAGTAAAAGAAGGCAAAGACGGTTACGGCTACAATGCCAAGGATAACACATACGAGGATCTGCTGGCCGCAGGTATCATCGATCCTAAGAAAGTGGCACGTCTTGCGCTCGAGAACGCAGCTTCTATTTCAGGCCTGCTTCTTACTACAGAGTGCGTAATCGCCGACGAACCGGAAGAAAATCCTGCACCTGCCATGCCTCACGGAGGCGGTATGGGCGGCATGATGTAATTCCGTTCAGGAAACAGGAGAGGTGGTTACGATTATCTCTTTTTGCCAGAATCCCCGGGCCTCCCCGGGGATTTTTTTGGTAGGTGGGGGAGTGCGATACGATGCTGTTGTCTAGTTTTACCTTCTTTGAAAAAGGGGCCGTCTATGAAATTAGGTGGAGAAGAGGTGATAGAGAGGGGAATGATTATTTCTGAAGTTAGGATAGATTTTTTAGTATGAATCGCCGTCCAAAGTCCCTTTGAACTTGACCTTGTTTGAATTGTACATTTCAGCAAACACCTCCCACTCTACAAATTCGATCCCGTTACAGTTAACATAGGTTGGTTTTGTGAAAGGATTGTTTTCCTCTTCAGAAATATATCCTTTATAATAGACGGCTTGAGAAAGAGGTGGCAATGGACGGAGAAAAGAGAGGCTAACTGAAAAATATATTATCTTACGATCATAATCGATACTATTTGCCATTCCCTCAGATGAAATTCTTAAAAAAAAATATGGTTGAAATATTTTTAATTGTTGTTATAGCACTTGCTACTGTTGCGCTAGGTGTTTATGGAATTAAGGAGAAGCGAAAAGCTGAAGAGAAAGACGAGCAGTATAAGTTAAAAGACTCCGTTTATAAGGAAGAACTTAATAAGAAGAGCGATGAAATAAGAGAGATGAGCGAACAAATATTTCAATTGAATAACAGACTGCACGATTTAAGTATGAAGACTATTGACGATCTTATTTACCTGAAGATGAGCGTGCCAGAAAAGATTTCAGTTGGGTTATTTTGTGATCTTAAAGATATAAATGCAGAGTTACCAACTGAACATTTGCAGGACTTAAATGGGAGGGGTTTAGGGAAAGTAATAGAAGCAGGTAAAAGCTTTCGAGTCAAAGAACAGCTATATGGTAGGTTAGCTGTTTCAAAACTTGAAGTATACATAAAATTTACTTCCGCTAAATCCGAATTGACCTATTATGGTGAATATCCGAGAGATATTAACAGGTTTGGTATTGGACCTATTGAGGTTAACCCTTTTACAAACCGTAATTTGGATAATTTTTATTTTGAATATTATTTTATTCCAGAGAAGGGCGAATACCTAGAGTTTACAAAAAGAAAATTAGACTTGGGTATTCAGGAGAAAAAAAGTATGTCCTTGAAAGATTTTCAAAATGGCAACATTACTGTGGAACTTAAGTTTAACCATTTCGAAGGTGTTCGCTATGCTGAAATTTTCAGTTTATCTAGAGACACCTTTATTCAGGTAAAAAGCCTTGGAATGCGATTAGACAATGAATTTGATATTTTTGAAATTGAAGGTTTCAAAAAAGAGGAGGGAAGTAATAAGTTTACCAGTAAGATTAAAATCCGTGACGTTGCTACCTTTGGTTGGAGGCAGAAATAGGCAGATTTAATAAACGATTA
>CAZLGW010000004.1:0-253191 GCA_964559125.1 uncultured Cytophagales bacterium
AGCCGACAAACACCGGCGCTTTTCCTTTGACATGGTTGGGCAGGTACATCAGCAGGAGGGCTTCAATGGATTTGTTGCCGTTGGAAAAGGTAAATTTCACCTGTTTCCTGGTAGCCTTCCCGTTCATGTCATGAGGATCTTCCTCCAGGGTTTCGTAACGGACATTGATCTTATCCTTGGGCGTACGTCCGTACATTTCAGAAGCGAACAACTCCATGAGCTCCGGACACCTTATCTTTTCCCACTCTTTTTTAGTGGTTATTTTCTTCCCGTTACCTGCAACGAGCAGTTCCGGAAGCACGTAGTCCGGGACTTTGGATTCGTCATAGTTGGTGTCGTCCTGCGCAAAGCAAGGCGCTGCTAGGAGGAAAAGGGCGAGAATAGGGATAATACGGTATGATTTCATCTTGGAACGCGTATTGTACTCGCGTTAAAATAATCATTTTTTGGGACAACTGTGCACCCCGGTAACGTCATTCATTCCTCAGGATACTCTAAACCATATAAAGGGGCGCAAATATACGCCCCCCTATAACCATCAACCAATAGTGTACTCAATCTGTACGCTGCTTAGTGATGGTCTAATAGCATACCAGATCATCAAATAGCTACAAATCAGCCAATTAAATCCCTTCCAGTATTTATTTTTTGTCCGGAACCGGACATTCCGTTGTGCGGTTCCGGATAGCATTGATGAATATTTTTAGACAAGATTTGGCGAGCAATAAGCGCTACCCTCCGATCATAGTTTACGGCATTTAGCACACCCGAAAAGCCATATTACATATAAAAAGCTTTAGCGTAACTCCATAAAAAAGAAATCTCTGCGGCCCTCCATTTTTCCTCTGTGGCTCTCTGTGTCTCCACAAAAAATAGTTTTTTTCCTTACTTTTAACGGTTTAAAAAGCCACAGTATGGAATCGCTCGACAACATAAACGCCTTAACTCTCGTATTCACAGCCCTGCTTCTTTTTGCTATTGCCTACCGCTTTTACGGCCTTTTTGTAGCAAACAAAGTGCTGAGACTCAACAATAAACACACTACTCCAGCCATCGAATTTTCCGATGGCAAGGATTACGTACCTACCAACAAGAACGTGCTGTTCGGCCACCACTTTGCCGCCATTGCAGCAGCCGGCCCCCTGGTCGGACCTGTTCTCGCCGCCCAGTTCGGCTACCTGCCCGGGGCCCTATGGATCCTGATAGGCTGCGTACTGGCCGGCGGGGTTCACGATATGATCGTGATGTTCGCCTCCGTGCGCCACAAAGGGCAAAGCCTTGCCACCATCGCTTCTAAGGAAATCGGGAAGACTACCGGAACGGTGGCCGGGTTCGCCGTATTGTTTATCCTGATCCTGACGCTGGCCGGACTTTCACTGGCCTGTATCAATGCGATGCACGAAGCTTCCTGGTCGCTGTTTACGGTAGCCATTACGATGCCTATCGCGGTCATTATGGGACTGATCATGCGCTACCGCGCAAACAGCGTCACCTTTGCCAGCATCCTGGGCGGAGTACTGCTGATCGCCGGGATTATCGGCGGGCATAGCCTGATGCAGAACGAGTTTATGAACGACCTTTTCACCTGGGACATCAAAACAATTTCCGTTGCCATTCCGCTTTACGGTTTCCTGGCATCGGTACTCCCGGTTTGGCTGCTGCTGGTTCCGCGGGATTACCTTTCGACTTACCTCAAGATCGGGACTATTGTCATGCTGGCTATCGGCGTGATCGTCATCCACCCTACCGTCCAGATGCCCGCGCTTACGGAGTTTATCGGCGGCGGAGGCCCGATCGTGGGAGGCCCCGTTCTGCCGTTTATCTTTATCGTGATTGCCTGCGGGGCGATTTCCGGTTTTCATGTGGTCATCGCGACCGGTACAACTCCCAAAATGATAGAACGCGAACGCCAGATCCTGTTTGTAGGCTATGGCGCTATGCTGGTAGAAGGCTTTGTAGCTCTGATGGCGCTGATCGCTGCCTGTACGCTGATGCCGGGCGACTACTTTGCCATCAATACCCCGAAAGAAGCCTACGACGCATTCCTGGCCGCACATCCCGGCCTGCAGACAATAGATTTACAACATTACTCCGATGTGATCGGAATCGACCTGCAGGGCAGGACCGGTGGCGCCGTTTCACTTGCTGTCGGTATGGCGCATATTTTTGCCAAAGTCCCTTATATGGATGAGCTCACCGCTTACTGGTACAATTTTGCCATCATGTTCGAAGCTGTATTCATCCTTACGGCGATCGACGCCGGAACGCGGGTCGGACGTTTCTTCCTCCAGGAAATGCTGGGGTCGGTCATGCCGAAGTTCAACGACAAGAACTGGGTACCCGGCATTATCATCAGCAGTGCGGCGTTCACCTTCGCATGGGGTTACCTGGTCTTTACCGGGAATGTAAGCAGCATCTGGCCACTATTCGGGATCAGCAACCAGCTCCTGGCAGCCTGTGGGCTTATTGTCTGTACCACGATGCTGATCCGCATGAACCGCGGTAAATACGCCCTGTGCGCAGCCATACCGGGGGTTTTCATGGCGATGATCACCTTCTGGGCCGGCTATATCCAGGTGACTTCCATTTATATTCCGAAAGAGCAATACCTGCTGGCCAGCCTGGCGGTTGTCGCTATGGTGCTCATGTTGATCGTGTTCGTAGGGGCCTTCAGGAAGTGGTACGAGCTGCTGAAAATCGATACGGTTAAAATCGACTACTACGGCGAGCCGGTGAAGGAGTTGGTGGAGAGATAGGGGTATCGGCTTAGCCATTGCCAGAAATTATCCCGATGGATCACTTCGGCGACTTCAGGTCGGTAGGCTTCCATAAAAGAGGCCGGGAAACGGGCTTTGGCTCCCGGATTCCATTTGAATTCGTAGGCGTATAGCTTTCCGTCTATTTCTTCGATATAGTCTACTTCTGATTGCTGCATATTCCGCCAAAAGTAGGTACTCCCGTGAAACCCATTGTAGGCCAGCAGTTTTTTCCGCTCGGAGATAAGATAATTTTCCCATAAATGGCCTATATCCGTTCGTACATCCGTACTGCTATAGTTCCCTATCAGGGCATTTCTGACCCCGTTGTCATAAAAATAAATTTTCTTTTTCGTGTTAATCTCGTTGCGCAGATTCCTGCTATAGGTCCCAAGCCGATATACTACGAATACCTGCTCTAGCAGGTAAATATACTGATCCACGGTCTTCACATCAGCGCCGACGAGGCGGGAGAGTTCATTCAGCGACACCTCGGAACCAACCTGCCAGGCCAGAGCCGTCAATATCTTCTCCAACAGCATTGGCTTTTTCAATCCGCTAAGTGCCAGGATATCTTTATAAAGGTAGCTGCTGGTCAGATTTGAAAGCAGCTCCTGCGCATCTCCCGGATTGGTCACAACTTCCGGGTAGGTCCCGTATATCAGATACAAGGGAAGCTTCCCTATTGCGCCTGGTAATCCCTCATGCTGTACCAATTCGCCAAAACTGACGGGATACAAACTGTATTCCCATTTTCGCCCGGTCAGTGGCTCCTGTGTAATATCTGCAATATCCAGGGTAGATGACCCGGTCAGTATCAGCTGAATACCTAAACCTTCATCAATCAATTGTTTACAAATCAATCCCACTTCGGGTATCCTTTGGGCTTCATCGAGTATAACCAGTTTCTTACCTGTTATGCTTTGTTTGAGCAATTCAATCTGCTGGCTGGTCCAGATATTGCGGGTAGTCAGTTCGTCACCATTGAAGAAAATAGCCTCTTCTCCGATATTTTTGATGAGCTGCCTCACCAGGGTAGTCTTTCCTACCTGTCTCGCTCCGAAAAGAATGATCGCTTTTTTGTAGTCGATTCGGGTTAAAAGGCGGCTTATAAGTGCTCTTTCTATCATATTCATGGAGTCAATTCCACAAATATATACCTTTTTATGGAATCAAATCCATAAAATACATATTTTTAGATAACTATCTCACTTCTTTAAAGTCTACCGGTTGACGGTAGCCGGTAGCCGGTTATTTATATAGTGCAAAATTGATACATTAACTTATCAATAATGAGTGTTTTTTGATAAGCACACATATCAAAATCTTAGGACAGTCCCCAATCCAAAACTATTTTAAGCAGGAACATCCGCTAAGCCTGGAAACTTAAAATAGAACGTATATCCCAAAGGAGCCACACTATTTCACAATTTGCATTATGCAAATTGCGTAATCAATTTCCCTTCTTATTCCACCTTCAGCGCCATCAACGGATTAGTTGGGGCATTTGACATCACTCCTGATTTGACAGATATAAACAAATCGTGTATCTCTGATTTAATCATCAGTAGGCTCATCGTTATGGAGGTGCAGGGAGCCTTGCATAACTGAGACTGACAATTTTAATATAAGAGCATTCGACGATGGCGACAGTATTGGAAAAGGAGATGCTTACTTATTTCACCCAATTAGGTGACGTGGAAAAAGAATCTATTATTCAGATGCTAAAAGCATTTGTCAGGGGGAGAGAAGCACGAGGAGAGACCGCATTAGAAGAATATAATAAGGAGTTGATGACTGCAGAAGCTGAATTTGAACAAGGGAAATACATATCCCATGAACAGCTTCTTGAAACAGTCAAAAAATGGTAGCTCAGCCATACCGGATTGTCTGGACAAAACAAGCCGAAAAACACTTACACGAAATTTATGAGCATATCAGCATGGATTCGCCTAAAAATGCATTAAAAGTAATAAGCGATATCCTGGCTCAAACTGGTAGATAGGAGGAGAAGATCCGGTAGGATCGCCCTGCTCTGTAGCCCCGGGTTTCAACCCGGGGTTTAGATGTTCCCCGGCGGCGAAGGGAGTGCCGTAGGTACGACACACATAAACAGAGCGATCGAAAAACCATCGGTGTGGCCTGCCCGAAATCGGTCGTACCTACGGCACTCGGGCTGACGCACGTGTCATCCGGGCCACGGGTTGAAACCCGGGGCTACAGAGCAGGCCGACCCTAAGGGTCTGCTCTTTCTATGCCGAATCCAGCTATATCAATAATACAAGCACCTCCACAAGAAATAGGCTTGATCCGATATCCTGAATGCTGTAGAGAAAGCAACTCCTAATCCCCGTATTTACACAATCGACAAATATAAAAAAGATAACGACGGTACGTTTCGCGCCTTTGAAAAACACAACTACCGTATTTCATATCGCTGTTTGCCTGAGAATCAACTGATTCGAATACTACGAGTCAGGCACACAAAGATGAATCCCAAAATTTATTGACACTCCGGAATAATTGATAAAATATTCGGTTGCCAGACGTTACCGATCTCTCATTCCGTCCTCAGCGCCTCCACCGGGTTCGCCACCGCCGCCCGTATCGTCTGGAAGCTCACTGTAAGCAGCGTAACCAGCATCGCCCCGGCTACCGACCACACAAACACTCCCCATTCGATGCCGATCCGGTAATCGTACCCCTGCAGCCACCCATGCAGATAATAATAAGCCAGTGGAATGGCAATACAGCTCGCAACCAATACAAGCAGCACAAAATCCTTTGACAACAATTGCCACAAGCTGAATACTGACGCTCCTACGATTTTGCGGATGCCGATCTCCTTTGTCCGCTGTTCGGCTACAAAAGAAGCCAGTCCGAATAACCCGAGACAGCTGATCAGGACGGCCAACCCTGCAAAAAATGCCGCGAGCTTACCTACTCTTTCTTCCTGTGAAAATTTTGCAGCATATTCTTCATCGGCAAACTTATAATCGAAAGGGGCTGAAGGGATCACCTTTTTAAAAACATCCTCCATGATTGCCAGGGATTCCTTAACGCTTTTGTCAGGATTCAGCCTGAAATCCATCCAGTTTACATTTTCATAATCCATAAGATACACTGCCGGTTTTACAGGCTGGAACGGCGAAGAGGCGATCATGTTTTTTACCACGCCAATAATGGTGAGATTCTCCCTGTTACCGTGCTCCCAACGAATCTTTTTACCGATGGGATCGGGCAGGCCCATAAACTGTACCGCTGCTTCATTGATCAGAATGGCCGATGAATCAGTATGGAAATCTCGTGAAAAATCTCTTCCTTCGGCTATCTCAAAACCTACAGTCTTACCAAACTCATGGGTCACCCAGAAAGCGGCAAAATCGGTATTCAGGTTAGGATCCTTTCCCTCCCAGTGAAATCCTCCGCTATTGCTCCAGACAGCAGTGAGGGGACTGGAAGATTCCGCCATCTCAACAATGGCTCCTTTTTGCTTCAGCTCCGACCTCAACACATCATACTTGCCGTAAAAATCCGGCGAGCTCATTTCTATCATGACCAGTCCGTTGCGGTCATAACCCGCGGGCCGGTCTTTCGTATATTGGATCTGCTGATATACGATAACAGTGCCAATGATCAAAGCCACCGAAACTGTAAACTGCATTACGACCAGGGCCTTTCTCGGAAGTCCCGCCAGGTTTCCTGCTTTGAAAGTACCTTTCAGAACTTTTACGGGTTGAAACGAAGACAGGAACAAGGCGGGGTAGCTGCCTGCCAACAGGCCGGTAACCAGGGTAAAAGACAGGCAAATCAGCCAGAAACCCGGCATACTCCAGGGAATATGCATTTGCTTATGGGCCACCCCGTTAAACCATGACAACATCAACTGCGCCAGGATCAGGGCAAGGAAGAATGCAATAAAAGCTACCAGCAGGGATTCGCACAGGAACTGGATTGTCAGCTGATAACGGGCCGAGCCTACAGTCTTCCTGATACCTACTTCCCTGGCCCTTCTTTCGGAACGGGCCGTGCTCAGGTTCATGAAATTAATACAGGCCAGGAACAAGACAAATACCCCTATTACTGTAAACATCCTCACATACTCAATCTGTCCTCCGGTCTGTACACCATTTTTCCAGCCGGAACGCAGGTGCCAGTCTCTCATGGGGTGCAGAAAAATCTGCGGGTTAAACACTTTATCTTCCTCAGCTATCCGGTTTAATTTGGAATTGATGATGTTCCTGTTTACCGCGGCAAAATCAGAATGGTCGTTTATCTGTACAAACCCTGTAAAAGAATTGTCTCCCCATTGTGTTTGTACCCTTTTTATCCACGGTTCGGTTGTAATGTACAGATCCCAGGGTGCCATAAACTCCAGGTCCCGGAAATCGGAATTATGGGGCAGATCCTCAAAGATTCCGGTCACTTCTACCTCCCACGAATTATCAATTTTAAGCGTCTGCCCTATAGGGTCTTCATCGCGGAAGAAGGTCCTGGCAGCGCTGGCTGACAGCAGTATACTATGCGGATCATCCAAAGCATTCAGCGCACCCTTCATCATTTTTAATGAAAAAATCCTTGGCCCGTCTTTATCGATATAGATTCCGCGCTTTTTCTGATGGTCATTCTCCCTGCTCAGAATATGATCCCCTTTCCATGAAGCCATCGCCAGGTATTTGAAATTACCTCCATAATTGATCTTCAGCTCCTCTCCCAGTGGAAAAGGCAGTGCCTGATCGGTATACACCACACCGTTAAACGTCTGGTGCTGCATGATCCGGGCTACCCGGTCATAATTTTCATGATACCGGTTATAGGTCAGCTCATCCCACAGCCAGAACCCGATCAGCATCGCTACCGCCATGCCTATAGCAAGGCCCCCAATGTTAATGGATGAGGATTGTTTATTTTTCAGGAGATTCCTCCAGGCGATTTTGAAATAGTTTCGTATCATAGGTCCGGATTGTAGTCCTTATAAAATCAGACACCCCACGAACAGTCCAATTTTGTGCCAAAAATACACTTAACTGATTATCAACTATTTATCAAAACAACAAAGATGCCTGATTGTCGGGAATCGGACATTTTGTGTTCAAAAACGTACGGCGGCCGCTGTTCCGCGTTTTATCAAAATACACACCGGGCAGAAGTACCTCTCATACAGTATCTTCGAAAAATAGTTGTACCTTACCTCTTGAAAGAAATTTTATATTCAAACTCAAGAAATGAACAATCCAGTAACACGAAGGGATTTTATGAAGAGATCCCTGGCAACAAGTTTATCCCTTGGCGCACTGGGGAGTTTATCCCTTCCACCCTTGTTTGCGCAAAATTCCGGAATGAAATTAGGCTTCGTTACCTACCAATGGGGTAAGAGCTGGAACCTTTCCGAGCTAATAGCCAACTGCGAAAAAACCGGCTACCTGGGAGTAGAACTCCGGACCGAGCATGCCCACGGTGTAGAAAGCACCCTTTCAAAAAAGGAAAGAAAGGAAGTGAAGAAAAAGTTTGCCGACAGTCCCGTTACCTGCATCGGATACGGGAGCAACTATGAATACCACAGTCCCGACCCGGCCGTATTGAAAAAGAACATCGACGGTACGAAGGACTATATCAGGCTTTGCAAAGACATCGGGGCTACGGGATTAAAAGTAAAGCCCAACACAATCCCGGACGGTGTTCCAAAAGAAAAGACGATCGCTCAAATTGCCGCTTCTCTTAATGAAGTGGGCAAATTTGCACAGGATTACGGTCAGCTTATCCGGGTAGAAGTACACGGTAAAATTACGCGCGAATTGCCGGTGATGAAAGCCATCTTCGACCAGGTAACCGAAAAGAACGTCGTCATCTGCTGGAACAGCAACGACTCCGACCTGAACGAGCCCGGGCTGGAAGCCAATTTCAACATGGTCAGGCAATGGTTGGGGGATACTACCCATTGCCGGGCCTTCGGTTCGGTAGATTATCCTTATCAGGACCTTTTCAGATTACTCAAAGGAGCAAACTACAACGGATGGATCTTGTTGGAAGACCACACCGATCCGGATGACAAAATCGCGGCGATGGCCGGCGAGAAAAAAATATTTGACGAGATGATAAGCCGTATCTGATCCGGTATATGTAAGCATTAAAAAAAGCAGCAATCAACTGTAACCCTATAACAAGTAATGACACAACGTAGAGATTTTATTAAAAAGAGTTTGCTGGGAGGGGCCGGGATAGCCATTACCGGTATGTCCATGAGTGCGAAGTCCTATGGCAACATTCTGGGAGCCAATGACCGGATCCTCCTTTCTGTGATCGGAATCCGGGGACAAGGAACCAACCACATCAACCAGTTTTGCAAACTCAAAGGCAGCAGAAATGTCGTCATCAAAACACTTTGTGACGTTGATGAAAACACCTGGGCGGAAAAGGTGAAATTGGTACAAGGCCAAACAGGCGACCGGCCGGGAACTACCTATGACATGCGCAAGGTGTTTGAAGATAAAGAAATAGATGCGGTTTCCTTTGCTACTCCAAACCATTGGCATGCGTTGGGCGCCATTTGGGCCGCTCAGGCAGGCAAGCATGTGTATGTAGAAAAGCCTGCCAGCCACAACATCTATGAAGGCCGGAAAATGATAGAAGCGGCCAGGAAATACGGCGTAATCATGCAAGTCGGGTTTCAAAACCGCTCCATTGCCAATGTCATGCAGGCCATGAAATTCCTTCATGAAGGAAACATCGGAGATGTTTACCTGGCCCGGGGCTTGTGCTACAAGCCGAGAAATTCCTTTGGAATAACTAAAGACAGCACCCCACCTCAGGGCCTTCACTATGATTTGTGGCTGGGACCGGCGCCCTACAGACCGTACAACGAGAAGCGCGGGCACTACAATTGGCACTGGCATTGGGATACCGGCAACGGAGACACCGGAAATCAGGGGCCGCACCAGTTCGACGTAGCCCGCTGGGGACTGAACAAAAATGAGCATCCGGTCAGCGTTTATTCTACCGGGGGGATTTACGGCGTGTCTCCGTCCGAGTGTTCGCAAGAGACTCCAAACACCCAAACTTCCTCTTTTAAATACCGTGACGGAAAGATGTTGGAATTTGAAACCAGGGGCCGCTATACCAACGGCGAATCCAGTCTGGGCATTCAAATCGGAAACGTATTTTACGGAACAGACGGCTACCTGGAGCTGGATGGCGGTACATGGAAGGCTTTCCGCAAAAATGAAAAAGAACCTTTTGCCCAATCTTCCAAAGAGAAGGCGCCTGCTTCAGGCAATTCGAATGTACTGGCTGCTCCGGGTGGGGCAGAGCATTATGCAAACTACCTCGATGCTATCCGTAAGGGAGACCACAATGCGTTGAACTGTGATGTTCGGGAAGGATTCTATTCCTCGGCATTGCCGGCGATGGCCAACATTTCTTATCGCCTGGGAAGAAGCCTCAATTTCATGGGCGAATACGAGAAGTTTGCCAACGACCCGGAAGCAGACACAATGCTGAGCCGTCCGAGCCGCCCGCCGTACGTAGTGCCTGATCAGGTTTAAGATAATGGCCGTAGAGACGCGATGCATTGCGTCTCTACGGCCAATTTTATTCATTCCGCAATGATTCCACCGGATTTACCATCGCCGCTTTAATAGCCTGAAAGCTTATTGTCAGCATTGCAATTACCGATACCAGCAAGCCTGCAGTTGCAAACTCCCACCAACTTATTTCGATACGGTACACAAATTCCTCCAGCCATTTGTTCGCTACCCACCATGCCACAGGCGAAGCTATGAGCAGGGCGATCAGTATCATCCGGATAAAATCCTTCGACAAAAGGGTTGTTATTGCTACAGAGCTTGCCCCCAGAACCTTCCTGATCCCGATCTCTTTGGTTTTTTGCTCCGCTATAAAGGAAATCATTCCCAGCAAACCCAGGCAACAAATGAATATAGCGACGACCGAAAACATCCTGATCAGCTGCGATGTCTTGATATCCGGCTTATACATTTGAGCGAGATCCTCGTCCATGAACGTATATTCAAATGGTTCTCCCGGGAAAAACCGCTCCCAGACGGACTGTACAGCTTCGAGCAGTTGCTTGCTATTGCCGGCAGCTATTTCCAGCAACAGTATTTTTCGTGACGAAGGATGGTTGTATAGATGGTTATGTATGACTGCTATGCCTATCGGCCTGCAGTAGCTGAAGAAATGAAAATCTTTAACTACCCCGATAACCTGTCCGATATCGCCGCTCATCGAAAAAACTGCCCAGTACAGGGTTCCCGTAAATTCAGCTCCCGGACAGCGGTCTCATTCAATATATAGTTTTTACGGTCGCCCGGATCGTTCTCCCTGAACCATCGCCCCTCTTTTAACTGGAGCTTAAATATTTTATTGAAATCAGAATCTGCCAGTAAAGGCGTATAGATTACTGTCTCTGCATCTTCTTTTTTGCCCACCCAATCTATATTTCCCCCTATTGACACCTGAATGTTATGGATAAAATCGCTGGTCACGGTGACATTACCTACGCCTGCTATACCTTCTAACTCATTCTTTACTGTTTGGGTTAAAATCTCGTGTCCTGCAAGATTGTCTCTTGTATATCCTTTCGCCGGAAGTTTCACGGAAAAGATACTGCTCCGGTCATAGCTCTCATTGCTATAGATATAATTCAGCTGACGCGCAATGACAATGGAGCAGACGATCAGGGTGATCGAAACGGCAAACTGGGTTACGACAAGCCCTTTTCGCAGGGAGGCGCCCCTCAAGTTCAAATTATATGTACCCTTAACAGCATTGACCGGTTTAAATGATGACAACAAAAAGGCCGGGTAAATACCACTCAATGCTACAGAAACTAATAGAATGGCAGCTAACAGGATCCAAAGCTGCGGTGAAGACAACACGGAAAGAAAGTTCGTCCCGGTAAATTGGCTAAATAACGGCAAAGACAGCTTCACAACAACCAGCGCCATCAGCAGAGCAATGGTCCCGGTAAGGGTCGACTCCGTTATAAACTGGAGGAACAGGTTACTTTTCTCTGCCCCGACTATTTTTTTTATGCCTACTTCCTTACTCCGTTTCCCCGCTCTCGCGGTAGTCAGGTTCACGTAATTGATGCAGGCAACGACAAGGATCAGGAAACCGAGAAGGGAGAAGTTATATACTGCTCTTTTATCTCCTTTTACAAATTGCATACCGGAGAAGCTGTTCTCAATAAAGTGAAACGACGTCAGCGGAGCAAGCTGCGAAACAAATCCGTCCTCCTTATCGCCGGCAAGGATAAACCCCAGCTGATCCTGGCGTGATAGAATTGCGTTGATCTTATTTTCAACCGTGCTCACACTTCCCTGCCCGGACAGCTTGATAAAGGTCTGATCTTTGAATGAAGGCCAGGATTCGGCCTCGCGGAGGTTTCTTTTTAAGTAAGCAGCAAGAGGCAGATATATTCCGAACCGGAAGCTTGAATTAGGCGGGTTAGCTTTTACGACACCATCGATACTAAAATCCAAACTATCTATCCGGATTACCTGTCCGACAGGATCTCCGTCTCCATAGTACTTCCGGGCTACGGTTTCGGTAATGATAATACTATTGGGATTAACGCCAAAGCCGTGGCTACCGGCTGAAGTAAACTCATAGTCAAATATATCAAACCATTCTTTATCTACATAAGCGATATCCTTCGCTTTGAAAAGGTCATGCCGTATCTTCAGGTTTGGAGCGCCGCTCTCGCCCGGTATCATAATCCGGGCTACTTTGTCAACTTCCGGCACCTGCTTTTTTATTTCTTCGGCAAGCGGTAAGGGCGTCCCGGGAAAAGCACCCGCTTCCTTTATTCTTTTCAATCCCAGGCTATAAATATTGTCTTTATCATCATGGTAATTGTCAAAGCTCATTTCATTCTGCACCCACAGGAATACAAGCGCAGAGGCAGCCATCCCAACCGACAGCCCCAGAATATTGATAGCACTGCCATATTTATGCTTCAGAATGTTCCGCCAGGCGGTTTTGAGATGGTTTCTAATCATTTTTGAGTGGATTTTATTCTGTTCTCAGGCTCTCCACGGGGTTGGCCATCGCCGCTTTAATAGCCTGCCATCCTACTGTCGCCAGCGCGATCACCGTAGCCGCCAATCCCGTTGCAGCAAACACCCACCATTCGATTTCGATACGGTAGGCGAAGTTTTCCAACCATTTATTCATAACATACCAGGCGATGGGCGAGGCGATAACAGTAGCGATCAAAACCAGCTTCACAAAATGCCCCGAAAGCAGCCGGGCAATGCCGGGTACAGAAGCGCCCATCACTTTACGGATACCGATTTCTTTTGTACGCTGAAAAGCAGTCAGCGTCGCCAGCCCGAACAATCCCAGGCAGCTGATAAAAATGGTAACGAAGGTAGCTGTCCTTACCAGCTTTTGCGTACGCTGCTCCTGCCAGTAGAATTCTCCGACAAACTCATCATAAAACTCGAATTTGAATGGTTCCCCGGCATAAAGCTTGTTCCATTCGCTTTCAACCGATTTCAGGGCCGTTTCCCACTGATCGGTCTGAGCGGGAAGCCTGATATTAAGGTTGGTCAACATAGACTTCTGGGAAAAAATTGCCATGGGTTGAATCTCACTGTGGAT
The DNA here is from genome assembly GCA_964559125.1 of uncultured Cytophagales bacterium. Lineage (GTDB taxonomy): Bacteria > Bacteroidota > Bacteroidia > Cytophagales > Spirosomataceae > Ravibacter. The sequence goes on from CAZLGW010000004.1 coordinate 13,380, forward strand.
ACCGAACTGGTAAAAATCTTTTACCACTCCTACCACAGGATGACTTTTTCCGCCTGGCGTGGAAACCAGACTTTTGCCAATGGCATCTGAAGGGTCTTTGAATCCAAAAACTTTTAAAGCCACTTCATTAAGCACTATTTCGTTGATGGAGTCGGTCTGCCTGAGATTTCGCCCGGCCAGCAGCTTTATGTCGTAGAATGAAAGGTAATCAGAATCGACATACTTCGGCATGAGTCTCGATTGCACCACGCCTGTATCACCCTCATACTGAAATGAATAACCAAAAGAAGGAGTGTTATCGAGGGGTCTGCCTCCGAGCACTACCCCCCGGAGTGCAGGCAGCTTTTTTAATTCATTAGCGAGTGTAAAATGCTTGTCCCTGTAAACACTGTCGGCCAGGATCTGGTAAGGTATATGGAAAGTTATCACGGCTTCCCGGTTGAAACCCTGGTCTTTACGCACTGCAAACTGCAGCTGCAGGCCGATCACAAGAGCGCCGGCAATAAACAGCTGCGCTATTGAAAACTGGAAAACAATGAGCGCTTTCCGCGCCACCAGCCTGTTCTTACCCCATATCCGGGTTGATGCTCCCTTCAGAACGTTGATCGTACTGACCTTCGCCGAAAGCCATGCCGGGTATATACCGGAAACCAGGGAGATCAGAATAACCAGTATAAGCAGAAACAACCCCATACGCGGATAATTCAGGTAGGCTTCCATACCTTCAGGCATGAACTCGCTGAACAGCCGGACAGCAAAACCGGATAAAGCGAAAGAAAGAACAGCAGCTAACGATGTTACCACGAACGTTTCAGCCATAAAACGTATCAGAAGCCCCTTTACCGAGCTTCCGAGTGTTTTCCTGATGCCAATTTCACGGGCTCTTCCGGGCAGCAGCGCAGTATTCAGATTAATGTAGTTGATACAGGCCATAAGCAGCAGTATCACGGCTGTGACGGTCAGGCCATTCAACACTTTTTTATCCGCGCTGCGGCTCCGCCACCCGGCCCCGGTCGAAAAATGTCTTTCCGAAAGAGGGAGCAATTCAAACCAACCGGTATAGCTGTACTTTTCGAACTTTTCCTTATTCCGTTCCTTAAGCAAAGAACTCATTTGTCCGAGCATAACAGCTGCGCCCCTGGCAGTACGCACTTTTACAAACAGAAGGTTTTCAGTGCTCATTTCAGACCAATCCGAACTATTGAGATCGGGTTCCGGTATCCGTATAAATGCCTTGTTGTATCTGGAAAAGCTGTTGGGGTAACCGAGAGACGCTACCACACCGGATATGCTGAATATTACCGTATCATTGTAAGCAACCGTTTTGCCCAGTATTTCCGCAGGCGAAAAAGACGGGAAATATTCCCGGGCGAGTTCGTCAGTGATCACCAGGTTTCCCGGATCATTCAGGGCGCCGGCCTTCGACCCTGCCAGCCACCTGTGATCGAGCATGTCGAAATAGTCGGGCGACGTAGCAACCACTGTTACTCTTTCTTCTCGTTCGATCCGTGTATCTTCTCCGTTGTCTGACTGAACTGAAACCGAGCTAAAACCCTTATAGAACATTGGCACTATAAGTTCTGCTCCGGGAATATCATTCCGCAGGGCATTTACCAACGGAGTGGGGATTCCTGGCCATTCTCCCCTCTTACCGTCATCTTCGTTCCTGACTTGAGTAACTACCTGGTAAATATTTTCGACATCCGGGATTTTTTTATCAAAACTGTACTCATAATCCACCATCCGGAATACGATCCACGAAACACAGATGCTGACGCTCAGTCCCAGGATATTAAGTCCTGTAAAAAGCCTGTTTACCCAAAGCTGCCGGAACAATGATGAAAGGAAAGACTTTATCATGGCTAACAGAATTATAAATTATTCCTACCCAACCGTTTCCATGATCACCTGCCCGTCGAGCATCCGGATCACACGGTCGGCATATTTCGAATCGTGCTCGCTGTGCGTCACCATGATGATGGTCGTGCCTGCTTCATTGAGCTCTGTCAGTAGTTGCATCACCTCGTTCCCGTTTTTGGAATCGAGGTTACCTGTAGGTTCATCAGCCAGGATGAGCTTCGGCCGGTTCACGACCGCCCTGGCTACCGCCGTACGCTGCTGCTGCCCCCCTGAAAGCTGCTGCGGAAAGTGATTGCGACGGTGCATGATCTGCACCTTTTCCAGCACTTCCTCTACTCGCTCCTTTCGCTCCCTGGCAGGGACTTTGGTATAAATAAGAGGCAGTTCGACGTTCTCGTACACCGTCAACTCGTCGATCAGGTTAAAGCTCTGGAAAACGAAGCCGATATTGTGCTTCCGTAACTGGGAGCGTTTCCGCTCATTGAACTTCGCTACCTCCACTCCGTTGAAAAGATAGCTTCCCCCCTCCATGTCATCGAGCAGCCCGATGATATTCAGCAGCGTGGATTTACCGCAGCCTGAGGGTCCCATCACTGCAACAAATTCACCCTCTTTAACATGAATGCTCAGGTTATTGAGCGCGATGGTCTCTACTTCTTCGGTACGGTAGAGTTTGCGGAGGTCGGTTATCTTAATCATTTCAGCAATTGAAAGTCAGAATTTTAAAACTAATCTTATTTACATACTTATCAGGGCGCTCCCCCGCATAATTTTACTTCACGACGAGTTCCTGTACCTTATCGTAGTTCTCATAGCTTGAAGTAATTACTTTATCACCCGGTTTCAGGCCCTGTATTACCTCGTAATAATTCGGGTTCTGCCGGCCGAGCTGGATATCGACCTTATAAGCCAGGCTTTCGTCTTCGTTAAGCTTGAATACCCAGTTACCTCCCGACTGCTGGCTGAATCCGCCGCGGGCCAGTAAAAGGGCCGTAGTCTCATCGCTGAGCGCCAGGCGGATCTGCAGGGTCTGTCCGCGCCGGATACCATCGGGTATTTTCCCTACAAACTCCATATCTACCTGGAAACGGCCGTTCAGCACTTGTGTATATACTTTTTTGATCTTGAGCGTATAAGGATTACCGGCAAGGGTAAACTCTCCTTCCAGGCCGGGATAGATCCGGGTGATATAGTGCTCGTCGATATCGGCCCGGACTTTAAACCCGGTCAGTACGTCGATCTGCCCAAGCCTTTCCCCGGCATTTTTATTCTGCCCGATCTCGGCATCAAAAGAGGTCAGCTGCCCGTCGACCGGCGCTTTTACCACCAGGTCATCCACCTTTCTGCGCATAAGGGCCAGGGCGGCACGCGTTCTTTCATAGGTTTGTCTGCTCTGGGTAAGTGACTGGGAAGTAGACAACGAATCCTGCCTGAGTATCTGTTCCGTCAGGTCTTTCCTTTTCAGTTGGTAGTCGTAGTCGTTTTTGGCTTTCTGAAATTCCTGGGAGCCGATAGCCTTGTCTTCGTAGAGCTTCTTGTTGAGGCGGTAGAGCCGCTCCGCTTCCCTGAGCCCGTTCTCTACGTCCGCCATCTGGTTGCGGTTGTTGATCGATACCTGCTGCGCATTGGTCTGGGCGATCTGCGACTGCGTCAGCAGGTTGAGCACCTGGGTTTCCTGGTTGACAAGGCTCAGCTCGAGATCGGTATTCGACAGGCGCATGATCGGATCTCCCTTTTTCAGATGGGCGCCGTCCTCTACGAACTTCTCCTCTATCCTCCCGCCTACCGAGGCATCCAGGAATATACTGTTGATAGGTAAAACCGTACCGTTCACAGGTATGAATTCGCGAAAGGCGCCCTCTTTCACCTCCGAAATCGTAAGCCTCTCGCGGTCTACATTGAGACGGCTGTTCCCGGAAGTGAAGTACCAGCTCGCCCCGATCAGCCCTGCAATGGCTGCTGCTCCCACTACTATCGAGATTCTTTTACTATTCCAGGTCTTCCTGGGTAATGCTCTGTCCATTTCTGATACGTAAACTGTATTGTTCCGGGAATGGTATCAACAGTATGCCAGCGGAGTATAATATCTGATAAACAGACAATTATGCATCACACCCAAAAACATAGTGTGCGATATCGTACAATTTTTTGTCCAGCAGCGAACAGTATTTAACCTTGCACAAAAAATTCAGCCGGTTAAAAAAGAAATTTCACAGTCCGGAATCTTATTGTATAAAATGTAGTAGATTTCAAAAAATCAGCATATCCACCATGATCACGACTTTCTCGAACTTCCGGCAAAAGCTTAAAATGTACCTGGATGAAGTGTCTAAAAGCAAGACACTCTTTGTTATGCGAACCAATGGGGCAAATGTAGTCGTGATGTCCGGATCCGACTACGAAAGCATCATGGAGACTTTTCACTTGTTGAAATCTCCAAAAAATGCCGAACGTCTTCAACAGGCTATCAGCCAGTATGAGAACGGAGATGGAAACTCCAGAGACCTGAAATCCGTTTTTTAACCCATGTTGGGATTTCTGTTTAACAAAGCAAGAGCCTTCTTAAATTTTCCATAGAGTTTTACCGAGTACCTGGAATTTCCGTTTCTTTTAGTATAGAAATCAAGGGTTTCAAAGAGTCTTATACTTGCCTTATGTGACCAGATTATTTTTCTTCCAGCCATCTGGCAAACTGGTTATCTAATTCCGATTGCTCAACAAATAATCCCTGTCCGATCTGTTTTTTTGACTCCATTATCTCCAAACGAAGTTCCTCGCTTAGAGTCAATTGCCGGGAATCGAGTTTCGAATCAAGAATAGCTTTTAATGAGGACAAAAAAACTTCGTCGTCAATTTCGGCAATTTGCTCTATCAGAATCTTTTTTAATTCAACCACAGTCATAGTCAGTAATATCAAGAAGACTTATTAAATCACCGGTATCTTATGTAAAGATAAGGATTCATCAAAAACAATGGAAATATTTATACCTATCACTTAATTCTAAATTCCAAAGCTGTCCGGTTCCGGACACTTTTCGTCCATTATCGAACGGCAAGCCTTGACACTCTTTTCAAAAACCACTGATTAACAGCTAATTACCAATCGGGCACAACCTGTGAACTACCCGGCTGTCAGCGGTCAGAAATCAGCTATCAGCAATCGACTGACAGCTTTTTCTATAATATTTCAGCTACCCAATGAATAAAAGCACAATACTGAAGCTGCTCCTGTCGGCAGTCTTTCTCATCGCAGGAAGGCAGGTACACTGCCAGGCCCTTCCACATGATTCCCTGTCTCTCTCCGACTGTATCCGGCTGGCCCTCAAAAACAGCTATACGGTCCAGAGCGCAAATCTCACTACCCGGCTGGCCCGCATAGATCACCAGGAATCCAGGCAAAGCCTGATCCCCGGTGTAAATATGGGCGTCGGCCATAACCTCAGCCAGGGGAGAAGCATCGACCTGGTTACCAACCAGTATATTAACCAGAACTTCTCTTCCGGCAATCAATATGTAAGCGGATCGGTAACGCTTTTCCGGGGGTTCGAGGCCCTCAACCGGATAAGACAACAGGCAGCGGCCGGCAAATCGGCGGCTTTTGAAGAGCAGGCGACAAAAGATCGACTGATGTTAGATGTCGTCCTTGCCTATATACAGGTGCTGACGGCAAGGGACATGGCAGCCCAGACCGAAAAACGGATAGAACTTACAAAACAGCAGGTCAGGCGCACCACCGATCTGCATAACAGCGGGGTCATCCCGCCCTCCGATTTCTTTGACCTGAAAGGGCAGCTCGCAGGCGATCTCAATGCGCTCAATGAAATCCGCAAAGCCCATATGGAAGCCCGGATTAATTTAGCCAGGTTGATGAACATCTCATATGAGCAGTTGCCGCCTGTTGCATCCATCGGTTTAAATGACCCGGAACATTCTGCTGCTTTGGCTGCATCGGAAGTCCAGGAAAATGCCGCTTTATGGCTACCCTCTTTGAAAGCCGCCGAATGGCGTATCGCCCAGGCACAGGACGGTATCCGGGTAGCGCGCGCAGGCCACTCCCCAAGACTGACCCTCGGCGGCGGTTTCCAGAGTACTTATTCCAGCAACTCGCCGCAGGGATATTTTGAACAAACCAGGAACAACCTCGGCCGCTACCTTTCATTTGGCCTCACAATCCCGCTGACAGACCATATCCTGGTCAGGAACAACGTCGCCCGCGCCAGGATCAACCTGGAGGATGCCGAATACCGGGCGCGGAATACAACGCTGGAATGGCAGCGCACCATTTCACAAATGGTCTTTAACCTTAGGCTGGCCAGGGAAAACTACCATAACCTTACCGAACGCGAAGAATATCTGCGGGAATCGTTCCGGATCGCAACCTCCAGGTTCGAAGCGGGAGATATCAATTCGGTTTTGTTCCTCACGGCTAAAAACAACCTGGAGCAGGCAATGGCAGACAAGATCATCGGACGCTATCAATGGACACTGCAGCAATACCTGGCCGATTATTTCAACGGACAATTAACCCTGCAATGATTGGCGATCGGCGGTCAGCGATCGGCCGTCAGCCCGTTTTCTCATACGAAAGGGCTGATTTCCGACCGCTGATAGCTGAAAGCTGACGGCTAAAATGTAGATTTGAGGAAAGACCATCATAAAACCATGAAATTACGCAATGCAACAATATTAGTGGTTGACGACGACCCCGACCTGCTGACGGCCGTAAGCCTGTTGCTGAAACCCAAAGTCAGCAGGGTCATCAAGGAGCGCAACCCCGACCATATCCCTTCTATCCTGAACCGGGAAGAGGTCCACCTGGTGTTGCTCGATATGAATTTTAAAAGCGCCGTCAACACCGGTAATGAGGGACTGTTCTGGCTTGGCAGGATAAAGCAGCTCAAGCCGGATCTGCCTGTGGTCATGATCACTGCCTACGGCGCCATAGATCTGGCTGTAGACGCACTGAAAAGAGGAGCTACCGATTTTATGGTCAAGCCCTGGCAGAATGACAAACTGGAAGCTACGCTGGAAGATGCCCTTGCCCAGAGAAAACCGAAGCTGAAATCAGGCAATGCTGTAGCCGCCGGTGTTCCCGAGCTGATCGGGGAATCGGACGTAATGAAGGCCTTGCTGGTCAAGATCAATAAAATTGCACCGACCGATGCCAATATCCTCATTCTCGGGGAAAACGGCACCGGCAAGGATATTATCGCTTCCACTCTTCATCACCTGTCGCTCAGAAGCCGGAAACCATTTGTCAAGGTCGATGTGGGAGCCCTCACCGACACTTTATTCGAAAGTGAGTTGTTCGGACATAAGAAAGGCGCTTTTACCGACGCCCGTGAAGACCGTCCCGGCAGGTTTGAAGTAGCGAACGGCGGAACATTGTTCCTTGATGAAATCGGGAATATCACCCTTCAGCAGCAGGCCAAGCTCCTGAGCGCCCTTCAGAACCGGCAGGTAGTTCCGCTCGGGAGCAATCATCCCGTTGCAGTAGATATCCGTTTGCTGTGCGCTACCAATGTCCCTATGGCCATCCTTGCCGACGAGCAGCGCTTCAGAAAAGATCTCATTTACCGTATTAATACGGTTGAAGTCCAGGTACCTCCTCTCCGCGAAAGAGGAAAAGATATTATCCTTCTTGCAGAGCATTTTCTCGGGGTATATTCCAGGAAATACAACAAGGATTTCGAAGTTTTCGACAGCCCGGCATTGCAGAAGCTGCGTTCCTATCACTACCCGGGTAATGTCAGGGAGCTGCAGTACTGTATCGAAAGAGCGGTGATCATGGCGGAGGGAGAAGTAGTTACGGATACCGATATCGTATTCTCCCCGATCGAACGTGCGGAAGCCCTGCCCGCCACCTCGCCCGCTACAGGCAATAACCTGATAGATCTTGAAAGGAATACCATTAAAAGTGTGGTGGACAAGCACAACGGCAATATCAGCAAAGCCGCCCGCGAGCTGGGTATAACCCGGACCGCCCTCTACAGGCGATTAAATAAATACGATATATAATGCCCCTTAAACGCCTCCGATACGGTTTCTTTGGATGGCTGCTGCTCCTGGTGATCATGGCTGCCGCAGGAGGTTACTTTTTCTTTCTGAAACAATACGTTTACCTTCTCGTAATCGTACCGGCAGTGGTGTTCCTGGCCTTCCGGTTAAGCACCATTCGCTTACAGATTTATACCGAACTGAAGGATTTCTGCGAAGCTGTAAAATACCACGATTTTACCCGTTCCTACCCTGTTCGCACTGCAAACCCCGAAACTGCGTTCCTTCGTAACGCATTCAACGGGATCAATTCCGTTTTTAAGGAGATCAGCAGCGAAAAGGAAATCCAGCATCAATACCTGCAAAGCCTGCTCGATATTACCGATACGGGAATTATTTCGTACGACACCAGCTCCAACAAGGTGATCTGGATGAACGAGTCGTTCAGGAAACTCTTCGGGATCCCTTACCTGCATCATTTCGAAGCATTGAAAAAAAAGAACCCGGATGTCTATACGAAAACTCTTCAGACAAAGCCCGGTACGGCTACGTTACTCACCGTACAGTCGCCGAAAGGTCCTCTTAAACTGATTATAAATGTACGGGATTTCCGGACTGCGGAAGGGCATTTCCGGATGATCTCCTATCAGAATGTCAACGAGGCCATCGATAAGACCGAGTCGCAGGCATGGCAAAAGCTGCTGAGTGTCCTTACTCATGAGATCATGAACTCTATCGCGCCCATATCCTCGCTGGCAGGTACGCTCGCGGAGCGCCTCCGGCAGATGGGTGCCGGTCCGGATACGGAAGATATACGCCTGGGCGTCGATACCATACGAAGGAGAAGCGACGGCCTTCTGAAATTCGCGCAAACCTACCGCTCGCTCAACAACGTAACCAGCCTCAACCTCAGGGAAGTCAGGATTTCCGGGCTTTTCGAAAACCTTTACCAGTTGTTCGAGCCTACATTGATCCAGAAAGGCATAGAAATGGATATTATCATGAAAGATCCCGGCCTGCGGTACGAGCTCGACGGCGGGCTCATTGAGCAGGTCCTGATCAACCTTACCCTCAATGCCATTGAAGCTGTCAGGGACAGCCCCGCACCCTATATAAGCCTGACCGCCCTCCTTTCAGACAACCGTCTGCAGATTACAATAGCAGACAACGGCAAAGGGATACCCGCCGATCTGCTGGAAAACATCTTCATACCGTTTTTCACGACCCGCAAAACGGGAAGCGGCGTAGGCCTGACGCTCGGGAAAAAAATCATGCTCCTGCATGGCGGGAACATCCGGGTCGAAAGCAAAGAGAATGCCGGAAGTACGTTTACGCTGGCGTTTTAAAAAGCTATCAGCTATTTCATTTTCACGTTATCTACATAAAACAAAGTAAGCTTTTCCTTCTCGTCCGCACCGGGAAGCGGCGGGACGGGCTTTTCGTTAGGAGTAGAGCGATTGGGCAGATCACGGTATGCGCCGGTGCGCACCGAAAGCCTTTCTACAGAGCTGACCGCCTCCGCCAGTCCCGCGTTCCTGATCAGCGGTTTATTGTCTACATAAAGATCATAGTGACCGTAAGGCTGAGCATTTACTACAAACCTGATGTTATACCATTTCCCCGGTACGTAGTCGGCCAATTCCTTCTCCTGCCCGCCGTCTGTTGCCGCCAGCTTCCCGTTATCCGCAAACCGAAGCCTCACAGGCCGGTTGCCGAACTGGTCAGTCACATCAATTTCCAAAAGTCCCGTATTTCCTTCTCCCGCCATTATATCCAGTTCAACAGTTGCCCGGGCCGATTCTTCAAACACCCTGATCGCACGGGCATAATCGTAGGGATCTTCGTCCCTCAGCTCCAGCGAAACCCCGTTTTTACCAGGAATTTTTACCAACGTTACCGGCGCCCACTTCGGTGCATAAATATTCCAGTCCGGTACACCGCCAGACAACTGCAACTTATCAAAATTATCGGAAACCGAGCCTTTAACAGCATACCTCACCGGAACCGGCACCCTGGCAACCCACATATCTTCCTTGTTCATGCTATAGGTGAGCCACATATCAGTTCCCGGAGAATCCCCGTTTCCCGGTTCTATTCCCCGGACATAACACGGCCCGAAATCTTTCCAGCGTCCGTAAAACCTCCTGGGGGGCACCTCGCCCTGAACCAGCAAAAGATTATCGAAAAGAATACCGTCATCGCCTGAAACGATGGCAAGCGGATAACGGTATTGGCTGGATTCAATGGGGTTGTATACCAGCGCATAGCGGCCGTCTTTGGTAGCCTGCCCCCAGACCTTTCCTCCCGACATTACGAGTGTAGGTGCCTTGACCGATTTTGAAAATGTCTTCCCGTCATCCGAAAGGGCCGCCATCGAGCGTTTCCATAAACCAACATACTTCCCGTCTTTCCGGCGATAGTACGACAATGCCGAACCTCCTCTGGGACCTGAATAAAACCCGTCCAGACCTTCATCCTCGTCGCGCCATTGCAGCGTCATCAGCGGATTGTTCAACAGCGAATCACATGCTGCTACGAAATCCTTATCCCCGGAACTTTTGTAAAGCGGGTAGCTGGTATTCGTTTCGTTCCAATTGGTATGCGAACTGTAGCGTATGAAATAGATCGGCCCGTACGTACCGTCTTTTTTGATTTCTCTTACCACACGACCTATACCTCCTTTGGCAAACGGGTCTTCTGAATGGCCATAAAAAGCGACCGTGAGCAATTTTCCGTTAGGCGCCACATAGAATCCCATACGTTGATGCATCATATAACCTTTGTACCCCTCCGGGACCTTCACCCCTTCAGGCGCAACATAGGGCGGAAAGACAACCTCCGGCTTCGACCAGTTTCTGCCGTCGGGAGAAGTTACCACCAGCGTCTGACCGGGTGCAACGTGTTCGTCGACCGGGTTGCTCAGGTATTGCTGGTAGAATTTCCCATTCCAATAGGTAAGGCTCGACGCGTGATTATAAGTCCAGCCATGATCGTCCGACAATTCGGGATGCGTACGGTTTACCCTGAAAGTCTGCCTGTTTTCTACCCCTATAGCATACCTGAGCCGCCCCTCATGTACATGCGGGTCAATAGAAACTCCGCCGATATAGCGAACCGGTTCGTTGACACTGCCGGTTTGGGCAAAAGCTCCGGCAGATACAAATAATGCCGCTGCCAATGCGCGCTGAAAAATTGTACACCGGCAAGGACAAAACGGTATGAACTGGAATATTTTGAAAAGTCGGGCCAGGGCTACAGACGGCATATCTGACATATCAGCATTCTTAAAAGTGATATGATTTATACCGGGAAAACTGGCGCAAAGACTATTCAGGCGACGGAAATGCAAGACAATCTACCGCATAGACTAGACGAGCGAAAGGTCAGGATTTTAAATAATGCAAAAATGATTAAATTTGTAAAAGGCCCGAATGCGGGTGCTATGGAACTAAATCCAAACCATTTTGTGCCTTTACAATAGCTTTTAACAAAATAAGAAGATGGAGAGCATAACAATATACCCGAAAAATGAAAAGCAAAAATCACTGCTCAAATCTTTATTGGAAGAGATGAAAATTCGTTTTGATATTGCGAAATCCGATGATACTCTGATGACTGAAAAAGAGTTTTATGCTAAAATAGATCGCTCCATACAACAGGCAAAAGAGGGGAAAGTAAAAACTCTGACAAAAGAGAAACAAAAAGAGATTTTGGGGCTGTGAGATACGAGATTCAATATACTGACGAAGCTGAAAGAGATTTTGAAAGGCATAGAAAATCGGGAAACAAAAAGCTATTGCAGAAAATTGATGCGTTGTTAGCCGAATTAAGAGAACATCCTAAAATAGGAACAGGCAAACCTGAGCAATTGAAGCATTACAAAGTCCCCACATGGTCACGCCGAATTTCGGGAGAACACCGTTTGGTTTACCGTATACAAAACGAAGTAGTTATTGTACTGGTACTTTCTGCTTACGGACATTATGATGACAAGTGAATAGGGGAGAGATACAAATACGAACTCAGCCTTCCTTCAATACAACAGCCGGCCGGATATAGATCACGCGCGAGGTCTGACTGACTATGACAAGGCCCGATATAACAGCTACTGCCAGCACGCCTGTAAGAATATTTAGCATATTGACGCTGATCGCATTATCAATAGATTTCCCGATAGTTACCGTTGTCAGTACAGCAAGCGGCACACCCGACACAATAGAGATCAGGAGTATTTTCATAAGAGGACGTGCGGCGCTGTAAATGAGCCGGGTATAGCTTGCCCCCACTATCTTCCTTACACTCAAAGCCTTTACATTTTTTTCAAAATGGAAGCCCGCAATACCGAATAGCCCTATGCAGGCGATCAGTATCAGAACAGTGACCAGGAAGGTCAAAGCACGGTTAAATTTCGAAATACCGGCATCAAAGCTATCCAGCACCCACTCTTTGTAGTTGTAGAGCTCCGGTTCGTACCCGGTAAAAGATTTCCGGATCATTTGCCCGATGTGTTCCGAATCTACTCTCGGTTGAAGCTGTATCGCCAGGGAACCGGCAGGTGCTGCTGAATTGAGAAATACAATGGGAGAAACGCTGTGCACATGAAACGAGACATCGGAAATAATGCCTGCTACCTGGAAACTGGCTGTATCATTCGAAAACCTCTCGCCTATAATTTCCCTTGCCGCCGATATGGTTGGAAAAAGCCTTTTTGATGCGGCTTCATTCAGGAGCACCCCATATGCTCCATTTTCTTTTGTAAGATTAGTACCGGCCACCAGCGACAGCCTGAACAAATCCAGGAAATTCCCGTCTATATTCGTATAAGGGAGGGTTATTTTTTCGCCTCCTCCGGTCGTAACATCCATTGTCCCGGGCGGAGCTACATACGCCGGCAAATAATCTGCCGGGCTTACCCGTAGCACTCCGGAAAGACCGGCAGCGACCGTTTCCACCGGCAAACCCGCATCCCGTATATTACCCAGTATGTATATGTCCGGCGGAAGTTTTGTGAACGAATCGTCCCTTCTTCTCTCCTGAGAACTCCTGATCGATAACGCAAATATGACACTCACGATGACCAGCGTAAACTGGATAGCCAGCAGGCCTTCCTGCACACTCAGTATTTTTCGTTTTTTTCTGGTCCTGAGATCCTTAAGCACATTGACAAGCTTCAGGTTTGCTATCATCACGGCAGGAACCAGACCGGCGACCAGCCCTGTAACTACCGCATACCCTCCAGACACCAGTAAGAATACGAGGTCGGTCCCGGAAGGAGATATTTCTAAAAACGATGTCGCCTCGAACCGGTTTAAGACTAAAATGACGGGATACACCAGGCAAAGCGTGATCAGGGAAAGCAGAACGGACTCGAAAAGAACCTGCCGCAATATATCGCCGGTCGACGCCCCTGCGATTTTCCTTATCCCGATTTCCTTTGCTCGCCCGATCACTTTTGATGCGTTCAGGGCACTGTAATTCATACCGGCAAGAAGGGTGAACAGAACCGCAAGCACAATGAGATTCCTGAGTCCGCCCCGGTTATACCCGGCGTTCATGTCATTCCTTATTTTAGGATCCCAGGGCGAAATGTCATCTATATTCTGGGCGTAAAACTTCAGCATACCCCGCCCTTCCTTATCTGTTTGTAATGATATTTTTTCCAGTACATTGTTCAGAGAAGCAAGGTTCTCCGGAGAACGCGTCAATACGTACAGCGATGAGCTCCTGAAATCCGGGCTATCCCCGCTTTCACGAAGCTTGTCCCTGGTGAATGCGGCCGACTTGTCTGACAGTATCGCCTCAAACTTAAGATGGGTTCTGGTCGTAGGTTTTCTGATTATACCTGCTATGATAAAAGCCCCCGAATGCCTTAAGTTGAGGGTTTCCCCTACCGGGTTTCTTTGCCCGAACAGCTTCCGGGCAGCATCTTCTGTAAGTACTACATGAGCAGGATCAGCCAGCAACGAGGGGGTCTTCGGAAGCACTTCGAACCCGAAGATTTTGAAAAACTCCTCATCTCCAAATGCTACATCCAAATCGATATCCCCGTTTTCTCCTGTCACCTTGTCCCGCCGGTTCGGGGTAACGACCGACAAATGCTCTACAAAGCTAAGCTGCCTGAGACTGTCTTTCAGTTGCCCGGGACATGTAGCCCAGTATTTTCTCCCTTCATCATCAGATGATTCTGTAACGACCCGGCCGATCCGGTCCATAAAAGGATGAAAATGATCGGTCTTTAAATAGCTGTTCACATTGGAGAGCAGGGATATCCCGATCGCCATACTGACCGAAAACCCCGCGACAGACAACCCGGTTATCAGCTTGTTTGCGGCGATAGTCCGGAGAAATGCTTTAAAATAGCTCTTCCACATATTTTTATCGGTATGAAAATGCTGTCAGCCGTCAGAAATCAGAAATCGGCCGGGTCGCGATCAGCCGATCGCAGCCTACTTCCGTATCCGCATACTCCAGGATATCGCCCGGCTGGCAATCCAGCGCCTTGCAAATAGCAGCCAGCGTATCAAATCTCACACCTTTCGCCTTACCGGTTTTCAGCACGGATAAATTCACATTTGAGATCCCTACCCTGCGCGACAGCTCATTCAATGACATCTTCCGGCGCGCCATCATGACGTCGAGGTTAACTACGATCTGCATCTTAAATAAAGCTTTCGTTTTCAGATTTGAGCTGAGTGGCGATCCTTGCAAAACCGCTCAACAGGAACAAGGAAACGATCAGGATATAAATCAGCAGGCTTACGTCAAAAACCTGCTCGAACACATGAAACCAGAAGCGTCCCTGTGCCTCCGGCCAGCCTACCAGGGCTTTTCCAAATTCTTTCTGCGTTTCCATTCCGGCATTAGCCAGTGAATTAAAAAACGCAGTCACAAAGGCGATCCCGCACAATACCCGGATATGCCCGATCATCGCCAGCCCGTCCTGGGACAGTAGTGCCTGCCTGACACGAAAAACACGGTAGAGCAGCAGGATAATCCCGGTATAGGTCATCATCTTAAATATCCATAGCCACCGCAGCAGACCGTCATAATTCAGAACTGTACTACCTCCTCTCCAGAAAAAAAGCAGTGATTGAGCCCCGACAATCAATACAATTACCCAGAGAATAACATTTAGCGTCTTCATAAAAACAATATCTGTTTTGCATTTATTATTTATACAAATATGATAATTATTTAATGTAAAACATTAAATTCTTTTTTATTTCTTTTTGATTGAGAAATGTGGCTCCGCAACCCCTGACTTTTATCCTGCGTACTACTTAGCAGACCAGAAAATATGATTCGGATGAAACCAGACAAAAACCAGACGCTAAACAGGGGCACATTTCTGAAAAGCCTCGGACTCAGCACTTCCGCGCTCATGGCTTACTATTGCCTGGGTACTACGATGAGCTCTTGCGGTAGTAAGAGCGACGATCCGTCGCCCGGCGGCGGCGGCAATGGTAACGGCAACGGGATCACCGGCACCACTACCGGCAACGCGATCAACTTCACCATAGACCTTACACATGGTACTTACTCACCCCTGAATACAGTGGGAGCTTACAGGGTTATCGGCGATGTATTGGTAGCTTTCACTACCAACAGCACCTATGTCGCACTATCCAAAGCGTGCACGCATGAAGGCTTTACGCTCCGTTACCGCGACTCTACCAATGATATTTTCTGCTCCAACCACGGATCGGAATTTACAATAACCGGCACCGTGCAGAAGCGTCCGGATAGCGGCGAAAATATTCCGGCGCTGAAGGTTTATAAGGTTTCGCTGTCGTCCGATGGCAAGACCCTTACAATCACCACTTAATTCCTGCTACTCGTATGTACTGTGCACGCTTTCTTGCCTTAATACTACTACCTGTTTTCGCAAATGCGCAGGATAATCTGCTGGATGAACTCGAGTCGCTGGACTCCGCCCGGAGAATCCCCGTACAGGCTACCTTTAAATCTACCAGGATTGTGAACGGGCATTCGATAGAAACCATGCGCGGAAAGCATCTCGATTTCCGGATATCCCATCGCTTCGGAAGGCTGAATACGGGCGCTTATCAGCTTTTCGGTCTGGATCAGGCAACCATGCGGATGGGGTTCGAATATGGAATTACTGACCGTTTCATGGTTGGGTTGGGACGCAGCACTTCCGAAAAAGTCTACGATGTATTTGGCAAGTACAAGCTTTTGCGGCAAAGTTTCGGGCAGGGAGCGATGCCGGTTTCGCTCACCGTATTGGGAAGCGCTGCAATGGCTACTGTAGACCGGGAAGCCACGTTTGAAGACAAGCTTTCCTATGCCGTTCAAATCCTGGTTGCGCGTAAATTCGGCGAACGCTTATCCCTCCAGGTTTCCCCAACCTGGATTCACCGTAACCAGGTATTTCCGGGAGAGGAAAAAGCTGTTCCCGCAGCCGGCATAGGCGGCAGGTTCAAACTCTCCAAAAGAATCTCTCTTAACGGTGAGTATTTCTGGAAAGCCCCCTATAAAAGCTCCTTACCTGATACCTATTACGACTCGATGTCGTTTGGGGTAGACATTGAAACAGGAGGACACGTTTTTCAGCTTCATTTTACCAATTCGCTGGGGATGATCGAACGACAATTCATTGCTGAAACTTCCGGTTCCTGGGGAAAAGGAGATATTCACTACGGTTTCAACATTTCCAGGACATTCAGCTTTGACAAAAATTCAAGAACAACCCGGCCAGATCTCCGCTAAAAGAGCTCCCCTTCAGCTATGAAAAATCACCTGATCCTGCTGTTCATACTCCTGAGACTAGGCTCGCCGGCGCTATCCCAGAAAACCCGGCACCTTACTACAACTGGGTTAACCAGCTTTTTTTCGGAAACCCCGGTTGAGAACATCAATGCAGATAACGGGAAATCACAGGTAATTCTTAACGCATCTAATGGCGATATCGCTGTACGCATCCCTATCCGCGATTTTGTATTCCAAAACAAACTGATGCAGGAGCACTTCAACGAAAATTACATGGAATCGGATCGCTTTCCCACCGCTACATTCACCGGAAAGATCAGCACCAATCCTGACTACCAAAAGGACGGGACCTATCATGTGTCGGCAAAAGGCGCACTAACTATCCATGGCGTGGCCAAAGACCGGGAACTTACCGGAACGCTTACCGTCAAAGACGGAGCGATCAGGATTATCTCAGACTTTGAAGTAGCTTTGGCTGATCACCAAATTGAAGTTCCAAAGCTCGTTTTCGTAAAAATTGCGCAGGTTATCCAGGTAAAGACAGACTTTACTCTCAAATAAATCCTGCTTGCTTTGGTTAGTTTCAACGCAGATATATAGTAAGATTTTACTCATATTTGCCGGATATCACTTATATATCTTGCCAATATGTATAAGCTGCGCCCTGTTTTATCCATTTTTCTTATTGCACTTATTGCTCTCTCATTCCAGCCGGTCCTGGGTCAGCAGCCAAGTCCCGATATCCTGAAAAAACACGTTGCCTTTCTGTCTGCCGATAAAATGAAAGGGCGCGGGACGGGCAGCAAAACAAACCGGAAGGCGGCTGCCTACGTAAAGAAACATTTTAAAAAGTACCGGCTAAAACCGTTGGGTACCGACGGATATTATCAGCCCTTTACGGCAAAAGTCCGCCGGGTAGTCGTCCCCGACAGCCTTCGCCCGGCCCGGAATGTGATCGGGTTCCTGGATAATGGCGCCGAATATACCATCGTTATCGGGGCGCATTACGACCATCTCGGGGAAGGCCGCCAGGGGAGCTCACTTGCCCCGGGCTCGGAAGGGCTTATTCACAACGGCGCCGATGACAACGCCTCAGGAACTGCAGGGTTGCTGGAACTTGCCCGTTACTTTACCAAAAATGATGAAAAAGAGCCTTATAATCTCCTTTTCATAGCCTTCGGAGCAGAAGAGCTCGGCCTGCTCGGATCCAGGCATTTCGTTGAAAATCCGACCATTCCCCTGGAAAAAATCAACTTCATGCTCAATATGGATATGATCGGACGGTATCATCCGGAAAGGGGTGTAGCCGTGATAGGGTACGGAACCAGCCCGTCATGGCCGGAAATATTCACGGGTGTTAAACACGGAAAAGTTAAATATTATACCGGGGACGACGGTAGCGGCGGGTCTGACAACGCCTCGTTTTATTCCAAAAATATCCCGGTCCTCTTTTTCCATACCGGCGGACATGACGACTATCACCGTCCTACCGACGATATGGAAAAAATAGACTATGAAGCCGAAGCCGGGATACTTGATATAGAAATCCAGGTTTTAAAACGTGCGTTCTCGTTTCCGAAGCTTGTCTTCAAATCCACTAAATAAGAAATATTAACCACAGAGAGCTCTTTCCCGTCTCCCGACGGTGAAAGAGCGAAAGCCGGTCTCAGACCGGCAAAAAATCAGCTTCTACTCAGGTCGGAGACCTGATATCGCCCTCCCGTCGTCTGAGACGAGGGAGAGCTTAAACTCTGTGGTTGCCCTCCTGTTCAATTAAGATGAAACTCCTTACGCTCCGTATTGACGATCCTGGAGCTGTAAATAAGATGCAGGATCAGCCCGCCGATGATCAGGGCTGCTAGAATAAGAAGCGTTGCATATAGCTTGAAAAGCGATACTTCCGAATTGGAAGCTTCCTGGAGCTCCTCTCCGACCAGCGACTGTATGGCAGTCAGCTCGTTCAGCCTGAAAATAGTTTGCTGAAATACTTCCCCGCCCTTTCCTTCAAACAGGTCTATCCCTTCTTCGGTAAAGCCCGCTTTGCTGAAGTTGACGATCGTCTTCTCCAGCAAAGCGTATTCTTTCACCCTGTTTTTAAAAGCCAGGAAACTCTTTGACTCCTGCTCTACCAGATAAGTCTTTTCATAGGCCTGCAACAGGGAGTCGATTTTATCATCGTGCCGGGAAAGCTTCTCCCGGAGCTCTTCCGCATCCTGCTCACCATTGGTAAGCAAATGCTTTTCCAGCAGCAGTCGTTTGCTGTACAACCCCTCGGTCAGGTGAATGATGTCGATTGCCGGCATCAGCCTGTCTTGATAAATAGAAGTAAACGAGCGGGCTATCCCGTTAATATTATTACTTGAAAGGTAGCTGACCACAACAATCATCAGCATGACTCCCCCAAGCAAAAGAGCAGCTTTCAGCTTCTGTTGAATTACAAATGACCATTTCATTACTCGAACGCATCAAAACCAACCATAATGAAATAGTAATTATAATAAAAAAAAGCGAGAAAGTTATATCAGCTGTCAGCTTTCAGAAATCAGCTGTCAGCCGCCCCTGTCTCCCCTAAAATCCTATACTCAATCCAATCAAGAAATTAGTCCCTGCCTGCGGGAAATAGAAATTCTCCTGGATATGAGCTCCGTCTGACCTGAAACCGTAGGTATAACCGTTTGAGGCGTACCGGTGATCAAACAGGTTGTTTACCAGGGCTATCAGCTGTACCGACTTTGCCCATTTCGGGGAAAATGTACGGGAGATCCTCAGGTCGTTTACAAAATAGGAATCGAGCCTGCGGGTATCATCCGAGGTATTGTCGAGGTATTGCTTCCCTACCAGCTTTGAGAGTAATGATAGTTCAAAACCTCCGCCAAAGCTGTAGCTGAGCTGACTGCCGGCCACGGTATTGGGAGAAAAAGAAATATCGGTCTGCCCGTGATCGATCACATCGTGGTCGTAGGTATCATAATTGAACACATATTCGGTAAACCGGCTGATCTTATTCCTGCTGAACGCGATATTGGCATTCCACCTGAGCTGCTTTGTAATCGCCCAGGCCGCTTCCAGCTCTATCCCGGCCCTGTAGCTTTTCGGGACATTGACACGGACAGCGCTTCCTACGTCGTTGAGCTGCCCGGTCAGCACGAGCTGGTTCCGGTAATCCATAAAATACAGATTGGCATTGAAAACAACCTTATTGAGCCTCAGCCGGTAGCCTGCTTCCCAGTCGTAGAGGGTTTCATGGGTAGGTACGTGCCCTGCCTGAGCGTCTATAAAATCGTTGCGGTTAGGCTCCCTGTTCGCTACGCTGAAAGAGGCATACACAGACCCATTATCCTCAATATCATAGTTGATCCCAACCTTAGGGTTCCAGAAATTCAACCGGGTATCTACTTTCAGCTCTACAAGATCATTGTCTGTACCGTCTACTCTGTAATCCACACTGCGGTACTGGAGATCCCCGTATATGTTAAATGCCGGTGTGAGCTGATAGTAGGCCTTCGCATAAAGATTAAAATCAGTTTTCAACCCATTCCCGGCATAATAACGATGCCCTGATTCGCCTGTGCTGGCAAATCTTGCCCAGATCACCTTGCCGTAGTGGTCATTGTCGAACTGGTTCCAGCCGCCACCAAAGCTGACGTTCAGCTTTTTAAAGCTGTTGTAATCCAGCGAGAAGGTAGTTCCGTAGTAGTGATTGTCCAGCCACCGCTGACGGATAAGATCCGACCTGGTTATTGTATCGGAACCTACAATTACAGGCGGTAAAAGATAGCTGCTTAGCCTGCCGTTTTCCTTGTACTGCTCGTAGTAGCCGGCTCCCCTGACATAAAACGCATTGAGGTTAAGCGTCCACTGGCTGCTCAGGGTGTGAGAGGTAAGCAACTGGTACTGGTCCTGCTGGTAGTTGTCGGTCTCGTTTTCATACCAGTAGGCGTTATACTTGCGCGCATCTGCATTCAGCAGGTTGTTTGCGTCACGCTCATTCAACCCGTTTCTGCCGATATAGGCCAGAATACCCTCGCGGTCGTTCCGGAGTTTAGCCTCCGGTACGCCATTCCAGGCCTGGTAGGTATGTTCTTTCCCCGAAAACACGTTCGCCCTGATGTAGCTGCGTTTCCCGTAGTAAGCGCCCGACAGGTAAAAGGATTTCAGATCTGAGCTGGCACGGTCGACAAACCCGTCTGATTTTATACGCGAAAGGCGGGCGTCAAACGTAAATTTATCATTCAGCAATCCGCTTCCTACTTTTACCGTATTTTTCCAGGTATTAAACGATCCGAAAGAATTGTTCAGCTCGGCATAGGCTTCGCGACGGAACTCGTTGGTATTGATGTTTACCGTAGCGCCGAAAGCGCCCGCACCGTTTGTAGAGCTCCCTACACCGCGCTGAACCTGGATGCTGCTCACCGACGATGCAAAGTCGGGCATGTTCACAAAAAAAGCACCCTGGCTCTCCGGGTCGTTGTACGGAATGCCGTTGATGGTCATGTTGATCCGGGTCGCATCAGACCCCCTGATCCTCATACCTGTATAGCCTACCCCTGCCCCGGCATCTGAAGTGGTGACCATAGAAGGGGTAAAGTTGAGCAGGACGGGAAGATCCTGTCCCAGGTTTTGCTTTTTCAAGGCCTCGGCAGTAATGTTGGAATAGGCCATCCCCGTCCGGTCGGTGACCCGGGTTGCGCTGACAATTACTTCATCTGCCGTGAATGTAGTCCTTTCCAGCAGGATTTCGGGCCGTGATTCCAGGTCTGCGACAGAAACCCTGACCGTTTGGAAACCGACATAGGAGATCTCTATTGTTCCGACATCGGGCAGGAGATTGTTAAAATAAAACCTTCCCGCTTCGTCTGTGGTGGTTCCCCGGCTCTGGCCGGCTCTGACTGTTGCCCCGGGGAGAGGCTGTTTGGTATCTGCATCAGATACTTTGCCGGATACTGTTTTTTGGGCCGATAGTTGTCCTCCGAAAAGAAGGCAAGCGAAAATCAGACAGGCCGCAACTTTACGCATAAAAATGAGTTAAGTTAACGAACAGGCAAGGGGCCAGACCTATCCTTTGGTTAAAAATAAATTTGCTTTGAGAAATTGAATTTTGTTTCAATTGATCTCTTTCCCTACGCCGGCATTACCCGGATCAGGTTGTATGGGTATGATCTCAGCCCGTTTGGTTGGGCACCCCTTTGAGTCGGGAGCAAAGTTAGCAAAGGTGGATTGGAATAAGCAAGGGGAAGAGAAATAATTTCTCTATTTTTGAAAACTATCAACCGTACATACTAACATGCTTACTCCAAGACGCAAATCCGATGAATTGCTAAAGGGAATCACAGAAGAAAACCTTCCCGACCTGCTGACCTTTCTTTATCCGGAAAGTATGGATATTTTCAATTTTGACAAAGGAATAACGGCTCTGGATAAAGAACTGCATGCTATCATTCCCGACAGAGAACGAAAAAATGGTGCCAGGGAAGCTGATCTGCTCTTCAAAATATGGCTACGCAACGGATTGGAGCAACTAATTCTTTTAAACCTTGAGATAGAAGGAGGCAACGATCCTTTCTTCCAGCAAAGGGTATATGAATATAATTATCGTATTCGGGATCGGTTCGGACTTCCTGTAGCAACTATTGTAATCTATACAGGGAACAATACTCAGCGCCGTCCCGCGGAATATCGGGAAAATGTACTCGATACAAGTGTACACTTTCGTTACAGGACATATCATATCTTCGATCATACCTCCCGGGAATTGTTGAAGATGAACAACCTGTTCGCACTGGTAGTAGCAGCCTGCCAGAAATCATTGCTGGAAGGGAAAATACCGGAAGAAGAACTTGGTGAAAGCAGGCTCACTATCGCCAGAGCGCTATTGTCGCACGGTGGCTATGACAACGATCGAATTATCAGCTTTTTAGTCTTTCTGAAAAACTACCTTTTCGTTGCCGACCACAAAATAAACCGTAACTTTGATAATATTATTCATACAATCACTGAAAATACAATTGACATGAGCGTCATAGACATTGTAAAACGGCACGAAAGAGAAGAGGGGAAATTGGAAGAAAAAGAACTATTGGTACGAAACCTGATTAACAAGCTTGGTCTCTCCGACCAACAGATCGCCGATGTGGCGGAAGTATCTGTTGAATTTGTACAGAAGATACGTTCTACTCTCGCTGCCCGCTGATACTTTTTACGATCAAAGCAGCCTGCTCCTGCCTTTTGTTTTGGTTTTTACGCTCATCGCATCATATTCTTTCTGAAGTTCCGCTTTCTCACCGCTTTCCAGCGGCCTGCCTGACATCGTAACGGGCTCGTGAAAAAACAGCTCTGTATCCGATAGTCCCGCTGCCAGCGACAGATCCCCCCAGGTCAGTATCCCGGGAATATGAATGCCTATCCCGAAGTATTCAACCTGCTGACGTGTATCAAAAACATAGCTTGCAGGGGTATTATAGGTATGGACCTGGTTCAATTTACCATTCACAGCCGCGTAAAAAACGCCGGCGAGACCTGCCTCCTTAAACCCGTGAAAAGACACTTTTGCATTCCGGTCCTGGTCGCGGATCCAGTTGGCAACCACTGCCAGCTCTCCCACCCAGTTTCCTATAACAGTCTCTCCGAGCCATAGGGAAGCCCTTCCGTAGGTATGAAGCCGCGCCAGCTTGTCATAACTTTTTGAATTCCCGGAAGCGGCTTCTCCTGTTCCTGAAAAATCCACAATCACTATATTGCGATTCCCTCCCAACTGCTGTAACGTTTCCAGAGGAATTGCCTGCTTCCCGTCAGAATGCGTCACAACCACATACTCGCTTCCCGTACCTCCCCTGTATAACACCGGCAGCAACCTGCCGTCGGCGGTTTCAAGAATAACGCGCTTCCACCCCGTCTGACTTCCCAACTGATAAACTGCTGAAGGGCCTTCAAAAGCCCCCAGCCTCAGGATTGTCCCGAGTTCGGAACGCTTCCGGGAAACATCCGGTGAGCCCTGGGCATGTTTCTTCTTCAGCGCTACTCCTTCCGTCCGGCAAAAGGATTCGGTACTCTGCACCAGGGCATCGCGCTGTCCTTCCCGGAAAACCATCAGTTTTTCCACGGGGATAAGGGTTACCGGTTTCTCGTCTCTCGCCTTCCCGTCGCCGGTTCCTTTCAGGTGCAGATCCATCCACCCCAGAAGAGCGCGGCGGTCTTCGGGATAATACCCGTGGGGCTGCTCAAAAAATTCATAGCCGATGTTATCTCCTACCCCGTTCAGATCAAATACGGGCTTCGCCTTGGCAAAGCTTTTCAGCATTTCGGATGGGAAAAACGTAGGATTTGATTCCTTGTTATGATTGCACATCTTAATGGCCCGCGGGGCTACCAGGCCCAGCACGCCCCATTCTTCGGTAAAGCTCAGTCCGACAGGCAGCACTTCGCATACACAATTGTGCCCCATGACGTAAGAATCGAAGGTACCTACGCTGACTACCGGCATAGCCGCTTTCACCCTTTCGTCTATCGCCGCCAGCCACATGGTCTGGTTTCCACCCCCGCTGGCGCCGGTAGCGCCTATTTTAGTCTTATCTACGTAAGCGAGAGAGCTGAGAAGGTCTATCGCCCGCATATTATCGGTAAGCTGCATTCCCATGAGGGTTTCGCCTATATTAAGAAGAGATGCACCCAGCGCCGAGCCGTGATATTCGAAGGTTCCGTGGACCGTCGAACGTTCACCGGCCCCCCAGGGATCGATACACAAGGCTACATAGCCTTCACGGGCCAGGGATTGCCCAACCGACTGGTAATTCTCATAGAGTTTGCCGTTGCTCGAATGCCCCATCATTACGACCACTGCCGGGAATTTCCCTTCTCCTTCAGGCACATACAGGTTGGCCGTCGCATATACTTTCGGCCTTGTCTGGAAGTAGATATTGCGAACCGTAAAACCATCTCCCCGGTAGCTGGTGGTTTCGCGGAGATCAAGCGGAAGATCCTTAAATGTTTTGGCCCCTGTATGCCTGATAACCTGTTCCCTGAGCTCAGCACGACGCCCGTTCCACTCTTTGACATCGGCCGGAACCTGGTACTTCCGGCTCTGGTTCAGGGCGCGGTGGCGGTACAAAGCATGAAGCACGTCGGTCGCGTCGTTGAATACGGCAGGCAGGGAGTCTGTACGCGGTATTATCTTCTGCCCGGTTTCCGCACTGCCGAACAAGGGGAAAACCAGGAATAAGGTCAGTTTAATAACCTCTTTACGAAGAGAATGACGATACAGCCGGGACATAATACTTCAGGGTTTAGTGGCAGGAAGCAAAAGTTCAATTTAGACAAAGAAGCTAAATACCGCTCCGCCTGGCTGATTATTTTTCGCGGCAACGTTGCCGGTCTGCCGTTACTCCTTATTCCGGCAATGAAAATTGCCAGCTGATCTCATCATTTTTCAGTGAAATACAGGCAAAATGCCCCGAAAGAATATGCCCTTTTGAAACCTCCTTTCGCTCCGTCCCTACCGCACTCATAATATAGTCGCGCCCAAGAAGTGTTTCTACCACGAGCACACCATTTTCGTAAGCAATATTTCGGATAAACGGCTTCCCTTTTTCATGCCCTTCGTAAACAGCTACAAACCGGTAGGGCCCGGATCCGGCATGCCGGCGTACTATATAAGGGATAGTAGTTCCGATATCCGAATTTTTCCAGTCGCGCTGCCCCCAGCCATCCCCGATAAACACCTCCTCCGCAGCTGTAGGGATCAACCAGGCCGTGGCATCGATCTGCCCGGAAGCCTCCCATGAAACAGACCAGGGTTCAGTCTGAAGGCCGACGCTCTTCCTGATATTTACCATCCTGTAAAATTGTGGCCCGGAAAACGGATCGACCCTGAGGTTAGCCATTTTCAGCGGTGAGATATTGGTATGAAAAACATAATCCTGGTATTCCCCTCCTTCGACCAGGAAAAAATCAACGACATAATTCCGGCCATTTCCATGATCTATAATGGCTGAACTACGGCGGTAGCTTTTCGTTTCTTCGTAAGCCTGCGAAGATCCCTCCATAAACTTAACGTGCCGATCGGAGTGGAAATAGTGCATACTACCGTCCCGTTCTCTTTTCCGTTGTTCCCTGCCATTGATCAGCACGGTGTTATGCGCAAATGTCTGCATCACCGTTTCCCATTTTTGGGGGTGATCCCACAGATAGCCAAGGTCTGACAAAATTTCGGCTCCTTTCTTCCAATAATACAGATTCAGGCTGTCGCTCTCATGATGCCCTCCCCAGTGGCTGGCGTTCAGAGTCAGCAGGCTCTCGCGGCCGTCTTCCCCGGTACGCATATAGCCGATCCTGAGGCTCGGAGGGTTCCAGTCTCTTAACACAAGCGATTTGTTGGCTGCTTTCTCAGTACCGGGCTTACGATAAAACAATGAAAAGCTGGAAGTGCTGGCAGGCCTTGCCAGATCCAGGGGTAGGGTTTGCCCTACAAACGTCACGTCGGTGTTTTCCTTCTCAAAATAACGGTCAGGCGCCGGGCCCGAAGGCCTTTCGAGATTCGGGCCGCACAATTCCTTCAGCAAATCAAGGTATTGCGGATGATCCGGGTAAT
Source organism: uncultured Cytophagales bacterium (assembly GCA_964559125.1). Taxonomy (GTDB): domain Bacteria; phylum Bacteroidota; class Bacteroidia; order Cytophagales; family Spirosomataceae; genus Ravibacter. The sequence goes on from CAZLGW010000004.1 coordinate 39,550, forward strand.
TTGCGACCATCAGCTCTACGTAAGAGGCATCCAACCCCATATCGAGGAAATGATCGGCATTGGGCGGATAAATCAGATCACCCTGCAGGCCGTTAAAAAACCCTTCCCATACCCTGGTATAAGCATCGCTACGGTAGAGGTTTAATTTGTCGATCCGGCTCCGGTCGACATCCCGGTAACCCTGTGGGTCGCTGTAGCCTTTTGAGGCCTGGGCAAAATCCCATATTCCACCCAGGGTCATCAGTCCATAAAAAAAAGATTCACTTGTTGTACCATCGGGCAGGAACCATTCTTCCGTTGCTTTCCGGAATCCTTCAAGGCCGAACCTTACCAATCCGGGGTGCCCGGTGCAAAGGCCTACCAGGCCGGCAGCTGTTCTGTTGCTGACCGACTTATTATTGATCTGCTTATCGCAGACCAGCAGAATGGTGCTTTCAAGCAGCAGGTCCTTCTCTATTACAACCCGGTCCGATTCGGAGAACAGCTGCTTCCCCGCCCTGTCGGTAGCAGTACATGTGAGGTCGTACGCTTCCACCACCTTGCGGATAAAATCAGACTCCAACCCCACGCCACTGGCCCGGCCTGCACTCCAGAAACCGGTCCATAGCTGCCTGTCAGGCTGATTGGGAGGGGGTGTAAGTTCAGGTTCGGGCAGATTTTTGATATTTTGCGCTGCTATCCGCGGATCCATATCGGCATATTCCCCGTACCCGACATGCACAAGCCAGTTCGGATAGCACCCGGCAAGCCTCAGCAATATACTCCTGACGCCGGAGGCAAACTCCGGCCTGTCAGTCAGTATAAACGCCTCGGCCAGCACCCGGGCATAATTTGCGGCCCACTGTACCTTGCGCGACCGTATATTGGCTGTAAAACTCGGCCTCCCTTCCGTGAACCCAAAAACCACAAAAGGCTCGCCGCCATAAAAAGACAGCTGCTGAGGCTTGCCCCACTTGGTATTAATGACGATGTCTTCGGGGAAATCGGCGTTGGGAAAAACAACACCGCAGATCGTGCAGGTGATCTGGTCGGGGGTTTCTATGCTCCAATCCCACAAACCATGCGGGTAAACCGGTTTCCCTTTTGCCCGGCATGAAGGGCATGGTGTCCACAAGGGATCTCCGGGTGTTGTTTCTTCAATGAGCTTCGGCAGGTTGTCAGGACTTATATGCCGGAGGTACCGGTCGGCAAGTCGTTCGATATTCCTGGCGTAGTTGGCTGCCCACTCGAATTTCCCGGTATTTTTCCCGGCATTTTCTATATTTTCCTTCCTGATCGTAAGAGTCGGATGGACAACCTGGTTCCTGTATTTTTCCCAAAGCTTCCAGTCTAGCAGAGGCTCTCCGGCATGCTTTGCACTGCTACCCTGCAGGCTATCTAAAGACCCGAACACCATGGCGGAGGCCGAAGCTATCTCCAGAAATCCCCTTCGACTGATCGGGCCCGCTACTTCCAATAATCTTTTTTTCATAGTCGGGCTAAAGGCTATATTATTGGTTCTGAGAGGTTACCAATATAATATATACCAAACGACCCGCAGAAATACTACCTGTACACGTCGGTCCGGAAATATCCTGACTTAAATCCTCCTATTCTATCAGATGCCCTACAAACTGCGCGGTATTGTCCAGGATCTTCCCTCCCCTTCTGAATCCCAAAGCGCAAGCTTCATTCACGTAGAATAACCCCGCCTGGTACGTATACCCTGACTCGTCAGTCTGGAGCGGGAAATATTCCTGGTAGATCCGGGGCTGATTTCCGTACTCGCCTGAAACCGACTCCGAGATATCCCCGCCTTTTTCGATAATGCTTACATTGGCGCCCTCCCGTCCGAAAAGTACCTTCGCTACGCTCTTTTTATGAGGCATCGCGTGCCGCTCTGTCTGCAGCAACAAGGGGTGATACGGGTAAAGGTCCCACAATACCTTCAGAATATACTTGGATTGGTAAAGCAGAGCGTGAGCGGGATTGAGGACAACCAGCTTACGGCTTTTCACAAGGCTGGTCAGTATGGAAGCCAGCTCTTTTTCCTCGTTCCCGATAAACTCCCAGGGAATGAGCTTAAACCAGAAATCGAACCTGATAAAAGCGGCATTATGCGGGTCGTGCATGAACATACCCTCCGTTTCAGAGAAATCGACCTCGTCGATATAGGCAAATGCCACGTCAAATCCGGCCTCCCTCGCAGCTTCCATCAGGATGCTGACATTCGTATCGTCTTCGGGGTAATCCCGCAGCGTCGAAAAAAGAATGGAAGGGGTCAGGTCATCGTTGAGCGATTTAATATGGGCGAAACGCCCGACTAGCTCCTCGTGCAAAGTATTGAACTGGCTGTCTTCATCCAACCCGTTCGATTTCAGCTGAGCCCATTGCACAACCGCCGTCTCTGGGAGACAGGTGGCAGTATCGGCGTTGCATTCGATCAGCTTCACGTGACCCTCCTGCTCGTCGTAAGCCAGGTCAAACCTGCTGTAAAGATGCACATGGCGCTCATCTGCCCAGGTATAACGGATCATTTCAACCAGGTTGTCCGGGATTCCCATCTCACGGAAAAGGTGGTTATCGATGACATACCGGCCAGCCTCGCGGAACATCTCATAAAGCTGCTCTCCACCTTCGTAATAACGCTCTGCCGTTTCCTGGTCTATTTTTACGACATCTCCCGTTACATACGGCAGCGTATCGGTCCCGAGCATCCAGTCCCACCCGAGGCTACGCAAGATCCGGTCGGGATCCTGGGAAAGCGAATGTAATTGTATCATACCTGCCTGACGATCATCCTCCGACGGACCGTCCTCCTTTCGCTCCCATAAACCCACTCCTGCTGTTGGCCGGCCTTGACTTAACCGTGCGCGCCATCCGGGAATTGGCAACATCCCGCTGAACTGTCTGCGACTTGTTATAAGCTGCCTGGGAGCCATATACCCCGCTTGTATTCCCTGCCGCCTGACGACGCTGGTTGATATGGCCGTTCCCCATCATCCTTCCCAGCATGTAGCCCATACCGCCATACAAAAGCATGCTTGAAAGAGCGCTATGGTGACCGTACTCCGCACTATTGTGAATTTCTTTGTCTATCAGGGCCCTTGAAGTCTCAACCGACAATGTATCGGTGTGCCCGTCGAGGTAGGTTACGATCGCCTTAGCTTCCGACATGGGTACGCTCTCCTCATCCGTGATCTCAAATTCTCCGGGCTTTACTTCTTTGATACGGGAAATCACGCCTTTGGAATAAGTAACTTCTTCATAGCTATATTCTTCCTCGCTACCCCCTGTACTGCAGCCCTGGATCATCCAGCCCGACCCGGCAAGCGCTACCAGCAGAGCGCCGTTTATACCGATATTCTTAACTTTCCTGATAACTGATCCTTTCCTGACAACCGTCATTTTTCAAACTTTATAGTGAGCAAAAAACATAAATTACCACAGCAAAAATCCATGGCTAAGTTTCAAATATAACGATTTTTGGCGAGAATCGGCTCATTTCCCCACCGCTGGCCGCTGAAAAACACACGAATGGACAGAGAAGTTGATGACCGGTGGGAAGTGGGAGTTTTAATATATCAATGTGTTACCCTCAGTTTCAGATTTCCGCCAAGCCCCAACCGGACAATTCTCATCAAAGTCGAGAGCCGGATATCACTCGCATTATTTTCAATCCTGGAAATATAGGTTTTGGTTGTTCCACATTTTTCGGCAAGCTGCTCCTGGGTCAACCCTTGCTCTTTTCTAAGTTCCTGGATCATGACGCCTAGCTTGAAAGCTTCAAACTCTTCTTCATACTGCTCCCTCCGTTCAGTTCCTTTTTTACCGTATTGTTCATCAAGGTGTTCGGTAAAAGGAGTCAGTTTTTTATTCTCTGCTATCTTGCTCATCGAAATATTAGTACAACGATAGTACGTTGCTTCTGCACAAAGTTAGCTAATAAGGTAACTTTGTGCCTGCTTATCTAAAATTCTTTACCAGGGAAAAATCACATAACTTAACTACCAACAGGAGAACACCTATCGGGAAGCGCCGGGCCGGCGACATGTCGAATAAAATAAATCCCCGTTTCTCTAATCCCTCTTCTGCGCCCAGAAGTGCTTTTTCTCAGTAAAAGTACGCCCGAACATATCCCGCGCCCTTACTTCTATCGTATGCTGGCCTTCCGGAAGGTTTACAGGAATACCCCCTTTCCAGAGATGTGTAGATTGTGATGCTGTTCCCGGCTTTCTTCCCGCAAACAGGCTTTCGGTCTGGTCCCACCTGAACTGCAGGCCCAGGTAATATGGATCCGCCTCCTGGGCATAGGTCATTTTTTTCCACTCTCCGTTGTCGATACGGTACTCAACCTCGTTGCCTTCATGGCCCATATAGAAGTTGGCATACACGGTGTAGCTTCCCCTTCCCGGAGTGGGCACCACGCGCGGAGCATGTATACGGATCTGGTGACCGGCAGGCATTTCCGCAGCCTTGTAGTCAATAACATATTGGTTGCCTTTGATTCGAAGAAAAGCATAACCGCGAGGTGTGCCGTCGGCCATAGTCCCGGCCGGTACTCCTGCTTTCGTAAACTCGCCCGAATACCAGTTGCCCGATGGCGTACCGGCGTTGTACTCATGAAAAGGTTTTGTGCCATGCCAGCCATCCTTTTCCGTATAAAAATTCTGTCTCTGTATGTGGGTATGCGCCGACATGGCGAGCACATTGGGATAATCTTTCAGCAAATCGAACAGTTTCTGCCTGTCTTCTGCCCTGAAGCCCTCTCCTGCGTTCAGGATCGGTATGTGAAATGCAAGCACGATCAGCTTGTCTTTACCGACGTGCTTCAGATTGTTCTCAATAAATGCGAGCTGGTCCGGCCTGAACCCTCCCCAATACCCTTGTCCGTCGCGGGGGTCAGGATAAAGAATATCGTCTAGCACGATGAAATGTGTCTTACCATAGTTAAAGGCATAGTTGGCCGGTCCGAAATTGCTTTCAAACGTTTCATCGGCCTGCGAGTCGGTCTTCGCATCGTAGTTCATGTCATGGTTGCCCATCAGGTTGTACCAGGGGATCCCCACTTTTCTCATCACCTGGATATAGGGTTTGTGCAGGCTAAGGTCATCTCCTACGATATCTCCGAGGCTAATACCGAACTGTACATTCTCAACCCCTTCGACTTCCCTTACGATACCCCTGGCAAAATAGTCCAGATCTTCCATGGTATAGGGCTGCGGATCTCCGAAAACCAGCGCTGTAAAGTCGTCTTTTTCTGCCCGTGAAGTCAGCGGGAAATCGACCGATGCCGGCAGTGGTCCGGTAGGAGACGTTCCTTTATACTTTCCTTCGGGCGATCCCTTCGGCTTGTGTATATAGTAATACTGAGGCTGGTTGTCTTCGCTGATCCTGACCTGGTAGCCTGACGGCTTAATGACGAAAATAATATTGTCGTCTCCTACCGGCAGCACATACTGTCCGCCGGCATCGGTAAGCGCCACATCAACCCCGTTTGAGACGGCTACTCCCGGCAGACCCCGCTCCCGCTTGTCGCGGATACCGTTGCCGTTCTCATCTTGATAAATATAGCCTTTGACCTGATTTTGAGAATAGGCACTTCCGTACAGGAAAACAGGAATTAACAAAAGATATAAAACTCTCATTACAGAATACGTTAAATAACCCATGAAATAATCGAAGTCGATAAAGGCTTTTTTTTACCTGCTGTTTTTTGAAATTGAATAAAAATCACTGTGTAATATTCATTCAGCGGCAATTACGCCTCTCAATATTACCTCAGTATGAAACGAGAGCAATATTTGTAGTAGAAAATCTTTTTCGATTTATAAACCCCGCCGCATTCCTGTTATATCCAACCTATTTTGACCAAATTGTATCCTAGAAGTAAGGTATGTTAACAGATCTATATGAAAACTACAATACTTCTATCCGCCTTACTACTAGTCACGGCTTGGGCGTGTAAAAAGGACGACGATATATCTGTTCCAAAAATCGAAGGACTGTCTCTCTACTGGGATCATGAGGTTTTTGGCGACCTGGGACGAAGACTAAGATTTCAAGCCTATACAACCAATAGGTTTGACAACGATTATGACCTGGAATTCAGTACATCGATTGAAGGTAGGTCTATCACCGTAAAATTTGCAAAAAGTATCGATAAAGGAAAATGCCCATCCTTCCCTATGCCCCGCCCTGGTAGTGATGATCCCCATAAATGCCATGCTTCCGGAGGGCTCTATTTATTGGAAAAAGAACTTGAAAACGGGGTCTACTCCCTGAATATGATTACTCCCTATTTTGAAACAACCTCAAAACTAATTGTAACCGACGAAATAGTTACCCTGGAAATTCCCGAAAATGAATACCTGCAATGCGCTATTCAAGAGGTTTACCCAATCCCCAAAAATCTGCTGTTTGGCGGCATAACCTATTCAGGATCAGACAATACAAACGACGCAAAAGAATTCCTCAACCGTTTGGAAGTCCTGGGGCTTATCGAAACTACTGTGCCCGACTACAATTACCGGCACCTGAGCGTCGATAAAAGTGGTCGTCCGGTTAATGATCATTGGGAACCGGACAACCATGCTATCAGATTTCTCTATGACATGAGCAATAGCGATTTCCGGGAAATTTTCGAAGAAGCAAAAGAACATTTCAATCGGACAAATCTGAGTATATCCTTATTTACAAGTAATGGCGACGAAGGGCATCTCAGTAAATTGTCGGGGATCCACGTTGTATATGCGCAGGAAAGGTAGTATCCTGTCACGATTTCGGCGTATTATACCAGAACAGTTCCTCAGCCTTTCGACAAAATGCTACGACTACGTATCTTTATCATTCTTCTTTGTCTCTGGACAATTATTTTACCTGCTTCCGGACAGCAGATCCCCCTGCAGAAAGCAGTACCCGGCCAATGGATCACCTCCTGGCTTCTCTGCGGCCCTATTCATCTAAAAGCCTATGAAGATGAATCCAAACGGGGATGGTATCATAATCCCGGCTTCGAAACCGACTACCTGAAGGCATTCGGCGGGGAGACAAATCTCCGGGTAAAGCCAGGCGATATCGTCAGGTATCCCGGCGGAAGCGCAGAGTGGAAGCTTTTCAATTCACCCGACTCCATCATCGATCTTCGCGCTGCGGTTTCTAACGAAGCACCGGTGTTTGCCTACGCCTGTACGGAGCTGATTTCAGACAAAGACCAGACCTTATTCCTGGCGTTCGGCACCAACGACGGCGGCGCCCTTTTTGTAAACGGCAGGCTCGTCTGGGACCACTCTACCCAGAGAGGACTCCGTATTGACAGCGACCGGGTTCCGGTAGCGCTCAGGAAAGGTAAAAACCAGTTGCTTTTTAAGGTAGAGCAGTTGGGCAACAAGTGGGAGTTCTGTGTACGCCTAATGCCGTTCTCGGCTTCAGAGCTGGCTAAGCAGGAAAACGTATTCAGGATGGATGCCTTAAAAGACGGAAAGACAAAGCTGGCCTCGCCCTATCATGAGGCTGTCCTGGAACAGCTGGTGAAAGAAGTTTCTATCAACATCGAAAATTCCTTCGGACAGTCGGTTTGGACGGGTCGCAGGTCCGGGAATTTTCTCACACCCGTCGATCTGCCGTCCACAACTTTTCAAAGCTACACTGCTCACTACGATGTCGTGCTGGCTTCTGGTGAAAAGATGCACCTCCATGATAAGTTTGATGCGGGTATCAAGAAGGAATACACCTTGTTTTCAGATGGCCGGACAGGCTACTCGATTGCCCTGGCCCCGTCGGCATCGCCTTCCGAAAAATGGGCCGCCGGAGAGCTTCGCCACTGGCTGAAGGAGATAAGCGGCGCCGACTTCCCGGTTGTTTCCCTCGAGCAGAGTAAGTCGCCCAGGATCATTGTCGGTTTCAATAATGTAATACAGCAAAAGACCGGCATGCAGCCGCCTGCCGATACGGACGAAACCTACTACTACAAGAACGATGGGGAGGATATCCTCATTTACGGAGGCAAACACAGGGGATCGATGTACGGTGTCATGTCGTTCCTGGAAAATGAGCTGGGTTGCCGCTGGTATACGCCGAGAGTTTCGGTTATCCCAAAACGGGAAAAGCTCGTATTCCACCTGTTGGGCCATTCCGAATCTCCGGGGATCAGGGTCCGGAATGATTTTTACTACGAAGCATTTGATCCTGTCTGGGCTGCCCGGAACAAAATGAATGGCTCTATGTCGCTGCCTGACCAGCCCGGCGGAGTAGAGAGCTACTGGGCGGTACATACCTTCTACCCGCTGGTACCACCGGAAGAATTTTTTGAAACACACCCCGAATATTACAGCCTGCTGAACGGAAAACGCGTTTCTCAGAACGCACAGCTCTGCCTCAGCAATCCCGACGTGCTGGCTATTGTCAAAGACCGTATCAAGAAGCAAATGAGGGAGAATCCCGAATACCTGATTTACGACGTATCGCAGAACGACTATTACAACCCTTGTGAATGCGATAAATGCCAGGCTATCGTGAAGCGGGAAGGGAGCGAATCGGGCATCATGATCTGGTTTGTCAACCAGGTAGCCGAAGACGTACAAAAAGAATTCCCTGACAAATTCATCGGTACGCTGGCCTATCAGTACACCCGTTCGGCGCCGAAAACGATCAGGCCACGCAACAATGTAGTAGTGAGATTCTGCAGTATAGAATGCTGTTTTGCCCACGATTTCAAAACATGCCCTGAGAACAAGTCTTTTATGACCGACCTGACGACCTGGTCGAAGCAGGCGCCGCACCTGTATATATGGGATTACGTAGTCAACTTCTCACACTACCTGATGCCCTATCCCAATTTTGCAGTGCTTCAGTCCAACATACAGACCTTCCGTGAAAACAAATCGATCGGGATCATGGAGCAGGCTGCCTACCAGAGTCGCGGCGGCGAATTTGCCGAGCTTCGGGCCTACCTTATTTCCCGACTGCTCTGGAACCCGGATATTGACACGCGGCAGGTCATCGACGACTTTATGTACGGGTACTACGGCAGGGCCGGTAAATTTGTAAAGCAATATTTTGACCTGCTGCAGGGTCTCGTTAAACCTGACACTCACATCGGCCTGGGCCTGGAACCCGTCGACAAGATCTTTTCAGAGAAATTTATTGATGAATCGCTTGCCATTTTTAAGGAAGCCGTGAAAGTCGCCGACAACGAAGATATCCTTCGTCGCGTGGAAATGGCCAAGCTGCCTGTACTCTACCTTCGGTGCCGCCGGACACCCTTAAAAGCTCTTCACGACGGTACTTATGCCGAATTCGTCACCATATCTGAGAGGGAGGGCATCACTCACCTGGCTGAGTCGGGAAAGCCCAATTTCGATGCCTTTCATCATAGTGTACAAAATGCAAAATAAACGGTGGGAAGGCAGCAAAGCCACCTGAAATACCACGACAAAAAAGCCTGTGCGGTCATCCCGCACAGGCTTTTTTGTAGCTAATTTTTTTAAAAAGAACCTCTAAATAGCTGCCTTCGCCTGGTTCATTACCTCCGTCTGCTTACGGATCGACTCCATGTGGATCAGCTTGAACAGCTCATCCACCAGGTCATTATAAAGATTCATGCTCTTACCCCAGCTTTCCCTCGTTTTCAGGATTTCCCTGAAACGGTCCACCTGGTAGGCAGAGACGTTGTTATCGCGCTTATATTCGGCAAGACGCTCTACGAGTGACATCCGCGCAGCCAGGTTTTCAAGGAGCTCCCTGTCGAGATTGTCTATTTTAGCCCTTATTACCTCCAGTTCCGACTTGTAATCCGTTCCGTATTCTTTACTTCTGACACTCAGTTCATGCAACATTTCGCCCAATGCATGGGGAGTAAGCTGCTGCGCTGCATCCGACCACGCTTTGTCAGGATCACAATGCGATTCGATAATCAGCCCTTCGTAATTAAGGTCGAGCGCACGCTGGGCCAACTCAAACAGGTACTGGCGTTTTCCCGCCATATGACTGGGATCGCCTATAATAGGGAGCTGCGGGAACAGCGTTTTCAGCTCAACGGCGATCTGCCACATCGGTGAATTACGGTAACGCGTTTCCTGCGCATTGGAAAAACCGCGGTGAATAGCGCCCAGCTTCCTGATACCTGCCTGGTTAAGCCTTTCCAGCGCACCGATCCACAATTGAAGATCAGGGTTTACGGGGTTTTTAACAAGAACAGGTACATCTATCCCCTTCAGGGCATCTGCCAGTTGCTGAACATTAAACGGGTTAACGGTAGTCCGCGCGCCTATCCACAAAATATCCACTCCGTATTTCAGCGACAATTCGATATGCTCGGGTGTCGCTACTTCTACTGCGACCGGGAGACCGGTCTCCTTTTTTGCCTCCTGCAGCCAGGCCAATGCAGGCTCTCCAACACCTTCAAAGCTCCCGGGACGGGTCCGTGGTTTCCAAACACCTGCTCTGATTACATTGGCAAAGCCTTCAGCCTTAATCTGCGTAACAGTTTCCATCACCTGTTCCGCCGTCTCAGCACTGCATGGGCCAGCTATCACTACCGGTTTACCATTGGTTTCCAGCCAACTATTCAATGGCAGAATATCAAGCGTCGATTTCATTTACTTATATAAATTATTTGAGATTCCTTCAAGTGTCCACAATAACCCGCCAGTCTTTCAACTACTTAACAGAATTACCGTAATTTTGTTCACACTCCTGTTTTCAATTGCAAAAGTAACTATTTCTGATATAACAAGATGCAATAATCTGAATGTTTAAATCTCTGTTGCCAATTTAACTTTTGCCATACTATTCAAAAAACGAGCCGCTTCACTTCATTCAACAAACCATATCCCGTTTCATTCTCATGAATTATCCTCTGAAAAGCCCGGATTTTGACAACACAGCCACAGCATTTTCCCACTACTCCGACGTACAGCTGAAAAAAGCTTACTGGTTGTTTTACGCTATGAACAAACCCTGGCTTGTCGCCGCCGGCATTTTTCTGACAAAACTGGCGTTCAAACTCCATTTGCCGGTAAAGCCTCTCATCCGTCATACCGTTTTCCAGCATTTCTGCGGAGGTGAAACCATCGGTCAATGCCGGGAAACAATTCAAAAGCTCGGAGCAAAAGCGGTTGGTACCATCCTTGACTACTCCGTGGAGGGAGAGGAAAGCGAAGATTCCTTCGACCACACGCTTCAGCATCTGCTTAAGACAGTCGAAACCGCAGCGGTATCCGAAAATATCCCATTTGCCGTTTTTAAGGTTACCGGCCTGGCCAGCACGACTCTCCTGGAGAAATTCCAAAAGCAGGAAACGCTCTCCCCTGCCGAAAAAGAGCAGCTCGCCCGTGCAAGACAGCGGATACATCTTCTTTGCCAAAAGGCTTATGAAAACGGTGTCAGAATTTTCTTCGATGCCGAAGAGAGCTGGATACAGGACGCTATCGATCTGCTCTGCTACGAAATGATGGCCCTGTTTAATAAAGAAAAAGCTGTTGTCTACAATACCTACCAGTTCTACCGGCACGATATGCCCGGTAATTATAAAGCGGCCTTTAAAGATGCCAAAGAGAACGGGTATTTTCTCGGTGCCAAGCTGGTGAGAGGGGCATACATGGAAAAGGAACGCCTCCGGGCCGAAAAGAGCGGGTATCCGGACCCTATCCAAACTTCAAAAGAGGCTACCGATCGCGACTACAACGAGGCTATCCGTTTTTCTCTTACGGAAATCGGCCGCATCGCCATTTGCCTCGGAACCCATAATGAAGAGAGTTGCAGGCTATGTGCCGCTGAAATGCTATCTTTCGGAATCGACCGGAAAGATGAAAGAATATACTTTGCCCAGCTATTAGGAATGAGTGACAACATCTCTTTTAATATGGCGTTAGCTGGTTATAATGTCGCCAAATACGTACCTTTCGGACCAATTGAGGCGGTCATGCCCTATTTATTCCGGCGAGCCAACGAAAATACTGCTATCGCCGGTCAAAGCAGCCGCGAATTCCTGTTGATCCGCAGGGAGCTGCAAAGAAGAAAAGGGCATTAATAAAAGTTTTTGTATGCATTCAAAAAGAAACGCAATTAAATACCTGCTTATCAGCTTATTGCTGATCATAGTGGACCAGGGTACCAAGATGCTGGTCCATTACAAAATGGAGCCCGGGTTTCCCGGTCAGATTGTTCTTCTGGGAGACTGGCTCAAATTACACTATGTACTCAACCCGGGCATGGCTTTCGGTATGCAGCTCGGTCACGAATACGGGAAGCTCTTCCTCACCTTTTTCAGGCTCGCCGCAATGGGAGTAATCGGGTGGTACCTGGTAAACCTGGCGCTTAAAGGTGCTTCCAGGACACTGCTGCTGGCGCTGTCACTTATTCTGGCAGGCGCTGTCGGAAATGTGATCGACAGTACATTCTACGGTGTACTGCTGGGAAATGCCCCTGTAGGCTCGCCTACGCCCTGGTTTCACGGGCAGGTAATTGATATGATATTCGTCGATTTCTGGGAAGGATTTTTACCAGACTGGATACCTGTTTTCGGTGGACAGTATTACTCAACGCCTATTTTCAATGTAGCTGACTCCTGTATTTTTATCGGGGTTTGTATCGTGCTGATCTTCCAGGGCCATTTTTACACGCCGCACGAAGCCGAACAGGAAGATGAGATCGGGGAAGAGGACAATAATCCCGGAAACCTGCACGAGGAAAATCTCGCGGAAACGCTTTCTGTTGCTGATCCGGATGAAATAAAGCACGCTACAGAAAATAATATAGAGGAAAATAACAGCGATGAGCCTGCCGCCGGCGACACGCAAAAAAGCCAGTCCTCTTCCGGACCGGCAGAAAGCATAAATCCTCAGTAAAAAGATAATTGAAGCCGGGTCACTTTAGGTGCCCGGCTTCATGTCGACAAAGTCTTTGAAATATTTCCGGATGTCCTTCGTAGAAACGTTGGACTTACCAACCCAATTGGCATCCAGTTCCAACGCCACCAGTCCTTTTACGCTCATACTGGCTTTGAATGCATCCAGCTTTTTAAGGAAGTCCGGGTGTGCCCTCGCTGTTTTCGATGCAAACTCCCTGGCGAATGCATCTCCCTTGGTCTGGAGATCATTCTTCTTGTCGATCACGTAATTGAAACGATCCAGAAGGTCTTTGAGCGATTTCCCGATTACCTCCGTAGCTTCCAGGGTACCGATAGTCGCCACAGTCGTACCCCCGATTGTCGTAATCTGGTTCCGCAGATCCGGTTTGTCCTTGGCTATTACAGGCGATAACCCGGTCGACGCTCCCATTGTCGCATTCAGGACCGACCGCTGGCCTTTTCCCCTCTTGGCTTTCCTGTAATTTCTTTTCAGATCATTTTCCTTCTCTATCATCTGCTCCATCAGGTCGTAAGCCGAAACCATCGCCTCGCGATAAAGATTGAAGAAGTAATCGTTACGCTCCTCTTCGTTAACGGTATTCCCGACAACGAAGTTAAATACACGTTCGTCCCGGTTCTGCGCTTTATCCAGCACATAAAATGTCATTGTAAAGCGTACCGAGTCAATCGGCTCTTTTACGAAATCATACCCCGGCTCCCAGATAAACTCATAGTTTGTTTCTGTATTTTTGACCAGGGCGCTTTTAGGCACGTCCTTATTGGACGATACAAAGTCGAACCGGTCGATGTCGTCGTCGCCGTTCGGATCCGAAAGGAAGAATTTAATATTGACGATAGCGTTTTCCTTGATGCGGAATACATCTCTTTTAGGAACTACCGTAATGATCGGTGCGAGGTCTTTCTGGGAAGGTTCCAGCCTCAATCGCCCTTTTGTCCTTGTCTTAAAAGGCTGGTCCTCCACATAAAACTCGACATACCTGGCGCCTGCCTTGAGGATATTGAACTGGGCTACCGACGGCTCCCAGGTAATCTGCCCTGCTTCCGTCATCTGCATTCCTTCAGGAAAACCCTCAAGGACCGGTATGAATACATACGTATCATTGTCGGGATCCGACACACTCGACGGATCAATCTTATACGTATTCTGGGTCTTTGCCTGTACGTAAAAAGTCTTCAGCTCCTCGATAACGGGAGCGCGATTGGTATGGACAACCTTAAATATCACTTCGTTGCTGGCTACCTCATCTGCGGCGTTACGCGCCTCAAAAACAGTAGAAATCGCAACTGAATTAATCAGTCTGTCGGCAATATCATATGACGGCGTCCAGCTGAATACCCCGGTAAGAGAATCTATCTTCATCCCGGGCACCATTCCTTTAGTTATGGAATAAATAATATCGCGGCTTTTCCCTCCGATCGCTTTTACTTCAAACCCTATATGCTCTCCTTCCTTAACTGTACTCCAGCCATAGTTATTGGGCAAAACAAGCCTGAGGGGTTCTGTAGACAATGAATCTCTCCCCCTGCTCCCCGAATCCTGCCCGAAAGATTCTATTGATACTCCAAAATACCCAACCGCAAGCAACAAACAAACAATTGCAGCTTTTCCGGCACTCATAGTGAACTTACTTAAATGTGACATAGGATAGTTTAACACCACATTAACGTTTTTTTGTCCATGCAAGTATCAAAACGTACCCCGACAGACTAGAAAATAGTAAATATCCAATAACACGAATGCATAGCAAAGGCCTTTCCCTCCCTATGTCACCCGGCTCCAAACCCTCTGTGAGGGCCTGTAAACGACGCTACTTGGCTACGGTTACTCCTAATTTCTTTAACACCAAATTGGTGATATCCGTTTCCTCCGACCCCGAATATAACAAAACCGGGTTGCCGACCGATCCGGTATCGCTGTTGATAATGTACATATATCCCTGTTCCTTTCCTACATCCTGTATCGCTTTGTTGACTTTTTCCATGAGCGGCGTAAACAGGTTTTGTTGCTTCTCCATGAAAGTAGTCTCGGATTTCCCCTGCAGCTCCTGCAGCTCGGTCTGCAGCTTCTGTAAATCTGCTTCAGTACTCTCCCTGACAGACTGACTCATCGACTGTCCGGCAGACTGGTACCGCTCCACCTTTTCCTGAAATGTTTTAGATTTTTCCTGGAGAACCTTCTCCAGTTGAGTTTTAACAGTTTCAAGTTCTGTTTGGGCCTTTTTTGTGTCCGGTAACTGACTTAAAATATAAGTGGAACTCGTATGGCCCACCTTTACGGGAGCTCCCTGACCTATCGCAGACGTTGCTCCGCAAACAACTACAAAAAAACCAATCAAAAAAGATATTTTCTTCATTTCTAACACGCTTAACAAGCAATAAAGCGAGGCGAAAAACCGCATCGCTTTATTGTTGCTGTGAACAATATTTTTCAACAATGGATAATCCTGGACGACGCCGTTATCTTATTTTAAGGCTTGCTTGCCCCGGGAGACGCCGGCTGAGCAGCTTGCTTATTTTCGGCAGCCTCGGCAGCAGCCGCAGCTTTCGGATCAACACCAAGCTTGGTCAAAACGAGGTCAGTCACATTGTATTCCTCCGATCCTACATAAAGGAGTATAGGATTGGCATTCTGCCCGGTATCACTGTTAATGATATACAGGTAACCGTGCTGTTTTCCGATATCCTCTATCGCAGCGCTGATTTTATCCAATACCGGAGTCAGCAAAGTCTGCTGTTTCTGGATAAGCGACTGCTGCGAATTTGTTTGCAGGTCTTCGATTGATTTCTGCAGGTTCTGCAGTTCTCTTTCGCTGTCAGCACGCAGAACTTCGTTCATATTCTGCGCATTTTTCTGATATTTATCGAGCTTATCCTGAAATTCTTTTATTTTTTCCGAAATAGTCTTCTCAAACTGAGCCCTGGTTACTTCCAGCTCATTCTGTATCTTCTTGGCGTCAGGAAGCCTTCTCAGAATAACATCTACGTCAGTATACCCGATCTTGGTAGGCGTTTGAGCCATTAGAGGGCTAACCAAAGAAGCAACGAGTGCCACTAACGCAAAAACTGTTTTTTTCATCTGTTCTTATATAAAAATGGTTGTTACTGGTTCAAAACTAGCTGAATATACTCTTAAAAGCCCCAAAGTTAACCTCTTTCCTGAAATTATCCGCTTCCGTCTTCCGCCCTGCCGCAAATTCGTCGTTAAGATACTCTTCCTCTACCGCTTTACACGGCATTTCCCGAAAACAGGACTATCTTCTTATTGCTTCTGCGGTGCTTTGACACCAGAGTTCGCCGTAGGTTTAAGGTCTATGCCTAATTCTTCCAGGACATAGTCTGTATAATCATGCCTGGGGTTGGTGTAAACAAGTACGAAATCACTCGACTTATCTATTATCATATCGAGTTTACGCTGCGCGGCTACCTTATCGAGCGCACGTTGTACCTTGTCCATCACATCCTTCATCAACTCCTTTTTCTTCTGGAAAAGGTGCCCGTTCATCCCGAAGACCTTATTGTTATATTCCCTGGTTTCCAGTTCCTTCTCCCGGATAGCCTCCTGTCTTTTCCGCTTCAGCTCGTCGGTCAGCAGTACTTCCTCCGCCATTAACTCCCTTTGCATCCCATCGATGGCTGCAAGCTTTTCCTGTATCTCCCTCGCCCAGTTCTCCGAAAGGCGATCTATCTCCGCCTGCGCCGCGGCATACTCGGGGAGCTTGCTCATGATAAACTCCATGTCCACATACCCAAATTTCTGAGCGGAAGCAGTGCCGGCGAGAAACGCCAGCAAAACTAGTGAAATTAATGTTTTATACATGATTCGTGATATTATTTTAGAATCAATAAAAACGGGATATCCCGCAAAAAATTGTGCGGGCTATCTCAGCTGCTGACCGATCGTGAAATGGAACTCCCCTCCATGCCGTTGAGTACGGCCCTGTAATTTGTCAAAGCCATATCCCCAATCGATCCCGAGTAACCCGAAAGCCGGCATAAAGATACGGGCGCCAAACCCGGCAGACCGCTTGATATCGAAAGGGTTATAGTCCTTATAATTATCCCAGTTGTTTCCGCCTTCGGCAAACGTCAGCAGGAAAATAGTAGCCTGCGGGTTGAGCGAAACGGGGTATCTTAACTCCATCACATACTTGTTGTAGACTACTCCGCCACCACCCCTCGGCACAACGTTTTCGGTGCTGGTGAGGGCACCGACACCCCGATCGGGATACCCCCTTAAGCCGATGATATCCTGGTCTGCCATGACAAACATACCCTGCCCGGCAAGTCCCGACCCACCCACTATAAAGCGGCCGAACGGACTTATCTCATTCTTTGAGTTGTAATTGCCCAGGAAGCCCATGTGAGCACGCGTATTGAGCACCAGCTTTCCGGTAATGGTCGCAAACCAGCTGGCATCAAACATCCATTTATGGTATTCTATCCACTGGAAACGGTCGTTCAAATCCACGATCTCCTTCTTACGGAAAGCAGAGTAAGGCGGTGTCAGCGTAGCGCTGAGGCTGAAAGACGATCCTGAACGGGGATACTGGAAATCACTCAGCGTATTACGTGAAAGCGTGGTATTAAACGTGATGTTGTTCGAGTTTCCGTTGCTATAGCCGATACTGAAGAAATCGAGGCTGTCGAGCGTATAACGCTGCAGCGACAGCGCGTGCGTCAGCTGCATAAACCGGTCGGGGGCTTTCAGCCTTTTCCCGAGGGAGAAGGTAATCCCGTTATTGTAATAGGCCCCACGGTAGGTCATCTGACCGCCGGTATAGATATTTCGCATATTCCTCCAGTCGGTCATGCGGTATACAGTACGCGTCAGGGCTACCCCGAAATTAATCGGCTTTTTACCTCCAAGCCACGGCTCGCTGAACGAAAGGGAATAGGTCTGGAACTGCCGTCCGTTGGCCTGGAACCTTACGGCCAGCTTTTGCCCGTCTCCCGAAGGAAGCGGCCTCCAGGTCGACCTGTTGGGGATATTCCGGATAGAGAAATTGTTAAATACAAGTCCCAGTGTTCCTACAAACCCGATATAGCCGCCCCATCCGCCCGAGAGTTCGATCTGGTCGGATGGCTTTTCCTCAACTGTATATTCGATATCGACAGTTCCGTCGGCCTGGCTCGGTATAGGGTTGATCTGGATTTTCTCAGGGTCAAAATATCCCATCTGCGCCAGCTGCCGCTGGGTGTTGATCAGGTCGGTCTTACTGAACTTCTGTCCCGGCAGGGTCATCAGCTCCCTCAGCACCACCCGGTCGCTCGTCTTGGTATTCCCGTTGAGAATGATCCGGTTGATTGTGGCCTGTTTCCCTTCAAACATCCGCATTTCGATATCGATCGAATCTCCCTCCACGGCTCTTTCTACCGGTATGACCCTGAAATACAGGTACCCGTCGTCCATGTAAAGCGAGCTGACGTCGCCTCCCGGGATACCGTTGATCCGTTTTTCGAGGTCCTCGGGGTTATAAACGTCTCCCTTCTGGACTCCAAGCCGCTGTGAGAGGTAGCCGCTGGGGTAAAGGTAATTCCCGTTCCAGCTAATATCCCGGTAATAATATTTAGGCCCTTCGTCAACATTGAGCTTTACCCTGATCGTCCCCTCCTTTTCATCCGTCCATACGGAGTCTGAGATAATGGCGGCATCCCTGAAACCGTTTTTCCGGTAATAGGCGATCAGCTTTTCCTTGTCTTCATCATACTTTTTGGGGATATATTTCGAAGGGGCCCAGAACCTGTAAAATATCTTTTCCTTGGTTCCTTTCAGTCTCTTTTTCAACTTTTTATCAGACACCAGCTCATTCCCATCGATATCGATTTCGGAAATACGGACCTTTTTCCCCCTGTCTACGTTAAAATTGAGGGTCGCCTGGCCCCGGGTGGTGTCAGGGATCTGTACTACCTTGACAGCTGTGTTATAGTATCCTTTATCCTGGTAGTGTTTTTTGATAAGCAGCTGCGTATTCTTGATCACCGTTGGGGTGATAACCCTCCCTTTGATGAGCTTTACTTTATCATTCAGGGTCTCGCGCTGTCCTTTTTTTATACCTGAAAAAGTGACCTGGTAAAGGCGGGGGCGTTCCTTGATATGGATATTCAGCCAGACTTTATTCCCTTCTACCTTTGTTGCCTGGATCTCAACGTCATCGAGTGTTCCGAAGTCCATCATTTTTTTGATAGCGGAAGGAATAGGCAGGCCGGGAATCCTGATCTTGTCGCCTGTACGGAGGCCGGAGATAGAAACCATGGAGTTCGGGTCGAGAAACTGTGTTCCCGAAACCGTCACATCGGCTATCTCATATTCCTGGGGATTATTATAGTCCATCAGATTGACTGTAGGAGCGGCCTGAGGGACCTGGGCCTGCCTCCTGGAACCGATCCCCACTCTCTGGCCAAAACCATCGCTGCATGCAATCAATCCAACCGCCACCAATATCAAACATCTCCCCGATAACCCCGAGTAAAATTTCTGCTTTGAGCTTATCATTCTGCTTTTGTCACTAATTCCTTTATTTGATCTCCTGTTTTCCCGAATCTCCGCTCGCGGCCCTGGTAAGAAATGATTGCTTCGTACAAATGCTGTTTTCTGAAATCCGGCCACAACAGGTCTTTATAAACATACAGTTCGGCGTAGGCAAGTTGCCATAGCATAAAATTGCTGATCCGGAAATCTCCCCCGGTTCTCAGCATCAGGTCTACATCGGGCCAGCCTCCCGTAGAAAGCCTGGCAGCAAAAAGATGCTCGTCGATGTCTCCGGGTTGCATGGCCCCGGCAATAACTTCTTTCGCGATCTGCTTCGCCGCCTGTACGATATCCCATTTCCCGCTGTAACCCAGCGCAAGCGCCAGGTTGAGCCCCGTATTATTTTCCGTCTTCCTGACCCCTTCCAGAAGCTCCTTCCGCGACCGCTCCGGCAATTTGCCGAGCTCGCCGATGGTATGCAGCCTGACATTATTTTTCAAAAGCGTAGGCAGCTCTTCTCTTATGGTATACACGAGAAGCTCCATCAGGGCGTTCACTTCGTATTGCGGCCGGTTCCAGTTTTCGGTTGAAAACGCATAAAGGGTCAGGTATTCCACACCAAGTTCCGCGCAGCCCTCCGTTACCTCCCTTACCGAAGTAATGGCACTTCTGTGTCCGAAAACCCTTGCTGCCCCCTGCTTCTGCGCCCAACGACCGTTCCCGTCCATAATCACGGCAACATGTCGCGGAAGATTCTTATAATCAATAAGTTCTTTCATTCAACGGATAACTCTTCCCGAAGGCGGAGCCTCAAAGACTCTTCTACGCGATTTCTGGTTAATTTGTTATACATACCCTGAAAAAAAAGCCCTTGCAAAAAGTGCGCCAGCCGTAATTTTCCGGAGCAAACAAAAAATGTGGTGCAAGTTAGGAATAAGTATAACCTCATCAAAACGAATCTGAATTGAAAGTTGAGAGTGCTCCTTGTTATGCTCAATATATGGTACCCGGTAAATCCGATAGCTGATTGCTGCTGATAGCTATGCCGCCAGCGGCCGGATTCTCAGATTTTTTAGGCATTGGCCGGCCATAAGAATACATAATTAGCTATTTTTACGTTTTGGTTTCGTAGAAATTTTAAAGGACTTTGTATAACAGGGATAAACTTTGGAGTAACAGAAACGGTTTGATCAACCGCTGCCTGACTATTCTTTTTACCGGTCTCGTACTTTTTTCCTGCTCCCAATACAGCCAGAAACCAGCCAGTATTGCTTTTCATAATTTTTCCGCCAATTACAACGCGTATTATATTGCAAAGGCTAACCTGGACTCCGCCGAACTGGGTGTTACACAGGCCTACAACGAGAACCCCAACCTGCTTTTGCCGATCCTTATCCCCATAGATTCGATAGCTGCCCGTCCTTTTAAAAAAAACCTGGACGAAGCAGTCAAAAACGCCTCGATTATTGCAGAGAAGCATCAGAACAGCAAATGGCTCGACAACAGCTACACGCTTCTGGGAAAAGCGCGCTTCTACCTCGGCCAGTGGGATGACGGCATAGAGGCGCTTCGCTATGTGCTGGCAAAAAGCGAGGACGAAAACGATAAAAACGAGGCCCTCACTTTCCTGATGAGAGGCTATATCGAAAAAAAGGAGTATAACAATGCCCTGAGCGTTGCGGAATACCTGCGGCAACAACCTTTATCGACCGGAGCCACTATCGATTTCTATCTTACCAAAGCCTACCTGCATCAGAAAACTGAGGAATACCTCACCTCGGTGGCCATCCTGGAAGAAGCACTGCCCCTGCTCGGGAAATCGCCGCTCAAAGCGCGTGTTCACTACATAGCCGGGCAACTGTACGACCTGCTCGATAAACAGCAGCTTGCCAACCAACACTATGCGCGGGTAGCCAAAAATAAGCCCCATTATGACCTGTCTTTTTTTGCAAAAATGAACTCCCTGCAAAACCGTATCGTGTTAGACCCCTCTGCGGGCATAGAGGATGTCGGTTTTCAGAAAATGCTGAAAGACAGGAAGAATACCGATCTGAAAGACAAGATCTACTTCACCATGGGAAAGCTCGCCGAGCAGAAAGGCGACTACCAGCAGGCACTGGAATACTTCGGCAGGTCTGCCAGGGCAACCGGCCTGAACACGGCTCAGGTACCTTATACGTACCTGGAAATGGCCCGTATCTATACCGACAGGTTGATGCAGTTCGAGCCGGCTAAGGCGTATTTCGACAGCGCCATGGCGCTCATTCCTCCCCGTGACCCTTCTTATCAGCAGCTTACCGAAAGAAAGAAATTCCTCGACCAGTTTGTCGCCCACATGACGGTTATCCGTACAGAAGACAGCTTGCAGACCCTCGCGTCACTCAGTTCTGCCGAGCTGAACGACCGTGTAGACATGATCATCGCCGATCAACAGAAAGCCAGGAAAGAAGCCTTTGAAAAAGAACAGGCAGCGATCGCAAAAGCTCAAAAAGATGATGCCTCAGCAGCATCGGCCCCTTTTTCGGGCCCGCGGTGGCAGCTCTACGATCCCTCGCAGGTCAGCCAGGGAAAATCTGAGTTTTCAAGAAGGTGGGGCAACCGGAAACTGGAGGACAACTGGCGCCGGATGAACAAATCGGGGGGCATCTCAGATATGCCTAACCTGGCTACAGCCGATTCTTCACAGCAGGATTCAGTCTCTGCCGTCGCCGAAGCCGAATTCAGGGAAATCCTGAAAGGTTCCGAAGAGTGGCTCACCATTCATGAATCACTGCTAAGGAACGTGCCCCTGACCGATTCTGCCATGGTTGAGTCGCATGCCAGAAAAGAAGACGCGCTGTACAACCTGGGCAAGATGTACTGGACCAATCTGAAAGAGCCTAAAAATGCCGTTACCACTTTTACCCGCCTGCTGAATGAATATCCGGAAACAGAATTCCGGCAGGAAGCTTACTACATCATCTACCTGGCTCTGCCCGACGATGACCCTACCAGGGAAAGCTGGAAAAATAAACTAACGGCCGAATTCCCGAACTCCACCTATGTGAGGCTTCTTAACACGAGCATATCAGGAACGCCCGATAGTCCTGCGGAAAAAGTATATGAAAAAATATACGGTCTTTATACTTCGGGCAAATCCACGGAAGCCCTGCAGGAGCTCGATGATGCGATTGCGCTTTACCGTGAGCACGAAATGGTTGACAGGTTCGCACTGCTGCGCCTGTTTATTATTGGTAGATCGGAAGGGGTAAAAGCTTACAAGGAGGCCATTCTTGACTTTATGAGACTTTATCCGGAAAGTAAATATATACCCCGCACAAAAGAGATGCTTGCCGTGGCCGAACAGGCTGCGCTACTACCGGAAAAGTAGAAATTGCAGAATTAGCTGATAATCGATTATGAATGAGTTGCTGCCTGGCAAATACAGACGAACGATAAAGAATATCTGGAAGTTTGCAATCGGGGGAATTTCTCTCCTTGTACTGTACATCCTTGCCGTAAGATTCAATTTCCTCTGGCTGTTCGGACCTATGCCCGACCTGGTAACGCTGGAAAACCCGAAATCGGAACTTGCGTCGGAGCTGATTTCCGAAGACAACCAGTCGCTTGGTAAATATTTCTTTGAAAATCGCGCGCCGGTAGAGCACGACCAGGTCTCGCCCAGGCTGATAGAAGCGCTGCTTGCTACGGAAGATGCCCGTTTTATCAAACATTCGGGCATCGACGCCCGGAGCCTGGTAAGAGTAGTAAAGGGAGTTGCCACAGGACAGACCAGCTCCGGAGGAGGCAGTACGCTGACCCAGCAGGTCGCTAAAAACCTGTTCAAAACCCGGACAAAGGAGTACCAGGGGCTGTTGGGAAAGATCCCGGTAGTCAGGACTGTCGTTAACAAAACCAAAGAATGGATCCTTTCCGTCGTACTGGAAAGGAAATACACCAAAAAAGAGATCATGATGATGTATCTCAATACGGTGTCGTTCGGGAACAATACTTACGGGCTGAAAGTCGCTGCCAAGACCTATTTCAACAAAGACACCTGGGATATCAATGTCTCCGAGTCGGCACTTTTAGTCGGAATGCTGCAAAATCCTACCTTCTGGAACCCGCTCCGCTTTCCGGACAGGGCCCTCCAGAGAAGGAATACGGTCCTGGCCCAGATGAATAAGTACGGATTCCTCGATGACGTGGAATTTACCGCATTGAAGGAAAAGCCGCTGGGGATCCGCTTTACACTCGAGAGTCATATCACCGGCCCCGCTCCCTACTTCAGGGAAGTGATGAAGTCGGAGCTCAGGGAGTGGCTCGTCAAATACAACGAAGACCACGGCACCTCCTATGACCTTTACACCAGCGGACTCCGAATCTATACCACAATAGACTCGCGTCTTCAAAAGCACATGGAGGAAGCGCTGTTTACCCACATGAAAGACCAGCAAAGCAAATTTGCAGAGCACTGGAAAGACAAAAATCCGTGGGTAGACCGCAACGGCAACGAAATAAAGGACTTCCTGGAAAACGCAGTCAGGCGTACTCCCAACTTCATTTCTCTCAAAAACGGCCTTGGAGAGGCTGAGGCATGGAAGGTCATGAAGACTCCTTACAAAATGAAGGTGTTTACCTATGACGGAGAAAAGGAGGTAACCATGAGTCCCATAGATTCCATTGCCTATTATAAACGTTTCCTGAGAGCCGGCATGATGTCGATGGATCCTAACAACGGTTATATCAAGGCCTGGGCGGGGGGCGTGAATTTTAAATACTTTAAATACGACCACGTCAAGCAGGGCAAGCGGCAGCCGGGGTCTACTTTCAAGCCCTTTGTTTACCTGACGGCGCTCGACAGGGGTATTCTCACCCCGTGTTCGCATGTGATAGATCAGCCGATTTTCTTCGGTCAGTCCGACGGCGTTCCGGGCGGATGGTCGCCTAAAAACTCAAACGGGCGTTTTTCATATGCTTCTTTATCCCTCAGACAGGCGCTGGCCAATTCCGTCAACTCGGTATCGGCCTTTATCATCAAGCAGGTGGGGGCAAATTCAGTGGTAGACTACGCGCACAAAGTAGGCATCACCAGCCCGCTGGAAGCCAAGCCTTCTCTCTGCCTGGGTATCAGCGACGTTTCGGTATATGAAATGGTAGGGGCCTACTCCACTTTCGCCAACGGGGGCAATCACACTACCCCTCTGGCCGTCTTAAGGATAGAAGACCGGTACGGTAACCTCCTGCAGGAGTTTTTCCCGAAAACCAACCAGCAGATAAGCGCGAATATGGCTTACAATATGCTTTATCTCATGCGTGGAGCAGTAGAAGGCGGTACATCGCAAAGCCTCGGACGGTTCGGTGTGACTGCGGGGAACGAGATCGCTGCCAAAACAGGGACGACCCAAAACCAGTCGGACGGATGGTTCATGGGGATAACCCAAAACCTGGTAACCGGTGTATGGGTAGGCGGCGAAGACCGCAGTATCCATTTTCGCTCTCTCGCTTTGGGACAGGGCGCCCGCACTGCTCTCCCTGCCTGGGGGATGTATATGCAAAAAGTGTATGCAGACCCACTGCTGACAAGCTATGGCAAGGCGCCGTTCCGCAAGCCCGAGAACTTCTTCCTGGATTGCGGCGGAGAGGATTACAGCGGAGAAGACACTTATATCCCGACTATTCGCTCCGAAGACGAGGGGCTGCACTTCTAAAATCCGGCCCCTGAACTGATGATGAACATTCTAATAGCTCCCGACAAATTCAGGGGCTCGCTGGAGGCCACCGAAGTATGCGATGCCGTGGAAAAAGGTGTTCTGATGGCCTGTCCTTCCGCGTATATCATCAAAACACCGCTTGCCGACGGCGGCGAAGGGACTGCGGCTATCCTTACAAAAAGTCAGAACGGAAAGTTTATTGAAATAGCGGTGGAAGACCCTCTCGGAAGGGCTACCCCGGCTGTGTACGGGATTTCGGGCAACGGAAAAACAGCATTTATTGAGATGTCGGCGGCATCGGGTTTACACCTCCTGCAAAAAGATGAGCAGAACCCGCTTTACACCTCCAGCTACGGAACCGGAGAAATGATCGCCCATGCGTTGGAAACAGGTGTCGACACCATTATCCTGGGCATAGGCGGCAGCGCTACTACCGACGCAGGAACCGGGATGGCCCGGGCGCTCGGCTTCCGCTTCCTCGACGAGACAGGCAACGAGGTGGTACCAAACGGAGAGAATCTCCATAGCATAAAAAGCATTGACGATAGCAGGAAGAACCCACTCCTGGACCCATGCAAAGTGATCGTTGCCTGCGATGTTACGAACCCCCTGTACGGTCCGAACGGGGCTGCTTATGTATACGGCCCCCAGAAAGGGGCAGACGAAGCAGGTGTCCGTCTGCTGGATGAAGGCCTGAGGTCGTTTGCGCAGGTAGCCGCCGGTCATTTTGGCAATTCGTTCGAAAATATACCCGGCGCCGGAGCCGCCGGAGGTGTCGGAGCAGGCGCGGTATGGTTTCTGCGCGCAAGGCTGTACGAAGGGATCCGGATCGTAATGGAACAGCTTGAAATTCCCGGGAAAATAAAGGAGATGGACCTGGTCATCACCGGTGAAGGGAAAGCAGATGAACAGACGCTCAGCGGAAAAGTAGTAAAAGGGCTGGCTTCACTCTGTAAGGAATCCGGTGTCCCGCTGGCGCTTCTCTGCGGTACACTTGCCATTACACCGCAGCAGGCGGAGGAAGCCGGTATTACCTATGCTGTCTCTGTATTAAATCGCCCCACCGATCTGGAAACCGCCCAGAAAGAAGCTGCGGAAAGAGTTGCAGAAGCAGCCTACTACCTGACGAAGCTGATGCATCAAAGCCACTGCGCGCCTTCTTAAACTTTTGCAAAGTTAAGGAATGAATTAAACTGCGAATGGTACTTGTCGGTATCTACCTGGTAATAATACGCCCCCTTCTTTGAGTGTCCGCGCTGTTTTTCATTGAGCTTCTTCAACAGGCCCGTAGACAAGAATTTCCGGCTGAAATTACGCTTATCGAAAGTAGTGTTGAAAATCGCCTCGTAGAGCTTCTGGAGCTGGGGTATCGTGAACTTTTCGGGAAGCAGTTCAAAACCGATCGGATGCTGGGCTGCTTTATAACGCAGCTTTTCAATTCCCATCCTGATCATATCTCCGTGATCGAACAAAAGAGTAGGCAGATCGTCGAGCGAAAACCAGCGCGCTTCGAAAGAATCCGAAACCTGCTCATCGTAATCCAACACGTTGATCAGGGCAAAGTAAACGACAGATACCGTACGGCTGATCTTATCGCGATCCGGCGCACCGAAAGCGTATAGCTGCTCAAGGTAGATATTCTGAAGGCCCGTAAGTTCGGCCAGTATCCGGGAAGCGGCGCTCTCCAGGTCTTCGTCCGGGCGCAGCCACCCTCCCATCAGAGACCAGGTAGTGGCGGTTTCTTCAATACCTCTCTTTACCAGAAGAATTTTGAGCACTTCCCCGTCAAAACCGAAAATAATAGAATCAAGCGCTACCAGGCATTTGGTCTGAACATCATATTGATTTAGCATTCTGGCCTTCTGATTTCCACTCATAAATATGATTTTATTACACTAAGGAGGTTAGGTGTCATTTATAACCTGTTTGCCGTCTTAAAATCCATCAAACATTCTTTCAGTATATCAAATTCGGCATCTGTTATAGCCGGGAAGTTCGCTATCCGGAAAGTAGTTTCCTTTCTTTCTCCATAACCGTTTCCCAGTACGATACCTCTTTCAAGAGCAAAGGCCTTTAACCCGGCTACGACGGGTTTTTCCGCTCCTACGGTGATTACGGTTGCCGCCCGACAGCTATCTTTCTGTACCGGCAGTTCAAAACCGAGACCGGCAAGAAACGCGTAAATACCCGCAGCCCGGCGCGTGAGAGCCCCGGCCGTGACGCCGACAGGTTCCAGCGAATCCGTCAGCCGTCCCAGCAGGTAAATTCCCAGGATATTGGGCGTATAGGGCGTCTGGAATTTCCTGAAATTCTCCAGGACGAACTCCAGGCTGTTATAGTGAGCTCCTTCTCCTATACTTTTTGCCCTTTCGGTTGCGCGCGGCGACAAAACCATAACACCCAGTCCCGACGGAAGTCCGAAACACTTCTGGACGGAAGCGTACCAGATATCCGCCGACTCCCAGGGTAATACAACACCGGCCATCGATGAAGTGGCATCGACCGCTATCAGCCCCTCGAAAGACGCTCTCAGCAGTGACAGAGTGGAATCTGCGATTGCGGTTCCGTTTGAAGTCTCGGTATGTGTCAGGCACAATATATCGTCGCCCGTATCTTCCCGGGGAGCCCACTGCGGCTGTTCATTCAACTGGTAGGAAATACCTTCCGCCCTGCCGTGTATTTTATGAGCGCATTCCTTCCACTTCTTCCCGAAAGCCCCGTTATAAATATGGTAGCTGGTACGGGAGGTCAGCGATTGTGCGATAATCTCCCAGCACTCGGTTGCCGATGAAACGAAAACCACCTCGTAGGCTTCGGGAATTATCAGCTTTTCTTTAAGGCTCTTAATAGTCGCTGAAAGCATCTCCATAAAAGGCCGGCTCCTGTGATTCATGGAAAGGAGCCCTGAATGAAACGCGTCGGCCAGGTAAGTTTCAACCTGGGGATATAGCCTGGAAGGCCCGGGATAAAAAGTAATCATGCCTTACTGGTCGAATCCTGCCCGGGAAGCCCCAGTAAAAACCTGACGGCAAGCTCATATCCATGTAAACCCAGCCCGCAGATCATCCCTTTGCAGACAGGCGAAAGATAGCTGTGGTGCCGGAAGGCTTCACGCGCATGGATATTGGAAATATGGACTTCTACGGCAGGAGCCGTTACGGCCGACAGCGCATCGGCCAGGGCAACGGATGTGTGGGTGTATGCTCCGGCATTAATGACAATCCCGTCATAAATAAAGCCGACTTCATGAATTTTATCTATAAGGTCTCCTTCATGATTGGATTGGAAATAGAACAGGGACGCTTCGGCAAACAATCCCGAAAGCTGGTTGAAATAGTCCTCGAATCCTTTATTTCCATAAATTTCCGGCTGCCGCCTTCCCAATAAATTGAGGTTTGGCCCGTTTATGATCAGAATCTGTCGCTTGGTCACGTCTTAAATACTTTATTCAGGCTCCTAAATTGCATTTTTTACATTAAAGATCATAGCTCTTTCAAGGAGTTCTTCTCCGGCGCTTTTGAGAAAATCCGGAAGCGTAGCTACCTGCAGCCATTCCCAGAACGGAAGCGGCAAGGCCAAACAGGATAGCCGGGTAGCCGGTCTCCATCATCACGCATAAAAGCCAGGTCCCCAATCCCAGGGCCATCGAAAGGAGACATCCTGCAAGGCTGGCTTTTTTCCAGTACAATCCTGCACTAAGCGGAATAAACAGCGTGACAAGGCTGAAGGCGGAAGATTCAGCCACAAGCTCGAAAATACTCTCCCTTCCGGATGCCATCATAACGGCGACGAAGGCTATCACGACAATGCACAGGCGGATTACTTTCAAAAGCTCCCGGTCGGTCGTAGCCGGCCTGAAAAACCTGTATATATTTTCACCCATCACTGTCGCCGGCGCCATGATGGCGCTGCTGGTTGTGCTCAGTATGGCCGATAACAGGGCTCCCAGGAAAAGTATCTGCACCGGCGTAGACATGTGGCGCATCACCATGTCGGGGATCATCATTTGTCCGTCTACCTGGGAATCGGGATAGAGAAACCGTGCACAGAGCGCAATATAAAGAGGAATTAAAGCTACCGACAGGTACATAACGGCCGACAACAGGCAGGCTTTCACCGAGGTGTCGGCATCGCGGGCGGACATTACCCGCTGAAAGACATCCTGCTGAGGGATCGATCCCAGACCGATCGTGATCCACGCTGCTATGTATTTCGACCAGTCCATAAAGTTCGACTCCGGAAGAAATTTAAAGAAGCCTGCGGGTGTACTCGCTGCAAGCGGGGCTATTCCGCCTGTCTTGACATACATAACTCCCCCCACTATAGCCAACCCGCCTATGATCAGGATGGTCTGAAAGAAATCTGTGATGGAGATCGACCACATACCGCCCCAGATGGTATAAGTCACGACCAACGCGGTGCTGACCAGCATCGATCCGGCGAGCGGCCACCCCAACACAAGCTTCATGACGGTACCCATGGCAAGCAGTTGAGCGGCTATCCAGCTGATATAGGAAGGAACAATCAATACTGCCGACCATATTTCGGCTCTTTTTCCGTAACGGTACCGGAAATAGTCGCAGAAAGTCAGGATACCCAGCTTATAAAAATGCCGGGCGAAGAAAAACCCTACCAGGAATAAACACAATGCCGCCCCGAACGGATCTTCTATCACGCCCAGTACTCCGTGTTTCAGAAACTCGGCCGGTGCTCCCAGGATACTCTCGGCCCCGAACCAGGTGGCAAAGGTGGCGGATGCAGCCAGGACCAGCGGCAGCTTCTGGCCGGCCAGCACGAAGTCTTTCGTGTTGTTTACGAAACGGGAGGCCCACAGGCCAATCCCCAGATTAATCAGCATATAGCCGGCGATTGCGAATCCGAGCATCTGGTTTTCGTATGAATAAAAGTTTGAGTCCCAAAATAAACAAACTAATCGACAAGCAAATACCATTACCTTTTTTCCGGGTTTTCAAAACATTTAAATGGATCTCTGCGTATCTTTGCCGAGTTTCACTGAACAGGCATGACA
Source organism: uncultured Cytophagales bacterium (assembly GCA_964559125.1). GTDB lineage: Bacteria > Bacteroidota > Bacteroidia > Cytophagales > Spirosomataceae > Ravibacter. The sequence goes on from CAZLGW010000004.1 coordinate 69,591, forward strand.
AAACTTTCGGTTAGGCACCTTCTTGGTATCAAAGACGTTTCTGAAAACGATATTCAAACTATTTTAGAAACCGCCACCCAGTTTAAAGAAGTTATTAACCGTCCTATCAAGAAAGTTCCTTCGCTTCGCGATATTACCATCGCCAACGTCTTTTTTGAAAATTCCACCCGCACAAGGCTGTCTTTCGAGCTGGCTGAAAAGCGCCTGTCTGCCGATACCATTTCTTTTTCTTCCTCCGGAAGCTCTGTCAAGAAGGGAGAAACACTGCTGGACACAGTCAATAACATCCTGGCGATGAAAGTCGACATGATCGTGATGCGTCACAGCAGCCCCGGCGCACCTCATTTCCTGTCGCAGCGAATCAAGGCGAATATCGTGAACGCCGGTGACGGAACGCACGAACACCCGACACAGGGATTGCTGGATGCTTTCTCCATGAAAGAAAACCTGGACGGGGATCTGAAAGGAAAAAAAATTGCGATCATCGGGGACATTACCCACTCCCGGGTTGCCCTCTCCAATATCTTCTGCCTGCAGAAGCTCGGCGCCGAAGTAATGGTATGCGGCCCGAGCACGCTTATACCCAAGTACATCAGGGACCTGGGCGTAAAAGTAGATCACGATGTAAATGCGGCCCTCAGGTGGTGCGATGTAGCCAACGTCCTCCGTATCCAGCTCGAGAGGCAGCAGCTTAAGTATTTTCCCTCACTTCGCGAGTATTCTCTCTATTACGGCATCACGAAAAAGATGCTCGACGACCTGGACAGAAAGATTGTGCTGATGCACCCGGGCCCTATCAACCGCGGCGTCGAACTTGCTTCCGATGCCGCCGACTCCGGGCATTCGATCATCCTCGACCAGGTAGAAAACGGGGTAGCTGTAAGAATGGCGGTGCTATATCTCCTGGCGCAGCAGAATTAGGGATTTGGTGTGCACGACCTACAGCCGTAGGTCGCTACGGTTTTTTATCTAAATCTTTCATCAGGTTCCGCGCCAGGTAGCCGATGATCAGGATACCGAAAATAATGCAGGCCCACATGAATTCTTTCCGGTTAAGCCAGCCGGGCTCCGAAACGGTCGCAAGACCTTCTCCGGTTTTACTTAACTCCCCTGCTTCGAGTTCAGGTGCATCGGGTTTTATCGCTCCTTTGAAATACGCGAGGTCATACTTCGGTACAGAATAGAGTGTATCCACAGCCAAACGGTATTGCTCCCCTTTTTTCAGGTCAGCAGCTATCGACAGCCGATCCTGGTACAAGCTGATACCGGCGACGGCGAGAGGCGGATTGTCGTCGTTAATTATCTCTACTGTTAGCCTGTCTGTGAATATTTCAGGTATTCCAAACTCTTTAGGCCCGTCGGAACTAAGGATAAAGCCCGCTATTTCCCTTTTTCCGTCGGTCCGGTTCCCCTTGCGCACAACGATCCGGGGCACCGACAGCCTGAGCTGCCTCCGGTAAAGAGCCGGTTCTGTAATCTCAAAGCCGATCCTGTTGATGACCTGCGCCGCGGGAAACCCCAGATGAATAATAGTCCGCTTCCTTTGCCGGTCTTCCTCAGCATTTTGCGAAACACCCTCCAATCTGACCAACTCCCGGGTGCTCTCCGGGTAATCGGGTGTTTCCATCGATTGTACAAAAACCGGTAACAATTTCCTGTCATCAAACTCGATCCTGATAAACCTGAATGGATTGGCAGGCAGTTCTATTTCCTTTTTCACAAAACCGTCCGCGCTTCTCATATCTGCCAGGGTACGCTTCCCGGTCAGGCCGAACCACTCTTTATCATCATCACTACCGCTCACAGCGTAAGATTTAACCAGGTCATTGCTTGCGATTTTCAGGAAAATACTTCTCCATTCGGCATCTGACACTTTTTCCATTACGTAAACAGAGGATGAATCTGTTTTATGCCGGACAAAAGGAAGAGGTTTAAATGCTAGCCCGGCGGGCTCCGGCTTTACACGGACATACGGCACCTCCCTGTTCTCCTTGTCCAGTATCCTCAGGAAATGCAGATTCCCCTGCATAACCGACCGGAGAGCCGGGCTCAGCCTGATTTTGTAGATCCCGCTGCTATCCGGTTCATGAAGCGCAGCATACGTTTGCGCAAAACCCAAACCGGGCAACAGCATCATAAACAGCCAGCTAATTGTTCTCGTCATTCGGTGCAGCATGGGTAGTCGGATCGTCGGCGATCAGTTTCCGGATTTTCTGATAGACAAAAGATATAACCAGTATGACCACTCCCAAAAGGATAAAGGCTATAATCTTGCCTGTTTCGGATACATTCCGGATGTCGTAAAGAAACAATTTAATTACGGTAATCGCCAGAAGTACCAGTGCGGCAATCCTGATCAACCGTTGAGAAATACGAACTCCCAGGATCAGGTACAGGAAAGAAATGCTTCCCCACAGAATCGGGAACCCGATCTTGACGACCTGGTCTCTTACGCCGGCAAACGATTGCCTGATGAAATTCATGCGATTCCAGCTGCCCGACGGGTCGGTAGCCGGATATTCAGCCTCCAGTGATGCAAACGAAATTATGTCCCTGTTGATATGGTAAGCGGCCAGCATCAGCTCATTACTGAGTATGTAAACGACTGCAAACGCAAATATCCATATAGTCTGGTTAAAGGCTGGTGGTATCTCTCCAATACTTTTGAGAACCAGTTTTCTGAAAAGACCGGCCAAAAGTACGCAAACCAGGCACAGGCTGATAAAATGAGTATAAAATGCCAGGGAGTAAGACGTATTGTCTCTGATGTTGTAGAATATCTCGTTGTAAGGGATATAGGAATTGACGACAATAAACAGCGCGATAGCCGTAACCCCGGCCATCACCTGCACTTTTTTGAAAGCCGGGTCGGAAGAACCGGCTTTTGCGAGGACGAAGCAAAAGGCAAAGTGATACAACAAGCCAAGGGAGGCTGCAGTAGCAGTATTTGATATCAGGCGATGGCTCTGATAAACCACCTCAAACATCCCGGTCAGGTAGCCTGTCAGTAACAATGCCGCCAGTACCCCTTTCCGGTAGGCCACCGGGTCGAATCTGATTTTCCAGATCTGAACCGTTGTTGTCTCATTTTTCAGCAGCTTACCCGTCGCCCAAAGCGACGCCAGAGCAACTACACCTGTTACGAAAACCGAATTCAAAACCACCGGTAAAGATCCATCCGTAGCCAGGTAACCTATCTCCCAGTCCATACACAGGCTGATCAGCATCAATACCTGTACGACGACTGCCACGATCTTAAACCGGTGAATTCCTGACTTCCCGGCAAGCCAGAAAAGCAGTACCGCCTCGGCCGCCCAGAACAGGGTAATATAGTGCTTCGAAAACTGAAGCGGGATAGTGAGCGTAGCAAAGCTGAGCGCCAGTCCGACCAGTAAATAAATAGCGTTTCGGTCGACAATCTCCTTTTTGTATAAAATGTAGGCAAACAGCACGTTGTACAGGGCCAGGCTAAGCGTAAAAAGCCCAAGCAAACCAGGGTTGAGGTTGTTCACAACCACGTAACCCAGGCCGTAGTAACACCCGGTGTTCAATAAAATAACGGCGTATTGCAGATAAGTTACTTTCCCCTTGTCGCGTATATTGTTCGCAATACTTATTGTGTTGAATTTGAAATAGAAAAGAGTTGCGAACGCAAGCGTAACCGTGAAGAGCTTCTTTTCATAGCCTTCCAGGTAAAACCAGCCGCAGAGCAGCAAAGCGGTAAAAATAAACGCCAGGAAGATCGTGATATTCCATTTCCTCAGGTACGCAAAAACAAGGACTCCTGCATTGAGAATAGCGATATACGAAAACAAAACCACCGGGTTCCCACTTCCCGTGCTCACCATAAATGGTACCGCAAAACCACCGATCAGCGACATAACAGCCAGTTCCTCCCGGTCGTAGCCTACCGATATGGCTACGCTGAGCGCGGTGATCAGTACCATGATCACAAATGCGGTGGTCTGGCTGAACAGGTGGTAGTCGTGAAATGCAATAGCGATCGTAAAATAGAAAATGCTGATCGCCCCCGCTACCAGGACGGAACTGAAAGCTTTATAGTTTTTACGTAGCTTATTGGCTATAAACAGCACACCCGACCCGACGAGGATACCAATACCTACCCTGAGGGGTTCGCTGATCCATTCTTTGTCGATCGCATATTTTACGAAGAAGCTGACGCCCAGAACCAGTATGACGATACCGATCTTATTGATGATGTTTTCGCCGATAAACTTTTCCAGGTCCGGATTCTTTTCCTTAAACCGGGCGTACCATGATTTTGTTTCCGGTACTTCAATGGCTGCAGCAGCGGCTTTACCAAATTTAGGCTTTCCCGGTTCGGACTGCACAATTTCTGCCTCTATAGCAACCGGCTGGCTAAGCGCTTCTTCTATGGCTTCTTCGATCAATTCCTCCTCTTCCGGCGGCATGATTACAGCGGTGTCCGCCGCATCTGCTATTTCAATCTCCCCCGGAGGCTGTTCGGCTGCTCCTGTCCCTGCAGAACCGCCCGCTATGCGTTCGGAAATGGCAGCCAGCGCCTGGTCTGACCCCGTTTGCGCCTTTTTTAACTCATTCAGCTTGAATTGGATGTCATGCAGATCACTCCGAAGGCCTGAAATAATATCGTAGACACGATTTAGCCGGTTTAATGCTATCGCGAGCATGATGACCAGGATTAGAACCAGGACGGTTTCCATTGGGTTTGACAGTCAGGTACGGGTTAAAGATACAATTTACATCGACATCCGGCAAAAAGAGCGAAATAAACAAACCAGGCGTTATAATTTTAAGATAGAGTGCGTAAAACAGCCTTTTTAACGTATTTTTGGAAGCATCAGTAACCCTCTCCGGGTAAATCTTTTATATGTCCAGAATACTTCCATATCCCCTCCTCATCCCCGGCATGAAACCACTTAAAATTACCCTGGTGCCTGAACCACGTCAGCTGCCGTTTGGCATAACGGCGTGTATTCTGCTTTAAAAGGCGTACCATTTCCTTTTCATCGTATAATCCGTCGAGGAAGCCGTACACCTCTTTGTACCCCACTGTCTGCAGGGCGTGATGACTACGGTAGGCAGCTACGCTTTTTACTTCTTCCACCAGCCCTTCCTCCAGCATCAGGTCTACGCGGTCTTCTATTCTATTGTAGAGCTCCTGCCGGTCACGGTCGAGCGCGATCAGTACCTGGCGGAAGGGACGGGATGCCCGCTCTTTTTTTTGAAATGAGGAGATAGGCTGCCCGGTCGTATGCCAGACTTCCAGAGCCCGTACTACCCGCTGCGGATTATTGATTTCCGCCGTAGCAGCAAAAGCAGGGTCTTTTTCCTGTATTTCCTCCTGCAACCTGGCCAATCCTTCGCTGTTCAGCCTGGCAGTAAGCTGGTCCCGGAGCCCCTCTTCCGGCTGGGGTAGGTCATCGAGGCCTTCACAAACCGCTTTGATGTACAACCCGGAGCCCCCTGTCATGATCACCCGGTGATTCCGCTCAAACAAGGCAGGCAAAAGCGCCAGCACGTCTCTTTCGAAATCTCCGGCGCTGTAAGGTTCGGCTATAGTGTGGGTATTAATAAAGTGATGTTTTACGCGCTCAAGCTGCTCTGCCGAAGGTTTGGCGGTACCGATCGAAAGCTCCCTGAAAAACTGCCGCGAATCGGCCGAAATTATTTCGGCGTTCATCCTTTCTGCCAGCCGGATACATAATTCGGTTTTGCCTACCGCAGTAGGGCCTGCTATTACTATTAGAGTATGCTGAGCGATCAATACCTGCGTTTTTTGTTTGCAATATACTATCCCTTTCTTGCTGCGGGAAAATATACCTCGAGCGTTTCTTTCAACAACTTCATTTTCTCGCTCAGCGAATACGGGGTGTATACATAATCCTGCTCGAACTGGAACCCGAATCGGGAATCTTTCGAAACTGCCAGTTGGGAGAGCTCCGTGCGGCTGATTTCCGATCTCAGTATCTGCTCCATTTTGCCTAGAATTTCATTTGCTTCCCCGGGGCTACCGGCTGCGACCCACTGCAGCCTCAGGTTTTCAAATTCCAGTACAGCCATGTTGCTTTCCATCATCCGGTGCAAATGCTCGGCTACGACCACTTCCCGGACAGCCACCGGCCGCTTCCATTCCGGGCTGCCTAAGGCGGCCTCCCGGTACAGCTTCAGGCCTTTTTCCATTTCCTCCGCCGCGCCCTTCAGGTATTTCAGGAAAACCGGCAAAAGAGGGGTACCGGGAGAGGCAACAATGCCGGTTGCTCCACGCGCATACTGTTCGGCTTTGTTGATCTTGTTTGAAAAATCAGGATAAAAAACCATTCTCGTCACTGTAAACGGCCAATAGGGGTTCAACTGGCCGCCCAGGTAGCTCATCCATGCATTGTGATCGGTCCAGGAATAGTGGAAAGTGGCGGTTCTCAGCGGCGGCTCCTTGAAAAAGAGCGGGTTCCCGATCGCATTATTGGTTCCCATATTCGGTCCTGTATCGGGCACCAGCCTGATGGCATTGTCGAAGTGCTCCCAGGCCTTCAGCACCTTGTCGCGCTGATTTGCACCGAAAAGACGCGAAGCCATGCTTCCCAGCAGGTCTGCAAAAGGAAGCGAATTATCCCAGCAGGTCCAGTACCTCAGCTCAGAGATGAAATTAGGGGTAAAACCGCTGCTCCAGCTTTCAATAGTTCCCTTCACCCCGTAGCGCGCGAGGGCATCATACCGCTTACGCCACTGCCCCGGGAAGGGGAGATAGGGTATGGTCCCGAACTGCCAGCTCGCAAAAGTATCCACCTTTGAGAATACCTTCATCTTCCGACCGTTAGCCTCTTCGATCTGTGCCTGCGTCACCTCGGCAGGGCCTACCTGCGACAGTGAATAATCTCTTAAAAAACCCTGCATACCGTCGAGCTCAAACCCTTTCCCGTTCTCCCAGGTCAGCGAGGGAATGGCATCCTGCGGCAGTTTCTGTATGAAATAGCGCTTCAATTTCGTGTTCTGCGGCCGGAAGTCGATGTTATACTCCCAGGCGAGGACGTGCGTATCCGGATTGACGCGATGGCATTCTTCCGTTACGATTCCCACCGCTTTGCCCCAGTTGTCGGCCCATTCCATTACGTGCGCTTCATCGGCGCCGTGCAGGCCGCCCCATTTTTTATACCAGAACCCTTCTGTCAGCAATACATAGCCGCCTATTTCCGGGAACTCACGGGTGATATCCCTCACCAGCTTGCGTAACCCTTCCTCACTTTCCTGTGTACCGGTATATTGATAAATGATCGGCGTATAGACTTTAATACCCCAACGTGCAGCCCTTTTGATCAGGTCATGAATGCGGTCAGGAGACTGCTTCCTGACCTTATACAAAAGACGTGCATAAAAATCGGTCGAATTTTCGGCAGTGGTACGGTCCCCGTTCGGGTTGGCATACACCGATGTAAACAGTCCGTCGAAACCGTTATGGGTAATGTGCGACAGCAGGTTATCGGGCCACTCCATCCATCCCAGACCGGAAAGCACCATTCTCCGCTCATAGATACTCTCCCTTACCTGCCGGAGGGCAGCAGGCAAAAACGGGGCGTCCCTCAGCTTCATCTGCGCCTCCAGGTTAAACAACCCCTGCAATACGCCCACCTCATCATAGCCTACGACTACCAGGTTCTGCTTTTCTTTGATAAGCGCATAGCCTTTCGGGCCCTTTATCAATTCTGCATATTGCGGAAAGCTATCGCGGGTACCTGCCAGAACAAGCTTCTCTTTTCTTTTCAGACCTCTGAAGCCATCGACTTTCTCGGTTTCAATCCCCACTTCCATCGAGGCCCGCATAAACTCCTTAAAATCGGCTACGGCGGTCTCCACGACTTCGCTTCCGCCCGACACATAGCATAATCTCCACTGTCCTTCCGCAAGCGAGAATTCTCCCGGTCCTTTTACCAGTTCCCTATCCCGGCTAAGCACATGCACCGGCCCTTCGGCAATACGCTTATGATGGCCATACGGTTGATCATCGGGCAAAACCCTTTTTACCTCCCGGGCAAATACGGCTGTATCTTCTGTAACGGAGCCGCTCTCCGGGACTGCCGTACTTATTGCCTCTTCCCGGAGTATCGGATCATCTTTACCAGCGGCGGCGGCTGTTCCCGCCACGCCGAGCCCGGCAGTCAACAGGAATTTTCTTCGTGAAAAATTTTCAGACATTAATTTCTTCGGCTACGGGTTTATGTTAAATTTTATCAATCCAGTTCTCGAGCAGGTAACGGCAGTTCAATACCTTCTCCCTGAGGTCGTCGGGTATATAGAAATAGTGATTGCTGGCTTCGAAGCCGATACGGGAGTCGGCAGACTGCAACTCATAGAGCTGCTTCGCCAGTTTAATCTCATTCTGCAGCAGGTCTTTCAGCTTGGCACGGGTCTTTTCCTTTTCTGCCGCGCTGATGCCCGCAGATAGCTGATCCCGGCGGCGGATAAACTCAGACTGGTTGGCAACGCTCCTGTATAATACGGCTACCGCCTCGGCAATCCGGGTTTCCTTCTCAAACTCACGCTTTTCTTCATTACTGAGCTTTTTCCCTTTGGTCTTTTCCCTGAGCGTTTTGAGAGAAGCATCAAATCCGTCTGACACTTTATAAAGCTGGCTTATAAAAACTTCTTCGGGATAAATAGCGCGCCAGCCCTTCAGGTCGTCATATCCTATCCCGACCATCGTTGAAGAATAGCCGGTAGGCTTTTCCCACAGCAGGTTGGCAGGACCGGAATGAACAGGGGCATTATAGACTACACTGATGTGATACGGAAACTCTCTGTAGGCTTTGCTGAACCCGTACCAGGCTTCCACCATCGCATCTGCCGCAGCGCCGTATCGCCTTTTGGCCACCCTGGTCATCGCTTCGTTCACCGAAATACCGGGATCGCTCCCTACGATAGAAACCACCTCCAGATTCGGTGAGCCGGGGTAGCCGCCGAGCGTCCAGCCTGTCATCAGGCCGCTTACTTTTTCTTCCCTCAGGTTCACGGCATGTTGTGCCACATTCTCCAAAGCAGGCACATAAGGCACGCCTCCGCACTCCCAGGTAGTGCCGGCCTGGATCTTGGCTATTATCCGGAGGCCGTGCTTACGCGCTACGGCCCAATGTCTCTTTGCCCTCGGCCCCGGCCCTACTGCAGAAATAGAATACTCTCCGACCTTACCCTCTATTCCACCCCTTTTGATGGGCAGATCCCATTCGCTTACGCTCATCAGCGATGCATTTTCGGGCAGTCCGGGTACAATACCTTCCGCCCAGCCATCCCTCCAGCCCCAGTCCCAGGCAATCAGCCTCGGGCCGGTGCCGGTATACCCGGGATTGCCCTGGCTTTTGTAAGCTTTTATCCCGTTTCGGATCCCTTGCTCATACAAGGTATTAAGCTCGGCAATCACTTTTTCAGGGCCTCTCGGAGCGCACCTCGGACACTGTGCCCCCTGGAAATGCGACCAGCAGTTGGTCGGGTTCTCGGAAGCGGTAATCGAAAAGAAACCGGCAAGATCAGGGACTACCGAAACGATATGCGCAATGGAATCGACCAGGTATTTCTGTACATCAGGGTGGCTCGTGCATAGCGCCGCGTAGTTTCCTCTCGTTACACCTTTCAGCTCCGGGTGTTTCTCATAAAAAGAGAGCGGCTGATACCTCGGCTCGTTGAGATAAAGGTAGATACCTATCCCGTACCGTTTGCATTTCTCAACCAGCCGCTTCAGGTTGGCAAGTCTTTTTTCCCAGTCCTTGCTCAGTTCAGGGTCCCAGGGGAAAGGGGTCAGCTTGCTCAGCACGATGTGCATCCAGGTACCGTCGAGTCCTGAGGCAGCCATCCGCTCCAGGTAGCCATCCGGGTAAGGGTCTATTGCGCTATCCAGCAGCGGATCGCCGAAAAGAGTAAAATAGCCGTATCCATACCGCGGAGAAAAGCCCGACTGCAGGGGCGGGGATGTACGTCCTGGCGAAGAAGAAAGCTCTTTTACAAAATGAAATAACTCCTCTTTCTTCCCGGCGGGAACATTTCCGAACTCCTCTTTTATTACTTTCTTTATCCAGTTTTCGCTGTTTCTTTCATCCGGGGAGCCCGCCGACCACCTGACCGGTTCACAATCGGGCTTCAGGCTACCCAGCTTGATATAAAGGAAATCGTCTTCCTGGAGCGTGAATTCCAGGTGCTCCTCAGTCCAGCCCAGAAGATCTTTGAGCTGTGATTTGGGAAGAAGATGCCAGTTCCTCCTGATAATGGTGATATAGCTCCTGCTCCATTGTTCATCCGACACCGGCAGGGGATCTGCCAGGCCGAGCGCTTTTCCCAATCCGAGTATCTGCTTCTCAGTGGCACCCGTTACCGCCGCCATTTTTTCCACCGGAACCAAGTTCCAGTTGCGCCATACAAAGGCATGCAGACGGCCGGGAAAATGCGTGAATGGCACCGGCAGCTTCTGGCTGCCCGCAAGCAGGCCGGCGGCATGAAGCGGGGAGTTATTCCAGAGCATTCCTGAAGTAAGGAGCGCTGTAGCGCCAAGGAAACTTCTTCTTGAAAGCGCTGTTTTTGAAGGGAGAATCATAGTTGGGTAATCAAGTATTAAGGTATCGGGATGAGGTCCCTTCGACTTCGCTCAGGGGCCAATTAAAGGTTATAAAAATCAATGCAGTTCTGTCCCCAGAGCTTTTGGCTTTCTGCGGCAGACAGCTGAAGCGTATTCTGTCGCAATATCTCGCAGGTTTCGTGATACGAAGCTCCTACCAGGCACACCGGCCAGTCGCTTCCGAACATGACACGGTCTGTTCCGAAAATATCGAGTGTGACATCAATGTATTTTTTAAAATCATCGTATCTCCAGTTCCCCCAGTCCGCTTCCGTTATCAGTCCTGAGATCTTGCAGGTCACATGCTCCAGCTCACGGAAAGGCCTCATGTCTTTCGCCCATTCATCGATAATCTGGTCTTTGATAAATGGCTTCGCAATATGGTCTACCACGAAAGGCTGGTCGGGGAAACGTTTTACAAATTCTACCGAATTGCGGACGTGCTTCGGATAGATCAGCACGTCGTAGGTATAATTGTACTTCTTCAACCTGGATATCCCCCTGCAGAAATCGTCCCGTAGCAGGAAATCGACCTCGGGTTCGGCCTGAACGATATGACGAAAGCCTTTCAGGGCATCAAACTGAGAAAAGTACTCCAGCCTCTCTTCCAGGTTCTTCGCGCGGAAGTCTATCCAGCCCACCACGCCCTTGATGAAATCGTGCTCTTCCATCAGGTCCAGCAAAAAGAGCGTTTCCGCTTCGCTCTGATCTGCCTGGACCGCTACACAGCCGTCGATACCGCTTTTTTTCAGGAGCGGCTCCAGGTCTTCGGGCATGAAGTCGTTCTGGATGACAGCCATTTCGTCGGTGATCCAGGCGTCTTTTACGGGATGGTATTTCCAGAAATGCTGGTGACTGTCTATTTTCATTGGGGATAAACTAGTTAGGTGATGAGACGATGAGATGATTAGGCGATTAGTTCCGTCCGGATAGCGAGACGGTTTTTTTGATTATTATAACCTTTTACAACTGCGAATCTACTCTTTTTTAAGGACGTTTATAGGCGCAAAAAAGCCCCCTTGCCGCCTGATAATAGTGATATACCGGGAGGTGGGGGCAGTATATAAAGATGAAAAGCCCGGGCGGGGTAGGTTTTTCAGTTGTCTTGAATACGCTGGAACCTTTTATTTACCTTCATCTCATCAGCAAGCTTTACGAGTTCTGAAAGAATAGTAGCTTCAATCCCGGGGTCCCAGGTAGACGACAGACCTTTAAAATAGACTTGTGAGCGGGCGCCCTCATAACCGCCTTCAGTAAGTATCCGGAGAGACGGAATATAGGCCATCATATCGTTAGAGTAACCCAGCACAAAGGTTTCATTCCCGAATATTTCCTTTGCTTTTAACGCGTATTCTACTACCACTTCGCCGCCGAGCACAACCCAGTTCAGTCCGCCAAGATTCCAGATCTGGACAGGATAAAACGGGTAGGACTGCATCAGGCTTTCTCCCCGGTCTACCTGGTCGATCAGCCGCCTGGCCCAGGTTTTCATGTAGCCTTTTGCCGATGACTCCATTTTCAGAAGCTCGTCTCTGGTAGGGACAGGCGCCAGCTTTAGTTCTACTTCCCGGTAACCGGTATGCAAAACAGGCGGAAGTTGTCTCATTTCCTGGTTGATGGTAGCCAGGACTGTCGCTGCCAATGTAAGACCATATTGCTCTGCCAGGGCTTCGGTACGCCGCGGCAACGGGTTCTGGTCAGCTCCGGCGCCCTGGAAAAACAGGGCTGTATATCCCGGGAATTTCTTTTCGAGCTCGATCTGGGCAAAACCGGCATAGTCGCCCGACCATTTATAGGTACCCAACACAGTGGTATGACAGGCATAGCCGAACACGATCGCTATGGGCTCCCCGTTGAGGCCGGAAACCTTCATTACCGGCACCGCATAATCGTTAGGCCCGTTCAAATGCGTTTCGGGTGTCAGGGTGGCCTCGTTGTTATTCCGCCTGTTGACCTGGAACCTGGCCGTTCCGTTGGAAGCGGAGATTTTGGCCGGCTTCAGCCTGCGTAAGGCCTCATCTACAGCTGCTATGATCTTCTTTTCGAGCTTGTCGGTATATGCCGCTATCAGTTTCAGCTGGTTATCATCGAGGGGCCTGGCATAGTAGTCATTCAACGCATCTTTAAGAACCGGCCCCGAATGCGTGTGCGAGCTGTTCAGGATAATCTGCGCTTTCGACAAGCGGTGCTTTTTAGACAGTTCCTGCCGGATACGATCAACCGTCGGTTTAGGAAATCCTACGAGATCGGCTGTGATCAGCACTGCCTTCTGCCCCAGGCTGTCTTCCAACACCAGTACTTTTGCCCAAAGATCATGCAGGGTCCCTTCCGAGGGCCTGTCACGGGAAGCATATCCCGCCAGCCACATCGGTTTCTCCGGCGTAATGACGACCTTAGAAGCAGCCGCTTTCCACCCGCCGGCCGGAGCAGCTCCGGAGACTGCAAATACCAGCAGCCACGACAAAACAAGACCTTTTCCTAAAGAGTAATACACTGATAACCTTCTCATTCTTTTATTTTCATCAATAATTCTGTTTCACTACTGATAACCAAAATCAGGGAAGGATATACTCATTTCGCCCGCCTGCAGTCAGCTGATAGCTCACCGCTTTACAAACCGGAAAGTCTCACGCTTCTGTTGTCCGGTAAGAATGAGCTGATAAATCCCGGGAGGCAGGTCGCGCACCCTGATCTGCAGGCCTGCGCCGGATTCATCGCCGCTCTTCACGCGACGGCCTGAAAGATCGACGATCTGCCACCGGACTTTATCTCCGGCATTCATCCTGACATATAACGTTTCCACTGTAGGGTTGGGGTAGACATATACCGGGCTGGTACCGCGGTAAAGATCTGCGGCAACGATTTGGGAATAGCCAAAGCGCCCGTCCAGATCCACAAGCTTCAGGCGGTAATAGACAGTGTTGGCCGCTTTTTCTGCTACTCCCGGATCAACAAACGTGTAGTGACCGTTGTTTTCGATCCCCTGGGCAGTACGGCTTCCGATAAAAGCAAATGTCCTTGCGTCCAGGCTTCTCTCTACTTCTATATGGGAAAATCCAGTTTCCTCCGCTGTCTGCCAGGTCAATACGCCATTCGTATCCTCTATTCCGGCGCGGAAGCTGACAAGCCGCACCGGCAATGCCGAATGTCCGGAAGAAGCAAAATAGAAAGTAGAAAACGAGGTGACGCTGGTTTGCAGTACATAGCCCCTGAGCCAGCTTTCAGCAAGCGCTTCGACAGGGGTGGCGGTCATCCCAAGAGTTCCGTTACATTCGTCCGACTCATTCTTAAACACGCCAAGATCGTCTATATCCGTGACACCGGAAGGCTGATCGTCGGAGTTCAGGGCATTCGCCAGCGCATCGAGTTCTTCTGTACGGATGTAAAGGCGTATGCCCACTTCGGTACCGGGCTGGAGCGTGGCATGCTCGGGCGTAATGGTGATATTCCGATCGAGGTAGAGCCTTTTCCCGCCATCTTCTCTTACCGCGCCGTCATGGATGTATACCGAGACAACAACATTTCCGAGTTCATTTCCATTGGCGTTGATTTCAGCGACCGCATTCCCGTCTGCATCCGTAACCGGCACCCACTCATCGCTGTTGGATTCATCAATGGTAACCGTAAAAGGTATACATTCGCCCGGCTGGCCCTCCGACACGGGCACCGGCACCGGTACGAGCCTTGTAAACGGCGGCAGTAAATAAGGAAACACACCCTCTGCGTTTTCGCCCAGGTCCGCCCCTCTGGTAAAGCGTGCTCTGGCCGGATCCCATTCGTAGATAAACCCGGATCCGGTTTCGCAATCGCACCCCGGGGCCGCCATGCCGTACAGCTTGCCATTATTGACACTAAGCATGCCGAAGGGCTGGACTTCCTCATCGGCGTCCGTAAAATCAAACTGTTCGGTAAAAAGATTTGTTTCCGGATCCGGATCCCATGCGTAAAGGATACCCCTCTCTTCCGATATGATGGGATCCCATACCAGAGCAGTACCGTAAAAAATACCATCTTTCAATGTCATCGCACCGGTAAAAAAAATCTCTGCCCCGTTCAGGATATCCAGGTCGAGTTTTTTGGAAAACGCGCTCAGCTCCGGATCCCATTCGAAGATAATACCGTTATCATTTAGCCCCCCGGCGGATGTAGTTCCGTATATCTTGCCGTCCTTAACAGCGATCCCGGCGGGCAAAAGGCCATATTCCTCTGCAGAGGCGCTGGTGAAAAGATGGCGTTCAATAAACTCTCCGGCTCCGTCGTTTGCATCAGGATCCCATTCGAAGAAAAGCCCGTTTTCCTCGTCGCCATAGCTGGAAGAAACTCCGTAGAATTTCCCGTTAAGCAACAAAAAGCTTTCACAAATACCAGACCCGAACCCTTCCGGCAAATCATGCCGCTTGGTGAGTTCCTTCGTCACAGGATCCCATTCGAAGATTACCCCTGCCTCGTGTACCCCTCCGGCGCCTGTCAGGCCGTAGAATTTTCCGTCTTTTTCTATCATCGCGCCATAAGGCAGACCTATCCCGTCTTCCGGATCAAAAGTATAACGCACGCTATATTGCCGGTTTTCCGGATCCCATTCAAAAATAGAGCCGCCGAATGTCAAAAGATCGTAAGCGGTAGTAGCAAACAGCTTTCCGTCCAGGAAAGTGACGTTCGACATCGGAAGGATTCCGGTAACCAACCCCTCCGAAAAGATAGTCCTGTCGGTGTAGACATCTGTATCCGGATTCCATTCAAAGAGGACGCCGGAGTCAATACTTCCGCCGGCATATGTCAGGCCAAAGAATTTCCCGCCGGCCAAAAGCATACTGCCCGACGGTTTCCAGCCGGTGCTTTCCTCAAATTCGTACCGCGGAGTGTAATCGAAGCTTTCGGGGTCGGGGTCCCATTCGAAAATCACTCCTCCGTCATGCGCCCCTCCTTCGCTGGTGAGACCATATAATTTATCATCTTTTACTTCAAGCGTTCCGAACGGACGATGGCCGTCGTCTTCGCTGAACTCGTACCTGACTGCAAAATTGCCGTTATCCCATTCAAACAAAACCCCGCCATCTTCGGTGCCACCCTTCGAAGTCACTCCAAAAAGTTTACCATCATACACAATTAGGCTACCGGCAGGAAAACTACCATCACTATCATTAAAATGGTGGAGCACGTTATATGTACCGTTATCCAATTCAAAGATCACTCCGTATCCCGGATCATGGATCCCTCCTTCAACTGTCATTCCGTAGAATTTCCCGTCAAGAAAAAGCAGGTCTCCTGCCGGATGAGCGCCATCGGTTCCGGAAAAATTATGCAGAATATTAAGTTTTTCCTCCAGAGGGTCCCATTCAAAAATTACCCCGACACTATTCTCTCCCCCGAGGGAGGTCATCCCGTAAAGTTTTCCGCCCACCGCGATCAGACTGCCCAATGGAGTCTCGCCGGAAGCATCCGAAAAATCGAACACTTTTGTATATACGCTGGTTACGGGATCCCAGCTAAAGATCACTCCCCGGTCGTTTTCCCCTCCTTCGCTCGTCATTCCGTAAAATTTCCCGCCACTTACAACCAGGCTTCCAAACGGGACCCCGCCGCTCTCATTGCGAAATTCATAATGCCGGGTATACTTCAGCTGTACAGGATCCCAGCTGAAAAGTACTCCCTCCCCTTCCAGACCTCCTTCCGAAGTCAGGCCATAGAAGCTGCCGTTATAGGGAAGCAGCCTGGTCGCTACGGGACGTGCCCCCGGGATTCCATCCGGAAAATTCAGATGTGTAACCAGATTACGGCCTGCTCCGTCGGTACTGAACATCGTTCCCAGACCAGGATTTCCCCCTGTAGGCATTAATCCCCAGAGCCGGTTGATCCCCTGGCCTGCCACCGGGAACACTACAACCGCCAATAAAACAAGAACAAAGTAGAGTTTACGTTTCATAATGTTGAGTAAATTGAAGATTAGTAAGAGTTTGGATATCAAAAGTACAATTTTCACCGGGATTCAAAATAATAATTCCGACACCCGCAAAAGAATTTTCCTTAATTTGCCATATAGCTATCAATCCATATGAATACCTATCCTTTTCATATTCTGCTGCTGTTAGCCTCGGCAGCCTTTCAACCCTGCTATTCGCAGTCAAAACCCAAATACAACGTTCTTTTCATTGCAGCCGACGATCTCAACAATGACCTGGGATGCTATGGAAACTCCTATGTGAAGTCTCCCAACATCGATCGCCTCGCAAAAAACGGTATCCGTTTCGACCGCGCCTACAACCAGTATCCGCTCTGCAGTCCGAGCCGGACTTCCCTGCTCACGGGCCTACGGCCGGACGTTACAAAAATTTATGACCTGAAAGAACATTTCCGGGAGCGGAATCCGGACCTTGTTACCTTGCCCCAGCTCTTTAAAAACAGCGGTTATTTCAGCGCCAGGGTAGGAAAGATATTCCATTACGGTGTACCGTACCAGATCGGGACCGACGGCCTCGACGACCCCGAAGCGTGGCACCAGGTAGTCAATCCCAAGGGAAGGGATAAGGACGAAGAGGACGAGGTAATCAACCTGACGCCCGAACGGAGGCTGGGGAGCGCGCTTGCGTTCCATATTGCCGACGGAACAGATGAAGAACAAACCGACGGACTCATCGTAACAGAGGCGATCAAACTGCTCGAACAGAAAAAAAACGATCCTTTTTTCATGGCAGTCGGTTTCTTCCGTCCACATACGCCGTACATAGCTCCTAAAAAGTACTTTGACCTGTATCCTCCGGAGACCGTACCGCTGGCGCGTGAAATAGCGAACGATCTCGACGACATCCCGGATGCCGCAATTTTTACCAAACCCCCTCACTGGGGTGTAGGAGAGGCCGACCGCAGACAGGTACACGGCGCCTACTACGCCAGCATCTCTTTTATGGACGCCCAGCTAGGCCGCCTGCTCGATGCGCTTGACCGCCTCGGCCTGGCAGACAACACCATTATCGTGTTCTGGAGCGATCATGGATATAATGTGGGTCAGCATGGCCAATGGATGAAGCAGAGCCTTTTCGAAACCTCGGCGCGCGTGCCTTTCATCATATCGGTCCCGGACGGGCTGAAAAACGACGCTTGCGGCCGGACAGTCGAGTTGCTGGACATCTACCCTACGCTGGCCGAGCTGTGCAGCCTGAAGGCCCCTTCCAACCTACAAGGCAAAAGCCTGACGCCGTTATTGCGCGACCCCCGCTCTGCCTGGGACAAGCCTGCCTATACCCAGATTCGGAGAGGCCAGGGCCAGATCTTTGGCAGGAGTGTCAGAACGGAAAGATGGCGGTATAATGAATGGGATGAAGGCAAATTGGGAAAAGAGTTGTATGACCACGAAAAAGATCCGGACGAGTTTTATAACCTGGCCGGTAAGGAAGAATACGCCGGTGTTCAGAAAGAACTGGCGGTATTGCTAAAAAAAGGCTTTCCGTGATGGAGACCGGTTTCAGTCTTCCTTCGTGTCCATAACCAGGCTGTCGTCAGACACTTTAAATGCCCGCCGGTATTCCTTGGGATTTTTCCCGGTTATTTCCCTGAACTGCCGGTTGAAGTAGGAAAGGTTTTTATATCCTGATTCATAGCAGATACGCGATATATCCCACTCTTCCGTCAGCAGCAGGTTGACGGCATGGGTAACTCTCACATTATTTACAAATTGCGAGAAAGTCTGCTCCATTCTTCGCTTGAAATACCTGCAGAAGGCCGCTTCATTCAGATGCATCAGTTCGGCTGCCTTTCGGCTGTCGAGCTCGTCCTTGAAATTCTCGATGACATACTTCATGACGGGTTCCAGGCGTGCAGAATCCCGGTTTGTCAGCTTCATGACAGACTGCGTTTCATTCATGACCTCCAGTTCGGCGTCTGTCAGGGACGACACGTGGTTCAGCATACGCAGGAACGAGATCAGCTCATCCATCCCCTGCTGCCGTATAATTTTCGAGAATAGCTCATGCAGCGGGCCGTCATTTCCCCTCACCTTTATTCCATAGGCCGACTTACTGAGCACATTCTTCACCTTTACGTAACCGGCATTGTCGAAAAAGCCGCCGCCCAGGAAATCTTCCCGGAAAAAAACGGCGACCGCCTGCGCCATTTCACCGGAAGCTATAAACGATCTCTCGTTGTAAAAACAATGACCGAAGCCCGGTCCGAAAAGAAAGATATCCCCATCCTGGAAATTCATGATCTTTCTTCCTGCGTAGAGCTTCCCGTGACTTTTCCTGATGAGGATAAGCTCATACAGATCATGAAAATGAAAGGGTGATGTAAAGTAGGTCTGCACATACTCCTTCACCAGGAATCCAAGTCCGGAAGGGTGGGATTGATGTTCGAAAATAACTTTCATACCTTCATTTTTTCATGAAATTAACGTTTCACTCTCATTTTTTCAATAACGGGCAAATATTGTATCGATATTGGCAAGCGTAGTGGTGTTAGCGGCCTGGCACGTTCTATAACTTTACATCATCGAAAAACCAAATAAAAGGACAAAGTAGTGAGATTGGTTCTGCTCCGGCTTCTGCAGCCTGGTAAAGTGCTGCCATGTCCACCTGTCCGGCCAAAAATCTTAAAACAGATATGAATTGTCAGTACATCTTTTAACCCTGAAAACTTATGAAAAGAAAAAGTGATGGTACGCCGCCTTCAGACCGGCCCATACCGCTGCTCCTCAGTTGCCTGCTGTTCATGTATTTTACTACTCAGACTTATGCTATGACAGGAGAGACCGGGATCATGGCAGATCTCAAATCGGGAGCTGCTATTTCTATCGAGGTGGCTGGCACGGTCAGAGACGACAAAGGGGAGCCTCTGCCCGGAGTCAATATTATCCTTAAAGGGACGCAGGCCGGTACGACAACCGATGCACAGGGGCGATACAATATCCGTGTAGCATCAGAAAACGACGTGCTGATCTTCTCGTTTGTGGGATATGTCAGCCAGGAAGTAGAGGTAGGTGCGCAAAAAGTGATAAACATAAGCCTGGCCGTTGATCAGCGAAACCTCGACGAAGTAATTGTAGTAGGCTACGGTACCCAGAAGAAAACATCGCTGACAGCAGCAGTATCACATCTGAATGGAAGCGATCTGACAACAGCTCCCGTGGCCGATTTAACAAATAATCTGGGCGGACGGTTATCCGGCGTGATCAGCCGGCAGGTTTCGGGACAACCCGGTAACGACGGTGCCCGCATTCTTATCCGGGGAATTGCTACGACAGGCTCATCCGCCCCGTTGCTTATCGTCGATGGTATTCCGAGAAACTTTTCGCAGCTTGACCCTAATACCATCGCCAGCTTCACAGTCCTGAAAGATGCCGCAGCAGTGGCTCCCTATGGAATGGCGGGAGCAAATGGCGTGGTGTTAGTGACAACCAAAAGAGGTGCGACAGGTCAAACGACGATTACCTACAACGGCTACTACGGGATGCAAAACCCTACATTCTTACCTGATTTTGTGAACCTGGAACAATTTGCCGAGCTTCAGAACCAGATCGCTCTCAACGCGGGAGACCCTATTCCCTGGCCTGCTGACCGGTTAGAGAAGCATCTTAGCGGGACGGATCCGGACCGTTACCCCAACTGGGACGTATTCGGAACGATGATCGACAGGAATTCCCCCATTACCAATCATAGTCTTGAGCTGGCAGGCGGCTCCCAGGGTATCCAATACTACACGAGCGTCGGATACCAGCGACAGAATGGTATGTGGAGTACCGACTATCAGAATAAATATACATTAACAACAAATCTGGACATCCAGGCGACCCGAACCACCAGAATTTCTGTCGGTATAAACGGTATTATCCGAAAACATACCGAACCCGCCGTCGGTGAAAGAGTCAGTCAGGGTCCCGAATATATCATGCAACTTTTTTCCTACGCGCATCCTGATCAGCCACTTATTTTCAGCAACGGGAAGTATGGTAATTATGTGGGGCCAGCCATATTCGAAAGTGGCTACAAACGGACTAATGCCAGCACAATCTATACCAAAATGAGTATTGATCAGGAGCTTCCCTTTATAGATGGTTTAAGATTGGGTATGAATCTGGCTTATGATCCGTCAAGCATGACCATTAAAGCGTGGCAAACACCGACTTATATCTATACGCTGGATACCAGCAAGGATCCCTACGAATTTACTCCCGGTGTATGGGGGGCTTCAACCCCAACATTGAATGAAACGTTAAGAAATACAAACCAGCTTACCTGGCAAGGTAACCTGAGCTATCAAAAAAATTTCAAAAAGCATAACCTTTCGGCCCTAGCGCTGATAGAAACCCGTGAAAACCGTCTCAGGACATTTGCTGCAGGCAGACGCAATTACAATGTAGATATAGACGAGCTCAACCTGGGCAGTACAGCCGCGTCCGACATCTCCAATTCAGGTACAAGCTCGCTTGCCAGGCAGATGGGTTTCGTCTACCGGGTTGCTTACGACTATAACAATAAATACCTGTTGGAAACATCCGGAAGATATGATGGGCACTATTATTTTGCTCCGGGCAAAAGATGGGGCTTCTTCCCTTCCGTCTCCCTGGGATGGAGGTTATCGGAAGAGGAATTCTTCAAAAACGCAGCAGGCTGGATCGGGAATCTGAAGCTGAGGGGCTCCTATGGGGAAGTAGGTGCGCTTGCCGGAGGCGCTTTTCAATACCTGAATACCTATAGTACCTACGGGCCTGCTTATGCTTTTGGCGGCAATTCCAGAATCGGGATAAGTGAGCGCTCCGAGTCAAATCCCAATATTACCTGGGAAAGGGCCCGCAAGTCGAATATAGGAATAGAAATATCGCTACTGAAGCGGCTTAATCTTGAATTTGACTATTTTTATGAAAAGCGGTCCAACATGCTTGTAGCGCCGGATGTCGTCACGCCCGTAGAATACGGGATAGGTCTGAGCCAGGTTAACGCAGGTATAATGAGAAATCAGGGAGTCGATCTCTCATTAGGTTTTCACCAGGAGCTGAAGGGGGGGCTGACCTTCTCTTTAAACGGTTCTTTCACCTACGCCCGGAACAAACGGCTGCAGGTATTCGAAAGTGCAGCGACTTTTGATAACCCCAACAGACGTCTAACCGGCCGGCCTCTCGGGGTTGAATTCGGCTACCGGGCACTCGGATATTTTGAAGAATCGGATTTTAATGAAGACGGAGCTCTCAGAAGCGGGATTGCTACGCAACCATGGGATAAGGTACAACCCGGAGATTTAAGATATGACGACGTCAATGGGGACGGGAAAATAGACGTAAACGATTATGTACAGATCGGCCGCTCTCGCGTTCCTGAAATAATATATGGCTTTACCCCTGGTATCAGGTATAAAGGTTTTGAACTTAATGTACTGTTTCAGGGGGCTGCGAATGCAAACTTCCGGTTGCACGGCGCGGGTGCCTGGCCATTCTGGGGAGGAAGGGCAGCCTATGCTTCCCACCTGGACAACTGGACTCCTGAAAACACCGATGCACGTTATCCTCGTATTATCTACGGGCAGACTGCCAATAACCAGCAGCCCTCCAGTTGGTGGGTAGAAAACACAGCCTACCTGAGGGTAAAAAGTGCTACGCTGCAATATACAATTCCTTCCCGGCTCTCTGAAGCCTTACGTATCCAGAGAGCTGCGATATATATCTCGGGACAAAACCTGCATACCTGGACTTCTGTCCTCAACTTTGACCCGGAGCTAGACAATACCCAGTCCTGGGATTATCCCCAGCAAAAAGTACTTTCCTTCGGACTGAATCTTTCTTTCTAGGATAATAAAAATGACGGCAATGAAGAAAAGATTTAAATTATATATAATCGCGTTGAACCTGCTGGCGTTGGCGTCATGCAGTGACTACCTGGAAATTATTCCCCGGGATCAGATTTCGGATGCCTCCGTGTGGGCAAACAGTGAACAGGCAGATCTGTTTCTCAACGACATCTATCAGCAGCTTCCCAGCGTAATTAACCGTTTTGACCCATGGGAGAATTGGTCAGATGATGCGATGGACGGCATTGATGCAGCGAACTCGCGGCATGTTTATGCCCTATCCGCATATGACCCCTCAAATAGTGAAAACCAATGGAGCCGGTTTTCGCATATCAGAAAATGCAACCTGTTCCTGGCAAGGGTAGAATCGAGCAATCTCCCGGAAGATTGGAAAAAAGTAAGATCGGCCGAAGTGCGATTCCTAAGAGCGTATTTCTATATGATGCTCTGGACATGGCATGGCGGTGTACCCATTATTACCGATGTCCTGAATCAATCCGAGCAAGGGGAAGGTATATTCCGGGAAAGAAACACCTCTGATGAGACATTCCGCTTTATTATTGACGAATGTTCAGCGGCAGCAGCCGATCTACCGCTGGCTCCGCAGGAGAAAGGAAGGATTTCCAGAGGGGCTGCCTTGACCCTGAAAGCATGGAGTGAATTATTTGCCGCCAGCCCCCTCCACAATACCAGCCAGGATGCGGAACGCTGGAGGACTGCCGCCGCTTCTTTCAAGACCGTTATGAACCTCGGTGTTTACCAGCTGTTTCCTCAGTATGATCTGCTGTTTCTTGAAGAGAGCAACTATAACCAGGAAGTAATCCTCTCGAAATCGCATATAGGAGGTACCTCGTTGGGGCGTAGCATCGAAGGCCTCGCCGGAGCTGCCTTTACAGGGGGAGCACAGACCGGATGGGGAATGCTCAACCCAACCCAGGAAATTGTAGATACTTACCGGATGGACAACGGGCTACCAATTACGAATCCTCAATCAGGATATGATCCTCAAAACCCTTATAGTAATCGCGAAAGAAGGTTTTACCAGTCTATTGTATATGACGGTTCCTTATGGAACGGAGTGACAATGAACAGTCGTATCGGCATAGGCAGCTTCAATGAACTGGACCTCAGCGCTACTACAGCAGCCAGCAATACAGGCTATTACCTTCGCAAGGGACTCAACGAAAGGTATATCCAGCCAGGCGAACACAGACTTAGCAGCGCAAATTCTATTTTGTTTCGCTATGCTGAAGTGCTGTTGGGCTATGCTGAGGCACAGAATGAAGCCGTAGGACCCGATGAATCTGTCTATAATGCCATTAACCTGGTGCGGGAACGTGGAGGGCTGCCACCTCTGGTATCCGGACTAAACCAGTCGGAGATGCGACGAGAGATTTACGATGAGCGCAGGGTAGAACTGGCCTTTGAGGAAAAACGGTGGTATGACCTGATCCGCCTAAAGCTAGCCGAAACAAAGCTGAATGGGACGCTCCACGCTATGAAAATCACGCAGGAAAATGGGAAATGGACTTACCAGGTAATCCCGGCTCCGGGAGGAACCCGCATCTTTCATGCCAACAGGAACTACCTGCTTCCTATTCCCCAATCAGCCATTGATCGTAACTCCAGGTTGTCACAAAATCCGAATTATTAGTGATTCTCCAGCTTATCAGATTCTGCTGCTTATTCCTGATCCTGGTTTTGCCAGGAAATGACACCTATTCACAAAAAAGCAGTCAGGCGGAGTTCAACCTTACAGATCAGGTCTTTAAGGCAGCGTTCGATAGCTCTGATCAACGATATGTTGAGCTGTTGCCTAAGGATTTCCAGGTCGGCAGCCCGTACAATCTGATGATCGGATTACATGGTCATGGTTCGGACCGGTGGCAATTTGCTACAGGCGGCTGTTCGGAATGCCAGGCATTCCGAACAGCCGCTGCCAAACACAAGATGATTGCCATATCTCCTGACTATCGGGCGAGAACCTCGTGGATGGGACCGGCGGCGGAAGCTGATATGGTCCAGATGATCCGCGAGCTCCGGAACAAGTACCCTATTCGTAAAGTATACCTCGTGGGAGGTTCCATGGGAGGTACCTCTGCGTTGACATTTGCGGCCTTACATCCGGAGCTTATAGACGGTGTCACCGCAATGAATGGACATGCCAATCACCTGGAATATGAGAATTTCCAATACCATATAGCCGAATCATTCGGTGGGAGCAAAGCAGTGATTCCCGAAGAGTATAAAAAAAGGAGTGCAGAATACTGGCCCGAAAAACTGACCATGCCCATTGCATTTACTGTCGGGGAACTGGATAAATCTGTGCCACCGGACAGTGCTATCCGGCTGGCAGCAATACTCAAAAAGATGGGACGGAAAGTAATGCTGATCAACCATACCTTTGGAGGCCACTCTACCAATTTCTACGAAGCAATGAGTGCCATTGAGTTTATGATTTCCCCTTAAACAGATGCCAATGAATGACCGCCCCTTACTTAAACGAAGAGATTTTCTGTCAAAGTCTATCGCTGCTCCAGCAGCCTTGGCTGCCGGAATAAACAGTCTCACCTACAGTCATCCGGAAGATGCACCGTCCTCTAAACCATATACCCTGAATCCTTTAGTCCCCTTCCAGTTCTACCCCGAACTGGAAACTGAAATGTTCAGCTATATCCGCATTTTAAAAGAGAGATATGGCTTCCGAAGGTTTCTTTTAACAGGACCTAGCAAAGAATACCGTTACATCGGTTTCCCAGATGCAAGTGTATTTACAGGGCTTGGAAAGCAGATTCTCCATGTAAAGGAGGCATTGGCCTCTCTTGATGTGGAAATCGGCTGGTGGTGCGCCACTACTATACGGATAGGAAAAGGTAGTTTTCAGAGTATTGTGCGGGCTGACGGAAGCATTGCCGAGGAAGCATGCTGCCCTCTTGACCCTCAATACAGTAGCACTTTCAGCAATTATATAGCCTCAGTAGTCGAAATTGCACGCCCATTCTGGATTAACTTTGAAGACGACTTCCACCTGAATGGAGGCTGCTACTGCGAGCGTCATCTTGATCTGTTGGCAAAACGTGTGGGACGCCATTACACGAGAGAGCAACTACTTGCCGCACAAAATGAAAAGACATCTGAAAGTGAGAAATTAGTCCGGGCATGGGGAGAGGTTTGCAGAGATTCCCTCGCAGGCCTGGCAGCAGCTGTGCGCAGGAAGGTAGATCAGATAGCTCCGGAAACACGACTTTGCTTGTGTGAGAGCGGCAGCAGCGAACGTGACGGAAATTTTACGGAGGCTGTCACCCGTGCTTTTGCAGGTAGCACGCGACCGGTTGTCAGGGTACACGGCTCCAGCTACTTCTCGGACCATTCTCTAGACATCGCCAAGACTCTTTTTAACCCGCTTTTCAAGCGCCAGCATCTCCCGCAGGATTTTGAACTGATTCATGAGTCAGATACTTTTCCGCATACCCGGTTTTTTATGTCCGCAACCAAATTGAAGACATTGCTGACCGGGGTGCTGGCATATGGACTGGATGACTCGTTATTCTACGCAACACAATACCTGGAAAACCCCCTCGAAGAAAAAGCATATTGTGAAATGTTCCACAAAATGCACCGGCGGTTTGATACCTTAAAAAAGGAGGTACAGGGAGGCAAGGTAACCGGCTGCGAAATCATTCAGAAACCGGCTGTCCATTCTGATTGGGTAAAAATTACAGGTCGAATGGGAATTCCCCATACATCCGCCAATGGGAAGGTTAAACTGCTTTCAGGGAATGTCGCAGCGGCAATGTCAGACGAAGAAATAAGGTCATTGCTTAAAGGGTCTCTGTTCCTCGACGGACACGCTGCTTACATCCTCAGCGAACGGGGATACAGCCAGGCAATCGGGATAAAGGTAACACCTCGCCGACAGACACGGATTCCCCCTTTTTACGAAGGGATCCGACATCCGGAACGATATGATCTCCGGAACCGGCTGATGTACAACTATGTATGGGCATTTGGAAACAAGGAAAAATCTTTCTATTTCATGCAGCCTCTGGTAAATACAGAAGTCCTAACCGACTTCATGGGGTCGGATAAGCAACCTGTTGCAGCAGGAATGACCCGTTTTATAAATGAATGGGGAGGTCGCATTGCAGCTATGGCCTTCAGCGTAGAAGATCCTTATGTAAATGGACGTGCAGCAGATATATTCAATTACTCGAAACAAACGCTTCTGCAACAGGTACTATCGTGGCTGGACCAGAATGCTCTACCTGTTTGCATAAGTAATGTACCCAATACATTCTGTATTTTCACCCAGTCGGAATCGGAGCAGTATGGTCTGGCTACTATTACCGGGCTGTCTGCCGACACATTCAACACATTCACACTGAATTTATCTCCCGAATGGAGACAATCCTCGTTTGCATTGCTGGAAGATAATGGTACCTGGAAACCGGTTGACGGCCAGCGACACAGTAATACCGTTGAATTCAGACTACCTCTTGCGATCATGGATCCGATCGTTATCAAAATCACTAAAAATCTGTAAAAATTACTTTTTTAATGAAAAATCAAACAGTTCGAATTACCTGTTCTGTATTGTTCCTGCTTATAAGCCAGATCCGGGTTTCGGGAATTCAGCAGGTCCTGAAATTTGATGTGGTCGTATACGGAGCTACTTCGAGTGGAATCGCAGCTGCTATCCAAAGCTCCAGAATGAAAAAATCCGTACTGCTGATAGAGCCGGGTACCCGGATAGGAGGATTAACTACAGGGGGATTAGGTAGGACAGATATGGGAAATAAGAATGCTTTTGGCGGTATAGCCCGTGAGTTTTACCATAATATATGGAAGCACTATAACCTGCCGGAAAACTGGACCCGGGAGACCCGGGAGGCCTATCTGGGTACGCAGGCTATGGAAACCTATACAGACGACAATACTATGTGGGCTTTCGAGCCTTCAGCAGCTTTAAAAGTTTACAAGGACATGCTTGCTTCTGAAAAAGTAACCCTCGTCTATTCCCAAAGACTCGACCGGACCAGCGGTGTGATCCGGGAAGAGGGTAGAATACGACAGATACGGATGGAAAACGGAGCCGTATACGAGGGAAAAATGTTTATCGATGCTACTTACGAAGGAGATCTTATGGCAGCAGCAAAAGTAAGCTATACTTACGGCCGGGAATCCAATCAGGAATATAATGAAACTTTAAACGGTGTACAGGCAAACAGGATAAATCTTTCACTTAAAGGTAGGGTGTCGAAAAACGCCTGGAATCATAACTTTGTTCCGGGAGTAGATCCCTATGTAGTAAAAGGAGATAAATCCAGCGGGCTGTTACCCTTTATCAGCCCTGAAAAACCAGGATTAGACGGCTCCGGCGATAAAAAAATACAGGCTTTCTGCTTCCGTATGACACTGACCGACCATCCGGAGAACAGGATACCTTTTGAAAAACCCACATACTACAATGAGTTGGATTACGAGCTTCTGTTCCGCAACTACGAAGCCGCCCCGAATGGAAAGATTGACGAGATGTATGACTATGGCGACCCGATCCTGCCCTGGATCAACGCAAAAATGCCAAACCGGAAAACGGACACCAATAATCAGAAAGGATTTTCAACAGACTTTATAGGTCAAAATTATGACTATCCCGAAGCAAGCTACGAAGAAAGGGAAGCCATTGTAAAAAAACACCTGGACTATCAAAAAGGATTGATGTGGACATTGGCATATCATCCGCGTATACCTGAAAAAGTAAGAAAAGAAGTTTCAAAATGGGGGACCTGTAAAGACGAGTATAACGGGAAAGATGGTTGGCAGCAGCAACTTTATATCCGCGAGGCGAGGAGAATGGTGAGTGATTATGTGATGACACAACGGCATTGCGAAGGAATAGATATTTCGGAAGATGCCATAGGCCTGGCTGCCTACGGAATGGACTCACATCATACACAACGCTATGTGGATGTCAACGGTTATGTTCAAAATGAAGGTAACGTGGAATGCGCCGTAGCTGCTCCTTATCCTATCAGTTACCGGTCAATCGTTCCAAAACAAGATGAATGTACAAACCTTCTGGTACCGGTATGTCTGAGCGCAACACACATTGCCTTTGGCTCTATTCGCATGGAGCCGGTTTTCATGGTATTGGGTCAATCAGCTGCGGTAGCCGCTTCTATAGCAATTGACAAAGGAATTGCATTGCAAGAAGTACAGTATCAGGATCTGAGAAAGAAACTCCTTTCTATGGGACAACGCCTCAATTAGCCCGTTAGAAATATGAGCGCCGCCATCCTTGATATCCTTACCATTGCAGGGTACTTTCTGGTCATCCTGGTGATCGGGCTGAGGTCGAGCAGGGGTAAAAAGAACGATGCCGCAGCCTATTTCACCTCCAAAGGAACCCTCCCCTGGTGGGCGATCGGGATGGCTTATGTCGCTACAGGACTCAACTCCGAGCAGCTTATCGGGATGAACGGGATGGGCTATTTTGTAGGTCTGCCGCTGGTCAATTCCTACCTGAACGCCATACTGGTGTTTACGGCACTGATATTCTGCTTCTTCCCATTGTATCTCCGCAACAACATCGTCACCATGCCCCAATACCTGGAAGAGAGGTTTGACAAGCGGAGCGCCAATGTCTTCAGCGTACTGCTGCTGGTAAGCTATGTATTCCTGAGCCTGGCTGTGGTGCTGTACGGAGGCGCAAAACTGTTTGAGGTGATCTATGATGTGCCCCTCTGGCAGGGGGTTCTGGTACTTGGCCTGGTGTCCGGTGTGTTTACCATTTTCGGGGGTATGTCGTCTATGATCAACGCTTCCGTCTTCCAGTTCCTGCTCATGTTCATAGCCGGAGGCACCCTGTTTTATCTCGGCTACCAGAAGCTGCCCAACGGCTGGCAGGATATTGTCGATCACGCTCCGGGCGGGTTTCACCTGATGCAGCCGGCAGATACTCCGGTTATGCCGTGGCACGCGGTTGCACTTTCAATGCTTAACCTGCAGCTCTTCTATTCCTGTATCAACCAGGCGCTGGTACAGCGGGGATTCGGGGCAAAAACCGAATGGGATGTCCGTATGGCTATCGTATTTGCATTGGTCTTTGTTTTATTCCGCCCTTTCCTGGAAGTTTTCCCGGGAATGATGGCAAGAGCGCTGGCTTTTACAGGACACCCTGAATTCCAGGTTTCCCAGACCGGTGTGGACGATGTGTACCCGATGCTCATCGCCAACCTGATCCCGGGCGGACTGCAGGGGCTCGTCATTGTCGGTATCCTGGCAACTGTCATGTCGACGGTAGCGGCTTTTTTAAATTCCATATCAACGCTTTTCACTTATGACGTCTATAAAAAATGGATCTATAAAGATGCTGACGACCGCCGGCTGGTACGGGTAGGCATGTGGTGTACCTTCGGACTGATGGCCTTCAGCGTGCTGTATGCACCGGTAATCGGCAAGCTCGGGGGTATTTTCATCTATTTTCAATCGCTGTCTACCTATCTCGCAGTGCCTGTGGCAACCTGTTTCCTGGCCGGTATGTTCTGGAAAAAAGCTACGCCGACAGCCGCATTGGTAGTCCTGATCGCAGGTATTCCACTGGGCGCTTTTATCCAGGTGGCAGCGATACCAGCTCTTATACCTGCCCGGGTCATTGCAGAATACAGCCTCGGCAATTTTTATGTAACAGGTGGTATTACGCAATTTTTCTGTGTACTGATCATCATTGTAGTCAGCTTGTCGACAAAACCACGCCCCGCAGCAGAAATAGAAAGGTTTATGTGGCGCCCGGCCATGCTCCGACTCCCTCCTAACGAGCCTCGTCGCCCGTGGTGGCAGTCGGTAGGATTGTGGTGGGGAATAATGGTAGCGGTATACCTGGTATTATATCTTCTTTGGTGGTGACCTCATACTCTGAAGGAAAATGAAAAACAAAACAGTCTTATGCCTCATGGCGCATCCCGATGACCCGGAAATATGGAGCGGCGGTACACTGGCGTTGCTGGCTGGAGCAAGCTGGCATGTCGTTACTGCCACCATGACTCCCGGACAGGCAGGATCGACAACTTTAAATGCAACAGAAATCAGCGCAGTGCGACGAAAAGAAGCGGCCGACGCAGCAGCCGTTATCGGCGCAGCTTATCATTGCCTGGAGTCGGAAGACGTTTTTATTACTTACGACAAGCCGACGCTCCTCAGAGTTATCGCGCTTTTTCGCGAAGTGCAGCCCTCGATGGTCATCACCGCCAGCCCGCAGGACTACATGCTCGACCACGAAATAACGAGCAACCTGGCCCAGACAGCCTGTATGGCCGCTTCAATCCCGAATATTGAAATCCCGGGTTTGCCGGCATTGACAGGTGTGCCGCATCTCTACTACGCTGACGCCGCACACGGCAAAGACCGGTTCGGCAACGAAATCACAGGCGATATCATGGTCGACATCACGACCTCGATCGATACCAAAACAGAAATGACAGCCTGCCACCGCAGCCAGCGTGACTGGCTGCGAACAATCTCGGGAGTCGACGAATTTGTCCTGATGATGAAATCCTTTTCTGAACGAAACGGGAAGCTGATCGGCACACAATATGCCGAAGGCTACCGGCAGCATCTCGGGTTCAGCTATCCGCAGGACGACCTGCTCGGGAGGGAGCTGTCGCCGTTCGTTCACTATCCGAAAACCCGCCTGCCATGATATCAAAAAAAGAAGAAAACGGGATTACTATCCTGGCAATCGAAAATGACAGGATACGTGCAGAAATTGCACCGGAACTCGGCGGGAAATTTACCAGCGTGTACAACAAACTCCTGAAGAAGGAATTCCTCTGGCGTAATACTTCGCTGACGCCTGAAAAACAAAAACCCGGAGCCGACTACGATTCAAATTTCCTGGGCGGGATCGATGAGCTGATCCCCAACGACATCCCCGAAACAATAGACGGTATCGACTACCCCGATCATGGCGAGCTATGGACTACGGCGCTGGATTACAAGATCACAGGCGACCAGGTTATTCTCACAGGCCTCTTGCCTCAAAGCGGATTGTCTTACCGGAAAACGGTGTCTCTACCTGCAGGAAAACCTGAGATCGAAATCGCATACCGCATCCGCAACACTTCCCAGGCAACACGCCATTTTCTATGGAAACTTCACGCTGCACTGCAAATCAGCGAAGGCGACCGGCTGCTGACTACCGCTTCCGCTGGGCGTATTGTTTATCCCGGCTCTTCCCGGTTTGCAGATAGTGGTCCGTTTGCCTGGCCGGAAGTTGAAGGGACAGACGCTTCGATCGTTCCTCCGCAGGATGGCACTATGGATTTCTTCTACCTGTGGGGCGCTACTGAAGGAGCTATGTCGATGGTCTCGGGTGGAAATGCTTTCAGGTTCGGATACCAATACGACCCGGCCGTATTCCCGTATCAATGGTATTTCGCATCGTACGGGCAGTTCAGAGGACATTATACCGCTATATTGGAGCCTGCCTCCGCTATGCCGGTCAGTGTCAATGAAGCGGCAGCCCTGGAACAATGTACGGTGCTTAAACCAGGTGAAGAAATAAATACAAAGGTTACAATTTATGCGGAAGCACTTTTGCCGGAGGTTGGGGAAAGCTCACTTCAAGCGAAATAATAGGGCTGCAAAACTACAAGTTTCGCAGAGCGGGAATTGTCTAATCGTCTCATTGTCACATCATCTCACTATTCAAATGAAAATAGAATCAGTAGACTTTTTTTACCTGAGCATGCCCGTCGTTGAAGACATCGGCGACGGCAGCCAGGATGCCACCCTGGTGAGGGTAAGGGCCGGAGGGCTGGAAGGCTGGGGAGAATGTGAAGCCGCCCCGCTACCTACTATTGCCGCCTATGTTTGTCCTATGTCTCACAGCGCATGTAAGCCGGTAAAAGCATCGGTTGAAGGAATGCCCCTCAATGAGCCGGATGACATCCGCCGGATCGCGGAAAAAGTCCACGCCAACAGCTTCGATCTTCTCCAGGCCGACCATACGCTGTCGGGGATAGATATAGCGCTCTGGGATCTGCTGGGAAAAAAGCTGGGAGAACCTGTCTATCATTTGCTCGGCTATAAACAGGCATATCCGAAAACTCCATATGCCTCGCAGCTATTCGGCGATACGCCTGAGCTGACTTATAAAAAAGCCATACAATCGCGACAATCCGGCTACCGGGCCGTCAAGTTCGGATGGGGCCCTATCGGTAAAGGCGATGCTTCTGAAGATGCCGCTCATTTCAGGGCTGCCCGGGAAGGCCTCGGCGCCGATGCTTACCTGATGATCGACATCGGTACCGTATGGGGGGAAAACGTGGCAGCGGCTCGCGAACGCCTGCAGGCGCTGAAGGATGTAAATGCGTACTGGCTGGAAGAGCCATTTGCCAATATGGCGCTGGGGCCTTATAAACAACTTTCCATCAGTGAACCGCTCGTACCCCTCGCTGCAGGCGAAGGCTGCAACAACTTTGTACAGGCCGCCGCAATGCTCGACTACGCCGGTCTTGGTTTTATCCAGATCGACACCGGCCGCATCGGGGGAATTACGCCTGCCAAACGGGTTGCCGATGAAGCGGCTGCCAAAGGGATTACCTACGTCAACCATACCTTTACTTCCCATCTGGCGCTGAGCGCTTCGCTGCAGCCCTATGCCGGAGTCGAAGGAGATGTGATCTGCGAATACCCGGTGGAACCTAAGCAACTGGCGCTGGATATTACCGCCGGCAAAATCCTGCCCGATACCAACGGCAAAATCCTTGTACCGGACGCCCCGGGACTCGGGGTAGAAGTACAATTAGAAAATCTGAAAGAGTACATTATAGATACGGAGATCAGGATAAACGGTGAGACAATTTATCAGACACCACAGCTTTAGCCTGAGCTATATCGACTGATCTGTTTGCAATATTTCGATAGCAGAGCCATACATCGGGTAAATTATGGAACAAAAGAAAGTAGTAGTTCTGGGAGGCTCTTCGGGCATAGGCAAAGCTATTGCAGAACGTTTTTCAAAAGAAGGATGGAAAGTGATCATTGCGTCGTCAGACCGGTCCAAGCTGGATGCAGCACATGCAGGACTGACGGGCTCCGGCCATGAAGCCATACAGCTGGATATCAGGTATGAGGAACAGCTCCTGGAATTCGTATCCCATGTCAGGCAGCATCACCATGATTTCGACGTACTGATCAACAGCATCGGCATTTCAGAGAGTATGCCGGCCATCGGCCATGATTTCAGCGAATGGGACGATACCCTGCAGGTCATACTTTACGGCACAGTCAGGAGCTGCAGGGCATTGGTGCCGCTCATGAAAAACGGGGGCCGCATTATTCATATCACTTCCATACATGACCGTCGCGTGGAGCAGGGTAGCTCGGCCTATGGCATGGCAAAGGCCGCTATTACCCAGTTTACCCGCTCGCTGGCCCTGGAGCTGGCCCCCAGAAATATATTGGCCAACACCATTGCCCCCGGATTCATCGATACCCCCATGTCTATCGACTGCAACGGGCAGAACGAACTGGAAACGGAATGGTTTTATGATAATTATGTAAAATACAGCCACTTACCCCTGAAACGGGCCGGACAACCCGAAGAAGTCGCCGGTGTGGCCTGGTTCCTGGCCGGACCGGACGCCTCCTACATAACCGGATCGGTACTGACCGTCGACGGCGGACTGACGATTACGTTTTGAAATACGGATATAACCGGCTACCGCTGAATGAGTATTTTGGATGCCGGTAAATCACTCCCCTCCGGCTTGATAAAATAAAGCCCGGCTGGTAAGCTCCTCAGATCCAGCCTGGGGCCGGCAGCCTCAAGCACAACCCGGCCGGTTAAATCCGTAACCCGGCACAACAGGGCAGTTCCGTTATAGTCCGGGACTTCTACCGTGACCATGTCTGAAGCCGGGTTTGGATATACACGGAAAGGTTCCGATACCGGCGTACGCCTGGCAACAACGATCGGGCTATAGGTAAAGCTTCCGTCATGGTCTACCATACGGAGCCGGTAGTATACATGAGGCCATGACAAATAATCCGGATCGGCAAACGTGTAGGACATAAGCTCTTTTGAATCGCCTTTTGCCCGGACTGTCCCGATCCCTTCGAAAGTTGCGGCATCGGCGCTGCGTTGTACTTCAAAGAAGGACGCACCGGCTTCTTCAGTTGTTTGCCATGACAGGTAATTGGATCCCTCCTTATTCTCCACCGAAAAACGAACCAGTCTAACCGGGAGGGCCGATTCGTGAATCAGCTCATAGGCGCCCATATCCATTTCCGGGCCATACAGCCGCGGATTACCCGCCAGGTCGGTCGTTATACCGAGTGATGACAGGTATTGTGCTACCAGATCTGTTTCGGAATATTCGTAGTAGGCTTTGTTCCCGCGGTTCATCACCTGGGTTCCGGGTTTAAGCGTATAATTACCATTCAGGGTGGGAGCACCGTCATACGCATGGGGAGTCGTAAAAATCGAGCTTCCGTCGCCGTCGTCGAGGATATCCGAAGCGCTGATATTCCCGTTGTCCGCATTGGCCCGCCCCTGCACAAGACTATGGGTAATAGTTGCAGCCGTTGCCTGGGCAGCATAGGCAATGCCGCCGGAGTTCCCCCAGACAATGCTGTTCCGTATGGTAAGAGCCGAGTTTCTATCATTGTAGATAGTAGCCCCACCCGCATTTACAGATTTATTTCCTGCAAGCGTGACGTTGAAAAAGGTAGGGCGGGAGTTCGTCCAGTTGTAGATCCCTCCGCCGGTGCTCCCGGCGAGGTTCCCGGCAATAAGCACATTGACATGAACTCCTCCGGACACGTCGTTAAACATAATTCCACCCCCGAAACCAGCAGAATTCCCACTGATCCTTACGTTTAGAAGAACGGGGTATGCGGAGTAGTTATATATTCCACCGCCGGACCCTGAAGTAGACGTCGCACCGGCCGTATTCCCGGTGATATCGACATCAAAAAGATGCGGATCGGCGTTCGAAGCATTGTACATTCCGCCGCCGCCCGCCACGGCAGTGTTCAGAGAGATCGTTGAATTCCGGAATTCCGGATGGGCACTTTGTATGTAGGTCCCGCCACCTAAGCTCCCGGCGCTGTTTCGGGTGATCAGTACACCTGTAAGCGTGGACACCGATTGCCCGGAAAAATACAGCCCTCCGGCATGTTGTCCTGCATTGTTGTTGCTGATCGTCACCTCGTTGAGCACGGGAGAAGATGAGGTGGCTCCTCCTTCGCTATACATACCGCCTCCGTTTCTTTTCGCAGTGTTGTGGTCGAGGGTGACGTTGTCGAGGGTGGGGGAACTGCCGCTGCGGTTGTATATACCGCCCCCGTCTTTTTCGGCAGTATTGCGAAGAACAGATACCTCGTTCAGGACCGGAGAGCTATCATCATAGTTATGCATACCGCCTCCGCTGTCGCCGGCGGTATTATCGGTAATCTGTACATCGGTAAGCCTGGGATTGGATCTGTCATAATTATACATCCCACCACCGTTCTGTCCACTGCTGTTGTGGCTGATCGTCACGGCATGGAGGGAGGTCGACATGAGGCTGTTGGACATTCCGCCGCCGTCGCGGCCGGCGTGATTGCCGGAGATGATGACTTCAGAGAAGGCCGGGTTGGTGTCGATATGATATTCCGATGCCGGGCTCCAGTAATTACGCACGCCACCACCGTCGTAGCGTGCTTTATTGCCGCTGACAGTCGAATGTGTAAGCGTAGGATAGGCGACGGTGTTGTGCATCCCGCCGCCGTAGTTGGCCGCATTACGGGTAATGGTAAGCCGGGTAAAGACAGGACGATGCCCCTCTTCATTCAATAGGTTGCCGCTGCGTATCCCACCGCCGTTGCCACTTGCCGTATTGCCGGTAATGACCAGGTCGGTCAGTGTGAGCGAGTAGAAACCATCGATCGTTATCCCTGCGCCCGACTCCCGTCCGACCGACTGCTTATTTACCATGAAGACAGGCGAAGCAAGGCCATTGGCATTGCCTCCGGTAATGGTGAAGCCATCTACTACCGTGTTTTTCCCGAAAATACCGCCATCCTCATATTGCCAGTTCGCCGAAATAGTCAGTACGTGGTACGCGTTTTCATCATTCCCCGTAATAGCCAACTCAGCTCCTTCACCCGTTATGATGTCATTATCGTCGAAATCACCGGACAGGATAGATCCTCCGGAGCCGAAAATACGGGTATGGCCAACCTCGGTTACTCCGTTGCCAGGATCAAAGCCCCCGTACAGACGCGTATTGGCGCTGATAAGAAAGCTGTTTTCCCTGCCCTGGTCGGTTCCGAAGTTTTCCCCATCTTCGGGGCTGTATCCTGGCTTATAAATGCCCTTAGCCACATAGATGATAGCCGGTTTTGTTTCAGACCACTCATCCTTACGCTGATACACCCAGAGGAGAGCGTCAGCCAGGGAAGGGGTGGCGTCATCCCATGACGAACCGTCGCCGGAGGAGGTATGATTGACATAAATAATCCCTTCGTCGGAAGGAACGATCGTCTGGGCTCTTAGGAGAGCAATAGAGGCAAGCGTAAATAACGTAGAGAATAGTAAATTCTTCATAAGAAAACTTTAGCCGGACAAAGCAGTTTTATGCCGCACCCGAAATCAGGATGCTGCGGGTTTTGTTTGTCCTGTAAAGTTCTCTTAAAAACGAGGGCTTTGAAATACATGAAAACCTGTAAATCACCTATAGGTAATCATGTATTTCCGGGCTTTTACCCTACCGGAAGGCAGGCAGGGCCGAGGGGTTCGAAAGATTTATAACCGAGTACAAATTCCTGGTGGCCCAGGCTCTCGGAGCAGGTCATTTCGCCCTGCGCCACGCGGATGATCTTCTCCACGATCTCATCGGCAACCTCGTCGGTAGTAGCTTCGTCGTAAAGAATCTTCCCTGCATTGATGTCCATATCGCCCTGCATCCGGCGGTAAGTCTCGGGATTGGCGCATATCTTGATCACCGGCGATATCGCCGAACCCGCGACCGAGCCTCTCCCGGTAGTAAATAGCACACAATGCGCGCCGGAAGCTATCAGTTCATTCATTTCCCATATATCGTTGGGATTAGGAAACCCGAACCTCGGCTCCCCATCGGGCACTATATCCATCAGGTACAGCCCCTTTCGGCCGGGCCTGTCGGCCGGCTTGATCAGCCCTACAATAGGTGCGGAGCCGCTCTTACAGTAAGCCCCCATCGACTTTTCCTCCAGGGTAGTCAACCCGCCTTCTGCGTTGCCGGGGGCAAAGCTCCCGTGTCCCATGATGGAATAATAGCGGGCAGCCTTGTTTACGGTTTCAATCAGCACTTTTCCCAGGTCCGGTGTCACGGCCCGGCCGGCCATATGCTGCTCCAGGCCGATCATTTCGCCGGTATTTTCAAAAATGGCGGTAGCTCCCATCGCTACAATTTTGTCGAATGCCCTTCCCGCCGCCGGATTGGCCGTCAGCCCGCTCGTGGCATCGCTGCCTCCCGAAACTACGCCTATGATCATATCCTCAAACGGCAGGACTGCCCTGGGTACATGCGCGAGCTCCGACAACGCCGATTGCACAAACGCTTTCCCCTCTTCGATAGAATGACCGGTACCCCCCGTACTCTGGATCCCTATCAGCTTAACGGGCCGTCCGCTGGCTTCAATATTTGCGAGCAGCCTGTTCCTGTTAAAGCTTTCGCAGCCCAGGGAAACCAGGAGCACCGCGCCCACATTAGGGTGTGTGCAAAGGGCGTTCATCATTTTATCGGCATAGCTGTTCGGATAGCAGCCGCTGAAACCGATCACATGCACCGGGTCGTCAGGGAAATACATGGAAATCCTGCGTGCGACGTGATGCGCACATTCCACCAGGTAGGCGATCACCACTACGTTCCGGATCCCTACCCGGCCATCCGCACGCTCAAATCCGATTATTTCACTGTTTCCCGATAAACTCATGATCCAATGTGAATGTAGGCAAATAGTCGCTCTTCAGGTTGTGCAGGTGCACATGCGCACCCTTGGGTATATCTTCGGTAGCGGATCCTATCGGGATTCCGAATTTGATCACTTTCCCTCCTTTCGGGATAAACTCCGCGGCAATCTTATGCCCCAGCCCGATAGGGTACTCGTAGACAAGCTCTTTTCCGTCAGACTCCACTGCTTCTCCGGCCCCAATCAACCGCTTCACTACCAGGACATTATCGTCCATGTGAATTCTCAACAATTTCTCCATCATCTGAGTTCTTCTAATACCCTGATTTTACTCCCATAGAATCTGTCTCAGGTTATTCATGACAGCCTCTTTCACCTCGTTTCCGTAGTCCAGGGTAGCTTCCGTTGCGGTTTGTGTATACCATTTGTCGCCGGTAAAGCGGCTCATGTCCGCCCCTTCGGGGCATAACGCCATCATGAGCGCCGTTTCAAGCTTGCCGGCATGATCTATCGGATGTATTTTCTGTATCTCTTCGCTGAGGAAAGGATGTATCCGGATCCAGTTGAACGGGTTATCGCCCTGCGAATGACTCTCGTAGTAATCGGCGGAGTCGGCCCTTCCCCACCAGCCTTCTCCCCTTTCCTTTTCCAGGAAAGTAAAAGTCGACTGCCGGGCCGCCAGCTTAAAGCTCAGGTCGGTAGGCATTCCGGCGGTAAAATTCTCACTCTGATGGTGCACAAAGACATGTATGTTCCGGAAGCCTATACGTAAGAGATTGTCAAACAACGCTTTGGCAAACGGATTCAGTACCTGCGGCTCGATATGCACCGATCCGTTCTGCTCGGGGGGCTCTACCGCATAGCTGCTTGCACCATAATAAAACGGGGGTAATATGATCAGGTCCTGCTCCTTTTCAAGCAATTCCAGCGCCCTTATTACCACCAGCGTATCAACGCCGTTTACCAGGTGTTCGCCGTGGTACTCCAGCACCCCCAGGGGCAACACTACAGGCGTATTTTTTTGTATAGCCTCTCTCAGTTGATCAGGAAATAATAACTCGTACCGCATAATGTAGGTTTTGGTTAAAGCCCCCGGACTACACCCGGGGTCATGATATGTAACCCCTCCGGGGCATATTTATTGATAGTCATCGCTTCAGCTCTTTCAATTGCCTGATGGCCGATTCCACCATCAATTCTCCTCCTCCCGGCGCCAGCCGCGAATTAAGCGTTTCGTAGCTGCCCTGTGAAAAAGCTTTCCTGGTCGGCACATAAGCGATATGCGAGTTCGTAAGCTCTACAAACAGCGTGGTTTTGAACGGAGAAGCTTTTTTGATCGCCAACCCGAGATCGGCAAAAATTTCACCCGGAAGTCCCACCACGGCTACGTCGTCGCTCAGCCTGAACACCTGTACTTCTACCGGCAGCGTCCAGGGTTCTGTCCCGATGGTGGGCGGGATGGCTTCCTGCCGGCGGATCCGCTCCAGGGACCTGATCTTCATCGGCCTGCGTAACTTAAAAAGCCCGGTTTCACCATGAGGTGATTCGGCGTCTGCATCTTTGGCCCAGCTCAGCTCTCCTGTGTTGTAGGCCTGTAACGGCGCATATACGAATTCGGAAGCAGCCCCCAGCCTGGCTTTGGGTATAACCCGGCCGCCTGACCGGCTTCTGACTACCCGTTCGGCTAGCCCCGTACCAATCTTGTCGGTGTTCAGCATCTCGCTGTCCTTTCGCACATTCAGATGATTCAGGTCGCCGCTGGCTCCCTGGAGGAATATCGACACGAAGCTGCCTTTCATTTTCTCTGCCAGCCTGCGCGCCAGAACTCCCGGGTAATCGGCAGAAAAGGCCGTCCCGCCATAGGTATCGGAATGAACTGCAAAATTACTTACTACTCCGATCAGCGATTTGTCGGAAGCTTTCTCAATAAACAGCATATGTAACTCCGGATCGATCGGGCCGGCTGTTTTGACGATATCCGGATTCCCTTTCCCGGGATTGGTACGCACCTTTCCGTCCTTCATGATAAAACGCCGGTTAAAGGAAAGATCCGTAACAGAATCGGTAACCTGCCTCACCGTTACCGGCGCCAGGTTATCGTGAGCTCTTACGAGCGCTTCCACTATCCTGTTCCTGAGGAAAACCGGGTATCCGTACATCCCGATCGCTTCTTCCTCGGTTCCGTCAAATTTCCGGATGTGGTTGTTTAGCTCGTAGATATTCCCGTGATAGGCCGGCCCGGTATGCGTGTGTGTGGCCGTCAGCATAATATTGTCGTAGGGAATCCCGGTCTTCGCTGAAACCGCCACACGTACATCGCCAGATAGCTCTCTCTCAATCCATAAAAGATCACATACCGCTATCGCCCACTTGGCGCTCCCCTGGCTAAAAACCAGCGCTTTTACATATAGGGAATCGTCAACGGCAGTACCAAAATTGCGGTAGTGCGGATAACCCGTTTGAGGAGTGATGTTGAGCTGGGCAACACCGCCGTCGAGCCTTTCTGCCTGGCCGGAAGCCTTCAGAAACGGAAGAAAAGCTAAAAGGATTAAGGTTATTCTTTTCATGCGTATGATATAATAAGCTGTTAGCCAGATTATTGCTTCTTATAGATGAAGCCGCAGGCCCTGCGGCTGTACAGCACAAAAATAATTCCGAATCCGGCTACATTCCGCTATTTTATTTTAGAAGAGTAATATTATTCTTCGGGAAAAGAAAACCCCCATTTCCGGCCGAAGGCCATACACTCATCCCACGACATAATACCGTTCGAAGCATCGGGGGCAAGGAGGCTGGATGCTGCTACACAAACGCCGGACTCCAGGGCGGACTCCATCGGCCAGTTTTCGTGAATCCCTGCAAGCACACCGGCGGCAAAGGCATCTCCTGCTCCAACAGTTCCCCTGATCAGGTTCTGGGGAAACAGCACACAAGGTTGATAATGGTAATGACCTTCCCTGTTAAATGCAACAGCGCCTGCCGGGAAATGAAAGACGATCCACTTCCGTACTCCCATCCGTATGATCTCGGCCGCAGCATCTGTCATCCTGACAAAATCGGGAGTGCCGCCGTCATTCAGAATGTCTATACCCGTGAGTCCGGCGGCCTCAAACTCATTCAGGAACAGGATATCCACAAAAGGCAGCGAAGAAGGAATGATCTGCCGGTATCGCTCCGATTGTTCGCTTACGATATCTATGGAGGTAAGAAGCCCCCTGTTCACCGCCTGTTCCAGTACCCTGGATGCGCCGCTTCTACCCTCCTCATCGATACGGTCGAGCCCGTCGAGCAAAAGCAGGTATCCAAGGTGGAAAATTTTCGCTTCGCATGAGCTGAAGTCGAAATCGCCCGGTCCCAGGTGTGCGCTGGCTCCCCTGTAGTGGAAGAATGTCCTGCGGCCCGAATCGGCGACTGTCATCACATCGGTAAAGGAAGTGCCGCAGTCTTTCACTACCCTGAGCTGCCTGGCGTTGACACCCATTTCCTCGCATTGCCTCAACACGTTCCGACCTGTCTCATCGTCTCCGACCATACCTATTCCCTCCAGCGGAAACGACACGCCCATTTTACTCAGCGCCTTCAGGACGTTGAACGGCGCCCCCCCGTTGCCGGTTTTTTCTTCGAGAATATTAGCGAGTGCATTTTCCTGCGGGTAGGTATCGATCAATTTGATGAAATCGACGATCCAGTTTCCCCCGGCTATAATACCATTCCTTTGTTCCATGACACAACAGATACGGTTGGTGCGGCTAATCGTAATCGACTTTTACAACAGACCCGGAAAGATGTGATTCGAGTGCGGCTTTGAACACCCTATGGGAGTTGACCGCTTCATCGGGTGTGACGCAGCCCAGCCGGTTACCGAGCGCCCCTTCCCTTTCGGCAAAATAGGCGGCCAGCATCTGCATGAAGCAATCAGGGAAACCCGGCTCGAAGATCCCGCCGGTCACGGTAGGAAACGGGACCTGGAACCCGAGGTCGGTCCGCTGCCAGACTTGTTCCCCGCTCCTGTGAAACCGCCATAGTGCTTTCGTATCCTTGGTGCTATACCTCACGCCGCCTTCGGTTCCGTTGATCTCAATAAACCAGGTGTTCGTTTCACCCGGAGCGAGTCTTTTCATTTCCAGCGACATAGGGACAGTTTCTCCTTCCAGCTCAAGCGTAGTAAGTAACGTCGCGTTGTTCCAGGTGTCGCAAACCGCCCTGCCTCCTTTTCCATCAGGCCGCTCGGTTACGATTTTCTGCAGCCGGGCAAAGACATCCGAGGGCTTCCAGCCCAGCCTCAGCGGGAGGTGCATCACGTGCATACCCAGATCGCCCATTACGCCGATCTTCCCACAGAAAGCTTCCTGCCGTTTCCAGTTGATCTGCTTTTCGGGATCCATATCGGAAGAGTGTAAGAACGCGGCCCTGATATCCAGTATCCTGCCTATCCTGCCGGAAAGTACCTCGGCATATACCCGCTGTGCGCCGGGTAAAAATGGCATTTCCGAACTGCATCTTACGAAGCGCCCGAGTTCAGCGGCCTTGTCACGTATGGAAACTGCGGCCTCCAGGTCGATCCCGAAGGGTTTTTCTGCCAGCAGGTCTTTGCCTGATTCCAGTACTTCCAGGTAGTATTGCTTGTGCAGGTGATGCGGCAAAGCTACGTATACAACATCGATATCTTCTCTTCCGAGTAGTTCCTTATAGTCGGCGGTGAGGAGCTCTACCGAAGGGATCTGACGGTACCATTGCAGTGCCTGCGGATTCAGGTCGCAGACGGCCTTCAGCTGGACTTTTACAGGGAAGTCATTCAGCGCGAACCACCGCCCGAAGGCGCTGGCTACTTCTTTTCCCATCAGGCCTCCGCCTATGATGGCGGCGTTTAGTGTTTTCATGTGTGGGAGTGGGGTTAGGACCCCGGGCTGCGCGGGGCTTACCCGGGGTTATGAATGTGTCGCCCCTGCGGGGCCGTGGTATGGCGCCTTTTCAGGGCTTTATCATG
Source organism: uncultured Cytophagales bacterium (assembly GCA_964559125.1). GTDB lineage: Bacteria > Bacteroidota > Bacteroidia > Cytophagales > Spirosomataceae > Ravibacter. The sequence continues at coordinate 112,880 of CAZLGW010000004.1, forward strand.
CCGATTACGTCCTGGGGACGGGCGTTTTCGTGGACGATGGCCATAAGTGCGCGGGTCATACCGGCAGGGTCTTTGTGTTGTACTACGTTGCGGCCGTACACGATTCCCTTAGTGCCCTGCTGCATCAGTTGGTAGGTTCTTTCCAGAAGCTCCTTATCCGGGGCCCGGCCGCCTCCCCGTACCAGTATCGGTACATCGCCGGCGAGCTCCACTACTTTATGGTATTCTTCCGGGTCGTCGGTCGGGTCGGCCTTGATCAGGTCGGCGCCTAGTTCTACGGCCTGGCGTACCATGGGAGAGATCAGCTTGATATTCCCGTCGACCATATAGCCTCCGGCTTCGTGGTTAGGACGGAAAACAAGCGGCTCGATCATCAACGGCATTGAGTAGTAGTCGCACAGAGGTTTTAGCTTCAGGATGTTCTGGATGCACTGATCGGTTACCTCCGGAGCACCGGGGATCCTGAAAAGATTGACCACCACACAAGTCGCGTCAAGGCGCAGGGCCTGCAGAACGGGTTCTTCGATCATCCGGCTGTAAAGCACTTCCGGCAGCTCGGGCCCGTAGACATTTGCCACGTCGGTCCGAAGCACCAGCGCCGGCTTAAACTTCCCGGCCACCGATTGAAGATGACGGGCCTGCCCGACAGTAAGTTGTATGGCATCCGGGTCGGCGTCTATCAGTACTTCTACCGAACGGGCGATGTTTTCTATACCGGATAAAAAGGTGTATTCACAAAAAAAACCGTGATCAATTGCAACGTCGAAGCATTTCCCCGACTTTTTGTTGAACAACCGGTTCAGCCTTGCTGATTTCATAGATTTGAAAATTAAATGAGATGATGAGATAATGCGTCGCACCGATGTCGATTGGCAGCTGGTAGCCGTTTCATTTTGTAGCCGGTATATCTGCTAATCTGACTGGTGCGCCACCTTTGTTTTTGCTGATATCAGCGCCTTTCATGAAGGTGTAAATTTCTATTGATTCTTCCGGAGAAACGGGCGGCTTTCCGGATTTGAAAAATTCCAGGATAGCGTCTACCAATCCTTCGTAACCGTCGAAACCTCCTATCGCTTCGATCCCTTCCGTACCGAATACGGTCCCGCCAAAGCCGATACGTCCTTTCCTCAAGCCCCGGAAAATCCCGGTTCTGCCATCCGGCCAGATACCTGTTACCACATCTCCCCCGGGTGTAAATACCCTTGAAACAGACTGGCAGCCCGGCCCCATTACCGTATACAGCAGCTCTACTCCGTGAATACCATCCCAGAAAAGATCCACATGACTTGCCTGTAGCGGCGCCGGGCCCCAGGTTTCGGCACCGAGCACTTTCCCGACTATTTCACCCCGGGCAAACTGCTGCGCTTTTTTTACGTACCGCAGGGCCGACGAGGTAAAGACAGGTACTCCATATTTTTTTGCTTCCCTGAAAATAGCCGTTACCTGCCCCAGCGATTCGGCCAAAGGCTTGTCGATATATACCGGCTTACCGGCTTTCAGCACCGGCAGAACCTCCTTCAGATGCGGCCGTCCGTCGTTGGTCAGCAGCATCACCGTGTCTACGTGAGGCAGCATTTCTCCGATCGAACCTGCAAAGTGGACGTCGTGCTCCCTGATCGTTTTGGAAAACTTCTCTAACTGAGCCGTACTGAATTCGACATCCGGGTTCCCGGGCGGATGATAAATCTGTGTCACCAGGCAACCCTGCCTGCCGTTTTTCCCCGCCGTCGCGTTGATGATCTTCGTGAAGTCTTCACTATGAACCGAAAGGCCGATGATGCCGATGGTGGTTATTCTCATATACCTGGTCCTACGGAACAACCTTCATAATCCCCCTCATAACCGGCCCGTGTCCCGGGAACGTACAGACATACTGGTAATCACCCGGCTGTTTCGGAGCCGCAAACTTCAATACCTCCTTCTCCTTCGGCTCAAGTAGCCGGGTAGCGTGAAGGATCTTCTTGTTTTCCGGTATAAAGCCCATTTTAAGTCCTTTATCTCCCAGGTCTATCGCCTGTTGGGCAACTTCATCCGCAGCCCCGGGCTCCACCACCAACAGGTTGTGCTGCATCAGGTCGATGTTATCGAGCGTAAGCTCTACCTGTTGACCCGCTTTTACTGTAAACTGGTTGACGGAAAACTTGAGCAGTGCCGTTTCCATCCTCACCTTTGCAACCGCTTCTTTTGTGAGGTCCAGCACTACCGGGGGAGTGCCTACCGGCTTAGCGTCAGCGCTTCCGTGTCCCTGGTGAGCAGGCGCCGGTTCCTCCGTTTTTACGCTGTCAGGATGGGTCCAGAAACTTTCGTAGTAAGTCCTGAACTGCATTCCCGAAATCGTATTCGCAGACGACCCTCTGAAATGGGAGTTCCTTTCGCTCCATAACCAGGCTACCCTCTGCCCGGCCAGCCTGGCCTGCTCCACCGGCGCTTTCAGAATTTGCTTCAGCAGGTCATGATTTTTGACGTTATGCTGCTGATGCAGCCATAGGATCTCGAGCATAGGCAATACATCTTCCTCCTTATTCACATCAAGGTTCTTCAGCCATTCCTTTGCTTTCGAGATTACCTCCTTAGTATCCCGTGCGCTCAGCTCTACCCTTACCCTGTGCCTGGTTTCATCTTCGCGGCTTTTAAGCAGCTCCAGGAGCGCTTCGACCGGCTCGCCGTCAATTTTAGCCGGGGTAAGCAGCGGCCGGTTCTTAGCCGTTACCCTGTAGACCCTGCCATGAACCTGGTCTCTCGAAGCATCGCGCAGGTTATAGGGCGAATGCGTGATAACCGCATTCTGCCAATCGCTGAAATAGAACGCGCCTTCAGGCCCTGTCAGGGCATCCGTAGGCCTGAAATTGGGATCTCCCTTATAGTTAGCGTCCACCACGCGCGGAGCCGCCTCGCTGTTGGGCCTGAACGTGGGATCGGTGCCGGTAAAGAGGAAGTTTTCCGCTTCCCGGCCTTCAATCACGCCTTCGGGCTTATAGTCGAGATAATAGCGTTTGATCCCCTGGTAGCCGATCACGTTCAGCAGAAGGAAGCTGTTCCAGTAATCGTCAGGGAAATGAGAGCTTGCCAGTATTGCATTGGCACATACGGGCCTTACGGTCTGCTGAAAGAGTGGTCTTTTTGCATATACCGACACATCGGTAGTCGATGTCACTTTCCGGTCTACATACACCTGGAATGCCTTCCCGCTGGTACCGTCTGTGATAAACTGGTTCCCCCAGCGGTCGAAGCTGATCCCATGCGAGTTGGGCGTGTTTTCAACTACAAACGAAAATTCAAAGGTCCGGGGATTAAAGCGATAAAGTCCGGGGGTGCCCGATTCCTCGGCTGGCCCGTACGGCGTTTCGACATTTTCCAGGATGAAGATTCCTCTCTGGTAGTAAATGTACCCGTCGGGACCGTAGATCAGGTTGTTGGCAGTATGATGCGTATCGTCCGAGCCGATTCCGCCGAACAGGTACTCCTTGTAGTCGGCCACTCCGTCACCGTCGGTATCCTTTAAAAAGAGTATGTCGGGAGCCGAAACGACGATCACGCCGCCGTTCCAGAATTCAAAACCCGTCGGGTTGGATACATACGCAAAAGTGTTCACTTTATCTGCTACCCCGTCGCCATTCTCGTCGGTAAGATATACCAGCCGGTCGTTTGTCTTCTTCCCGGGCTCCCATTTCGGGTAGTCACCCCAGGCCGCAACCCAGATCCTGCCTTTCCCGTCTACCTGCAGCGCTACCGGGTTAACAATTTCCGGGAACTGCTTTTCGGCGGCAAAGAGGTTGACCTGGAGGTCCTTCGGTATTGTCATTCTGCTGATGGCTTCGACCGGATCCAGGTATTTTACGTCCCTGGTGATGTGGGTACCTACGATGACCGGATCCGGTATATTGCTGTCGTCTATTTCAATATCCTTGCCTTTTGCCCGGGCCCATATCCTGCGGTCGCGGTTGGCGGCAAGGGTATCGATCATCACCAGCTCGCGGTTCAGAGTGGCTTTATTGCCGTCCTGTATGGAACGGGTGCCCCATACATCATTGCCACTCGTGGTACGATAGCGCCTGAACCAGTGCCAGTCCTTGTCGAGCACTGCGCTGCGAAGCGAGTCCATCTCAACTTCTTTGAGCGTGCCCGACCGGCCGAAAAGGGTTTCGGAAATAAACTTCCCTATCTGGCGGTTTCCTTCTTCATTCAAATGTACCCCGTTGATAGTCAGTGGTTTTTCAGATTTTTCATACAGGGATTTGCTCCCGGTAAAGAGGTCTACAAACCCGACTTTCATCTCCTGGGCTACTTCCTGCATCGCCTTTGTGTATGCCTCCAGTCTCCGGTTATTTTCTACTCCGTCGGGCAGATCGGGCGACTTCAGGTCTTCATGGGCAATGGGTGAGAACATCACGATCCGGGGCGCACTCACAGAATCATATTTCTGCTCCCGGGTATGATCGATCCAGGCTTTCAGCTGCAGCTTAAAGTCTTCGGGCTTGTCTTCATAGGATTCGTTGTACCCGAAGAACGAAAAAATGACATTTGCTTTAAGCCGTGTAAGGTGGCTGTCGGCGTTCCCGAACCCCTCGTGCGACCGGGGGCGGTAATGTACCTGGTCGCCGGAATACCCCAGGTTCCTGACCGTCAGATCGTAGTCCGGACGGGCTGCCTGCAAATAGGCTTCAAACCACCCGTCATGCTGAAAACGTTCTGCAAGCGAATTCCCGATAATGGCAATCCGGTCGCCTTTCCTGAGCTCCGGTTTTTCTCCTCCGCAACTCCATAAGAAAATACTGCAAATACCTGTGATAAAAAATATGCGAAACACTTCCCTGATTTTCATCCGTTTCTGACTGATTGATTTTAATATGGCGGATTCGGCAAACCCGGAAAGATCTCCCGGGTCTGCGAGGTATCCGCCACTCGTGTATTAATGCATTTCAATCGAACAGGTACCTAATCCGGCTCTCAGGAAATTAAACTGTACATTCGGATGGTCTGCCAGCACTGACATAGGGACCGACGTATCGGGAATGCGGTTGGAGATCATATAGGTTGTCAATCGCTGTCCGAAGGGGTTGTCATGCATACCCGCGTGCCAGATAGATACCTTCTCGGTCTCCCAGGTTTCTTTAGGGCCCACTGTAACAGCCTGCGTGGGGATCAGCGGCACATTTCCGCCGCAGTGCAGTCTCGAATTCTGCTGTACAGTAATCGGGTGAAGGTCGAGCACCCTGGTTTCAAGCTGCTTGTATTCTTCTACCGTCATGGGCCTGTCTTTATAAACCCCTTCCCGCCTGGGCGGCTCATTAAAAGCCCAGTGCTTCACATCTCCCTGTCCGCCCTGCATAATCAGGCATTTGGCATGTTTCCAGCTCTCTTTGTAAGCCGAAGTATCCGCCTTGGGAAAATGCAGGTTCTCTTCAGGCATGGCCAGCTTTTTATCTATCCTGTTATAACACAGATCCTTAAAGGTCTTCTTGAAGGAGAGAGAATGCGTATCCGGCACTTCCTTTCCGTCCACCACCCATTCGTCCATACTCCAGAAATGGGCGTGCTTCACCGAAATCCCCAGCTCATTGATGATCCTGGCTACGATCGGCAACTGCTCGGTGGGGCCGATAGGGCCGCAGAGACCGACGGGATTGCTTTCTGTCGATTGTGCCCAGACGCTTACGTATTCCAGCGCCTCGGCAGCATAAAATTCTTCGACCGTATCGTAAAACACCACTTTAAAGCCCGGCCTGGAAAGTTTGATCATATCCTCGGCTGTCATGGCGGCAATCCTGTCGGTCAGTTTGCTGTCGAGCTCAAGGGTGGTATAATCCCACCAGTCAGGCGCTATTGAACTTACTTTTCTCATTACAATAATCAGGTTTGTAGCTACCGGCTTCCCGCAGGCAGCTATCAGAGGTTAGAAATAGAATTAAACTTTTTGCTTCACATTCTCCAGGATATAATCCCCCAGATCGCGAAGCGGGTCGTAGTTTTCTTCCGAAAACCCGAGATGCGAATGCTTCCTCCATCCTTCCGCGTGCAGGAATCTTCCCGACATCCTGCCCAGCTCAGCCGAGAACGAATCCATCGACAGCAGGTAGGAGTTCATTCTCTGACTGCTTTCCAGCCATTCCTGCTGACTTTTATGCTGTCTGAGCGCCTCCATCTTCACTTCATGGACCGAAGTCGTATCCACGAAAAAGCCGGGCTCGATCCGCTCTCCGAGCGGGCCATGAAGCCCGTGTGGCGTTGCATGGTAGACGGCGCAATTGTAATTCCCGCCGGGCGGGTTATCGGTCGGATAGTTGGCGATACCCCTTATGAAAGCTGCGGTTACCGCCAGCCTGCTGGTATTCGTGTGGTCTTCCATGTAGTCGACCGGGGAATGGGTCAATATCACGCCGGGTTTCACTTTCCGCACTACCTCGGCTACCTGCTTAAGCAGGACCGGCGAATAGAATATTTCAAAATCATTGCAGATAGGCTCATGGAATGCTGCTCCCAGCAGCCGGGCCGAAGCCCGGGCTTCCTCCAGGCGGATCGCTGCGGTTTGCTCCGAATCGTATACCGTGCTGCCGCAATTCCCTGTCGACAGATTCATGTAGTGGATCTCATAACCTGCTTCTTTAAGAATCAGCAGCGTTCCGGCCATTACAAACTCGATATCGTCGGGATGGGCAGCTATTGCAAGCGCTACCTTTGCCATAGCTACAGTCTTACACTTTTGCCGGTAGCCGCCGATTGATCAGCTGCAAAAATAATCTCGTGCGTTTTGATCGCTTCCTTCAGACCGGTCAGCGGCATGTCGGTATTGTTGCGGATCGAATCGAAGAAAGTATCGAACTGCAGCTGGTAGGGATGATCCGCCACATCGCCCGAATCCAGCATTTTCATCGACATCTCGCTCCATTTGTGCTTATCCGATTTCAGAAGTTCAGAGTGGATCTTGTTGTCGAGTATACTTCCCTGGCTGCCAAAAAGATGGGTGTGGAAATAGTAGGGCTGAAGACAGTCTACGCTCGCTGCGCATTTGGCTATCTTGCCACTCTTAAACTTCAGGATAGTCACACTGGTGGTTTTGTATTCGTAGAGATCGAAAATTTCGCTTTTGGTCTTGGTATCATAGCTGGTCACCTCTTCCACATCCGAACCCATAAACAGGAGCAGGGCGTCCAGCGCATGACAACCGGCCGTAAGGAGCGAGCTGCCACCGCCCGATTTCTTGGCGTTCCATTCGAACTGCCCGTACCACGGACCAATGCCGTGCAGGTAGTCCACTTCCCCGTAATGCAGCTCTCCTACCAGTCCCTGGTCAAGAATGGCTTTGGTTGAAATAAACTGGTTGGACCAACGGCACTCGAAGCACATACAGAACTTCACGCCCGCTTTTTTTACCGCTGCCTCTATTTCAACACAATCCTCCCACGAGAGCGCCATCGGCTTTTCCAGAATGATGTGCTTGCCTGCATTGGCCGCCGCTACCGCATGCTCTTTGTGCTGGTAAGTATAGCTGCAGATAGATACGGCATCGATCGATTTGTCCGATAACATCGCATTCAGATCCGTATAAGATTTGATAGGGGTGCCCCATTTTTCGCTCAGCGCCTTATCATCCTGCGGACGCGAAGAATAAATAGCTGTTACCTGTACGCCTTTACATGCATTGATCGCCACAATGTGTGCTGTTGCTACCCATCCGTACCCAATGATTCCAACATTCATTTTTTCCATGATTTTTATTATTAATTAACAGATTATGGTTTAGTGATTTTTTCCTTTTGCTTTCCTGATTGTTTCGGCGATACTGACTTTAATCCCACCTTTCTTCCTGCTTTCCATCGCAGCCTCCATAAAGGCATAAATCTCTATGGTCTCTTCCACCGGCACGGGAGGTACTTTCGTTTTAAAGAACCCGACTACATTGACCACAAGGGAACGATATCCGGTAAACGTATCGAGCGTAATAATATCCTTTTCCGTGAATACAGTTCCTCCGAAACCTCGCTTTCCGCTTCTTATTCCCCTCACCGTACCTACCCTCTCCCTGTCCCAGAAGCCAACCACGACGTCTTCCCCTTCGCTATGCTGCACCTGCATCACCTCCTTGCACCCGGCTCCCATCGCCGTAAACAGGGGCTCTACAGCGTGTATCCCGTACCAGAACAGGTCGGTATGGCTCTTCTCCAGGGCGGCAGGGCTATAGGTATCCGCACCCAGTACCTGGCTTTTGTCGATTTTCGATAAGTTGTCTACATACCTCAGTGCCGAAGACGTGAACACCGGTACTTTCATTTTTGCGGCAGTATCATAGATCTTCAGTACCGCCGCCAGGTTCTCGGCGACAGGCTTGTCGATAAAGACGGGCTTGCCGGCTTTAAAGGCGGGCATTACTTCCTCCAGGTGGGGGCGTCCGTCGTTGGTCTCGATCATGACCACGTCCGAAAGAGCAAGCATCTCTTTCATCGACGCTACGATCTGCACACCGGCAGCCCTGATCTCCTTTTCGAAGCCCGCCAGCTGTTCCGGGGTGAAATCCACATCGGGGTTGCCTTTCGGATGGTACAGCGCCACGATACGGCAGCCCTCCAGATCAGCTGCTTTCTGAGGGTCATTCAGGATTTTCGAGAAGGCGGCACTGTGAACAGAGAGTCCTACTACACCGATACGGATATCGGCAGCCGGGGCGGATAGCCCCGGGAAGGCATAGGCGCCTACTATTCCCGCGCTTACGGTACGGATGGTTTTCTGAAGGAATTTACGTCGTTTTAGGTACATGGGTACAGGTCTTCTATAGGGTATTACGCCCTTTCAGGGCTGTTACTTAGGAGTTCCGAGGCAGATTCGGAAACCGTCGCGGGAGTCCGAATATGCTATTCCGCGAAGCCCGAGCCTTACGGCGCAGCGTGCGTTGCCCGGAACATCAAAATAATTGCCGCCCTTGCATACAGGGCGGTAATGTCCGTCGGTCAGGAACAACTCCTCATGTCCGCCCTTAGGGTCGAAGTGATCCAGCACAATTTCCCATACACCGCCGCACATATCGGCGAGTCCGAATGCATTCCGCCCTTTCTCCCCGTAATGATCTACGGGTGATACAAAGGCAAAACCATCACTCCAGGGCGCTTTGGCCAGCGGCCAGGTTTTATTACGCCCGGGCAGGAAATCAACGGCCGAAATGTTGAGCCTCCCTTCTCCGTCTGCAAGATCATCGCCCCACCAGAAGTAATGACTCTTGTCGCCGGCCCGGCACGCATATTCCCATTCTGCCTCGGTGGGAAGGCGGTAGACCACTCCATTCGGCAGCCGTCCGGCTTCTCTTTCCTTCTTTGTCAGCCATTCACAGAAGGCTTTGCCATCGTTCCAGCTGACGCACACTACAGGGTAAACATCCCGCTGGGGAAAACCAAAACCCGGATCACGCCAGCTTTTGCCCTTTACCGAAATCCAGGGATGGGGAGGCGCTTTGGCGGTGATCTTCCAGTTCGGGTCAAACACCTGCGTTTCTCCGCCGGGCTTTTCAGCATCGCTTACATAACCGGTCTCTTCTACAAAACGACGGAACTGCCCTACGCTTACCTCGGTACGACCCATCCAGAATTCGTTCTTCACCGTCATGGCCCGGGGTTTTTCACCTTCATAAGACTCCCGTTCCGTGCCGGGTGTCGCTCCTCCTTCTACCCCTGTTGCCCAGGCTTTTTCTTCGGGCGTGCTACCCATCATGAATTTCCCTGCCGGGATCCTGACTACTTCCAGCGTAATCCCCTCGCCAAGATCCACTTTCTTACTTTCAGCTGCCGTCCTGCTCTCCTCCACCGGAGAGTGCCGGTTAATGTCAGAAGTTATGGCGGGCCTCGCCCGCCATAACCCCATAAGACCGAAAACAACTACAAAAATGATGCTCTGATTCATTCAATGAAATTTTTACGTTGTTACCAGACCATCCAGGCGATCAGTTATAACCCGGGTTTTGCTGTAAATTCGGGTTGATATTAATCTCGTACAGCGGTATCGGCAGCAGGGCATTCTCAGGTTTGATACTGCCAGTCTTATCTATCGGGATATAGTGTCCGCGGTATTTCCCTACCGTTTCGACCTTTTTCTCGGTATAGTTTTCCGGGTCATCGGTCAGCTTCATCCCGTAGAATTTTGTATTCATTACTTCCATAAAGATACCCCACCGCCTGATATCCATATACCGGATAAGCCGTTCGAGGCAGAATTCTACCCTTCTTTCCCGTCTCACTATTTCCCTCAGCTTATCAGGATCGGTTTCGGTAACAGCCGGCATTTTAACCTCTTCCCGGCCTCTCACTTTATTAATGGTAGCATCCAGGAGCGCCTGCGTTACCGGCTGGCCGGCTTCCAGCACAGACTCCAGGTAGCTCAGCAGCACTTCTGCATACCGGATGAGAATGATGTCGTCGCCTGATGAGTTCTGAGCTCCCGTATAGTCTTCGGTCACATACTTCTTCCAACCAAAACCGGTAGCTCCCAGGAGGTTCGATCCCACCGGACTTTCATTCCAGAGTCTTCCCCTGAACATGGTGTACCCGGGAAGGAACAGGCTTGCATACAACCTCGGATCCCTGTTTTCATAGGGTTTTTGAGGATTGTACAGAGGCGACTCTTCGATAGGCAGACCGTCGGTCATCAGGAAAGCATCGACAAGTCCCTGGAATGCATTGTCTTCCTGGTATCCGCCAAAACTCTCCGGGTGATAATTCAACTGGTTCTGCGGATTGGGGTAAAGCCCTGCCACACAATTGGTAACGAGGATGAGCTCCTTGCTTGTTTCTCCCTTTTCTTCGAATATCTCTTTATAACGGGGATCAATAATATGCGCATTGAGGTCTATGATCTCCTTGAAGGTAGTCGCTGCGTCCGCCCATTTCTTATGGATCATCTGAAGACGGCCCTTTATCGTCAGCGCTGCTGCCTTCAGGGCTCTACCCCGTTCGCTTTCAGGCCTTTCGGCAGGCAGGTCTCTTGCTGCTTCGGTAAGCTCCGAGAGGCAGAAATTGACTATATCATCCAGGGAATTACGGGTTTGATTATTCGCCTCCTCGATAGACAAAACGTTGGTGACCAGCGGAACACCACCGTACAACACCGACATATAGAAATATTCATACGCCCTGAGGAACCGGACTTCCGCTTTCATCTGTGCTCTCTTTGCTGCGTCCATCTCCACCCTGTCGACATTGGCCAGGAAATAATTCGCTTTAAAGATGGTTTGATAAGCCCTCTGCCATATCGACTGGACAACCTGGGCGTCTCCCGGATTAAGATACCCGCTGTAAATTACACCTACTGCTCCCTGCTTATAACCGGAATCATCGGTATGACTGGCCATAATCAGCAACTCGTTATTGTACGCGTTATTCCCTGCATTCCCGCCTCTATATACGCCGGTAAGGGCCAGCATAGCGTCGCTTTCAGACGACCAGAACGATGATTCGGACAGTTGTGCAAGAGGCTGCTCATCCAGCCACTCACTGCTGCAACCGGGCAGGATCAGCATCCAGACAAATACAAAAGCCGTGGTTAAACCTATATTTTTAAACTTCTTCATGATCTTCTCTGATTATGTTTTAAAACCTTACGTTCAAACCTACCACATACAGCTTTGTCAGCGGATAGAACCAGGCCGCGCCTCCGGTCTGCATTTCCGGATCCCAGCCTTTGTAGTAGCCTGTCAGTGTAAACAGGTTTTCACCGCTGGCATATATCCTTACATTCTCTAGAAATGTTTTCTCAAGCAGCGACTTGGGCAGGGTATATCCTACCTGCGCGTTTTTCAGCCTGATAAAGGTTGCATTGCGGTACCAGAAGTCCACTTTGTTGGTATTGTAGAAGCCAGAGGTGATAAAGGACATTTTGGGATAGCTTGCGTTGCGATCAGGATTGGCCGTGGTCCACCGGTTTTCATAAGCTTCCCGCTGTACGTTCCCGTTGTTTTCAAGCGGGAAGAAAAACTGGCCGATCGTGATCATATCCCTCCGTCCGCCTTCTCCCTGGAAGAAAAGGCTCACATCCAACCCTTTGTAGCCTCCGTTGAGCGTCAGGCCGTAGGTAGTGATCGGCAACGGCATCCCGATCACCCGCCGGTCGTAGGTATTATCCACCACACCGTCGGGAGTTCCGTTTGGTCCGCCCAGATCAACAAACCGGATACCACCCGGAGAAGCAAGGAATGCAAAAGGCTGGGACGCATAATTATCCACTTCGCTCTGATCAACGAACAGCCCATCGCTGACAAACCCGTAGGCAGAGCCGATCGGGTGTCCTACAAAGAGGCCGCGGTTGATATCCCTTTCCAGGTTGGCAAGCTTGGTCACCTTATTGCGGACAAAGGAGAATACACCTGAGACTCCATAGGTAAACGCCCCTGCGTTTCCTCTGTACTTAAGGTTAAAATCCATCCCTCTGTTCTCCACCACTCCGGCATTGGTTGCCGAAGGAGATGCTCCCAACATGTTGGAAACCGAAACATTGTAAAGAATATCAGACGTCTCCTTAATAAAATAATCTGCCGTGAAGTTCAGCCTATTCCCGAAAAGCGCCAGATCAAGCCCTACATCGGTTACCTTCGTCGTCTCCCAGGTGATCGCTTTGTTGGCGATTGTTGTCACAGCCCCGCCAGCCTGCAGCGTATTACCGAAAGGATAGTTCTGACCGAGTGCGATCAGGTCCTGGTAAGGATAATTGCCTATAGACTGGTTACCCAGCTTACCCCACGAAGCCCTTAATTTCAGATCAGAAATCCAGCTTACAGCATCTGCAAAGAAAGCTTCCTGCGAAATTCTCCAGCCTGCCGAGAAAGAAGGGAAAAGGCCCCAGCGGTTATCTTGTGGAAACCGGGATGATCCGTCGTACCTGAAATTCGCTTCCAACAGGTATTTCTCTTTAAAATTGTAGTTCACCCTGCCGAAATAGGAGGCCAGTGTATTACGTGACGCACTCCCGCTCTGGGTGCCCCTTACAGTAGCCCCGGCATCGATTTCGTAGATGCTGTTGTTGGGAAAATCATCGCGGAAAGCACCGATACTTCTGGATTCAAATGCTTGTCCGAGTATCCCGGCCAATACCGTCAGGTGGTGATTATTGAACGACTTGTTATACTCGGCCATCGACTGCAGGGTAAGCGCAGTACTTTGTCCCCACGAGGTGCTCAGGCTGTTGCGTGTGATGCCATACGACGGGGTAATCGGGTAAGTCGCAATAAAACCCTTATAGTCGGAATTTGTCTGTGTATAGCCCACCTGTCCGGTTAATTTCAGATCTTTCAGAACGTTCCAAACCAGGCTGGCGTTCCCGTAAATATTGGTGGCCTCGTTCTTCACAAAGGACTTACTATTCAGGTCAGCCTCGGGGTGCAGTGTTTCGTTCCTGCTGAAAAATCCGTCGGGAGTAGGTCCGTGAAGCGCATTTGAGTTTCTCATGGCGCCCGATACGATTCCTCCCAAACCGGCAGCATAACCTCCTGAAGGCTCTCCGCTGCTGGTCTTGATCCCGGCAAGCCTGACGCTCAGTTTCAGCTTTTCATGCAGCTTGCTGTCAAGGTTCAGCCTGATGTTATACCGGTCCGCATTATTCCTGGTGATAATACCGTTCTGCTTATAGTACCCGGTCGAAAACATATATTGCGTCTGCTCGGTACCACCTCTCATCGACACGTCATGCTTGGTCTCCATCCCGCTCCCTGATTTGAAAAGATATCCAATGTGATCAAAGTTCGGGAAGTTGATAGGATCAGAGCCGTTGCGGAACTTCTGGATATCTGCTTCGGTATAGCGCGGCTGCTGGCCGGTATATTGATAGGCTTCATTTACGACTTCAGCGTACTCCCAGGAATTGACCATCTCCGGGAGCATGGTGGGGCTCGATTGGCCTACATACATATTATAATTGAAAACAGGTTTGCCCGCAACCCCTTTTTTGGTTTCGATCAGGATTACGCCGTTAGCCGCTTTCGATCCGAAGATTGAAGCGGAAGCCGCATCTTTCAGTACCGACACGCTTTCGATATCTGCCGGGTCTACGTTATCCATCGACGATTCGATCCCGTCTACCAGTACGAGCGGACTGTTTCCCGCCGCACTAAACGTTCCCTGACCACGAATCACGACCGATGCCGAGTTTCCGCTTGGGTTACCGGAGGTCTGGCGAACCGAAATACCGCTCATCTGTCCCTGCAATGCCTGGGAAGCTTTCGTAACGGTACGCCGTTCCAGGTCTTCGGCGTTGATAGTTGCTACCGCGCCCGTCAGGTTTACCTTTTTCTGCGCACCGAAACCAACGACTACTACTTCTTCCAGGCCTTTTTCATCTATGTCAAGTGAAAGGTTGATTTCTGTCCTGTTACCAACTACAACTTCTTTTGAAACGTATCCTACAAAAGAAAACACAAGCGTAGCATCCGCGTTGGGCACGTTAATGGAATAGTTACCGCTTTCGTCCGTCGAGGTACCCTGCTGGGTGCCCTTGATCAGGATATTGACGCCAGGCAGAGCCTCTCCTTTCTCGTCGGTTACTCTCCCCCTGACCGTCTGCAGTTGCGGCAAGGCATTTTCTATCTGGCGGGCTAAATGCTCGGTATTGACCTTCGGTCCCGAATATGCCTCTCCGGGAAAAACCGGCTTTCTCGCTTCGTTCCGGATCTCTTTCTCTGCATTGTCCCTGCGCCAGATGCTCTTCTTCCGGACAACGATCGTCTTTTCTATAATAGAATAGGTGATCGGCTGGTTTTTAAAGACCTCGTCAAGAATCTCTGTCAGCGAAGCTCCCGCCGGGCTTGTACTGAAAGTGACCGGCACGGTTCCCTTCAGAAGACGGCTGTTATAGAGAAAATCGTACCCTGTCTGGGAACGAATCTCCATAAAAATTTTCTCCAAACCGCTGTTACGGACATTTATCCTAACGGTTTGTGAATATACGGCCCCGTTTACCTGAATCATTGTTACCAGAATTATCAATGCCGTCAGCTTCATGATTAATAATGATTTCAGGATCTTATCGAAGACATCGCAGGACAAATACCTGCTGCTACGCTTCCGCAATGGAGGCACAAATTGGTTAAGTGAAAAGTAATTCATACTTTTACCAGGTTTAAGTGAAGGTTTGTTTTACATGATACAGCGTGATAAAATTGACCCGTCCACAGAAACAGATTCCCCGCTGCTTCGGTCTAGGCCCCGAAGCAGCTTTTTTGTGTACAGGATCAACACGTTACCTTAAATCAATACATTGTTTTAACTGATTTATCTCAGCCCGTCTGGTTGCTCTCTGTTTTTACCATGTTAGAATAGAACTTGTTAAGAGTTTGAAATAGAAAAAAATCGTTAATGAGAAACCTAAATGTTTGAAGAGACCTCAGCGTTGGCAAAAATCTTTACCTTCGCCTTATCGGTCAGCTCAAACCTGATATCGCTGCCATGCTGCAATATGGCGAGCACGTTCGACAACGACACCTTACGCGATACATACCCATTAAATCTCTCGTAAGAGGGATTGCCAATGTATTCCACTTCGATATCATACCAACGGATGAGTTGCTGCATAACCTCCCTGAGCTCCGTGTCCCTGAAATGAAAATAGCCGTTGGTCCATGCCAGGTCTCCTTCCACATCGGCTTTCCGGACGGAAATAATATCCCTGGCAGAAGCTCTTCCGCTCGTTGAGCCGCTCATCCGTACCAATGACTGTTCTCCTGGCTTCAGCTGTACAAAACTACCCGTAACCTGCTCTCTCACTTTTACCCCGCCTTCAAGTAAGGTGGTCTTGATATAAGAGTCATCCGAAAAGGTATTCACGTTGAATTTTGTGCCCGTTACCTCGATGATCTGCCCGTTGCTGACGACCCTGAAAGGGATACGCCGACCCGCAGACATAGCACCCGCCACTTCGAAATAAGCCTCTCCTGATAGTTCCACCTTCCGCTCTACCGGGTCGAATGTAACCGGGAAACGGAGTGAGGACATTGAATTCAGCCTGACTTTAGTGCCGTCCGGCAGAAGCACCTGGTACTGTCCCGACCTCGGGGTAGCTACCGTGTTATACTCCTTCTTCAGATTTTCAGGAGAGAATTTATAATTTTCCGTCGGCGCATAAACCAACTGTCCGTCCTCATCTTTTTTGACCCGCACCAGGGCCTGCTTCGCTATTTCTCCCCTTCCTGCCTCAGACAAGACGATAGACGATCCGTCTGAAAGCGTGAGAAGGGCTTTATTGTCGCCGGGCGCCACATCCAACTGTACGAGCTCCGGCTTCTCCGGCGAACTCTCAAGTCTTCTGTGAATACCATAATAAACAGAATATAACCCCAAAACCAGCCCCGCTACTGCGGCCACACGCGGCCATACCCGCACCAGCCAACGCTTTTTCACTTCTCCCCGCTGAAGATCTTCCCACTCATCCAGGCGATCCTCTATTTTAGATACCAGTAAAAGATCTGTCGGTGATGTTCCTTCATACTCCAGCTCCGACACCATCTCCTCGTACTCCTTCATAACCTCTTCGGCATGCACAGCATCCAATGACGCAAACCACGACACAAATGCCCGGTGCTCCTCTTCGGTATACTCCTGCCGGAGATAGTTTCTGAAAAAGCTATAGTAGTCTTCTCTTCTCATACTCCTAAAAGACGTACCAGTCCTTCAAAAGCACCCCTGGCATTTGAAAAAAATTTTACCGGAATGAAAAATGACGAAAGTTTGCCCTTTTAAAATCCCCTCACTTAAAATCTTCAGGCTTTTTTCCCTTCTGATACATCTCGAAACCAAACATCGTCGGTTCGTATTTCCCCACGATGGCGGCGTCTGCCTGTTCAGGAATATTGCTTTCCAGGCCTGTGGCCCAGTAACAGGCATTGATGAAGAGGCGTCGCAGATCTTCATTAAGAAAATCCATGGAAGCTCCCATTGTAGTCACAAATACTTTACCTTTCTTACCCGAATCGACCGTATACTCCCTGGTCCAGGCCAGCGGCATGACGGACTTTCCCCATACTCCCCCGCTCTCTTTTCCAAGCCCGTCGACGGGGAGCCCCCAGAGCAGCACTTCTGCATCGGCGGGAAGATTTTTGATACCATACACATCGGTAATCCCCCAGATCTCCCTGACCCCTTTCAATATCGGGTGCCCGGCCGACTGCCTAATCCCGTCTATGAGCGCGCGGGTACCTTCTTTCCCGTTGGCGCCGTGATGGCTCACCCAGGTTTCACCGAGAATCCTCTTTCCGAATCCACCCTCCCAGCCTTTGTGCGTACTGGTAAAGCCGTACCTGGCAAACCGGCTCTCCGGGTTCCTGGTATACCGGAATGCATGGGTCGCAGTCCGGATGCCGATAATGGGCTTACCGGAATTCAGGTATTGGTCGAAGTAAGCCATCTGCTCGTCGGGGTATTCCCTGAACCGGGTGGCTAATACGACCAGGTCGGCGCCAGCAAGCTTCTCCAGCCCCTTTATATGCTGATGCTCGTCAGGGTTCACGAAATTAGTCTGGGGATCTGTGGAAAAAAGAACCGTAGTCCTGAAGCCGTGCCGGGTCGCCAGCAGCTTCGCCAGCATAGGGAGCGACTCCTCCGACCGGTAGGCTTCATCACCGGCGATCAGGACGATGTGTTTTTTCCGGTCCAGTTTAGCATCGGGTTTAAAATCCAGCCATGCCGGGCTTTGCGACCACGCCGGCGTTAATAGTAGGAAGCTGAAAATTGTCAACCCGGTGCATTTAAGGTTTTTAACCCCGCGGGACAGCATTTGCAGAACACTTTTTTCAGAACTTTTACGCATTTCTGAGGATAGATTAATGTCTTGTTTCATTTCTTTCTGCCTAGTTTAAACGCAACCAAAGCATCGCCTTTCGGGGTGCCAAGCGTTGATCCGCCGCAGGCCACGACGACATACTGCTCACCGTTTACTTCGTAGGTGCTCGGGATCGAAAACGCGGAAAAGGGCAGCTCGGTCTCCCAAAGCAAAGCCCCGTTGTCTTTGTCGAATGCCCTGAACCTCTTGTCTTCGGTAGCAGCAATAAATAAGATCCCCGTCGCGGTCAGGATCGGGCCTCCGTAATTTTCCGTACCGCTATTGGGTATTCCCCTTTCTTTATACTGCGCTATTTCTCCCAGCGGTACCTGCCACTTATGCTGCCCGGTATTCATATCAATGGCAGTGAGCCTTCCCCACGGCGGCATGATGCCGGGCCTTCCTTCGCTATCCAGGAATTTTGTGTATCCCTTAAACGCCCAGGACTCTTTCGGACGGCTGCTTCCCTCTGCCGGCTTTTCTTCTTCCGATAGCTCCTTTTCTCCCAATAAAAAGCTGACGAGCGCTTTCCTGTCTGCAGGCGATATCTGCGGGAAACCCGGCATCATGCCCCTGCCCCTCGGTACGAGGTCCATCAGCTCCTCGCGGGTAAGTTTTTCTTTCACCGATACCAGCGACGGAAACCCGCTGGCAGGATTGCCTAAACGGTCGACTCCATGACATGAGCCGCAAAAATTCCGGTATACTCTTTCTCCTCCGGTAAACCTCGATTCGCCCTCTGAAGTCGGCTTCAAAGTCAGTATCCAGGGAACTTCGTTTGAATTCACATACAGGATCCCGTCGGGGTCTACCGCAGCCCCGCCCCATTCGGCGCCTCCCATCAGGCCCGGTACCACCATGGTAGGCACCTCTCCCACCGGCATGTATATCCCTTTCCGGTAGGTGTGGTACATCCTTTTCAGCGAATCATAGTCCGGCGAATGGATGTTCAGGTCCGCTTCCGAGATCTCCTGCCGGGAAATGGGCAGGGGAAGCTTCGGAATGGGCTGGGTAGGCCAGGCAGCTTCATCGGGGATGGGTGAAGCCGGAACCTCCATTTCTTCTACCGGGAATACAGGCTCTCCGGTATCGCGGTCGAAAACAAAAATATGTCCCTTTTTTGTCTGCTGCACCACTACATCGATCTTTTTCCCGTCCTTGCGTATCGTCATCAGGTTGGGCGGCGCAGGCAGGTCCATATCCCAGATATCGTGCCTCACGATCTGGTAGTGCCAGATCCTCTTTCCCGTTCTGGCATCGAGGGCGAGAAGCGTGTTTGCAAACAGGTTACGTCCCTTTCTGCTGCCTCCGAAAAAGTCGGGAGCCGCCGATCCGGTAGGAGCGTAAACGATACCCCGCTTATGATCGACCGTCATCCCCGCCCAGTTGTTGGCCGCTCCGACAATCCCGGCGGTATGTACATCTTCAGGCCATGTATCGGCCCCGAATTCTCCTTTCTTAGGAATGGTATGGAAAATCCAGGCAAGTTCCCCCGTCCTTACCTTGAACGCCTGGATAAACCCGGGAGCTGCGCCCGGATCCTCCATCATAACCGTAGGCATGAGGATCAGGTCTTCAAAAATCGTCCCCGGGGTTCGCGACATCAGGTACTTGCCCTTTGCTCCTTCTCCCAACCCGGAACGCAGACTTACGCGCCCTTCATCGCCAAACCCGGGGATAGGCTCACCTGTATCGGCATTTAAGGCATACAACCATTCATCGTACGAGAAAAGGATTCTCCTGTCCTCGCCTTCTTCCCAGAAGGCAACACCCCTGTTTTTCAGGTAGTTTTTCTTTTCAGATGATGCAAACCGCCACTTTTCCTCCCCGGTGGCTGCGTCGAGCGCAAATGCCTCGCTTGCTGCGGTGAGCCCGTAGAGCACCCCTTTTATGATGATCGGGTTACACTGCCACACCCCCGAGTCGCCTGAATTGTATACCCAGGCTCTTTCCAGTTCTCCGACATTATCCCGGGTAATTTGCTTCAATTCCGAATAGTGGCTCTTTTCGGGCCCGCCCATATATTCGGGCCAGTCTTTACTGCTTTTTTTATTTGTACAGGAAAATACTCCCAGCGTAATCCATAAAACGCCGCAAACCGGCATCGGTAAAAATCGCATATGCTAATATTTATACTATATCACCAACCGGGGTTTTGCACAAACTTATCGTTCAGAGTAAGCTCGACGCTGGGAATCGGGTTAAGGTAATCACGCTCGGGCTTAAAACCATACCCATTGGGAAGCGCTCTCTGGTAAGCATCGATATATCCGCTCTGGTCGAGGAAAACATTGGTCCCTGGTACCATTTCTGGATAATCCGCCTGAACAAATTTAGCTCCCAACGGCCTCTTTCCTGTAAAGGTATTATGAGCTCGCCATCTGAGCAAATCATACAGGCGGATCCCTTCAAATGTCATCTCCACTCTCCGCTCCCTTCTTATCTCGTTGATCAGCGGCGACAGGTCAGGATAATCCCAGTTCGGATCCGTCGTAATGTTACCGATCGTCAGGTGAGGCATTCCCACCCGGTCGCGCAGCTTATTAACGGTGATATCTATATCTGCCTGTGTTATTTCTCCCAGCTCGGCACGCGCTTCAGCATAATTCAGCAAGGCTTCTGCATACCTGAAAATGATCGACCCGGTTTCACACTGGTAGTAGTTGATTTTCAGGTTATCGCCCCATGCATTGGAGTATTTTTTCAGCTGGTAACCCGTAACACACCGGTAAGAGCCTGTCTGATGAATATCTGCCCTTTCGAACAAGGTAGTATCGCCGCTTCCCAGGACGATGTTGACAGCATTGCCGGGCACCCAGATACTCTGTGCCAGCCTCGGGTCCCGGTTTTTAACAACCTGCAACAGGTTACCGTCTCCCTGGTAAAGCGGACTTTGGGAAACAGGCAGTCCGTCAATACTTAAATAGCTGTCTACCAACCCTTTTGTTACTCCCATATCCATTCCCCAAATACTGGGTATCCTTCGGACAAGCCCGAGGCTTTCATCCCACTTCTTCCATAGTAATACCTCCGGGTTGGAACTATAGTCGTCCTGACCGAAAAAGTAATAATAGCTGGTGTTGGGGTCACCATTCGTATAGATGCCATACAAACCACTGTCGATCAACTCCTTTGCGGCATCTCTTGCCAGCGTCAGGTATTTGGTCCCGTCTGAACCCTGTACACCGAAAGGCGTATTGACATGGTACTTCTGCCAAGCGCCTTCAAAAAGACAGACACGCGATTTGAAAAGCAATGCGATCTGTTTGTTAAGCCTCGAAGTCGCAGCCTGGTCTTTGCCTTTCATATACAGTATGGCCTTGTCGAGATCGGCTACTATCGAATCCATCACCACATTCCGGGGATCTCTCGCTTTGTACAACTCTTCGGATTCGTCCTGCAGCGGTTTGTTGATCCAGGGCACGGCCCCGAAATCGCGCAGCAATGAAAAATAGAAGTAGGACCGAAAAAAGTAGGCCTCGCCCAGGTATTGCTCCCAGAGACTGCGCGCCCCGGCTACGGTATGATAGTTCTCAAGGAAATAATTAACACTCCTGATCTGCGTCCAGAAGGTATTCCAGCTTCCTCCCGAAGCCGGTACTATCCTCGTCCCGGCCAGGGTAGCATTGAAACTTGATAAAATCAGGTTATCGCTGTTTCCTTCCAGCAGGTTAAAGTCATTGCCGGTTTCATTGGGAAACACCGTGTAATACTGGTTTACGTACATTTCCAGGTCGGTCGGCGTTTTCCAGTAATCGGAGCTCGAAATAGCGTCCAACGGCTTCTTTTCCAGGAAATCGCTACACGACCAGAGGGCCAGGAGAAAAGCGGGCAGGATGAATATCTTTAAAATTTTCATGTCAGTTCCTTATTAAAATGAAACATTTACTCCCAGGGAAAAGGATCTTGATAGCGGGTATACAAGGTGAGACGAAGTCCCGCTGACATTCGCTTCAGGATCAAAGGATTTCATGATCTTCGAAAGGGTCAGAATATTTTCCCCGCTCACATACAAACGCGTCCTTTCTATGCCCACTTTTTTTGTCAGCTGTTGAGGAACATTAAATCCAAGCTGTATATTCTTGAGCCTGAGGTAAGAGGCATCCTGCAGGAACCTGGACTGAACCTGTTGATTCTTGTTGTTCTCTGCCGTCAGGTAGGGTCTGGCGAAATAACCTCCGGTGTTTTCCGGGCTCCAGAAATTAATACTATGCTCCTGCAGTACTACGGCAGTCCAGGCCGTGCGATATCCAAAGAAAACCTGGCTCCCCATCCAGAGATCCCTTTTACCTACTCCCTGCCAGAACATGCTGAAATCGAAAAGCTTGTAATTCATCGACAGGTTCAGCCCGTAGAGAAACCTGGGAGTCGTATTACCGATTACTTTCAGGTCGCCGGGATCGCTAACCGTCTGGTTGCCGCGGGTTATTTTCCCGTCGCCGTTCAGGTCTTTGTATTTGACATCACCCGCACCCCAAACGCTGTAAAGCTGTGACTGATCTACCCATTCAACCGCCTCCTGGTCTGTCTGGAACAAGCCTTCCGTCTCAAAGCCCCAGATTTCGCCGTAAGTCTGCCCTTCATAGAAATTGGAGATCAGCCTGGCCGGGTTATTGTATTTCTTAATGGTCGCTTTATTGTCTGAAAAAATCAGGTTGACGTTATACCCGAAGTTATTGTTGACAGTCTGGCGCCAACCCACGGAGAGTTCGATCCCTTTGGTCGAGAGGGTAGCATTGTTCTTCAGCGGGACGCTCGCCCCGTAAGAAGCGGGAAGTATTTCGCCGGGTCCGAACATATTGCGGGTTGTCCTGTTATACCACTCGGCCGTAAAAGTCAGCCTGTTATCCAGGGCTTCGGCATCCACTCCGATATTCACGGTCTCGGCGCTCTCCCAGGTCAGGCCGATACTCCTGTTTGACGGAACTGTCGAATATACCGGTCTGCTGCTCCCCATGATCCAGGCCAGGTTCGTAACGATCGGGATCGTTTCTTCGTGCAGGTAGTTGGCCACGTTCTGGTTGCCCAGCACACCGTAGGAGGCCCTCAGCTTAAAAGTATTGATCACATCTCCGATCGGCCTCCAGAAATCTTCTTTCCAGATGTTGTATCCTATCGCAGCCGACGGGAAAAATCCCCACCTTCTGCCTTTCTGAAACCTTGAAGAACCGTCATACCTGCCATTCAGCTCCAGGAGATACTTTTCATTAAAATTATAGGAAACCCGTGCGAAAGTACCCAATGTCGACCAGTGGGACATGTCATCCGCCACATCCATCGCACCAATCGCAGTCCGTATGGCAGGTACCGACTCAGTTACCAGGTCCCTGCGCCAGCCGCTGAGGAGCATGTTATTAGACAGCTCAGCCTGCCCTCCAAGCAGAACGCTGAAATAATGCCGACCCAGCTGTTTGGAATAATCGGTGTAGATATTAGAGGTGATATACTCATTGTGCGCCACCTGCTGACTCATCCTGTTCCAGTTCTGGCTGTAGTGCCTGATGGGTGTAACCCCGTCGGTAGCCAAACCCCACACTACTGCGCGATGGTGCCCTCTTTTGTAGCCGTAAAAATTGTAGCTGAGATCTGCATTTAACTTCCAGTCCTTATTAAGCTGCAACTGTACGGAAGGATTAAACCACAAATCAGTCGTATACTGTTTGTCGCTTCCTCCGTTCTCGAGGACTCCCGGAAGGTTTTTGTCCAATGCATAGTCGCCGTTGGGAGTATAGACCGGATCGGTCGGCCACGAGAGTGCCATCATTGTAAATATCTGATGACGGTTGTTCACATCGGCTGCGACAAGATAATTCTGGTAGCTCCTGTTAAATTTTGCCTTCAGGAAAAAGGTAAGCCGATCTGATACCTTCAGTGAAAGATTGGATGCCAGGTTAAAACGGTCGAATTTTTCATGCGCAAAATTGAACTTACCGGCATCGCTGAGCCAACCCAGGCCCACATAAAAATTGGTACTCTTCGACGACCCGCTTATTCCTACATTATGCCTCTGCGAAAATGCGAAATCTTTATAGAGCACATCCCACCAGTCGGTATTGGCGTTGCCCTGGTTCCAGTAGCCCCACCCGTTGGGATCTCTCGGGTCGGCTACCATAGAAGGCGTATTGACCGGATCTTTCTGATACCGGATGATCCGCTCTATGGTTTCATCCGAAAATATTGCATTCTGGCCCGAATTCGTAGCTGCTTCATTGATGGCATTTGCAAATCGCAGAGAATTCACAAATCCCGGCATATTCGTCGGCTGCGCCCAGGAAAAATTGTTGCTGTAGTCGGTCTTTATTTTTTCGGATCCTTTTCCCGACTTTGTCGTAATGAGTATCACCCCGTAAGCCGCCCTGGAACCGTAGATGGCGGTCGATGCTGCATCCTTCAGGATTGAAACAGATTCTACATCAGCAGGATTTATGGAGTTCATATCCATAGGAGTACCGTCTACCAGTATCCAGGGAGCGCCGCCCGAAAGAGAGCCTATGCCACGAATGTTAATTCCCATCCTCGCGTTTGGTTCTCCTCCCATAGTGGTATTTGAGGTGAGATTCAGACCCGGTGAAACTCCCTGAAGGGCCTGGTCCATGTTGTTGACAGGCCTGTTTTCGAGTCTTTCAGAGCCTACCTGGCTTACGGCGCCCGTAAGATTTACTTTCTTTTGGGTCCCGTAACCTACCACTACTACCTCCTCCAGCGCCTTTTCGTCCGCTTTCATTGATATTTCAATAACCGTCCTGCCTCCTATCGCCACTTCCTGGCTCACATACCCTACAAAAGAAAATACCAGCACGGCATCCTCATTGGGCACATCCAGTGTAAAATTCCCGTTCCCGTCGGTAACGGTTCCCTGCTGTGTCCCTTTCACCAATACACTTACTCCGGGCAAACCATCGCCCTTCTCGTCGGTTACAGTTCCCCTGATCCCGATAACGTTTCTTTCCCGGGCAGGCGGCTCAACAGAATACTCTGACGCAGGATGACCTACGCTATGCCGCTGCTTGGCGCCGGAAGATGGCGCGCGATCCGGCAATTCGCTGTGGTTTTTCCGTTTTGAAGCCAGTATCACATAGGTTTTCTCCTTTGTTTTCCTGTAACGCAACCCGGTTGCCTCTACCAGCCTGTCCAGGTTTTGCTCCAGGGTGGCGGCGGGGACTACCAGGTTTCCGGGTACGCTGCGATTTTCCAGGAGTTGCTCTTCGAAAAGCAGATCGACCTTATAGGTCTCCTTAAGACGCAGCAGTACTTCCCGCAGACTAACATAGCTTACCTGTAAACTCTCCTGTTTGGGCGGGCCTTGCCTGGTAAAAGCAAGCGCCTGGGCTGTTGCCAGGGACGGGGATATCCCTATCCAGGCAACGCAGCACAGGATTCTGAAAAAAGTTGGTTTTCTTTCCATATAATAAAAGATTCAGGGTTAGGAATAGTTAGGAACATTTTGTCGAAGCAATTGCTGCTACTTTATTTTGAGTACAATAGGACTTCGTTATTCTTCCGGGCAACCCGGATATCGAGCATATCGGACAGAACATCCAGAAACTCATCCAGCGTCTGGGCCTTATACGATCCGGTAAGCTCCTTACCGGAAAGCAGTTGTTTATCCGCTATCGTGATTTGTACGCCGAATATTTCGTTGAGCCGCACGCCTACCTCCGGAAGGGGAGTCCGGTCAAACACAAACCTGTGCTCCTTCCAGGTGTTTTGGGCGTCGAGCTGCTCCGCAGTAAGTTTTTCCAGCTTTATTTTGCCCCCGGCGGAGATACTCGCCCTATCGCCGGGCGACAATGTCACCGAAGACTGGCTGATATCCGAAGAGGTCAGCTGTACCTTCCCTTTATTCAGTACGATCCTCGTTCCTCTTTCGCGTGTGTAGACGACGAACTCTGTTCCGAGCACGGTGATCCTGCTCCGGTCGGGTGTATGTACGGTAAATTTTTTACTGTCTGTAGTCTTACTGACTACAAACTCGGCTTCCCCCCTGAGAAAAACTTCGCGATGCCGTAGCCCAAACCCCAGGCGTGGTACGCGGAGCTCCGAATTTGCATTCAGAACAACCAGGCTGTTGTCTTCGAGGGTTACGGTACGAAGCTCTCCATAGGCTGTGCTATACTGACGGTACAGTATGAAATCGCGGAAGCTGTAAAAAGTCAGGCCCATCACAATAAGGCACAGTGCTGTTTTCCAGACGGCATCCCGGTAAAGCCAGGCCCTGAAAGAACCGACCGACGTTTTGACAACTTTTGCAGGAATATCTTCTGCAGCGCCTCCGTTGATCCGTTCCTTGTTTTTTTTCCACGCCCGCTCCGTATCCGGTAAAAAATGAGGTTGGGACCTTTCCCATTCTTCGAGCCATTCATAGTACAATTCGAGACTGCCGGCCTCCCCTAGCCACTCCTCGATGAGCTTCTTCTGCAATGAAGTCGCACGCCCCGAAAAATGGGAGAACAGCATGTCTTTTGATAAGGTAGGTTTCATAATGAAATCAGGAATATTTTCCGGAATATGGCAAGCGCCTTACTGATATGGGCCTCCACCGCCTTCAGGGATACGTTCAGACTTACCGCTATCTCCGGGTAGCTTTTGCCTTCGAACCGATGCATCAGGAATACTTTTTTACATTGCGGGGGCAGTGAATCCATCGTTTTTTCGATCCGCATACAGAGCTCGTCAAATTCCATTATATCATGCGGCTGGAGCACCGGCGATTTAAGATCATAGTCCGGCAGTTCTTCGTTGTCTTCCTTGCTGAATTCCCACTTAAGGTAGTTGTAGCACTTATGCCTTACCGCTTCAAACAAATAGGCACGGAACGAGACGGTAACCCGTTTATAGCTGGCTTTTTCCCAGAACGAATGGAAAACATCGGAAACAAGATCTTCAGCTACCTCTTTCGTATAGACATACCTCACCGCATGGCTGCACAAAACCCCGTAATAGTACCGGAAAAGCAGTTCATAACCACTGACCGGGTCACGATCAAAGGCCTGCCGGATAAAAAATTCCCTATCAGCGCCGGAGGCAGCCGTACCACGGGCAGACGCCGGGCTCATCGCTGCGCTCTTCCGCCGTCCATCATTTCTGTCCGGGCTTCTGTCATTTGGCGGGTGATTCATTCTGCAGAATATTTTATACTCCTTTACTATGGATGTAAAGTTTTTCTTTCAACACCCTACCTCAGTGCAGTATTTTTTTAAATAATTGCTAGACGTACAGATTCTCCTTCTGCACCCCTAGCGCTAAAAAAAATACCGCAAAAAGCAGATTGTCAGAATAATAGAAGACAAACAACGATACTGATCGTCATTTCCCCCCTGTTGCGGAGGTATTCCATAATTGAAGAGGAAGCAGCATAGTATTGTTTCTTGACAACGGATTTTGAAATCTTCAGCTTATCGGCGATTTCATCCAGCGATAGTCCTTCTTTTGTACGAAGCTCAAAAATATAGCGTCTCTTTTCTGTGAGCCGGTCCAGCGCAAGCCCTGCTACCGACTGGTATTCTTTATAACAAAGCTCATCGTCGAGCCGCACACCGCTGTCTTCCGTATCGGGGGCCATCATAGAAAGTACTTTCTTTTCTATTTTGTTCCTGCGAAGCCTGTCCAGCAAAAGGTTCTTCGAAACCTTAAACACGTAAGCCTTGAAGGAATCTAACTCAGCCAGCACTTCCTTACGTTCCCAGATTTTAAGGAATACGTCCTGGATAATCTCTTCATTATCCTCACGCACCGGGTTAAACAGATAGAGGTACCTGACCAGATGGGACAAGTGGCTGGTATACAATACCGAAAAGGCATGCCTGTCGCCAATGGCGCTTTTCCTAAGTAACTCTTTTTCTGTTACCTCCATACCAAGCGGAAGTTAAATCTCCCGGCCCCGCTTACGGGCCGGAACAAATGCTGCGATAGACTATAAAAATCAAATTTAACAAATAAAAGAAGAAAAATCCAATGCCCTTTTCAACATCTTTGGTTATACCAGCGCTGTACTTGTGTTCATTAATCGATTATACGTACACATAAAAAAAGTGGCTGGCGCGAATCGCACCAGCCACTTTTTATGCTCTCGGTATTCCCGTTATTCATATCCCGGATTCTGCGGAAGCAGGTTCGGGTTCCTCAGGATTTCAACTGCCGGAACAGGCCAGAGCTTGTATTTCGGATCTGTCAGACCGAGTTCGGAACCAAGGCGGTCAGTCCGCACCAGATCAAACCAGGAATGCCCCTCATAGCACAACTCCAGCCTTCTTTCCTTATACAGCCGCTCCCTGAACGAAGCCAGGTCCGGCACATCAGCCGCAGTTAACGCAGTAAGCCCGGCACGGGTTCTGATCTGGTTCAGCAGGGACAACGCCGTCGGGTTTGGATAGGACGTCTCGGCCAGGGCTTCCGCTTTGGAAAGCAGCACTTCTGCCAACCGGAAAATGATGAAATTATCATCCCTGGAGACCCTTCTCGTATACTTTTTCACATATTCTTCATCGTTGGCAAACCCGAAAGTAGCCGCTTTACGCAAATCACCTGCTTCATAGGCAGCCACTATATCCGGATGCACCTGGATCATCCGCGTACCCCCCAAAGCAGGAGGCAAATAAGTATTGGCAATCGTATTTGGGTTCAAATTATCGTACTGTAGCTCCCAGATCGATTCGTCCGCATTCTTGTCTTCGAAGAGCGCCGCATACGTATTGTTCAGCGTGCTCTTCTTCTGGAGAATATCATCCGCAGCGGCAATCGCTTTGTCGTATTCCTTTCTGAAAAGGAAAATTCTGACCGCCAGGGCATGAGCCGCAGCTTTTGTCACTCTCCCTTTCGTCTGTAAGGCGTTGCTGTGAGACTCCGGAAGATCTCTTCTGGCGATCTCTAGGTCCTCGAATACCTGGCTATAGATGGCGACGGCGTTATCACGCGGTACCTGCAAAGTGGGCAGATCAGGCGATGCAGTAGGCTCCGTGATCAGCGGTACGTCGGAGAAGTAGCGGATCAGGTTAAAATAGGCATGAGCCCTGAGCATACGTGCCTCAGCCAGGATCTGCGCTTTCTGAGTCGCTGTAAAAGAAGGATCCTCGATGCCGGGAACCCGCTGCAGGATCACGTTCACCCGGTTAATGATCAGGTAGTTTTGAGTCCAGAGCTGGTTATAGTACCCGTTGTCATCCAGGAACTGAAGGTTATTGATCTGCTCAAACTGCCTGTTGAGCGCATTTCCCCTTACGTTTTTGGTGGGTAGCTCCGCCATCACCATGTAGTTGAACCCGTTGTCCAGCACACCTTTATAGGC
Source organism: uncultured Cytophagales bacterium (assembly GCA_964559125.1). GTDB lineage: Bacteria > Bacteroidota > Bacteroidia > Cytophagales > Spirosomataceae > Ravibacter. The sequence goes on from CAZLGW010000004.1 coordinate 141,942, forward strand.
CCCGATAATGGCAGCCTGGGCATCAGCCCCCTTGGTAAACAGCTGCTGGTTCGATACGGCATCAACCGGCTCCTGATCGATAACGTCGCAGGCCCCCAGTGACAATAAGACTCCTGCCAGGTATATATATTTGAACTTTTTCATCAGAACAAAAGATTGTTAAATTTTGATTGTTTCAGGATCAGAAACCTATGTTCAGTCCCAGTGTATACGACTTTACCTGCGGGTAGGCATTCATATCGAAGCCGAACTGCGCATCGTTGCCGTAGGAATTCACTTCCGGATCAAAGCCTGTGTATTTGGTGAATGTGAACAGGTTCTGCCCTACCACGTATATCCTGAGGTTTTGTACGCCTATCTGTTTCAGTTTATCTGCCTTCACGGTATAGCCCAGGTTGATGGATTTGATCTTCAGGAATGATCCGTCTTCATGCACCCTGTTTGACACAGACCCATTGCGCGCAGGATCTCCCCAGGCTGCGCGGTGCAGCCAGGTTTCGTCGCCAGGTTTTCTCCATCTGTCTTTTGAATCCGTAAAAGAGTTGAACCAGGTATGCATCCGTCCGTAAGAGTACTTCGGATGGTTGAAAATGGTATTACCGTACACGAAGTGCATAAAAATGCTGGCGTCAAAATTCTTGTAGGTCAGCGTATTGGTCATCCCTCCCGTAAACTTGGGCTGCGCGCTGGCCAGGACAGTATTGTCGGTGCTGGTGGAAGGATAGGGAGTGTTACCGTTGCCGTCCACATCTTCAAAATCATAATCCCCGGTCTGGGGGTTCACCCGCAGTATGTTCCAGCCGAATAAGGTTCCCAGCGGATATCCCACCTTCAATACGGAAGCATAACCGTTGAATCCGAGCGGCCGGTCGTCACCGTCGGGAAGGCTGGTCACTTTATTACGGTTGAAAGCAATGTTGAAATCTGTCCGCCAACTGAAATCGTTCCTGACTATATTCGTCGACCCAAGCTGGAGCTCTACTCCTTTATTCTGAACGTTACCTACGTTCTGCACCGAGCTCGCATAACCGGAAGAAGTGGGTAGCAGTACTTCGAGAAGCAACCCGTGCGTCTTTTTAATATAGTAGTCAAAAGTAAAATTCAGCCTGCTCCCGAAGAATCTCAGGTCTACCCCGGCGTTGGTCTGCTCGGTGGTTTCCCAGGTCAGATTCGGGTTTTCGAGCTGCACCGGGGCAAGCCCGCTCAGGCCGAGGTAGTTGAACCCTCCCCTTGACAATCCTCTCGAGGTGAAGTTCCCGATCTCCTGGTTTCCTGTTCTCCCCCAGCTGGCCCTGATCTTGGCATCGTCCAGCCACGAAACATCGTCCATAAATTCCATTTTGTCAAGCCTGTAGGAAGCCGACACGGATGGGAAAGTTCCGTACTTGTTGTTCCTGCTGAACCTCGAAGATCCGTCTACACGAAAACTGGCGGCTATATTCAGCTTGTTATCGAAGGTATAGTTGAGACGGCTGAAATAGGAGGCCAGTCCCCAGCTGCTTCCGCCTGAACTCGAATTACGGACTGAAGCAGACTCCAGGGTAGATATCGATTCAAGCGCAAAGTTAGTCCCCGACGCCGTTGTTCGGCTCATCCGCGACTCCTGCTGCGAGTACCCCAGCAGTACGTTAACCCTGTGCTTGTTTCCAAGATTGGTTGAATAGTTAAGGGTGTTTTCGTTGATCCATCCCCTGTCCTGCGTCAAGGAATTGGTCCCCGACCCATTGGTGCTACGGCCCTCATAGGTAAGATTATTGGGCGGAATGAACAGGACTTCATCGAGTCCCATGTAATCGATGCCTATCGAAGACCTTAAATTAAGGCCATGTATTATTTCGAGGTTAAGAAAGGTATTTCCGATCACCCGGTTGTTGAACGCATAGTTGGTGATTTCCCGTGCCATAAGGGCCGGGTTATTGCTGGTTGCTATATAGGGATCGACCGGGTTAAGAGTTCCGTCTTCGAGATAAAGCGGTATGGCCGGCGACTTGATGATCGCCGCTGAAACGATACCGCTATTCGTCCCGGCGTCTATCCTGTCGGTCTTTGAACGGCTTAAAGTAAGGTTCATCCCGGCGCTGAGACGGCTGTTGATAGTCTGGTCGAGGTTGATCCTCACGTTTCCCCGCTTGTATCCGCTGCCTATTACCACCCCTTTCTGGTCATAGTAATTGCCCGACACCATAAATTGCGTCTTTTCGCTCCCCCCTGAAACGGACAGGTCATAGCTCTGAATAGCAGCGCTCCTGAAAATCACATCCTGCCAGTCGGTGGTAGGCAGAGAAGACGGGTCTTCAAAATAAGGCTGCATTCCGACATTGGTTCTCGCTTCATTGACCAGCTCTCCCCAGCCCGGTCCGTCGAGAAGGGGGAGGCGCTTCGTTTCCTTCTGAACACCATAATAGGTATTGAAGTTGATCCGTGGAGTACCTGCTTTCCCTCTTTTGGTCGTAACCAGGATCACACCGTTAGATGCCCTGGACCCGTAAATAGCTGCTGCCGCTGCATCTTTCAGCACTTCCATCGACTCTATATCTCCCGGACTAAGCGAAGAAAGCGGGTTTTCGGCTACAGCGTTCCCCGTAGCAGATGAATAGGCTCCTATATTGATGGGTACTCCGTCGATCACATACAACGGATCATTCCCTCCTGTAATAGAGCTTGCACCCCTGATCCGAACGGTCGACCGCCCGCCGGGAGTCCCGGCATTCTGCGTAACGTTCACCCCGCTCAACCTTCCCTGCAATACCTGCTCCGGGCCTGTAATGGGCAGCTCCGCAATTTTTTTATCGGAGACAGACAGTGAAGCAATAGCAGAGGAAATATCTCCCCGCGACTGCGACCCGTAACCAATGACCACCACCTCTTCCAGGGATTTCTGGTCTACCTTTAACGAGATCTCTATATTGGTCCGGTTTCCTACCTTCACTTCCTCGCTGAGGTAACCTACGAAAGAAAAGATCAGCTCCGCATTTTCATCGGGCACTACAATTGAGTAAGTACCGTCTGAGCCGCTTATCGTGCCCTGCGTTGTACCCTTCACTAAAATATTGACACCGGGCAGGGTCTCTCCCTTTTCATCCGAAACCTTTCCCCGCACTGTCCGGTCAGGAGCCGGCACGGCCGACTGCAATTCTGTTTCGGGCAAAGTGGTGGAGCTTTCCTCCCTCGATACCGCTTTCAACAGAATCCTGTTTTCAACTACGGAGTAGTCGACCGATATCGGCTGAAAGAGTTTCTTCAGTATCTGGTCAAGACGCTGGTCTTTTTCTTTGATCGTTACTTTCTTCCTGACATCGATCGAACTCGGGCTGTAGATAAAACGTACATTGGCCTGTTGCTCGATCATTCCGAGTACCTTTTTAAACCGCTGATCCTCCTCATTCAGCGTGATTTTTGTTTCCAGCACACTTTGACCATTGAGCGTGCTGGCTTCCGACATCCCTGAGAAAACTACAAAAACAATAGCCTGACAGAAGGCAAGCGCCGCCATTTTTCTGAGACCGGGGCGAATCCGTAACAATGACATCATGTCTTACGTTGCTTTAAATTATGGTTTGGTTTGATTAATAAAGAGTTGCACAAATGTAAATCACGGGTATTGACCCGGTCATCACTGCACCTGCCGGCAGCTAGGGCCGGAAATAAAGATCGCGGTGCCGCGTATCTCGTATTTTGCCTGTATCACCTCGCATAGGAAATCCAGCTGGCGATACATATCGAGTCCGTTGAGATCGCCGGTGAAAATACATTGCTTCATATCCGGGTTCCCGGCTATCAGCTGTACTCCGTATATCTCGCTGATGCTATCCAGCACCTGGCCGACAGGAACTTCATCGAACAGAAAGCGGGAAACAGATTCTTTCTTCTGTATGGGCTGCGGCGCGTCGACAAGATCCTGCCGCAATGTCTTTAAGATCAGGTCGTACGAAACTTTCTGGTTAGGCATGGCGATCACGCCGTCCTTCTTGTTTTTCCCTGTCGACTCCGCCTTATACACCGAAACTTTACCCGAAACCACCGAAACTTCGATCTTCTTCTGGCTTTGCTGCGGCTTGATGCGGAAGCTGGTTCCGAGTACTTCCGTTACCAGGTCGCCCGTCTGCACGATAAAAGGTTTCTGCGGATCGGGCATAACTTCAAAAAAGGCTTCTCCCTCCAGCCATACCTTCCTGTTTTCCGCTCCGAAATACTCATCTGCTACAATATCGGCGCCTTCCCCAAGTATAACCGAACTGCCATCCGGCAGGGTGATCCGGCTCGGGTGACCCGTTGCCGTATCGGAAACGACCTCAACAACCTGCTTTTCAGAATGCTTGTCGATATGCCGCAGGTATTGTAACCCGGCTCCTAAAATCAAAAACGATGCTGCTATTCCGGCGATCCACCTTCCCGGCACTACCCTTCGCCGGGGATTGGCGCCTGGTTTCAACAGTTGCCAGATCTTCTCCCTGGTTTCCTGCTCTGCCTTATCCGAATCAAACAACCTCCCGGCCGACTGCTCGCTGTAGTGGAGTGTCGCCCACTTCTCCAGCAGGGCGATTTCCTCATCGCTGCACTGCCCGGCCAGGTACTTCTCGGTAAGCTTGTCAAACTCATGTTGTGTCATTTCCGATCACTGTTAATTCTCGTGGTAAAAATGTCTGAGATGTTGACGCAACATTTTTATTGACTTTGTAATATGGTATTCCACTGCCTTATCGGTCAGTCCGAGTTCCAGGGCAATTCTTTTTACCGGTACTTCATCCAGTTTGCTCATCCTGAAAACTGTAGCCGTTTTCTCCGGCATCTGTTTCATCGCCTGGTCTACTGCCTTGCTGAGCTCTTCATTAGTCAGTATTTCATTCACCCGGGCATTTTCGAATACTTCCTGCAGTAACTGGAACTCCAGGTACTTTCTCAGGTGCATCTGGGCTTTTATACTCTTGTTTACCAGGTTCCTTGCGGCGATGAACACATAGATTTTCAGATTCTGTATGTTCGAATGTTCCCGGTTTTGCCACAGGCTCTCCATCACGTCGTGCACGATCTCCTCCGCGTCTTCCCTCACGCCCAGCTGCTGGTATGCAAACCCGTACAGCTGCCGCCAGTACCTGCGGTAGATGACGGCGAAGGCTTCGGATTCGCCCTCTTTCATCAGCAAAATCAATGACTCGTCGTTAAGATCAGTGTATCGCATCCGATTCATTTTGTTAAAGGTTCGCTTTGCCGGGCAAACCCCTAAATCTTATCCTGAAAATTTTTGATTTTTCTTTTTGCATTTCAATCCCGAAGGGATGGCAGGATTATAGAAAAAGCATCAAGCAATAGGATACGATATCACCCCTCATAAACCTTCAACCTGCTCCTCAAATCCGCCACCTCCTGCTTGAGCAAATCTATTTTATACAACAGGTATTGGATCGTCTCGATACCTTCCGGATTGATATCCAGCTCGTAATGCCAGCGGGTATATCTTTCCAGTTGCGGTAATACCGAATAAGGGATAAACCGCTCGTTGTCTACCCAGACGATCTCGATCAGCCCCCCGTCTTCCAGTGAGTCTATAAAAGAGTGTTCAATATTATATTTCAGACAATAGCTGGTAATGCTTATCATTTCAGTGCTCATAGTTCAACGGGTTAAGATTTTGCAATTTCCCTGAAAAGCTCCTTTTGTCTCTCCGACAAACCGGTAGGGATCTTCACCTGGTAAGTCACGATAAGGTTTCCGAACGATCCCTCTTTCTTATATACCGGAAACCCTTTCCCTTTCAACTGCACTTTAGTATTGTTTTGCGTACCGGGACTGACCTGCAACTTAACCTGTCCGTTCAGCGTATCCAGTAAGATCTCCCCGCCCAGCACTGCGGTGTACAGGTCTATTTCTTTTGTCACGTGAAGATTATCCCCCACTCTGCTGAAAACCAGATCGGGGCTGATGGTAAACGTAATGTACAGATCGCCGTTAGGCCCTCCGTTTGCTCCCGGGGCCCCGTAACCGGCGAGTTTGATCACCTGCCCGTCGGCCACACCGGCCGGAATAGTGATCCTGATATTTTTCCCGTTTACCGTTAAAACACGAGGATGCGTTTGAGCCGCTTCCCTCAGCGATAGCGACAGCTCCGCCTGGTAATCGCCTCCCCTGAATCTCGGCTCGGCTCTTCCCGACCTGCCGGCGCGCTGACCGAAAAGGGATTCGAAGAAATCCGAAAAATCCCCGCTGTCAAAGTCCCCGGTATATTCTTGCCAGCCGCTCTGACCTGTCTGCCGCGAGCTGTGTTGCTGTCGTTTTGCCTGCTCAAACTGCTCGGCATGCTGCCAGTGTTCTCCGTATTCATCGTATTTTTTTCTTTTTTCCGGATCACTCAGCACTTCGTTAGCTTCATTGAGCTGCTGAAACTTTACCTTCGCTTCTTTGTCGTCAGGATTAAGGTCGGGATGCAGCTTCCGGGCCAGCTTCCTGTAAGCCTTTTTTATGTCCTCCTGGCTGGCATCTTTGCCAAGCCCGAGAATTTTGTAATAATCAATGAATGCCATCTGTATCAGACACTGTGGTAAATGATGATAATCGCAAATGAACGGCGCCTGCCATTCATTATTTTATCAAAATACGATTTAAAGAAATATCAGATCAAATACCATATCTGATTTATATACAAAACGCCTGAAAGCTGCAGAAAAACACCCCTGAAAGAGAAATCTCCAGCTAAAGTCCGACGTAGAACTCCCCCTGTCCCGACTCCTTTTTGTACTCGTCAAATTATTTACATAAATAAACACAGGTTCTTTAACTTTTTCATTTCTAATATGTTTTACGTAGCATGGGGTCACTCTTTTTTTAAAGATTACGCTATATATGTTCACTAAACCTTTCAGAAACCGTTTTCTCTTTCTTTCCGCTATTTTTTGTTCAGCAGGCCTTCCCGCCCAGACGCCTTTCTCTTTGAAAGAGGCTGTAAAAACAGCGCTGGATAACTACGGTACCATCAAATCAAAAACCAGCTACGCAGCCGCTTCCGGTACAGCCGCTTCATTTACCCGGAGCGAATACCTGCCCAATATGAATGTAGGAAGTCAGTGGACCTACGGAACGGTAAACGGGCAGATCGGGCCGGCGTACGGGTTCGGCGGACTGGGCGTCGCTTCTTCAGGCCTGCCCTCGCCCGATCAGAACTGGAACGCCGCTTTCGGCGCCATCTACCTTGCAAATGTAAACTGGGATTTTTTCGCTTTCGGAAGGGTGAAAGAGAAAATCAATACCGCCGAAGCTATTGCACTCCGTGACCAGAAAGATCTCGAGCAGGAAATTTTCGAGCATAGCATAAGGGTAACAGCCGCTTATCTCAACCTCCTCACCGCACAACGCCTCAGGCTGTCGTATGAAAAAAACCTGACCAGGGCCCGGGCCGTAGAAACCGTAGTGACCACCCGCGCCAGGAACGGCCTGATCGCAGGAGTAGACTCGCTTCTTTCCAACGCCGAGGTTTCTAATGCGCGTATCGCCATTACCCGCGCCCGTGACTTCGAACAGGAGCAAAGCAACCAACTGGCCGTTCTGATGGGAATCGATCCCGGGGAATTTGTGCTCGATACACTGTTTATAGCCAGGCTACCGGCGTTGCTCGAAGAGCTTTCGGCAGGTACGGTCGAATCGCACCCTACCCTGCAGTTTTTCAGAAGCCGTATCCTGGCAGGCGAATCCCAGCAGCGTTATTATAAAACCCTTTATTTCCCGGCCTTCTCCCTGGTAGGGGTTTTTCAGACCAGGGCATCAGGATTCGGAAGCTCCTATGCTACCGACAGGACCGACTTTACGCATAGCGCCTGGGAGGGTTTCAAACCGGCAAGGAGCAATTTCCTGCTGGGTTTGGGCCTAACCTGGAACCTGACCCAACCGATAAGGTATTCTTACCAGGTAAGAAGCCAGGGGCTAATCAACCGGGCTCTCCTTGAAGAATACAACCTTGCCAGTCAACGCCTTAACGCTCAGCTGGAGCTCGCCGGCAACAAGATCCGCAACGCACTCGAAAATTACCGGGAAGCCCCCATACAGGTAAAAGCTGCCGCCGACGCCTATCTTCAGAAATCGGTGATGTACCAAAACGGACTTACTAACCTCGTGGAGCTCAACCAGACGCTTTATACCCTCATACGGGCAGAAACAGATCGCGATATCGCCGGTAATAACGTCTGGCAAAGCCTGCTGATGAAAGCTGCGGCGCTGGGCGATTATTCCGTTTTCGAAAATCAACTATAACCAGTATAAACTCTTACCTTGCCTGCCCCGGCGGGCCGCACCCGGTAACCTATGAACCTGATTCGCTTTGCATTAAGAAAGCCTATAACCATCATGGTTGTTGTGGCCGGACTGCTCTTCTTCGGAATCAGCGCGGTCAGAAAAATTAAGATTGATATTTTCCCCACTCTCGACCTTCCGGTTATGTATATCGCCCACCCTTTCGGGGGTTATACACCAAACCAGATGGAGACATTCTTCGGGAAACAATACGTCAATATCCTGTTGTTTGTTAATGGTATCAAAACGATAGAGACCAAGAACATACAGGGGCTGACCCTGATGAAAGTTACGTTCTACCCCGGCACGAATATGGCCCAGGCTTCTGCCGAAATGAGCGCTGCTGCCAACCGCATCCAGGGAATCTTCCCGCCCGGATCCAACCCGCCTTTCATTATACGGTTCGATGCCTCCACATTGCCTGTAGGACAGCTCGTGCTGTCGAGCGACGTGCGCACCAACAACCAACTGATGGATCTTGCCAATCTGTATGTCAGGTCGTCTTTTACCTCGATCCCCGGAATCGTGTCGTCTCCGCCGTTCGGAGGGAATATCAGGACGGTTGTAGTGAAAGTCGATCCTGAATTGATGAGAGCGCACAACTTCACTCCCGATCAGTTGGTAGAAGCCCTGCGTCTCAATAACCAGACCACTCCGTCCGGAAACGTAAGGATCGGGGACAAAAATTATATCACACCCACCAATACCACTATCCGGACGGTTGCTGAATTTGCCGACATCCCTCTCTATAAAGGCAATGGAGTACATAATCTCTACCTCCGCGACATCGCAACCGTAGAAGACGGCGCCGACGTCACCACCGGATACGGCCTGGTCAACGGGAAACGTTCTGTCTACCTCAGTATTGCCAAAAGTGCCGATGCCTCCACCTGGGAAGTGGTGCAGAACCTGAAAAAAAGCATCCCCAGGATGCAGAGCACACTCCCCGACGACGTAACGCTGAGCTTTGAGTTCGACCAGTCGCAATACGTCATGAATGCCGTCAAAAGCCTCGTGGAAGAGGGCGTAATAGGAGCCGTGCTGACCGGACTCATGGTATTGCTGTTCCTGGGCGATGCCCGGGGCGCCCTGATCGTGATCCTGACCATCCCCACATCGATCATCGTCAGTATATTGTTTCTCAACCTTCTCGGCCAGACGATCAATATTATGACTCTCAGCGGGCTTGCACTGGCTATCGGGATACTGGTAGACGAAAGTACCGTCACGATCGAAAATATCCACCAGCACCTGGACATGGGGAAGCCGAAAGCCCTGGCTATATGGGATGCCTGCAAGGAAATTGCCTTCCCCAAGCTGCTGATCCTGTTCTGTATCCTGGCCGTGTTTGCGCCGGCTTTTACGATGGAAGGGATTCCCGGTTCGATGTTTATGCCCCTGGCGCTGGCTATCGGGTTCAGTATGATCGCTTCTTACTTCCTGTCCCAGACGTTTGTCCCGGTGATGGCCAACTGGCTCATGAAAGGACATTCCAATGCTGCCGCGTACACCGCCTCCCGGGAAAGTGATTCCACGGAATTGAAGAAAGCGCTCAGCGAGCGCGAAGACAGCAACCGGGATGGCAAAATAAGCGTCTTTGAACGGCTGAGAATGAGGTTTTTGAGATTTATAAACCGTATTCTGCCGTTCAGGCGCCCGATCGTCATCATTTACCTGCTGATATCCACAGTTGTAGCGGGCTTCCTGTTAAATCACATCGGGAAAGATGTGCTTCCAAAAGTAAACGGCCGCCAGTTCCAGGTCAGGCTGAGAACTTCCGAAGGAACGCGGATCGAACGTACGGAAGAAAAAACGCTCAGGCTTCTTAGTATTATAAAAGACCTTACGGGGCCTGAGAATATAGCCGTTACTTCCGCTTATGTAGGTCAGCACCCCGGACCGTTCTCGGTCAGCCCGATCTACCTCTGGATGTCGGGCCCTCAGGAAGCGGTACTCCAGGTAGCTTTAAAAGAGGGATTCCACACCGACCTGGATGAGTTGAAAGAAAAGATCAGGAAGCAGAGCAAAGCCGCCATCCCCGATATCAGCCTCTCGTTTGAGCCGATAGAGCTCACCGATAAGATCCTGAGCCAGGGCTCGCCTACCCCGGTAGAGGTAAGGCTGATGGGCCGCGATAAAAAAACCAACGAGTTGTATGCCGGGAAATTGATCGAAAAGCTGAAGGAAATCCCCTACCTGAGAGATATCCAGTTGGGACAATCAAATAAGTATCCGGCCATCAATATCGAGATCGACCGGATGCGCGCATCTCAGCTGGGAGTAGATGTCGTCGACATTTCACGATCGCTGATCGCCTCTACGTCGTCGTCGCGCTATACCGATAAAAACATCTGGGTAGACCCGAAAAGCGGTAACAGTTACCTGGTACAGGTGCTTGTCCCTGAAAGACAGATGAGCTCTATTCATGACATCAGCGAAATCCCTGTTATGAAGGGGCAAAGCCGCCCTGTATTGGGCGACGTAGCAACCATCACCCCGGATACGACCTACGGAGAAAACGATAACCTGGGGGCGTTGCCGACACTGTCGGTCACCGCCAACCTCAATGAAACGGACCTGGGCACCGCTCAAAAGGCAGTCCGCGAAGTGATCGACTCCCTGGGAGAGCTTCCCCGGGGCCTTACCGTACAGCTCATCGGCCTGAGTGAAACACTGACCAGTACGCTCGATAGCCTGGAAGGCGGACTTTTGGTAGCAATTGTAGTTATTTTCTTAATGCTGGCCGCCAATTTCCAGTCTTTCAAGGTCTCGGCGATCGTCCTGGCCTCAGTGCCTGCTGTTATCGTCGGTTCACTCACTCTGCTCCTGCTCACCGGATCGACGCTCAACCTGCAGTCTTATATGGGGATTATTATGTCTGTAGGGGTTTCAATCTCAAATGCCGTCCTACTCATTACAAATGCCGAGGAGCTACGGCTGCGTAACGGTAACGCGGTTTCGGCCGCCTACGAATCAGCTTCCCTTCGTTTACGGCCTATCCTGATGACGGCCCTCGCCATGATCGTAGGCATGGTCCCGATGGCATTAGGATCGGGAGACGGAGGAGATCAGGCATCTCCCCTCGGACGCGCGGTAATCGGCGGGTTGTTTACTTCGACCTTCGCAACGCTGTTTATTCTTCCGCTGGTGTTTGCCTGGGGACAAGGTAAAACTTCTATCCAAAGCGTATCTCTCGATCCTGAAGACAAAGAAAGCAAGTTCTATATTCCAACCGGGAAAACTAGCTGACGACAGCGTATTCCTTATGCCCCTTACCGAAAAAGATCTATTTTAAACCTGCTATGAAATCCTTAAAACCCGCATTCGCCGCTCTTTCTGCAGCTATTCTTGCTACCCTGTTTTACTGCTGCGGAAAAGCCCCGGCAGCAGAAACGGAAGAAGTCGGGGCTGTACCGGTGGAAGTGCTCAGCCTTAAAAAAGGAAGTGTTTCTTCCGAATTGAAATTACCCGGCGAGCTGATCGCCTTTCAGCATGTAGATCTGTATGCCAAAGTAAACAGCTTCGTGAAGAAACTATATGCCGATGTCGGATCGGAGGTAAGGGAAGGGGCGCTCCTGGCCACGCTCGAAGCTCCGGAGCTGGCTTCCCAACTGGCCGGCGCCGAATCGAGGCTCCAGGCACAGGAAGCTATGTATATCTCCAGCAAATCGACCTACGAACGTTTGCTCGAAACCAGTAAAACACCGGGTACTGTCTCTCCTAACGACCTTGAGCTCGCTTTCGCCAAACAGCAGTCTGATGCCGCCCTGCTCCAGTCTGCCAGGGCTACTTTTAACGAAATCAGCGATAACCGTAACTATCTTGAGATCAGGGCACCATTTTCAGGTGTGATCAGCGCCCGTCATGTAAGCACAGGCGCTTATGTAGGCCCTTCCGGGAAAGGATCGGAATTCCCCTTGTTCTCGCTTGTCGAGCAGAACCGGCTCCGGCTGGTAGTCAGTGTTCCGGAATCTTATGTGCGTTATGTCGGCTATCAGGCCCAGGCAAAATTTACCGTCAGGTCGTCGCCCGGACAAACCTTTTACGCAAAGGTAAACCGGTTGTCGGGCGCTCTCGACCCGAAGCTAAGAGCCCAGCGTACCGAGCTGGATGTCGACAACAGGGATAGAAACCTGCTCCCCGGCATGGTCGCCGAAGTTACACTCCCTATGACGACTTCCGATTCCTCCTTCAGCGTCCCTGTGCAATCGGTATTAAACACGGCGTTGGGACTGTTTGTTATCAAATCAGAAAATGGCAAAGCCCGCTGGATACCGGTAACCGCGGGCAGGAATGATGCTATAAATATGGAGATTATAGGGAATCTCAGCGAAGGCGACACGCTGGTCCTTCACGCCAGCGAAGAGATCCGGGACAAATCGGAAATAAAGAAGATAATGCTGGTCAATGAATGAGTTGTTGGTCTGAAACTACAGAAGATGTTTAAAAAGTGCCAAAATGCACGGCGTTGAGGATGAGGACGAAGGAGCATACCTGAGTATGTGACTGAGACCGAACTCCGAAAACAACGCAGCAGTTTGTGTGCTTTTTAAACATCGTTATTTCGCGGTAGCCATTACCATTTTAATATCCTCCTTAGCACCTATTTCGAGCACATCGACCAGGTCCTGGACCGCCAGGCTTTTATCGAGCCTGAGCACAATGGTACGTTCCTGCACATCCAGGAATGTGTTATGCAGGGTAGTTTCCAGCTGGTCGACCGGGATCGGCTGCTTGTCCAGGAAATAGTTCCTGTCAGCATCTACAGACAATGTCAACTGCTTGGTATAGCTCCGCTGCGCGGCGGCGGCCTGCGGCAGCATCAGTTTAATAACATTCGGGTTGGCCATCGTAGAGATGATCAGGAAGAACAACATCAGGAAAAACATGATGTCATTCAGCGAATGTGTGAAAACCTCAGGGGCAAACCGGCTCTTTCTGCGTATCTTCATTACTTATTCAGTTCTCTTGGAAATCTTAAAGGGCTGAGCGCTGCATTATTTTCCTACAGGCTTTTGCAGCACATCCAGGAAGTCGGACGCCGCCATCTGGAGACGCAGCGCAAAACGGTCTATCTTCATATTGAGCATATGGTACCCGGCATAGGCGATCAGACCGATGATAAGACCTGTCCCCGAGGTGATCATCTTCTCATACATCCCGCCCGAGATCGTACTGATGTTAAAATCGTTGGAAAGCGAGATATCATAAAAGATCCTGATGATACCGGCAATCGTACCCACGAAACCAAGCATAGGAGCGATACCGGCAATGACCCCGAGGTAAGACAAATTCCCTTCCAGGCGCTGGAGCTCGATCTGGCTCGCGTTTTCGATAGTAGTCTCTATATCCTTAATAGGGTACCCGATACGGCTGATCGCGCGCTCAAAGATCCGGCCGATCGCATTGCGCTGGTTACGGCAGAGAGACTCGGCCGATTTAAGATTGCCTTCCTGTACAAAATCCCGGATATTATCCACAAAATTCTGCTCGACTTTCCCGCTTGTATTGATGCCAAGATATCTTTCGATGATCAGAAAAAGAGTTGCCAGAAGAAGCAGGCCGAGGGGGAGCATCACCCAACCACCTTTGCTTAATAAACCGAATAATGTTAGTCCCTGGTCAGATGTAGCAGCAAGGGTGGTATCGGAAAGTGCCTGAAGAATTACCATTCTGAAGAAAAGAAAATTAAGTTTTAAGTCTTAGAGTTTTTGTAGCTGGGATGCTTTTGACAAAAACGGGAACGGAATCCGTTTATTGTTTATCCCCCAAAGTTAGAAAAATAAATATAGTACCATCTTCTACTACCCTTTTAGTCGCAAATTATTTGAATTTGTTAACAGGCTATCCCTCAGGTTTCCAGGTTACCCTGTTCCCTGCCAACGCCTCTCCCCACTATGTCACTTCAGCCGCATTTTCGGGCTTTGGGTTAAATTGTTCCGCTGCTTCTCCCTGGTACCTTCGGTATGAGGTTATTCACTATTTTTCTCATTTTTCTTTCATCCTGTCGCGGGAAAGTGCTATATTCAAAAAACCTATTAGTCAAATCATACGTGGTTCTTTTTACAGAAAACCTTAGAAAGAGCCTTTTTTTAAACTTCCAATATCAATGCTTATGTTATTTGAAACAATTGAAAAACTTGCCTCGGAAACGGGCAATCCGTGTATCACCATCTCGCTAAACACACACCGCACCCATCCCGACAGTATGCAGGATGGCATTTTGTTAAAAAATCTTGCGGCAGAGACTGAGAGAAGATTATTGGAAGAATACGACAAACGCGATTCAGCGCCTCTGATCCGGAAACTGCAGTTTGTACTCGATACCGCCGATCACCGGTACAATCTTGACAGCATGCATATTTTTATTTCTTCTTCTACAGTCAGAATTGTAAAACTCCCCCGGCCCGCAGAAGAAGACCGCATTTACATAGATGATCGTTATGCTATAAGGCCACTTATAGATGCTCTCAACGAAACAGAGCAATATACGATCGCCCTTTTGTCACAAAGCGGTGCACGCCTTTATGAAGCGCAGAACGACGCCATTGAAAGAGAGGTAGAAAATGAAAACTTCCCGATAGGTGAAAATACTTTTTCGGTACATCCCGACCTGGTCAGCCATGCCAGGGAAAACGATAATAAGCTGCGGGAATATCTTAACCATATAGACAAAGCCCTTGTGAGGGAATTCAATCGAACAGGATATCGGACGGTTGTCATATCTACCCCTGATAATTACCGGCTATTGCAGGAGGTGGCCGACCGCCCCGAAATTTATTCTGCCCACTCTCCGCTCGACTATCACCGCACCGCTCAGCATGAGCTCGCCGCTCAGGCCTGGGAACCGGTGGGAGAGATTATCAACAATAGAAGAGCAGCCGCGATATCGGAAATAGAAGAAGCCATTTCGCTCAATCGGGTACTTACAGATCTCAGTGAAATTTATCGCGCGGTCGTATCCGGCCGGGGAGAACTACTGGCTGTGGAAGCGAGTTTCACGCAGGCAGCACGAATAATAGATGACATGAACCTCGAGCTGCTCGATGACGCCGAAACTCCCGGCGCATACGACGATATTGTGAGCTACCTTGCCTGGAAGACGATAGAAGCAAAGGGCAGGGCCATTTTCTGCGTTAAAAACGAGTTGGGCAACCTCGGGCCTATCGTCCTGAAAACAAGATACTGATCAAAAGCTTAGGGAGGCTGTTTCCCGGCTGACTAAACTTTCTTAATTTACGACCGAATGTCGCAACGGTACTTACCCCTCCGGGTAGGTATCGTTGCGAAAGTAATTGAGAAAACAACCAACTCATACCTCGATGAGGATCCACACAATAGATACCGGATTTTTTAAACTCGACGGAGGAGCTATGTTCGGGGTAGTTCCCAAAACACTCTGGAGCAGGCATATAGCTTCTGATGAAAACAACCTCTGTAACTGGGCCGCCCGCTGCCTGCTTATTGAAAACGGCCCCCGTCTTATTTTAACGGATACCGGGCTCGGCGATAAGCAGAATGAAAAATTCTTCGGCCACTACTACAGGAACGGCGACGCCACGCTGCTCTCGTCGATTTACAAAGCCGGCTTTTCGCCTGAAGAAATTACCGATGTAGTGCTTACGCATCTCCATTTCGATCATGCGGGGGGAGCGGTCAGGTACAGCAATGGAAAACCTGTCCTGACTTTTCCCAACGCCCGCTACTGGGTATCGAAAGGGCAGTGGGAATGGGCTATCAAGCCCAATGCACGCGAAAAGGCCTCCTTCTTACCCGAAAACCTGCTCCCGATCGAAGAGTCCGGGCATCTGATGTTTATTGAAGAAGGAAATTCCCCGTTTCCCGGTGTTTCTTTCCTACACGTCAATGGACATACGGAGCAAATGATTCTCCCCCTGATCGACTACAACGGAAAAAAATATCTTTTCACCGCCGACCTCCTGCCTTCCTCCGCCCATCTTCCGATTGCCTGGGTCATGGGCTACGATGTGAGGCCGCTGGTCACCATGGACGAAAAGAAACAAATCCTTCAGAAGGTATCCGACGAGCAGATTACGCTCATTTTCGAGCATGATGCCGCCTACGAAGCAGCTACTGTAAAACAGGGAGAAAAAGGGATTGAGATAAGTACGCACGGCAGGTTGGCCGACTACCTGTAAAAGGTATGAAGACCGGGTTGGTACTATCGGGAGGAGGAGCCAGGGCATTTATGCACCTGGGCGTCATACAGGCCTTAAACGAATATGGCATCACCATAGATTTTATTTGCGGCACCAGCGCCGGAGCACTTGTCGGAGCGCTCTATGCAGGTGGCTATACGCCGGAAGAAAGCCTGGATATCCTCTCGGAATCCGGGCTGTTCCGTTCCGTGCGTTTTGCATTCGGGCGACCGGGGCTGCTACGTATTTCAGCAATGGAAAAAATCCTTTCCGGCTACTTCCCGGAAAACGACTTTTCGGCCCTCAAGATTCCTCTCACCATTACCGCTACCGATATAATGGCCGCCGAAACCGTCGCGTTCGACTCCGGTGAGGTAGTTCAGCCGATGATCGCGTCCTGCGGAATTCCCGGGCTTTTCGAACCGTACAGGTACCAGGGGCGGGAACTTGTCGACGGCGGGGTGCTCAACAACATGCCGGTCGAATATCTCAAAGGGAAAACAGACCAGGTGGTCGGCGCACACTGCAATCCTTTTTTCCAGGATCGTCCCCTTAAAAACTCTTTTGAAGTTGCCTACCGGTCGCTGCTGCTCGCCGTACATAACCAGAACATCGAACGCCTGCAAAAATGCGACCTGCTGATCGAGCCTCCGGGGATGCGGGCTTTCAGTATTTTTGATTTTCACAAAGCGAAGTCTATTTTCCGGACCGGCTACGACTTTACCCGTCGCCTCCTTTCCGAAGGGCCCCATTCGCTTCTCCGTACGGAGCACTGATTTTTGTGAAAAAAAATGCTTTTCTGCGAAACAAAATCTATCTTTAGAGGTACGGCTGTTTACTATTAAATTCTTTTGTAAAAAGAGTATACCGCCATACTGTATGCATCTTTAACCTGATATCTGACTATCTTACATTACCACCGGTTTCTATGTTAAACAGAAGAGAAGTACTTAAAAAAATCTCGGCTATCCCTTTGGCCGGCGGAATAACTGCCGCCGAAATTTCAGCGCCTTCTGCCGCCCCTGACTGGGTAAAAGAGCTCGGGATCAGGACCTTTATCAACGCCGCAGGTACCTATACCTCTATGACGGGCTCCCTTATGCCCGACGAGGTCGTGCAGGCTATACAGGCAGCGTCAAAAGAATTTATGATACTCGACGACGTTCAGACCAAAGTCGGCGAACGTATTGCGGCCATCACCCACGCCGAAGCGGCTGTTGTTACTGCCGGCTGCTTTTCTGCCCTTACGCTCGGGCTCGCCGGGGTACTCACCGGCACCGACCAGAAGAAGGTGGAGGCCCTCCCTCACCTGGAAGGAACCGGGATGAAGTCGGAGGTGATTCTGCAGAAAGGTCATTCCATCGGTTATTCCCATGCTCTCACCAACACGGGCTGCAAAATTGTTTATATAGAAACCGCAGAAGAGCTGGAAAAGGCCATCAATCCGAACACCGCCCTTATGTGGTTCCTGCATATCCAGTCTGACAGGGGTAAAATCAACCACCAGGACTGGGTCGCGATCGCCCGTAAGCACGGAATCCCTACCATGATCGATATCGCCGCCGACGTACCTCCCATTGAAAATCTCTGGAGATTCAACGACATGGGCTTTGACCTGGTGTGCGTTTCGGGGGGGAAGGCTATGAGAGGCCCCCAAAGCGCCGGTATCCTGATGGGTAAAAAGCACTTTATCGAGGCGGCCAGGCTCAGCATGCCGCCGAGGGGCTCTACGATAGGACGGGGCATGAAGGTAAACAAAGAAGAAATCATAGGCATGTATGTGGCACTCGACAGGTTTGTCAAACTCGACCAGCAAAAAGAATGGGACACCTGGGAGAAGCGCACTGCCCATATCGAAAGCGCGGCCAAAAGTGTCAGCGGGGTGAGTACGACGATAACCAGGCCTGAGCTGGGTAACCATACGCCCACGCTGAAAATCACCTGGGACACCGGGAAAATAGATATAAACTCAAGGAGCTTCCTCGAAAACCTCAGGAACGGATCTCCCTCCATCGAAGTGATGTCCTCCGGCCCCAACGGGATCAGCGTAACCACCTGGATGCTTAAAAACGGGCAGGAAAAAATAGTGGCAAGCCGGATAAAAGAAGTTCTGAAAGGAGCCCTTAAATAAACCTCATCAATTTCACCCCCATAAACATTATGAGAATTTTACTATTAACCCTGTTGCTCTTCGTCATTCACCTCCCCGTCCTGCACGCCCAGGAATACACCGTTCTGATAAAAGGAGGACACCTGATAGACCCCAAAAACAACATCAGCCGTCCCATGGATGTGGGCATATATGAAGGTAAGATCAAAAAAATCGCCGCGAATATCGACCCTTCAACTGCGAGGCAGGTGGTAGATGCGAAAGGAATGTACGTCACACCCGGCCTCATTGATATTCACGGGCACGTGTTCGCAGGCACTCAGCCCAATCATTACCTGAGCGACGGGTTCACGGCGCTTCCTCCCGACGGCTTTACCTTCAGGGGGGGCGTCACCACAATCGTAGATTGCGGGGGTGCAGGCTGGAGCAACTTCGACGTTTTCAAGCAGAATATTATTTTCAACTCCCGGACCAGGGTGTTGTCATTCCTCAATATCGTAGGCCAGGGGATGCGCGGCGGACGATGGGAACAGGATACTACCGACATGGATCCTGTTATGGCTGCCGCTATTGCGGTCAAACACCGTAACGACATAGTCGGGTTTAAGGTAGCCCATTTCCAGGGACGGGACTGGAAACCGGTCGACAATGCTGTAAAGGCAGGCGAAATCGCAAAAATGCCGGTTATCATTGACTTCGGTGGCGCACGCCCGGCGCTTTCACTCGAAGAATTGTTCCTGAAACACCTCAGGCCCGGAGATATTTTCACGCATACCTACACGCTTCTGCCCGACGAGGTCAGGGAAACGATCGTAGACGAAGAGGCCGGTAAGGTCAAACCGTTCGTATGGGAGGCCAGGAAAAGAGGGATCGTCTTCGACGTAGGATACGGAGGCGCCAGCTTCAACTATACGCAGGCCATCCCTGCCATGAAGGAAGGGTTTACGCCCTCTACCATCAGTACCGACCTGCATACCGGCAGCATGAACGGCTCCATGAAGGATATGCTTTCTATCATGTCCAAATTTTATAATATGGGAATGAAGCTGGAAGATGTCATCAAAGCCAGTACCTGGACCCCTGCCCTTACCATTCAGCGCGACGTCCTCGGGCACCTATCGGAAGGAGCCATCGCCGATGTTGCCGTTTTCTCTATGCGCAAGGGCGATTTCGGGTTTTACGATAAAACCGGCTACAAAGTAAAAGGGAAAGAAAAGCTGGAATGCGAAATGACGATCATGGGTGGTAAGATTGTCTACGACCTGAACGGGATCGCCAATCCGATCTACTCCAAATGAAGATTTTAAAGCCGGTTTTCCAAAAAAATATAGCCTTAATGATTTTATACCGGTTATATTAGAGTTTATTTAGTAAAAATTTTTAATAAATCGCAAATCCATGAATACTGAAAAAAGAAGATCGCTGCTCAAAAGACTCGTTGCCTCAGTTGCAGGTATTGCCGGAATAGGAACAGCCGCCAATGCCGCAAAAAGCCTGGAAGCCGCGCCGGAAAAAGAAGTGGGAGATGTGGTGATGCACCAGGACGTCCCCCTGTTCTCGGGCCATACAAAATTCAATAACCTCGTCTTCGTGGCCGGGAAAGGCGCACATTTTGACGGCGACATCACTGCCCATACAAAACACGTCCTGGATGAAGTGGAAAAAGAACTCAAAAAAGCGGGCTCTTCTATGGAAAAAGTGTTGAAGGTGAATGTCTATCTTCATGATCTCAACGACTATAAAGCCATGAATGAGGCCTACCGCGGCCGGTTCGGGAACAAACCTCCCGTCCGGACTACAGTTGCCGTTTACGGCGGAGTTCCCGGAGACTCCCTGGTTGAAATAGACTGCATCGCTTACGTATAGAAAATACTTACGGGAACCTCTAAAAACTCCTCAGGCGGGGCTACCCAGGCGTAGCGCAGCATCGGGGGTTTTCGAGGTTCCCTTATTTAAACAGCCGATAATGACATTATTCAAAATCCCGGGCAAACTTTTTCCCGGCATAGCGTCACTGTTTCTTTTTGCTGTTGCTCTACAGCCTTTTTCCTCCCATGCCCAAACTATCTCACGGGAGGAACTCATCTTCCTCACTTCGGAGTGGAAAGGAGAAAGATTTGCGGACGGACGGCCGAAAGTCCCTGACAACCTGATCGAACGGGTCAAAAATATTGCGATTGAGGAGGCGTGGGTCGTACTCAAAAACGAGGGCTATAATTGCCAGTTCGATGGAAACTGGAAAATGATCCACCAGGATGTGCCGGTAGCCGGCCGCGCGCTGACCGCCCAGTTCATGCCTTCCCGCCCCGACGTGGAAAAGAGTATTAAAGAACGTGGACATAAGAACGGTCGTATCGGCAATACGAATTCCTGGCCGATAGATGCCCTTACTAAAGGAGATGTATACGTCGCCGACGGCTTCGGCAAAATCGCCGACGGAACCCTCATAGGGGATAATCTCGGTAATTCAATTTTCTCAAAGACCGGTAACGGTGTTGTTTTCGATGCTTCTTCCAGGGATCTTGAGGGCCTGTCTGCAATCGAGGGCTTTAACGCATTTGTCCGAGACTGGCATCCTTCCTATCTTAAAGATGTGGTTTTAACAGGTCTTAACACTCCTATCAGGATCGGGCAGGCTATCGTGCTGCCCGGGGACCTTGTTCTTGCCAAACGCGGAGGGGTCATCTTTATCCCTGCCCACCTGGCAGAAAAGGTAGTGCTGACCGCCGAGTTTATTGCCATCCGCGATAAATTCGGGATACAAATGCTGAAAGAAGGGAAATATACCCCGGGACAGATTGACAGTCAGTGGACCGATCAGCTCAAAAAAGACTTTCTCAACTGGCTCGACAAGAATCCGGACCAGATTCCTATGAAACGCTCTGAGCTCGATGAATACATGAAAAACCGGACCTGGTAAACTGCAATGAATACAGACCCGGCCCTTGATGAGGAGGAAGACGAGCTCTATGAGCACTACAGGCTGGTGGCCGACAAGGGCCAGGGTATGATGCGTCTCGATAAATATATCAGTCTGCACCTTCAGAACGCTTCGCGCAATAAAGTTCAGAATGGTATCGATGCAGGCGCGATCAGGGTAAACGATCTTCCCGCCAAAGCCAGCTACAAGGTGAAGCCCGGCGATATCGTGACCATGTCACTGCCGAAACCGCCGCGTAATACCGATATCATTCCGGAGAATATCCCGCTCGAGATTGTATTTGAAGACGATGATCTCCTGGTGATAAACAAGCCCGCGGGGATGGTCGTCCATCCGGCCCACGGCAACTGGGAAGGAACGCTTGTTAACGGGCTCCTCTATCATTTTCAGAACCTGCCGGGCTCGTCCGGGGATAATATACGGCCGGGCCTGGTGCACAGGATTGACAAAGATACTTCGGGACTGCTGGTGGTCGCTAAAAGTGAATATGCGATGACGCACCTCGCCAGCCAGTTCTTTCATCATACCACCGAACGCACCTATATCGCCCTTATCTGGGGGGAAATGAAAGAAGAAAAAGGGACTATCATCGGGCATATCGGCAGGAGCGTGAAAGACCGCAAAGTAATGGCGGTATATCCCGATGGCGGACAGGGTAAACATGCAATCACTCACTATGAGGTTTTGAAGCCTCTCAGGTATGTGTCTCTGGTTAAATGCAACCTTGAAACCGGGAGAACGCACCAGATAAGGGCTCACTTCCAGTTTACCGGGCACCCGCTGTTTAACGATGCGGCCTACGGCGGAGACCGTATTCTCCGGGGGCTCCAGGGGGGCAGCTATAAGGCATTCGTGGAAAACTGCTTCAAAATCCTGCCCAGGCAGGCGTTGCATGCCAAGTCGCTTGGCCTGGAGCATCCGAGAACAGGCGAATGGATGCAGTTTGAGACCGAGCTCCCCCAGGATCTCGCGCTGGTAATCGAAAAATGGGAGAATTACCTCAACTACAACTAAGTATCCTTTGGCAAAAAACCGCTTTACTAACTAGGGTGGGTTCGGTTTAATAACGACACAACATACACCGGATTAATTATTCCCCCCGCGGGCCGGCCCGGCTCTTTAGACTATCGCTGATATGAATGTGACAATAAGAAGAGGAACAAAAGAAGATATCCCCTCGGCATTTAACCTGGTTAAAGAGCTGGCTATTTACGAACGCGCCCTTGACATAATGGTCAATACGCCCGAGCGTATGGCCCGCGACATGGAGAACAAGCTCTTCGACTTTATAGTCGCGGATCTTGACGGCCAGATCGTAGGTATCTCCCTCTATTATTTCCGCTATTCCACATGGAAAGGCAAGCGCCTTTACATGGAAGATATCATCGTTACCGAATCGCACCGCGGAAACGGCATAGGCAAACTGTTGTTCGACGGGACGGTAGCTATTGCTAAAGAAATGCAATGCACCGGTATGATGTGGCAGGTACTCGACTGGAACACTTCTGCGGTAAACTTCTACCGTAAATACGGCACCAGCTTCGACGACGAATGGATCAACTGTAACCTGGATTTCTAATTCCTCCTGTTCACCAACCTCACTGCCATCATAATCGACACCGCAAACAGGATCACCCCCAATACCCCCCAGATCCAGTCGACAGCGCTCTTCAGAACAACCAGGAATACAATCGCAACCAGCAAAATGGTAGCCAGCTCATTCCACAGCCGCAACTTCAGGGAAGACCACCTGAATACCCCTTTGCGCATTTCTTTAAGCAGTTTGCGGGTGTAAAAATGATAGTGCAGCAATACCAGTACAAACCCCAGTTTCAGGTGCATCCAGCCCTGAGAAAGCCAGTCGGGCGTAAGATAGAGCATAGTAGCGCCCGAAGCCAGCGTCAGCCACATCGCCGGTGTCATGATGGCATTAAATAAAAGTCGCTCCCAGCGTTCGAAATGGGTGTTCATCACCTGAAGAAGAGTCTCACCCTTCTGCTGTTGCGCCTCCGTATGATATACCAGCAGTCTGGGTAGGTAAAACAAGCCGGCAAACCAGCTGACTACGGAAATAATATGGATCGCTTTTACGTAAAGATACATCTCTTAAAATTCCTCTGTGTAACTCTGTGTCTCCTCTGTGCAACTCTGTGTCCCCTCTAACTCCGTGCCCTCTTTAATCAAACGCAAAAGAGCACTTTTCAAACCCTTCCGGCAATTGCAGTATACCTATTTCTTCAATACTACAAACTTTCGGCCGCCGATTTCTGTTAAACAGTTGACTATGATCCGAAACAACCAAAATCGTAACAGGTCTTATCAGGGCCTCCTCCTTCCGCTGCTCATGCTATGGCTCGGGGTTGTAGCATCATGCGCACAGACCGACAAAAGTGACACTAAAAAAACAAAGATGGAAATTAATAAGTTAGCTGCAATCCCGGGAGTAGCGGTAGCCACCTTCGGGAACGGGTGTTTCTGGTGCACTGAAGCTGTTTTTGAAACACTGGAAGGAGTATATGGAGCGGTATCCGGCTACTCGGGTGGCGCCGTGAAAAACCCGACCTATAAAGAAGTCTGCTCCGGCCGGACAGGCCATGCCGAATGCACAAAGATCTACTATGACCCCAAAGTGATAAGCTACGCCGACCTTCTCCAGGCTTTTTTCAGGAGCCACGACCCCACCACTCTCAACAGGCAGGGAGCAGATATAGGCACACAATACCGTTCCGTTATTTTTTATCACGACGCCGACCAGAAAAAACTGGCAGAAGAAATCCTCAAAGAGTTGGATGCGTCGGGAGCTTACCCGGCGCCCATTGTAACCCAGATCGTACCAGAAGAAATTTTTTATCCTGCGGAAGATTATCATCAGAGCTATTATGCAAACAATCCGGAACAAGGTTACTGCGCCGCTGTGATTGCCCCCAAGCTGGACAAGTTCAGAAAGGTGTTCCGCGATAAATTAAAAAACCAGTGATCCAAACCATTCATACGTCAGAAATGACCGTTTAGTAACCCGTTTCTACATTCGATAAAATTTAGCCTTCAATAATTGAAACATTGGTTTTAATATTGTTGCTTTGCATCACATTCCTATGTTTAAACTTTCGAAACATGAAAAAACTATTCACAATTTTTGTCCTGGCAGCCGCAGTACTTGCCGGCACGAATGCTCAAGCTCAATTTGAAAAAGGTGATAAATTGCTGAATGCCGGTATTAACCTCGGAGGCACCTACGGTGGTGGAGGTTTCGGATTGGGCGCTTCATTCGAAGCTGGTGTACACGATTTCATCAGTGTAGGTGCCCAGGCAGACTGGGTTACCTGGAATTATGGTTGGGTACTAAGCAGCGTCAAATACAACTTCATCAACATCGGTGCCCGTGGTTCCTATCACTTTGGAAAGCATTTCCTGACAGTAGATAACCTGGATCTGTACGCAGGTGCTGCCTTGGGTTATCGTATCGCCAAATATAGCTATGATGGAGTGGGCTACTCAAACGCTTACGGTAACGGTGTATTTGGCGGTGGATTTGCCGGCGCCCGTTACTATTTCAAAGAAAATCTCGGGGTATTTGCTGAGTTGGGATATAATGCTTCTCCGATAAAAGCTGGTATCACCTTTAAATTCTGATAAGAGAGATTTTTCTTTTCTTATCCCCCAAAGAAAATGCCCTGGCGATAAACCAGGGCATTTTCTTTGAAACTCGTCCCCTCACCTACCACACATTCTTCAGGTCCTTGGCCTCGTACCGGTGATTTCTTTCCGTAAAAGCCGATTGCCCGTTTTCCTTCTTCAGCCCCAGCAGATTTTTGCCCCTGCCTATACGCGCCAGGACGGCTACCGGGAAAAGAACGACAAAAAAGATCAGGGAAAGCAGGATCCGGCTGTTTATATAGCCCAGGAGCTCCGCCAGCTTATACCAGCCCTTTACTATTAAATCGCCTATAAACGGCACAAAAACACCTGCCAGGCCCACAAAGAGGCCGGTATAAAGCAACCAATCCTTTTTAAATATAAAATACAATACAAGCATGCCGGTCACGATAACCAGCTGTGCTTTAGATTTATCTTCTGTTGTCATATTATAAAAGTTATCAGCCGTCAGCCGTCAGCTATCAGCCGTCAGCCTTGCTGATAGCCGATAGCTGACAGCTGATAGCTAAAATAAGGTATAGATAAACGGTGCAACCGCCGAACCTCCGCCGATTACGATAAGAATACCGATTAATAGCAATACAATAATAACAGGCGCCAGCCACCACTTTTTCCGTTCCTTCAGGAAAGAAAGTAAATCATTTAAGAAATCCATATCTTCTGTTTAGTTAAAATATTATTGATCTGAATAAATATCACTCCTGGTTACCTCTGAACGCCGCATACAGCTTGTCAGCTATAACGGAATTTACCGCGGCACTGGCGTGTCCGTCGTTTCGCCCGACTATTCTTTCCTTTTCGGGGATCGTTGCAATCTCCTGGTTTACATTCACGACCTTAACGCCTTTTTCGCGGAGAAAATTCACTACGGGCCGGGTATAACCCTCACTTTTATCCAGTTGGAACAGGAAAGGTACAAATACCGCATATACCTCAGCCCCTGCGCTGTCGCCGTAAGATATAATTTTCGAAAGGTCGGCAAAATGATCCCGTAATACCGTCGAATCCGAATAGGCGCTGTTAACAAATTCATCAAATGTACTGAATTGGGCATGAGGAAGCTGCCAGTAGATAAAATTCGGCAAATACAGCCTGCTCACTACCTGGTGGACCACCGGTCCGATGTCTTCGAAAGGCTGTCCGCCCGTAATTTTCAGCCCGTTAGCCTGTGCTACCCTTTCGATATCGTTTGGAAAATATTGCAGGACGATAGCATCGGGCTTAACCGGGTATTGGAGTAAGCGCCTTGCCTCATCTCCGGTATCAGAACCGGATACTCCGAGATTCCGTACCTCATAACCGTCTCCCAGCTTTTCTCCCAGTAAATCCGAAAAACGCTCCGAAGTATGTTTCAACCCGTGGCCGGCAGAAAACGAATCACCGATCACCAGTACCTGCTTTTTATCCGCAGCAGGCACAGGCTCCACATCACGGTAACCCAGGCTGTTGACCGGCTTCCAGTATTTCTGCCACCAGATCTGTGATGCTTTTGAAAGTACGCCCTCATGGCTTTGCGGCACGAACATAAAAACAGCTTCCAGGAAAATAAGGAACAGCGCCACCGGGAATAAGATTGTCAGCATGTTAGCCGTCAGGCCCCTGCTTTTAGCTTTCACTACACCATAGTAGAAACACCGCAGGAGCTCAAGCGAAACCAGCGCCCAGAAAGCCAGCTTGCAGCCCCTGATGAAAAGACTGTCGCTCAACGGAGCTAACGGGTAAACAAACGAAATACCGGCCTTCTCCGGGAAAAAAAGGAATACAAAGAAAATCCCCAGTAGAAAAAGCCGGATAAAACTGCTTACCAGTTTTGAAAACATAGTGATTCAGGTCTCTGCGGGATATACCAAAACATTTATTCCCCGTTAATCAAGTACAAATTCTTCCTTCCAGTTGTCTTTTTCCGTCCACTCCGGCTGATCTGTTTTGCAGAACAGGTAGTTACCCACCACCAGGTAATCCATTTCTGTTCTCATAAAACATCGGTAGGCGTCATTAGGAGTGTGGACAATCGGTTCCCCCCTTACATTGAAACTCGTATTTACAATTACCCCGTAACCTGTCAAATCTTTAAAAGCGCTGATCAACTGATGATATTTCGGGTTAGTTTCCCTATGCACGGTCTGGATCCTTGCCGAATAGTCAATATGGGTAATGGAAGGAAGATCCGACCTCAGGAAATACAGCTTTTCCCTTACATCAGCAGAATTGTATCCTTCCGGCACGGGATTGCGCCGGCTTTCAGCTACCGGGTGCACCAGCAGCATGTAAGGTGAAATGCCGTCATAATCAAAATAGGTATTTACATCTTCCGCCAGTACCGACGGGGCAAAGGGCCTGAAAGACTCCCTGTACTTGATTTTAAGATTAAGCTTCTTCTGCATCTCGGGGTTCCGCGGATCTCCGAGGATACTGCGTGCTCCCAGGGCACGCGGACCGAATTCCATCCTGCCCTGTACCCAGCCCACAACATTGCCTCCGGCAAGGATCTTTGCTACCTCCGCGCAAAGCGCTCCGAAATCGTCGTAGCGGGTATAGGCGGCTTTATATTTCTTTGCAGTCAGCTCTACATCCAGGTCGCTGAAAACCGGACCCAGATAAGACCCCTTCATAGCATCAGGCTGCCAGTCAACGATCCGTTCCTTACCAAAATAGATATGATAACCGGCAAGAGCTGCCCCCAGCGCACCGCCCGCATCGCCGGCTGCAGGCTGGATATAGATATCTTTAAAGATACCCGCTTTCTGCAATTTCCCGTTAGATACACAATTCAATGCTACCCCGCCCGCAAGGCAGAGATACTCCGCACCAGTAAGCCGGCGGGCTTCCTTCGCCATCAGGATCATCGACTCTTCCGTAATCCGCTGGATGGCAAGCCCCAGGTTGCAATGCACCGCATCCAGGCTATCTTCCGGGTTACGCTTTTTAAAGCCGAATAGTGCCTCCCACTTGGCCTCATTGACCATTTTCAGGCCGGTAGCATAGTCGAAATATTCCTGGTTAAGCCATACCGAGCCATCCTCTTTGAGCTCGATCAGCTCTTTTTTGATAATATCCACATACCGGTCGACATCCGGCGAAAGCGGGTCTCCGTAAGGAGCAAGTCCCATCAGCTTGTATTCGCCTGAATTCACCCTGAAGCCCAGGAAATAGGTGAATGCGGAGTACAACAGCCCCAGGGAATGCGGAAAACGCAACTCCTTCAGTATACTGATGTCCTTCCCTTCGCCCAGGCAGATGGAAGCGGTTGCCCACTCGCCCACACCGTCTACCGTAAGAATCGCCGCCTTCTCAAAAGGAGACGGGTAATAGGCGCTGGCAGCATGAGACAAATGATGTTCGGGAAAGAGCATCCGGACCGGTTTCTTTTTGTCGTATCCCAACTTGGCCAGTTCTTCCCTGATCATACGTTTAAGGAACATTTTTTCCTTAATCCAGACCGGCATGGCGGTTATGAAAGACCTCAGCCCTTTTGGTGCAAAAGCGTAGTAGGTTTCGAGAAGCCGCTCGAACTTTAAAAGGGGCTTATCGTAAAAAACAATAGCATCCAGGTGATTAAGTGTCGTCCCTGCATATTCCAGGCAAAATGCAATTGCATTTGAAGGAAACCCGGGATCATGTTTCTTTCGGGTGAATCTCTCTTCCTGAGCAGCAGCTATGATAACGCCATCTTCTATGATAGCAGCCGCAGAGTCATGATAGAATGCGGATATACCAAGTATAATCATTAAAAATATATTTCCTGTTCAAACAGCGTACAAAAGTAATATTTCTCCTGACGTTTTTGAAAATAAATATTTTATTACCTGCGTATAGACTGCCCTACCCCCGCCCGCGGCAGGTTATATTTCTTAATCTGCAATGAAGTGACTGAGGATCAGATCGCCCCGTTTCCCCTGGGAGCAAAAAAGTCTACTGCTCCTGGAACCTCTTCCAGATGAGATCGATCTTTTCAGCCATATCCTGGTCCTTATTGGTCACACGGTTTCCGGCACTGTGAGTCGACAGTTTAATTGTCAGATCGCTGTAGACATTCGACCACCACGGATGATGATCCAGCTCTTCCGCCAGTTCGGCAACCTTTGTCATAAACCGGAATGCCTCTTTAAAATCGCGGAAACTGAAATGCCGGATCAGCTGATTATCTTCTTCGTACCACATCTTGATAGTCTTTAGTTCCGTTATACAGGATTCTCTGTGAGGATTAAAATTACTAATTTTTTGGCCTTAACCCGCTTGTATATAAGAAGTTTTTCTAAATTTGCACTCCGAAATCAGAACGATAGTGTAGCATAACATGTGTGCCAAAAAATCTGCAGATCCCCAACTAGAGTTTTTGGAAAGCTCTGAGGGCCTGGCCAATCAGCTGGACAAAGCTCAAAACTTTTTTCAGAGCCATAACAAGCTGTTCCTTATTATAGGCGGTGCGCTCCTTGCCGGTATACTCGGGTTGGTGGGCTATCGTTACTACCAGGACGGCCGCGAAGCCGACGGGCAGAAAGCCCTTTATAAGGCTGTTTATGATTTTGAAAGCGATTCGCTCGACCTGGCCCTGAAAGGGAAAGGCGGGAACGAAGGGCTTCTGAGTATTGCCGATAATTATAAAGGTACCGACGCCGGCAACCTGGCCAGCTTTTATGCCGGAGTTGCGTTGCTGAAACAAGGTCAGCTGGATGAGGCTATTCAACGTCTCAAATCCTTCAGCTCTTCCGATATGCTGCTTCAGGCACGCGCCTACTCCCTGATCGGCGACGCTTACCTCGAGAAAAATGAGGCCGGGCAGGCTATCGATTATTACAAACGCGCTGCCGACTATAAAGCAAACCAGTTTTTTACGCCGGGATATCTGCTGAAGCTAGGCCTGGCCTATGAAAAGAGCAATAAGCCGAATGACGCGGCTTCCGCCTATAAGCGCATTATTGACGACTTCCCGATGTCGAGCGAGGT
Source organism: uncultured Cytophagales bacterium (assembly GCA_964559125.1). GTDB lineage: Bacteria > Bacteroidota > Bacteroidia > Cytophagales > Spirosomataceae > Ravibacter. The sequence continues at coordinate 172,033 of CAZLGW010000004.1, forward strand.
AATGAATGCCAAGAAATACCTGGGAGTTGTCGAAGGCCAAGTCGGTGAGTAGCAAAAACTTACAGCCATTCCAAGGGGATAAAGCCGACTCGGTTTTATCCCTTTTTAATGTAAAATAAAAATCAGCCTCAAAAGCAGCAAAAAACGGCCATGTCCAGTACCGATAAGAATTTAAGTACGTTCAGCACCGACGACCTCGGCGACGTTTCCGATCTCAGGTTTGCTATCGTGGTAGCAGAATGGAATACCGATGTGACCGAGCGTCTCTTCGAAGGCGCTTTTGACACCCTCGTAAGCTGCGGCGTTAAAAAAGAGAATATTGTACGGGGAAATGTTCCCGGCAGCTACGAGCTCACCCTGGCTTCCCAATGGTTTGCCCAACGGGAGGATATTGCCGGCGTGATCGCGCTCGGCGCCGTCATCAGGGGTGAAACCCTCCATAATGAATATATCAACCACGCCGTAGCGCAGGGGTTGACCAATGTTTCGCTCAAATACGATAAGCCGGTTATTTTCGGAGTGCTTACACCCGATAATATGGAGCAGGCCCTCGACCGGGCGGGAGGGAAACACGGCAACAAGGGCGATGAAGCCGCTATTACGGCGCTTAAAATGGTTTCCCTTAAACAACGGCTCTCTCAGTAGCCTTTTCGGTCTGACCTATCTCAGTTTAGCAATACATCTTAAAAAGAATCCCAATTAATTGATATGCAAGTCTGGAAATTTGGCGGTACTTCAGTAGGAAAACCCGAGCGTATGCAATCTATCCACCAGTTACTGGCAAAAGATCCGCACAGGAAAATTGTCGTACTGTCTGCGCTTTCAGGTACTACCAACTCGCTCATCAGCCTCGGCGAATCGGCTGCCCAAAATGATGTCCCGGCTGTCGAAGAAAAAATAGCTACCCTGAGGGCTCACTACGACGCTTTCGTAAGCGAGCTTTATAAAACCGCAGACGGCCTGCGCCAGGGACAGCAAATTGTCGAAGCGGAATTTTCCCATATAAAGTCGCTGACGGGCATCAGGCCTTTTACTTCCAAACAGGATAAAGAACTCGTTGCACAGGGAGAGCTTCTCAGCACACAGCTTTTTGCCGCATACCTGGCAGAGCAGAATGAAAACTCTGTTCTGATCCCGGCCCTCGATTTTATGCGGATAGATGCCGATGGCGAACCGGAAAGCGGGATAATCGAAGAAAAGCTGACAGCCATCCTGGATCAGTATACTGACAAAAAAATTATCATTACCCAGGGCTTTATCTGCCGCAATCCCAGGAATGAAATCGATAACCTGAAAAGAGGAGGTTCCGATTATACGGCCTCTCTTATAGGCGGCGCTATCGGGGCTGAAGAAATCCAGATCTGGACAGATATCGACGGGATGCACAATAACGACCCGAGGATCGTAAAACGCACCATTCCCGTACGTGAGCTCAGCTTCGAGGAAGCAGCCGAGCTGGCCTACTTCGGGGCCAAGATCCTGCACCCGAGCACTATTACGCCGGCCAAGATCCGCAATGTGCCCGTCAGGCTCAAAAATACGATGCAGCCCGATGCTCCCGGTACACTGATCTCCAACCAGATTTCCGGTGAGCAGGATGTAAAGGCAATTGCTGCTAAAGACAATATCACCGCCATATACATCCACTCTACAAGGATGCTGAATGCTTACGGGTTCCTCAGGAGGGTTTTCAGCATTTTTGAGAACTATAAAACCCCGGTAGACATGATCACCACCTCGGAAGTGTCGGTCTCCGTAACCATCGATAACCCGGCTCACCTTGAAGCTATTTCCGCGGAATTACGGGAATTTGCCGACCTGGAGGAAAACGACAAGGATCAGACTATTATCTGTATTGTGGGCAACTTCAGCGCCGATAAGGCAGGAATTGCATGGAAGGTACTCGACGCGGTCAAACATATCCCGGTAAGGATGATCTCGTATGGCGCGTCGGAGCATAACCTCTCCCTGCTTGTGCATACCTCTCACAAGGAGGAAGCGCTGAATGCACTTAACGAAGGCCTGTTTTTTCATAACAACCGGTAGTCTAACAGACTTCACCCCCAATCAAATCAAAAATTCAACGTAAAACCGAAATATGCTACAGCTCGGAAGTATACGTGAAAACCCTCAGCGGGTCATTGAAGGCTTAAAGAAGAGAAATTTCCCCGATCCGGGACAGGCTATAGAACGGGTTCTTGAACTGGACAGAAGCCGGCGAAAAAGCCAGGTGGAATTGGATACTCTGCTAGCAGCAACTAGCTTAAAAGCCAGGGAAATCGGCCAGATGATTAAAGTGGGAGAAAAAGAGTCGGCGGAAACCCTCAAGGAGGAAACGGCGCAGTTAAAATCCCTGAGTAAAGTAGTTGAGGCTAATCTAAAACTTCTTGAAACTAATTTACGCGAAGAGCTGATAAAAATTCCGAATGTCCCTCATGAATCAGTTCCGTCGGGAAAATCTGCAGACGACAACGAAACCGTGTTCGAATGGGGCGATAAACCCGCACTGCCGGAAGGGGCGCTTCCTCACTGGGAACTGATCAAAAAGCTCGACATCATAGATTTTGAGCTCGGCAATAAGATTACGGGCGCCGGCTTTCCTGTTTATAAAAAGAAAGGAGCCAGGCTTCAGCGCGCCATGATCAATTTCTTTCTCGACGAGGCGATTGCGGCGGGGTATTCCGAAATCCAACCCCCGTTGCTGGTCAACTCAGATTCCGGCTTCGGTACCGGCCAGCTGCCGGATAAGGAAGGACAGATGTACGAAGCAACAGCCGATTCATTGTTTCTGATCCCGACAGCCGAGGTACCGATCACGAACCTTTACCGCGATGTCATTCTGACTGAAGACCAGCTGCCTGTAAAGAATGTAGGCCATACTCCCTGCTTCAGGCGGGAAGCGGGAAGCTGGGGTGCACATGTACGCGGCCTCAACCGACTGCACCAGTTCGATAAGGTAGAGATTGTACAGGTTCAAAAGCCTGAAGACTCCTACAGGGCTCTCGATGAGATGATTGCCCACGTAAAGCAGCTCCTGGAAAAACTGGGGCTTCCCTATCGTATCCTGAGGCTGTGCGGCGGAGATATGGGCTTTACATCAGCCATTACTTACGATTTTGAAGTATGGTCTTCTGCCCAGGAAAGATGGCTCGAATGCAGCTCCGTATCAAATTTTGAAACCTACCAGTCGAACCGCCTGAAACTCCGGTACAGGGCCGACGGCAAAACCCAACTGCTGCATACCCTCAACGGTTCGGCGCTTGCGCTCCCGCGTATCGTAGCTGCGCTGCTGGAAAATAACCAGAATGCCGACGGTTCTGTAACCTTGCCGGAAGTACTGGTTCCCTATACCGGGTTTGACACCATAAAATAAATTTGAATTGTCCGGGGCTTCAGCCCCCGGACAATTCATTTAATCCAACTGAACTGGTAGCTCAATTCCGGTATCCTGGTCCGGTCTGCTATGCGGCGAAGACGCGCAGGCAGCGCCATCAGGTAATCACGCCCTTTTTCGGCAGCGTCATTAAGCCCACCTACCTGGTCGATCTTCCACTCGGCTAGGAGTCCTTCGAGTATCTCGATATAGTCCATAGTGGTATAAACCCCCAGACGCTGGGCAGCATCCGAAAAATGCGAAAAGGTTTCGCCCACCTTCACGCCTGTCTCCCTGAGAAAATGCGCAGGCATCACGATTTTCTTCCGCATCATATCCTCAAGGGCCAGCATCATTTCACTGGCGTCGACCTCCAGGATTTTGGCCACAAATGTCTTGTATGCTTTGGCATGACGCATTTCGTCTGATGCTATCACCCCGCAGATCTTTGAGAGGTGAGGATTTCCGTATTTCTTCGCAATGGTAGCCGTGCGCCGGTGCGACACGTTTGTTGCAAGCTCCTGGAAAGAAGTATAGATAAAATTGCGGTAAGGATCCTGCCCGGTTCCGATATCGAAACCATCCTGGATAAGATAATGGGTAGATACCTCCATCGCGTGCATATTGACCCTCCCCGACAAGTATAAATACTTATTCAGAAGATCGCCATGCCTGTTTTCTTCAGCTGTCCATGCCCTTACCCATTTTGCCCAGGCGTTCGGTTCCTCTCCCTGCTGGTTGATCCCGACCACATCCATCAGCCACGATTCATAGGTCGGCAGCGCTTCCTCCGTAATGGTGTCTCCTATCAGGACCGCTATATAGTCGTACGGGAGATCATTACAACTTTCCTGGAGCAGCTTTATCTCCTTCACATAATCCTCCCTTGAAAAATCCGGCAGAAAATCAGACGGCTGCCAGTAGTCCTCCACCGGTCGCAGGTAATCGGTAATCACTTCCTCAATCCCCTGGCCAATGAAATTCATGACCTCTATTCTGTGCGGTGACAATTCCATATCGAATGTTAAATGCTAGCGCTGGTAAATTCAGTGTCGGGAATACTCCCCTGGTGCAAAATAATAATTGTAACGAAATTATTACAATGACATTGGTCAATTGGTAATCCTCTGGTAAAGTTCGTGATAATGTTATAAACAAATACAAAAAGTACCCTTTTTCATCCCAAAAATGCTTATTTGCACTTTCGTTTATCCGTTTTTACAGATGAAGCGCATCTTAGATTATCTCCTCAGTATTATTTACATGGTTCATTTCGGAGCGACTTTAGCTCTTTTCCATGTTTACCAGGTAATAGCCTTCACACTTTTCGGCAGGAAAGCCCAGAAAGTCGCTGCCGACCATTTGAATTTCTCCCTTACCTACGGCCTTCTCTGGACGGGTGCATCGATTAAATTCCTGCAAAAAGCCCCTATTCCCACCGATCGTCCCATCATTTTCGTTGCTAATCATCAGAGCACTTACGACATCCCGGGCATTGGTTGGTTTCTCAGGAAATACACGCCCATTTACGTATCCAAAATTGAGCTGGCAAAAGGGATCCCGAGCGTTTCCTACAACCTTAGGAAAAGCCAGGCAGCGCTTATCAACCGGAAGGACGGGAAACAGGCCGTTACCGAAATCGCCCGCCTTGCCAGGCATATCCAGGAGCACAATTATTCCGCCGTTATATTCCCGGAAGGTACGCGTACGCAATCCGGTATTATGAAGCCCTTCGCAATCGGCGGGATCAGCACCCTGCTGAAACGGGCTCCCGGGGCATTGGTCGTGCCCCTCGCCATCCAGGGAACCGGAGCGCTTAACCCAACCCGGGGTATTTTCCCGCTGGTTTCCTTTTCGCGTCTCTCATGGACGACCCTCGAAGGAATAGAGCCCGCCGGCCGGACAGCCGAAGAAGTTACAAATCTTGCTCAAAACGCGATCCAGGCCGAGCTGGACGGGGCAAAATGAGGAAATTTTTCTGCCCTGATTCCCTGAAAAATTCTATTCCGGGATAATAAATATGTGGATTTAACAATCGTTAACAAGTCTCTTATTAATCTTTGATGCATTCTTGCGTTCTAATGGTACAAATAGCGTTAGAACTATTGGCCATGAAAAAAATCTTAGCCGTCTCCTTCCTGATATTTATCGTGTCGGAGGCGGCACAAGCTCAAAGGTTCTCACGCGAGCGTCACTCATACACCGCTGAATCGGCAGATCAGGTAGTGATAAAGGAGTTGCAGCGGGAGATTCTTGAGAATGTTCAGTCGGGCAGGCAAAACCGCCGGCTGACGGGCAAGGAGGCCAGGACGGTTTTGAAGCGATACAGGCAAATAGCTTCACGCGAGATCAAGCTATATAGGAAAAAGCGGCTGAACGAGCGTAAGCTGGCCGAAATACGAATAGATTTAGAGGACTTGGTCCAGCAGTTATATTCGACCGTGAGGTTTGACAAAGGTGAAAGAGGCGGATGGGTTAGGGCCAAAAAATACTGATATAGTTAGTTGAAGGTTTAGGTGTTACGAAAAGCGGTCTGCATATTGCGGTCCGCTTTTTTTTGTCATTTTTACTTCAGCGGTAAATGGATTTCCGTGAGCATACACCTGGCAGAACCCCCACCGGCGGATTCAATTACCGGGATATCCACATATACCAATCTTGAGGTAAACTCTTCCAGCATGGTTTTCTGCTGGTCGGTCAGCGACTCAAATGCGCTGTTCGACATGACCATCATTTTCTGCCCTGCGCTGTTCCTGACCAGCAGCATATTCCCCGCAAACGCAGCTACCTGCTCCAGGGAAATTTCTATCACGAATTTTTCAGTCTCTTCCAGGATAGTCCGGAGATTGTGACGCTCATCCTCGTTTTTCAATGCCTCCAGGCAAACCACCGCAAAGCTGTCGCCGATACACATCATCACATTGGTATGATAGATCGGAATATTGTTCTTATCTGAGGCGTGAAACTGCACGATCTCATAGCCCAGGGCATCCGAGAAAGCCTGCAGTGGCTCTGGATGCGTACGGGGAGAAAGAGCGGCATAGGCAATTTTATACCGGCGGTCGAGTACCATGCTCCCGGTGCCTTCGAGGAATTTCCCTTCGTTTTCGAAATGGGTAAGATCGATGATCTCCTCTACATGGAACTTTCCGCGCAGACTCTCGATTATATCCGGACGCCTTTCCTTCCGCCTGTTCGGCGCCATCATAGGGTAAATCACAACTTTCCCGCTCTGATGAAGTGAAATCCAGTTATTTGGAAATATTGCATCGGGCGTTTCATGCCCGTTTATATCCTCAAATGCCGTTATTTCCACACCTGCCGATACCAAATGATCCGCCATACGGTCAAATTCGTCCCTGGCCAGTTGGGAAAGATCTCCCTGGATATCAGCAGAATGCTGAAAAGCGTTCGTCGGCCTGGTTTCCCTGTTAAAACCGAAGCCGGAAGGCCTTATCATAAACTGCCTGAATGTAGACTGAGGCTGAACAGTAGTCGAAGTTCTTATTTTACGCATGGTAGTAGCTTCTTTTCTGATACTTCTTCAAAAGTTACGAAAAAAAGAGCAACTTCCAGGATTTCACCTCAATTTACCACCCTGCCGGGGGATAACCAAAGCCGCCGCCGGCGACGATACGCGGCATCTCAGTCGCAACCGGTTTCCGGATCGCAAACGGGGCCTGACGCTACTGTCTGAAAAGCAGGTTCGGGATGTTCGGCCCTCCATTCCCGGAAAGCCCGTTCGAGGGTCTGCAGGAAAACTTCTTTAGGTTGTGCCCCGGAAACCGCGTATTTCCTGTTAAATACGAAAAACGGCACACCTCTCACACCCAGGCTCCCTGCCTCCCGGATATCGGAATTTACCTCTCCGGCGTACTGCCCGCTATTGAGCATCTCCGAAACTTCTTCCGGCTTTAATCCCAGCAACTCCCCGAGATCTGTGAGTGTTCCAGGAGCTGAAACATCCTTTCCTTCTTCGAAATGAGCCTTGAAGAGACCTTCCTCCGCTTCGCTACCTAACCCTTTTGACTGCGCGAGGTGTACCAGGCGATGGGCATCGAATGTATTGGCTATCACTGCCTTTTCAAAGTTGATGACTATTCCCTGCCTGCCGGCTGTTTCCGCCAGGTTACCGGTCATTTGCTTTGCCTGGTCTACAGAAAGGCCTTTCCGTTCGGAAAGATAGGTATAGGTGTCGGTTGCGGGGGCATGGCGCGGAATACCCGGATCGAGCTGGAAGCTTTTCCAGATGGTCTCTATATACCGACGATCAGGAAATTCGCTGAGCGCTGCTTCATAATTGTGCTTCCCGATGTAGCAAAAAGGACACATGACGTCCGACCAGATTTCTACTTTCATTTTCCTGATTTTTTAGTGTTAACCAAATGTGCGGTTAGATAGCGCTTGCATTGTCGAGATGATCAACCTGTTCTTTCGTCAGTTCCAGGCGCGTTGCCGCAACGAGATCAGCCAGTTGACTGCTGTTGGTTGCGCTGGCAATGGGTGCGGTTATAAACGGCTTCTGTAATTGCCATGCCAGCGCGATCTGTGCCAGGGATGCGTCGGTCTCTGCTGCTACATCATCCATTGCGCCCAGGATCCGATAGCCGCGTGCGTTCAGGTATTTCTTCATTCCACCGCCTCTGGCACTCTTGCCAAAATCGGCTTCACTACGGTATTTCCCGGTAAGAAATCCGCTGGCCAATGCATAATAGCTTAACACTGCCAGGTTTTCCCCCTCCACCAGTTTCAGATACGTGGTCTCAAACTTCTCCCTTTCATACAGGTTGTAAAGCGGCTGCAGCGCGATGTACCCGGCCAGGCCGTTTTTCCGGGCAAACTCATTGGATGCCCTGATCCGGGAAGCTTCGAGATTGGAGGCGCCTATATATCTTACTTTACCTTCTTTTATCAGGTCATTAAAAGCCGTGATAGTTTCTTCTACAGGCGTTTCCGGGTCATCATAATGAGCCTGATAAAGATCTATGTAGTCGGTTTCGAGACGTCTGAGCGAATCTTCTACCGCCTTTTTCATGTAATCTGCCTTCAGGCCCTTCTTCCCTCCTCCCATATCGCCTCCAAGCTTGGTGGCAAGCACCAGCTCTCCCCTGTTGCCCCTGCTTTTCATCCATTTGCCGATAATGGTTTCCGACTCGCCTCCACTGTTCCCCGGAGCCCAGGTAGAGTAGGTATCTGCCGTATCGATAAAGTTAAAACCGGCCTCAACGAACCCGTCCAGTATTTCAAACGACTGTTTTTCGTCCAGCGTCCATCCGAATACATTTCCACCGAAGGCAATAGGAGATACGTTCAGGTCCGAACCGGCTAATTTTCTGGTTTTCATTATAATTGAAGCTAAGAGAGACAGATGATTTAAAAGAGACGGCCCTTTCCGGGCGACTTATATCTTAACCAACAACCGACCGGGAGAGAATGTTCATTCCTCCGCGGATTACCCTCTGAAGAACTGCACTGCGATTTCCTCCGACCAGTACCTTCCCCGTCTTTCAAGGAAACCGCAATGGCCTCCCCGGGAAGTGAGCCATAAATCGACATCTCTGAGATGCGCGACTTCAGCGAGCGGAAGTGAACCAACCGGAACCATCGGGTCGTTGACCGCATTGACGATCAGCGTTCTGACCGTAATAGAAGAAATAAAATGCTTCGCGCTGCATTGTGTATAGTAATCAGATGCCCCGCGGAACCCGTGCAGCGGACCGGTAAAAATATCATCGAAAGCATATACTGATCTGGCCCGGGACAATGACGAGACGTCGATATCGCCGGGATGCCTGTTCCCTTTTTCTTTTATTTTGATACGCAGGCTATTGAGAAACCGCCTCTGGTAAACATGATTTACGGGCCGGTCGAGATGCCGGCTGCATGCCTCCAGGTCCATCGGCACACAGAAGCACAATGCGCGCTCGATCTCCACCGGCCTGGTTCGTTTTTCCCCGAGGTATTTTAAGGTCAGGTTTCCGCCTAAGCTGAACCCTGCCAGGAATATGCGCCGATAACCTGCCCGGATTGCATGTTTTACTACGGCATCCAGGTCGTCGGTTGCCCCGCTATGATAAAAACGCGGCGTATGGTTCAATTCTCCCCCACAGCTCCTGAAGTTCCAGGCCAGGCAGTCGACACCCTCCCGGCTAAGGGCCTTTACCATCCCCTTGATATAAGGCCGGTGGCTATCTCCTTCAAATCCATGAGAGAGGATAAGCAACGGCCGGTTTTCTTCTGTTGCCGGAGGTGTATGCCAGTCCAGCAGCAGGAAATCACCGTCGGGGGTACCCAAACGTTCGCGCCTGTAATCAACGCCCACAACCTTCCTGAAAAGAGCAGGATAAATCGTCTGCAAATGACCGCCCGGCAACCACACAGGAGGTTTATGCGTGTTTAGCCTGACCAGCCCCATCGAACGAAAACTGCTAGGATAAATCTTCGCTCCTGTCGAGCAGCAGGATAGCCGATTGCGGAACTATGACGTACTTTTCCCCATCGTATTCGAGGTCTATCGCGTTCCGCTGCAGATAGATGGCAAGGTCCCCTTCCTGGGCCTGCAGGGGCATATATTTCACTTTTTCCTCTGCTTCCTTCCATATTTCATCCTCCACGGCCGAAGGTATAGGATACCCGGGACCTACCTTAATAACATATCCCGACTGTACCTGCTCCTTTTCTGTCACAGTAGGAGGTAAATAGAGACCGCTGTTCGTCCGGTCGTTCGGGCTTTTGGGTTTTATCAGCACCCTGTCGCCTACCACCAGGAGGCGTCTTAACCGGTTATCAGAAGTGACTTCAAACATACTTTTGCCAAAAATTCTACATTACAACCTGCAAAATTAAGACTCTTCTACTTTTCTACAGGCTCTATTTTCAGGATCTCTTCAAAAAAACGCTCTGTTTCCTTCAATACGCCCTTGAGATCGGCCGAAGTCATATAGCTGGTCATGACGTGATGGCCGCTTTCGGGAAAAACGACCTCTCTTTTCAGGTTTCCGGGAGTCCCGAGCAGGGGAAACATTTCCCTGATCGCCTTAACCGAAACTGTCTTATCCTGTTCCTCTTCATTTTTGTAGTAGTACCCCACGAAAACCGGCATTTTTATCTTTTCATAAACCTCTTTCGTAGCAACCGCATCTATTGTCCGTTGTAAGGTAACCAGCCCTTTAGAGCTGTAGCTGCTCAGCCAGTATTTCTGCCTTTCAGGAGTATAGTCGTTGATCATCCGGTCTCCGACCACCGCCTGCACAGCTTTTTCGCCCCAGGGCCCCGTAGCTACTTTCAACGCGCTGTCATAGATGTCGAGACAGGGAGAATACAGGATCAGGCCCTTAAGGTCCGGATTTGTGGCGGCCAGGTAAACGCTCAGCAGCCCTCCGGCGGAATTCCCGACCAATATCACCTCGTTTCCCAGTGCCTTTCCTATCGCCAGCGCCCGCTTTGCACCTTCCAGGAACAGCTCGGGGGTAAGGTCCTGGTATGCATCGGGATCATTAATGCCTGCATCATACAGGCGTGACAGGTAAAGGTTGGCGCCGTAACGCTTCGCCAAAGAGGTATGAACCGGCTCTCCTTCCACCCAGCTCGCACCGAAACCATGAATATATACGATGCTGTAAGGTGTTTTCTCTTTTTTACCCGTATCCGCCCAGATAATCCTTGCTTCATTGTCGGGTTTGAGATTGGGCACAGCTTTCTCGCCCATGATAACTTCCTGTTCCAGCTCGGTCAGGACGGTGTTTACTTCCGGTAATTGTGGATCTAGCATCGCATCGGGCGTTTTGGGCCCAAGAAAAAAAACAGCGCCAAGTACTGCGGCCGAAGTGGCCAGAATCCATAAAACGCGCTTCATATGTTATGTTATTTTAAATCGCCCTGCTACAGAAATTTAAAGATCATCGGTTTTTCAGTAATTCCCAAATTATTGAAATTAAACTCACCGCCGTCCGGAAGGAAGCAGACTGCGAATTCGGTCCAAAAAGTGCCATTTCCGGCCTGCATTGTCAATAATATCCTTCCGGGGCCGTTATTCTAATACAAATGGTACGTGAATGTGGAAAAAAAAGGAAGACTTATCATAGCGGCATACAGGCTGCCTTTTAAGATTACATACCGGAATAAACGCCCGAAACTGTTTCAAAATTCAGGAGGGTTGGTTTCTGCTGTTTTGTCATTGACAGAGAAGAGCGATACCGCCTTCAGCGGTAAAATCCAATGGGTTGGCTATGCCGAAAACACCCTTGAGGAATTTGCCGCCTTACCGCCTGAAACCGACAATATCCGCGCTCATCCTGTTACGATCCCCGAAGAAGTGAATTCTCTCTATTACGAAGGATTCTGCAATGACCTTATCTGGCCCTTGTTTCACTACTTCCCTTCTGAAGCACGGTTTGAAGAAAGTTATTTCGAGGCCTACCTGGAGGTAAATGAACGGTTTGCCGATACTATTTCGGAAATAATTGAGCCTGGCGATACGGTATGGATCCATGATTATCAGTTGATGGGAGTACCCGGCATTCTCCGGGAGAGGTATCCCGATCTTTCGATAGCTTTCTTTTTTCATATCCCGTTTCCCTCATTCGAGATATTCCGCCTGCTGCCGGTCAAATGGCGCAAATACCTTATCGACGGGATGTTGGGCGCCGATCTCGCCGGATTTCATACCGATGACTATGCCCAGTATTTTTTAAGTACCGTGCAGAGACTTTACCCCCGGTATGACCACCGCCTGCACTACCTTAATCTCGGACATCGCCTGGTTAAAATCGACTCTTTTCCTATCAGTATTGATTTTCAGAAGTTCGACGAAGCAGGTAAAAGCCCGAAAGTGATGAGGCTTCGCTCGGAGATCAAGCAGCATATCCCGCACAAGATTATTTTTTCCGTCGACCGCCTGGATTACTCCAAAGGCCTTCTGCACCGGCTGCTCGGCTACGAGACTTTCCTGGAAAATAATGCATCATGGCACCGGAAAGTGTCTTTTATCATGGTGGTGGTTCCTTCCAGGGATACTATAGGCCAGTATCAGCAGATGAAAATGGAGATCGATAAGCTGGTCGGGCATATCAATGCCCGCTATGGGGAAATTACCTGGCAGCCGGTGATCTACCAATACCGCTCACTTCCCTTTGAAGACCTGGCAGCCATGTATTCTGTCAGCGACGCAGCGCTGATCACCCCCATACGCGACGGTATGAACCTGGTCTGCAAGGAATATGTGGCCAGCCGGCACGACAACCTGGGGGTTCTGATCCTGAGTGAAATGGCGGGAGCTGCTTCAGAGCTCACCGAGGCGATCCTGATCAACCCGACCGACCGGAGCGACACCGCCTCTGCTATAAAAAAAGCGTTGGAAATGGGTCTTGATGAGCAGGCAGGCAGGATGAAAGCTATGCGTAAGCGATTAAAAATCTACGATATCAATGCATGGACCAATGATTTTTTCTTACAGCTCAACGTGCTCGGACAGGAGCAGGAACGTTTGAGTCACACTTATTTAAAAGGAAGAGTAATGCAGCACATACAGGAAGAATACAGAGCTGCCAAAAACAGGATCATTTTTCTGGATTTTGACGGCACCCTCGTTCCCCTTGAAAAAAATCCCGCAGACGTCAGGCTGCCGCCCGAAGTCAGGAAAACCCTTACCGGAATAGCCGCCCGGAATACCGTCGTGATAGTGAGCGGCCGGGACCGGGCTTTCCTGGAAAGGGAAGTTGGCGACCTGCCTGTACACATCATAGCCGAACACGGCGCACTTGTAAAAGACATGTCTAACCGGGAATGGGCGCTAAGTTATCCCAACCAGGATGAATGGAAAGATTCTATCCGGCCTATACTCGACCTGTTCGTCGCGCGGTGTCCCGGCGCCTTTGTTGAAGAAAAAGAGACCTCGCTCGCCTGGCATTTCCGGGTGGCAGCCGATAAATATTATGCACAGCGAAGGGCCAATGAGCTGGCATGGCAATTGCGAAGGCTTCTGCAGCCTGAGCTAAACCTGCAGATCATTAACGGCAACAAGGTGCTGGAAGTAAAAAAAACACACTATAACAAGGGAACTGCAGTGCTAAGCTTTCTTGAAAAAGGCGAATATGACTTCATACTGGCCATGGGCGACGACACGACCGACGAAGATATGTTCGAGTTGCTGCCGGAGGCGGCATTCACCGTAAAGGTAGGGAAAGAGCTGTCTGCCGCGCGTAACCACCTTCCCACCCAGGAAGAAGTGCTGCCTTTTTTAAAGCAGCTGGTATGAGCTTTCAAAACTGCGACTCCTCCATGCAATACGGACTATCAATCTCGCATAAAACAGATTTCCTCCTGGAGTTCGGCCCTCTTTTCAGAGCGATCCAGATGAGTGGTATCTTTTCCGATTCTATTACATTCAATGACTGCGTCCCGAAATACCCCCCTGAAGTGATCCTGGAGAATTATGAAAAAGAAAAGGATATGCCGGCATTCGACCTGGCAGATTTTCTCCTGGATCATTTTAACCTGCCGGATTTCGCGCCTCAGCACTACGAAACAAACCCTGATCATACCATCGAAGAGCATATAGATTCTCTCTGGCAGATCCTTACAAGGGAGCACCATACCGAGAGCGGCAGCTCGCTGATCCCCCTTCCGCACCCTTATATAGTCCCGGGGGGGCGGTTCCGGGGCCTCTATTACTGGGATACGTACTTTACTATGCTGGGGCTTGAAGAAAACGGAAGGTTTGACCTGATCGAAAATATGCTCGATAATTTCGTCTTCCTTATCGACGAGCTCGGCTTTATTCCCAACGCTAACCGCACCTACTACCTGGGCCGCTCCCAGCCCCCTGTATTTGCCCTTATGATCGAACTGCTGGCCGGTCATACCGGGCCTTCGGTCTGGGAAAAATATCTTCCCTTTTTAGAAAAAGAGTATGATTTCTGGATGCAGGGCCACGATGCCGTCTCGGCGGAAAACCCTGCCGAACTGCGTGTGGTGCGCCTGTCCGACGGTACCCTGATGAATCGTTACTGGGACCAGCACGACGCTCCCCGCCCGGAGTCTTACCGGGAGGATGTGGAGGTAGGGATTACTTCCGGAAGGAATATCAAAGAGGTTTTTCGTCATATCAGGGCCGGGGCAGAATCGGGGTGGGACTTCAGCAGCAGGTGGTTTAAGAACGGCTGCGGGATGGAGTATATCCATACCACCGACATCCTGCCCATAGATCTGAATTGCCTGATGCTGAATATAGAAAAAACCCTGATAGCCCAATACAACGACAATCCCGGAAAAGCAGCTTTTAAAGAACTCCTCTCCCGGAGGGTTGCTACGAGGGAAGCCGCTCTGCACCGGCTTTTCTGGGATAATACGAACAACTTCTTCATGGACTACGACTGGATCGAGGCGCAGCAGACGCCGGTATTTTCCCTTGCCGGGGTTTACCCGCTGTTCTTCGGCTGGGCTACCCCTTTCCAGGCCGCCCAAACCGCCACGATGCTGGAAGCCCGGTTTCTCAAAACCGGTGGCTTCGTTACAACGCTGACGGAAAGCGGGCAGCAATGGGACTATCCCAACGGATGGGCCCCGCTTCACTGGGTCGTATTCAGGGGCCTCGAAAATTACGGATTCCACCGTCTCTCGGAAGATGGTATCGGCAGATGGCTCAAGGTAAACCGCATTGTTTTCCAAAAAACCGGGAAGCTTACTGAAAAGTACAACATGATCAACAGGTTTGAAGATGCCCAGGAAGGGGAATACCCCAACCAGGACGGCTTCGGCTGGACAAACGGGGTTTTTCTTAAGCTGTCGAAACTGGTGAAACCGTAGCCTATCAAAAGCAGTGAGGTGCACCGGCAAGGAAGATTGGCGCGAAACTATAAAAGGCATATGATCCAGATTCCTGGCTGCAAGTACAAGATCTGCCACCAGTGCAATCCCTCACCTAACCAATAGACCCTGTTCCGGGATCCGGCCTGCCGGTCCGCTTTCTTTATGGCGGCACAGGCTTCCGGAACGGATCTCCATATAAGCAGAGATCACTCTCCCGAAGTGCATAATATTTTCCACAAACTTCTTGACAACAATTATCAATCCTGTTACTTTTGCAGCCACAATAGAGGATTGGCCGATGGTGTAATGGTAACACAGAACATTTTGGTTGTTTTATTCAGGGTTCGAGTCCTTGTCGGCCAACAACAAAAGTCTCATTCAGTAAGCTGGATGAGACTTTTTTCATTTTATAGTAGTACTTCCGGTAAACGTGCCCTAACTTTGCGTAATTTTTAAACACCCATTTTCAAAGCCATAACAAAGTGCCCAAAAATCAAGACATAAAGTCAGTACTTATTATAGGTTCGGGTCCGATCATTATCGGTCAGGCTTGCGAATTTGATTATTCAGGCTCCCAGGCTGCCCGTTCCCTCCGGGAAGAGGGTATTGAGGTCATCCTGATCAACTCCAACCCGGCGACGATCATGACCGATCCCATTAATGCGGATCATGTCTATTTAAAGCCGCTTGAGAAGAGGTACATTGTCGAAATCCTTGAAAAGCACAGGGTAGACGCTGTTTTACCTACCATGGGCGGGCAGACGGCGCTTAACCTCGCTATCGACTGTGACAAGGCCGGTATCTGGAAAAAATACAATGTCCAGATCATCGGGGTCGATATTAAGGCTATTGAAACCACTGAAGACAGGGAGAAATTCCGGCTCAAAATGCTGGAGCTGGGCGTAGGCGTATGCAAGGGCCGGACCGCGCGCTCCTTCCTCGAAGGAAAGGAGATTGCCCAGGAAATAGGCTTCCCGCTAGTGATCCGTCCTTCTTTTACGCTCGGCGGAACGGGCGGCGGATTTGTAGAGAAGCCCGAAGATTTCGACAAGGCGCTTACCAACGGCCTCCATGCTTCGCCGGTACACGAAGTGCTGGTAGAGCAAAGCGTGTTGGGCTGGAAAGAATACGAGCTGGAGCTGCTGCGCGACGGGGTAGGGAACACGATCATCATCTGCTCCATCGAAAACTTCGACCCGATGGGTGTGCACACCGGCGACAGCATCACCGTGGCTCCTGCCATGACGCTGCCTGATACATTATACCAGAAAATGAGGGACCTGTCCTTCAAAATGATGAACGGTATCGGCCAGTTTGCGGGCGGCTGTAACGTGCAGTTTTCCGTCAATCCTGAAAACGACGATATCATCGCCATCGAGATCAATCCGAGGGTGTCCAGGTCTTCTGCCCTTGCTTCCAAAGCCACGGGATACCCTATCGCCAAGATTGCTGCAAAAATGGCTATCGGCTATAATCTTGACGAACTGATCAATCCGATCACAGGCAGTACCTCTGCCTTTTTTGAGCCTACCATCGATTATGTGATCGTTAAAGTGCCGCGCTGGAACTTCGATAAATTCCCGGGCTCGGACCGTTCGCTCGGCCTGCAGATGAAATCGGTAGGGGAAGCGATGGGTATCGGCCGCAATTTCCAGGAAGCGCTGCAAAAAGCCTGCCAGTCGCTTGAGATCAGGAGAAACGGGCTGGGCGCAGACGGCCGTGAGCTGCGCGACCACGAGGCGATCAAGGAAAGCCTCAAACACCCCAGTTGGAACCGCCTGTTCCATATCTACGACGCTTTCAAGCTGGGATTGTCTTTCAATACAATTCAGAATCTCACGAAGATAGACAAGTGGTTCCTCCGCCAGATCGAGGAGCTTATAGAGCTTGAAAAGGAAATAGAACAGTATGAGCTGGAAGAGCTTCCCCGGGAGCTGCTGCTTAAGGCAAAGCAGAAGGGCTATGCCGACAGGCAGCTTGCGCACCTGCTGGGCGTGAAGGAGAGCCGCGTCTACAACCGCAGGAAAGAGCTCGGGATCAAGCGGGTATATAAATGCGTGGATACCTGTGCGGCAGAATTCACCGCTCAGACTCCTTATTACTATTCCACTTTCAATGCTACCCAGGATTCGCCCGACAACGAATCGGTAGTATCCGACAAGAAAAAGGTGGTAGTCCTGGGTTCAGGGCCGAACCGCATCGGGCAGGGTATCGAGTTTGATTATTCCTGCGTACACGGGGTGCTCGCCGCGAAAGAATCCGGCTACGAGGCCATTATGATCAACTGCAACCCCGAAACAGTCTCTACCGACCCCGATATTTCGGATAAGCTCTATTTCGAGCCGGTATTCTGGGAGCATGTTTTCGATATCATCGAGCACGAAAAACCTGAGGGTGTCATTGTTCAGCTCGGCGGCCAGACCGCCCTGAAAATGGCCGAGAAACTGGATAAATACGGTATAAAAATAATCGGGACCAGCTTTCACTCCCTCGACTGGGCGGAGGACAGGGGCCGCTTTTCAGCTTTGCTGAGGGACCTCGATATTCCTTATCCGAAATTCGGTACTGTCAGAACTTCTGATGCGGCAGCCGAACTCTCCCGTGAGCTCGGGTTTCCCCTGCTTGTCAGGCCGAGCTATGTACTGGGCGGGCAAAGCATGAAGATCGTTATCAACGAGCAGGAGCTCGAACAGCACGTCATCAAGATCCTCCAGGATATCCCTGACAATACCATCCTGCTCGATCATTTCCTGGAAGGGGCTATCGAAGCGGAAGCCGATGCAATCTGCGACGGGGACGACTCCTACATTATCGGGATTATGGAGCATATCGAGCCGGCGGGTATCCACTCCGGCGATTCCCATGCCGCTTTGCCTACTTTCGGCCTCTCCGCCGATGAGCTCAGGCAGATCGAAGAGCACACCAAAAAAATAGCGAAGGCTATGCAGGTCAAAGGCCTTATCAACATACAGTTTGCTGTTAAAGACGGCATTGTTTATGTCATCGAGGCCAACCCGAGAGCGTCGCGTACCGTGCCTTTCATCAGCAAGGCTTACCGCGAACCTTACGTCAACTACGCTTCAAAACTGATGCTGGGTGTCAAGAAGATATCGGATTTCAAGTTCAATCCCTATAAAAACGGATGGGCTATCAAAATCCCGGTATTCTCCTTCAATAAATTCCCGAACGTAAATAAAGAGCTCGGACCGGAAATGAAGTCTACCGGAGAAGCCATCTATTTCATAGAAGACCTCACCGACGACTTCTTCCAGAAAGTATACGGAGAAAGAAATCTGTACCTGAGCAGGTAAAGTATCAAACCTCTTTTTTACAGTTAAATAACCACAGAGGACACAAAACCTCAAAAATTAACTTTTACAGGCCTCAAAAACTTTGCGCCTACTTTGTGTCCTCTGTGTTCTTTGCGGTTAAAAAACTTAGTAAAGTACTCACTATAATTCCCGCAACCAGCGAAACGGGCAGGATCATCAGTACCCCGAGATTAAGAAAATCGAAAAACGCTATCAAAATAGCTATTCCCAGCGAAAACAACCCGCCCCAGAAGGTTCCTACCTCTGTCGCACCCGGCACAAACAACGCCATAAAAAACAATACAAAAAGCGGGGCCACCACCAGGTTCACCACCTTATTGATCACATCCAGCAGATTCCCCTCAATATTCCCGACGGACATACTAAACAGGGAAACCGCTATCCCCACAACTGCGGAAATCCATTGCACTTTTTTCAAAGGATGCATGTCTTTCATGAAACCGGGAAAATACCTGATCCAGATATCTTCGTAAATAACTGAAGAAGAGGAATTAAGGCCGGAAGACAGACTTGACATAGCCGCCGACATCAGGGCCGCTACTACCAGGCCGGTAACACCCGCAGGCAGCCCGATCAGGATAAACCTTGGGAAAAGTGTGTCGGCATTCTCATATACACTTGTTCCGGCCCCGAGAGATTCCGGATGCTTCAGGAAAAAAGACGCCAGCGCCAACCCCAGTATAGCCAGGATAGCCTGCAATACGGCGCTCGACCAAAGGGATATTCTCAGGGTCTGCTTCGCCGAAGCGATATCCCTGGTCGACAGGTACCTTTGTATAGCCATCTGGTCTGAACCGGACGTACAGACCTTCCAGAGGAGAGCCATAATAAATATATTGCCGACGGTCATCCGTTGGTTTAAATCGAATTTCCAGACCATATCCTGCCAGTGCGGCAGCCGCTGCCTGGGAAACCACTCAGTCAGGCTTCCGAAGTCAATAGAAATAATAACAATCGTAAGAATCGCTCCGGCAAACATAATCCCCGATTGTATAACGTCTGTGAGCACTACCGCTTTCATCCCACCCATGGTGGTATACAGAACGGTTATCAGGGATAACAGCAAACAAGCCCACGGCACAAAACCCTGGCTGAAACCAAGGATATGGATCAGCGCCGTATTGATCGTAGCATAAATGATGGTAGCCATCCACAAAAACCTGAGCAGTAAAAAAAAGAGGGTTCCCAGGTCGCGGACCTTAGCGCCCAGCTTCAGTTCCAGTATTTCATAGGCGCTCGTGACATTGAGATCCATGATCCTGGGGATAAGAAACCGGGCAATAAGAAAATAGGCAACCGGGTAAGCCAGTATTCCAAAAAACATCATCGGCCCATACTTGATCATTTCGCCCGGATAGGCCAGGTAGCTCAGCGTACTTAGCAATGTCGCAAAGAGAGAAAGCCCGACCATAACCGGGTTCATCGATCTTCCGCCGAGGAAATAATCGTCATTGTTTTTTGATCTGATCGAATAAAAAAAGCCTATCCCTACCATCCCGGCCAGGAAGAGGACAATCACCACCCAATCGAGGCCGCTTAATCCTACGGTGGCTTGCCCGTCCGGGACTAATACATTAGCTATTTTCAGCATATTTCAACCGGTCAAAAAGGCCCGTGGCGTTCAGTTCTTCTTTTAGTTGCCGAAGTTCGGCTGCGGACAGATTCTTCAGGGGAAGCCGGCACGGCCCGAGCTCGAAGCCCATCATATTCAGTATTGCCTTCGTGCTGACCACCGAGCCTCCGTACCTGTGCAGGATTTTCAGAATCCCGACAGCCTGTATCTGCAGTTCCCGGGCTTCTTCTATACTACCCGCTTCATAGGCTTGTATGATCTCCTGGAAAACATCGGGAATGATATTGAAGGAAGTCCCTATTCCGCCTTGTGCTCCCGCATTGAGCCCGCTTAAAAAGATCCCGTCGCTCCCGTGAAGAATATCGTACTTCCCACCGTCCATCAGTATGCATTCCTGCATATCCATCATATCAGGGGCCGTAAACTTGATGCCGGAAAAATTCGGGATCCTGTTCCCGATTTTTTTCAGGAACTGGTTCATCTTAATATGCACCCCCGAAACCATTGGCATATGATAATAATAGTAGGCGGTATCAGGCGCCGAAGCAGCGACAATACGATTGAATTCAACCAGTTCCTCCGGATCTTTCGGCGGAAGATAGCACGGTCCCATGCAGGCGATAGCGTCTACCCCTAATTCTTCGGCGTGTGCGGCCAGGGAAGATGCTTCTATATAATTCGGAGTCGATACATGGGCAATGATCTTCAGGTGCTTCTGATACGGCATCCAGGCTTCCAGTAATTGCCGGCGTTCGTTCACCGACAGCAGAAGGCCTTCCCCGGAGGTCCCGCAGACGAATACGCCGGTAACGCCTTTTGCTATCAGGTAACTTGCATAGTCCCCGATCCCGTTCAGATATAGATTCCCTTTTGGGTCAAACGGCGAAAATGTCGCCACGATCAACCCGGTAAAACGGTTGTCTTTCATGTATATAAAAAATTAACTAATTGTATTTCAGTGATGTTTTTTTCCCGGAAACCGAAATCATTTGTCTGTTACGAGGCTGAGAACGGTGCCTGCCAGAAAAGCTGCCTGCAATGCTCGTGTTTCCTCGTCGAAGTGGACATGATCTATATAGTGGCGGGGGATATGCTTAGCTGTAAAAGAATATAAATCTATAACCGGTACATGCTCATTCTTACAGGTCTGGTCGGCTACTTTATTGTATAGTTCGAGGTCTTTTGCGTATCGCCTGAAGGACGGTTGCCGGCTGTTGTGGATACTGTCCACAACAGGTGTTGTCCTGATCCATACCGGCTTTATGTTTCTTGATTTAAGAAGGAAGATAACCCTTTTCAGATGAGCTTCATACTGATCTGCAGGCACCTGGAGATCCCCGGTCGACGTATTCCGTTTAATATCGTGCAACCCGAAATTGAAAAGGAAAAAATCCGGCCTGAACGAAGGTTCCTTTATTTTTACTTCCAGGAAATCGAGCACCATCCTGGAATCTCCGCCGCTCGCCCCGGCGGGTATATCGAGGTTTTTGAGGGCTTCTTCATCCCCGTTTTTCCTTTCTATACGTACCTGTCCCTCCAGAAATGTTTCGAGGTAAGACGCGTAGTGAACCGAGATGCTGTCACCGATTAAAAAGCATACGGGGAGTCGCTGCGGCCAGATCCATGCTCCACCCAGAGCACAGAGAAGTATCAGCCAGATTTTAAAATGTTTCATGATTTATTATTGAATCCTGATCAACTGAATGAACTCCTTTGCATATCTTTTTCCCAGTTCATACTGGGCTTCAGTATTGAAATGGAGCGTATCTCCCATATGCATCAACCCGTCTGCATTCACGCACCGTGTAAAAGGTACCTTTTCCGGAATAGACCGGATCTGTGCGTTGATAGATCCGGAGTTGCCTTTCCAGTCTCCTATTTCTCCCACTACGACCGGCAGATCGGGGATTCCCAGATCATTTCGTAAATGCCCGATCATTTCGGAGAATTTTTCTGTGTAGCCTTCCCACTTGTTCCTGTCTGCCTCACCCTGGTGCCAGATGACGCCTATGATAGTACCCGATTTCTGAGCTTTCAGCGCTTTTATTACGGCCTCGTTGTAGTGGTGGCTGCCTTTTTCCCACCTGTTTATGGACGTGCCTCCCCGCACATTTACCACGAGTCCGAAATTTTTACCGGGATATGCATTAACCAGGCTTTTCGAAAAAGTCCAGGCCGGCCCGAGTCGCTGCATGGATATTTCCTTGCGGATGGTAGAATACCGGTTCAACGGGTTTTTCGCCGGCTCCCACTCATCCCGTTCATTGAACAAAAAGACATTCTGTAACGGAATTGTATCCGCAGGTGTCATTTCAGCCCGTCCAGCCATGTTAGACTGGCCGATGCAAAGGATGATATGGTATCCCGGCTCCTTTTGCACAGCGCAACCTGTCATTGTAATAATAGCCGCTAAAATCTTTAGCAATACCCGGTAAACAGGTTTTAGTTTCAACATACTCAGATATTTAGGCATTCTTACCTGTTGCGTAACCCTGCGAGCGGAATTCTGGAAATATAAATAGCCGACTTCCCTTCGTGTGAAGAGTAATATGACATCCACAATTCTCCATTGTACTGCAGCATGCCCGGATAGGCAGTGTCCCCGCCGGAAGGAAGCTCAGCCGCTCTTTTATAAATACCGTTCTCATCTGCCAGCAGCAGAACAGTGGCTGTGCCGGTTCTGCCTCCCGGCCTTTCATTTGCATATTCCCTGGTCCCGATAAGCCAATATCCGTTTTCAAACGGTAAGAAGGCCTGCCCTCCCATTCCATGCTCAATGTTCACTGGATTGAATTGCCCGGTATAAGGAGGAACCGCAAACAGGAACTTCCCTCTACCCGGTAAACGGGCCAGGATCACCATAGATCCGTCGTTTCTGAATCTTATCGATGTCTCTCCGCATCCCTTACCGCATTCAAAGTTGTTGGCGGTTATATCTCCGCTCACAGGCTCATAATTCAATCCGTCAGACGTTTTGTACACTCTGATCTGAGTCCCCGTCTGATCTACCTCCCTGGTTTCGGGGTCAGTCCTGCATATTCTGGGCGCTATAAACCCGGTATCTGATTTCCATGTAATCCCAAAAGCCCAGTTATTGGAAGGAACTCCGGTGATTCGTGTCGGGGGAGTCCAGTCAGTGCCATTTTCCGAAAAAAGGACCCTTGTATACCATTCCCTGACCGCCTTACCCTCATATTTCGAGCCTCCGCACATGATCATCAACCTGCCGTCCGGGTTGACTGACAATTTAGGATCCCGGAGATCGATCCCTTCTTCCCGGATCAGGGCTGCAGACGCCCACTCTTTCCCGGTATCTGAGGCTAGCACCCTGATACTGCCGTCATTGCCGCTCACATGCGAGCCTCCTTCACGGAATACGCAATAAAATTTACCTTTGAACCGGGCCAGGTCCGTGAACGCATTATGGGGTGCCTGATCCCATATCATCCCTGATTCGATAACGGGAGGCGGACTCAGCGCTTCATCGACGACAGATAGCGGTATCTCTGCCAGATAGATGGAAGAATTACCTTCATGTGAAGAATAGTAGGACATATATATCCTGTCCTTTGCGACGACAAATCCGGGATAGCTGTTATCTCCTCCCGACGGCAGCCGGAAAATCTTCCGGAACTGCCCCTTTTTATCGGCCAGGTAAATACCGGTGTAAACGGGCTTCTCATATACCCTTGTTCCGGCAATAAAAAGCCCATCGCGGACAATTTCAAAGTCCGGTCCGCCAAAATCTATTCCGGTATCCGTCCAGTTCCAATCCTTGTATGGCGGCAGGCTTCTTCCCCAAAGTCCTTTCCCCGTCCGCCGCCTGACCATCATAAACATTTCTCCATCCGGGGCGATGCGGACTGTGGTTTCATTCGGATCCTTATCGACTTCCTCAAAATCCTTTACCAATTCGTAGTTGATCCCATCTGTGGTCTTCACTAATGAAATTTTCCGGGGTAACCTGTAAATCACTCCGTATCCCGTTTTCCCATGCCAGGTTACGCGCCACAACCAGTCGGTATCCGTTTTTATCCGGGGATCAACGCTAACCGGCTGCGGATGCGAGAAACTGTTTCCCGACTTATTTGAAAAAGATACATGAGGGAGCCGGCTCACGAGGTTCCCGTTTTCATAAACCGACCCTCCGATCGTTACCATAATCCTCCCGTCGGGGGTAACGGATAATTTGGGGTCCCTCAGATCGTATCCCTCTTTTTGCAACACAGCTATTGATTCCCAGTTTACCCTGTCTTTCGACCGGATAATCTGTATAACGCCGTCATCTCCTCCTACATGGCCGCTTCCCTGCCTGAAAGTACAGTAGAAATGCTTGTCAAAATACAGGAGAGAAGTAAATGCATTGTGAAACCCGTTGCTCCAGATCTTTCTGACTTGTATACTGTCCGGGGTAGCCTGTGCGGCGCTCTTCTGTGAAAAGCCTGCCAGTAAAACCAGTATAAAGACGTACCCGGCTGTGTTTGTGATCTTCATGCGTCAAATATTCTAAGCTGTTAATATCCCTGGGTCTGAACAATCTTGTTATTCCTGTTGATCGTATTGTAGGCGACCGGCCACAGTAATACATTCAGTTCATTTTTACGACCCGCCAGTGACGGCACTTTTTCGAAAACTTTGTCAAAACGGATCAGGTCCCACCAGTACCTTCCCTCAAAAAAGAATTCCTTGGCTCTTTCCTTCAGTATCACTTCGTCGATCTCTTCTTTCGACAGAGAGGAATCATAATATGCATCTTTCCCGTAGGCCCTTTGGGCTATGCGGTTGATAAACTCAACAGCCGAAGCGGAATTCCCTTTTTCATTCTCTATTTCCGCCTTGAATAGCAGGGTTTCTGCAAAGCGATAGACATGCTGATCCTGGTCCCATCTCCTTTGAGTTGTATATTCGCCCGAATATTTCACACCCCATTGAAAAACTCTGTTGGGAGGAATTACCAGGCTATCAATTGTTTCACGGGCTCTCTGATCTGCAGGATCTTCGTACAGCAGGTTCCAGGCCAGATCTGAAAAAGCATACACGTTGTCGGCCCCTACCGGAACGGGGTTATTATGATATTGTACCGGCACATCTCCGTCCCTCCAGATGGTGAGGTTAAACCAACTGCTCCCGCTTTCTTCCGCTTCGCGATAAATGGTAAAAATATTCTCGCGGTTCGATTCGTTCCTGAACACTGCCCTGAAGTTGCCTTCCAGTTGGTAAGCCTGGCTCGATAAAACAGAATTAATAGCTGCTTCGGCAGCAGTGAGCGCCCCTTCTTCCTTTCCTACCTTGTGCATCCATAAATAAACGTCGGCTTTCAGCATCAGGATCGCACCGGCATTAGCCAGGTAAGCCGGTTGGCTCCGCCCGGCCGGATACCGCGATTCGGCTTCTGTCAGGTCGCTCGTAATCAGGTCCCAAGCCATTGATTCCGGATCTCTGACAGGATACAGATTTTCCTGGTCATCAGACTCAAAAGGGACGGTCAATACCGGGACTTCTCCCCATATTCTCACCAGCCAGAAATAGGTATAGGCCCTGATGAAATAAGCCTCGGCCAAAATCTGGTTTTGCTGCTGCACATCAGCAAAATCTATCCGGGGAACGTATTTCAGGATCAGGTTGCACTGGTTGATCAGGGTATAAAAGCCGCTCCAGTCAGCCCCCAGGGAAGCAGCATCCAGGCGATTGTCAAAATGGGATCTGTACCGCTCATAAAAAGATCTTCCGAATATATAGAACCCTGTACGGGATTCGGTATACCACTGGTAATTGTCTGCAAATGCGGTTCGAAACAGGTTGTACATCCCGATCTTCGCCGAAACAGCATCGTCTGCGGTCCGCCACATCGATCCTGTTGCAATGGTGCTGATAGGTGCCAGCTCTATCTTTGAACAGGAAGAGCCGATCAGAAGCGCCATCGACAAGCCTAATATTGTTATTTTTTTCATCAGTCAAATTCCTTTATAGTGCCACTCTAAGTCCGAAATTGAATTTTCTTACTGCCGGATACCCTGCCCCGGCATCGTAGGTGTTGGTCGTCCCCCATTCAGGATTGATCTCCCTGGCATGGCGTTCTTTCGTAAAGTAGGCCAGGGTGTTGCCTGCCACAAATACATTGACACCGTTGATCCCGGACCGTGTCAGCCAGCTGCGGGGAAGGTCATAGGAAAGCTTCACCTCCCTGAGGCACACGTAATTCAACTTCCAGGTCCGCTGGTCGCTGTCGCGGTAGTAATTGGATTGCATACCCTGATCCTGCACATAGAACTTGGGTAAGGAGGCGGTGGCGGCATCCCCTTCTTTCTCCCAGGAATCGGTCAGCACATATTTTGTCGGGCGCGTCCTGCCCACAAATCCATTGCCATTGTAATACATCCAGTACCTTTCCATTGCCGAATGCCCCAGGGCAAAATCCATAAAAATATCCAGGGAAAAAGACTTCCAGGAAAACCTGTTACCGAAACCTCCGGTAGTATGCGGGACGGTATATCCCAGCACGAACTGGTCGTATTCATTGATAATCCCATCCGAGTTGCGGTCTACCCATTCAAAATCACCGGGAAATTTCCTGCCCTTAACAGCGGTCCCATCCTCCAGGCTGATACCGAGGGCAAGCTCGTCGTAACGGGCGCTTTCGGCCTGCTGCCGGTTATCAATAATATAATCCGCCTTGTAACCGATAATGCTGTTGAGCGGCTCTCCCTCCGCAATCCCTCCGAAATCGTCCCCGCCCGGAACGGAATATCCCCCGATCCTGTTTCTATCCCGGTCATTTTCAGGAAGTTTCAGAACTACATTTCTGTTCAGGCTGTAAACGAGTCGCGGATTCCAGCTGAAATTCGCTGTTTGCACCAGAGTCCCTTCCAAGCTGAGGTCCACACCATAGAATTTTACGGAGCCTATGTTGGTAGTGATGGAAGAAAAGCCCGATGTATTCGGCAAAGGGTTACTGAAGAGGAGATTATCGGTTATTTTTGTATAGTAGTCTAAGGAGATGTTCAGTTTCCGCCTGAAAGCACCTACATCAACGCCTATGTCAAACTGGCCGGTCCTTTCCCAACCCAGGTTCTGATTGGGGATGGCAGTAGACCGAAGCCCCGCCTGGCGTGCATAACGCACGCTGCTATACGCCCCCTGGGCTGTGTAGGCGCCAATAGCGTTATTTCCTGTAAAACCATAGCTGGCACGAAGCTTAAGGTTATCAATCAGCGCGACGTCTCTCATAAAAGGTTCTTCACTTACAATCCATCCGGCGGAAACGGCCGGGAAATACCCCCATTTTTTCCCTGTTCCGAATTTGGAAGAACCATCTCTTCTCAAAGATGCCTGTAAAAGATACCTCCCCTCATAAATATATCCGATCCGGCCGAACATCCCGATCAGCGATTCTTCCGTTTTGACAGATGAAGCGTTTATCTTATTCGGGGCGGCATTCAGGGTGGGAATAATATCGGTAGCCCCTCCGTCGGCTCTCAGGCTCAGATCTCTCGTTGAGATGAAGAGATCGGATACCCCTGCCATAAACGAGATATCGTGGCTTCCACCGATTTTGGTGTTGTAGGAGGCAATGGCTTCCAGCTGCCTGGTCTGTCCTACATTCTGGTTGGTATAGGCATTCCTGTTCTGGGCAAAAAAGTGTGATTTTTCAAAGTATTCGTCTTCAAAATCCGATCTGTAATAAGAAGCATTCCCTCTCAGCATCAGACCCTCCAATGGCCTGAATACCAGGCTTCCGTCAAGATTGAGCTTTGTCTCATACTGATCGTAATCCCGGGTTTCGCGCCAGAACGGAGGTGGGGTTGCCGAAGCGTTAAAACCGGGTACGGGACTCCCGTCATCATACCTGATCCGCCACGTCGGGGCCATGATCAGCTGCCTGCCTATGGCATTGACCCATGATGATTCCGTAGGATTCCGGGTATTGGTATAGCCCACCCCTGAAGAAAATGTCAGCTTGTCTGTTATATCTATATCCACATTCGATGCCATGCTCAGCCTCGTCCAGCCGGTCTCCGCCACCGTACCGTTGTCTTTAGTATACCCGACGCTCCCCGCATACCGGATTTTTTCGGATCCTCCCGTAGCTCCCAGATGATAATTCTGCCATAAACCCGGCTTAAACAGAAGATCGACCGGATCATTTTCCTGAAATATGATGGTCTTGTCAGGGAAGATAGGATCAGCCATACTCTGCCACCCTGCAGGAACGGTTTCCCCAGCCTCCAGCCATCTCGGTGTAAAAACCGACCGGTCGCCATTGACGTGGCTGGCCGGGCCATCTTCATACAATGTGCTTTCAAAGGGGGAGCCTACCGCATTTGTCCGTATCAGCCGGATAAATTCTTCTCCGCTCACCAGCGGGTACCCTTTATGATGCTGCTGGTAGCTCATGCTTGATTGAAAGACGATCTCCGGCTTCTGGTTTACCTTACCTCTCCGTGTGGTGATCAGGACAACCCCGTTTGAAGCCCGGGCTCCGTATACGGCGGTAGCCGAAGCGTCTTTCAATACCTCTATAGACTCAATATCGTTGGGGTTTATGTCGGCCATCGACCGGGGGACTCCGTCTATAATAACCAGAGGGTTATTGGAATAGTTGATAGACGACCCGCCGCGTATCCGGATATTGGGTGTGGAGCCGGGCGCAAAATTCTGACTGAAAATATTGACGCCTGCCACTTTTCCCTGTAAAGCGGAAACTACGTTGGAAACAGGCCTGTCGACGATCAGCTCGGAGGTTATCTTCGAGACCGAGCCCGTCACAAAGCGCCGCGATTGATGGCCATAGCCTACAGCCACTACCTCGTCGAGGACATTCGCATGTTGTTCAAGCACGACCGACAAGTCGGTGCGGTTCTGTACCTGTATACGCTGCGCTGTAAAGCCGATAAACGAAAAAGTCAGCCAGTCTCCGGCTTCGGCCACCAGCTCAAACGAGCCTTCGGTATTGGTAATAGTACCTGTTCCGGATTTCTCCCTTAATACATTAACCCCTATCAGGGGCTCGCCGTGACTATCGGTTACCTTGCCCTTTACCTGTACCGACTGTGCTGAGAGCATATACGCAATCAGGCAGCACGGCAAAGTCAGAAGCATTCGAAAAACCGGATTGGGCATCCGCGACACCCTGGGGATTTTTGAAAGTAAACGGGAATTCATAACTTTGCATTTTATCTGTTTGAGTTAAGAATGGGTAATCTATTTCAATGAGTGAGGACCGCCATCCTCGCTCATTTTTTTAGCCAATTGTTTGTTTCCTTGCATGCACATAGTTTACATAGGGCAACAGGTGATGCTCGATCGCTACCTTATAACCCTCCTCGTCCCTGTCTTTCAGATGCCTGAGTAAATCCTTGTGAGTGACATTTTTATTCGCCTTTTTCAGCTCTTCGGTAAACCTCTCATACCGTGAAAAATTATCACTGGTATAGGCGAAAATCGGCACCACTACATTCAGGAACGAGAGCAAAACCTGGTTATTCACAATCTTGTAAATCCGCGTGTGAAACTTCGCCTCGCTCTCAGGCCCTACACGATAGCTGTTAAAATAGGATTCATTATTTACGATCTCTTCCAGGTCGTTTATATCTTTATCCGTGATGTTCCGGAATATCATCGGCGCTATGCCGATCTCCATGGCGCAGCGGAGCTCTATCAGATCCAGCATGGAGCGTTCACTCAGAAGATTGGGCTTGACCACTTTTACGAAATTGGCCATAGGATTGGATTCCTTCACGACGATCCCTCTTTTCCTCCGTGATTCTATGACATCCAGCATTTTCAGCCTGCTAAGACTCTCCCGCACCAGGTTCCTGCTGACGTTATACTTCTCGGCAAAAAAAAACTCGGAAGGCAACGGATCGCCCTCCTTCAGATCCGAGCTCTGAATGTATTGTAAAAGCTTTTCCTCCAGTTGGTCGACAAGCGTAATCGTTTTTAAATCTTCTTTCATTATGCCCTACATATTGGTTATGATGAACAAATGTAAAAAAAAATTTATAACTGCAACAATTTTTTATTGTTTTTTCTACGGATTGGGAAATGTCTGTGTTTTCTTCTGTGGGAATTTTCGTTCTAAGCACGCTGGCTGTAAAAACGATTCACAGACGTAATAGTGGAAAAGTACGAGGGTAGCTCACTTCTCAAAGGTTCCTCAATACACCCCACGTATGACCTATCGTCCTGAAATCTCTGGCCAGACCTTGTATAGCTGTTTCATAGGTCGATTTATCAAAGATCATCACCCCTCTTTGAGAATCACCGGCATTATGTAAGCGCTGCAAGTAGCGATCAAATCGGCTGGCTACCTGCTCAAAGGCATATTCAACCGGATCATTCGGTACTACTTTTTCCTTATCGACTACGCAGGCAAATATCGGATCAAGCCTATTTCTTGTGGAGGTCCTTGTATTATTGATATAGCTGGATTCGGCATAGAAAGAGCAGACCCTAAGGGTCTCCTGTCTACCGGTTTGGGATTACGCACCCGGAAGCCACTAAAGGCAAGAAGCTCTCTAAAGTAATTCAAACTAGGTTAAAGTCACAAACCTAGAAAAATACAACACCCTCCACAACTTTTGCGCCTGAACCCAAATATCCTGTTTGATATATGGGAAGATGATAAAATACGGAGAGATTCGATAATAATATTAAATCGTTCCTCTTTGGTGTATCTTCTCCATAATTTTTTACCCCCGAAGATGGGACTTCCGTGAAGCTCATTGGCAATCCAGTACCCCCGGCGCTCAAATAATGATATTCCAGCCCTCCCGGTATACTCTCCGCAGATAGCGCTCCGCATCCGGGTTGCCGGGAAACCGCATTTTCCTGGCATCCCATTTCAGCAACTGACCCGGCACGCGAATGGCAACCGTTCCCAGCAGGATCGCTTCCGTCATAGGTCCCGACTGTGCAAAATGAGATTCTGTATTTTCCCCTCCGAGGCATGCGTCTACAAAATGGTGATAGTGGTTGCGGGCTTCGACTTGCTTCAATTCCTGACCGGCAAACTGCTTTTCGGGCAGCAACACCGGCATACCGGTATGCGGGATCAGCAAAGCGCCTTTTGTTCCGATCAGCATCGCCGATTCTGCCGGGTAGTTCTCCAGTGAATACAAAGCCCTGATTTCCTCCGGTGGGTACATAGCGCCGTCAAACCATTCGACAACCAGCTCTTTTCCGTCAATCATCTTATTCCCTGGAAATACCCAGGTAATATGGTCTCCCTGCGGCCAGGTATCCCCACGGCGGGCCGGCGAATCCTGCCACGATTTCTGCACTTCCGCTATCACAGATCTGGGAGCGCTGAGTCCCAATCCTTTCCAGACCGCGTCAAAAATGTGACACCCGATATCCCCCGACCAACCGGTGCCGAAATCCTGCCATGCCCTCCATTTTACCGGATGGTAAATTTCAGGAGAATAGGCCCGCATCGGCGCGGTACCGACCCATAAATCCCAATTGAGCGAGGCAGGCGGCTCCTTCCCTTCGGCCGGTCTCGGCCCTACCAGTCGATAGGTATCGATCGCACCGGGGCGGTTCGAACAAAGATAGGCGTGCTTCACTTTTCCGATCACCCCCTGCCTGATCCATTCAACGGCAGTCCGGTCGCCCGCACCGCCCGCGTGCTGCGTGCCGAGCTGCGTCACTACCCCGGCTTTTACCGCTGCCTCGGTAAGTACCCGTACTTCTGCTACATCGTGACAAAGCGGCTTCTGGCAATATACATGCTTGCCCATCCGGATAGCCGAATAGGAAACCGCGAAATGATTATGATCCGGGACCGAAACATTGACCGAATCGATATGCTCCGCTTCTTTCTGCAAAAGCTCACGCCAGTCGGCATAAAGCCGGGCTTCTGGATATAGCGCTGCAGCTTTTTTAAGGTTGTTTTCATCCACATCACAGAGCGCTACAATATCGACCTTGCCATGCGAAACAAAGCTCTTCAGGTCTCCAGCCCCCATACCGCCGACGCCGATTGCCGCATGTCTTAGTCTTTCCCTCTTCACAATACGAGCTTGCCCGGCGCGGACTGCAAACGGTACTGCGAGCGCCGCTGCGGTGCTACTCAATAAAAAATCCCGGCGGGTCACCTGGGGAAGTGCTTTTTTCATATGGTTGCAATTTGGAAATTGTGGAAACCCACAGTACATTTGGCTATATATATTATACAGATACTAAAGCTGAAGGATTTATGAAACTAACTGAACAGGAAGCAGAATTAATAGAGGCTATCAGGAATTTTAATAAAATCAGGCATAATCCATCGATAGAACTGGAATGGTGGATACGGGAATTATTTGAAAGGTTATTACACGGATAAGACTTCAGCCCGATACTTTAACAAAGAAGGGTGTATAAAATTTTAAAACTATGGGAACAGTAGCAAAGGCAGCGCCAACCAAAAAGCAAATAGAGGATATAGCCCTGGAAATCAGCTGGGCCAAAATCGCTCAACAGTATTTTGGAAAGTCCGCAAGCTGGATATATAACAAATTAGCCGACTCTGACGGCAATGGTGGCCCGGGCGGCTTTACGGAAGCGGAACGCAAACAATTTAAGGATGCATTGACCGACCTATCCAATCGGATACGTCGGGTAGCAGATCGTCTGGAATGAAAAAAGCCCCCGTTTCCGGAGGCTTTCTTCTAAATATAATCTTTGCGACCCTTACAGGCGGAAGTGCGAGAATGCCTTGTTGGCTTCTGCCATCCTATGCGTATCGTCTTTTTTCTTCACCGAAGCGCCTTCGCCCTTGGAAGCCGCGATGATCTCAGCGGCAAGACGGTCTACCATGGTTTTCTCACCACGCTTACGGGCGTAGCTGATCAACCACTTCATCCCCAGAGATTGCTTACGCTCGGGACGTACTTCCGTAGGCACCTGGAACGTAGCGCCACCTACCCTGCGACTTTTCACTTCCACAGAAGGAGACACGTTGTTCAATGCCTTACGCCATACTTCCAGCCCGTTTTCGCTGGTTTTCTTTTCTACTACCGCCAGCGAATCATAGAATATGGAATATGCCAGGCTCTTTTTACCGTCGTACATCAGGTTGTTCACAAATTTGGTCACCTGAACATCGCGGAATTTGGGATCTGGTAACAGATATCTTTTTTTTGGTTTTGCCTTTCTCATTGCTGAAAATGATGTTTTGAAATTAGGTTTCGTTTTGGCAACTCTTTCACCCTGAATCCAGGATTACTTCCCTTTATAGAAAATTACTAATTCACTATAATGCCTGAGAGAATTGCTTTTACTTCTTCTTACCTTTTGCAGGTGCTTCAACCTGTCCCGGTTTCGGACGCTTGGCACCATACTTGGAACGACGTTGCCTGCGGCCGTTTACACCGGCTGTGTCCAAAGCACCACGTACAATGTGATAACGCACACCGGGCAGATCTTTTACCCGGCCTCCGCGTACCAGCACGATAGAGTGCTCCTGCAGATTGTGACCTTCTCCCGGGATGTAGGCGTTCACCTCTTTCTGGTTTGAAAGCCTTACACGGGCAACTTTACGCAAAGCCGAATTCGGCTTCTTGGGGGTGGTGGTGTACACCCTTGTGCACACACCACGACGCTGAGGACAAGAATCCAGTGCCGGAGACTTGGACTTCCACGTCAGTTTCTCTCTTCCTTTACGGACTAATTGTGAAATAGTAGGCATTTAATTGATTGATTTTTAACAATTTCAAATAAAATATGAAACTATTGTTATTCATCCCGAAAAAATTCGGACTGCAAAATTAAGTAAATATATCTTTTGTACAAAGCAGAAGTGATAAAAGATGAGAGTCCCCTAAAGGGGGCGTTCAAACAACCTGTTTGTATTATAAAAATAAACTCTTGAAACGGGTACGTACCCGTCTGGTTCTGATTTGGATAATAATGCCAGGCTCTATTTATTTGTACTTTAGACAGCTTACTTATTAAATTTTTTTAAAAAACGTTATGTGTGGAATTATTGCTTACCTGGGAAATCGAACTTCTTTCCCTCTAATTATTAAAGGTTTAAAACGGTTGGAATATCGCGGCTACGACAGTTCCGGGGTAGCGGTATTTGAAAACGGGTCATTGAACATTTTCAAGAAAAAGGGAAAAGTGGCCGATCTTGAGGCGGAGGTCTCCGGGGCCGGTCTTACCGCTACGATCGGGATCGGGCACACGCGCTGGGCCACGCACGGAGAGCCCAACGACGTCAATGCGCATCCGCATTTCTCTTCTGATAGAAAAATGGCGCTGATCCACAACGGTATTATCGAGAACTATGCCGCCATTAAACAGCGGCTTGAAAAGAAGGGCCACGTCTTCCTGAGTGAAACCGACTCCGAAGTGCTCATTCATTTTATCGAGGATATCCGGAACGAAACCGGGCAGCCCCTGGAAGAGGCCGTAAGAATTGCGCTCAGGGAAGTAGTCGGCGCCTACGCCATCGTTATTTTAAGCCAGGATGCCCCCGACCAGCTCATCGCAGCCAGGAAAGGCAGCCCTCTGGTGATCGGGATCGGCGAAGGTGAATACTTCCTCGCTTCAGACGCCACGCCGATTGTAGAGTACACCAAAAATGTAGTGTATCTCGACGATTACGAAATTGCCGTTGTAAACTCCGCGGGCCTGAAAATCGTCAATCTCGACAATACCGAGAAACTGCCTTACGTACAGAAGATCGAACTCGAGCTGGAAGCCATCGAAAAGGGTGGATATCCTCATTTCATGCTGAAGGAGATTTTCGAACAGCCCCGGTCGGTCGCCGACAGTATGCGGGGGCGGGTACAGCCTTCGTCGGGTATGCTTCAGCTCGGCGGACTCACCGGTTATTTCGATAAGCTGGTGGAAGCCAGGCGCATCATCCTGGTGGGATGCGGCACTTCGTGGCATGCCGGGCTCGTGGCCGAATACCTTTTCGAGGAGCTGGCCAGGGTAAATGTGGAAGTGGAGTACGCCTCGGAATTCCGGTACAGAAACCCGGTCATTCATCACGACGATGTGGTGATCGCTATCTCCCAATCGGGCGAAACCGCCGATACGCTGGCAGCGATAGCACTTGCAAAAGAACGGGGCGCTACCATATTCGGCGTATGCAATGCCGTCGGATCGTCTATAGCGCGGGCCACCCACGCAGGGGCCTATACCCATGCCGGCCCTGAAATAGGCGTCGCCAGCACCAAGGCTTTCACTTCCCAGGTAACCGTCCTCACCCTGATGGCAATTGCGCTGGGAAGGCATAAAGGCACTATCAGGGACGATGTTTTTGCGGAATTACTGGATGGTCTGGCCGCCCTGCCCCGGCAAATCGGCCAGGTACTCGAAAATGCCGGGAAAATTAAGGAGATCGCCTATATCTTTACATATGCCCGCAATTTTATCTACCTGGGAAGAGGCTTACATTTCCCGGTAGCACTGGAAGGCGCCCTCAAGCTTAAGGAAATCTCCTATATCCATGCGGAGGGCTACCCGGCGGCCGAAATGAAACATGGCCCTATAGCGCTTATCGACGAAGATATGCCCGTGATCTTCATCGCTACCCGCGACAGCTCCTATGAAAAAATCGTGTCGAATATCCAGGAGGTAAAAGCCCGTAAGGGCCGCGTCATAGCTATTGTAACGGAAGGCGACCAGCTGATTCCGAAAATGGTGGATTTCGTGATCGAAATACCTGATTCGCATGAAATGATCAGTCCGCTGCTTTCCGTCATACCGCTGCAACTGCTGTCCTATTATATCGCTGTAATGAGAGGCCGCGATGTGGATCAGCCGAGAAACCTGGCTAAATCCGTTACCGTAGAGTAAGGCTTGGTTTCCTGCAGGTTACCGTTCGCTAAAGAATTCATCGTTGCTGAGAAGAATTCATAGCCTCAGAGAGTTCTTTAGCGAACGGGAAATAATCGTATATACGAAATTGCTTACATTTGTCTGAATCTAATCTAAACCACAGGAAACAGGAAATGAATACCAGGTTAAGCTCCTTTCTAGCCGTCCTCGCACTCTTTGCAGGCATACAATATTCCTACGCGCAGAAGCTCAAACTCACCCAGGGAGACCTGAAGGTCCTCGAGGGGGAAAAATCCCTTAATGTTACCTACCAGTACGGTCCGATGGGAATAGGGAAATTCGACCGTGAAGAAGATTACATAGCCAAAAAGACCGCCGAATACAATGAAAAAGAGGCAGGAAGAGGCGACAAATGGGCCCAGTCATGGATAAACGACAGGACAGAACGCTTTGAACCGCAGTTTGAAGAACTTTTTAACAAGCATTCACAGGGGGTCCAGGTCGGCTCAAATCCTTCCGCCAAATACACCCTGGTTATCAAGACGACCTTTACAGAGCCCGGTTTTAACGTCTATGTCGCCAGGAAGAACGCCAGGATCGACGGAGAAGCCTATATTGTAAAAACCGACTCTCCTGACAATCCCCTCGCCACCATCTCGTTTGTCAACGCGCCGGGAAGAACGTTCGGCGGGTATGACTACGATACCGGCACCCGCATCCAGGAGGCCTATGCCGTACTGGGCAAAAGTCTCGGAAGAATGATCGGGAAATGACACGATACCAGCTGCTGATAAAATAACTTTTAGTAATTATATACTTATCCCTACCATCCCGTTATTCAATATGCCACAGATGCACAGATAGTATCAGACATCTGTGGCTATCGATCGCTATAAAGCACTGAGATGGTTATTGGGTTAACATGATATATAATCACCTAACTTTTATCCTGTTGGTTAAATCAACATCTATCTTTGCATTTGTGTCTGCAGTCGCGCTGCTGGCCGGCATCCATTACGGCTGCTCATCATCGGGTGGCGAAGGATATGTTCCAAAACCCAAAGGCTACCCGCGGATTGATCTGCCCGAACCTTCGTATGTAACTTTGCCTGACAAGCACCCCTATACTTTCCTTATTTCCAAATACGCCCGGGTATTGCCGGATTCTTTCGCTCCCTCGGAACCCGACTGGATTTTCATCGATTATCCTAAACATAAGGCCAATATCCAGCTCACTTATAAGAAGGTACGGAATAACCCGCAATTGCTGAAAGAATACATTGACGACAGCTATAAGCTGGCTGCCAAGCACCATACCCATGCTACAGCGATACAGGAGCAGGTCCTGGTCACGCCGAAAGGAAAAACGGTAACGGTCTTCCGTCTGCTGGGCGATGTCCCGAGCCCGTACCAGTTCTATACGACCGATTCGGTCAGGCATTTTCTCCGTGGAGCCATTTACTTTCCCGCCGCCGATAAAAGCGACTCGCTGGCGCCGGTGATCGACTATCTGAAGACCGATATGATGGAGCTGATCAATACCCTCTCCTGGAAAAAATAAATAAAACCCTTATCGTGAGTCCGCTTACAGGCCAGGTACGTAGAAGGCGATTGATTTGCGACGGGATTACATGTATATTTGTTTGTGTAATGCTTAGCTTTTCCTATGGCCAAAAAGCAACCTAAAAATCAGCTTGGACTTGATTTTTCCGTACGGGGCGACCGTATGATTTACGTGATTAGTGACGAAAGCAACCGCGACATCTCGCGGCAGTTGTTCGATAAGCTGCTGAGGCGCGAATGGGAGCTGGAGCCCGCCGGTGAAACTGCTGATATTTCGTCGGCACAGGAAGAAATCAGGATGATAGGCCACCGGCTTCCCTATCCAGAACAGGTTAAGGTAGCCCGGGTGTTCAATCAACCTCTTGATTTTCTGGGATTTTCGGCCATATACGGCGGAAAGGGATGGATCTTTGTAAATGTCGAGTCCGACAGCTACGAGCGGCGGTTTTCCATCTTCTTCCTGACGGCCACCCTGGGCCTCTACACGACTTATACTACCGAAGATTCTTTGCGTACCCGCTCCGAGCAGTTGGTTCTTGATGCCCTTATGCCTGAAAAGGACATGAAAACGTTTCTTCCGGACGCCAATACGCCGCTTACCCCGTCGCTCGCTGGCGATATGTCCGATTTCTTTAAGGTTCCTTATCACAAAATAGCGGCGCGGGCATACCAGCTTGGTATTATCACCGACGACCAGTTTCGGGAGCTCCCTTCGATGCGACCGCAATCCAATAAAAGCACAAAGGAGATTTTCATTTCTCATGATGCCAGCATCGCCGATGACCTGGAGAACTACCTTTTCGGGGCATCTGAAGAAGAAGAAGAAGAAAGCGAATGAATACCCTTTTTCCGGTTTTCCTGAAACTTGAAAAATTACACAGCCTTGTAGTAGGAGGTGGCTACGTTGCACATGAAAAGCTGACGGCCATACTGGCAAATGCACCTGAATCCACCATTACCATTGTAGCGCCGGATATCCGGCCGGATATCCTGGAGCTGATACATTCCAAGCCGGCAATCCGGGTAGAAAAAAGGCCCTTTGAACCGGGTGACCTGGAAAACAAGGACCTGGTATTTGTAGCGACAAATGTCCCCGATCTGAACCGCCGGATAAAAGAACTCGCCTCTGCGCGCCACCTGTTGGTCAATGTGGCCGATACCCCCGACCTCTGTGACTTTTACCTGTCCTCGATTGTCCGGAAAGGAAACCTGAAGCTTGCCATTTCTACCAACGGACTCTCTCCCACACTGGCCAAACGGCTGCGGGAAGTGCTGACGGAGGCGCTGCCTGATAATCTTGAAACGGCCATGCTGCAGCTCAATGCCGTTCGGGAATACCTGAAAGGTGATTTTGCGCAGAAAGTAGAAGAGCTCAACGCCCTGACGGAAACCCTGGTCAAAAAGAACGCTTCACATGGTACGAAATAGGGGATTGTTACAATTTCGGGTTCTGCCGGTGCCGGTCCTTATCTCTACCCGTTTTCTTTTCCATATTTTTCCGGAAGGCCTCCGTAAGATCCACTCCCGTCTGGTTGGCAAGGCAGATCAACACCCATAGCACATCGGCCATTTCATCCCCCAGGTCTTTTCCCAGATCCGATTTTTTGAAAGACTGGTCTCCGTAGGTCCGCGCCATGATCCTTGCCAGCTCCCCTACCTCTTCGGTAAGAATAGCCATGTTGGTAAGCTCCGAAAAATAGCGGACGCCATAAGTCCTGACCCACTGATCTACCTCTCGTTGTGCTTCAGATAATTCCATTTTAAATCCGGTTTTTAGAATCTATGATGATGGTCACCGGGCCGTCGTTCACCAGGCTCACTTTCATATCGGCGCCGAATACCCCTGTTTCTACCTCTCTTCCCAGCTCTGCCGACAGGAACGCTTTCATTCCTTCATACAGGGGTATGGCGGTTTCAGGACGGGCTGCCTCTATAAACGACGGGCGGTTTCCCTTTTTCGTGCTGGCATGAAGCGTAAACTGGCTGATAAGGAGGATATTTCCCCCGACAGCGCCGAGGTCCAGGTTCATCTTCCCGTCTTCGTCGCCGAATACCCGGAGCGCTATGATCTTCCTGCCAAGCCATTCAAGGTCTTCCCTGGTGTCTGAATGGGTAATACCCAGAAGTACGACAAAACCTTTCTGAATAGCGCCATGTAATTCCCCTTCAATCCTTACGCCGGCTTCCGATACTCTCTGTATAACCGCTATCATAGCTTGAGTAAAAGATGGGCTATCCCGAAATAGACACCGTAGCCGATCAGGTCATTGGCGGTAGTGATAAAAGGGCCGGAAGCTACGGCGGGATTAATGCCGAGCTTGTCCAATAAAATAGGGGTCACGGTTCCCATGAAGGACGCCAGGAAGATCACTGCGATCAAAGCCAGGGAGACCACTACGGCCAGGTGCAGCCCGTTTCCCATCAGCATATTAAAGCCAAAAACAATCGTACTGATAATGAGCGAGCTGATAAGGGCCACCATCGACATCCTGACCAGCCTGAGACCCAGCGACTCATCCAACCCGGATTTATCGGCCAGGCTCTGCAGGATGATAGACGAAGTCTGTATACCGACATTTCCTCCCATAGAGCCGATAATCGGGATAAACGCTGCCATAGCCGGCACCAGCGAAAGGTCTTTCTCAAACAGGCCTATAAACTTCGCAGCCAGCATCCCGCCGATCATCCCGACCAGCAGCCAGGGAAGACGTGCCCGGGTCTGCTTCCAGATCGTATCGTCTTCTTCTACATCCCCGGTAATACCGGCCATAGCCATGGTATCGGAGCTGGCCAGTTCCTTGATCACGTCGACCACGTCGTCGATCGTGATCTTACCCAGCAGCCGGCCCTGTACGTTCACCACGGGAAGCGCTTCCAGGTCATAGTGCTGCATCAGTTCGGCGACTTCCTCCGCCGGACGGTACGTTTCGACATAGATCATATCCTGGTCGTACAGGCTTTCCACTTTCGTATTCTTATTTGCCAGTACGATCTTCTTCAGCGACAGCCGCCCTTTTAAAATATTATT
The DNA here is from genome assembly GCA_964559125.1 of uncultured Cytophagales bacterium. Classification (GTDB taxonomy): domain Bacteria; phylum Bacteroidota; class Bacteroidia; order Cytophagales; family Spirosomataceae; genus Ravibacter. The sequence goes on from CAZLGW010000004.1 coordinate 212,487, forward strand.
GTCGTCTACCACGTAAACGGCATATACCTTCTGAACATCTTCCGCCTGCTTCCTGATTTCCTCGATACACTGGTTTACCGTCCAGTTGATATTGGCTTTTACCAGCTCCTTCTGCATCAGACCCCCTGCCACATTCTCGTCGTAGTGCAGCAGGTCAAGAATAAACCGGGCCTGCTCCCTGTCTTCCAGCAAGGCGATCACCTCCTCCCTTACTCTGATGGGCTGGTCGTTCAGCAAATCCACGGCATCATCAGAGTCGAAAAGATTGACGTACCGCGCTATTTCCTCGGAAGTAAAGTGCTTCAGGAATTCTTTCCGCTCCGACCGGTCTATGCCTGCCAATATTTCGGCGCCCAACCTGGTATCGAGCAGGTTCAGCAGATACCTCGCCTTTTGGGTCTCCAGCTCATCGAGGATGAGGGAAATATCTGCAGGGAAAAGCTCTGACATCTCGGTCCGGAGAAGTTCAGGATCTTCGGCTGCAATCAGCTCGTTAACATGTTCGAGGTATTCCTTGCTTAGCTCAAATGTTGACATACCTTCGTGCGGTTGGTCGTTAATCTATAGCTTCCCCCGACACTAACCGGGTCAGCTCTTCAAAATCTTTTACGTCGAGCTGTTCGGCTCTCCGGTCCAGGAAACGATTCTCGGGAATATCCCGCCCAAGCGGTTTCAACGCGTTCCTCAGCATCTTCCTGCGCTGGTTGAACGCGGTTTTGACTACGGTGAAAAACTGCTTTTCGTCACACTCCAGCCGGGCTTTCTCATTCCGCGTCAACCTGATAACTCCCGATTGGACTTTGGGCGGCGGCACAAACATACCCGGCGGGACGGTAATCAGGTACTCGATCCGGTAAAAAGCCTGCAGCAGTACGCTCAGGATCCCGTAGTCCTTATTCCCGGGAGGAGAGGCTATCCGCTGCGCCACTTCCTTCTGCAGCATACAGACGACCTCCGGAATCCTGTCCCTGTAATGGAGTATCCTGAAAAAAATCTGCGAGGAAATATTATAGGGAAAATTCCCGATAACCGCAAACAGGTCGCCCATGACGTCTGGCTGCCATTTGAGGAAATCGCCCTCTATGATCCGGCTGCTCAGCCCGGGGTAATGCGTCTGCAAATACCCGACCGATTCCCTATCGATCTCAATAACCCAGGTTTGAAACCTGGAATCTTCCAGGAGGTGACGCGTAAGCACGCCCATTCCCGGACCGATCTCGAGTACCTTGTCATAGCCCCGGTGCCCGGTAAGCGCACCCGCAATAGCCGCTGCGGTCGGAGTATCCCGGAGGAAGTGCTGGCCAAGATGTTTTTTTGCTCTTACTTTCATGTGTTTATAGCTATCAGCCTTCAGCTGTCAGCCAGTTGCCGATTGCTCATGGTATTCATGTTCCCTCCGGGCATACCAGGAAGCGAATCACTCTGTTCCTTTCAAATATTTGGACAAAAATAGGTTTTAATTCTTAGATTTATTGGTTAATAAACTGAGTTAAACAGCCGATACGGGTTATTGCAATCCGCCTTACATGGAAACAATTTCAGATATACATACCTGGCAGACCGCCAATGCTTCTCTTGCCTATCTGAACATGCTGGGCTTCACGCTCGATAGCAATTTTGATATCAGGTCGGTGAATGCTTATCTTCTTCGGAAAACCAGTTGGACGCCTGAAGAGCTCATGGGCAGGAATTTTGTCGACTTTCTCATTCCGGAAGAGCAGCGGGAAGACGTCCGCCTCCTGCTGACCGATGGAGTCGAAGGTCATACCCGTCTCGAAAGAAATGAGATCAGCTTCTACGACAGGCACCAGGCGTTGCGTACGATGGTGGTCAACTCGGTATGGCAGTTTGACGCAGACGACGAAACGAAATTCCTTACGATTGTCGGTGATGATATTACCAGGAGGCGGAGAATGGAAGCAGCCCTTTCCAAATCCAACAGCCAGCTGCAGGACCTGGTGGAAAATACGAGTGACATTATTTTCCTGATCACCCTCGAGGGCCGGTTTATCTTCGTCAATAAAGAATGGTGCGACGTCCTCGGCTATAATCTCCAGGAGATCAACTCGCTTACGCTCGACGATGTCCTCGACCCCGATCACCGCGACCAGACCTACCATCAGCTCGACCGCATCAGGGAAGGGGAAGCGATGCCAGATTTCGAAACGGTATTCCTGAGCAGGTCAGGAAAAAAAATATTTCTTTCCGGGAGTGTCAACTGCCGGTACGACAACGGAAAGCCGACCGCCTTCCGGTGCATACTGCACGATTTCAGTGATAAAAACCGTGCAGAAAAGGCCCAGAACCTTTATTACAGTATCGCGAGCTGGACCATTAACTCTCCTAACCTCGACGATTTCTACCTGAAAATCCACCAGGAGCTGGGAAAAATCATTGATGCCAACAACTTCTTCATCGCGCTTTATGATGCCAGGGAAAGCTACATTTACTTTCCCTATTACGTCGATGCCTATTTCCCGAAAAGCGTAAGGTTTACCAAAAGAAAGCTGGGAACCGGGGTAACCGAATATGCGATTGCATCTAACAAGCCTCTTTTCCTGTACGAGAATGATATCGAGGAACTCGCCCGCACCAATAGCCTGTACCTGTATGGTGTTACTCCCAAAATAATGATATGCGTTCCCCTCCGTATCGGTGACCGTATCACCGGTATAATCGGGGTGAAGTCGTACACCAGCCCGAATACCTATGACCGCAGGGATCTGGAGTTCCTGGAGTTCATTTCGGGGCAGATTGCACTGGCTATTGAAAGGAAGCAGCACGAAGAAGAGCTGAATAAATACGCCGCCCGCCTCAATGCCATTTTCGAAAGCAGCTCACACATGATATGGTCGGTCAATCGTAACTTCCAGCTGACCTCCTTTAACAAAAACTACCTGCAACTGATCGAGCAGAACACCAGTGTAAAGTCGATCGCCAGCGGCAACAGCGCCCAGCTCGGATGGAGAATGCTGGGCATACAAAACCGGAGAAGCCTGGAAAACCACTACCGCCAGACCTTCAAAGGGATCCCGCAGTATTTCGAGATGAAGATCAACACGAAGACGGGCGGTGAGCTCTGGCTGGAATTTCATCTTAACCCTATCCTTCTCTCAGGAGGGAACATCGAAGAGGTATCGGGCATTGCCCGCGACATCACACGCCGGAAGGAAGCAGAGATCAGCCTGCGCCAGAATGAAGAGAAATTCCGCGGAATTTTTGAAAACCTACAGGATATCTACTGCCGGATGACCCGTGAGGGAATTATCACCATGATCAGCCCCTCTGTTTTTAAACGCACCGGCTATACGCCTGCCGAAGTCCTCAACAAACCGATCACCGATTTCTTTACCGACCGGAAACTGATGCTCGATTCGTTCCGGAAACTCAAACACCAGGGTGGCCTGCGCAATGTGGAAGGGGAGCTCCGGATCAAAGACGGGTCTATCCGCCAGTATATGTTCAATATGCTGATGTTCAGTAATGAAAAGGGCGACATGGTAGAAATTGCCGTACTGGCACGCGACATCACGATATTGAAGCAAAATGAATTTGACCTCAGGAAGGCAAAGGAACAGGCAGAGCGGCTCCTTAAGGTCAAGGAAGACTTCCTGGCCAATATGAGCCACGAGATTCGTACACCCATGAACGGGGTAATCGGGATGATCGACCTCCTCGGCAGCACGAAGCTTAACCCCGAGCAGCAGGACTATGTGCATACCATCAAGCGTTCGTCGGAAACACTGCTCGATATCCTCAATGATATCCTCGACCTTTCTAAAATAGAGGCGGGAAAAATGGAGCTGCATCCTGTCCCGGTAGACCTCGACGATATCATCGCCAAGCTTCTGGCCCTGTTCGGACAAACGGCAAAAAACAAAAACAACAGCCTTCGCTTTACCAAACGGACGGAGCTTCCGAAATACATTATTGCCGACCCTACCCGACTGCTGCAAATCCTCTCAAACCTCACTTCCAATGCGCTGAAGTTTACCGAAAACGGTGAGGTCAATATTGTGATTTCCGACATCACGCCGCCTAAAGGCAAGCTTAAACTAAAAGTCGAAGTGAGCGATACCGGGATCGGAATTTCGGAGCAGGATCAGAAAATGCTTTTCACTTCCTTCACGCAGGTAGATAATTCGTCAAGAAAATCATTTGGTGGCACGGGCCTGGGGCTTGCCATTTCCAAGCAGCTTTGCAAGCTCATGAAAGGGGATATCGGCGTAAACTCAAACCCGGGAAAAGGCAGCACGTTCTGGTTTACTTTCGAGACGGAAGAAACTAACCGTATCCCCGAATCGTCGGGCGAGCGGGAAAGCGAAAAGTCTATTGAAAATACCTTTGGCGATCAAAAACCTTTCGTCCTCCTGGTCGATGACAATGCGGTGAACCGGAAAGTTGCCGGGGAGATACTCAAAAAAGCCGGGGCTGTCGTGGATGCTGTGCCCAGCGGGTTCGAAGCGATAGAACGCGTGGAAAAACTGGTTGAAGGTTCTTCAGCAATGTACGATATCATTCTCATGGATATACAGATGCCCGATATGGACGGCATCCAAACCACTGCAAAACTCCGCCAGCAGTTCGGCCGGCAGCTTCCGCCCATTGTAGCCATGACGGCCTACTCGATGAAAGAAGACCAGGAGCGGTTTATCAGGCAGGGTATGGACGACTACCTCGCCAAGCCGATAAGGGCGCTTCAGCTCATCCAGAAAGTAGCGGAGCTCATAAAAAAAGACGGCGAAGAAACAGGCAGCCGGCAGGCAACCCCGGCGGAAGCAGGCGAAGATACCGGCCTGCAGGTGCTTGACCGTGAAATTGTAGACCAGCTTAAGTCGATCGGAGGCGCCGATCTCGTATGGTCGGTATATGAAGATTTTATCAATGAATCGACCGAACTGGTCAACGAATCGGTGGCGGCCTGGGAGCAGAAAGACATTCCCACCATCAAGAGCCACCTGCACACACTTAAAGGAAGCGCCGGCACCGTCGGGGCAACCACTATCGCCGATATTGCCCGGGACGCCGAAGGAAGGTTGAAAACGAACGATACTTCCACATTGGAAAGCGCTATACCGGCGCTTGCCGATGCATTCGAAACGTTTTCAACGGGTTACAGGAATATGCTGGATAACTGGCTGAAAGAGTAATATACCTCTCATTCGGGTATCGGAACACATCAATTCACACCTATGAAATTATCTACATCTCTGCCAATCATCGTATTCCTTTCGCTGCTCGCCGGAACAGCCGCTTACAGCCAGATCCAGGCCCCTGAAGGCTGGATATATTTTGACGGCGACGAATTTAACGACAGCGCGCCAAAAGCGACTCATTGGGGGTTATATGGTACTCCCGGGATTTGGAACGCCACCTACGGGCAGCTACAAGGAATGATCCAGACTTATAGTCCTCAGCAGGTAACGATGCACGAGCTTCCCTCGGGAGAAAAAATATGCCGTATCACCTCTGTTAAAGGGAACGGCGCACCCGATGTCCACAACCGGACCGGGTGGTGGTCAGGGGCGTTGTCCAGCCGGGATGCACCGGATACTCCCGGAAACAAATTTTACCCGCTTTACTGCAGGATGGAAATAAGGGCTAAAGCTCCGAATGTGGTGGGAGTCTGGCATGCATTCTGGTCGCGGCATTATAAGGGCGCCAGCACGGCTGAGCTGGATTTGCAGGAGTTTTTTGTGCGAACCAACGGTCCGGAGGTGCTATCTCAGGCAACCCATCTGAAAAATACGGCCACGGGGGCGACCGACCTCAACTACCCGAGAAATCGGAACAGACATACCCCGGTCAGTGATCCGTCAGGCACTTTTCATGTGTATGGTGTACAGATCCTGCCTGATCCGGAGCATGAGAACGAGGCAATTATCAGTTATCTTCTTGACGGTACGGTAACCATGAGCTTTTCTACTCATGAATATCCAGGGCACAATCTCTTTATACTGGATGCCATAGCCGAAGGCCGCACACAGTCAACCTGGGACTTCGCAATAACAGGCCAGATCGGGGGAACGACCGCCGGGGTATTGTATCCTGAAGACGACCTGGAAACAGTTGTTACAGAAATCGATTGGGTCAGGGTCTATGTTCCCGATGACGCGCTTCCGGTAAGGCTCGTTACATTTACCGAAACACAGACCGGCGAGGTTTTAAACCTTAACTGGACGACCGCCACCGAAAAAGGGACCGACCGCTTCGAGATTGAGCAGAGTCCTGACGGCACCACTTTTCAAAAAATCGGTACGGTAAAAGCTTTAAACAGGGAAGATGTGCAGCGATACGCGTTTTCAACTCTACCGGCCAGACAGCCTCTGAGCTACTACCGGTTAAAAATCGTTGACCTGGATAATTCTTTCTCCTACAGTGATATCATCTCTGTGCAGGCTATGCCTGACAGTGAGGTAATCGCTTTCCCAAATCCGGTATCAGATAAAGTTCTTGTTACATTTCCGGCCCGGACCACGGAATCTTCGCTTCAGATTTATTCTGCGGAGGGCGCCCTGCTGCATACGGCCTCCCTGCCTGAAGGATCGGCCGCCTATGAAGCCGACCTGTCGGGTCTCCAATCGGGCAGCTACTTTCTTCTGATTCGTAACAGGGAAGCGGTTTTCAGCCGGAAACTGATAAAACGGTAATGCGCATGCATTTCTATTCAGAACCTGGCTGAAGCACCGGAAGCAAATATCCGCCGGTCTGTTATTTGCCCGCGGTGCTGTTCAAGAAACTCAGTGAAAGCCTGTATCTGCCTGTATTGGACAGAAAAATCAGTACTAAGGTCATATTCTTCACTAAACAGATCGGAAAAGTCCGTAATAACGTACCTCAACTTCCTGATGCCCTTTTTTTGAAGAGCAGGCAGATAAAGATTCTGATGATCTTCTTCGAAGCGGCCTTCTGTATACTTTGCCGTTGATTTAAGATCGACCGCCAGGGTCCGTCCCAGCACGTCCACAAACCCGTAAAAAAGGGTCTCTCCGATCAGGTGCTCGCAATATACCTGCGTGGCCAGTACCGGATCGGGAAGAAGCAACCGCGACCTGATGATGATGTCAGGATCAAAAAGCTCCTCGTCTGTCCCTTTCAGCACTGCGTCTTCAAAAGATACTCCCTTCGCCTGAGCTTCCGTCTGCGGGACCGGGACCCTGTTGATACGGTCGAGAAGCTCCTGCTCTGATGCGAGTCCCTTCTCCAAACGGGCATACAGGTTGAGCAGTGTAGGATAGACTTTGTATTTCATCAGCCTCTGAGGCTATCGATACGATCGGGGTCGATTGTTTTGTAGTGATCGAAAACCCTGAGGATAACAGCCAGCGCTATTGCTATTTCGCAGACCGCTACCACCAGTACAAACAACGCGAACAGCTGTCCGCGGATCAGCTCCGGATCGTGCCTGCTGAAAGCTACCAGGTTTATATTGACGGCATTTAACATCAGTTCAAGCCCCAGAAGTACCCCTATAGCATTCTTTTTGGTCAGCGCTACTGCCAGGCCGATGCAAAAAAGAGCTGCCGCTACGATCAGAAAATGACTGACGGGGATCATGATCCTGAATTTTTAATCCTGTTAAATGCCATATAACCTGCTCCGAGCAATACTGCCAGCAACAGAATGGCAATAATCTCGAACGGAAGCAAGTGGGAAGTCATAAGGTGAATACCGAGTTGCTGCAGTGTAGATTTTTGCTCAACGTAACTACCCGTCAGCTCAAAATCGGCATCCGCAATTACTTTTACCAAAAGCAGGAAAAGGACAACCGAAACGGCGATCCGAAACGGCATCCCGCCGTTTTCGACCTTTACATAGTTGGCCTGCGTATTCTGGCCGGCCTTATGCTGTTGTGTAAGCATGATCCCGAACACGAGCAGCACCAGCACTCCTCCTACATAGATCATGATCTGGCTGACCGCCAGAAAGTCGGCCATTGCGAAAACATACAGTGCCGCTACGCTCATGAAAGTCAGGAACAGCCCGAAAGCCGCGTACATCAGGTTCCGGGTAAAAAGAATGAAAAGCGCGGAAACAATAGCCAAACCTGCAAAAAAATAGAAAGCAATTAGCTCCATACGACCGGGACCCCGCCTTATAACGGGAGCTTCAAAGTTAACTATTAATCCGATAGAGCTGCGGAGCTTTCTTTTTTATTCGCCTCCGGTAGAGAAATCCCGGTAAAATCCATTTTGTCTAAAATAAAAAATTATATTTGAGCTTGTTTCTGTCTAATATCTTGTTGATTGATGGGATTTTGCAATCCCTTTTTTAAAAAAATAGCTATGAGATACGGTTACTTTTTCCTGCTATTACTGTTAGCAGCAGGATGTAAAAAGAAGATTGAGCCCGAACCGTACCTCCACGCCTGGGAGAAGCCTATGGGGGTATTGAGTGTAGAAGCGGAAGGGATCCCGAAAGAAAACGTTCGCTTTACGAAGCTAGACAGGGAAGATCGCGACCGGATCGTCATCACCCTGCCGCAAGACTATCCTGCAAATGCGCCGATAAAACTTAAGTTTCAGCTGGTAGAAGGTTTCTCCCTTGCCGGGAATTCTTCTTCGATAGATCTCGTCGATTATAATGGGAAAAGCCGGACGATTTCCGTGATGAATTCAGGGAACGTCGCTACCAGTATTCCTGTCATCGTCAACCCAACCAGCCCTATTATAGTACCTGTTACAGGTCGCAGTTACGAATTTACACTGCAAAACGGAAATCCTGTTATGTTTTCGATACCGGTTTCTAACTGGGGAACGGCTGGCGACATGATTTACTGGGACGAGCTGTTCATCCGTAATAAGGCTACGGGCGAAACTACCTCAACCGCACTTTCTTTCTCCCGGGATACTCCCGATGCCCTGGCCACCCTGTCGATCCCAGCATCTTTCCCCGCAGGAGAATACGAACTGACCGTCGTACGAGGTACCAGGAGGACGGTCATTCCAGATCCGCTTATACTCCGCTACGGGCGACCTATTATACATTTCCAATCGGCAAATGCTTTTGAAAATGCTGATAATACTGTCCGGTACAGCGGATACAACCTTACATCCGAAAATACTTACAGGCTTGAACTTAAAAATGATTTTCTGCCGGCAAGGCAATTTGATCTTTCCCCTATCAACCACCTTTGGGTTGGAGCACAACTGCCCTCTGATTTACCCACAGGCAACTATGAAGCCACGCTCTACGTAAATGATGAAGCGGTGCAAAATTCTAATCTCCTTACGGGCGTCTACCTCGTTTATGCCCGGAAAGACGAGTTTCAGCCGGTCATTGGCCTTGTTTCCAAACTATCCAACAGCTTCGATGTGATGATCGCCGGTCAAACATTTTTTAACCCGGCAAAAAGCTTCAGCCGCGATGACGAATTGATCATGCACATAGCTGGTTACCCTAAAGACATCGGCAACACTACAAATGTGGAAGTGAGGCTTTTTCTTAAGAATATTACGACCGGTAAGGAGTATGAGCCGCAACATACCGGCATATTCAGGGGAATAGGCGCTTTACCTTACTACCAGTATGCCCCCCCGGGCGATATCCCTGCCGGCGATTATGAAGTACGGGCGGGCGTATATGTCAAAACGCAAAACGAGCTGCATATCAGCGAAAGATACCATCAGGCCATCCGCATCGAATAGCCTAACGGCTTTCAGGACTATCACCCCCTTTCCCGGAGGCTGTCTTCTGAATAGGCAGCCTCCTTTTCTTTGGTATCCTGTTTTACTTTTATATTATATTGCAGTTATATTGAAGAAAATATCTTCCCGCCTAATCAACTAAACAATACCCTTTGTAAAATCTATACCCCTGCAACATGGACACAACTATTTCGCAAAAGCATCCAAAAGGCTTGTATGTACTTTTCTTTGCTGAAATGTGGGAGCGCTTCAGCTATTATGGCATGCGTGCCATACTGCTCATGTACCTGATCGACCAGGTGAGGGGTGGACTGGCGCTGAGCGTCGCGGAAGGAAGTGCCATTTACGGGTTATATACGGCTTCAGTCTACCTGCTATCTCTCCCCGGGGGATGGATCGCTGATAATATCCTCGGACAGAAGAAATCTATTTTCTATGGGGGTATCGTCATCATGATGGGCCACATCATACTGGCTATCCCCAGCACCAACGCGTTGTTCTTTATGGGGCTCGCCGTGGTTGCCCTGGGTACAGGTTTATTAAAACCGAATATCAGCTCAATCGTGGGGGAACTATATCCCGAGGGAGGCGCGCGCAGAGATGCGGCATTTTCTATCTTTTACATCGGTATCAACCTGGGCTCATTCCTTGGCATGCTCATTGTAGGTTACCTGGGTCAGAAGGTAAACTGGCACTATGGCTTCGGGGCCGCAGCCGTGGGTATGCTTTTCGGCCTGCTGGTGTTTAAATTCGCCGGCGATAAATACCTGCGCGGATTAGGAATGCCTCCGGCTAAAAAGGTAAGGGATACTGCCGCAGACTCCGCTAACAGCAAGGAAAAGATGCTCGGATATGGCCTGGTTGCCTTGTTGGTCGTATTCCTTTCCGTCCTTCAGCTTACGGGCTACATCGATGTCACCTCCGCCCAGGGACTTGCACAGGCCATGGGGGTCATCATCGTTTCGGTAGCGCTCATTTATTTCTTCTATATCCTGCTTGCAGGCGGACTTTCTCCGGTAGAAAAGAAAAGAGTAGGCGTCCTTATCATCTTCTTCTTCGCGGCAGCGCTGTTCTGGTCGGGATTCGAGCAGGCGGGAACGACCTTCCAGATCTTTGCAGAACGCCACACGTTCCGTACGATCGGGAATTTTGAATTCCCATCAAGCTGGTTTCAGAATTTCAACCCGCTTTTTATCGTAACACTCGCCCCTGTTGTAGCAGCCCTTTGGATTTACCTTGCCCAGCGTAACATCAATCCGCCCATCCCGGTCAAATTTGCTTTCGGTTTATTGCTCCTTGCATCAGGTTTCTTTATCATGCGGTTTGCAGCAGAAGAAGCAATAGGCGGATCGCTGGTATCGCCTGCATTCCTGGCCGTTACCTATCTTGTCCATACAATAGGAGAGCTTTGCCTAAGTCCTGTCGGGCTCAGCTCATTTACAAAGCTTGCTCCCAAACGGTATGTGAGCCAGCTGATGGGGATATGGTTTGTGGCCGCTTCCCTGGGGAATTTGATTTCAGGGCTGTTTGCCAGTAATTTTGACGAGGAAAATATTGCGCAGATGCCGCATCTGTTCAACCAGGTGTTCCTGGTTACAGGCGGACTGGCATTTTTACTATTAATTTTTTACAAGCCTATCAAAAAGTGGATGGGTGGAATAGAATAACAATGGCATAATGGACATCAAAGCAGAAGCAGGCGCTTCGTTTTCTCACAGCTTCCGGTTTTCTCAAAGCGATGTAGAGAGCTTTGCCGCCGTTACAGGCGACAACAATCCTTTACACCTGGATCCGGTTTTCGCTTCCGGTACTCCCTTTAAAAGGCCTATTATACACGGTATGCTGGGCGCCAGTATTTTTACCAAAGTGCTGGGTACGATCTACCCGGGTTTCGGGTCTGTGTATTTAAGTCAGACGCTTGAATTTCAGCGCCCTATGTTCGTTGACACCGATTATGAAGCAGTCTTCACAATTGAAACGATCGATCCTGTCAAACATATTGCCCGGATAAAAGGGGAAATAAAAAACAAGGAAACCGGGAAACGCTGCACGGTAGGCGTAGCAACTCTGATGAATACTGAAAAATTCTGAGGAAAGGCGTGCTGCCTGTAAAATAAAATGCGCATTCGGAGCCATCGGGCTGTCAAATGCGCACTTATTATTTCTTTGCGGGAGAACTTTACTAACCTTCGTTCTTCTTATTCTGAATCTCTGTACGAATTTCCTGTGCCAGGTTTTTCAGGTCTTGAAGTCCTTTACGAACGCGTGTACCTGCAGCCTGATTGTTCTTATTATAGAACTTGTCAAAATCTCCTTCTAGAGACAAAACTAGATTTTTTACTTCATCAAATCTTGCCATGATTATTAATGGTTGTTTAGTTGAAAAAAATGGCTTGTTTCCCTAAAAAGGGCGTTTTTGTCGAAATTTAGCAATTTAAACGTATTGACCAATTGAAATTATCAAAAAAACACACTAAATAATCCATGTTTTTTTTATCAAAAAGTGCAATGCGCTGATAATAAGCATATTGTAGCTTTTCTCTTTACCGGCACTGATACCCGATACCTCAAAAAAAAGCCCTAAGGGCTTTTTTAAATCCGGCAGGTTACGCTTCCTGCTTTACTGTCTCAGAGCGATATTCCCTGTTGGCAAGCTTTTCGGCCAGCAAGCTGAAAGCCTCCAGTGTATAAGTGACATCTTCAAGACTGTGAGCCGCAGTAGGGATCAGTCTCAACATGATCTGGCCTTTCGGCACCACCGGATACACGACGATCGAACAAAACACACCCAGGTTTTCTCTAAGGTCCCGTACCATCCTCGTCACCTCGGGCACCCCTCCTTCACTCTGGAGAAATACGGGGGTCACCGGTGATTCTGTTTCTCCGATATCGAAGCCGCGGGCGATGAGCCCGCCCTGAAGCGCTCTCACATTCTCCCATAATCTTTCCCTGAGTTCGGGATGTTCCTTGATTAACTGCAGTCTCCTTCTGCCGGCCACTACGTAGGGCATCGGCAAAGCCTTCGCATAGGTTTGCGAACGCATGTTATACTTCAGATACATAACGATCTCGGGGTCGTTGCTCGCTACAAAAGCCCCTATCGCTGCCATTGATTTGGCAAAAGTAGAGAAATAAAGGTCGATACCATCCTGAACTCCCAGCATCTCTCCGACCCCTCCCCCGTTGGGACCCATCGTTCCAAACCCGTGGGCATCGTCTACAAATAACCTGAACGGATACTTTTCTTTCAAAGCAACGATCGATCTGAGATCCCCTACCTTGCCCGACATCCCGAATACTCCCTCGGTGATCACCAATACACCCCCTCCCTTTTCCTCCGCGAGCCTGGTCGCTCTTACAAGATTTCTCTCCAGGCTGTCCATATCATTATGGTTGAACTTGTAATAAGTCCCCATCTTAGCCTTATGCAGCCTGATACCATCTATGATACACGCGTGCGATTCGGCATCATAAACAATGACATCCCGGTAGTCGACGAGGCTTTCTATAATCGAAACCACCCCCTGGTACCCGTAGTTCAGAAGAAAAGCATCCTTCTTACCGACAAATTCGGCGAGTTCTCTCTCAAAGAGCTCATGAAGATCCGAATTGCCCGACATCATTCTGGCTCCCATAGGATAGGCCAGCCCCCACTCGGCAGCAGCTTCGGCATCCGCCTTACGAACTTCCGGGTGATTGGCTAATCCGAGGTAATTATTCAGGCTCCAGTTCAGAACCTCCCGGCCCTTAAACCGCATTTTGGGCCCCAACTCCCCTTCAAGCTTTGGAAATGAAAAATAGTGATGACCATCCACTAACTGAACCGAAGCTCCGATTGCGCCCCAGTTATTACGCAGTTTCTCAAAAATATCCACTTTTTCTTTGTATACTGTTACGTAGGAAAAATAGAGGGTCAAACCTCCTGATCGCCAGCAAATTTAACAAATTATTTATCTTAAACCAGCAAACCCTCTACAGCAATACATCTCCGGCAATGTGCGATTATTCCTATTTGGCCCGGACTACGGTTATTTACAAACTCCACAGCCTTCAGTCCCTTTAAAAAAGTACTTGTCCGTAACGTCAAAAAAAAGTCCCTCTTATACACGGATAACCAAAAAATAAACTAATTTTGCGGTCTTATTTTTTTGTGAAAATTCATTTTAAACCCCTCATAAGTCTACACCAGGGCAGCGCTGTGAAGGGTCCCGTCGCTCCACATATATGAAATTATCGGAATTCAAATTTGATCTACCCCAGAGTTTAATTGCGCTTCACCCGAAAGAGCGCGGAGAAGCACGGATGATGGTAGTTCACCGTAAATCCGGCGCTATCGAACATAAGTCTTTCTCCGATATAATCGAATATTTCGAAGACGGGGATGTAATGGTAGTCAATGACACCAAAGTTTTTCCTGCCCGGTTGTATGGGCAGAAAGAAAAAACCGGCGCCAAAATTGAAGTATTCCTTCTCCGGGAACTCAACAGGGAAATGCGCCTGTGGGATGTTCTGGTAGATCCGGCACGCAAGATCCGGGTCGGGAATAAGCTGTATTTCGGAGACAGCGAACTCGTTGCAGAGGTTATCGACAATACCACTTCCCGCGGACGGACGATCCGTTTCCTGTACGACGGGACGTACGATGACTTTATGAATATGGTCAATGAACTCGGCGAAACTCCCCTGCCCCCTGAGATTATTTCGCGCCGTGCCGTCGTTGCCGAAGATCGTGAGCTCTTCCAGACGATTTTCGCGGATAAGCTGGGCGCCGTTGCAGCCCCGATGGCCGGAATGCACTTTACCAAAGTGATTTCCAAAAGACTAGAGCTGAAAGGAGTCAACTTTGCCCCTATAACTCTGCATGTCGGGCTGGGTACTTTCCGCAACGTAGACGTGGAAGACCTGACCAAGCATAAGACAGACTCTGAAAATTTCGCTATAACAGAAAAAACGGCAAAGATTATCAATACAGGGCTTGATGCCGGCAGGAAAGTTTGCGCAATCGGAACCACCTCGCTGAAAGCTATCGAATCTTCGGTTTCTGCCAGCGGCCACGTCAAACCGGTAGAAGGGTGGACTGACCGCTTTATTTTCCCGCCGTATGATTTCAAGATCGGGACGGCCCTGCTTACCAATTTTCATTTGCCTGAGTCTATCCTTCTTATGAACGCCTGTGCTTTCGGTGGCTATGATCTTATTATGAAAGCCTACGAAACGGGTCTGAAGGATAAGTACCGGTTTTTTACCTATGGAGACGTCATGCTTATTCTCTAGCAGTTCAGACCAAAATATCTTTGAAAGTCTTGGTATTAAAAATTTTGTCCGGGTATATTCCCGGACTTTTTTGTTAAGTTTTATTCAAATGAAACGATACGCAATCATAGTGGCGGGCGGCAGCGGATCCCGGATGAAAAGCGAAATCCCGAAGCAGTTTCTTCCGCTTTGCGGAAAACCCGTGCTGCTTCATACACTGGAAGCATTCTCGTCTGCAGGGAATATCGAAATCATCCTTGTATTGCCGGCCTCCCAGATCCGAACCTGGCATGATATTACTTCAGAAAAGGGTTTAGCTGTTGCCCCCCTGATAGTAGAAGGTGGAGAAACCCGCTTTCATTCAGTGAAAAACGGACTCGATGCCATCCAGGAAAATGACGCTCTTGTAGCCGTTCACGATGGTGTACGCCCCCTGGTAACGCCTGCTCTCATCAACCGCTGCTACGATGCCGCTTCCCGGTTCGGCGCAGCAGTGACGGCTGTAAGTCTCAAAGACAGCATACGGAAGCTGGCACCGGATGGTTCTTCCAGCCCGGCCGACCGTAAGCAGTTCAGGCTCGTCCAGACGCCCCAGGCTTTCAGGGTCTCTTGGATGAAAAGCGCTTTTGAAAGACCCTATAAACCTTCCTATACAGACTGTGCGAGCGTCATGGAAGATACCGGCTACCCTGTACATCTCATCGAAGGCGACTACCGGAATATCAAGATTACCACACCGGAAGATCTCGTCGTCGCCGATGCGCTGATCAGGACCGGTAAAAACGATTAGTCTGCTACCAGGAAATAGACAACCCGGCAGGCGCTCCCCACCTCAGCGGTTTTTTTGCCCGGCAGCAGGGTTACTTTAAGCCTGTGCTTTCCAGGTTTCAGCTCATCGTCGAGCATAAGATACCACGGCAGGTGCAGCTGACTGCTCCATTGGGTCTGCAGATCGAGCTGTCTTGGTTTTTTCCCGTCGATGCTATAGCTGATCACGCCGGCATCGGGTCCCGATACCACTGCAATGCCTACCGCGCGCCCTTCAAACGGAAACTCGAACGAGGCGCCTTCTTTCTCGCCAACCAGCACCGGCACATCAACAAACCCCTTGCGGGTAGGCTTCTGATCGGAAGGCTTCCATTCGCTGACATTCCTGAAGCCGTTCAGCTTCTCTGCCCGGCCGATCTCTTCATAATTTGCTTTTACGTATGAAAATTCGTCGATAAGCTTGGGAGAAGTCCCTGGTGCGGCAGGCTGCACGGGAGCTCTGAGCAACGATTTAATGGCCTCAAAATAAATCTCCTGTCCAAAGGGTGAGGGATGAAGATCCTTAAAATCATATTCCCAGGAAAACTCCCCGGCTTTTATTTTATCATACACTTCCCTGGCCAGGTTGATAAAGGGTAAACCGTAATGCCGGGCTACCCTTTCGTGTACGCTTACCTCTACAGGCTCTCTTCCGGCATCCCAGTCTGCATTCTTGTCAGGATCGGCAAAGGCCATCAATACGATATCCATATCGGGGTTGGCGGTCCTGGCCTGCCTGCAGATTCCTTCAAGGGCTCTTATCTGCGCCTTTTCGCTAAATCCGTTTGTCCGGTCGTTAACGGCGCTTTCGACAAAGAGCAGATCGGGAACCCCGTGGCTCAAAACATCCCTGCCAAACCGGAAGGCATGGGGTGTGCTACCCAGAGAAGGGATCCCGGCAGAAATAAAGTCAAATTTCGTTTCGGGAAAACGCTCTTGCAGATACCGGATTGTCTTTGTCCGCCAGCCCGGATTGTGCGTGATTGATCCTCCCAGGAATGCAACCGTTCCGGTTTTCCGGTTTTTAAATTTATCAGGAGACTTACTTAATCCGCCGTTTACCCGGATATAGCCTGCGCTCGACAGCACCGGTTTGACCGGGTAGCTGTTTTGCTGGATAAAATTTGCAAAAACTTCGGGGTGTTCTATTGTAAAATGGTGGCCGTCGTTTTTTTGCTCGCTCCTGGACAAGGTATAAACGGTGGCCGGCCCGCCCGCCTTCATATAATTCCGGATCAGAGGAAAGGTATTCTCCTCGTTAGGCACCACTTTGTCGCGGGGCCCGATGACATGGAGGACCGGGACTTTAAACGACGCCAGCCCTTCGAGCTCATTGAGCGGGATATCGCTGAAATTCCGGGCCGACTCCTCATCCATTCCAAATAGCTCAAGCCACCGCTGCCACTCCTTCGGAGTCCCCTTGCCTGTTCCCTTTCCTCCCGGCCAGCTCCGCGGATCGCAAACAGGCGCTTCGGCATAAATACAGCTTACTTTTTCAGGGTTACGTTTCGCCCACCCGTAAGCATAAAGGCCTCCGCGGCTGACCGCCTCAAGTGCTACTTTTTTTGAAAACCCTTTTTCCGAGGTCAGGTAGTCATAGAAATCATCCCAGACATTTAAGGCCGACGGGTGCCCGAACAGGTTATTGGTATTTACATAAGCTACATGAAACCCTCTGGAAACCAGGACACTGTCCATATCGGTATGCCAGTCAGGAAAATGCGCACGCCAGACCCAGGGCTTTCCTTCGAGCGCAATCGCGGGCCTGATATACCAGGCTTCCCGGCCCTGAAAATCGAAACGA
Organism: uncultured Cytophagales bacterium; assembly: GCA_964559125.1. Lineage (GTDB taxonomy): Bacteria > Bacteroidota > Bacteroidia > Cytophagales > Spirosomataceae > Ravibacter. The sequence continues at coordinate 229,998 of CAZLGW010000004.1, forward strand.
ACTTTTTCGAAGCCTTTCCAGGGTATGGTCTGCTGCCCGTAAACGGGAAGCCATACAAGCTGAACCAGCAACAACAACGTTTTCCTGATCATAAAACTCTGAGTTCGGTAAGAATTAAAGGGTTTTCGAATATGCACATAAAAAGGCTAAACCTGTATAACTCCGACATTAAATGCATTTTCAAGAGGTGCATGATTGGCAGCATCAATACCTGTAGAAATCACCTTCCTGGTCTCTGCCGGGTCTATAATGCCGTCAACCCATAACCTTGCCGCCGCATAATACGGCGACAACTGGGCATTATAACGATCAGAAATACCCTGCAAGAGCGCGTCTTCTTCCTCCCCCGACAGTTCCTCTCCCCTGGCTTTCCGGGTAGCTGCCTGTATCTGCACCAGGGTCTTTGCTGCTGTGGCTCCGCTCATAACAGCGATCCGGGCAGTAGGCCAGGCGTAGATCAGCCGGGGGTCATAAGCTTTTCCACACATAGCGTAGTTGCCCGCACCGTATGAATTCCCGATAATGATGGTAAACTTAGGCACGACGGAATTTGCCACTGCATTTACCATTTTTGCACCATCTTTGATGATGCCTCCCTGCTCGCTCCTGCTGCCTACCATAAAACCGGTAACATCCTGGAAGAAAACCAGGGGTATTTTTTTCTGGTTGCAATTCATGATAAAACGGGCTGCCTTGTCGGCGGCGTCGGAATAAATAACGCCACCCATCTGCATCTCTCCTTTTCCCGACTTCACTATCTTTCTCTGGTTAGCCACGATCCCTACGCTCCAGCCGTCTATTCTTGCATATGCACAGACAAGCGATTTCCCGTACTCGGGCTTGTATTCATCCAGTGCGCCTTCATCTACTATGCATTCCAGCAGCGAGAAAGTGTCATATGGCTTGAGGCGGTCGGACGGAAACAGTTCGAAAAGGGTTTCGGGAGGAAAAGCAGGAGAGCGGGGCTCAGCCCGGTCAAACCCTGCGCTTGCCGGCCTTGCAAGAGTAGAGATTCTTTTCTTCACTGCTTCCAGGCAGGATTTGTCGTCGGGATAGCGGTTGTCTATCACTCCCGAGATTTCACTATGCATCCTGGCGCCGCCGAGCAGTTCCTGGTCTGCTTCCTCTCCGATAGACGATCTGACCAGGTATGGTCCTGCCAGGAAAAGGGACCCTGTTCCTTCGACCATAAGCGCTTCGTCCGACATCGCAGGCAGGTAGGCGCCACCGGCCACACAGCTCCCCATAACTGCGGAGATCTGGAAAATGCCCATGGACGTCATCCTGGCGTTGTTCCTGAATATCCTTCCGAAATGTTCTTTGTCTGCGAAGGTATCGGCTTGTAACGGCAGATAAATTCCGGCGCTGTCGACAAGATAAATCACGGGGATACGGTTTTCCATAGCAATTTCCTGAGCACGCAAATTCTTCTTCGCTGTAATAGGAAACCACGCGCCTCCCTTTACGGAAGCATCGTTGGCCACGATCATACAAAGCCTCCCTGACACGTACCCCAGCCCCGAAACGACTCCACCCGAAACACACCCTCCTTCTTCCGGGTACATAGCATCGCCGGCAAACTCTCCTATTTCCAGAAAATTTTCCTGATCGTCGAGAAGATAAGCAACTCTCTCCCTTGCCGTGAGTTTTCCCTTTTTATGCTGGGCTGCCAGCTTCTCCAGGCCCCCGCCGAAACGAACCTCCTCTCTTTTTACCTTCAGCTGGTGGCACAGCTCCTCTATTGTATTTTCATCAGACCTCATTTGTATTTACAATCCCGGGGTTATCAGCCTTTGACGACTACATCGAAAACTTCTTTTTTTAAATGTAAGATACTGAAATTTGGTTAAAACAGGAGGAATATTTATAATAGCTCTATACACCACTAATGCGAACCAGCCACCATGCTTGCTCGTCATATACACACTTTCTCAAACTTAAAACTCAACACTATTATGAAAACCTTACACCACTCATTTTCAAAGGCATTTCTTCAATTTACCGTTTTCTTTTGCGCTTTCCAGGGATCTGCATACCTGTGCGTGGCACAATCTTTTCCTGAAGTCGCCGCCAGGCCGGTCCTGTCGACCGGGCTTAGCCAGCCTCTCCAGGTGGTCAATGCAGGTGACGGCACCCACCGGCTGTTTATCGTACAGCAGAGGGGTAAGATCAACGTGCTGGACAGAGTCGATGATGACAATTTTACAGACAAGGGCATCTTTTTCGATATCACGGATATTCGGAAAACAGGCGAGGAGGGGCTGCTCAGCATGGCTTTTGATCCCGATTATGCCACCAACAAAAGATTCTATGTCTTCTATACAAATTCCGTAGGAGATCTTGAAATCGCCAGATACGAAACAGGCGACGATCCTTACCGGGCCGATATGGATACAAAGCTAGTTCTTCTCACCATTCCCCACCCTACCTATGCAAACCACAACGGAGGAGAAATGCACTTCGGCCCTGGGGGCTTCCTCTATGCTTCTATAGGAGACGGGGGCAGCGGTGGGGATCCATCAAATAACGCCCAGACCACCGGTAGTTACCTCGGGAAACTGCTCCGCCTGGATGTAAACAAAGCCGATCTCATTCCTGCAGATAACCCGTTTCCCAATAGCCTGGTATATGCTTACGGGCTGAGAAACCCGTTTCGCTGGAGCTTCGACAGGCTGAACAATGATGTATGGATAGGAGATGTAGGCCAGGGAACCAAAGAAGAAATCAATTCTATTGCTTTCAGCGATCTGAAAAGGGCTAATTTCGGGTGGCGCTGCTATGAAGGCAACACTTTTCGTAATATACCGGGCTGTGACCTCGATGGCAACTACGTGTTCCCGGTAAAAGACTATACGATCACCCCAACCTCGAGATCGGTCATCGGCGGAGTCGTTTACCGGGGAAGCGCCTTCCCTGAACTTTACGGTTACTATATCGGAACCGACTATTACGGCCAAAAAATCCACATGATTTTAAAAACAGGGAACAGCTTCGCCTTCAACGATATAAACGAGGGAGTAACAAATATCGCCGATTTTGGAGAAAGTGAAAACGGGGAGCTATATGCCGTAGGCAGGGAAACAAACACATTATATCGCATAACTCCTCCGGTTCCTATGCCGGTAAGATTTACAAACTTCAAGGTAACCCCGGGAGAAAATAATGACGCCCTCCTCCGGTGGACAGTTACGGAAAGCGGGGATTTTTCACATTACGAAATCCTGCGCAGCAGCGATGCTGTTTCGTTTTCGCCCCTGGGCAGCGTTTCCAGGAAAGAGGGAGACCGGGAAACCGGGGATTATTCTTTTACCGATAAATTTATCAGGCCCGGAGAGCTATACTACTACAGGATCAAAGCGTGGGACCTCGACGGTACTTTCCAGTTTTCCACGATAGTCTCGTTCTCCACGACTGCTGCCGGAAATCAACGCAGGTCTCCTATCACACATTATATCCTTCCCAATATTATCGATCAGGGTAAAATCAATATAAGGCTTACCGACCCTTTCGACCGGCTTGAGCTCATCAGCCTTTCGGGGCAAACTATCCAAAAATTCGCGCTGGAGTCCAGGCACGGAAAGATCGCGCTCGACGCAGGGAATATTCCCCCCGGTATCTATATCGCCCGACTGATAAGTCCGGGCAGAATCGTAACGGAAAAGGTCATATTCCCTTAGTATTTGTTTCCCATTGATAAAATAGGGTATTTTGCAGCCATTAAAACCATTGCGCGATTCATCCATGAAGAAAGTCAGTCTAAGCGATTCAGGACCAAAAGTTTCGGAAGCTATTTACGGCTTCTGGAGATGGCAGGACGAGGGGAGCGAAACGATCAGAAAAATCGACAAAACAGTTCGTCTGTGTCTTGATCTGGGGATAAATACTTTCGATCACGCCGATTTATACGGCGATTCGACTATTGAAGAATGCTTTGGAAAGGTTATCCGGGACAACGCTCTCAGAAGGGAGGACCTGGTCCTTTTCAGCAAGTGTGGTATCCGGAAGTCTTCCAACGGGAAATTCCACATTTACGATACGTCGAGAAAGAATATTCATAAAAGCATCGAAGAGTCGCTGAAACGGCTGAAAACCGACTACCTGGATATTGTCTTGCTGCATCACAGCGATCTCCTGGCAGATCCGGAAGAAACCGCTATGGCTCTGGCTGAAATAGTCAATTCGGGAAAGGCGCTGCACATCGGGGTCGCCAATTTTTCGGTCTTCCAGCATCAGCTGCTTGCTTCCTACCTCAGGAAGCCCATCGTTACCAATCATATTGAGCTGAACCTGATGAATACCTCCGCGATAAGCGACGGCAGGATCGATTTTATCAAGCAGAGCTTCAGCAAACCCCTCGCATGGTCGCCTCTGGCCGGCGGAAGGATTAAGGAGGGTACCGATGAAAGGGCCGTAGTGATACGGGAAAAGCTCATCGAAATCGGTGCTAAGTACAATGCCAACCTCGAACAGATCGCAGTAGCCTGGCTTATCCGCTTAGGTACTTTGCCTATTATAGGATCTACGCTCGAAAGCAGGATCAGGAATGCCGCCAGCGCTACGGCCATCGACCTGGCATACGAGGACTGGTATGAGCTCTATCACCTTTCCAAATAGCCGTGAGCCCGGAGTTTTCAGAACTTAAGAAAATTCCGGACGTTCCTGCTGTTCCCCCTGAACGATACCAGGTCGTTGAAACCATACCATAAAGTCAGCTCCAGCGCTCCCGTATTCAGACCGAGGCTCGACACCGGGATATCATAGCTCACCTGGAACATGACGTTAGCGCTGATAAAACCCAGAGTCGGCACGACGGCATCTCTGCGGCTACCTGTAACAAGCCCCCTGTACCACAATCCTACGATCAGCGGCGTATAGACCATATTGCCTCCCAGTTCCATCTGGTACAGGTTCCCCTGCTTCCTGGCGTGAAAACCAAGGTTCAGTGCGGTTTCCCTGTCGAGGTCATGACCGAGATTATTACCGAATATACCAGGTGAGTCAAAAGGAAGTCTCAATCCTCCCTGCACACCGAAACGCTGCCCCATCCACTTATCGGTATCTACCGCTACATGATGCCAGGCGGCTCCCAGCCACCAGGAAGCCAGGTCGCTATCCAGCGGTGAGAATTCCAGCACGCTCCCAAGGGAAAACGAAAGACGGTTTTCAGAAAGAGAGTTCTGCGCTATAGGGTCAGGCAATCCCATAAGATCGGAAACATAAACCAGGTTATCGGCATTCCACCTGTTAGATACCCATGCAGCCTGAACGCCTCCTATCAGGCGTAATTGCCTGTTGCTGTTGATATAAGTGAGCTTCGACAACTGTCCTGCCAGCATGGTGCTCTGGAGAATCGAGCCCCGCTGGTCTTGTATCGCATACCCGCCCCAACCGATATCCCGTCTTTCGCTATAGGAATCAAATGCGACAACACCGGTATTAAAAGCCGTACCTAAGGTGGCCCACTGGTTTCGAAAATTTACTGCCAGCCTCGGAACTTTAGCATCACCCACCAGCGCCGGGTTATTATAGGCAGGCACCGAATTGAATTGCGAGAACTGAGGCGCCTGTCCGTGTGCAAAAGTTCCTAACAGGCAGAATACGAGAAGGCAGGATAAACTCTTTTGCACCATATCACCTCACCAGATAAAAGTTTCCCCTGACCACATCCGACTCACTCTGGTCTCTGTACCGGACTTTTGCTTCAAAGACATACATATCAGCAGGCAACGGCTTTCCCCCCTTGGTTCCGTCCCACGACTCGCCGACAGACTGGCTGCCGGCCGGCACGTCTTTCATCTCGTATACTACCTCACCCCACCTGTTGCGTATGCGCATATAAATAATACGATCTATCCCGTTGCCGAACAATGTATACCGGTCTCCGTGGAGGTCGCCGTTTGGTGTAAACGCTTCAGGGATCTCAACTACGCAGCTCGTAAAATCGAAATAGGCCGACTTGCTTTCCTCCGATGGGCATGCTCCTTCTCTCGACGCCGTGAGGTGAAATGTATAACTCCCCCTGGTAAAGGGGATCAATGGTTCTTTCACATGAGACGTGCGGGTGGTGGTGCCGTCGGAAAATTCCCATTGCCACGTATCTGCAGCCTGGGTATGATTTTCAAATTTCACCAATGCCGGTTCACACGCATCTTCATCCACTATTACTGAAAAATCCGCCCTCAGCATCGGTAACACAGTTATGGGCAATTCTTTGGAGGCGGCGCAGGCTTTACTCCCGTCAAAGATCGTCAGCTTTACATTGTAAATACCGTCGGAAGAGTAGACATGGGCCGGCTCTAAATTCAGCGAATCGGCGGCTTCTGCTTCACCGAACTCCCATAAAAAACTGTACCGGGTATCGGTCTGATTCGCAAACTGAATTTCCTCCCCCTCGCAGAGCCGTTCCGATACGACTGAAAATGAAGGTTCGGGAGGCGCGACTACAGATACTACGTGCGTAACCGAATCGGTAGCACACTCGTTGCCGGCTACCAGCGTAATACGATAGGTACCAGTCTCAGAAAACTGGTGCACCGGGTTAGGGAGATTAGACCTCTTACCGTCGCCGAAATGCCACAGCCAACTGGTAGGAGACGGCACCGTCGCGTCGGTAAAAACCATATCTGCATTGGGACAGATCTGCTCCTGGGACAGTTCGAACAGCGGCTTGATCGTATTGGGCAATATTCTTATATTCCTCCTGTTTTCAGCCAGTCCGCAGGCATTCCGGACCTTCATCGTTACTGTGTATATCTCCTCATCATCGACCGCGCTGAAAACATGGGATATGGTATCCTGCCGGGTTTCTACTTCGGGGCTGCCATCGCCAAAATCCCAGAGCGTAAAACCCTGGTCATGGCCTGTAGACCGGTTGGAAAAAGTAATGGAAGTTGGTGAGCACCCGGTATCTAGTCCGTCTAACCCGATACTTGCCGTCGCAAGCTCATTAATCACTTTTACATTTTTAGTAGACGAAGACAAACACAATCCCGTTCCCACATTGTAGGTTACTAAAAATTCCCCTACCTGGTTCGGAAAAAATACGGTGTTGCCGCCGATTTGCCGGATACTTTCTGTCGACCACTGTCCGCCCGGGCGGTTTACTTTCAGCTCTATCACCTGTGTTCCAAAGCATAATATCGTATCGGAAGGCAGAGAAAGTATTTCAACGGGTTCCTTTGAATGGACATAAAATGTATCTGCCTCTGTCCTTACTCCGCATGCATTTGAAATCTCTCCTTTCACTATATAAGGCGTTTCAGAGACGACCAGGGTCCTTTCTTCATCCAGTCCTATCGGAACGTCGTTCAGCGTATAGAGCGCGCCCACGGTCCCGTCCAATACCTGATAGTTCAATTCTTCACATCCATCTGCCTGGGGGATCAGGTTGAGCGTCGGAAAAGGCAGGGCCTCGAAGGTGCGGGAAAAGGTCTGCGGGGCGCTGCCGCACTCATTTTCTGCCGTAAAGGAAATCGTATAATTGGCTGATTCTTCTATTTTGACCCTTATCACTGACGAATCAGGTTCGACCAGGTCTTGTATCGAATAAGCTCCTCCGGAAATCATCCAGGGGAACCGGGTCGTTACCTCTGATCCCGAAGCATCCAGTAATAATGTACTGTCTCCGCCTTCTCCGAGGCAGAGTATGTCGCTGTCAAAACCGGTGATCCCGGCATGAGTGGTAGGAAGCTTCTTCAGATTAAAATGCACCGGCTCGCTGGTTGAGCTTGTTCCGCATATATCCGAGCTTACGCTCAGTCTTACCCAATATTCCTGGTTCGGATTTGCAAACCTCTGACCTCCTATATTCTGTGTCCGGAAAGATTTCCCATCGCTGAATTCCCAGTGCCACGTCAGGGCCTGGCCCTGCCCGTTACGTCCGCAGGAGCCATTCGTGAAAGTACTGGCCTTGTCTTCGCAGGCGGCTACTACGGTAGGACTTGCTATAGGTATCTTGTTGATACTCAGTCGGGCAATGTTGATATCGATACAATTCTCGTCGGTACTGGAAATAATGATGTTGTATTCCAGGAGCCCGGAAGCACAATTGTTTCTGAAAGAGTTAAGGTTATAGGTTTTGGTATAGGTACGTTCTCCCGTACCGGTAACGGCCACTGTCGTACCGTCTCCCCAGGCGATCTGGTATCTTCCTGCACCACATCCTCCCGGGCTGGCAATTACCGATACAGTAAGAGTCGTAGCATCTCTCTCCGAATCCCAGCAAAGCCGCTTCCCGGCATTTCCCGTATCAGCAAACCTGATTTCGGCCCTGTCCTGAGCCAATACCGGTTGGGCAAAAAACCAGAACGTCAGCAGAAAAAAACCGCACTCCCTCCAGTAAAAACTGATTCTACAATTCACCTTGCCATTATTAATAACCTAGTAATCCTCCTTTGGTAATGGGGGCTTCCTCAGGGAGAAATATTGCACTATGTTTTTGCAAACAGGCTCAACAAAAACTGCGAGCTCCCGACAAAGTTAAAAATTTGCTCAATGACCCCATATAGTTACGCTCTTAACTTACTTAACGTTGAATTGTTGTTAAATAATCTGTTCCGTCCTGCCGTCTTTCAAAGACAGGCTCCTGTTTACGCAGGAAGGGATTTCATTTGGGTAGTGAGACACGTAGATCAGCGTATGAGATGACATGGTGCATATCGCGTCGACGGTCTGTCTGAAATATTCGGTAGTTGCAAGATCCAGCCCCTGGCAAGGCTCATCCAGGATCAGCAACGGCGGATTTTTTACGAGCGCCCTTGCCAGTAAAACCAGCCGCTGTTCTCCCCTGGAGATATTCCTGAAGATTTTACCCAGCAGGTCCTCTATTTTCAGGATACTGGCAACCAGCCGAATGCGTTCGTCCTGGGTAGGGTTGATTTTCCTGAAGTAGACGCCGGTAGCATCGAAAAATCCTGATCCTATGGTTTTGTAGACGCTGGTGTCGGCGGGAAAATAAAGGTGCAACTCCGGTGAAACGTGGCCTATCCGCTGCTTGATATCCCACATAGAAAGCCCTTTCCCTCTCTTTGGTCGTCCGAATATCTCGAAATCATTGGCGAAACGCTGCGGATGATCTGCGGTAATGATACTGAGCAGCGTGGATTTACCCGATCCGTTAGGTCCGGAAAGCGACCATCTTTCCCCTTTTTTCACTTCCCAGCTTACTCCGTCCAGGACAGCCCTCCCGTCATAGACCACTCGGATGTTACGAAGCCTGAACGCGTAATCAAAATCATTCCCCGACGGTTCTCCAAGCTGTTTAAGCAATCCGAAATTGATTGCGGGCTTGTCCCTTTTTGTTTCAAATCGCGACTCTTCTTTTTCCCATTCTGCCAAAGGCAGGGCCGAAACCACCGCTCCGTCTTTTAGCTCAAGCACGTGAGTGATAAAGTCAGGAATTTCTTCCGGCGAGGTAACCAGGAGAATCGTTTTCCCGGCGTTTGCCATAGACGACATCGCTTCCTTCAATACCTGCCGTGAAAATACGTCCAGGCCCGTAAATGGATAGTCAAACAGCAGTATACCGGTCTTTTTAAGAAGAGAGGTAGCCAGGAGCATCCTCCTTGTTTCTCCGTTAGACAGCGTCACAAAAGGATGATCCAGCAAATGCGTAAGCGACAACAACGATGCCACCGCCTCCAGGTCAGCTTCCGATACTTCCGACGGGGTAAGTTTTACCGATGCCTCATTTACCGTACCGACCGGTTTCAGCTGGTTGGTGAGCACTGCCCTTACCGACGGGGCTATTTCTGCATCCTGCGACTGGAAACGCTGCTGATAGTACTGCGCTGCCGATCTGACGACCCGGTTGAAAGAATAATCGGCTGCAACAAGTTCTACCGAAGCCTTTCGCTCCACCTTCCCGCTGCGGGGCATCAACCGTCCCGCCAAAGTCTCCAGGAGCACCGATTTCCCCGCCCCGTTTCCTCCCACTATCGCCCATTGCTCCCCTTCATTCACTTCCCAGGAGATATTATTCAATACCGGATTGTCGTATTTCCTTACAAAGACGCTTGAAAGCTTCAACAGATTCATCAGAAAAAGGTATTAAATTTTACCACACCCCCGGCCCCTCTCCTTTCCAGGAGAGGGGAGTCGTTCTTTACATGCCTCGCGTTACCCCTCTTCGCCGGAAGCTAAAAAAGCAACCAGCACAGCCGGTTGCTTCCCTATTGAAATGTGTTATATTCCTTTATTTATAGAGCACTGCTTTTACGGCTTCTACTGTCCGCTTCACATTCGGGAGTATTTCTTCTATCAATGTAGGGGCATAGGGAAGGGGCACATCTCTGCTGTTGACTCTTATCACGGGAGCATCGAGGTAGTCGAAAGCGTAGCGCTGTACATGGTAAGCAATCTCTGAAGAAATTGCCGCCAGGGGCCAGGCTTCCTCTACCACGACAAGCCTGTTTGTTTTCCTGACCGACGCTACCACAGCCGCATAATCTATCGGACGTACTGTACGCAGATCGACAAGCTCAGCACTGATACCCTCCTTCTCCAGCTCCTGGATAGCCGGCAGGACGACCCTTGGGATCATTTTCCCGAAAGAAACGATTGTGACATCTTTCCCTTCTTTTTTTATGTCGGCTTTCCCGAGCGGGAGCAGGTACTCCTCCTCCGGAACCTCCATTTTATCGCCGTACATAACCTCCGATTCCATAAAAATGACAGGATCATTATCCCGGATAGAGCTTTTCAGCAATCCTTTGGCATCATACGGGTTGGCAGGAACGACCACTTTCAGACCCGGCGTATTGGCAAACCAGTTTTCGAAATTCTGGGAATGCTGCGCGCCCAACTGACCGGCGTTCCCGGTAGGTCCGCGGAATACGATAGGCACAGAATACTGGCCTCCTGACATAGACAGCATTTTGGCAGCTCCGTTGATGATCTGGTCGATCGCAACCAATGAGAAGTTAAAAGTCATAAACTCTATGATCGGTCGAAGGCCGTTTGCGGCAGCTCCGATGCCTATTCCGGCAAACCCCAGTTCGGCTATCGGCGTGTCGATCACTCTTTCAGGCCCGAACTCCGCCAGCATTCCCTGGCTGGCCTTGTAGGCTCCATTATATTCTGCCACCTCTTCGCCCATCAGGAAGATATTCTCATCGCGGCGCATTTCTTCGGACATTGCGTCCCTGATCGCATCTCTGAATGCTATTACTGCCATTCGTACGTAAACTTATTACTGTTAATAATAACTGCTTCTCGGCAAAGCGGTAAAATTAGGGAAAGAACGTTAATTCTCATAATCACAGGAGTGTGGCGAGGTAAAACTTTCGGGTTATATCAGGTCGTACCGACGGGCATATTGGGCCACCTCCATCATATTCCTGCTGTTGGTCTTACGAAGCATATTTTTGCGATGTGCGTTTACGGTATGGATACTGATATAAAGCCGTTCGGCAATCTGCTTACTGGCCAGCCCGTCCATTGCCCATTTCAGAATTTCGAGCTCACGCCGGCTCAGGAGCTTGTCTTCATCAAGCTCCGGAAAATATTCCTTCAGCACCACCGTATTCCAGTTCTGCCGGTTTTCTTCAAATACTTCTATCTGGTGAAATATCCGGGCGCGGGGCGACTGTCCGGTCGTATCCCAGCAAAACCCGAGTATTCCTCCCGGGTGGCCTCCTTCGATCACTTCCGTAATAGTATGCCGCTGGAGGATATGCAGGAATTTCCCTTTGTCATCCCTGTACCGGAAACCCATTGAAAACCGCACTTTTTCCAGTTCTGCGTCCGGATGCTCACGCATGAATGCCACGCGGTCGTTAAAGATATCCTGGTTAAGATACCGGAAATCAATATTATTGTGCAGTGAAAACTCCAGCCCTCCCTCCCTGTAAGCGTCGAGAGGATGCCCCAAAACCTGTTTGACGTTTGAGCCCATAAAAGGAAAGCTCATGCTGTGGTAATCGATCAGGAACACGACCGAAGAAGTAAACTGCGAGAAACGCTGCAGCAAAGCCATCTCACGAAGATAGAGGCCATAGTCAGCTGTATGTCCTCCCGATTCTGTCGCCAGGTTGCTCAGGTAGTCTTTAAAACTCAGGTAGGATAGCGATTCGGCCATACCAGACAAGTAAAAATAGCTACAAATGGCTATTGAAGTACAACGGACTGTGTGCCTAACTTTGTTGCGTACAAGGATTACAGGTAATTATTCTTAACACAAACAAATATAGGAAATCGTATAGGACAGCTATAAATTCCGGCATAAGAAAGAGAGCTATAAATATAGTACGCTACAATCCCTTGAAAAACTCTTCAAGACCTATACCATGAGCATCCAAAATTTTCAAAAGCGATTCCATTGTAAAATTAACCCCTTTTTCCATACGCCAGTATTGCATGCGGGGAAGGTCGTGATCGAAGGCAAACGTCTCATATGAAGTATATCCCTTAAGAAGTCGTATTTCCTTAAGCCTGGCTGCTATCGCTTTAATCCTGAGATCCTTACTTTCCCGCTCCTTTTCCATAGCGCAAAGGAGTAAAGCCCCCACCATAAAAATTACACCCAATTGGGTGCAAATAGGCTGAACATTTATACCTTTACCAATAGCGCTGTAGCCATTACACGATTTACCTCTTTCGAAACTACAAAATGTCACACCCTACTCCCATACTTATCATCGATGACCACTCTATGGTTGCGGAAAGCCTGGCCGCAGCCCTGTCGGACTTCGGCGACCTGGAGGTCAAAGGATCATTGACCGATTCTCTGGAAGCGGTGGATTTCCTCGAAAACAACCCGGTAGAAGTGGTCATCATGGATATACAAATGCATCACCAGGACGGTATCGCAGCGTCTATTGCAATACGAAGAAAACTGCCGGGAATCAAAATCCTGTTCCTCTCCTTTCTTGAAGATGCAGCTACCGTCCGTACTGCCCTGACAGCCGGCTGCAGCGGCTATATTACCAAACGCTCGAATATTACCGAGCTGCACGACGCTATCCTCACCGTTGCCGCCGGGCGGAAATACTTCAGCGAACACGTCGTAAAAAGCCTGGCGGATGCAGGTAACTCCGGCGATCATAATCATACACAATGGGCTGACGGGTTGTCGACCCGCGAGCTGGAAGTAGCGGGATTGATCGCACAGGGGTTTACCACCGAAGAAATCGCCGATAAAATCTGCCTCTCGGTCAATACGGTCGAATCATACCGCAGTAAGCTTGTCAAAAAGCTGGGGGTAAAAAATTCGGCCGGGCTTGCGGCCTGGGCAGTTAAAAACGGCGTAGTTTAAACCCCGACGTTTTTGAATAGTTCATTTCCCTATGCGTAGCGCCTGTTTTCTGCTCCTGTCTTTGCTTTATACATTTACCCTCCCGGGGCAGATCTACCCTAAAGACAGCCTTGAAACAGAGTTTCGTCGCCTGAAGAATCTCGCGCCGTCGGCAGTACGCGATAGCATGCTGATGTCCACTCTCAACCACCTCGCCCCTTACGATCACGGACAAAGCCAATACAGCTATATCGATTCATTGAAGCACTACGCCCAACAGACCCGAAACGAGAGAGGGATGTTTCTTTACGACGTGTGGCTGGGAAACCATCTTGCATTAAGTGGTGAGCACGCCGAAGGTATGAAACTGCTCAGCAACGCCGCCGAAGGGTTGGAAAAGAGAGGTTGCTATGGCGAAGCCGCCTTTGCCAATCTGCGGATAGGATCTATGGATATTTTTATGCATATCAGCACCCGGAGCCCTATCGATCCGCTTATGTACTATGAGAAAGCGCTTGCCCTGGCCGAAAAGGGGAAAGACATTACGGCGCAGATCCGGGCATACACTTACCTGAATTCTTACTATCTCGAAAAGGAGAAAATGCCCCGTAAGGCATTTGAGATCTCGCAAAAAGGGGTTCAACTGATCAGGGAAACCGGGCATGGACGATCCATCTGGTTTGCCTTCCACCGGTCTTTAGGCGCTGCGTATTTATTGCTGGGGGACGGAGAAAAAGCCAGGGCCCAGTTTGACAGCAGTCTCCTGATGGCCCGGAAATACTCCGTCGATAAAAGAAATACAATCCTTCGCACCGAGAGCGATATCTGCCGGAAAATGGCTGCCTTCGCGCTGAAGAAAGAGCAATTCGACAAGGCGCTGGATTATTCGCGTAAAGGGCGGGAAGCTATCGCTTTATGGGTAAACGGAGTGCTGAGCGCCGACGCAGTTAAAATTACTGCAGAGCTCCTGGAGGTAAGCTATCTCGCCAGCAAGAAGAGCAACCGTCCCGACTCGGCTTTATACTTCCTCGAAGAGCTCAACGCCGCTAAAAGCCAGATCATACATGGCGAGCAGGACAAGGCTTACCTCGACCTCAGCGTCAAATATGAAACCGAACAGAATAAATTAAGGATCGCGACGCTGAAAAACGAGAACCTGAAAAACCGGAACCTTATTTTCGGCGGTATCGCCGTATTGCTTCTGACTATTCTGGGCACAGTGCTCTGGTCGAACCACAGGCTGCGTATAAAGAACCGTGAGATCAACCAGGCTCTTCTGAGAGGGCAGATGAGCGAGCGCGACCGTATCGCGGCCAACCTTCACGACAACTTGGGCAGCATGCTCAGCGCGATAAAGTGGAATCTCCAATCGATGGAACAGGCCAATCCCCGCGACCCCGGAAACCCCGGCTATAAGCGGCTGGAAAGCATGCTGACCAACCTCTATGACGAAGTCCGGGAGCTCTCTCACAACATGACCTCGAGGGTAGTCCGCGAGAACGGGCTCGGGGAGGCCCTGAAACTCATGACGACCAACCTGAACGAAACGGGCAAAACCCGGTTTGAACTCTCGTTTTCCGGCCCCTTACCCCCGTTTGACAACGAATACGCCCATGCGTTATACAGCATTATCTCAGAACTCTGTACCAATATCCTGAAACATGCCCGGGCTTCCGACGCTTCGATCCGCTTCGAAACTGCAAAAAATCTGCTGACTGTCGAAGTAGAAGATAATGGCATCGGCATAAGCATTCACAACGGAAAAAGGGGAAACGGTCTGAAAAATATCATGCAGCGGGCCGCCGTGCTCGGAGGCCATATCCAAGTTGACCCACGCCAGCCCGCGGGGACGCTGATAACTATTCAAATCCCGCTCAAATGATGGGGTGATTTAGGAGTGAAAGCATAGGATGGGCTTAGGCGCCCAGTAACCGGCTATCCAAAACAAAAGGATCTAATATGGCTTCGATAACCGTTTGGGAATGAAGAGGGTGAAGCGGGTTGAGCAAAAAATTATGCTCGTCAGGCACAATGACCGATGGCACTTTCAACGCATAATGCCGGGCATTGCGCACAAAGTCGGCGCCTGTTTTTTGCGTAGCGGCGGGTATGTAGTTTTTTTCATTCCATCCTGCAGGCAACTCGCTTACGGCTAGTTCTTTTACGGATGAACCGGGTATCCTGATTTTCGCCAGACAAATATCCTGACCCCCAAGCACATGAAAATTGTGCGCCAGGTATTCAAGGCATGCCAGTGAAATGCTGCCTGCTGTGTAGAGCAACCGCACACCCTCGGGATTCCAGCGGCCGCCGTATAACCCGGCGCCCGCTCCCGAAAAATCGCGGGTATATTGCCGCCTGCACAAACGATACACCAACATCAGGCAAGCACGCCGTGTTGCATACGGCCGATTTGACTCAGCAACCTGCGAACGCCAAAGCTATTGGAAAGCAACTGCTTGGGTTTGATGCCGCCCAACGCCATGTTTTCGGTATTCATCCAGGCATGAAAGCCCTCGCCGAAAGCGGCTATGCCGGCGCGATATACTTCTTCTATTTCTAAGATCTTTTCGGTGACAGCCGGCTGAAACATGGTTTTGCGCTTATAGGTATCAATGGAGATGGGAAGGATATTGATAAGCTCGGCTAGGGTAAGCCCCGACAACGCCATGATGCGCTGCACATAGCTTTTGGAAATGCTGCGCCCTGCCAGCACAAAATAGTTGGCCGCACCGTAAACAGTCATTGGCTCGTGGAGCACATTAAGCTCATTTTCACTGATTTTATATTTTCTCATATAGCAAATATACACTTTTTTTGGTGTAAATATACACTTGTTGTTAAAACCGAATCGGCATCGGGGAAAGAAAAAGCATAGTTTCGCTGCATGGGAGTTGAAGTATAGTATTTGAAACCTCTGAGGTCCTCTTTTTCACTCTGCGGTTCTCTGTGTCCAAAAAGGTTACACAGAGAACCACGGAGGATAATAGGAGAGCCACGGAGGTCTACCAAGCGGTAGCCCGCTACAGAAAGATTTGAAAAATAGGCGGTTTTCCGTATATACTTTACCGGTTTTCCGGATTGTGGTTGTGGATGGGCATCAGTTTCTTTGTGTAATGTGTGTAAACCAGTTTTTTGTATAAATCTTCTCTTCCTGCCCCTTTAATTCATATTTCCTATACATTATGAAACGGAAATCTAAAATACCTTACTTCCGAGCAATCAGATTCAATCTTAATTTCAGGAATATCTTAAAGCTTACCCTTTCCTGGGCTTTTTATTTTTTATGGCTTACCGGTCCGAACGTAAACGCTCAAATGAGTAGTGTACAGGATAAGCTGTTTAAACTAGCGCCTTATAAAAACGTATGTCCCTACACCTACAGATCGTTGGAGCTGAATCAGGAAGCCAACAAGCTCGCAAATCAGGGAGCACTTGTTTCTTACGATAAGAACCAGGAAGAACTAGCACAGGTTCTACCCAAAGCAATGGTAGAAACCCGAACCGGTTCACCCTGCTGTCAGGCACTGGCAAAGATCGGGTATCCGTGTGGCGGAGCCGCCGGTACGGAAGGAAACCTGTCAGGTAATGCATCTGACAATAGCCCACCTCCTCCGGATATTTTTGCCATACAATCGGCTGTTGATCAGGCTTTCGATAAGGCAGATGCCCTGAAGGCGGCCGCACAGGAAGCAGATATCAGCGACGCCCTGGCCGGAAACCTGGACGATGCACGGAAACGGCTTGAAAAACTCTTTGAAAGCACGGAGGAAAATAAGGCGCCGGCTCCTCTCCCTTTATCGGGTACTTCGCGAAGTATTGAAGCGGCTGATGCCGCCATAAAAGCCCAACGGGCAGAATGGGAAGAATTTCTCAGGGAATGGGCCAAAGAAAGACAGCGCGACGCCGAGCTGCTGGCCAAAATGGAAAGAGAGCTGGATGCCTTTCTCGCAGGTATGGTCGGCGAGCTGGCGTCTGCGGTCACAAAAGCACCGTTCGACATTAACAAATACATATTCGGTACGGGCTTGTTCGATAACTTCTATTCCGTAGAAAATATCACGCTTAACACCTTCCTGGCCAACGGCCTGCGTCAGCAAGCCTCCAACGTGGTCGCTAATCAAATACTCAAACCCTGGATGCAGCTTCCCGTAGGGCCCAGGCCTACACAGTTTTTTAATCGTGCGCTAACGTTTAGTAAATAATCGTGACCATGAAAACCCTCCGGGCCATTTTGTTGATGCTGCTGCTTGCCTCTGGGCAAGAAGGAAAGGCTCAGGGTCAGGTTGACGACCTTATCCCCCGTGGCATCGACTACCGGGTCTATGATCTGCCGGCAGAAACAAGATCGGTATCAAGCTTTACTCCTGTTACAACCGAACTGGTTTCCTATACCGCCGACGGGAAAGTATACCTCGCCAGCGCCGGCTCTAGAGATCACCGGTTGATGTACAGGGCCGCCGCCGCCGGAATTACCGGGGTTACTCCCTTTACAGGCGTCAAGGACACCTGCCTCGTTCTTTCGCTCGTTACCCCGCGCAAAGCCTATCTGACACGGAGCGACGTACTTCCGATGGATACGGCTTCGGCCATAGCCGTACTCCCGTCCGGTATCTACGAACTTCAGAGCTACCAGGGCAAAGCGCTTTTTGCGTATGGAGTTACCCGCAAAAACAGTCGGGGTGTAGTATGGAAATATGATCCGGATGGGCCAAGCGTACAATTTGCCGGAAACAGCCCGGTGACAGGATTGGTATTGATCAGCGATAACGAGCTGTATGTAACCTCCGGGAATGCCCTCTACCACATAAAACAGGGAGCTCCTAAACCTACTTTAATAAAAAAATGGGACGAACCGGTAACCGGATTTACCTACGACGCGGAAATGGGGTGGTTCATCTCGCTGACCTCACAAATCGTCAGGTACAGGTCCCTGGATGAGCAAGGTGAAACGCTGGCGCGCCAGATCAATGGACCGCTTGCCATCAGGGAGGGGCGGCTATTTACACTTTGGAGAGAAAAGAAGAAGATTATTCAGCTCCTTATAAGGAACCAACAAATTTCAAATGACAAAGAAGGGCCTTCACAGAATACAGCTAAGCTCGCCATTGACCTAGCTCAATTTTTCGCAAATTATAGAGACGCTGATTTAATAGTAGATCGAGCAATATATCAAGCGGAAAGAATAAGCGAAGCTACGCCAGAAACACGTTTTTTATCTGCAAAATATAAATTTAATTCTATTATACATGAGCAGAGTAGTATAATAAATAACATCTCTGTTTTAGATACTACTACTTATCATTATTTATATAAAAAATGGAACGAGCTGGATTCTATTGTAGAAATGTATCATAAAATAAATAATTATGAAAATCACAAATATGATAATACTATCTCGGAAATAGACAATATTATAGCTTGGAATTTAGAAAATATGAATTTGATTCAGGGGAGTATAAACTATAAAAACTATATAAAATATAAAACTAATTATCTACTTAAAACTCATAGATTCAATACTTTAGATAGCATATATAGTAGAGACTCAGAAATAGATATATTAAATGAATATCAAACTATTACGAAAGAATTTGTCTCCAGCTTGGACGATATTAGAGAAAGTTATTTAAAAACATGGAAGGAAATAAAAAGAAATAAGTCAAATGCATCGTTATATTTAGCTAATCTTCATATACAGAATGTAATTAGTGCTACAAATACTTTTTCGAGTGAGGCTATAAATATTGGTAGCGAGGCCATCTCCGGAGCTCTTGCTGGTGTTGAACTAGTTGCCGGTATATTTAACCTAATTAAACAAGGGATAGAAAACAAAAATAAAGTAAAAGATTATACTGAGGAAAACAGATATATTCATGCCAATTTTGTGTTAAAAGTAATAGCTGTTTATCAAAATAGAATAGGAGAGCTCGTAACCGGTAAAACAAAAAAAGTTTCTAATATTATTCATATATTAAAACAAGATATTCCGTTAATAACACCATCAGAAGAAAAAAATACTAATTTAAAAGAGGTTTACTATTTTGTTGTGATACCGCTACGAAATTATGTAGTAATAAGTAGTCCATTTAAAATTAATAGAAATAACGATGGCAATTGGTCTGATCATTATCTGCTTGATCATCTGTTAAATAATAATGAAGTATTTACAATTAAATATCCGCCTGTTACTAAAGCTAGTCTCCAAATTGAAGACATATTGCCAAAAAATATAGGAAGTTTAAAAATCTCTAATTTAGGTTACTATGAAGATAAAAATATCAATGGTTTTCAAAACATTATGACTTTTAATATTTCTGACAATAAAAAACCAAAAATTGGAAACTATTATATTAACTCTAATCCTGAATTATCTCACTTGATGGGGTATTTTTTCTCTGAAAATGAAGCTGAATTAATCATAAATAAAATTGAAAAAATATGCAAAAGCCAAAGTATTGGTGTTTATAAATTAAAATTGTCTAAATAAACATCCAAAAATAAAAGCAATTCTTTTAACGATCATTCTACTATTAGCAAATAAACGCTCTAGTTTAGATCAGGCATATGAAATCTTGCAAAAAGATATTTTCACTGTATAAATAACAATATAATGAGAACGAATATAATCACAATTATCATCTTATTACTAGCACGTAGTGGATTTTGCCAAGACCAAGTATTTGAAATTTTACAAAAACATATACTTGCCATGGGGGGAGCTGAATCCCTTCGTAATATAAATTCACTGAGTGCGAAATATATACATATAGATGGTGCATCACAAATGGAACTGGCTACAATTTCATTTGTAAAAGGGGTAGGGACCAGAGAAAATCGTTATCGCCCACCATTTAAACAAGCATCGAGTAGAGATACTTCAACATTTGCACATGCATTCTATATTATAGTGTATCCAGACACATCGTCAATCGTTATGTTCGACTCGAAGTATGTAGCGGGAGTAGGTAATAAATATCGACATCATTTTAAAAATAGGAACCTGGACAAAGATACTTTAAACTTCAATTTATACCTGAATAAAGGGTTGCCATTCAATTATTTATCAATAATAACTTCATATATTGACAGCATTGACGATTGGGAATTATTAGAAGACAATATTATAGGAGATGAAAAACTGTTCAATATTAAAAACAAAAAAAACAATTATATCCTTATTATCGACAAGGAAAAATACTTACTAAGAGGTATTGTTTACGAACACTCTAGTATAATTCCAAATGGTACAACAATGACGATAAAAGACTATATTAATTTTTTCGACTTTATAATAGTAGAATCAATTCTTATGCCAACCAGAGTCTCTAAATCATCCATTGTTAAGCTACCCGATTTACCACCTACGGTTTTAAAAGAGGAGTGGGCGCTATACAATATTCATGTTAATCCAACAATTGATCTCCGAACGTTTCATAAAGAAGGGAACTGACGCTTTAAAAAGTTTTTCACATGGATCAAATCTATCTGCGAAGAAGATTTTCCAAATGGCAAGAACAAATATAGACATAGACTCCGTTGATATCCGCACCAGGTTAGTGGGGCTTCCGTAAGGTTGATTGTCTCTCTTTTTTCTCAATATCCCCCTATGCCCACAAACAACACCCATATAAACATGCTTTCCGAGATATCCCTCAACAAAGTGAAAGGATGGCAGTGGTATTACTATGACGTGGACCTGAATCGGATCGCATAAGAGCCTGGTTTCAGGATCATCGCCGGTGCGTGCGAAACTTCCTTAAATACCGATAACGAATTAACTATGCCGGGACAACTATATCCCGGAACCTCTTGTAAACCCTAAAATCCGGATTACTATGCCTGAAATTACCGAAGCCGAATCGATCCTGATCAAGACCCGGGAACTCTTGCTCAACAAGATAGAGGGATTAAAATGGTTCTATTTCGACGTGGATCTTAACCAGGTTTTTAAGCGGGCGAATGAGGAGCCTTTTCTTAAAGGCGCCTCCAAAGTACACGTTTTTTTTTGAGAAGATCAGGTGGGAGTCGGGGCGGTTTGTCTACCAGGGAGATCCGCCGGCTATGAAAGATGTCCTGGCTGCGGTTTTTACTGTGGCAGACCAGTATCCTATGATCTTCGCTGACCTGGCCCGACGTATTTTCGACCAGAATGCGATCGCCAACGAGTCGGAGGCCGCCAAAGGATTATTGGGCAGGTTTAACCGGAAAGAGCAGAAGAGGAGAAAGGCAAGGTATCTGAAGAAGATATCCAGGGGGTTCCGGGCTGACCCCGAGAACATCGTAATACTGGCGGAGGGAGATTCGTGGTTCCAGTATCCACGGTTATTCGGCTTACTCGAGCCGGTTAAGGACATTGTAGATTGGCTTATAGAAGATAAACTATATGCGGTTTATAGCCTCGCATACGGAGGCGACTGGCTGTCGAACATTTTTTACCTGGGAGAATACATAGAAATACTTTTTGCTGGTCCACAACCTGGTGCAGGACAAGAGGTACCGGAATATGCTGACCATCACTCATGGATATGATTTTGCCATTCCTTCCGAAAGCCGTGGCGGGTTCCTGGTCTCTCTGCAGCGGATTATGAATGCCGCGGTGGGGAACGGCAGGTGGCTGCTATACCCTTTACGAATGAAAGCTATTACCAGCACCGAGGAGCAAAAGGCCGTTTTATACACCATGATCACCGAAATGAACGAGATGCTCATTAGCCTCGCCAATTACAACGGGTTCCCCAATCTCTTTCACATCGATAACCGGGGGATTGCCAGGGAATCTGACTGGTTTGACGAACTGCACCTGAAAAGCGGCGCGTTCGGTAAAGTAACGGATTTATATCGCGCTTGTATTAAAGAGAACCGCTATACCGCCGGAACCGCTTTTAACAGTGGTCCATTGAAAAAGGTATATAGGCCAGACAACATCAAAGCTTAACCGAAAGGCCTATGCAAACTGACGACAATTCAGTCCCTTCCGGTTTCTTCAACGATATCCGCACCATTTTGGTCGGCCTCCTGGTAGGGTTGGGATCCATGTACACCGTGGTACCGGCTTTTATGAACCACCTGGAAGAATACTTTGGGATCAACGGGGTTGACAATCAGATCTGGGTCTTCAAGCTGGTTTATTTTGTCCTTCCCGCATTGTTGCTGGGCGCTTTGCTCTACAAAGGCTGGCCTGCTATGTCCAAATACAGGCGTTGGATAAAGACGGGACTAGCCATCGCGGGTATTATATTTATCTTTTTTATTTCGATCCTATTTTACTTTTTTGAACAACCCGATAGAGTCCGGGGGTTGTTCGCAACCTTTTCTATATCACTTACGGTCTGTCTTTGGGGGTGCTTGCCTCCGGTAGATGGCTGATATGGCAGACGAGAAAACGCAGGATAAAAAACAAAAATTTTCAGGTGATTCGCCAACAATATGTCGTGATAGGAGTAGTTTTTATTCTCATTTCCTCAGTTTACTTTTATGGGAGAGGTGCATTTCATTTTTCAGAAATCGGGGATTCGACTAAAGTGGCGTTCCCATTACGACCCCCGCTTCCGACCGGGAAAAACCTGCAGACAATTGAATCAATAGCTAAGGTATTTAAAAACAAAACGAAAATGGCAGATTCTCTGTACAGGGAGTCCTACTGTCGCTTTATAAATCGTCGGTACAAAACCCCGCAGTGGTATATTCCGGGATTCTGACAAAGGAAGCTTTCAAAGCCGGAAGTAGACTTGAAATGAATTTTGATACTTCGCTGTCGCAATATGCAAGTGCCCGATATTACATAGATACACTAAAGAGAAGGAGGGATTTAGTCGATGTGAATGTGTTAAATGAACTGGATAATTTATTTACAGATACTACTAAAACCAGCTTCCGCTTAAGCCGTCAAATCCCGGGGGATAGCCTGTGGAATTGCAACCTTTTATTGGAGGAATTTACAAGGCAAAATGTTTTTCATTG
>CAZLGW010000005.1:0-242429 GCA_964559125.1 uncultured Cytophagales bacterium
CCCTACATTGGCATCGTTCCATTCGGTGCCGAATGCGTAGCCTGCCCTGAATGCCGCTTTGGCTTTGTTAAAGAACATGCGGCTGTCGTCGGCTGTTGTTTCGGCGATATTATCTAAAGTGGTGCTGCCAAATACAAAATGGTCGGCATTGAGGTTCGTGGTGTTGTGAACTACGCCGGAGGTGCGTTGAAACTCGCCGCCGCCCGTTCCGGCATTCGCCTGTACCCATTCTTTGGTTACCACGGCTTTGCCGTCGGCGGCATCTATTAATGGGTTGGTAACTGAGGGTAGCCTGGCCAATCCATTTTTGAGAATAGTAAAGGCATCGCTGCGGGTGGCATTGCTTGTACCATTGCCTATGCCAAAGAGGCGGTCGGTGTCTACCCAGGCCGTGGAGTTGCCAGCTACAATGGCAGCATATTGTCCCAAAACGGTTTCTCCCAGGGATTCTGCATTGTTCTGTACGCCCATTGCCGTGGAACCTTGTCCTGAGGCAACTGTGTGATCTCCCATGGCTGTAGCGGCATATCCTAAGGCTCTTGTTGAAAATCCCATTGCAGTCGAGGCACTCCCCACAGCAATTGTTACATTCCCCATGGCAGTGGAGGCCAGGCCATCGGCTCTTGTTCTTTCACCCATAGCAGTGGATATACTCCCTGCGGCGACTGTGCTATTCCCCATGGCAACAGAGCCCCATGCCGAAGCTGTAGTTCCGGCTCCAATGGCGGTAGAGGCATATTCCGAGGCGGTTGTGTTAAATCCCATGGCACTAGAATATAGCCCTACATTGGCATCATCCCATTGGTTATCGTTTACTCTGCCCGCTCTAAACGCAGCTTTCCCTTTGTTAAAAAACATACGGTGGTTGTCATTCGTACCGGGAATATCGTCCATTGAGGTGCTGCCAAACAAAAAATGGTCGCCGGTTGTATTGGTAGTGTTCCGTACGATGTTGCCGATGCGTTGAAACTCGCTGCCAACAGGTTGCCATGTGGTGCCATTCCAGTAGTAAAAGCCCGGTACCACGTTGTTGGGCGCTTCGCCTGCCGTGGTGGTATTGTAAATCAGGGTGGAAATGGGCAAGGCCTCGCCTCCCGGGTTCACCACCGGAGCGGCGACGATAGTCGAGGTGAGCGCGACGCGGGGTATCAATATGCCGTTGTTGTCGGCGGTTACATCCAGCCTGGCCTGCGGGTTGGTGGTGCCTACGCCTACCTGGGCGGTGAGGGCGATAGGGGTGACGATTAAGAGGTATAAGAGCTTTTTCATTAATATAGATGTTATTAGCTTAGACAAAACTCACTGCTAAAATTCATGAACCCAGGCGGCGCCTGCAAGAGGAGCCGACTCATCGGTATGATCACCGTTGATCCCTGTGGCATTGGAATTATCTTCCGGATTTCCCCTGACAAGTACCTTTCCGTCTCCGGACAGACAGACGTTATGGCGGCTTTGATACCTGTGGTTCCTCAAAATCTCTCCCGGCCTGGTGAATTTAAGGGCAGTTACATGCGACCATCTCCCGGTGCCTGCGTCGCGCTTGAACATCACCGCGCCTCCTTTGCCTCCGGCAGCCAACAGGTTGCCATCGGACGATAAACTAACTGCTGCAGCATATCCATAAACACCTTGAACAGCATGAATGGCCGGTAGTTCTAATGGATGGATTTGAGCGTTCAACCTCCAGGTAGTACCGCTGCGTTCATAAATATTGGCTCCTAGCAAATTCGAGCTTGTTCCGACAGCCAGCGTATTCCCATCTGCCGACAGACTGATACTATGAGAAGAATTGAAACCACCTGTTGAAACAGCGGGGGGCTTGATGAAAGCTTGCTGCTGCCAATTATCTCCGTCGTGCTCGAATACATATACTGCCCCGTTCCGCGACCAGGTATAGGGCTCACCGGAAGGAGCTGTCTCATCTCCGTTGATACCATGGCCCCGGGAATATTCGTTCGGTGCCAGCACTGCCAGTGTAAGTCCATTCTCATTCAGGCTGACACAACTGCCAAAGCGACTATCGTAGCGGATCTGGGATGCCTTAATGTAGGCTTTCTGCGTCCAGTTGTTCCCGCTACGGGTAAATAGGTAGACGGCGCCGGCTTGAATGGCGCCATCATTTGCCTGATCTACCAGGTCTCCGTTGGTACCTGTCCCCATGGAAGCTTCGCTCGGCGCCCCTACGGCCAGTACACCCCCATTGGACGACAAGCTGACACTTATACCAAACAAATCATAGGGGTCTGCATTGGATGCCTTGAGAAAGGCTTGCTCCGTCCAGGATGACCCATCGCGGGTAAATACGTAAACAGCTCCTGCAGCACGTGCCGTGTTATCGTCCGGTCCCGAATTTTTATTGGAAGCTTCCCCCGTCGCCCCCACAGCCAGCGTTTTCCCATCGGCCGAAAGGCTGACGCTTGTACCAAAACGATCCGAAGGATCAGCATTAGATGCTTTGAGGTAGGCTTGCTGTGCCCAGGTACTGTTGCTCCGCACAAATACATAGACTGCCCCTGCTTCAAATCCTGGAGAAGATTGGCCAGGAGCCCCCACAGCGAGGATATTCCCATCCTGAGACAGGCTGACGCTGAAGCCAAAGTCATTCAATTCGTCTGTATTGGATGCCTTGACATAGGTGGGACCCGCGCCTGCATTATCCAAAATAACTTCATCCAGCAAGTTCCCCCCAACTATCCTCCACCCGCCAGGGATCCGGATGCCGATCCCATTCCTTAGCGCGTCAAACACCATCGTGCCATCCGGCGGAGGTAACGCATGTGGGGTGGGGTTGATCACATCTTCCAGTTTGTTTACCTGCGGCAGGACAAAACCCAGGTTTTTGTCCGGGCCCGAGGAGATTTCCAACGCTCCGCGCGGACTAAGGGTCCCGATCCCGACCTGGGCGTAAACGGGCGATGCGGCGATCAAAGCGAAAAGGAAAAAATAGATTAGTCGTTTCATGAGAATTTTTTTTGGTCTAGAAAAATCTGATAAATCTGGCGGGGTCGCCTTATCCGGTGCAGGTCATTCCTTTACAACCTTCACCACCTTCCCGCCTTCTATATGGAGCAGGTACATACCCGCGGGGTAGCCGTCGAGCGGGATAGAGAAAACCGCTTCCTTTACCGTGACTTCCTGCTGCGCCACACCTGCCATGCTGACCAGCCTGGCCCGGCTGCCGATGTGCTCTGCGCCTAGCTCTACCGTGACGGCCTCACGGGCAGGATTGGGATATACCCGCACCGTAGCCTGGCTTTCTGTATAAAGACGGATAATACGGCTATAGCTGAAGGAAGCGGCCGGCGACCCGCCCCCCAGGTCGACCTGCCTGATGCGGTAGTAGACATGACCCGACACGGCTGCCGGATCGGTAAAGCGGTACCGGCCGGCGATCCGGCGGCCCTCGCCATCGCCCTGTGCTGGCACGGTGGCCACGAGGTTGAAATCCCTGCCGTCGCGGCTTCGTTCTACCTCGTAATGCGATACGTTGGTTTCGTCGGTCACCCAATCCAGCACCGCGAGGTTCTGCTCATCGAGGCGGCCTTCGAAGGAGATCCAGCGCACGGGGAGAGGGTTTTCTGCTACACTTAAGGCGGCAAAACTTCTGGCAGGTTGCCCGCCGACAGAGGTAAAGTATCCTCCCACATATATCATAGCGTTGGCTGCTGCAAGGGCGTACACTGTTCCGTCGATGTCGGGGTTCCAGTCGAGGGTATTGCCGTTTGTTTTATCCAGGACGGCAATGTTGTTCCTGCTTTGCCCGCCAATGGTAGTAAATTGTCCGCCTGCATAGATAACCCCTCCGGCTAACGCAAGTGCGTACACAGCTCCGTCAACGTCCGGATCCCAGTCGGTAGCATCGCCGTTTGTATTATTCACGGCAGCCAGGTTATTCCTGATCTGCCCGCCAATGGTATTGAAAATCCCACCCACATATACAGTATTTCCGTCGACTGCAAGAGCTACCACCGGGCCGCTGCTGCCCGGGCTCCAGGAGGTAGCATTTCCGTTTGTATTATTCAGTGCTGCTATATAGCTCCTTGCCTGTCCACCAATAATTGTGAAAAGCCCTCCCGCATAGACCGTATTGCCGGCTACTTTAATGGTTTGTATTACGCCGTTAGCATCCGGGCGCCAGTCGGTGGCATTCCCGTTTGTCTTATTCAAGGCGGCTATATTGCTCCTGATCTGCCCGCCAATGGTGGTGAATGCGCCCCCTACATAAACCGCATTGCCATCGACTGCAAGGGCTGTCACTCCCTCGCCGCCGACACCCGGATTCCAGGGTGTAGGTGCACCGGTGGCGGCATCCAACGCAGCAACACGGCTTCTGGCCTGGCCGCCAATGATCGTGAACAGGCCTCCTGCATATACCACGCCATCGTCTACGGCAAGGGCCCATATTAAGCCATTAGCATCGGGGTTCCAGGAGGTGGGCACGCCAGTGGTAGCATCCAACGCGGCTATATTGTTCCGGGGCAGCCCGCCGCCGAGGGAAGTGAATGCGCCTCCTGCATACAGGGTTTTACCGTCTACAGCCAGTGCCATCACCCGGCCGGCGCTCGCAGCCACACCCGACCATTCGATGGCTTCACCGTTTTTAACATCCAGCGCAGCCAGCCTACTACCGGATTGCCCTCCAATAGTAGTAAATTCCCCTCCCGCATAAACTATGTCATCGACCACCGCAAGGGTCAACACCTCGCTGGTAGCATTCGGACTCCAGGTGGTAACTATGCCGGTGGTAGCGTCTACCGCTCCGATATGATTCCTGGGTTGTCCGCCAAGAAAGGTGAACCATCCTCCTACATAGACTATTTCTTTGGTTACCGCAATAGAGTAGACGGTGCCGGTATGAATACCCGGGTTCCAGGATGAGGCATTACCATTGGTAACGCTTAATGCGGCTATGCGGCCCCTGCTTTGCCCGCCGATGTTGTCGAATACTCCCCCTGCATAAACCAATTCATCGGTGACCGCGAGGGTATAGACCGTGGAGCTGGCATCGGGATCCCACGGTGTGGCTTTACCCTTGTCGATATACAACGCAGCGATCCGGTTCCTTGCTTCATCGCCAATGTTAGTAAATTGTCCGCCCACATAGATCACATCATCGGCTACAGCAAGCGTACGCACCGCGCCGTTGGCATTGGGGTCCCAGCCTTCAACGGGAGTACCGGTGGCGGCATCCAACGCGGCCATACGGCCCCTGCTTTGCCCGCCGATGGTTGTGAAGGCGCCGCCTGCATAGACCGTGCCATCTGCTACCGCAAGGGCATACACAATGTCGTTGGCATCTGCGGCCCAGCTATGCAGACTGCCGTCGGCATTAATGCGGGCCAGCCGGCTGCGGGGCTGCCCGCCCACCTCTGTAAATTCTCCGCCAATATACCAGCCGCCGGCACCATCGGCCGCAACGGCATGGACCGGGCCGTTGGGCTTCACATAGCTTGTTTTGGGGTTGGCCAGGTCGAGATCGATCGCTCCGCCATAAGGTGTGCGGGGTCTGACGGTGTTGAAGTCCCCACCGATATAAACCTTATCTCCAGCCCGCTGTACGTCATAGACAATCCCATCGGTTTCCCACGTATCCTCCTGCAGGCTTTGCGCAAAAGACGTTATCGTAAACAATAGCAGGAAAGCGGTACATAGTAGTTTCATAGTAAATGTGTTTTTGTTTTGGAATAAAAAATTGAATGGCTCGGATCCCCTAGTCGCTGAAATAGCGGCTTTCGGAAACAAAATTTGGATCCCGGGGGGGCTTAAAAAATCAGTCTACCCTTTGGTATTGAACGGTTACCAGCATGGCATCAATACCGATCAAAGGCACGGGAGCATCGACAACTTTTGCCAGCATCAAGTGATTTTCACTAGGTAAATCAATCTCCATTTCTTGCTCCCCGAGGACGGGATGATTCACATACAGCATATCCCCTTTCCTTCTCCAGGTACCGTTGGGTACAGGGGGTTCTGTCTCTATTTCCGTCGTTGTCGAATGCCCGTCTATCGTGAGAATAAGGTCATGAATGAAGGTATTCCCCCAGTTGGTAGTGGTGCCGTCCGCGCTAAACGTGATCAGGACATCCTCCATATCTCTTCCTTTCATTTCAATAGTTCCTTGTGATTCCCCGATTGAAAGCCTGGCGTAACTTTGAAAAGTGATCATTTCCCAGGTTCCTACAATCGGGTCGTCATTTTCCGGTTCGGGGTCATCTCCTTTCGAGCACATGGCCTGCCCGAAAAGTCCGAGCGTAAGCAGGAAGATCAGTGTCCGCATAAGCACTTTTAAAAATTCCGGTGACTGAGCTTGTCGAAGTCTTGTTGTTTTCATTACCTGATTTGTTTTTGTTGCCAATGTTTTTATTATGAAGGAGGCCTGTTTCTGTTATTAGTATAGTAGTGTTTTTTGTATTCCGTTGCTCGCGATCTCCGCCGGGCAGATGCCGTAGCATTAGTTGGATAGCAAGATATTATCGGATAAAAAAAATCCCTGCGACTATTGTAACAGGGACTATGAATCATGTAACATGAGGGGATCTGCGCGCCATTAATTGATTATTCGGTCGGGCGCCCCCGGCCGGGGGCCCCCGACCAACACCGATCCCCGGGGGGCACACGGACAGGCATACGGAGCAGAGCCGTAGGCTCGGTCCATCTTGGTGTGCCGGGCATGGCATCATACTAACGGGTGAGCGAGGTTACTTGCAAGTCCCGAGGGGGCCAACTGGCGGGAACCCCATAGCCAAAGTCAAGGGTGTCGCTGGTGACGGCGGATCTGAAGGAAGACGGCGGCAAAATCCAGGTGTGGACGAACAGGAACTGGATAGTAGGCCTGTGTACCCGGGGAAGCGTCCCTTATAACGCGGATCCCAACAGTCAGTCGGAGGGTATATGGGTAAATTCAGCTGCAGCGGATGCAAGTATGATGTCTTACCCCGGGAGATCCGATGGATTCCACAGAGGCGGAGGTACGCGCGAGTACCCGGGCAATGGGGGTCTATCAGAAGTCAGCAGAGGGCATAGTACCTGGAAAAAAAAAAAAGTCAGGGAAGGCCTGAATCTTTTAACCAAGGAGCACTGGAAGATGAGTAAAAGTAAGATCAAGCCGAAATCACCACCTGGCCGGCAGTTGCGACTGCTGGAAGCGGGTGGTACGCCCTCATCGGCGAGCGGGGACGGCATTCCTGGTCATGATAGGCGGGCTTTACTACTTTCTAGATTGTCCAGCCAGCGAACCTTGACCACAAACTTGCTGGAAAAAGTGGCCTATCCATCCAGTTTGGCAGCGAGCTTTCAGCGGGTGAAACGCAATGGGGGCAGGGGTGGGGTTGATCATGTATCGATCCCGGCGTATGAATCCGTCTTTTCAAGCCGTCTGAGCCAGCTTCAGCAAGCCTTGTTATCGGGGGAGTATGTCCCTGCTCCTGTGCTGTCATTGCGTATCCCCAAAGCGAGCGGCGGGTGGCGGGAGTTAGGTATCCCAACGGTAGAAGACCGGGTGGTGCAACAAAGTATCCAAAGCAGGCTTCAACCGGTGTACGAACCCTACTTCAGCAAGTACAGCTACGGCTTCCGTCCGGGCCGCAATGCGCAGCAAGCCGTCATGCAAGCCTCCAGGTACGTATCAGAGGGAAAAAGATGGGTAGTAGACTTAGACCTGTCCAATTTCTTCGATGAGATCAACCATGACCGTCTGATGAGCCGTTTAAGCAAATCGATCAGCGACAAAGGCTTGTTGCGTCTGATCCACCTGTACCTAAAGGCGGGTGTGATGCGTGATGGGCTATGCAGCCAGCAGCTATCAGGCACCCCGCAAGGCGGTCCGCTTTCCCCGCTGCTGTCCAATATCGTGTTGGACGAGTTGGACCAGGAACTGGAAAGGCGTGGGCTAAGCTTTGTACGATACGCAGATGATTGTAACATCTACGTAAAGAGCCGTCGGTCGGCTGATCGGGTACTTGACTCGATCGGTCGCTACATCGAAGAGAAGTTAAAGCTGAAGCTCAACTGGGAGAAGAGTGGGGTGCGGGAATGCGGGCAGGTGAACTATCTTGGCCACACGATCGAGGACAATGGTCGTATCCGGGTATCAGACGTGGGCCATGCACGCTTTAAAAGAAAGATCCGTGAGCTTACTAAACGAAACCGGGGTCTGCGTTTTGATCAAATCCTGGGATCGGTGAACCAACTGGTAGAGGGCTGGGGGGTATATTACCGTAGCTGTAATACCTGGTTATCCCACTTACGCGACCTGGATGGCTGGATCCGGAAGCGGCTAAGATGTTATGCCTTGAAACAACATCAAAGACGATATCCGACCTACCGTTTCCTGGTTGGATTGGGCGTACGATCGAGATGGGCGTGGAGTGTGGTGATGCACCGTGGCTGGTGGGCCCAAGCTACCCATCGCTCCAGCATGGTGGCTATGGGCATCCGCTGGTTCCAGGAAAAGGGTCTTCGCTCCTTACAGCGGGTACAGAGTGGTTAAAAGTTAAAAGAAACCGCCGTGGTACGTTAAAGCGTATGCCCGGTGGTGTGGGGGGGACGGCGGCAACAGCCGCCTACCTATCCCGATTAGCCCCGGGTTTCAACCCGGGGGTTATGGTCGTCGTCAATTCAATGTGAGAGCCGTAGGCTCGGTCCATATCGATAATATGCGCCGAGCCTACAGCTCTCACGGGATATTAAACCGGGATCGGCTGTCCCCCGGTTGAAACCGGGGGCTACCATATCGTCCGATGCTACGCATCTGGTAGGTGTAATTATGAAGTTCCACCGATTAACATTGGTTCTATATCGGTCGATGCTGCGGATCTGATCCTCTATGACAAGTTCTTAAAAATGTATAAAGGGTCAAATTCTATTCCTAAATCGGTTAAAATCTCAACATACTCTTCCCCAAACGTCATTTGCCTGTGGTGTTCCTCCTGATTTTGAATATACTGGTAAACCCGGTTTATTGTAGACTGATGGAGAGAAAATACTCCGTATCCATTCTGCCATTCAAACCGTGTTGGTGTCAGCCCTTCGTCATTAATATATTTCGATGACTTCGCTTTAACCGACTTCATTAGCTCTGCCACAGATATAACCGGTTTCAGACCAACAAGACAATGCACATGATCCTCCACCCCATTTACAATAAAGGTCTTACATCCGGTTTCATTGATCAGGTTTCCGATCACGCCGTACAAAGAATGACTCCATTTCTTTGAGATAACTGCATTGCGGTACTTGACCGCAAATACAAGATGCAGATAGATCTGATGATAAGTATTAGCCATATTAAGAACAGTAATTGTATAGAATGAATAGATATTTCAAGGCAAGTATAATACATTATAAAACAAAATCATAAGCGGTAGTGCGAGGTACAAATCCATGGGCGCGGCCCGGAGATACGGGGCAGGGGCCTGGGCAATCGGGGGGGATGCTGTACACAAGACACCTAAACAGGCATACGGAGCAGAGCCGTAGGCTCGATCCATCTTTTAGCCCCGGGTTTCAACCCGGGGGGGTTATGGTCGTCGTCAATTCAATGTGAGAGCCGTAGGCTCGGTCCATATTAATATATGCGCCGAGCCTACGGCTCTCACGGGATATTAAACCGGGATCGGCTGTCCCCCGGTTGAAACCGGGGGCTACCATATCGTCCGATGCTACGCATCTGCAAGGTATAATTATGAAATTTCTCCAATTACCGTTGGTTGCATATTGCCCGATGCTACGCATCTGCTAGGTATAATTATGAAATTCCTCCAATTACCATTGGCTCTATGCCGTCCGATGCGAGACATCTTTGACGTATCATCAATGAAGAATAGGATTGTTTTTTATCAGCCGGAGGCATAACATGGGGGGAGTTACACGCCGTTGTTTGAATATTCCGTCGGCGTTACGCCATAAAGTTCCCTGAAGCATTTGGCAAAATAAGAAGTGTCATTAAAGCCGACAGCATACGCAACCTCGGAAACCGTGCTGTGCCCATTGCGGATCAGCTCCGCAGCCGTTTTTAGCCGTTCATTCCTGATAAACTCCGTAGTGGAAACATTTAATAAAGATTTCAGCTTACGGTGCAGCTGCATACGGCTCATACCCAGTTCCGAAGCAAAAGCATCGGTTGAAAAATCAGCATCGGATAAATACTTTTCCATCACTACACCGAGTTTTTCAAGGAATTTTTCATCCACCGTCGTGATGGCTATGTCTACCGGCTTGAGGATCAGCTCCCGGCTGTACCGTTCCCGTAATTTTCTTCTTTCGGAAATCTGACGGACCACGGTTTCTTTTAGTATCTCGTTGTGAAAGGGCTTGGTCAGGAAAGCATCGGCGGTGCTCTTCAGGCTTTCAAGATAAGCTTCATCCGAAGTTTTGGCGGTGAGCAGTATAACCGGGATAAAAGAGGTAAGCTCGTTGTCTCTTATGTTTTTTGTAAATTCAAACCCGTCCATTCCGGGCATCATTACATCCGAAATGATACAGTCGGGAATTTCTCTTTGTGCCGTCTTCAAAGCGGTCTGGCCGTTTTCGGCTTCCAGGACGGTATAGTTTTCCGAGAAAATACCCTTTAACAGGTCCCGGATTTCGGCATTATCGTCCACGATCAGCAGCACCGGGAGTTCACTGTCGGATCCGGCTTCCAAATGAGGCTCTCCGGCTATACCATTATTCTGACGCTTTGGCAAGAAAACATTTTCTGCCCCATTTTGAGCCAGCGGAAGCGTAATCTGGAATCTTAACACATTGTTGGTCAGCGAGGTATCTATTTTGCCTTTGTACAATTCAACCAATTCCTTCACCAGTGCCAGACCAACTCCAAACCCTTCCTTGCCATCGTCATTCTGGTAAAAGCGTTCGAAAATTTTCGGAAGGTCACTTTTTTGTATCCCATTCACCGAATTGGAGATACTGATCTTCAATTCTTCATTTTCTACCGCTGACACAAAGTTCATCTTCTGATTTTCAGGGGTATATTTTAAGGCATTGGACAACAGGTTGGTAACGATCTTTTCGATGACGTCCTTGTCGTACCTATAATTTTCCGGCGGCAGGGCGATATCGGAAGAATAGTTAAACCCTCTTTCCTTTGCCTGGTACTCAAACGGGTCTGCTATCGACTTCAGAAACAAGCCGATGTTGCCTTCTTTCAGGACAAGCCTGAGGTTTCCGCTGTCGAGCTTCGAGAGCTCCAGCAACTGGTCGACGAGTTCGAGCATCCGGTCGGCGTTTTTGTCGATCAGCGACAGGTGCTTGTGCTGCTTTTCGTCCGACAACTCAGCCTGCAGGCTTTGAAGCGGGCTTTTGATCAGCGTAAGCGGCGTCCGGAATTCATGCGAAATATTAGTAAAAAAACGCGATCTTAAATCGTTCAGCTCCTTGATTTTCCGCGCGGTTTTAAGCTTGTTCCGATAGGCCGACAGCAGCGCCAGCCCGATGGCGAACAGTAGTACCGTTAACACAGCGAAGAAAGTAAACTGATTTTTCCGTTTTTGCTCTGCCAACTGATTTTCCGCAGATAAGAGCTCTATCTGGTCTTCCTTTTGCCGCGTACGATACTGCGTTTCAAGCTCTGAAAACCGCTCTTCATTGAGCAAACGGGCCTGTAGCAATTTTGCGCCGTCAATCTCCTTTTGCTTTTTAAGAGCCTGGTCAAACATTTGGAGGGAACTATAGTAGTCTACTTCGGCCGCAAGCAGCCTTATCCTGAACCCCAGCGTGTCTTCGGCATTCTGATAATGATGATTGGCGTAGTCGATATACGGTTTGGCCAGGCCGGGTTTTCGCATATCATTGTAGATCTGCGCCAGCAGCAACTGTAGCCCAACCAGTGCCGTGAGGTCGTTCTTTTTATAATAATAGTCTGTGACCGTGAGCGCTTTGGCTTCGGCCAGGGAATAGTTTTTCAACCTCCTGTCGATCTCAGCCAGCTGCAATAAAGTGTGCATCTGGTTCAGCGTATCCTTCCGTGTCAGGTATTCCTTATATAGATCGTCAAAAAAAGCCTTTGCCCGCTCCAAATCGCCTTCCTTTAATGCCATGTTACCCAACTGCCTGTTGACTTCGTCTATTCCATAGATATAATCGGTAAGCCTGGCTATGGACAGGGCTTTTTCAAGATAGGCTACGGCGGTTACCGGATCGTTAAAGGTGTTGAGGTGTAGGAGCCCCATCCATTGGTAGGTATTGGCCAATACCGGGCTAATCTCGTTGTGTTGCGTATACAGGGATTCTATCCGGATATACAGCTCCATCTTTTTATGGTAGTCTTTCTCTACCGTCGAAAGCCCGAACAGCGCGTCACCCATCCCGTTGATATAGCCTATTTCCTCCGATAGCGCATAGGCCTCGTTATGCCATGGGACAGCCTCGGGATCTTTCCCTGCTAAATGATTGAGGTTGCCCAGCCAGATCTTGCTATGTACTATTTCTTTGGTTAAACCTAACCTTTCGGCAATCTGCAAAGCCTGACGATAGTGTTCTTCAGAAAGAGACAAATCGTGTGAAATAAAATAATAATCTCCGGAAAAGAAGTGGTAGTAGCAGGTGGCTTCGGAGTAGCGGCCCTGCTGCGCGATATAGTGCAGGTTGTCGAGGGCCTGTTTCGCAGCGGGTATATCACTGTGAATAGTAGATTTATACAGGTCCTGGTAGCGATGGGCAGCAAGCGAATCGCTACTGCGATTCTGACCATAAATAAGGCAGGGGAATAAAAAAAAGATAAAGAAGACCCTTCTTTTCATACTGTGTATCAGGCAAGTGCACTTCTATACGGTATCAAGTTAATGTATTTTTTCAAGAACACGGCAAAAAGGGCTAGTCGTGACATTCCATCAGCAGCAGGTCTCCTGTTTCATACGCTATTCTTACAATCCCGTCTTTCAGCGCTTCGTTGCTGCTCCCGGTCCGGTAGCCTATCGTCAGCGCTTCGTCCGACAGCTCGTATTTAAGCCCTTCCGTCCGGATACCGCCGACCGTCCCGACCGGGATCAGTGAGAGCGGGGTGCCGGCCGGGTACCATTTTTCGAAAGATCCCGTAACCGGGAAGATTTTTGAATAGTCGTCGAATATAACTGCTTTGATCTTTTCCTTGTGCCTGACCAGGTTGGTGATGTTTGTGATGGTATGGTCGGCCCTCCGCCCGGTAGCCCAGACGATATTCACTGCCGGGTAGCCGCGCTCTATCAGCAGGTCGATCGCTTTTTCCAGGTCGGTTTTATTCTGATCGGGCGTATGGATTATTTCCAGCGGGTAAACCTGGCTTCTGATCTCTTCGAAATCATGCGCGCGGTCGAAGTCGCCCATCCATACGTCGGGCTTGATGCCTTTGCCAAGGACCCTGTAAATAGCGTTATCCAATACCACTATAAAGGGGTTCCATTCCAGGAGCTGCCCGAGGAGCTCGTCGCTGCATGCCTGCCCGTTGGCTATGATAAGGGCGGGTTCCTGCTTGTCTTTTACAAAGTGATGAGATGACATAGTACTAGCCAGGTTCGGGGAATCTCCCGCCGCTTAATTGCTGCAGGCCTTCCACAGAACGGTTGTAAAGATAAGTCCAACAGTTAAAGATCCGCTTATCGGGCGTTATAACCGGGATCATCTTCCTTATATAAAGGCTTTGCTCCCGATCGGCATGTACATCTTCGTATTCGTCAAGCGCGGGGAGCAACCGGTCCGGTTCCTTCATCCTATAGATCTCGCCATATACCGAAAGCGAGGAACCCGGGCGATAAACTGCTGCGGGAAACCAGGTGACAAGGTAGAGACCTCCGGGGAAAGTTCCTTCGGCAATAAAGGTGGAAGAACTCCGAAGCTGTTTTGAAAATGGATTGTCGAAGCTTCTCCCGAGCGTACCGTATACGAAAAGATAGGGCGCCGGATCCGGATAACTTGTCATAGCAGAGATGGGAGCCTGTGAAGTTTTAATTGTGATTTATAGGGAGATGATACGACACAATACCTAAATACGTAGCAATCACGCAATTTATATCGGTGAAAAAATGTTTATTAACTATATTGGTGTCACTAATTCTTTCATCAACCTTCCATGTACGACAAGAATATCGGAACCAAGCAAAAAGCGCTTAAGATCAACCTGGATCCGCGAATTTACGGTTCTTTTGCCGAAATAGGCGCCGGACAGGAAACGGCGGCGCAGTTTTTTAAAGCCGGGGGAGCGTCAGGTACTATAGCCAAGACCATGTCGGCTTACGACATGACTTTCAGCGATGCGATCTACGGTCCGGAAGAAAGCGGCAGGTATGTGGTGGAGTCGCGGTTAAAGAAAATGCTGAGCAAGGAGTACAGCCTTGTTGAAAAGAGATTATCAGAGAAAAGAGGGGCGGAGAGCCTCTTTTTTGCTTTTGCTAATACGGTCGTCGCGCTCAATTACCAGCGGACCAACGATCCTCACGGCTGGGTGGGGCTGCGGTTTCAGCTGACTCCCGGCGGGGCTTACAACGATGTAATACTCCATGTACGGATGTTCAGTAAGGATATTATCCAGCAGCAGCAGGCGCTGGGTATGATAGGAGTCAATCTCATATACGCCTGTTTTTACTATTATAATTCGCCCGAGACCCTGCTTTGGTCGCTGATGGACGACCTGAGTCCTGAGGAGCTGGAGATAGACATGATCAGGTTTTCAGGGCCCGACTTTGAAAAAGTCGATAACAGGCTCATGAGCTTATACCTGGTTAGGAACGGCTTTACCAATGCCGCGCTTTTCGGCTCCGATGGGAACGTGATGCAGCCGACGGAGGCTTTTTATAAAAAGCATATCCTGCTCATGCGCGGCAGGCTGAGGCCGATCGCCAATGTTCACGTCGACATGATCACACATGGCATGGAACAGTTCCTGGCCGAACCCGACGTGAACCCGGAGCGGGTGATGTTCGTTTCTGAGCTGACGCTGCACAACCTCAAGTCGGACCGCGACAATATAGACGAGAAGGATTTCCTCGACAGGGTAGACATCCTCTGCTCGCTGGGACATAACGTGATGATCTCAAACTATCACGAATACTACAGGCTTGTAGCTTATCTGTCCCGGCTTTCGAAGCTGAAATCGGGGTTACTGGTAGGTATTCCAAGCCTTCAGAATATTTTCGACGAGAAGCACTATACCTTTTTGCCGGGCGGTATCCTGGAATCGTTCGCTACGCTGTTCAGCCGGAACGTCAAGCTGTATGTATACCCGACGCTCCGGGCAGACGGCGTAGTACGCAATTGCAGCAATTTTGAGCTTCCCGAAAGTCTCCAGCCTCTCTATCAATACCTGAAGCTCAATGACAAGATCGAGGATATCAGGGACTACAACGAAGAATATATGAGGTATACCACCGACCAGGTGCTGGCTATGGTAAAAGAGGGAGCGCCCGGGTGGGAAAAGCTGGTTCCGGATGGTGTTGCGGAAATTATCAAGGAGAAATGCCTTTTCGGCTTTCCCTGCGAGGTATATAACGCAGAAGAGAAAAAAGCGGGCTTATCGGTGCAGTAGTAGACCTGATCGGGCTGATCCTTCCCTAATAAGATGCGGGATTTTGGTTCTTTTTATGATTTCGAGGCTTTCCTTGCTTCCCGGCTTAGCAGAGACCTTCCCGGAAGGTCGGCTCAGGGCCGGATGGCTGCCGCCCATTACAAGGATTGGCCGGAGCCCGGGCCCGGCTCCCGTTCCAGTGCGGTGCTCATCCTTTTCTATCCCTACGACGGCGGCGTCGGCTTCCCGGTCATCCTGAGGCCTGTCTATAACGGCGTGCATTCGGGGCAGGTAGCTTTCCCCGGCGGCAAGGCCGACCCTAACGATAAAGATTTGTACGAAACTGCGCTCAGGGAAGCGTGGGAGGAGATCAGGGCGCCTTATGAAGAGATTAATATCCTGGGGAGTTTAAGCGAAATATATATCCCGGTGAGTGACATGCGCGTGGCGCCTGTAATAGGTACCCTTCCGTTCCGGCCTGAATTTTTGCCCGACCCGAGAGAAGTGCAGGAAATCAGGGAAGTCGGGCTCTCGGAAATACTCAATAGGGAGATCATTATGCAAGGAAGGATCCCGGTGAGAGGCGGATATATTACGGCTCCTTTCTATCACTACAATGGCCTGCGGATCTGGGGCGCGACGGCTATGATGATCAGCGAGCTGTCGGAAATAATTGGTGTGTAGAGACGCAAGGCATTGCGTCTCTACATACAATTACATTGCGTGTGCAGACGCAAGGCATTGCGTCTCTACGCGTTTTTTTATATTTTTACCGCAATAGCTCATAGTTTCCTCCCAGTATTTATGGATGATAACGGCCGTCTGGAGCCAGAAGAAGACGAAGAATTACACAGTAAGATCCCTATTTCCGGTTTGTACGAAAACTGGTTCATGGACTACGCTTCCTACGTGATATTGGAGCGGGCGGTGCCTGCCATAGAAGATGGTCTTAAACCCGTTCAGCGGCGCATACTACATGCGCTCAACGAGATGGACGACGGCCGGTTCAACAAAGTAGCGAATGTGATCGGCTCTACCATGCAATACCATCCGCATGGCGACGCTTCCATTTATGACGCCATTGTCAATATAGGTCAGAAAGAGCTTTTGTTCGACACCCAGGGCAACTGGGGACATATTCATACGGGCGACTCCGCTGCTGCGGGCAGGTATATCGAGGTGCGGCTTTCCAGGTTCGGCAAGGAAGTAGTGTTCAACGACGATACTACGGAATGGCAGATGTCGTACGACGGCCGGAAACGTGAGCCGGTTACGCTTCCCGTAAAGTTCCCGCTGCTGCTTGCTTTGGGCGTAGAGGGTATTGCGGTGGGGCTTTCCACCAAGGTGCTTCCCCACAATTTCTGTGAGCTGCTCGAGGCATCTGTCGATATACTGAAAGGGAAGGACTTCGAGATTTATCCCGATTTCCAGACGGGCGGCCTGATAGACGTTTCTAACTATAACGACGGACAGAGAGGAGGTAAGGTGCGGGTGCGGGCCAGGATCGAAGAGGAGGATAAAAAAATGCTGGTAATAAGGGATATCCCCTTTGGTGTAACCACCACTTCACTCTGCGACTCCATCGTGAAGGCCAACGATGCAGGGAAGATCAAAATCAAAAAAGTAGAGGATAATACGGCCGCAGAAGTAGAAATACACGTGCACCTGGCTTCCGGGGTATCGC
Organism: uncultured Cytophagales bacterium; assembly: GCA_964559125.1. Classification (GTDB taxonomy): domain Bacteria; phylum Bacteroidota; class Bacteroidia; order Cytophagales; family Spirosomataceae; genus Ravibacter. The sequence goes on from CAZLGW010000005.1 coordinate 17,160, forward strand.
CCGATATTACGATGGATGCGTTGTATGCCTTTACGGACTGCGAGGTGTCTATCTCGCCCAACGCGTGCGTGATCGTAGACGAAAAGCCCAGGTTTCTTACGGTAAAGGACATATTGAGAGAGAGCACGGAACAGACTGTGTACCTGCTGAAAAGAGAGCAGGAGATCCGCAGGTTCGAGCTGCTCGAGAAGATCCTGTACGGCTCGCTTGAAAAGATCTTTATTGAAAACCGCATTTACCGGAATATAGAGGAAGCGGAGACATTCGAAGCCGTTATCGAAATCATAGATCGCGGGCTGGAGCCTTACAAGGCGCAGTTTTACCGGGAGATAACCGAAGAGGACATCGTGGCGCTGACCGAAATCAGAATCAAGCGGATCTCTAAATACGATTCTTTCAGGGCCGATGAGCTCATGAGGAAGTGGCAGGAAGAGCTTGCCCAAACGGAGGATAACCTGGCCAATATTACCCGTTTTGCCATCGATTATTTCAGAGACCTCCTGAAAAAATACGGAAAGGGGAGAGAGAGGCGTACTGAAATCAGGATCTTTAACCAGATTGCAGCCAATGTTGTGGCGGCCAATAACCAGAAGCTGTATGTAAACCGGGACGACGGGTTTATCGGCTATGGGCTTAAGAAGGACGAATATGTGATGGACTGCTCCGATATCGATGATATCATCGTATTCAGGAGGGATGGAACATGCCTCGTCACCAGGATACAGGATAAGGTTTTTGTCGGGAAAGACATCGTACACTGCGAGGTCTATGTCAAAAACAATGAACGTAAGGTTTATAACCTGGTTTATGTGGACGGGAAAACGGGTGTGTCTTATATAAAGCGCTTCCAGGTTACGTCGGTTACCCGTGACCGGGAATATGTGCTGACCCAAGGTACGCCCAAGTCGAAAATTACCTATTTCAGCTCGAACGACAACGGCGAAGCCGAAACGATAACGGTCAGTCTCCAGGCCCAGAGCAAAGCCAAGATCAAGCAGTTTGATTTTGATTTTTCCAGGATCGCGATCAAGAACCGCAGTGCGATGGGGAACATCCTTACCAAGTACCCGGCGAGAAAGATCGTCTTCAAAAATGCGGGTGTCTCCACCCTCGGAGGAGTCGATATATGGTTCGACCGCGTGATAGGCAGGCTAAACAGGGACGAGAGAGGAACGCTGCTGGGTAATTTCGGGCCTACCGACCATATACTGGTCATTTATAAGGACGGGACCTACGAGCTTACCAATTTCGATCTTACCAATCATTATGAGCCCGGCAATATCGAGGTACTTACAAGGTTTTCGCCCGGTCTTATCATTACGGCAGTTTATTATGACGGTAACCAGAAAACCCACTATATCAAGCGGTTTTCTATTGAGACCTCGACAGTAGACAAGAAGTTCCTTTTCATTTCCGATTCAAAGGGAAGCAAGCTGGTACTTGCGTCGGTTTATAAGCGTCCGAGGCTCAGGCTGACGCTGCAGAAAGTAGCGAAGGGAGAGTTTGATACGGAAGAATTCCCGGTGGAAGAGAGGGCCGACGTCAGGGGATGGAGAGCCATCGGCACCAAGATCCAGGCCGTAAAACTGAAAGAGGCGGTGTGGCTGGAGCCGCTGGAGGAGGAAATCCCCGAACCAGAAGAAGAGGCAGAGGAGGTGACACCTGAGGCAGAGGAGGTGACACCTGAGGCGGAGGAGATGACACCTGAGGAAGATTTGCCGGAGGAGGATATCCCGGAGGACCCTTCAGAAGAGGGCGGAGATACTGCTTCTGCCGACAAACCCCGGTTGTATCCTAAAAAGCCTGCTTCGAATGAAAATCAACTGGGTCTTTTTGAGTGAGAAGGCTTTACCGGGACTAAAGGCCTTATCCTGGTGGTTCTGGTTGCTGACGGCGTTCCTGCTCATCATTCTTCTGCTCAATAGCTGGGTGGTGAATGTGGCAAAACCCTATACCTATTTTTCGATCGACTCCCTGCCTGCCAGGAATGCCGGGTTGGTGCTCGGGACCAGCAAGGGCCTGCAGGGAGGCGGCGATAACCTGTATTTCAAGTACAGGATGGAGGCGACTGCCCGGCTTTTTAATACAGGGAAAGTAAAATACCTGATCCTGAGCGGGAATAATGATTCTGAATATTATAATGAGCCACAGGATATGCAAAAGGCTTTGCTCGGGCTTGGCGTCCCGGCAGACGCTATGATCCCCGATTTCTCCGGGAAGAGAACTTATGACTCCATTCTCAGGGCGAAGTATCTTTTTAAAGAGAACAGCATCACGATCATTTCCCAGAATTTCCACACAGCCAGGGCATTATATATTGCCCATGAAGAAGGTCTCGATGCAGTGGCCTTTGCGGCGCAGGACGTACCCGAAGATTACTCCTACTATACGCTTATCAGAGAATATCTGGCCAGGGTGAAAGCGATTCTCGATGTGCATCTGCTCCGGCCTGAAGCAGATATCACTTTTAACGAGGAGCAGAGGAAGAAGTAGGAAGATGTCTAAAAAGCACCTTACATTCTGGTACTTTTTAAACATCTTCGGTAGCTTCAGTTTTATGATCAGTAAGATCCCAGGTAGAATGAACCCGTCTTACCGGTCAATGTAGCGCCTTTGACAGCAGCTTTTGTTTTCCAGTTGATGACGTACAGCTTTCCGGCTTCGCTCGGAGGAGTCAGCGGAACATATACATAGTCATCGGCTACACAAATATTCTGGTACTGGCTGAAATCAAGTGTCGCTTCGTAATCATTGCTGATTTTGGTAGCGGTTTTGGCATTCAGATCAACCAGCGCCAGGTAGCCGCCGGTGCCGCTCCCCTTGTCGTACAAAACGAGCCCGATACCGTCTTTGATATATCTCCAGGCCTGTATACGGGTGCTTGTTTCGCCCAAAGCAGAGTTCAGGTTAAACTCGTAAGAGTTGTCATAGTCATTGGTAGCGCTGCTGATACGCAGTATCTGATGACCTACCCATTGCCCGGTGGCAGCCTGGTAGACGTGGCCGTCATCACCTACAAACTGCGTCATAGTGCGGTAGGAATGATTGTTGGTCATAGCCACAGTTGAGGTGATCAGTTTGGGATTTCCGAGGGAAGGGTAGTCCACTACCAAAGTAACGGTGCCTATTGTCCTGTTGGCGTTATCATTAGCCCATACCGGGGCTCCGCTGGCATTATACGACAGCTTGGTCGGATCTACTTTGCTGACGTTACAGCCGATGAAAATTTTTGTCTGATCCTTGTTTAATATCGGAACGTCGATCCGGCCGACGGAGTATCCCTGGGCTTCCAGCTCGGAAGGGAAAGGAAAATCAAATTCCGTAGAGTTAACTACCTTCGGGTTCTCCAGATCGATGATTGCTATTCTTACCTGCCCTCTTGTGTACTTAAAAACGTGATTCGGGGCTTCGCCTTCAGTAACAGTGGTGCTTCCTGTCAAATGAACTCCGACACCAATATCTTCCGCAGCTTTGGTCCAGCGGGGTGAAGTACCGATGATATCCGAGAGATCCAGCTCCTGACCTGTGTCCTGGAAATTAGCCGTACCTTTCACAACATACTTATTAAATACCCCGCCGTCTTCGCCGGTATACTGTATGTTATACAGCTCTGTACCGTCTTCAGAGGCTTGTACACGGGCCGTACGGGCCGACCTGAGGCCAAAACCGTTATCGTAAATATTGAGTGAGAAGCCCGGATCGATTGCCTGTTCATGGGTAACAGCATATGCCATCGTGCCCCCGTTGCCGGCTGTTCCGGCTGCGTCAGGGATTGAAGCCGTCAGCGTGATATACTCCCGCGAGTCCCCCCCGATTACCCGCTGTTCTTCGGGACCGTCATCCTTACAGCCCACCATCGTACCTGAAACGATCACAGCGGCTAATAAAACTGCTCTAAACTTTGTTGTGTTCATGTTTGACTATATTTATAAAAATTTGCTAATCGTATAATTCAACTTTACAGAAATACTTCTCCCCGGTTTCTGGACGCCGAAATTGTCGTATACCTCCGCGTTCAGAACGTTTTTGAGGTCCAGGCTTACCACCATTTTACCGTTCGGTAACCGGTAGCTGCTGCCTATGTCATGATAAAACTGGGTAGGTGTGGTAAACCATTCGGATGCCATCCAGATGGTATTGAAAGGAGCTACGAAGCCGGTATTGTAATAAATGTTGAGGATAGATTTTTTTTGAAATACATTATTGAGGCGGTACTGTACGCTGCCGTTTATCGTAAAGAACGGTTCATTGGGCAACTGCAGATCGTACAGGTCGTGGGGCCTGCCGTTTTCGTCGAATTTCTGTTTAAACAATGAATTGAATTTTGAAAAGTTAAAGAGGGCATTCAGCTTGTTATCATACACGTAGATGATCTCTCCTTCAAATCCCCTGGATTGCGTTTTTCCTAAATTCACATATTTGGTAAACTCGATATCCCCGTCGCTTTCCCGTCCCTGAACGATCTGGTTTTCTACCGCCCGCAGGGTTATTTTGTTGAATCCGTTTCTCCAGAACGCACTTGCATACAAGGTGAGTTTGTGTTTTCCCATGTTCACTGCCCCGTAACGGAAACCGAGGTTATAGTTAATGTTCTTTTCCGGTATCAGGTTTGGGTTTTCCAGGATGTTGTTATCGGGGTCGCCGTACAGCTGCGACTCGGTGGCCACAACGTAAGAGTTTTCGGTAGACCCGATGATATACAACAGGGGAATTACATTGTAGGAAACCGTGGCCCCATACCCCCGGTTATTGTTTACACTCTTGTTTTTAATCCTGTTGATGGTGGTGACGTCACCCTCCTTAATGATTTCAGGCTTGGTCTGAATGGTCTGGTTAAAGGTATATTTGGCCATCAGGTTAGTCCTGAGCTTGTTGTTCAATATCTGGGACTCATAGTTACCGGCTATGATATTATTCATGATATTGCTTGTTGTCACCACGTCTTTATTGACCGGGTTTAACAAGTCGTTGTCGTCCCTGTCGGTAACTTCCATCTTATGATTGACAGATACTCTGTGGCCCGATGCGATCGTATACGACAGGTTGGTACGCATATTGGTGATCCGGCGGTTGATATCCGTAATGCTTTTCGCTCCCTGCTGTCCCATACCCGCGATAGGGGGCACGGGTATCTCTACACCGTTCCGGATGAGCATCCTGGGTTTTCCGTCCCAGTTATATACCTGGCCCACAGTATCCTGAACAAAAGTGCTCCGGTAACTCCTGACGGCGTTTACGTTCAGAGCCATTCCTTTAACCAGGAAATTGTTCTTGTTATAATTCAGCGTAAACACATGAGCATCGTATTCCGCGAATCTTCCTACATAAGGCCTGGCCATGGTAGTGCCATGAGGAATTTCACTATAGGTATCGGAAATATTATAGCCCAGGAAGAACTGGTCTGCCCATTTCACGTTGGTGAAGCCCACCTCAAAACGTCCGCCGATCGATTTATAGGCGTCGTTAAATCTTTTGGCCCTGTAATACCGCTCCAGGGTGCGATCCGGGTGTACAAATTTGGAGAACTTGCCCCAGGTGGTATAGCTGTTGTCGGTATAGGTATAAAAACCCGAAGCCCTGGCTGTAAACCCGTTTTTCATATTCCGGTAAGATCCTGACAGATCAGACTGGAACGTATTAAAAGACCCGTAGGATGCCGCTACGGTAATGTTGTTTTGTGAAGCATCCTTTTTCAGAACCACGTTGATGGCCCCTCCCACATAATCGCCTGAAAGATGGGCCGGAAGCACCCCTTTATACACCTCGATGCGTTCTATCATCGCCGGGGGAATGTTATTCAGGTTGAAGGAAGACCCGTATGTGGATAGCTCTATGCCATCCAGGAACAGGCCTACGGCGCTGCCCGACATCCCGTTCAGGTTGTATTCCACGCGCGACCCTACGCCCCCGTTTTGCCTCACTCTTACGCCTACGGTCCGGTCCAGCAGTTCATTTGTATTTAAATTTCTCAGTGAAGCCTCTTTGGTCTCTATGACCGCTACCGCAAATCCTTTGGTTTCAATTTCTTTCTTCTCGGTTTTCCCGAGAACTCTGACTTCGTTGAGATCGATGCCTGACTGGGGCAGAACGTCATACAACACTTCATGGAGACGCCGGTTAACAGTAATTCCGAAGTTCTTCGCCTGAATTTCCAGCGACGTTACCTGTACTTCGTACTGTCCGAAAGGAATATTCTTTAACTCAAAAAAACCTTCCGCATCCGATACGACGGCGTGATCGGTTTTATCCAGCCGGATTGTAGCAAATGAAACTCCTTCCCCGCCTTCTATCCGGACTTTTCCCTTTATGACGCCCGTTCGCGGCATTCCCGGTTGAGCAAAAGAGGAAAAAGCCACCAGGCTTAATAAGGCTATGTATAAGTATTTCACCTGAGTAAAGTTTAACCGCTATATAGATTGAGCTTTGTTAGACAGCTTATTTAGATCAAGACTAAGCAATATTAATGCGCAAAGATAGACTAATTCTAAATAATGTCAAGCAGGTAAATTGAAAAATTGTTTAAAAACGAGATACCTATTTGAAAGGAGGGTGGTTTTTGCCCATTGAAGGCGTTATCTCGTTGTTGTTAGGGTGATCGGAATTGGATTTTTTTAATATATTTTTTCAAATTCACTTATCTGATATATCCTCAGCCTTTATTCTCATAATTTTATACTGAAGTCAAGGGGTTAATAGATTTGGAAAATGTCGAAGAAGAAAACCAGGCCAAAAGTAATCCCGCTCCAGAGTCCGGCCAACTATATCAGGGCGAAGGCGCGATCGCTCCCTGTTGATAAATGCTACGCAATAGAAGACTGGGAGGAAGCCGGAATGAGTCTTGTAATCGTAAGCCGCAGGCACGTGAACGGAAACTTTTCCTGGTCGGGGAGCATTCTCTTACGGAGAGTATCTGCATTTTTGTGCAGCCTGGTGCGCCTGGTTTACGGCGAAGAACATGTTGTCAGAAGCTATTGTTTACGCAAATCTGATAGTAGAAGCCGCAGAGGAATTCGACTTTGTTGAGAGCAGTATCATCGGACTTTGTGAGGCATTATCTACGCTTATATTAAATAAAGAAGATTAACCTGCTCTTGCTTAAGTTCTGTACGTATGAAATTTATCCTCCCTCTTTTTTGCCTTTTAATCGCTGCCTCTTGTACCCGCGCAGAAAAAACAGAAACAAGGGAAGAAGCTCCTGCAGAAGTACGGGTGGTTGTAAATGATACAATCCCCTTAGAACGTACCAATGTAAATCCCCGGCCGGTGGCTGCTTACACAACGCGTGTCCCCGATGAGCTGAATGAATTCGAATTTTCCGTAAAGCTTTACGAGACCCCGTTGAGGTTTCGTTACCGGGCGGCTGTCAGGTATAAAATGATGGAGGTTAAGGATAGCGTCGATATCCCGAATTTCGGGTTTCAGCCGCGGGTAGATATTAAGAAAGATGAGAGAGATTTTGCCTGTATAATAGGTTTTTACGATGAAGACGGCAGTTTCCGGGACTTAAAAAAGGTAGAGGTGGTCAACAACCAGCTCAGGATACGGCAGGTGAAAAGATACGGAGTGGGAACTGTGAAGAAAAAGGAATAGCGCGAAGCAGACACCTGTTTATTTTAGTCAGTTTTTCTAAAACTGCGAAGCCGGGAGAATTGTTTAGAAGCGCTGCCGGGGCCAACTTTCATGCAAGTTTTAATCCGGTTACGCATGAGATTTTATTCTGAAGACGATGAGGGTGGCAGGCCGGTGTGGATGTCGCCTGAGGAAATAGCTGATCCTGGTAACCTGCTCCGGGAGTTTTGTGAGGAATATTCGCTGAGCAACTGCCGCTTTTATCTGTGGAAGATGTTAACGGCATCTGTATCGGCAGGAAATCACCCGCCGGAGGCATCGGCCGGAGCCCAGCTCCATTTTCTTGAAAACCTGATGCCTGCATTGGAAGCTTTGTACCTTATTTACAAGGTCCCGGCGGAGGATATGGAGGAAAAGTGATCTGAAAGCTGACATCCGGCAGCTGATCTATTTCAAATCAAGCAGCTTCTGAAGGAGCTGTACCTTTTCCTGTTCGGATCTGAGAAGGCGTTCGTAGAGCTTTTCGTTCTCTTCCAGCGCGGCTACCCATTTTTCAAGAGGATTGAAAGAGGTGGGAAACGCCGGATTATGCTGTGTAGATATCGGGATTTTAGACTCCGGCTTGATTTCCGGTTCCGGCTGTACTGCTTCCTCGGGAAACACGGGTATATTTTCATAATGGTTCCGGAGGTTCTGAATGGCTGTTTCCTCGTCGAAATCCAGGATCGCTTTAGCCGGCACCTGGAGCACTCCGGCAATATGTTCCACGATCTTACGGGGGATTATTTCCTTTTGCTCGAGCAGCGATACGCGCTTTTGAGACCATTCGTCGCCCAGCTCAAAGGCGAGGGCTTCCTGCTTAATGCCCAGCATTTCCCTGAAACGTTTGAGATTCCGGCCGTGATGCGATTGTTTGATACGTGAAGAGACAATCATAAGACAGTTTTTTTTGTATAGTATCTGATACTGTGCACTTTGTGTTTGTCACCAAAATGCTTCACCTTTGTTAAAGACGAATACAGCTATACAGCAAATATTGAAAGAATATTTTCAATATCAAAACGCAATTAAGAAAATTTTATATGACTATTTTTTCTGAAAGATTAAGCCAGTTCATTGCAAGTATTGGCGAAACGCCCTCTTCATTTGAGTCAAAAATCGGAGTATCAAAAGGAGCTATCTACAAGCCGATCAGGAATGGGAAAACAGTAGGTTTAGAGATATTGGTGAAAATTTTCTCCAATTATCCGGAGCTTGACGTTGAGTGGCTTATTACCGGCTCAGGGACGATGTTCCGGCAAAACGCTGAGAGGCGTTACGGGGGAACGGTTATAACAGAGGATCTGTCAGTCGGATACAGCGTCATGAAAGGCCCTAAATCTATTGTACGCGTGATCGCCACCCGGCAGGCGACAGGCTGGGATGGGGATTTCGAAGGGCACGAGCACCTGGTCGAATCCTTTTTCTACCTGCCTGCGCGTATGTTGCCGGGCGGACGCGACTATGCCGGTTTTACCGTAATAGAAAACAGTATGGAACCTACTCTGCCGATCAAATCCCTGCTGATAGCAGAACTGGTAGCGCCGGGAAACTATAAACGTATACAGACCGGTCAGGTGTATGTCGTTATCACCCGGCAAGGTATTGTGATCAGGAGGATTACGAACAGGCTGGAGGAAAGAGATGCTCTCCAGGCTGTTGCCGACAATACCGACTACGGCCCTGCAGATATACCTGCGGGCGAAATATCTTCCGTCTGGAAAGCCAGGGCGTTTTTTTCTTTCACTTTTTCCGGCGAACGCCACCAATTGTACCAGCTTTACCAGGACCTGGAGGAACGGATCAAACTACTCGAAACCAGGGGCGACAATCCGGCCTGATCCTGTTTCCGGGATATTTATCCCGATGTAAACGTTTAAATAATTTCTTCGGGATAATGAACGCATCTGCGGGTGTGGAACAGAAATGATGGACGTCTGAAATTCGCTGTCGGAATGTCACCAGAATTTCACCATTATGAAACCTGCACCTGATTCTTCGCGGCAAAATGAGGCCGGGTCTGTTTCCCCGGAGCTCCTGGAAGAGATCCGTGTTTTTTTTGACGCTACAGATTCCGCGTCCTTTAAAACAATGCTCTTTCACATTTTACTTTCCTATGCGGGACACTACTATTACAATGCCGGCGAGCCGGTCGAAGTAGTCGAAACACTCGATCGCCTGGCCCGGCTTCTCGATGGGGTAAGACGCTGGGCGGAGACTCAATCCCGTCAGGCGAAATCCCCGGATCATGTCCCGGTCAATCCCGTAGATGTCCTGGCGTGCTTCTTTGAGGATGCCGGGTATCAGAACATAGAAAGTGCCCTTCGCTCGATCCGCTTTTTTGCACTATGCCGGCAGTCCGGGCTGGAGGACGGAGCCGCTATCGATACCCTCAGATTTTATCATGATATAACCTGCCTTGTAGAAGCTTGTGATAGCCTCCGGAAAGAGTCCGGCAGCAACTGATTGTACTTTTCAGTGCAGGTATTTTAGTCGTGCGACGCATGGGTGCCATGCAGGCGGAGAAGGAGGGTTCAGTAACGCGAAATTAAAAAAGTTATAAAACATCAAAGGATCTAGCAATTTTAATTCTTATAAATTTAATTTTCCCAAAATTATCAACCTGTTTTGTTTGAGTGAGAAGAATTTTTTCGCATAATTTGTGGAAAATACAGAATAGACTAATAAAAGTCTTTTATTTTTGTTTCTGGTAATAGTGCTGTTGGTCGGAGGAAGGGTATACGCAGTTTAGCTTCGGGCAGGTTACAGAATATTCTTGGTTTTTCGCCAAAAAATATAACTTAATAAAGGTGTGGGATAGGTTGTGCGGGTGTGTAAACAAGTTGACTGTCACATGAGGTTTTCAGTAAAATACATCTTTTTACCAGTGTTTCTCTTCCTGGCGGGAATAGTAGCCCCCGCGGAGAGCGTATCTGATACTGAAAATGATGCCTGTGCGATTGCGGCCTGCCTTCCCGGCAGGACCTTTGAAGCTTGTCATAGCACTTCTGAAGTCGGGCAGACACTTGGCATATTGAGACATGCCTTTCATGAAGCCGTTTTTGCGGAAGAGAGCGAGGTAGACCACCAGGAGTCTGAATTTCAGAACAAAGAGCACAAATACGGCTTTCTGTATCTGCCTCCCGGCGTACTGTCGCTGGATTATTCTTCCGGGAAAATCAACGCCCCCTTTAAAGGAAAAGATTACCTGCCCTACCAGTTTTCACACAGATATATTCTCTTCCAGTCTTTCCTGATCTGATTAAGGGTATTTGCCAGCAATCAGGTGTTACAAATTCCATATCGTATTGTATGACAGGCCGGTTTCGAAGTAAAACCGCAGGCCTTGTATGTGCCCTGATATACCGTTAATCCAAGTACTTTTTTAACCAATACCAGTTGTCATGAGAAGTGTTTTCATGGTAGTGGCATCATTTGCCCTGCTCTTTAATACCGGTTGTGAATCAAAACACGAGGAGGAAGAATCGGAAATAAAATTACTGGTAACAAGTCCCCTGGAAAAGGATACTATTGTTACCAAAGAATATGTCAGCCAGATAAGATCCGTCAGCCACATTGAGCTGCGGACGCTGGAGAAAGGATACCTGCATAAAATCTATGTAGACGAAGGACAATTCGTCAGAAAAGGGCAGCTCATGTTCCGGATCATGCCTATGATACTGGAGGCGGAGCAGCAGAAGGCAAAGGCCGAAGCGGGCTTTGCGGAGATCGAATACCGGAATACCAAATCGCTTGCCGACAGCAACGTTGTGTCACAGAATGAGCTGGCGCTTGCCAAAGCCAGGCTCGATAAAGCCAGGGCAGAACTGGCACTCGCCGATGTACATCTGGCATTCACCGAGATAAGAGCCCCATTCGACGGAATAATGGACCAGTTCCAGGTCAGGCTGGGCAGCCTGGTAGATGAGGGCGATCTGCTGACCACCTTGTCCGACAACAGCAAAATGTGGGTGTATTTCAATGTGCCGGAAGCGGAGTACCTCGATTACAAAATGCGCTCCGGGCAGAAAGACCAGGGGAAGGTGAAACTGATGATGGCTAATCACCAACTGTTCGAGTACCCGGGCATTGTCGAGACTATAGAGGCGGATTTTAACAATGAAACCGGCAACATCGCGTTCAGGGCTACCTTTCCGAACCCCAAAGGTTTGCTCCGTCACGGGCAGACCGGGAATGTACTGGTAGAGGTGCCGCTGAATAAGGCGCTGATCATACCTCAGAAAGCCACCTTCGAGGTGCTGGAGAAAAAATTTGTTTTTGTGGTCGATAAAGACAACGTAGTCCATACCCGTGAGATTACCATCGGAGCCGAAATGCCCGACCTCTACGTCATTACCGACGGGCTTTCCACAGATGATAAAATTTTGCTTGAGGGTATACGGAAGGTGAAGGAGGATGAAAAAATTCACTTCGACTATGAGAAGCCGGAGGATGTGATCGCCGGCCTGAAAGTATACTCCGAATAAAGTGGTAAACCCCAATCCAGGCAAAAGATGTTTAGTAATTTCATACAGAGACCGGTATTTGCAATACTGATCTCGTTCGCAATCGTTTTTGTGGGACTGCTGGCTATGAGAAATCTGCCTACCTCCCAATTCCCTGAAATATCGCCCCCGATGGTTATCGTCAGGGCATCGTACCCGGGCGCCAGTGCTGAGGTACTGACCGAATCGGTCCTGATCCCCCTCGAGCAGGCGGTCAACGGTGTGCCGGGCATGAAGTATATGACTTCCGATGCCACCAGTGCCGGCGAATCCAACATCCAGATCGTTTTTGACCTGGGCACCGACCCCGACCAGGCTGTGGTCAACGTCAATACCCGTATCGCCCAGGTGCTTAACAGGCTTCCCCTGCTCGTACAGCGTGAAGGCGTTATCGTCAACAGGGTGATCCCGAGTATGCTGATGTACGTAAACCTGTACAGTACCGACCCAAAATCCGACATGAAGTTCCTCTTCAACTATGCCGGGGTGAATATGCTGCCTGAACTGCAGCGGATCAGCGGGATCGGGCAGGCAAGCATGCTGGGAAGCCGCCAGTATGCGATGCGTATATGGCTGAAGCCCGACAGGATGCGTGCCTATAATATTTCGGTCGATGAAATTATGGAAGCCCTTGACGATCAGAGCGTGATCGGCTCTCCGGGGCGGATAGGACGCAGCGACGGCAAGAGGGCGGAGGCGCTCGAATATGTGCTGACCTATGAGGGGAGATTCAGCAATGTGGAGCAATACAATAACGTGATCCTGAGATCGAACCCCAACGGGGAAAACCTCCGGCTCAGGGATGTCGCCAATATCGAGCTGGGGAGCGAATACTACGATATATACTCCAACCTGAACGACCTGCCGTCGGCAGCGATCGTGCTGAAACAAACCTACGGAAGCAATGCGACGGAGGTAATTAAGAATGTCAAAAATAAGCTAACCGAGCTTAAAAAGGACTTTCCGCCTGGTATGGACTACCAGATCAGCTATGATGTCTCTAGCTTTCTGACCGCCTCCACCGACAACGTGATCCACACGCTTCGCGATGCATTCATACTCGTAGCCCTGGTAGTGTTTATCTTCCTCGGCGATTGGCGCTCTACGCTTATCCCGACCCTTGCGGTTCCTGTCTCTTTGATAGGCTCATTTGCCTGTATGCAGGCGTTTGGCCTTACAATCAACATGATTACGCTTTTTGCTTTGGTACTGGCGATAGGGATCGTCGTAGACAACGCCATTGTGGTGGTAGAGGCTGTGCATACCAAAATGGAGGAGGAGCACGTGTCACCGTACGTCGCGGTCCGTAAAGTGCTGGGCGAGATCAGCGGTGCCGTAATCGCCATAACCCTCATGATGACCGCGGTATTTATCCCCGTTGCCTTCATGACAGGTCCGGTGGGGATCTTCTACCGGCAGTTTTCCATTACGATGGCGAGCTCGATTATCATTTCGGGGGTGGTGGCTCTTACGCTTACACCGGTGCTTTGCGCCATGATCCTGAAAAATACACACGGACAGCCCAGGAAGAAAACCTGGATGAACCGGGCGCTCGACGGCTTTAACAGCTGGTTTGAAAAGCTTACGGGGAAATATGTGGGTTTGCTCCGGCTGATCGTCAACCGCAGGGTTCTCACCTTCGGTATGCTGCTCGCGTTCAGTTTCGGGATATTCGGCATTACCCTCAGGCTACCGTCCGGGTTTATCCCCAGCGAAGACCAGGGTATGATCTATGCGGTGGTGCAGACCCCTCCCGGGTCTACCCTTGAGCGGACGAACGATATTTCACGGAAGCTCCAGGCTATAGCCGAAAAGGTAGACGGGATAGAATCGGTGACAGCCCTGGCGGGTTACGAGGTGCTCACTGAAGGGCGCGGCTCCAATGCCGGTACCTGCCTGATCAACCTGAAGCCATGGGATGAGCGTCATCATACCGTGACAGAGATTATCCACGAGCTCGAAGAAAAATCGAGAGTGATACCGGGCGCTACGATAGAGTTTTTCGACCCTCCGGCAGTTCCGGGCTATGGTGCGGCAGGCGGTTTCGCGCTTCAGTTGCTCGACAAGACCAACAGCGGTGACTACAAAGAGCTTGAGAAAGTAAACGACGAATTTATGGATGAGCTCCGTGAACGGAAGGAGTTATCAGGGTTGTTTACTTTTTTCAGCGCCAAATATCCGCAGTACGAATTACAGATCGACAATGAGCTGGCTATGCAGAAGGGGGTGTCGATCGGGAATGCAATGAATACCCTTTCTATTCTCATCGGGAGCAGCTATGAGCTGGGATTTATCAAGTTCCAGCGGTTTTTCAAAGTGTTTGTGCAGGCTTCGCCCGAATACAGGGCGTTGCCCGAAGATATCCTGAAGCTGTATGTGAAGAATAACCGTGATGAAATGGTCCCCTTCTCCTCTTTTATGAAAATTGTCAAGTCCCAGGGAGCCAACGAGATCAACCGCTACAACATGTACAACACCGCGTCGATACGGGGCCAGCCGGCCCAGGGGTACAGTAGCGGTGAAGCGATTAAAGCAGTACAGGAGGTAGCGGCGAAGACGCTTCCCAGAGGGTATGACATCGATTGGGCGGGTCTGTCGAAAGACGAAGTGGTGCGGGGCAACGAGGCGATCTACATTTTCATAGTAGTCCTGATATTCGTCTATATCGTTCTGGCGTCACAGTATGAGAGCTTCATTATCCCGCTTGCCGTTATCCTCTCCCTGCCTGCCGGTATTTTCGGTTCCTTCTTCCTTATCAAGGTCATGGGGCTTGCCAACGATATCTATGCCCAGGTGGGGCTGGTGATGCTGGTGGGGTTGCTGGGCAAGAATGCGGTGCTTATCGTCGAATTTGCCATGCAGAAGCATCACGAGGGGGCTACTGTGCTCGAAGCTGCCATAGAGGGAGCCAAAGTGCGTTTCCGTCCTATCCTGATGACTTCTTTCGCCTTTATAGCCGGGTTGATACCGCTCGTACTTTCTCACGGCGCCGGTGCTATCGGGAACCGTACCATCGGGGCCAGCGCCCTGGGGGGAATGCTCTTCGGAACGGTGTTCGGGGTGATCGTGATCCCGGGGCTGTACTACTTCTTCGGCAAGATGGCCGAAGGTCGCAGCCTGATCAGGAACGAGGACGATACCTCGCTTACCGAAGAGTTTGTTCATACGATCGATAAGTTTCCATATACCGAAGAGAGCACAGACAATGAATAGAAAGAAAATAATGACCGGGATAAGCCTGGCATGTGCGGCGCTGTCCCTCTTTGCCTGTAGCCTGCCCGTACTGGTACAAAAAACTCAGAAACAGGAGCTGCCCTCCTCCTTTAGCGGTAAAAGCGATCGCGCTAATTCGGCTGCGGGAGGCTGGCGGGAGTTTTTCAATGATACCAACCTGGCAACGTTGATAGATTCGGCCCTAGCTAATAACCAGGAACTGAATATTACCATGCAGGAGATCGGGATGTCGGAAAATGAAATAGAGGCCCGGAAGGGAGAATATCTACCCTTTGTGACGCTTGGCGGTGGAATGGGTGTGGAAAAAGCGGCCCGCTATACACAGCTGGGGGCCAGTGAAGCGACTACCGACATCAAGCCGGGAAAGGAAATGCCGGAGCCTCTCGGTGATTTCAAGCTGGGCGCCTATGTCCGCTGGGAAGCCGATATATGGCATAAGCTGAGAAATGCGAAGAAGGCGGCCGTCCATCGTTACCTGGCGTCGGTAGAAGGAAGGAACTTTATGGTTACCAACCTGATCAGTGAGATTGCCACCTCTTACTACGAGCTTCTGGCGCTGGATAACCAGTTGCTGATAGTGGAACAGAATATCGGGATCCAGCAGAATGCGCTGAGGATGGTCAGGCTCCAGAAAGAAGCTACCAGGGTGACGGAGCTGGCAGTGAAAAGGTTTGAAGCACAGCTCCTGAATACCCAGAGCATGCAGTTTGAGATCCGTCAGCGAATCGTAGAGACTGAGAATCGTATCAATCTCCTGGTGGGGCGGTTCCCTCAGCCGGTCGAACGGGACCACCGCAGCTTTTCGGAGCTTGAACCTGCGAAAATGCAAATCGGGACCCCGGCTGAGCTGCTTGGCAACCGGGCAGATATCCGCCAGGCAGAACAGGAACTGGCCGTCGCAAAGCTGGATATCGAGGTAGCCCGCGCCAGCTTTTACCCGTCCCTGGGGTTGTCGGCGAATTTTGGTATCCAGGCGTTCAACCCGGCCTACCTGGCTAAGCTGCCGGAGTCCATTTTCTCGACACTGATTGGTGATATGGCAGGTCCGATCGTCAACAAAAAGGCGATACGGGCGGAATACCTCAATGCCAATGCCCGCCAGATCCAGGCTATCTACAAATATGAGCAGACGGTGCTGAATGCATTTACCGAAGTCGCCAACCAGGTATCCAAGATCGAAAACCTTGAAAGGAGCTACGATATGAAGTCGAAGGAGGTGGATGCGCTCAATGAGTCGGTTGCCATTTCAAACCGGCTCTTCGGGTCTGCGCGCGCCGATTATACGGAGGTGCTGCTCACCCAGCGGGACGCCATAGAATCAAGATTTGAGCTGATCGAGACCAAAATGCAACAACTGAGCGCAATGGTAGGCGCTTACCGGGCTTTGGGAGGAGGATGGAAGTAATAACGCTCTCCCTCGTCTCGGACGATGGGAGGGCGACTTCAGGGTCACCGAAGGAACCTGACCACCACAGGGTAGTGATCAGAAAGATAATCAGTATACCGATCATGGATAATATCCGCGGAAACAATCTTACCCGCAAGATTCCGGGATGTAAACACAAAGTCGATCCGGCGCCCGGATCCGGAAGGGTATTGCTTCGTCGGGATACTGTGCTTGAACGTCTTGTGCATTTTGTAAAAGGCATCCGTATACCCGGCTTTTGTCATCTGATCAATAACGCCGTAATCGATCTGTCCGTTTTTAAGATTGCGGATATGTGCCTCTTTTGTTTCACGCTCCTGCATCGATCTTACTAAAGCGTCGGTGTACTGAGCTTTATCAGTTTCGGATACTGCGTTAAAATCGCCGGAAAAAATAATCTTTGCGTTGGCCGGCAGGAGTTTGGCATGGGCGATGATCTGGACGATTTCCCTGTTGCGTTTTTCCTGGTTATGAGGCGAGAGGTGCAATACAAAGATATGATAATCGAGTACATTGGCATAAATATAGCCGTGCCACATATTGTCAAGCACTTTCTGGACATTCACAATCGGGTATTTCGAAGTGAGTGCCACCGGGTAGCCCGGCTCTTTGCACAGTATCGCATAGTGATGTCCATACCTGGCAGCAAATTCTTCCAGGCTTTTCTGGGTAAATTTATTGGTTTCCTGGAAAGCCGTGATATCCGGGTCGATGTCTTTTACCCAGCTTACAAAATCGGCTTTCAGCGTCGAATCATTTTTAAGGCCTTCAAGAATGTTATAACTGAGGTAGGTTATCGGTTTTTGCGCCATACCGGCCAATGGCATGAAAAGAGAGATCAGAGAAAAAATAAGGAGTTGTTTCATGATGATGTGATGATCTGACTAAAATTACACCCAATCCAGCGACTTGCTGATGGCCTTCTTCCATCCTTTATAGAGCCTGATCCTGGTAGCGTTATCCATATCGGCCTGATAGACCGCGCCTGCTTCCCAGTTGGCTTTCAGGTCGTCGACGCTTTCCCAGAAGCCTACCGCCAGGCCGGCTGCGTAGGCAGCTCCCAGGGCGGTGGTTTCAGTTACTTTCGGGGCAATTACCTGGACATCGAGCATATCGGCCTGGAATTGCATCAGGAGCTGGTTGGCAACCATTCCCCCGTCTACCCGCAGGTTGGTCAGAGGGATCCCGGAGTCCTGTTCCATGGCTCTTACCACGTCCAATGTCTGGTAGGCGGTAGCTTCCAGCACGGCCCGGGCGATATGTCCTTTGTTGACATACCGGGTGAGGCCTGCGATCACTCCGCGTGCATCGCTCCGCCAGTAGGGGGCATAAAGACCGGAAAATGCCGGTACGAAGTAGGCGCCTCCGTTGTCGTCGACTGTCCTTGCCAGGGCCTCGATTTCGCTGCTGTTTTTGATCAACCCCAGGTTGTCTCTCAGCCATTGGACCAGGGCGCCGCCTATCGCTATACTTCCTTCCAGGGCGTATTGTGCAGGCTGGTTGCCGAATTGGTAGGAAACAGTAGTAAGAAGGCCGTTTTTGGAGATCTTCAGGTCATTGCCCGTGTTTAGCACCATAAAGCAGCCGGTGCCATAAGTATTTTTGGCCATGCCGGGGTTAAAGCATACCTGCCCGACGAGCGCGGCATGTTGATCGCCGAGGTCTCCGGCAATGGGGACATCGGGGAGCACTTCAGATTTCATATGGCCGTAGACCTCGCTGCTGCTTCTGATGGCCGGGAGCATTGCTTCGGGAATTCCGAATTTCTCCAGCATGGCTTTATCCCATTGCAGCGTACGGAGATCCATAAGCTGTGTTCTGCTCGCATTCGTAACGTCCGTCACATGGATCCCTGCTTTTGCTCCGCCGGTAAAATGCCAGATCAGGTAAGTGTCAATGTTACCGAAAAGAGCTTCTCCTTTTTCAGCATCCGCTCTCAGCCCGTCAACGTTTTCCAGCAGCCATTTGATCTTCAGCCCGCTGAAATAGGTAGCCACCGGCAGGCCGGTAACCGATCTGAACTGATCGGGCCCCCCGTCTTTTTCAAGCGCAGTCACGTAGTCTTCTGTCCTGGTATCCTGCCAGACGAGGGCATTATAGTAGGGCTTGCCGGTGCGTTTGTTCCAGACCACCGTGGTTTCCCGCTGGTTGGTGATGCCTATTGCTGCAATATCGTGCGCTGAAGCCGACGCCTTGATGCGGGCTATGGCGATTACTTCAAACGAGTTTTCGAGTATTTCTTCCGGGTTGTGCTCTACCCAGCCCGGGCGCGGGTATATCTGTTCGTGTTCCTTCTGGCTTGTCGAAACAATATTCCCTTTCCTGTCAAAAAGAATACAACGTGTACTGGTAGTACCCTGGTCAATAGCGGCAATGTATCTCGACATAACGTTTTTATTTTTTGTGTCAGTTTGGAAACTTAAAAAGACACGGACAGGCTAGTTCTCACTATCCGCCTCTACTTTAATGCCCATCATCCGCATCAGCTCAGACGCATTGAAGCTGGAGCAGGTACCTTCGCTGAGCTTGTAGTCGAAAGTGATCCGCCCGTCTGAAAGGTCGGAGCGGAAGTTGAAATTACGGACATACGGCTGGCTATCGCCCCAACTGCCCAGTTCGAGGTCGTGCGTCGATACCAGTCCTGAAGCATTGAGAGGATGCAACTGCCTGATCAGCGCCGCTGCTCCGCGGTGCCGGTCGGCCGAGTTGGTGCCTTTCAGGATTTCGTCGAGGAGATAGAAAACGGGTATCCTGTTTTCCTGCCCGGCGAGTTCGATCAGCTGTTTGAGGCGCTTCAGCTCGGCATAAAAGGAAGAAGTGTTTTCTTCCAGCGAATCCTGGGTACGCATACTGGTAAACACCTGCATCAGCGTGCAGGACATACTTTCTGCGGGTACTACCCCCCCGGCCTGCGCCAATACCAGGTTGATCCCTACCGTTCTCAGGAAAGTACTCTTGCCTGACATATTAGAGCCTGTGATCAGTATGGTTTGGCCATGCCCGGAAACCGAGAAATCGTTACAAATTCTTTTCCCCGCAGGGATCAGCGGGTGGCCGACCGCCTTGCAGGTTATCTCCGGCTCTTTTCCCCAGTGAACCTCCGGAATCGTCTGTTCCGGGTTGGCAAAGGCGTGGCCCGCGAGACTGTTAAGCGCCTCTATATTTGCCAGTGAGTCCAGCCATTCCGGGAAGCGGTCTCTGTATTTTTCCTTCCATTTCTCGAGCGCATCGAGACAGATCAGGTCCCACATAGACGGGATACCTACAAACAATGAAAAGTAGGCATTGGCCCGGAAATCGAGCCGGCTGAACCACCTTCCCAACTGCCGGAATGCGCTTTCGGCTTCGTGGGCGTTATGCAGTTGCTGAGACCACCATTTACCTTTGAAAGACTGGCTGCCAGCCAGCGCCATCAGGTCGGCATAAGCCACCAGCGTAGACCCGATGTGCAGGGTCTGCTCGGTAAGCTGCCGGATATGATTTGCATACCGCTTCAGTATAAGAATATGTACGCCAAGGCTGAAACCTAATGGCCATAAAGGGAAGAGACTCAGCGCCCAGCCTGTAAGAAGCACAGCCGTAACGATCGCCCACCATTTCCATTTCAACCCTTTCAAAAGCACAGGGTCAACCGGCTTCCTGACCCATTCATTGAGCGCTCCGATATGCTGGGTGGCATTTTTATGGAGCAGGGCGGTAGCCTGCCAGTTTTGGCGCCATTCGTAGTGTTCACGGCTTTCAGCCAGGGCCTCCTGTCGTTCCAGGATGGTTTCCAGGGGAGCCGGGTTGGCAAGCCAGTGTGCCAGCCTTGCGCTGCCGAGCGAGGTTTGGGTACGGTTCAGAAGCCGGTACAGCGAGTGTTTGCCGAATATATCGAGGTCCCCCGAATAGTAGTGGAGGCTGTCTTTGTATATATCTCCCGTATCTTCCCGCACAAACTCGTAATCGAGCCTTTTTTCTTCATCGATGTTGACCGACAGGATACTCTGATAAAATCGCAGCCGTCGCCGGGCCGATTGCTGGATACGCATCAGGGCCAGGAAAATAATCACGGCAGCCAGGCTGACCAGGGGCCATATATTCCCGCCCTGGTTGGTCCAGAACCATATCGAAGCGACTACTGCTACGAAGCCCGATAGCCTTAGCAGGGAATAGAAGTTAACTTTTTTTTGCGCTTCGGTCTTCTTTCCGGCAGCTATTTCCTGCTGGGCTATAAAATGATTTTTCAAAGGGAATCGGTACTTAATAAGTCTTCATTTTCACGGCCTTCGGTAACGGCTTCGAACTGCAGCCTGACCAGGTTGGCGTAGAGGCCGTTTTCTATTGATAAAAGCTGCGTATGGGTTCCGCTTTCTGCGATAATGCCGTCGCGTATAACATATATCTTATCCACTTTATTGATAGTGGCGAGCCGGTGGGCTATGACCAGGGTGGTCCTGTTTTTCATCAGCTCGTTCAGCGCTTCCTGGACCAGCTTTTCCGACTCTGCATCGAGCGAGCTGGTCGCTTCGTCGAGGATCAGGATCTTCGGATCTTTCAGGATCGCCCTGGCAATGGCAATACGCTGCCGTTGTCCGCCCGAAAGCTTGATGCCCCTCTCGCCCACGACCGTATCGAACTTTTCGGGAAAGGATTCAATGAACTGCAGGGCGTTGGCCTTCCGGGCGGCTGTATAAATTTCTTCAAAAGAAGCCCCCGGCTTGCCGTAGGAAATATTTTCAAGGATAGTGCCGCCGAAAAGTATGACCTCCTGGGGGACGATAGCGATATTTCTTCTCAACTCATGCAGGTTGAAATCCGATACCGGCTTGCCGTCGATCCGTATAGCGCCGCTGTCTGTTTCATAAAAACGCATCAGCAACTGGATGATCGTAGATTTTCCTGCGCCGCTATGGCCGACCAGGGCGATCCGTTCGCCGGGTTCGATCGTCATATTGATCCCCTTCAGTACGCCCAGATCCTTACGCGACGGATAAGAGAAGCCTACGTTATCATAAACGATATTACCTTTTACAGGTTGGTAAGAATTACTTTGGCTTGCTTTAAGGTCAAGTTCAGGCTCTTCTTCCAGTATTTCCAGGACTCTTTCCGATGCGCCGATCGTACGGTTGATCTGGGCGTACATATCCCCGAGACTGTTGAGCGCCCCGCCGATATAGGCAGTATAAATCACAAAAGTAAACAGACTGGATATGCTCAGCTCACCGGCCTGGATCAGGTGGGCTCCAAACCACACGATACATACGATCCCGCCGAACATAACCAGGGTAAGAAACGACACGAAGAAACCGCGATAAGTTGCGGCTTCGAGCATAAGTGAGATTACCCTGTCGAGAGACGATCCGTACCGTTTGATCTCCAGCGATTCGGCGGTAAAGGCTTTAACGGTGTGAACGTTCTGGAAGGTCTCCTCTACGACTACGTTGGCTTTTGCAAGCTCGGTCTGCGCACGACGCGAAAGGCGCCTGATATAGCGCCCGAAAAAAACGGCGGCAAGCACGAGCAAAGGAAAAGTGGCCAGCATAAAAAGAGCAAGCTTGGCCGAAGTATAGAGCAGTAATCCCGTACCGATAATGAGTGTGGCGCCCTGGCGGAAAAATTGGGCGAGGGTATAGGAGAGAATACTGTCGAGGTAAGATACATCGGACGTGACGCGACTCGTAAGATCACCTACCCGGTTGGTTTCAAAAAATGTAATGGGAAGGCAGATGATCTTTGAATACAGATCTCTGCGGACATCCGCCATGGCCCGCTCGCTTACCCTGGTGAAAAGGAAGATCCTGAAAAAAGAAAAGATGGCCTGGAGTATCAGGATTCCAAAAAGAAACCCGATAATCTGGTTAAGGGTATATTTGCTGCTCCCCTGTAGTACTTCCACTACCTCTCCGACGGCTTTCGGGAATATGAGCGACGTACCCGTGGCCAGTATCAGGAAAATGAAACCCAGTATGAAGATGTTTCTGTAGGGTAGTGTATAACGAAAAATCTTCAGCGTCTTTTTGAAGCCGTCCCTGCGGATGGGCTTCGTCGCAAAAAATGATACTTCACTGTCGTCAGGCGTATCTTCGGGATTCTTAAATTCTCTTTTTTTAGCCATAATGATTTTTTGTCTCAGGGGGCAGCTGTTCTATCGGTCGTCCCGCTGTCCTTTGTATCCCGATTCGGTGAGGATCGCCCGTGCATTGTCGTTGGCCATAACCTGTTGGAGCGTCAGATCCGGATGTTCGGTGAAAAGCCTGTTTACGATGCGCCATCCTACCCACCGCCCAATTCCGCCCGGTACGTCCTCGCCGATTTCAAAAGTAGTGGGACGCTCACCCACGTATTTCTGCTTTTTTTGCTCTACCTGCTCATACAGGAGCTTGTTTTCGGTCAGGTGCGCCCAGATGTCTTTCTGGGAAACATTGGCTTTTGCAAGATCTTGCTGCGAAAAGCCAAGTATAAGGCTGTCGGGGGTAGCGGGCATCATATAGCGCACGAACTCGAAGTTCTTGCCGTACCAGACCATATCAGCCAGCAGGGTCCTGTCTTCAGGGTTTATCCGGTTATACTTCTGCGCTTCAAAAAATAGGATCGACGGGGCGATATATTCCTTTTGATAACGGGGTAGCTGATAATGATGTACATCAGGGCGGAACCGCGCCGCCGGGCCGCCGAAGTAGTCCAGGCCGATGATGATCAATGAATCCGAAATGAAAAGATCGCTTCCAAGGAAGCCTGTTACCATTGTCTGTACTTTCGGTACCTGCGCATCGGGATAGTAATATTTCAGGTGGCGGAAAGCATTTTCAAGCGGGAGCGTTACCGACTTATCGAATCCTGCGAAAATGGAATCGAGCTGGCTTTTGAAGCCTCTCAGCACAGGATTGGAGATATTCTGGTAGAGTTTTGCGGCTAGCAACGGTTTCTCCATGGACAGATCCGGGAAATAAAGCATTGCCAGGGAAGGGTATTTATTGAGAAAGTCCAAAACCTCAGTTTCAGTCCGGCAGGCAAAGAGCTCTTCCTCCAAACGCTCAGCAGGCATCGAAACCGTGATCCCCGACACATCGACCTCTCTTTTATCATCTTTCCCGCAACCTGTCAGGACCAGTATCGAAACCAGCAATAGTATTATTCTCTCTTTACACATCGTCTTTGCAAAAACTAAAGGTTTCCGAGCGGCAAAATTAGGTAAATTTTACATAGCTTTGCGGCAATGAAACATACAGTTCCATATCATCATGAAACCAGCCACCTGTCCGGCCCGGGGCCCGGACTACAGGTTTTATGATTTTGTATCCGGCAGAGAGAAAAGATCATAGTTATTCCTGGAGCCCGGTTCTGTGAAGAGTCGGGTTCCTTCGTTTTTATTGTAAAAATGAATACGGTAATCATAAAATACAATGCAGGAAATGTCCGTTCGGTGATGTATGCGCTCGACCGGTTGGGGGTTTCTTACGCCTATACGGATTCGGAAGAGGAGATCAGGGGAGCTGATAAAGTGATATTTCCGGGAGTGGGCGAGGCAAGCTCGGCAATGGCCTACCTGAGAGAAAAGGGGCTTGACCGTCTTATCCCGTCGCTCCGGCAACCCGTGCTCGGAACTTGTGTCGGCATGCAGCTCATGTGCAGGTATTCCGAAGAGGGGGATACGCCCTGTATGGGGATTTTTGATACGGACGTGAAGCGTTTTCCGCAACAGGACGGCTTTAAAGTCCCGCATATGGGATGGAACAGCATTTTTGACTATAAAACGCCGATTACCGCTAACCTCCCGGAGAACGCCTATGTTTATTTTGTGCATAGCTATATGGCGCCGGTATGTGAACACACGGTGGCTACGTGTGACTATATCGTGCCTTTCAGCGCCATGCTTCAGAAAGATAATTTCTTTGCTGCCCAGTTCCACTGCGAAATCAGCGGAGATGCGGGTCAGAAGGTGCTGGAGCGGTTCCTGAAGCTGTGAGTTTAAATAGAGAATTTATATTACCATGTTTATTATACCTGCCATAGATCTGATCGACGGGAAATGTGTAAGGCTTACACAGGGTGACTATGCCCGGAAGAAAATTTATAACGAGAACCCGCTGGAAGTTGCCATGCAGTTCGAGGATGCAGGATTGGAGCGGCTCCATCTTGTAGATCTTGACGGCGCGAAAGCCGGGAAAGTGGTAAACTGGAAAGTACTCGAGACATTAGCCGGGAAAACCGGCCTTCATATCGATTTCGGCGGTGGTGTTCAGTCGGATGAAGATCTCGGGATAGTCTGGGATTGCGGCGCAAAGCAGGTAACGGGAGGGAGCATTGCTGTAAAGAATCCCGGTTTATTTGAGAGCTGGCTGCAGCAGTATGGCGGCGATCGCATTATACTGGGAGCCGATGCCAGGAATGAAAAAGTGGCGGTAGGCGGCTGGGAAGAAGGCACTTCGCTGTGGGTGTACGATTTTGTGGAGGAATATGTAGCGAAAGGCGTCAGATATACCATCAGCACCGATGTTGCCAAAGACGGTCTGTTGCAGGGACCTTCCCTGGAGCTTTACAAAAACCTGCAGGAAAAATGTCCCGGTCTGAATATCATTGCCAGCGGGGGAGTGAGCGGTATGGCCGACATAGAAGCGCTGGCAGAGCAGAAGGTATTCGGGGTGATAGTAGGGAAGGCGATCTACGAAGGACGCGTAACTTTAAAAGAACTCGGGCTGTTTGAGGCGCAAAATAAATAACGGATATGCTTACCAAGCGGATTATTCCCTGCCTGGACGTAAAAGACGGGCGCACAGTAAAAGGAGTCAATTTTGTCAATCTCAGGGATGCCGGCGATGCGGTGGAGCTCGGCCGGCTGTATGCCGACCAAGGCGCCGATGAGCTGGTTTACCTCGATATCACCGCCACGGTAGAAGGGCGTGGAACCTTCCTGGAGCTGGTTACCAGGGTGGCTCAAAGTGTTAATATCCCCTTTACAGTGGGAGGTGGGATCTCGTCTGTAAAGGATGTTTCAGCCTTGCTACATGCAGGTGCAGACAAAATATCTGTCAATTCTGCGGCCGTGCGTGCCCCCGACCTGATCGATGAGCTGAGTCGCGAATTCGGAAGCCAGTGTATTGTAGTGGCCATCGATACGCGCTTCATCGAAACGGCGCCGGGAAAATACGAGCACATTGTCCATACGCACGGCGGGCGCAGGCCAACTCCTGTAGAGACCCTTGCATGGGCCAGGGAAGTGGAAGACAGGGGCGCCGGCGAAATTCTCCTCACGTCTATGGATACGGACGGGACAAAGGCCGGGTTTGCACTTGAGCTGACAGCCGCCATATCGGGCGCTGCAGGCATTCCCGTCATCGCTTCGGGGGGAGCCGGTACTATGCAGCATTTCTGTGAAGTATTTACTGAAGGAAAGGCGGATGCAGCCTTGGCAGCCAGTATTTTCCACTTTGGGGAGATCGCCATTCCCGAGCTGAAAGATTATCTTACAGAACGAAATATTCCTATGCGCCGCACGCGCTGAACGTTAACCCAATTAGATAATGAACTTAGATTTTTCAAAATCGCCCGACGGGCTGCTTCCGGCTGTCATACAGGATAGCCTGACCGGCAAAGTGCTGATGCTGGGCTATATGAATGCAGAGGCATTGAAACAAACCCTCGAGTCGGGAAAAGTTACATTTTTCAGCCGGAGCAAGCAGCGGTTGTGGGTGAAAGGAGAGACTTCGGGCAACTTCCTGTTCGTCAGAGAAGCCCTGGTAGACTGCGACCAGGATACGCTGCTCATCAAAGCCGAACCGGCAGGTCCCGTCTGTCATACCGGAGCTGCTACCTGTTTCGAAAGCTCCAATGATGGCAAAGCCCTGTTTCTCAGCTACCTACAGAAAGACATTATCCGGAAGAGGAAAAACGAACCGTCGGAAACTTCCTATACCAGTAAACTCTTTGCCAGGGGAGTCAATAAAGTGGCACAGAAGGTAGGAGAGGAAGCGGTGGAAGTCGTAATTGAGGCGAAAGACAACGACGACGAACTGTTCAAAGGAGAAGTAGCCGACCTGCTTTTTCACCTGCTGGTGCTGCTGGAGCACAAAAATATTGATTTAGATGAAGTAATTGACGTACTTCGTAACAGGCACATATCACCACATTAACTTTATCCCGATGAGACTACTAATAAGATTACTGGTCATAACCTTAGGCGTGCTGGTAGCGGTCAATATCATAGACGGGGTAGATGTACCCGGTACCCAGCAGGCAATTGTGGTAGCAGTCGTATTCGGGCTTCTGAATGCATTTCTGAAGCCGGTACTGCAGCTACTTGCCTTGCCGGTTACGATTATAACGTTGGGGATCTTTTACTTTGTTATCAACGTCTTTATCGTCTATCTCACCTCTTATCTCGTACCCAGTTTCACTGTGGCAGGCTTTTTTCCCGCTTTGTTATTCAGCATTGTGGTGTCCCTGGTGTCGTGGCTACTGGGGATGTTTATAGACTGAGAATAGTTTTTTTGGAGAAACGGCCCGGTTCAGGCAAAGATATAACGATGGCTATGCTAAACCAGTTCGAAGAGTTAAGGGACACACTTTACGGGTTTATTGAGACCCGGATCAACCTGCTGGAAGTCGAGACACGCGGCTTTATCGAGAAAATAATTCTCAGGCTGGTATATGTAGCGCTGATTTTGTTTGCGGTCGCTATCCTGGTCACCTTTCTGCTGCTGCTCCTTGCGATTTATTTAAATACCTTGCTTCAGAGCGCCTTTGCGGGATACCTGATCATAGCGGTTTTTTTTGCGCTGGTGCTTGTCCTGCTTCTGAGCTTCCGCGAAGGCTGCATGAAATTTATGCGTTGGATGCTGGAGAAGGCATTTAAGCAGGACGAACCCGACGAGGCTCCCTGACCACGGGATCCTGTTGTTTTGGAACTGAAAGCAGGATTCGCTGATTGAGATTTCGCAGGATTCATTATTTTTGAGAAATATTGAGGAAAAAGAATCGGAGCATACGCACATGAACCTGAGAGCACCAAAAATATCAACCCCTTTTACCTCCAGGACCGAAGAGGAAAAAGATGTCTTAAATGAGAGGCTGAATCTCTATAAGGATAAGCTGGACGACCAATTGTCCGGTATTAAAAGCGACCTGTCGGAATACGGAAAGCGCGCAGCTATAATCGGCGGAGTGATCCTCGGCGTTTACGGGCTCCTTAATCTTATCCTGCCGGAAGCCGACGACGAAGAGCCGCTGCGTAGTGCGGAGGAAATAGCCCCTGCAAAGAAAGCCGGGATAGGAGTACCACTGGCCGGTGCAATACAGAGCATTTTGTGGACTGTGGCTATGAGTTGGGCGAAGGAAAAGGTTAAGGATTTTGTGGTAGCAGATAAATCAGCGAATATCGAAAGTGAAGAATAATATAGTCGCCCGGCTCCTGGAAAGAAAAAGGAGTAAAATAAAATCGCTGGCAGTACTGCTCGACCCGGACAAGGTAGAACCGGAGACGCTGCCTTCTTTTATTCAAAAGGCTGTTTTATGCGGAGTCGACTTCTTTTTTATCGGCGGAAGCCTGATCACCAACTACCGCCTCGATCGTCTTGTAGAGGTAATAAAAGAAAACAGCAGCGTTCCTGTCGTTCTTTTCCCCGGCAATAGCCTCCATATTGAACCAAGCGCAGACGCTATCCTGTTGCTCAGCCTTATTTCAGGCAGGAATCCCGAATTGCTGATCGGGCAGCACGTAACCGCGGCGCCCCTCTTAAAAAGAAGCAGGCTGGAAATTATCCCTACCGGCTATATGCTTGTCGAAAGCGGCAGGACAACAACCGTGTCCTATATAAGCAATACGTTGCCGATCCCGGCAGACAAGCCCGATATTGCGGTCTGTACGGCTATGGCCGGCGAGATGCTCGGTTTGCAGACCATCTTCCTGGATGCCGGCAGCGGTGCCTTGCGGCCGGTTCCGGCAGATATGATCCGGTCTGTGAGCAAGGCGGTCGATATTCCCCTCATCGTAGGCGGCGGTATCGATACGATCGAAAAGGCGTCGGCAGCCCTGAATGCAGGTGCCGACCTGATTGTGGTTGGCAACGCCATAGAGCGGGACCCGCTTTTCCTGGAAGGGCTTTCACTCCTCGAAAAGCAGGAGAAGGTGCTTCAGTGAGAAATGAGGTGATGAGACAATGAGAAAGGATGGAATTAACCGATTTTAGAACAGCAATCGACCGGTATAAGGTACTTTTTTTCGATGCATTCGGGGTATTGAAAACATACAATGCCCTCATCCCGGGGATTGAGAGGACGTTTGAATATCTCAGGGAAACCGGTAAGGAGTTTTACATTCTCACAAATGACGCGTCGCGTAGCCCGGAGCAGCTTGCCGAATCATATCACAGGCTCGGACTTTATGATATAAGTCCGGGCTCTATCGTTTCTTCCGGCATGCTGGCCAGGGAATACCTGCAGTATAAGGTCGAAAACGGCACTGTGGCTTACCTCGGAACCAGCAGCTCTGCCCATTACCTGGAAACAGCCGGGTTTAACGCATTGTCTATCGCCGATCTCGATCCGGATAACCTGGATGATATCCGTGCCCTGGTTTTTATGGACGATGAAGGATTCGACTGGAATACGGACCTGAACAAAACGCTCAACCTGATCCGGAAGCGGACTATCCCCGTCATTGTAGCCAATACCGACAAGACTTACCCGATGGGCAGAAAGACAGTGGCCATAGCCATCGGGGCGGTCGCGAAAATGATAGAGGATGTAGTCGGGAAGCAGTTCATGAGATTTGGTAAGCCCGACGCCCAGATGTTTATTTTTGCCTATCAGCATATTCAGAAGAATCCCGGCGTCAGCCGCAGCGACATCCTGATGGTGGGTGATACGCTGCATACCGACATATTGGGAGGAAATAAGTTCGGACTCGATACGACGTTGGTACTTACCGGTAACACGCGTCTGGAAGAGGTGGATATGCGGATCAAAAGTACAGGTATCATACCTACCTATATTTGCGAGTCGGCGGTAGTTAAATGAGCCGGCTTCTTTTATTAAATGCATACTAACTTTTTTGAATTCTTATGCTATCTAAAACTTACGGCAGTGCGGTTTATGGGGTAAATGCTACTATGATCACCCTTGAAGTGACCGTCGCACAGGGACTTGGTTTTTTTATGGTAGGGCTGGCCGACAGCGCTGTAAAGGAAAGTCAGCAGCGGGTCGAGGCTTCGCTTAAATTCTCCGGCTATAAGATGCCCCGCCAGAAGATCGTGGTGAATATGGCTCCGGCCGACCTGAGGAAAGAAGGCTCTGCCTATGACTTGCCGATAGCGCTTTGCGTGCTCGAATCCTCTGCCCAGATCACCCCGGTGAAGAATCTCCAGGATTACGTAGTGATGGGAGAGCTTTCACTCGACGGTTCGCTGAGGCCGATAAAGGGCGTATTGCCAATCGCTATCGAGGCAAGGAAGCAGGGGTTTAAAGGCTTTATTCTTCCTTCGGAGAATGCATATGAAGCAGCTATTGTCAACCAACTGGATGTGATCCCGGTACAATCGGTCAGGGAAGCGATAGATTTCCTGGAAGGGAAAAAGGAAATACTGCCGCTGCAGGTCGATACGAGAGACCTGTTTTACAGCAGCCAGAATGATTATGATGCCGATTTTGCCCATGTCCAGGGGCAGGAGAATATCAAACGTGCACTGGAAATTGCAGCAGCCGGAGGACATAACGTGATCATGATCGGGCCTCCCGGAGCTGGAAAAACGATGCTTGCCAAAAGGATCCCCGGCATCCTTCCGCCCCTCACCCTTCAAGAGGCGCTCGAAGCGACCAAAATTCATTCGGTCGCCGGGAAGCTGGCAGCCCATTCGTCGCTGGTATCCAGGAGACCCTTCCGCTCTCCCCATCATTCGATTTCGGATGCGGCGCTGGTCGGAGGCGGCAGCTTCCCTCAGCCGGGGGAGATTTCGCTGGCGCACAACGGAGTCCTCTTTCTCGATGAGCTTCCCGAGTTTAAGCGCACGGTGCTGGAAGTGATGAGGCAGCCTCTTGAAGAGCGGAAGGTAAGCATTTCGCGTGCCAGGATGGCGGTTGAATTTCCCTCGAATTTTATGCTTATTGCCAGTATGAACCCCTGTCCGTGCGGCTATTACAACCATCCCGACCGGGAATGCGTCTGCGGTCCGGGGGTAGTGCAGAAATACCTTAATAAGATAAGCGGGCCGCTTCTCGACCGGATCGACCTGCATGTGGAAGTAACCCCTGTTTCTTTCGACCAGATCTCTTCTACCAGGAAATCGGAGAGCAGCGGCGAGATAAGGGAAAGGGTGATCCGGGCCAGGGAAAGGCAGACCGAACGCTATAAGGCGAATCCCGGGATCCATTCAAATGCGATGATGTCGTCTGAAATGGTAAAGGAAGTCTGCGAAATAGGTGAAGCGGGAAAGGCATTGTTAAGAACCGCCATGGACCGCCTGGGGTTGTCGGCGCGTGCATACGACAGGATCCTGAAGGTATCCAGGACCATAGCCGACCTGGCAGGGAGCGGGGAGATCAAAATCGAGCACCTGGCCGAGGCGATTCACTACCGGAGCCTGGACAGGGAGAACTGGGCAGGATAATATATGGGAAATTTATCTAAATTGGATAAATTTGTTTTACATTTCAAAACACCTGGAGCGCTATGTATACAACTTATCATTTAACATCTGCACAGGAAGTCAGTACTGATATTCTGGACGCTATCAAAGCCATGTTTAAATCAAAACCTATTACGATTATTGTAGAGGAAGATCAAAGCGGAGATCTTGAATTAACTGCTGATATGAAAACCCTCCTGGAAGAACGTTTGCAGGAAGATGAAAAGGAATACCTGTCTGCGGATCAGTCTATCGGGCTTTTAAATAAAAAATATGGCCTATAATGTTATTGTTTCTCCCCGGGCCCAAAAAGAAATCGAAAATGCAATAGATTACTATTTGCTATACAGTGCAGATGCTCCTGCTAATTTTATCGGAGCGCTGGCAAGTGCCTATGCCTCTCTGCGTGATACCCCGACTCAAAACAGAGTATATTACAATAACATCAGGGCTCTGAAGCTTAAAAAGTTTCCTTATCTTCTTTACTACGTCATTCTTGAAAGCAAGCAAACTGTCAGAGTGCTTTCTTGCTTTCATAGTAAACGGAACCCTTTAAAAAGACCAGGTCATTAAATGGTGAAACTTTAATCTGCTTATTGTCAACAGATTGTATTTTTTTTCGGGTAATGCGCCGTTTTTCTTCCCTCTCTTTTCTCCTTCTGTAACTAATATCACAGACTTTGGTGTTTTTTAAACTCACTTTTGTGGGAGTTTTTGAATAAGGCAATAGTATCTCACAGAATGGAATTTGCAGGTTACCTCGCTTCTTTTATCGTAGGAATTTCCCTAGGGCTCGTTGGCGGAGGAGGTTCTATCCTGATGGTTCCCGTCCTGGTATATCTTTTCGGAATACCGCCGGTCAATGCAACGGCCTATTCTTTATTTATTGTAGGCCTTACGAGCCTGATCGGGGCTTTTCCCAAAATCAGGCAGAACCTGGTCAGCTTCCGGACGGCCGTCGTATTCGGGATCCCTTCTATTCTTTCCGTGTTCCTGACCAGGAAATACCTGGTTCCGGCGATCCCGGAAACGATATGGCGCAGCGGTGAGATGGAAATCACAGGCTCACTCGCCCTGATGGTGCTTTTCGGGATCATTATGATAGTAGCTTCCGTGTCTATGATAAAGGCAAAGGAGTGTGTAGATTGCAATGACGATGAAAGCCAGGATTTTAACTACCCGCTGATATTGCTGGAAGGGATCCTGGTGGGTTTGCTGACTGGCCTGGTAGGGGCAGGGGGAGGGTTCCTGATTATCCCGGCGTTGGTCTCGCTGAGCAAGCTGACGATGAAAAAGGCAGTGGGGACGTCCCTGCTGATCATAGCGGCCAAATCGCTGATAGGTTTTACGGGCGATCTGCACGCCGGTGTGGTGCATATCGACTACCGGATCCTGTTCCTGGTGACCGCACTGGCGGTTGGAGGGATATTTGCGGGGAATGCGCTCTCCCGGAAGATAGATAGTGAGAAATTGAAGAAGTTTTTTGGGTGGATGGTCCTTGTGATGGGTTTATATGTCATCATTTCAGAGGTAACCCGGATACTGCCGTAAGCCTTGTATATCAGCTCGTTAAAAAGTTTTATTTTAGAGTTTGTCAATCAAAAAGATTCCAATCATGAAAGTTGAACAAATCTATACAGGCTGTCTCGCTCAGGGCGCCTACTACATAGCCAGCAATGGAGAGGCGGCTATTATAGACCCGCTGAGGGAGGTAGGCCCATACCTGAAAAGAGCAGAGAAAGACGGGGTGAAGATAAAGTATGTACTCGAAACACACTTTCATGCCGATTTCGTAAGCGGCCATCTTGACCTGGCGCGACAGACAGGCGCAACGATCGTATACGGCCCTACCGCCCGGCCGGGTTTCGACGCCCATATTGCAGAAGACGGTGAAATACTCAAAATAGGAGATGTATCCGTCAAAGTGCTGCATACCCCCGGCCATACGATGGAGAGTACCTGCTTCCTGCTTCGTGATGAGGAAGGGAAGGATGCGGGCATTTTTACAGGAGACACGCTGTTTATCGGTGACGTAGGCCGTCCCGACCTGGCTCAGAAAGTAGTGGCTGACCTGACCCAGGACAAGCTTGCCGGGTATTTGTATGATTCGCTGCATTCTAAAATCATGCCTCTCGCAGACGATATCATCGTATATCCGGCGCACGGAGCGGGTTCAGCCTGTGGCAAAAATATGAGCAAGGAGACTACCGACACGCTCGGTCATCAGAAAGCAACGAATTATGCGCTGCAGCCTATGAGCAAAGAGGAGTTTATCGTGAAGGTAACGGATGGCCTGATGCCGCCGCCCGCGTATTTCCCGGAAAATGTCAGGATGAACATCCAGGGATATGAAAGTATGGAGCAGGTGCTCGATAGGGGACTACAGGGGTTGTCGCCGGTAGAATTTGAAGAAGCGGCCAACCAGTTGTCGGCTTTGATACTGGACACCCGGCCTGCGGAGCGATTTGCGGAAGGGTTTATCCCGAATTCCATCAATATCGGTGTTGACGGGAGCTTTGCGCCTTGGGTAGGGGCATTGATTCCCGATGTAAAGCAGCCGCTTTTACTGGTGACTGATCCGGGGAGGGAGGAAGAAGTGGTGACAAGGCTGGCCAGGGTAGGATACGATCACACGATCGGCTACCTTGACGGCGGCTTGGAAGCATGGAAAAAGGAGGGGCGTGAAGTGGATACCATCACTTCCATAACAGCAGAGGAACTGGCCGGTTATTTCAATTCCGGCGAAAAAGCCGCTGTGCTTGATGTGAGGAAAAACAGCGAATATAACTCGGAGCATGTAATGGGTGCCGAGAATGTCCCGCTGGATTACATCAATGAAGAGATCGGGAAAGTAGATAAGGATAAAACCTATTTTGTGCATTGTGCAGGCGGATACCGCTCCATGATCTTTGCTTCTATTTTGAAGGCCAGGGGCTATGATAAGCTGATAGACGTGAAAGGCGGCTTCAAGGCGATCAAAGAATCGGGTAAGTTTGCTGTAAGCGACTATGTATGTCCCACTACACTCTTATAGAAAAATGAAAAACAGACTCTCCACCGCTCTTGTGCCGGCATTTTTGATAGCAATGACCGGCTTTGTATTCTTTTCATGCAGTCCTTCCGAAAAACAAACGTCAGAAGTGATCGATAAGGAAGCCTTTACCGCTTTAGGCGACAGTATTTCGTTGCTGGCCCAAAAAACGTTGCTGCAAAAAGTATCGGGCGCTATTGCGGAAGGAGGCGCTGCACATGCCGTCGATTTTTGCAATATCCAGGCAATGCCGTTAACCGATTCTATAGCAGCTAAAAATGGCGTTACCATTCAGCGGGTAACCAATAAAGCGAGGAACAGCGCCAATGCCCTCTCGGGAGAGCGCGAAATCGCCCTCTTTCAAAAGATTCAGGATAGCCTGCAAAATGGTAGCGCCCAGCCTCATTACCTGCTGGAAGATGAAGACGGCCGGACTGTTTATTACAAGCCCATTTTCCTGGGAATGCCCACCTGCCTGCAATGTCACGGCACCCCGGATAAAGATATAGAGGCTGCTACGCTAGCGAAAATCAAAGAGAAATACCCGGATGATGCTGCTACAGGTTATATGCTGGGCCAGCTCCGGGGGCTTTGGAAAATTACACCTTGAAACTCAAAACTTCGGACAAGACAACTCCTTCATTTTCCTCTTGATAGGCTTTTTCCTAGGCGGGAAATTCTCAAACAGGTAGCTGAGTGAGATCTCGTGAGCTCCGCCGCTGCTGAACCCCAGGGTGGAGATAGTGGCATCGTAGCTGTAGCCTATCGAAAATTTATCCTGGCGGTAGCCCAGCAGCAGGATGAGGGCCTCATGGTTGTTGATGTTGATATTATAGCGTTTGATGGGCAGGCCGCGGTACCAGGCGCCGAAGGTAAGCGGGGCATAGGTAACATACATACCCAGGTCGAGCTGGTCATATTTCCCCTGTTTCTTATACATGATGGCAGGAGAGATAGTTTTTTCTATATCAATTTCATTTCCCAGGAAAGTATAGCCGGCAAACGGAATGCGCAGCCCGGCATGAAAGCTTGTTTTCATCGGAAGCCGGGCGATTTCCAG
Organism: uncultured Cytophagales bacterium; assembly: GCA_964559125.1. Classification (GTDB taxonomy): domain Bacteria; phylum Bacteroidota; class Bacteroidia; order Cytophagales; family Spirosomataceae; genus Ravibacter. Next base: position 52,624 of record CAZLGW010000005.1, read on the forward strand.
GTTGGAAAAAGCCTGGTCGGGCCTGTTCATATGATGGACGGACACGCCTGCCCAATACCAGTCAGAATAAGCCATCACTCCTGATGAAAAGTCGGCATAGAATATGGAAGGCGTTCCCTGGGCGACAGGATCGCCCGTGGCGGGGTTCTGCAGGTATCCGTCGGGGGAAAACTGGTCTCCGAAGGTAAGTCCGAAATAGTCGAGTTTACGGGTTGCCATAGTGCCCTGGAGGCCCATTCTCAGGAAATTCTCCTCGTCAAGCTGAACCTGGTAGGAATACTGCAGTCCGAGCTCAGTCGATTTGATATTGCCCGCTCCCTGGCTGTCGGTCGTGACCAGGAAGCCAATACCGCTGTTGAGGCTGGGTAGGAACATATCCAGCCCGAAGGTCGTCGTGATAAAGTTAGCCGAAAGGGAAGGCCACTGGTTCCGGTAGTTGAGCGTAGCCCTGGTTTCAAGCGCTCCGCCCGCCATGGCCGGGTTCAGATACAGGGGGTTGGCGTAAAACTGGGAAAATTGCGGATCCTGCGTCCAACTTTTCTGGCTAAAAAGAATCAATATTAAAAATGAAAGCCAAATTTTTTTCATAAATGTCCTATCTGATGTTCCGTCCAGCCATCTCTTCAAATCTGAATACTCGCTTATTGATAGGGGTGCATTGCCACAATTTGTATACAATCAACGTAATATGATTCAAAATTAAGGTATTTTAGCAGATAAAAATATCTAAAATTTCAAGACCCGTTTTTCGTTTAGATATATGGCCACTACCCGGCGTAGATCCGGGATTAATTCAAGAGGAGGAGAATCACCTGATGAGCGGTATCCATAGAAGCAGTTTCCTGGTAATGATAGTCCTGGTTTCCTTCCTGTCGGGTTGGGGTAGCCGGCTGTATGCCCAGGATGGCTTCGTGGTGAAGAACCCCTGTATGGGTAACCCTGAATGCGACGGCGACGGGGTGACTTTTGCCGATACCGTAGTAAGCGCGACCGGCTGGCAGTGGGATTTCGGCGACGGGGGCACCGGCGATACGCGCAATGTCGTCCACCCATACATGGCGCCGGGAAGTTATACGGTAATGCTGACCAGGACCCTTCAGGGGGGAGGTTCTGAAATTGTAACCCAGTCCGTAACGGTTGGAGAGCTTCCGCCCGATTTTCAAAACTGGCGGACGGATACCACGATCTGTCCCGGCCAGACAATAGAACTTGATCCCTACCCGGGCGGTGCACCGCCAGACGCCCGGTTTCTCTGGTATCCGAAGGGAGATACGACCCAGGTGCTGCAGGTCGACAGTTCGGGCTGCTATTCTGTGGAAGTTATCATGCCCAACGGCTGCCGCATCCAGAATATGATCAATGTGAAGCTTTGTCTGGAACCTTCCGGCGACCAGGGAGCCAAGTGGTATTTCGGGAACGGGGCCGGGCTCGATTTCCAGGGCGGGGATCCGTCTCCTCTTACCGACGGACAATTGAATACAAAGGAAGGTTCTTCTGTTATATCCAATTCGAAGGGTGAGCTGCTGTTTTATTCCGACGGGGTCACGATCTACAATGCCGACCACGATAAAATGCCCTGCCTTGACGGTAACTGCGACGACCTGCGGGGAAGCCAGGATGCGACTCAGTCGGTGCTGATCGTACCCCAGCCTACCTGCCGGGGTTGTGAATACCTTTACAACGTGTTTACGACGACTTCGATCAGTTCGACCGAAAAGGTGCTGACGGTGAGCGTAGTAGATATGCGGCGTGAAAATGGCAAAGGGGCCATCATAGAGCAGAACCGGGTTTTGCACGGAAATTCTACCGAACGGCTGGTTTCTTCGCGCAATGACCAGGACACCACTTACTGGACGATCAGCCATGATTATGGCAGCAATACTTTCCGGATCTTCCATGCTACTACAGCCGGGTTAATCGAAGTCGGGACCTTCAATGGAGGTGTAGATCACGATTCCGAACACCGGGGAGAAGGACAGATGAAGTTTTCAGCTGCCGATTCCACCGGTCAGCGGCAGCTGGCAGTAGTAGTGCCGGGCCCGGCCAATAACTACGTAGATTTGTTCGGGTTCAATGACGAGGACGGGACGATGTCGCATATCCGGACCCTGGATCTCGGACCTTCCCCGCCGACAGCCTACGGGGTCGAATTTTCTACCGACAGGACAAAGCTGTATGTCTCCTTCATGGGAAACGACAGTACGGATTCGAAGCTGGTCCAGTATGATCTTATTGCTGCCGACGACAGTCTCATCGTGGCTTCGGCCATGACCATCGACAGTTCCCGTACCCATACTTTCGGCTCTTTACAGGCTGCTCCCAACGGTAAAATTTATATGGCCATAGAAGGAGCAGACTACCTGGCGGTGATAGGCGAGCCCAACGATACGACAAGGATCCTGAGCAGGCTGGAATACGAAAGAGAGGGCGTAAGGCTGGCCGGGAAGAACAGCCAGTTGGGGTTGCCCAACTTTGTACAGAATTTTACAAACCCGAGCGATGGTCCCGGTTTCAGCGCCGAGGGCTTCTGCGTCAACGAGCCGACTAATTTCACGGCAACACCGCTTTGTGATCCTATTGAAGATAATTATACCTGGGATTTCGGGGATGGTACCGGCGCGACGGGGAAGGAAACCGAAGTGACACATACCTATACCGAACCCGGGATCTATAAAGTAACCTTACTGGCCTCCAACAAATGTCTCGATACACTTTTTACTCAGGAAATAGAGATTTTCGACGTGCCGAAGGAATCCGGCCTGGAGCGGTATACCGAAATATGTGCTAACGAATATGTGCTCAACCCCACCGTCGAAGCGAAAAACTATGTTTGGGTCGATACGAGGCTTAACCGGATCGTAAGCCGGGATCGGGTGCATACGGTCTACCCGCCCGGAGGAGACTTCCTGCTCTTTATGTGGAATGACCCGCTCGCCGAGTGTTTGTTTATTGATACGGTGAGTGTTGTGATGAGGCGTCCGCCACCTCTCGACCTGGGTCCGGATGTGGCGATGTGCCGCGACAGCTCCATTACGATAAACACGCCCGGGCAATCGTGGAGAGAGTTTTTGTGGAGCAACGGGGAGACTTCCCGCGATCTGACGGTAACTCAGCCAGGTACCTATTGGGTGGAGGCCAGGGATGCAAATGAGTGTGTTAACAGGGATACCATCCAGGTGGTCGAAAGACCCAAGCCCAGGATTATCGCTGAATTAACAGGCCCTACCGGCTGTACTACCAGCGATGGTTCTATTTCGATCAGGAGCATCACCCCCGGAACAATTCCTGACTATACATTTACCTGGAGCGATGTATCAGGTGCTTCACTGGGGACGGGAAGCGTGCTGCTCGACAGGAGGGAGGGAGCTTATACCCTGCGGATGTCGGGATATGACGATGCCTGCGTTGCCGATACTACGCTTCATCTGAGGTCGCCGGCCAATAACCTGAACCTGAGACCGGTCGTTACGGACGCTTCGTGTACCGATCCTGAAGGCGGTGAGATCGCATTCCAGGTGGTGAGCGGCAACCCGAGCGAATATATATGGTATAATGAAGCGGGGGTTGAGCTGGGGCGTGCCGACACGGTAGCCGGTTTACCGCGCGGGGTATATAGTATGCTCGCCAGGGATGCGGGAGGGTGTACGTTTACGATGAAGCCGATAGTGGTCGGTATGATCATGAATAACCTGGCAGACCTGGGCCCTGATGTAGCAAAATGTGAGGAAGATCCTGTTGAACTGGCTCCGCTGGCGGTAGACTTTCCGCATAACAATTACCTGTGGAGCACGGGCGAAACTACCCACACTATTACCGTCACCGAACCGGGAACATATAAGTTGACGGCCTTCAATACGGAAAACGGGTGTAAAGGAGAAGATGAAATTGTAGTGAGGCAAGCGCCCAAGCCGGTGGTCAGCCTGCCGGAGCAATACGGGCTTTGCCTCGACGAGCCTGCCCCTTCGGTCACCCTGAGTCCTTCGGGCCGACCGGGCTATCTTTATTACTGGCCCCAGGTCGCGGACTCATCGCAGCAGATAGCCGTCACGCAGCTGGGAACCTATACCGTTAGGGTAACGAACGTAGAGGGTTGTACCGTAGAGAAGAATACTGAAGTACTTGATAAATGTGAGCCGAAACTGGTGATTCCGTCGGCTTTTTCTCCCGATGGAAACGGTATAAATGACGTGCTGGACATTATAGGACTGTATCTTACCGACTTCGATCTGAAAATATACAACAGGTGGGGTGAGGTGATCTTCGCGTCTTCCAACCTGGATCATAAATGGGACGGGCGTTATAAAGAAGTAAAAGTGCAGCCGGGGGTCTACGCTTATGTGGCCACTTACCGGAGCTCCGATTACCCTGAACGGCCGAAGTATAAAGTAAGAGGGTCGGTAACAGTAGTGAGGTAGTTCTTTTTCCTTAACTTTGGCTTATGAGAAAGGACTATCTGACAGGAGAGAAGAATACTTCCGGAGGCGCTGCGGAAGGGGAAATAGAACGGGCTTTGCGCCCTTTATCTTTTTCCGATTTTACCGGCCAGGATAAGGTGCTGGAAAACCTCAAGGTATTCGTAGAAGCGGCCAGGCGGAGGGGTGACGCTCTTGATCATGTGCTGCTGCACGGTCCTCCCGGATTGGGCAAGACTACACTGTCTCATATCATTGCCAATGAGCTGTCGGCTAATATAAAGATATCTTCGGGGCCGGTACTCGATAAACCGAGCGATCTCGCCGGTCTACTGACCAATTTACAGGAATTCGATGTCCTTTTTATAGATGAGATACACCGGCTGAACCCGGTCGTGGAGGAGTACCTGTACTCGGCGATGGAAGACTATAAAATTGATATTGTGCTGGATACCGGCCCCAATGCCCGTAGCATACAGATCGGCTTAAATCCATTTACACTGATAGGTGCTACTACCAGGGCCGGAATGCTGACCTCACCCTTGCGCGCGAGGTTCGGGATCAACGCCAGGCTGGAATACTACGATGCCCGCCTGCTGGCGTCTATTGTGAAGCGTTCTGCACGCATTCTGAAAACGAGGATTGACGATGAAGCTGCATTCGAGCTTGCGCGGCGAAGCAGGGGAACTCCCCGTATTGCCAATAACCTGCTCCGGCGTACGCGCGATTTTGCAGAAGTGAAAGGTACGGGTGTTATTACCGTGGAGATCGCCCAAATGGCGCTGAACGCCCTGGATGTCGATCAGAACGGGCTGGATGAAATGGATAACCGTATTTTGTCTACCATTGTCGAAAAGTTCAAAGGCGGACCTGTAGGGCTGTCTACCATCGCTACCGCCTGCGGTGAAGAGGCCGAAACGATAGAAGAGGTATATGAGCCGTTCCTGATCCAGGAAGGCTTTCTGAAACGGACGTCAAGAGGGCGCGAGGCTACCGAAAAAACATACCGGCACCTGGGTATATTACCCGGCTACAAAACGGGGGAATTGTTTTGAGAAGGGGTTTCTTTGCCATTCTAAGTCTCTCGAGAGTATTCAGAGACTACAGGAATTCTACATTGCAATAACTACCCCAAGTTTAGCATAAAAGGAGTTGTATCGCCATTTTTCTGTAAATGATTGAGAGGGGGTATCTGTGACTATCAGATTGTGAGAAGCGTAGGCATATCCGATACCAGTTCTTATACCGAAATTTTGGGTCGGGTTATATGTGGCAGAGATATCTAATCCAAGGAGTAATGCCGTGCTTTTGCCTGATTTATACACTAATTGAGTAAAAGGTTCAGTATCGATATTAGCAGTAATGGTCGGAGATTGAAGTATGGAAAGTCCTGCTAACGGTGCAATCTGAAATCCCATTCTTTTATTGAGTGCAAAATGTCTGTATGCACCGATACCCAAACGGAGAATCTGTGTTGTATTGGCATTAACCGACACAGATCGCGCACGTTGATTTGAAAAGAGTAACTCTGTGCCGGTTTTCTCTACATCTGTAGGAAGAAAATGTTGGGAAAAATGAAATTCAGTACCATATTTTTTCGAAACCCGATAGGATAAACGGATTTCTCCAAAGCCTCCGCGATTTTCTGTGTAAAGCGGATAGCGTACAGAGCCGCCCTTTATATTTGTCAGGTGAACGCCTCCCGATAGAGCCAGTGAAAATGGTCTATCTGCTTTTTCCCTGTTTTCCCCACGGACATCTGTCAATCCTATACAAAGAAACAACATGAATGACAGCATTCTGAAAAAGTGCTGCTTGCAGGAATTGTTTTTTACATCAGTTTCTTTTTTCAAGGATAAAGCGGTTATTTAGTGGTTGGATAGGACGAATGTTGCCATTATAGAATTTAGAAAAATAAGCAATTTGATCACTGCTTGCCTGAATTTTTTCTTTGAATATGACAAACTGTACTGCAGCGAGACAGGGCGGGGTTGTGAGCGACCCGCTGTATGTATAATACGAATTGTCCGTTGGCTTTATATCACTGAGATTTATCTGTATGCTTGTAGCGATTTCTGTTTTTTCTTTTTCGGGAATATGATCAAGAATCGTTTGCAGAAAATCATTTTCCTCACCGGCTTCAATCATATATCCTAAGACGAGGAGATTACCTTCTTCATCTTGGTGTACACAATGCAGCTCCATTTCGGAGTGGTCGGTATCAATCTGATGTTCGCTCTTAAGATGCAGATGAAACTGTCTGAATTTGTACCGAATATCGTTGTACATAATATACACATTATCCTGTGTATTATTGACTTGGATGGTATGTCCGTTGTCCACGATTTTCATTTCAAAATCGTTGTGAAAATAATTCACCTCAGGAAGATTGTCGCTTATAATGGTTTGCAGAGTGGGAATGTTAACCGGAGATTGGGAGTTTCCGGCACAACTTGCGTAACCGAGATTCTCCCAGTCCGTATTTTCATACTCCCAGGAAGCAGTTTCTCTTTTTATTTTTATTTCTCTATTACAGGAAAGTATAGAGAATACAGCGATATGTATAATGATCGCAAACCATAAAGTTCGTTTCATCGGGCTGGCTTAGAGCTGCGGGATATGTTATCTAACCCCGGTATGTTAAATTCCCTTCAGCCACTCCTGGTATTTGTCTCCGAGGATAGGTACTACTTTTTCCTTACCGTTGACGGCGTAGAGAAGGCCGGAAACCCATAGGTAGACCAGGACAAAAAAAGCTGCGAAGCCCAGTAGCCACCCAATGAAAGGGACCCAGCTGACCAGCCCGACCGCGAACCCTGTCAGCATGATTCCCAATGACTGCCTGATGTGAAAAGCGGCGAAGCTGTTTTTCTTATCGTTGTTGAGAACGAGCGCAATCACCAGGCCGATGATAGTGAGATAGGCGATGAGAGCAGTGGTTTTACCTTCTTCCACAACTGTGTTGGAAGAACCTGGTACGGGGGCATCGAATTCTGTCATGGTATTTTGCGGGAAAATAGAACAATAAATTTAAGGTTAAGGTTTTCGGTCTTAGTTCAGACCTCTTCAAATATAATCACTAAACAGTGAAAATGTCAATTTATTGAGTAACAGGTTGTTCTGATTTAGTGAATGTTCACACTCCGAAACCGCCCAGTACTTCCAGTTCCTGGCCTTTTTCAGGCATTTCGTCGAGAAGCGGCATTGCTTCCCGGATCAAGGCAAGTACTCCGTCTTCTTTCAGGGAGTCGTCGTGGTGTTGCCGGCTTTCCCATATCTCGGTTACATATACATCGTTGGAGGCCTTTTCATCCCTGCTGATGGTATACAGCCTGCAGCCGGGAGCTTTGGATACAGCTTCAGACGCCCTGATCAGGATTTCAGCAAGTTTGTCGTTTTGCCCGCTCTTGGCGGTTAGTTTTCCGTGAAGCAGATACATAGTTATTTTTTTGAAGTGCGCATTGCTTTTACTTTCCTGATTCCGGGATCGTTTATGAAATCCTGGTATTTTGATGATTCGACGCCGTAGATAGCGATCCTCCCGTTTTGGTCAGCATGTACGCCGAACCCGTAGGTTTTGGTGAGCGGAGAGGTACGGAGGCAGGGCTGACCCTTGGAGAAGAATTCCTTCCGGGCGCTTTCATAGCCTGATCGTCCTATTCCGTTCCGTTCGGCAAATACCTGGAACAGTACATCGTCGGAAGTGAGTTCATAGGGGTGGTCGGCCAGAAGTTCATACTGTAGCTGGGCAACGCTCTTTTTGTCTCCCTTCTGTGTGGGTATTTTACTTTCGGTAGCTGTACAATCTTCCGCAATCTCAATGAAAGTATTGATATAATTGGTAGTGTGGATTTTGTCTTTGCCCTCCATATCCGTATACTTTTGCTGTTTTTCCCGGTTGATTATATACAAATATCCGGTTTTTGCCCGGTTTACCTTGCTTTGTAAAAGGATTTCTTATTTTTATACAATCATTAAAGCGGGAATTTAAATGGCGTTTCATTCTTTTTCCAGGAGAGAATTGATCAGGGGTTTGGGAGCTCTTTCTTTATCGGCGCCAGGCATCGGATACGGTGCAGTGGCAGGTGAAATCTCTCCTCAAAAAAGGAAGTTAAAAACCAGCCTGAACGCCTATTCCTTTAATAAACCGCTGTCTGAAGGTCGTATGACGCTGACCGACCTGCTGGAATTCTGTGCAGATCACGATATTGACGGAGTCGACCTTACAGGCTATTATTTTCCTGGGTATCCCGAAGTACCGCCTGATGAATATCTTTATGAGCTCAAACGCAAGGCTTTCAGGCTTGGGGTCGATATCAGCGGAACGGGTGTCAGGAACGATTTTACCCATCCTGACGGTACAAAAAGGGAGGAGGATATCAGGAGGATACAAAAATGGATAGTGGCTGCTTCCAAAATCGGAGCTCCGGTGATCCGTATTTTTTCAGGAAATACCAAATACGAGGGTGAGGGGAGGGAGGCTGTGCTCGGCCGTATGGCAGGCGAGATACGCCAATGCGTTGAATTCGGAAGGAAGAACGGAGTGATCGTAGCGGTTCAGAACCATAACGATTTCCTGCTCAACGCCGATCAGACTATTGAGATACTTCAAAAGGTGAGTTCCCCCTGGTTTGGGCTGATCCTGGATATCGGGAGCTTTCGCGGGCCGGACCCCTATGAAGAAATTGCGCGTTGTATACCTTACGCAGTCAACTGGCAGATAAAAGAAAAGGTGTATCCCGGCGGGAAAGAGGAAAAAGTGGATCTGAAAAGGCTGTTTAGTCTAATAAATGCATCCGGCTATCGCGGCTATCTGCCGGTTGAAACGCTGGGTCCGGGCGACCCGTTTGAGAAGGTTTCGGTGTTTCTGAAAGAAGTGAAAGCGGCTCTTTCCGGTGCGGCAGATTAGGATTCCTTTTGAGAGACGGAGGGTAGTGAAATGAGAGATCGATGATAGTATGAAGTGAATGCCCACAAGTATATAATACTGGCAACAAACCTGTTTTTATGAAAAATTTATTACCCCTTATCGCCCTGCTTTTCAGTATACCCGGTTATGCCCAGGATTTGTCAACGACTTATGCCGAGAGACTGGGATTTCCCAAGGGAAAAAAGGTCGTCATTCTCCATATTGACGATGCCGGTATGTCGTATGACTCTAACCTCGGAACCGAGCGTGCCCTGAAGGAAGGAGTGGCAAATTCCGTAAGCGTAATGATGCCCTGCGGCTGGGTACCGGGATTCGTACATTTTCTAAAAGAGAATAAAGATATCGATGCCGGGCTCCATCTAACCCTGACTTCGGAATGGGCGCAATACAGATGGGGACCGCTGGCGGGTAAGCCTATGGTAGGAAGTCTCGTAGATCAGGAAGGAGCGCTCTGGCCTTCGGTGAAGGACGTAGCGAAAAACGGCTCTGCCGACCACGTGGAAACAGAGATCAGGGCTCAGTTGGATAGAGCGCGGACCATGGGCTTTGAGCCTACGCACATGGATTCCCATATGGGAACATTGTTTGCTACTCCTGAATTCCTGCAGCGTTACATAAAAGTGGGTATGGAGGAGAAAATACCTGTAATGCTTCCCGGCGGGCATAACACCCTGATAAAAGTAGATGAGCGGCTTGAAGGCGAAGCGTTGGATATGATCAGGAAGCTGGGAAAGACCTTATGGGACTCAGGTCTGCCTGTTCTCGACGATCTTCATAATACCAGCTATGGATGGGTGCCGGAAAACGCCGGTAAGATAAGTAAGGCTAAGCTTCAGAAGTATAAAGCCGACAAATACATCAGGGCTCTGAAGGAGGAGATACAGCCCGGTCTTACGATGGTCATTATGCATTGTACGCACCCTACCGAAGTTTTCGGGCATATTTCCAGTTCAGGGGTTACACGCGAAGGAGATTTGCTGGCCATGCTCGATCCGCGCCTGAAGAAGGCGATTGAAGAAGAGGGAGTTATCCTTACTACCTGGCGGGAAATAATGGAACGGCGAGGAAAGGTGAAGTGAGGGTGTTATGTCTGACCTGCACTTCTTTGATTTTACTGATTTCGATATCGCTAACTGGTCTTACAGCCAGCTGCTGAGATTTCTTCCGCCGGAATTGTCGTCGCTTACACGGCGCAGCCATAAAACCGAAATAGCGGAGGCGCGCGTGAATGAAGCGCTTCTTTCGATCGCTTCTGCCGCCAACTCGGCCCTCGTTACGATCCACCAGGAAGACACGAATCTTCATATCGGTTGCAGTTGCGGCGGACCTGCTAAAAGACTATGCGTTTTTCAGGTACAGGCTGTCCTCAACCTGCTTGAAAACCAGGATCTGAGAGTCTTTTTTGACCGGGAAAAGAGGGAGCAGCAGTTTAAAAATACGGGTGAAAAGTTTGGGTTTGTGGATGGGGCCGACCTGGAAAAGGAGTTTGAGCTGATCTGGGACAACCGGCCTGTCGTAAAACCCAGGAATGAGCATCTCCAGGCCTGTGACGAAGAGAACCTGCAGGCCCTGGCCTCTGAACTAACACCGGCGAAGCCTGTTCTCCCCGAATGGAATGATGATGCCATTAAAATCCTGGTCTGGACCCAGAGCCGGTTCCAGGACAACTTTCAGTTGGGTATTTTTGAAGCTTTTGAGGCCGGTAACGGCAACCTGAGAGGGCCCATACGCTCGCTTCATGCCGTTGACCTCTTACTGGAAGCCGAAACAACCGACCATCTGAAATTTTACGGGGCCGTAGCGAAATTCCAGGATCTGCACCGCTCCGCCGGCCAGGTCACCGACATGCAGGCTTTTTACTGGCTGCTGAAAAACCCTGACCATCTGCCTGTATATATTCATAATTTCAGCATCAGCGAATCGATCGTGCCGCAGGCATTAAGATTGGTCGAGATGGTTTCGAAAGAAATGGAAATGTCGCTGACGGTGCACGAAGCCGGGGAATTCTTTGAAATAAAGGGTGTGCTGACGATAGAAGGAAAACTATTCGACCTGCTGGAGACCAGGCTTCGCTGCGGGAATTTCCTGCTGGCCGGCAACCGGCTTCACCTCATTGAACGGGACGGGTTTAAAGAACTCCTCGAGTACCTGCAGAGGCACCGGAATAAAATCGTACTTCACCGCAGCAGGTATGAAGTCTTCCGGAAGGAAATCCTGGAGCGGGTAGAAAATTATACCCGGGTGACCTACACCTACCTAAAAATTGCCGGGAAGAAGCAGCGAAAAGAACTGGGACTCGACTATCCTCCGCGGAAAATTCTCTACCTCGATGATGCGGGACAATATGTTCACCTGACGCCGGTCGTGCAATACGGCCATGTAGAGCTGCCGGTGTTGTCGCCCAGGGTGCTCTATATGGTCGATCACGAAGGGAGGCCCTTCAGGGTAGAAAGGGAGAACAAAACGGAAATAGAATTTGCTACCGCCCTTATGCTGGCCCACCCGGGATTCGCAGAGCAGACGGGACAGGATTACGTATACCTTCACAAATTAAAGTTTCTTGACGAAGACTGGTTCCTGAAAACATTTGAAGAGTGGCGGAGCCAGGGGATCAGGATCCTGGGCTTTAATAAGATCCGGAGCAACAGGTTAAACGAATACCAGGCAAAAGTCACAGTGACGGTTGTAAGCGGCATCGACTGGTTTGAAACGAAAGCCGAGGTGCGTTTCGGAGAAGAGATAGTACCGCTCCGGCAGCTTTTTACTTCGGTGAGGAATAAAAGCCGTTATATCCCGCTGGCCGACGGGACCACGGGTATTCTGCCGCAGGAATGGCTGGAAAAACTGGCCGGTTATTTCCGCATCGGATCTGTTCATGGTGAAACGGTCAGGACGCTCCGCCAGCATTTTGGCGAGCTCCGCGACATATACCCGGAAGCGTATCTCGCTCCTTCCGCGAGAGCCGACATTCAGTTGCTTGCCGATACGCTCGGCAACCTGGATGAGATCCCGGACATCCCGATCCCCGAAGGCTTCAGGGGAGAACTTCGCGATTACCAGTATGAAGGGGTCAAATGGCTTACTTTTATGGGAGACCTCGGCTTCGGCACCTGTCTTGCCGATGACATGGGGTTAGGAAAAACCATTCAATTGATTGCTTATTTATTAATCAGAAAGGAAAGTTTCCCCGATTCTACCAGCCTGGTTGTAGTACCGGCTTCCCTGCTTTTTAACTGGCAGACCGAGATCGGCAGATATGCACCGGATCTGCGTTACGCTGCTTACTATGGAGAGGGCCGCAAAATGGATTTTCCCGGGCAACAGGAGTTCGATGTGATTCTGACGACCTATTCAGTGATGGTAGCGGAAATACACCGGCTTCGACGGAACGAGTACCATTGCGTGGTGCTTGATGAATCTCAGAATATTAAGAATCCCGGCTCTCAACGCTACAGGGCTGCCTGCCAGCTGCGCGCCAGGCATCGCATTATCTTGACCGGAACTCCCGTTGAAAACAATACCTATGACCTGTACGGGCAATTTTCGTTTGCATGCCCGGGCCTGCTGGGATCGAGAAGATATTTCAAAGATCATTATTTTATGCCTGTGGATAAATTCCACGAATCGGAGAAGATTGAAGAGTTGCAGGCGCGTATCGGCCCTTTCATGCTCCGGAGAACCAAGGAGCAGGTGGCGAAGCAATTGCCGGAAAAGACCGAAATGGTAATTTACTGCGAAATGGGGCCGGAACAACGCCGGGTATACGATGCGTATGCGGAGGAATTCCGCCATTACCTGGAAGGCAAGTCGGATGGCGACATCGCCCGCGAGAGGTTACATGTCCTGCAGGGGTTGACCAAGCTGAGACAGATCTGTATCAGTCCCTCCATACTCAACGATGAGGAATACTATGGAGGGGAGTCTGCCAAGATTGCCGTGCTGACGGAGCAACTGGAAAACCTGGTCTCTCACCACAAGATCCTTGTTTTCTCGCAGTTTGTGACCGTGCTGGATCTTATCCGGGAGGAGCTTGACAAAAGAAACATAGGCTGCAGCTACCTGGTAGGGGCTACTGTCAACAGGGGGGAAGTCGTAAGAGATTTCCAGGAAAATGACGAGAAGCGGGTATTCCTGATCAGTCTGAAGGCGGGCGGGACCGGGTTGAACCTCACAGCCGCCAGCTATGTATTCCTGGTGGATCCATGGTGGAATCCGGCGGTAGAAAGCCAGGCGATCGACCGGGTACACCGCATCGGACAGGACAAAACCGTCATAGCGGTCAGGTTAGTATGCCCCGGTACTATTGAAGAACGGGTGATACAGCTCCAGGAGAACAAAAAGGAGCTGACCGAAGAACTTATCCGCTCCGAGGAATCCATCGGGAAGGCGCTTGACCGGGAGGCGCTTTTACAACTGGTCTGACTTCATACTGCTGTTTCCGCCTGGTTCTGCCTTATTATATTTTTCCATTTGAAGTACCCTTGTATGGCTACGATAAACAGGAAAATAGTCAGCAGCGCATAGAGCGACAGCTCCTTTTTAATGAGCAGGGGAATGGCAAAAGCATTGCTGACATTGAGAAAGATCCAGTTTTCTATTTTCCTCCTGGCCAGCAGCCACATCCCGGCCCAGGCGGTTGCGCTTACCCAGGCGTCCCACAAGGGTACGACCGACGGGGTGTAGAGTTTTAAGACTGTGTAGAGTATCCCGAACGAAACCAGTGTAATAACCAGGGCAGTCTGCCATTCTTTCTGTGACGAAAAGGATACCACGACAGGCGGGCCGGTCTGCTTTCCCCAGTTCCACCATCCGTAGGCTGTCATGATGAGGTAGTAGATGTTCAAAAGGCTTTCGGCATATAATTCCGCATGGAAAAGTGTATAGGTGGCGATAGCGGTAGAGATGATACCAGCCGGGTACAGCCAGATTTTATTGGAACGGGCCAGGAGCACTTCCGCTACCGCGAAAAGTACACCTACCCATTGAAGTAGAGGGGTTTCTTTTAGCTGTGTCCCCAATAATTGCAGCCATTCGCTCAGGTTCATTTGATACGACGGTTAAAAAAGCGCTGTAATACAGGAGACGCGACAATACAAGTCAGTTATACGCTGTCCCTACGCCGGCATTACCCGGATCAGGTTCATGACATGGCCGCAATTCGCGCGACAGTCAACGGGTATATTCTCAGCCTGTTTTTCAACCGGAACTCCGGTAAGGCACCCCTGTACCGGCAAAAGTAGCATTTTTTATCGAGACAATGATTCGCCGGGCCTAGTTCCAGCCCGAAGCTATATCGGAGGCTACATTAGGATTATAGTTCTTTTCTGTATCCGGAATCGGGAAGAGCACGTGCCTGTCCTGGAAGGGTTGGGTGCCGTCGCCCGGCTCGATGCGCCGCTGGTTATTGATCGTCTCTTTGGCGATTCCCCACCGTATCAGGTCAAAATAGCGGAGCTGCTCCCCGGTAAACTCCAGTTGCCGTTCCCGCCTGAGGAGGGACATCGCCTGCTCCTGGTTGCCGAGTGCCGCATACGTAAAAGCCCCCACTCTTGTTCTTACTTTATTAATGAGGGCCAGGGGTTCGGCCCCGGTGTTATCCTGCTGTATATAAGCCTCGGCAAGCATCAGTAATACGTCGGCATAACGGATAACCTGGCCATTAATGGAGCTTGCCGGCCCTTCGTAAGAATCTACGTCCTCGTAGTACTGGTACTTGCGCCAGACGTAGTGCCCCTGCGGATCGGCTGCGTTAAAAGGGAAGGAGATTTTACCACCGGAACACCGGTTACAGTAGTCGGTATCACCTCCGCTGGCCTCATTGCCGTAAAAGGTAAATTTTGCCCTGGGATCGGTAAAGGTGCTTCCGTTGGCAGGGTTGGTATATTTGAAGGCGTTCACGATAGTAGTGGGCACATAGACATTAAACCAGTCCCTGAACCCGTATTCCTGGGCACGTCCCGAATGGGTAGCCTTCCCGCCCCACGTTTCCTGTCCGCCGAATACATAATACTGGTTACCGATCCCCCAGTCTGTCCATCTACCGTTCATGATCTGGAAAACATTCTCTTTGCTGCCCTGGTTTTCCTGGCTGAACAGGTTGTCGTAATCGGGATCAAGCTCATATCCGAACTCTCCGTTAGTGAGCTGCCGGAGAGTAGCCTGGGCCTGTGCCCATTTTTCCTGGTAGAGATACGACTTTCCGAGCAGCGCGAGGGCTGCTCCTTTGGTAGCTCTTCCAAGCCCGGTGGCAGGATCATACCGTACCGGAAGGTCGGCTGCCGCTGCCGCAAGGTCGGTTTCTATAAACTGCCAGATAGACTCGGCCGAAGCCCGGGGAGGGTAGTTATTGGCAGTAACGCTGTCATAAGCGGTGATGAGAGGAGCACGACCCCAGAGGTTTACAATGTTGAAATAGGCATAGGAGCGCAGAAACCGGGCCTCAGCTATGTATTGCCTGACCTTCTCCTGTTCGGCGGGCGAAGGCGGATTCCATTTGGTTCCCCGGTCTATGACCACGTTGGAACGGAACACCAGGCGGTAGAGGCTGTTCCATAGCTCCCCGATCTGCGCCTGGCTTGTCCCGAAAGAGTGGTCGGCCAGTTGAGCCATATCTCCCTGGAGATTAGTCGTTTTTTTAGCTTCGTAACCCAGCAGGTCAAAAATGAAATAATACTCCCTCGACCACAGCCCGTTATGAAGCAGCGTGGCATAAGAGGCTATAGTAGCCTGGTCTAAAACCTCGGCGGAAGAAAAATAGGTTTCGTAGTCATAGTTACTCTGGCTGACGAGGTCGAGCCTCGATTCATCGCATGCCACGAGCAGGACAACGGCGAGTATGAGGGAGTATATGCTTAGCTTTTTCATTGTCTTATCGCTGATATTCATGATCAAATTAGAAACCAATCTGTATGCCTCCCAGGAAGGTACGAGGCTGGGGAAGCTGGAGCCTGTCGTCGATTCCCCTTGAGAAAATATAGTTTCCGTAATTCTGAGTGCTGACCTCGGGATCATATCCCGAATACCTGGTTATGGTAAACAGGTTTTGGACGGCAACGTAGATTCTCAGCATACTGATAACTTTCCCATTCCCGATGGTTTGCAGAATGCCCGAGGGCAGGGAGTAGCCCAGGGTCAGGTTTCTCAGCCTGGCGTAGGAGCCGCTTTCCAGCCACCAGTCGGAGGGGCGCAGGTTGCCATCGCCGGTGGCGCTCTGACCTGCCCTGGGAAGTTCCGCGATATCGCCCGGCTGTCTCCATCGTTTGAGCATGGCAGTGGAGGTGTTATGCCCGGTCGCCTGGTTGTGCGTTACAAATTTGAAGGCATTGAGAATATCAAGCCCGGCTACGCCCGAAAGCACTATGTTAAGATCAAAGTTTCTGAAGTTGAGGCCGGCATTGAACCCGTATATAAATTTAGGAATCGGGTTACCCAGTATTTCCTGGTCGGCAGGGCCGACAATCAAGTCTCCGTCAAGGTCTTTAAAGATAAAGTCCCCCGGCAGGAGGCCAGGCTGGTATTCCGCAGCGTTATCGCCGGCAGCCTCTCTTGCTTTTTGGTTGAGCGCGTCTATCTCGGCCTGGTCTTTCGCTACATGGCTGAGCCGGTAGCCGTAGAAAGAGCCGATAGGGGAGCCGGCAGCCGTATAAGTGAAAGCCGGGAGATTGCTGAAAGTTCCCGCCTGGATGGGGGCTGCAAACTCGTCTCCCAATGAGTTGACAATATTCTTATTGTAGGAAAAATTTCCAGAGATATTGTAGAGAAAGCCTGCTTTGGTAGAACTCCGGTAGCCGAGCGTCACTTCGATTCCTTTATTCTGTGCGCTGGCAGCATTGGCATATTTACTCGGCTGACCGGCGCTGAGAGAGGCGCCGGTGCTCCCCGGTACAGGTACATTGACGAGCAGGCCCGAGCTTTTCCTGTTATACCAATCGAGAGAAAGCGTCAGCTTGTTGTTCATGAAAGCCAGGTCGATACCTATATCGGTCTGGTCTGTAGATTCCCATTTTATGTTCGGGTTTGCCAATGTGCTTATGGTAGTTCCCGGGATAAACTCCTCGTCGGTGCCCAGTGAATACACAAGGGTCCCGTTCGGATCGCCGCTGAAGGTAAGCACTGAAGTGACGCCCGTTGTCGGGATTGTGTTGTTCCCGGTTCTGCCCAGTCCTAACCGAAGTTTTCCGTCGCTCAGGAAGCTGAGGGCTGTGGCCGCAAAATCCTCATCGACAAAACGCCACGCCAGCCCTGCGCCGTAAAAATTACCGAAACGGTTGTTTGCTCCGAAATTGGAAGCTCCGTCCCGCCGGTAGCTGGCCGACACGATATATTTTTCATTGAAGGTATAACCCAGGCGCCCGAAATACGAGATAATCGACGACCGGGCATACCCGTAGCTGCTACCCGTCACCGCCTGCGACTGGGCTACGCTGATATTCCGGATGTTATCGTTGGAGATATTGCTGCCCATAGCATTGAGTGATGAGCTTTTACCGGGATCCAGGTAGCTGTTTCCCAGGGTGGCCGATATGATGTGATTCCCGAAACTCCGGTTGTAGGAAAAGTAGTTTTCGATGGTATAGTGAGAATAGGTGTTAAATCCCAGGGTTGCCCTCTGCGGCTGCGCCAGGTTGTTGCCGGCAAGGAAGTAGTATTGATAACTGTCGGATTTCCCGCCTCCGATCTCGGCAGAAAGCTGACTTCTGAATTGCAGTCCCCTGAACAGGTCTATCTCCCCGTAAACCTGGGGAAAGAACACGTAATTACCGGAGGTGGGTTTATTGAGGTAAACCGCTGCCAGGGGATTGTCGCCGTTGCTGAAATCGTCGATATTCGTAGTATTGGAAAATCCTCCGGGCACACTTTCATCGTATATGGGCTTGTATGGGGCATAGTAAACTGCATTGTAAATACTGGCCATGTTGCCTTTGTCTTTGATGTAGCGGATGTTAAGAGCCTGGCCCATCCTGACCCGCCCGAGATTTTCCTGTAAAGCGAACCGGGCATTTACACGGTTGTTGGTATAATCTCTGACGATGGCTTCCTGGCCTATATAGCTGATGGAGAAGTTATAGTTGACCTTCTCAGAACCGCCGCTGATGTTCAGGTCATTCTGCGAAACCAGGGCATTCCTGAAAATTTCATCCTGCCAGTTGGTGCGGTCGGTGCGGACCTCGCTGGTGTTGAATTTTTCGGGTAAGGCCGAGTTGGCGGTAGTGGCAAAATCGCGGAGAAGATCGACATACTGAGAAGCAGTGAGAAGATCCAGCTTTTTCCACGCGCCCGCCACTCCCCACTGGGAATTGACGGTGATCCTGGGCGCACCCGTTTTCCCCTTTTTGGTTGTAATGATGACTACGCCGTTTGCCGCTGCCGAGCCATAAATAGCGGTAGAAGAAGCGTCTTTGAGAATGGTTATGTTTTCGATATCCTGGGCTGCCAGAGTATTGAACATCGTTTTATTGCCCTGAATGCCGTCGATGACATATAAAGGGTCTACGCCGGTAAACGACCCGGTTCCGCGGATAAAAATCTGGGCGTCTGAGCCCGGGTTGCCATTGCTTTGAAGCACCTGCACCCCTGCCGATTTCCCTATCAGCAGTTGGGAAGGATTGGTTGCGGTGTTCGCCCCGGCCTCTGAGACGTTTACAATATCCAAAGCGCCTACCACATCTTTTTTCCTGGAGCTGCCGTATCCGATCACCACTACTTCTTCCAGGGATTTGGTATCTGTCTGCAGGAACAGGTCGATGAGCGTCTTTGCTCCGGCGTATTCTTCGCGGGTCAGGAAACCTACAAATGAGTAGACAAGGATAGGGTTTATGTCTTCGGGGATGGAGAGCTGATATTTTCCGTTGATGTCGGTGGTAGTGCCGATACTGGTTCCTTTGACAAAGATGTTTACTCCGGGTAACGGCTCACCCTTGTCGTCTGTAACGGTCCCCATGACTTCGCGCTGGATAAATCCGGCTGTGGTGATCTTTACAGGGAGTACTTCGTAAGCGAAGGCCTGTGCCGCACTCAGCATCGGTCGCCCGTACAAAATAAAAGCGGCATACATCATTGCAGGTTTCCAACGGAATGTCATAGTTAAAAGTTTAGGTTAGATTTTTTGCAATAGAATGTGATCACTAAGCTTTATATGCTTCAGATGGAGAATTTCACAGAGTGTTGATATGGTTTCATCGACGTTTTCGGCAGGATAAAGGTTCAGCTCAGCACCCCTATCAGCGGAAATCTTTCGAATACTTTTTCGGTATGCGGGGCGTCCGGAAGCTCGTCTGTTAAATCCTGCCCTGCCCAATGTTCATAGTGCATCCCGTTTCGCCAGAGTCTCGATTGGCTGACGTCGTAAATCATTCCTTTATAGGCGCACCAGATCTCTTCTTTGTCCTGGCCGTTTCGCAGTGCCAGCTGCGCTTTGGTATATCGGGGGAGCATAGTAGGCCGGCAAATAGCTGTCAAATAGTAAATTAACTGGTTTTTGCTAAATATCTACCCAAAACTTATCAAAAATTAAGAATATTTCGTTGTTTTGTCAATGTAATATCATAGCTATTCTGATCATAATGATGAAGCGACTACAGTTAGTACTAGGTCTTGTCTTTTCTGTTTTAATAGTTGTAAGTGCGTGCAAAAGCAAACAAAAGCCACTTTCCGAGCGAATAGCTAAGGCGTGGATTGCCGAGACGGTCAGACATAACAATACGGTAGTCTATGAAAAGGGAAACAGCGGCAGTTCGGCGCCCGGCTACAGCGGCTACCAACTGATACTTGGCTCAGATAATACCGTGACGCTTACTGAGTTGGACGGTACTACCTTTACCGGTACATGGGAGCTGCAGGGAGAGACGCGGCTTATTCTCCGAAATCTCGGACCCAAAGAACCTACCGGCAGCGGTGGCGTGGTTGAGTATACTATCAGAACTATAGAAGACAATAAGCTGGTGCTTCTGAGCGTAAAAGTCAGTGTCAAGACCGGAGGTACTGCGAATGAGTATTCACTTACTGTCAGATAACCGGTAGAAGCAGTGTCAGTCTCAGATGACTATCACTGCTTCTGAATCCCTGGCTGTTTTGCCGCTGGCCGGATCTTCCAGGATAAATTCCAGCGGGTTGGAAACCTTTTCAGGCAGCAGGGCTATGTTGAGCACTTCTTCGACCGAATCCACATAGTGGAATACCATATTCTCTATGTAGCTTGCTTTGACTTCTTCTACGTCCTTCCGGTTCCGGCTGCACAGTATAATCTCCCTGATGCCCATTCTGTGGGCGGCCAGGATTTTCTCCTTGATCCCTCCGACAGGCAGTACTTTGCCTCTCAGCGTGATTTCGCCTGTCATAGCCAGGTAAGGCTTCACTTTGCGCTGTGTGAAAATCGAAGCAATGGAAGTGAGCATCGTAATCCCGGCTGAAGGCCCGTCTTTTGGGACTGCTCCTGCAGGAACATGTATATGGAGATCGTACTGGCTGAATATCCGGTAATCGATGTCGAGCTTGTCGGAATGTGCCTTCAGGTAGGAAAGCGCCGCTACGGCCGATTCTTTCATTACGTCTCCGAGCTGACCGGAAAGCGTAAGGGTACCACGGCCACGGTGAAGGCTCGATTCGATAGAGAGGATCTCACCGCCTACCGAAGTCCAGGCAAGACCCGTAACCACTCCTGCCACATCTTCATTCTGATAAATGTCTTTGTCGAAAATTTCCGGACCCAGGTATTTCTCAATATCAGCAGCCCTGATCAATTTGTTGTACGGCTCCTCCATAGCGACCGACCTGGCAATTTTACGTACCACGCCGCCGATCTTGCGCTCGAGCGTACGGACACCCGACTCCCTTGTATAGCCTTCTATGATCCGGAGCAGCCCGCTGTCATCGATCCTGACGTCGGATGTCTTGAGGCCATGGTCTTTTCTCTGCTTTGGCAGGAGATATTTTTTGGCGATCTGGAGCTTCTCTTCAATGGTATAACCGGTGATTTCGATGATCTCCATCCGGTCGCGAAGCGCATAATTGATTGTATCCAGGGAGTTGGCCGTAGCAATAAACAGGACCCTGGACAGGTCGTACTCTACTTCCAGATAATTGTCTGTAAACGCGGCATTCTGTTCCGGATCCAGGACTTCCAGCAACGCGGAAGAAGGATCTCCCCGGAAGTCCGACGAAACCTTGTCTATCTCATCCAGGATGAATACAGGATTGGAAGAGCCGGCTTTTTTGATATTCGTGACGATCTTGCCCGGCATGGCGCCGATATAGGTCTTCCGGTGGCCTCTTATTTCGGCTTCATCATGAAGCCCGCCGAGAGCCATACGCACGTACTGGCGGTTTAAAGCTTTCGCTACGGATTTTCCCAGAGAAGTTTTTCCTACGCCCGGAGGTCCGTAAAGGCACAGTATAGGAGCTTTAAGGTTGTTTTTCAGCTTAAGTACAGCCAGGTACTCGATGATACGCTCCTTCACCTTTTCGAGCCCGAAATGATCGGCATCCAGGATCTTCTGAGCCCGCGTCAGGTCAAAATTGTCTTTGGTGTAATGCTGCCATGGCAGGTCGATCAATGTCTCGAGGTAAGTGAGCGTAACAGGATACTCCGGGGCCATCGGGTTGACCCTGAGCAGCTTCGACAGCTCTTTTTCGAAATGTAGCATCACTTGCTCCGGCCACTTTTTGGCAAGCGCTTTTGCTCTAAGGTCATCTATTTCACGTTCGGGACTATCTATGCCCAACTCGTCATGCAGTACCTTTATCTGCTGGCGGAGGAAATAGTCCCGCTGCTGGGCGTCTATATCGGAGCTGGCTTTAGTCTGGATCTCCCTTTTCAGCTCCAGCATTTCGATCTCTCTCAACAGCAACTGGAGCAGGAGGTTGGCCTGCTTCTGGCCATTCTCCTCTTCCAGCAGGCCCTGTTTTTCCTTAACGTCGACATTCAGGTTGGACGAAAGGAAATGGATGAGAAAGACCGGGCTCTCAATATTATCCAGCGCGATGCGCGCCTCCTGCGGGATTTCGGGGTTCAGCCTGAAGATTTTGTGCGCGCTGTCGCGAAGCGACTGGATGAGTGCCTTCGACTCCTTCCGGTTGCTGTACGAAAATTTATCGAGTATAGGGGTGATCCGGGCTGTGATGTTCGGTTCTTCCCTGATGATCTGCTCGATCCTGAACCTCTGGCGCCCCTGTACGATAATAGTGACGTTGCCGTCGGGCAGAGAGATCATCTTAAGGATATGCGCTACCGTTCCGACTTTAAAAATATCCTCGGACGAAGGGTCCTCCTTCTGGGGCTTAGCCTGTGTTACAACCCCCAGGATCCGCTGGTCAAAGTCGGCATTGCGGTAAATTCTTTTGACCAGGCGTATGGCTTTCTGCCTCACCACCGTAACAGGTATTACCATGCCGGGAAAGAGTACAGTTTGCCTGATAGGAAGTATGGCCAGTTCTTCGGGCAGGGTGAGAGGGTCTTCTTTCCCGTCGAGACCGCCTATCGGGATAATTTCCAGGCTGTCGAGATCTCCTTCCGGAAGTAGTAACCTGCCGTATATTTCAGAATTTTCAAATTTCATATATCGTGGTGCCAAAAAGGCACAGTTGCAGTTCTGTTTTCAGAATAATAGGTGTATGAGGTAAGGAGAAATAGTTTTTAAAAAACTACTTTCCAGACGTCATTGAATATGGCGAAAGCCATCAGTCCCAGCAACAGAACCATTCCTACCACCTGCGCTTTCTCGAGGAACTTATCGGAGGGTTTGTGACCTGAAATCATTTCAAACAGAAGGATCACCGAGTGCCCGCCGTCCAATGCCGGTATGGGCAGGGCATTCATAAATGCGAGGATCATGGAAAGCAGCCCTGTAAGAAACCAGAAATGGCCCCAGTCCCAGGTACCGCCGAACATCTGCGCAATGCCGATCGGGCCGCTTAGCGATTTTGTGGCCGACACCTCTCCGCGGAATATCTTGCCGAACGCTTTTACCTGGCTGAAAACCGCGTTGAAAGCAGTTTGCGTACCTACGGCAACAGCCTGGGGGAAGGTATAGTCGACTTTGATGTAGTTTAAGAGAAACCTGGCCGCGAAGCCGATAGTACCTTCTTCGCTTACTGGTACGGAAACGGTCAAAGTGTCATGGCTGCGGATCACTGAAAGGGCTGCCGTTTCTCCCTTAAGTTCTTCCAGCTTCATTTTGAAGACCTGGAAATAGGGAATGGGCTCATTGTTGATGGCGATGATCTGGTCGTCTTTTTTCAGGCCGGCTTTTTCGGCAGGCTGGCCCGGCATGAGTTCTCCTATTACAAACGGGGCTCCGGGTTGGATGAAGCTGGTGCGGCTGCCGGGCTCCGAAAGCCTTTCAATGAAGTTATTCGGCACGTCTATCCTGATCTCCTGCCCGTCGCGAAGCACGGTGTAGTAGCTGTTGCTGCCCAGGAAAATCTCGGAAGAGGTTACCGCCTCTTCGAAGCTTTCAAAATCTTTCCCGTTTATTTTGATAATGCGGTCGCCGGTCTTAAGGCCGATTTCCTCTGCCAGCTCACTGGCAAATATCCCGTATTTGTTTACCTCGTCTTTTGTAATATACTCTTTACCGTTGGTATAAGAGATGCCGATAAAAATAACGACCCCTACTATAATATTGACGATAATACCGCCGAGCATTACGATAAGACGCTGCCAGGCGGGTTTGGAACGGAACTCCCAGGGCTGAGGCGGCTTGTTCATCTGTTCCTTGTCCATCGATTCGTCTATCATTCCCGATATTTTCACGAATCCGCCCAGCGGAATGGCCCCGATTCCGTATTCTGTTTCCCCTTTGGTAATGCTCCATACTTTGGGAGGAAAGCCTATAAAGTATTTTTCAACCCGCATTCCAAACATCTTGGCGGCAAGCAAATGCCCCAGTTCATGCAACCCCACAATTATGGACAAGCCGAGAAGCAGCTGTCCCACCATTACCAAAATTTCCATCGAAAGTTGTTAAATCCTGAATTGAATATGATATACAGACGTAAATTATAATAAATTCATGCCACCTGCAAAAGACTGCCGTTTTTGCAGGTTTCCGGCTCAAATGCTATTTCCTTGCAAAGTTAGCTAAAAAAGAGGTGTACAACGCGAAAGAAACAGATCCATCGGACCGGCACCTATCCATAAAAACCTGCAGAAGGCGTCAAAGCCATCCAAACTGTTCCAGGAGCCTGTCCTTTTGCAAGCGGGAAACCGGTATGGTTTGCTGGTTAGACATGACGAGGTAGCTACCTTCTCCCTTTACGAATTTCCTGATATGGGATAAATTAATCAGGTATTGGCGGTGTACCCTGAGAAAGCCGCGCTCCTCCAATAGCTTTTCGGCATCCCGCAGCGACTTCATGGCCAGGTGATACTGCCCGTCCTGTAAATAAAACCTGGTATAGTGATCGTCTGCTTCACAATACACAATTTCCTTTATCTGGATAAAAGCTACTCCGTTCTGGTAAGGCAGGGCTATCCGGTCAGGAAAGCCCCGCGCCGGATTGTCAAATTGCTGCCTGAGATGCTGCACTTGTTCGGGCATGGTCCTGATATTGTTCGCAACCCGGGCTACTGCCTGGATCAGTTCGTCTGTATCAATGGGCTTAAGCAGGTAATCGACCGCACTGTAACGAAAAGCTTTGAGAGCAAATTTATCATAGGCTGTTACAAATACCAATGAAAAACGGAGGTGTGAAACAGCTTCCAAAACCTGGAACCCATTAAGCTGCGGCATTTCAATATCCAGGAAAACTACATCGACGCTATGCCCGGCAATAGCTTTGATACCGTCGTGACTATTGGTACACGAAGCGACTACCTTAACTCCCGGGCAGTTTTGGGCCAGACGCAATTCAAGAAGATTCACTGCGTCAGGTTCGTCGTCAATAATGATGGCTCTGATCATGTTTTGTTTTCTAAAGTAGAAATCCGGTATCTCAAATGGGGATATTAAGAACAACTTTTGTACCCGTAGCAGCTCCATCCTGATCGACCAGGTCAATAACCTGAACATTTGTATCCATCATGTAAAGCTGGTTAATGAGTTCTATGCGATCTGCGGTAATTTTCATTCCCAGGGATTTATTCTTTGTTGCAGATTTACTCTTGTATGCTGCTGCTTTTTGCCGCCCGATGCCATTGTCTGTTATTTCCACGCGCAATATATTGTTTTCAGTCTTTGTCAGAATGATAGTGACCATGCCGCCTGCGTCCTTATGCATGAGTCCGTGCCAGATGGCGTTTTCGACGAAGGGCTGTAAAAGCATGGGTGGGATATGGATCATATCAGGATCAATGGCACGGTCCATTTCTATATGATAGTCTACCTTTCCCCGAAACCGCATCGCTTCCAGTTCAATATAGAGGCGTAAGGTTTCTAATTCATCTTCAAGAGTTATATATTCCGATTTTGAGTTTTCAAGGACCAGTCGTATCAACCTGGAAAACTTGCTGAGATAGTAAGAGGCTTTCTCTGAATCATTTTGAGCTGCAAAAAACTGGATAGAATTAAGACAGTTAAAAATAAAATGCGGGTTCATTTGCGAACGGAGGGCTGCCATTTCGGTTTCTGAAAGTTTGAGCTGATACGCAGCCATTTCTTCATTGTATTTCGTTTCTTTTTGCAGCCGCGTAAGCTCGGCCAGTTCCAGGTTTGTTCTCATGGTCCGGTAAGATAACTGGTTGTGATACGTATAGCCCAGCAAGCTTATTACGGTCAGTCCGGCCACCAGCCTGAACCACCAGGTTTCATACCATGCAGGTTCGATAGTAAAGGGTACTTTTAGCTCATAGCCTGGGTTTGCACCGGTAGATTTGGCATGAAATACATACTCTCCGGGCGCCAGGTTGGTATAAAATGCCTGGTGATCAATGCCGTTATGAGCCCAGTCCCGTTCCAGGCCTTCGAGGTAGTATGTGTAATAATTGTCATTTGGTTTCCGAAAATTCAACGTGGAAAAATCGAAGCTGATCGCATTTTCGTCGTCTTTTAGCGTCACAGGCTTTGTCCAGTCCATCCGGCTCTCCCGGCTGTTGATCCTGACATTTCCGAGTTGAACCCCGCTTCGGCGGTTTGACTTCGCTAGTAATTCCATATCTACCGTATTCCAGCCCCCCATATTACCAACAAGCAACTTAGAATTTCCTGCGGAACATAAGCTGATCCTGGTGTCGTTCGACAGTAAGCCATCATTGACGGAAAATCTGCGGAAAGTGTTTGCATCGGGGTCGAAAAGATGGAGCCCGTCGAATGTGCCGACCCAAACCCGGTTGTAGGTATCCGCCATTACCCGGACGCACTCGCTGTCGTAAAGTCCGTCTCTGACCGATCGTGTCAACAGTACCCTGCCGTCTTTATCGAGCTTTATGAGCCCCGGCCACCCTACTGCCCACATATGGCCGTCGGGGGCTTCGGTTATACTGCGGATGCCATACTCTGTTTCCGTTTTGATGAATGTTTGCATTGGCTCATCAAAACGGAAAATCCCCTGGAAAGTGGTCAGCCAGATGACGGAATGACTGTCTTCAAAAACATCCGTCACCCAATTGCTGTTGGCGAAAAGGGCATCATGAGCTTCCTTCGACCATAGCTTTATTTCCCTGTTGGTTTTCGGGTCAAATACATGCATACCCTCGTCGTGCTTGATGATCCAGAAACGCCCCTGATGGTCGATCAGCCCCAACGAGTAAAAAGGAGTAGAGAAAAAAGAATGATGCACGTTAAAGGGAGTCGGAAGGTATTTCCCCTTAACAGGGTCGAATTGAAAAATACCCTCCAGGTTATTATCCGATGGGTCGATTTTCCCGTCGTCCCAGACCTGCCACTGATTTCCTCCCACCCATAGCTTCATATTTTTGTCCTGGATCAGCCATACCGATTCTGTCTGGTCGCTGTACAGGGGAAACTCGAAAAATGTCTTCTGGTTTGTTTTCAGGTTCCATTTGTAAAGCCCCTGGAAAGCTACGGCTATCCAGAAAGTATTCCCCGTCGGATCCGACCGGTCCTGTAGCATTGCATTGACCGGCTGTGCGATCTTGTCGACCAGGTTGCTTTTGATAAACTGGCTGTTAGGGTCGTACTTTAAAATTCCCTCGGAAGTGCAAACCCAAAGAATGTCATTACGGCTGCTTTGTAGAATGTCATATACAATGTACTTCTTTTGGGGAATCAGGTTCTCAAAAAAGAAAAACTGCCCTGAATCGGGTCTGAATATCCCCAGGGCGCTATGTGAGCCGATCCAAAAAATCCGTCTGCCCAGCTCATCCTTACCTTCATAAGCGAGGAGCAGCGGGAACCCGGGACAGGCGTATATTTTTTTCTGCCCCGTTTTTAAATCATAGCGCATCAGGCCAAGGCCGGCCACAGGTACCCACAATATATCTTCTTTGTCAACAAAACCTTTGCGAAATTCGAATTCGAAGTTTTCATTTTTAACAGGACAGTCCAGCCCTATTTTACAAATCAGCCTGTCGGCTTTGCGGTCAAACTGGAATACGCCCACCTCCATACCCAACACCAGCACGTTGCGTTGGCTATCTTCCGTGAAATAGCCCTTGTGGTATAGATACGTTGTTTTACGCATCGGGTAGGTATGCACATTCCCGGTTTTCGGGTCATAGCGGTTGATATTATTCCGGTCTGAGAACCAGATGTTTCCAAAAGAATCCCTGAATGTGCCGTACGCTCCGCCAGTTGCTGCGCCGGCAATATCCTTTTCCTTCCAGGTGTGGGGTTCAAGCTCGATCAGCTTTTCGGAAGAAGAAGAGCAATAAATCTTACCCGTCAGGTCGTCTATGTGCAGACCATGTATCCACTTGTCACTTACCCGCGTAAACGTATAGCCGTCATAACGGCTGAGACATTTACGTGTGCCGAACCACATAAAGCCGCTGCTGTCTTCCTCAACGCATTCTACGGCCCGGCTCGGAAGGCCGTCGCGGTCGGAAATATATTCAAACGATATGTTTGGAAGCTGTGCATAACCCACATCGCAGGCAAGCAGCAGTATGGCCAGTAATTGCTTCATCGACGGGTTTTTGAGTATGGGGAGGATATAGCTTACATCCTGCCGAATCTAATATTAAGTTCTGTTTTTTTCAATCAAATCTTTACCGACGCCCAGGATTTTTAAGAAAGCCGGTAGAAACTTCTGTTGCCGTATAATCAGTCACGTTGAAAAAAAGGCTGTTCGCGTACGAATAATCTACCGTTGGCGTCCGGACGGTGGCATCGCACTATAAAGCTTGTGTAAAATAGCGGGTGTCTTTGCTGCAGAGCCGTGATGGTCACCCCCGGGCCGGTTGCAGTCAACCACACTTTTTACCGGATAAAATCTGAATATGAAAGCACATTTCCTCCTCCCTGCCCTGCTGCTCACACTGACCGGACGGCTTGTCGCACAGCAATACGGCCTTACAACCGGTCTGCCGCTCTCCGAGATCACCGGTTCGGGTACGGCAGTTGCCCTTACACCCAATACGTCGTCAACCGAATTACCTGTCGGGTTCGATTTTAATTTCTGGGAAAACACCTATTCGACTTTCTACATCAACCCGCAGGGAACTTTTTCTTTTGAAGCGCCCTCTTCTATTATTTTCGACAACACCTGGTTGGTCGGTAGTCCCGGCATTCACAACTTTATAGCCTTCGCATGGCACAAGGCCAGCTACGATTTTACTAATGCGACTGTCAATTATTTTACAACCGGGGCCGCTCCCAACCGTGTATTGGTGGTTAACTATAAAGGCGTGACATTTGATCAGGTTGTGAATACTTACGTGGGTTATCCCAATAGCGGGAATGGTACGATCAACGTACAGATACAATTGTACGAAGGCCCGGACGGTAAAATACAAATCCATTCTACCGACAATAAGACTGTCGGCGGCGTTGGGAATAACTCGGGGCCGGGTACGGTCGGGATTGAAAACAGCGAGGGGGATGAAAGCAAGATGGCAGTCGAATATGAAAGCATAGCCAGCTATGTAAGTATAGCGCCTGGTGTTTATGTGCCTGTATATTCCAAAAGGTACTTTTACGATTTTTCAGGGGAGACGATCCAGTTTAAAATGGTTTCACCCCCTGAAGCGCCTGTGATCACTTCCGAAACTGCTGCTCCCTATTGCTCCGGCTATACGATCACGCTTAAAGCGACGGGCTGCCCGTCAGGCGGCGTTGTGACCTGGAACGATGACGGCAGTATTACGGGGGATACGTTCGTAACGCCCGTCCTGACAGCCACTGAGCAGCAAAACGACGGAGCCGGATACGCCAACTTTAACTACAGCGCCACTTGTACGGTAGACGGTGTGACCTCTTCGGCGGGATACTGGTCAGGCGATGTTTACGCTGTTCCGGCCCCCCCTACTTCTATCTCGGCCAGCCCTGACACACCCGTTGACCCCGGCACACCGGTAAGTCTTACGGCAAACGCCAGCGGAACTGCCTGGCCGGTCGTCTGGAGCTGGAACAATGTTGCAGACACTTTTACGGGCAATCCGCTCAATGTAGAGCCGCAGGTAGCCACCGAATATTTCGCAGAGCGGTCGAACAATGGGTGTAAATCGACGCCGGTGAGCAAGATCGTTATGGTCAATCAACCTCAGACGGTCACGATAGCCCCTTCTACAGTCAACTGGGCCTGCGGAGGTAAAGGACAGCAATTCGCCGTGAATTACACTACTACCGGTACTTTTTCGAATAATAATTTCCTTATAAAGCTGGTCAAAACCGTAACTCCATGCGGCCAGGCGTCTAATTCATCCGATGTGACGAGCGTAACCGACAACACCGGATCGGTTACTCTGACCTGGCCGGTCGACCTGGAAGGAAGTTCGTCGTTTGGCTGCCCGGCTACCACGACGGCATACCAGATAGTGATCCGGAATCAGGGTGACAATGCCATCAACGCAAACCATCCGGTTACGATCTATCAGCCGGGCACTGCCATTACCTCGGTCAGCCCGACCAGTATTACCGAACCAGGGCAAACAATACACCTGGCCTCCGGGTACGACGGTACGGTTACCAAAGCCTGGTACAGCCATAGCGAAACCGAATACTGGCAACCGGGCACGCCGCTGGGACTTACTACTGACGAAATCGATGTGACCCCTTCTACTTCTACCTACTATTCGGTAGTCGTCACCGACGCGCAAGGCTGTCAGGCACGTTCTGAGAGGGTGAGGATACCGTTTAACGTCACCATTTCCGGAACGGGGTCTGCAGCGGATGGTACCTACGCGGAGGGCAGGGGAGTACATCTGGATATCTATGGCATCGTAGGCTGTTCGAGCGGCTGTCCGGTCCCGGAGTATTTTCTTCCCGATCGTCCCGGCGTTCCCGATGCGGGTACCTATACCTACAGCACGGTTTTCGATTGGGGTTATCCTGGCACCTGGAGCGGGTATTTCATCGTACGCAGGGCCGACTACTGGGAGATCTATTACGGCTTCAGGCCTACTTACGGCATGTCGAGTTACACCCGCATATACCACACCAAAAATACCTTCCCGACTGTGCCCTCCGGAAGTCGCAGGGCTTTCAGGACCACCTCGGAAGTAACCGGAACACGTCCGCCGCTCAACGCAGTATGGATCAAAGACGCCGACAACAGTGAAGTCTCGTTGAGCTTGACCGGAGTAAGTGAAGACTACGGTGCCCTGCCGGTCAGCCTGGCTTACTTCGATGCGGCAGTCAATGACGAAAAGCACGTGGAGCTGACCTGGAAAACGACTGCCGAAAATAATTCCGGTTATTTCACGGTAGAGCGGAGCCATACCGGGCAGGATTTTATTGCCATCGGTACCGTACAATCCGGCGTGAATACTAACAAAGGGCTTGCCTATCGGTTCACTGACCGGCAGCCACTATCGGGAACCAGCTACTATCGCCTGAGGCAAACCGATCTGGACGGTAGTTCGGCTAGCTATCAGATAGTTTCGGTGCATATACCCGGCGGTATTGCTGTTTTTCCTAATCCTTCTGACGGGAAAGTGATTATCGTTGACGCACCTGAAGGCTCAGCAATAGCGCTTTTTGATCTGGCAGGGCGAAACATTCCGTTCACGTCGGATAAACACAACGGTGTTCTTGAAATACGCCCAAAGGCGGTTTTACAATCGGGTATATACCTGATCAGGGTAGGTGGAATAACAAAGAAGTGGGTTGTCCGGTAGGTGTGGGAAATACTCTTTGAGCTGTCCTTTAAAATAACAATTATTAATAACAATTTTCTAATCTAACGATATTAATACTATTATGCCAAGTCCAAACGATCATCTCGCAATAACCACTCCGGGAGCAGGCTTTACGAAAATCATTAATGTAGTTAGGCGAATACCAGTAGCACAGGATGATAGGCCAGAATTGATAGATACAAGTAAACCTAATGGGATTTATGTTCAATGTCGTATAGACGACATTGCTCTTCTAATGACTGGAAAATCTATAGTACACGGGGATTCATATGTTAATGGTGCATTGAATATAGAAAGTGATAGTTTAGTTAAAGGAAATATGTCAGTAGAAGGAAACGCTGAAGTTTCCGGAGATTTCGAAATTAAAGGAAACACTACAATTCATGGTAGAATTCATTCAAATTCAGGATTAAGTTTTGATGGTGATTTGACAGTAAGAGGTGACATATCTGCTACCGGTGATATATTTCTTCGAAATGCAGATTTTGCTGAAGATTTTGATATTTTAGACGAAACTTGTGAAGCTGGATCGGTGATGGTATTGTCTGTAAATGGCGGTTTAGTTCAAAGTACTGCCGCTTATGATCGGAAAGTAGCCGGAGTTATTTCGGGAGCCGGTAGCTATAAGCCGGGAATCATTTTGGATAGACAATTGAATCAAGCGGGAAGGCTTCCCCTGGCTATGGTAGGGAAAGTGTATTGTAAGGTAGATGCAAACTATGGTTCAATTGAGATTGGAGATTTATTAACAACTTCGGATACAATTGGCTATGCTATGAAGGCTTCGGATCCTAGTTCATCTTTTGGCGCCATCGTAGGGAAGTCATTAGGGCATCTTAGCCAGGGAAGGGGCTTGATACCTATTTTGGTAGCGTTACAATAAATTTACTACTTGCTAAATACCTGCACCCATGCCGATCATCCTAAAAAGCTACAGTCAATCTCGTCAGGACATAGGAATAAATGTATTAGTTGATGTTACGATAGTAATTTCTTTTTTTGAGTTAATACCGGAGATTCTTGTGGTTTCTGAGGATAACACTGGAACTCTGTTAGGAGAATTTAAAACCATAGATTTGCCCAAACATGATGCAAATCAGTATAATGTTAAGGTTAAGTTACCGGCAGGAAATATTTGTTTTGTTCGATTCGATGAAAAGTGGCGAAATACATTAGGACAGTTAGAAGATTACAGATACAGTAATGGTGCTTATGGGTATACTGTTCAGTTTGCTATCACTGTAAAGGTAGAGACAACTGAAGATAGCCCGGATCAGAGACCTAGTGTTCCTTCTATTAGAAGTATTATCCCATATTCAAAAACATTACGGAGCAACAATAGAATTAAAGTTATTTGGGATGATAATGGCTCAGGTGTAAACCGGTTCAACATTAGAATTCGTCTTAAGAATCATCCACCTTTTTATGAGAGTCAATATGAGGTAAATATTAGTAGTAGTTCGGATTATAGTACATTAATCGAAACTGAGCCTAATAGTTCTTATATGGTGAAGATACAGGCGTGTAGAAAACAGGTTTTTTCGAGGTCTATTTGTTCCAGATGGTCGCCGGAATATGAAATAGAAACTATTAGGAATTTGTCTAGCTGGAGGCAATTTTTAATAGATAGCCATCTTGAGCGAGGGACAAGTCTAAGATCTCTTCGAAGAGAACTAAGTCTTCGAAAGCTATTGGGTTGTTGAGGTATTTTGTCTTTCAGTACTCTCTTTTTTCTGAAAACTTTCCCCTTTAACCCGCTACCTTAATTTTTCCCTCAAAAACTCCGCCGTATGATTCCCGCTTAATTTCACCATCTCCTCCGGCGTTCCCTCGAAAGTAATATGACCACCCCTTGCCCCTCCTTCCGGGCCCAGGTCGATAATCCAGTCGGCCGATTTGATGATCTCCATGTTGTGCTCGATCACGATTACCGTGTCTCCCTGGTCGACCAGGGCATTGATCGATGCAAGCAGCTTCCTGATATCGTGGAAATGAAGGCCGGTGGTAGGCTCGTCAAAAATAAACAGCGTTTTGCCTCTTGAGCTGTTGCCTTTTCCCAGGAAAGACGCCAGCTTCACGCGCTGGGCTTCTCCTCCGGATAAGGTGTTGGACGATTGTCCCAACTGTACGTAACCCAGCCCGACATCCTGCAGGGGCTTCAGCCTTTCTGCAAGCTTTTTGTCTGAATCGCGGAAATAGGAAATGGCGTCGTCGACCGTCATGCCGAGAATATCGGTAATATCCTTGTCTCGGTATTTCACGTCCAGGATCTCCTGCTTGAACCGTTTACCTCCGCAGCCTTCGCACGTCAGGTAAAGATCGGCCATGAACTGCATTTCGACTTTTACCTGTCCTTCTCCCTGGCAGACCTCGCAGCGCCCGCCTTCCACGTTAAAAGAAAAATGGCTTGGCTTGTAGCCGCGCGATTTCGAAAGAGGTTGCTCAGCCATGACCTGTCTGAGGTAATCATAAGCCTTGATGTAGGTGACGGGGTTAGACCTGGAGGATTTCCCGATAGGATTCTGGTCCACCATTTCTATCGCCTCGATCCTGTGAAGGCTACCCGACAACTCTGTGAATTTCCCCAGGTCATCGTTGAATTCACCTTTTGAACGCATCAGGGCAGGGTAGAGCACTTTCCTGATAAGCGTAGATTTTCCTGAACCGCTTACACCGGTTACGACTGTAAGCAGCCCCAAAGGAAACCCGACGTCTACATTCCTCAGGTTGTTTTCCGAGGCGCCCCGGAGCTCTATGAAATCCCGCATTTTCCGCCTCACGGGAGGAACGTCGACCGAGTCCTTTCCCAGCAGAAAAGCAATGGTATGGCTTTTGCCGAAAGAAGGGGAGCCGGGGTCGATAGATTGGATTTTCTCCCAGTTACCCTGGAACACAAGTTCACCACCGTGGCTGCCCGCTTCTGGACCTATATCTATGATCTGATCTGCAG
Organism: uncultured Cytophagales bacterium; assembly: GCA_964559125.1. Taxonomy (GTDB): domain Bacteria; phylum Bacteroidota; class Bacteroidia; order Cytophagales; family Spirosomataceae; genus Ravibacter. The sequence goes on from CAZLGW010000005.1 coordinate 87,108, forward strand.
CGCGCATGATCTCTTCCTCATGTTCGACCACGATCACCGTATTGCCCAGGTCGCGCAGCGATTCCAGGACGCTGATCAACTGGCGGGTATCGCGGGGGTGCAGGCCGATGCTAGGCTCGTCGAGAATATACATAGAGCCCACCAGCGCGCTTCCCAGCGAAGTAGCCAGTTTGATACGCTGAAATTCTCCGCCTGAGAGTGTGCTTGTAAGCCGGTTGAGCGTGAGGTACCCAAGGCCTACCCGCTCCATATATTCCAGCCTCTTCTGTATTTCGGTTAATATACGCCTGCCGACTTCCGTTCTGTATTCGCCCAGGCTCACATTCCTGAAAAAGGCTGCTGCATCCCCTATGGGCATCAGCACAAGATCTGTAATGGAGCGACCATCGATCTTGACGTAGGAAGCGTCCTTACGCAGCCTGGACCCCCGGCAGTCGGGACAAATAGTACGTCCGCGGTAGCGGGACAACAGCACGCGGTACTGGATTTTGTGCGTTTGCCTCTCCAGTTCCTCGAAAAAGTCGTTTAAGCCCGTGAAATATTGGTTGCCGGTCCAGAGCAGCTCTTTTTCGGAGTCCGACAGATCTTTGTACGGCCGGTGTATAGGGAAGTCGAACCTGATCCCGTTGGCGAGAAGGGGTTTGAGCCACTCCGACATTTTGTCGGTACGCCACGGGGCGATCGCACCTTCATAGACCGAAAGCGTTTTGTCGGGGATCACCAGGTCGGGGTCAATGCCCAGCACTTTCCCGAACCCTTCGCAGCGTTTACAGGCTCCGTAGGGGTTGTTAAAGCTGAACAGGTTGACGCTGGGTTCTTCAAAGGTGATGCCATCCAGCTCAAATTTATCAGAAAATGTTCTCCTTTCTCCCCCCATCACTTCTATGATGCAGACCGATTCTCCCTCGAAGAAGGCGGTCTGTACGGAGTCCGAAATACGGTATTGGGTCTCTTCATCATCGTGCCTGACGGCTACCCGGTCTACCAGGATAAGATACTCTGCTTCGGCAACTGCCTGCCCTTCCGCCAGGAGATCTTCTATTTCCCTGGTTTCGCCGTCGACGACAACTCGGTTGTAGCCTTTCGAGAGCAGAATATTCAGCTCGCCGGCCAGGGTACGTCCTTCGCGTATGTGCAGAGGCGCGAGAATGAGGATCCTGGTGTTATCTTCAAATCCCAGTATGTAGTCGACAACGTCGGTTACCGTATCTTTTTTTACCTCCTGTCCCGATACCGGGGAGTAGGTTGTGCCAACCCGGGCAAAAAGGAGTTTGAGATAGTCGTAAATTTCGGTGCTTGTGCCCACGGTAGACCGGGGGTTCCTGGTGTTTACTTTCTGTTCGATAGCGATGGCAGGCGAGATGCCCCGGATGTACTCGACTTCCGGTTTTTCCATCCTGCCCAAGAACTGCCTCGCGTAGCTGCTCAGGCTTTCGACGTACATCCGCTGGCCTTCTGCAAAAAGAGTATCAAAGGCCAGGGAGGACTTGCCGGAACCCGAAAGCCCGGTAATGACCACCAGTTTGTTCCTGGGAATGGCAACGTCGACGTTTTTAAGGTTGTTGACTTTTGCTCCTTTGATAATGATATATTTCCTGGCGTCCAGCGTTTCTATTGACGCCTCACCCGCTTCCAAGAGAGATTGAACTGGCATGTATTATGTTGATTGCAGGAGGGGCTTCCTTATACCCCATTTGTATGTAACCACTTTTCCGGGAAATTAGTTTGGTTTGGCGAGAATTCCATATATCAGCCGTCAGATGTCAAAAATCTGCTGCCAGCCCGTAAGAAACGACTCCCCTCTCCTGGGAAGGAGAGGGGCCGGGGGAGAGGTCACAAATTAATTAGCGCCCCGGCTTTTGTTTGTAATCTAATACTCCTATCTTTGCAAGCCCAAATTTAAGTATGGATCAGGGATTTAGAGATATAATTTTGATTATCAAATGAAACGTACGTATCAACCATCGAACCGCAAAAGGAGAAACAAGCACGGGTTCCGTTCGCGGATGGAAACACCAGGCGGTCGCAAGGTATTGACTTCCCGTCGCAGGAAGGGACGCTGGAAGTTATCTGTGTCAGACGAAAAGCGTCATAAACAGTAATATTGAAACAAACGTTTGGCAAGTCCGAAAGGCTTTGCAGCCGCCGGATTATTGACAGGCTATTTGCGAGAGGTAGTACGGAAGTAAAAACGTTCTACCTCTTTCCGTTTCGTGTGCTTTACCTGAGCGATGAAACGCATACTTCCCTATTACCCCAGGTATTATTCTCTGTTTCGCGGAGAAATTTCAAACGCGCCGTAGACCGGAACCTGATCCGCCGCCGCTGCCGGGAGGCCTATCGTAAAAATAAATTCCTGATTACCGACCTTCCCTCCGGAACGCGCCCGGCGTATATCGCTTTTTTATATATTGCAAAAGAAATGCTGGATTTCGACGTTATTGAAAACGGGATGACAGGGCTTTTCAAAAAAATGAGTGCCGGTCAGCCGGTTTCCGGCAAACGGAAGGGCGAGCCCGGCAATTCCTGAACGCCCTGTCGTATGTTTCGTGGAGCAGACCTCTAATTTTTTCTGAAATGGGATCATTTATAAAAAAAGGCTGGTGGGTGGCAGTAGCGCTGCTCGGCATCGCCGTGTGGTCGTTTAAAAATGACGACCGGCTTTTTGAAATAGCCAGGAACCTGGATATTTATGCCTCACTGTATAAAGAGCTCAATACCTATTACGTCGACGATGTAAATCCGAATGCGGTCATTAAAACCAGTATAGACGCCATGCTGGAGTCGCTGGATCCTTATACCGTTTATTACGCCGAAGACGATATCGAGGATTTCATGACCCTCACTACCGGGAAATATAACGGTATCGGGGCGCTGGTTAACTCCGCCAACGGCAGGTATATCGTGATGATGGTCTATGAAGGTACCCCGGCAGAAAAGGCGGGTATCAGGATCGGCGACGAAATAATGAAGATCGACGATGTAGATGTTTCGGTAAGAAGGGAAACCGATTCGGGAAAGTTGCTAAAAGGCCAGACAGGAACGAATGTGAAGCTTACGGTCAAGCGCTTCGGGCACCCTACTCCTATCGATATCATGGTTGGGCGGGATGTCGTAAAAATGACGAATGTTCCTTACTACGGAATGCTGAACGAGGAGGTCGGTTACATCGATCTGAAAGACTTTACCGCTACGGCTGCCAAAGAGGTGCAGAATGCTTTTAATGAGCTGAAAGGAAAGGGAATGAAGAAGCTTATCCTCGATGTTCGCGATAATCCCGGCGGGTTGCTCGATATGGCGATTAACATATCGAATTTTTTTGTTCCTAAAGGGAAGGAAATAGTTTCTACCAAAGGAAAAATCACCGATTGGAACAAGAAATACACCGCCAATAAAGCGCCGATAGATACAGAAATTCCTCTGGTGGTACTGACCAGCAACCGGAGCGCCTCTGCTGCCGAAATCGTATCGGGCGTTATGCAGGATTACGACAGGGGCGTGCTCGTAGGGCAGAGGACTTACGGGAAAGGACTGGTGCAAACCACGCGGGATCTTTCCTACAATACAAAAATGAAGATCACGACTGCTAAATATTACATTCCGAGCGGCAGGTGTATCCAGGCAATTGACTACAGCCTTAGAAATGATGACGGGAGCGTCGCCAAGATCCCGGACTCGCTGATGACCGAGTTTAAGACTGCCAACGGCCGGAAAGTATATGACGGCGGAGGCGTACTGCCGGATATCGAAGTGGAAAGGGAGACTTTCTCTCCTATTGCCAACGCGCTGGGAGGCCACCGCCTGTTCTTTGATTACGCGGTAAAATATCATTCGGAGCATGCCACTATCAAGCCGGCGGCAGAATTTGAGCTTACGGATGCAGAATACCGGGAATTTGAAAAGTGGCTTGCCACCAAGGAATACGATTATACTACCCAGGTAGAGAGTGATTTAGCCGAATTGGAGGCTTCAGCCAAAAAGGAAAAATCGTTTGCAGCCATAGAGGGGCAGTTTAAGGCGCTGAAAGCCAGGCTGACGCATAGCAGGGAAAATGACCTGCAGCTCCATAAAAATGAGATCAAGTCTTTGTTGGAGGAAGAGATCGTAAAGCATTACTACCTGGAAAAGGGGTACAAGGAGGCTTCGTTCAGGAATGACCAGGAACTGAAAACAGCCCTTGAGCTTTTGAAGGATATGTCCCGTTATCAAAGCATTCTTAAAGGAGGGTCCTGATCCCGCGCCCGTACGCCTAAAATATAGCAGCTCTTGTATATTCTCAGTGTCGATTCTTCAACCAGGTTTTGTTCGGTGGCTGTGCACCGCGACGGGGTCGAAGTATTTTCTGCCGGCAGCAGGATTGAGAAATCCGCTTCCTCTATCATTACTGTACTTGTTCAGACCGCTGCGGATGCCGCAGGTATCGGGCTGGAATCTATAGACGCTTTTGCAGTTGCTGCGGGACCTGGGTCCTATACCGGGCTGAGGGTGGCGACTTCTGTTGTAAAAGGACTTTGTTTCGCGCTTGATAAGCCTTTGGTATCAGTAAATACGCTCGAAGCCATGGCATTGCAGGTAAGGAAGTCGGTGTCGGCTACGGCAGGTCTGACGGATGATCCTGACGGGTTATTGTTTGTTCCCATGATCGATGCGCGGCGTATGGAAGTATATTGTGCCGTTTATGATTATAAGGGAGGAATGGTCGGAGATACCATGGCGGTTATCGTTGAAAATGCCTCCTTTGATACCTGGCTGAAAAAGGGCCGCGTTGTTTTTTTCGGCGACGGGGCTGCCAAGTGCCGCCCGGCGCTCGAGCATTCCGCCAATGCTGTTTTCTGGGGGAGCGAAATTCATCCCGAAGCTTCCTTTGTGGGAGAGCTTGCCTATGCATGTTTTCTGAGAGGCAACCTGGAAGATGTTGCTGCTTTCGAGCCTTTTTACCTGAAGGAGTTTATGTCAAAGCCTGCGTCTGCGGTTTGACGCGGGACGGTTTTTCTGTGTCACCCTTTCAGGGTTTGCCGGGGTGCGGATTATCCTGTTTTCTATAATCATGTCACCACTTTGTGGTTGTGAAAGGCCGGAAGGATCACCTCAAATCCACAACCTCAGCGCCCGGAAAATTCCTGCTGCTGAATACAAACTCGCTGTCGCTTACAGCCGGGTTAGTGCTGAAATCCGTAACCTCGAAACCGGTGGTCTCATTTCCTTTGGCAAAGATCTTCCACCCTTTGATAGATTTGTCATCCTTGTCTATTGTAAGCTCTATCCTGCTGACAGGCGAGCTGGAATTAACCGGGGTCAGACGGACATTCTCATAGGTACGCCCGTTGGCTTTGGTTTCGCCGATGAATGTATTTTTGTAGCCTTTTTTATAGGCAAGATAGACCCTCGCGGGGCTGAGATCTCCGATCTCTTCGGGATCGTAGTCCTGGAGGGTAACCTCGTTGCTTTCTTTCAGGAACGTTGCCATTACTTTGCCGTCATTCAGGATCTCCTGGTCAGCCATTTTAAGCAGGAACTTTTCGCCTTTTACAGTTGCCTCTCCTTTGGCCGGCCTCCCTCCGGGAGCGGCGTAGGTAAAGGCGACTTTGTAGGAAGAAAGGGCCTGATAGCGTTTGCTCATGGCATCAAGGATGGTCAGGGCCCTTTTGTCGTCCTGGGCATAAACCGGGGAAATACCAAAAGGCAGTACCAGAAGAGAAAGCAAAAAAATGAGTCTTACTGACGGCATTATCATAAAGTGTTTTTCATTTTAGACAGCAAAGAGGGGGCGGAGTTTAAGCGAGGCCCATTGCCCCGAGATGATGCTCCAGGCTTTCCAGGTCGTGGAACAGTACTTCCCGGGCCTTACTACCGGTAAACGGCCCCGTAACACCTAGGGTTTCCAGCTGGTCCATGATCCTGCCGGCCCGGTTATAGCCCAGCTTCATTTTACGCTGGATCAGCGACGTGCTTCCCTGCTGGTGGGTGACCACAAGACGGGCTGCCTCGGCCAGGAGCGGGTCGAAGCTGTTGATATCCAGGTCCTCTCGCAGCTCGTTGCTATCGTCTCCTTCGTATTCGGGAAGGGCGTACGCTTCATTATACCCGCGCTGGTTGCCTACATAGTTACAGATAGCCTCTACTTCCCGCGTATCGATAAAAGGGCATTGGAGCCGGAGCATTTCGGAGTTGAGGGAGAGGAGCATATCCCCGTGCCCTACTAATTGCTCTGCCCCACCGGCATCCAGGATGGTCCGTGAATCGATGCTTGAGGTGACTTTAAACGAAAGCCTTGCGGGGAAATTCGCCTTGATAAGACCGGTGATCACTTTGACCGATGGCCGCTGAGTCGCTACCACCAGGTGAATTCCTACCGCACGCGCCAGCTGCGCGAGACGGGCGATCGGCGTCTCCACTTCCTTGCCCGCAGTCATCATCAGGTCTGCAAGCTCATCGATAACGAGGACAATGAAGGGCAGAAAGCGGTGTCCTTTCTGAGGGTTCAGCTTCCGCTGCACAAATTTGACGTTATATTCCTTCAGGTTTCTTACCGCCGCTTCCTTCAGGAGGTCGTAGCGGCTGTCCATCTCGATACAGAGTGAGTTCAGTGTATAAATGACTTTCTTCGTATCTGTAATAATGGCTTCCTCGCTGTTAGGCAACTTGGCGAGGTAATGCCGCTCCAGGTGATTAAACAGCGTCAGTTCCACTTTTTTAGGGTCAACCAGCACAAACTTCAGTTGCGAAGGGTGTTTCCTGTAAATGAGAGACGCCAGTAAAACGTTAAGCCCAACCGATTTTCCCTGGCCTGTAGCACCTGCTATCAGAAGGTGGGGCATTTTGGCCAGGTCTGCTACGTAAATCTCATTTGAAATGGTTTTTCCCAGCACTATCGGAAGATCATAGGTCGATTTCTGGAAGCGTTCATGGCTGAATACCGTACGGATATAAACTGTTTCCCTGCGTTTATTAGGTACCTCGATCCCGATGGTACCCCGGCCGGGCATCGGCGCTATGATCCTGATGCCCAGGGCTGAAAGGCTCAGGGCGATGTCCTTTTCAAGGCTTTGTATCTTAGAAATACGCACGCCTGCCTCGGGAATGATCTCGTAAAGCGTAACCGTGGGGCCTATGGTAGCTTTAATTTTGGCTATCCGGATCCCGTAGCTTCCGAGGGTTTCCACGATCCGGTTTTTGTTGCTTTCAAGCTCTTCATGCGAGACTTTCTCCTGAGGATTATCGTCGGGTATGGAAAGCAGATCGACATCCGGGTTGCGGAAGGTGGGCAGGTCGAGCGTAGAGTCATATTCTCCAAACTCCTCCACCAGTTCCCGGCTCAGTTCCCGCTCCTGGTTTCCAGGCTGAGGCGGGGCTACAGGATACTCTTCCTCTATCTCGAGTTTAAGCTGGGTTTTCGTGTCGGCAGCCGGGAGCTTTATTTCCGGTTCATCCTGGAATACTTCAAAGGAGAGGTCCTCCTTTTTGGGCCCGGAGAAAGGAATCTCAGGGGCCGGCGTATTTTCCATGTAGGGAATACGAACCGGCTGCTGTTCTTCGGGAGTATCTTTTGTGCGTCTGAAAAGATTGGGGAAAAGCCCGCCGTTCCTTCCACGTTCGACCCGTAGCTCATCTTCCTCCTTGTAGTCGTCTTCTTCAGCCGGGTCTTCCCCGTGCGCCTTCTTAGCGCTCAGGTTTTTAAGAAAATCAAGGGACGTTATGTTGTATGTCGAGATGATAAAAAAGAAAAGGGCCAGGACGATAACCAGGAAGCTCCCCCATTTCAACAGATTGAAAAGGATGACGTTGGCTTCATATCCGAACCCGCCTGAAAGATAGCCGAGGGTAGCCTGCTCACCGCTCATCAGCACGATATATCCCATCAGGAGGCTGATCCAAAGGGTATAAAAAATGATATGCCTGGAGATGCTTGCAAGCGGGAAACGCTGATCCTGGGTCAGGAGGGTCCAGCCGGCAAGAACAGGGATAACCGGGACGAGAAGGGCGCCCAGGCCAAACCAGCGGTATATAAATACATGCGAGATCACCGCGCCCCAGATACCCAGGGCATTGTCGATGTTTTTGCCGACCTGCTGAATTGAACCAGACCATACGCCGTCGAGAGCGCTCTGGTCTCTGCTGCCCGTAAAAATATGAGAGAGGAAGGCGATGAACATCAGGATACCTAATGTCAGCAGGATAGCTCCCCAGAACAACGCTCTGTTTTCCCCATAAAATATCCCTTTGACAGAAAGTCCTCCGGACCGGGTTTTGGGGGCATTTCTGGTCCTGGAGCCATTTCCTCGTTCTCGTCTCTCAGACATATTATTGGTAGTGGTGTTTGATTACTAACGTGCCAGCCCCCTGCAAAGTCTGCTTGCCAGTGCAGGACCTTCATAGATAAAGCCGGTGTAGACCTGCAGGAGGGAAGCGCCGGCTTCCATCTTGGACCTGGCGGAAGCGACTGAAGAAATCCCGCCTACTCCGATTACCGGAAAGGTGTGGCCGGACTTCTCGCAAATATAACGAATTACCCCGGTACTGGCTTTTTCCAATGGTGCGCCGCTAAGCCCGCCGGCTCCTATTCCGGATACGACCGTTTGTGAAGTCGCCAGACCTTCCCGCGAGATAGTGGTATTGGTGGCAATAACGCCGGCGATACCGGTTTCAGTGACAATCTCGATGATATCGTCGAGCTGGTCGGTCGTCAGGTCGGGCGCTATTTTCAGGAATACCGGTCTGCTTACCGTCTTTTCGGAATTCAGCTTTTGAATTGCAGACAGCAGCTCTTTCAGAGGCGCTTTTTCCTGCAGCTCGCGGAGCCCCGGCGTGTTGGGGGAGCTTACGTTGACCACGAAATAGTCGACAAAGTCATAAAGTTCCCTGAAACATGCCAGGTAGTCGTCCAGCGCTCTTTCGTTTGGTGTATCTTTATTCTTGCCGATGTTTCCCCCTACCAGTATGGAAGATTTCCTGTACCGGAGGCGTCCCGCGGCCACTTCCGCACCACGATTATTGAAACCCATGCGGTTAATGAGGGCTTTGTCCTTTTTCAGCCGGAAGAGCCTGGGCTTATCATTGCCCGGCTGCGGACGGGGAGTAACCGTACCGATTTCCACGTATCCGAAGCCGAGTGTTTCCATGATGTCGACCAGTTCGGCGTTTTTATCGAATCCTGCGGCCAGGCCGATGGGGTTTTTAAAAGTAAGCCCTGCGACTTTGACTTCCAGCGACGGATGTTCGAAGGTGTAGGCTTTCCGGAACAGCGCTTTTATGAAAGGAACCCGAAACAAAAAATGCAGAAGCCCGGTCACGAAACCATGCGCTTTTTCCGCATCCATTCTGAATAATATGGGGAGAACCAGCAATTTATACATAAAAGCAAAAGTAGGAATATCGGAAGGGAGGGGGAAGAAACCTGCTGAATTTATTTTTGAAGTTTTCTGTATGTTGAATTACAACGTTTATCCCTCTAAATTACTCTATCTTCTTTATAAAACACCTGGGTACCCACCGCTCTGAAGATACTCTACCATGCAGAGAATTACGTAAAAAGATAAGAATCTTAATCAATACTACCTGATAGTATTACTCAAGCGAATATTCCTACACCATTTATCTCCCTGTTACCAGCGCTCAAATAGCCCCTTATCCAGGTGAAGGTTGAGACGGGATTATTAAATACGCCCCTTTAACTTGTCCTGCAAGTTAAAGGGGCGTAGTATGAAGATAAGCTGAGAGCCCTTAATACCGGTAGGTATCCGGCTTGAACGGCCCTTCCACGCTAACTCCAATATATTCAGCCTGGTCCGGCTCCAGTACTTCCAGTCTGGCCCCTACATGAGGCAGGTGCAGGGCTGCAACCTTCTCATCCAGGACTTTGGGAAGCACGTAGACTTGTTTCTCGTATTTTTCAGGGTGGTTCCACAGCTCTATCTGTGCCAGTGTCTGGTTGGAGAAAGAGCAGGACATCACAAATGACGGGTGCCCCATTGCGCAGCCCAGGTTGACGAGACGTCCTTCCGCCAGGATGATAATTTCTTTGCCTTCCACATTATACAGGTCTACCTGGGGCTTCACCTGGTTTTTGGTATGGCCATAGCTGGCATTCAGCCACGTCATGTCGATTTCGTTGTCGAAGTGGCCGATGTTGCAGACCACGGCTTTGTCGCGCATTTTTCTGAAATGGCGTTCCGTGATGATCCGTTTGTTACCGGTAGCGGTCACGAAGATATTGGCGCGGGGAGCAGCCTCGTCAAGGGTAACGACTTCATAACCGTCCATAGCGGCCTGAAGCGCGCAGATGGGATCGATTTCGGTGACCAGCACCCGGCACCCGGCACCCCGCAGTGATTCTGCCGAACCTTTTCCTACGTCGCCGTAACCTGCTACTACCGCCACTTTACCGGCTAGCATCAGGTCGGTTGCTCTCCTGATCGCGTCTACCAGCGATTCCCGGCAGCCATATTTATTATCAAATTTGGATTTAGTGACCGAGTCGTTGACGTTGATAGCCGGGAGGAATAAAGTCCCTTTTTTCTGGCGTTCGTAAAGACGGTGAACGCCGGTTGTGGTTTCTTCCGAAAGTCCTTTGATGCCCGGCAGCAGCTCCGGATAAACATCAAACACCATATTGGTCAGGTCTCCGCCGTCGTCGAGGATCAAATTGAGAGGCTTGCGCTCTTCGCCAAACCAGAGAGTCTGCTCGATACACCAGTCAAATTCCTTCTCATTCATACCCTTCCACGCATAGACGGGGATACCGGCCGCTGCAATGGCCGCTGCTGCATGGTCCTGGGTAGAGAAAATGTTGCACGATGACCAGGTTACCTCAGCGCCTAACGCAACGAGTGTTTCGATCAGCACGGCAGTCTGGATCGTCATGTGGAGGCAACCCGCGATGCGCGCACCTTTCAACGGCTGTGAAGGCCCGTATTCGGCACGTATGGCCATCAGGCCGGGCATTTCTGCTTCGGCAAGCGTGATTTCTTTGCGTCCCCACTCGGCGAGCGAAATATCTTTAACCTTGTAAGGCAGGTATTCAGTGGCAACTGACATAGTGATTTTTGTTTGTATATGGCTGATAGGGAACCTCGAAAAACCCCCGATAATTATAGGTTGCAAAAATAGCTATTTCTAAACTGAAATGCGGGCAATCCAGATGATTAATTTATAAACGGGTGAATTTTTGGATGAAGTATCTACTGACATCTGATTTTTCAATCGATGTTTTATTGTAGGGGCGCTGCGACAGGGAACGGAGAGATAAATTGTCTTGATTCCTCAAATTTATAACAAATCTTTGCTTTCAATATTCGTAACTTTATAGCCGCGTTAACGAACTAAATGAAAACATAACAGGTTCTTCATTTATTCGTTACATAGTAAGTGGCGGATATATTCCGTCAAACTTAAAATAGCAGTACAAACTAGTACGCGTTAACCATGAGCGATGCTATTAAGCATGAATGCGGAATCGCACTGATCCGATTACGCAAACCTTATCAATACTTCATTGATAAGTACCAAACGCCACTCTATGCGGCATACAAGCTTTCCCTAATGATGGAAAAGCAGGTAAACCGGGGGCAGGACGGGGCCGGAGTAGCCAACATCAAAATAGAAGTGCCCCCCGGCAAGCGCTACATAAGCCGCTACCGCTCGGTCGGTCCGCAACCTACCAACGACATTTTCAAGAAAGTCCATAAGAAGTTCCGTAAAGCGCTCAAAGGAAATAAAAAGAAAATTTTCGATGCCCGCTGGCTCCAGGAGAACGTAGCGTTTACCGGAGAAGTGTGGCTGGGGCATTTGCGGTATGGTACGCATGGCGCCAACGAGATCGAGAACTGCCACCCGATGCTGCGGCAAAGCAACTGGAGAAGCAGGAATCTGGTGATGGCCGGGAATTTCAATATGACCAATGTCGATCAGCTTTTCAACAAGCTTGTCTCTCTCGGGCAGCATCCGAAAGACACCGTCGATACGGTAACGGTCATGGAAAAGATCGGTCACTTCCTGGATGAAGAAAACCAGCGGGTTTTCGACCGGTTTAAGGGGATTTTTGAAAATCCCTCTCTGTCGGACGTTATTGAGGACAATATCGATATCCAGCGGGTTCTGCACCGTTCCTGCCGTGACTTCGACGGCGGGTATGTGATGTCGGGCCTATTGGGGCACGGCGCTTCATTCGTGATAAGAGACCCGTCGGGAATACGCCCCGCATTCTACCATGCAGACGATGAGGTAGTGGTCGTGGCTTCTGAAAAGCAGGCTATCAAAGCCGCATTTAACGTAGATTTCGATGAAATCCGTGAGCTGACACCTGGGAGTGCGCTCATTATAGATAAATACGGTGGGTACTCTGAAGTGCCCGTTTTGCCCCAGCAGGAAAAGCGCCCCTGTTCTTTCGAGCGGATCTATTTTTCGCGGGCTACCGATCCGGATATTTACAATGAGCGGAAGATGCTCGGTAAATTGCTGATTCCGAAGATACTGGACGAGATCAACTACGACCTGGAGAATACTATTTTTTCCTATATCCCGAATACTGCGGAAACGGCCTTCTTCGGGATGATAGAAGGATTGGAAGAATATCTTTACCAGAAGAGAAAGCAGGCCATTGTACAGGGCATCCTATTTGAAGAGGAACTGGACAGAGTCCTTTCTTTCAGACCCAGGATCGAGAAACTGGTTGCAAAAGATGTGAAATCGAGGACCTTTATCACCGCAGATGAATTCAGGGATGAAATGGTATCGAACGTATATGACACTACCTACGAGGTGGTCAGGAAAGGTATCGATACTGTTGTGATCATCGACGATTCTATTGTAAGGGGAACCACGCTGGAAAAGAAAATTCTTAAGATGCTGGACAGGCTGGGCCCTAAAAAGATCGTGATCGTCTCTTCGGCTCCCCAAATCCGCTTTCCCGACTGCTACGGGATCGATATGTCGAAAATGCAGGAGTTTGTGGCGTTCCGGGCAATCATGAAGCTGCTGGAAGAAAACGACATGAACTACCTCAAGGAAGAGGTCTATACGCAATGTGTGTCTTCCCTGGCCTCTCAGAATGCGGGTTCCGTAAACTTTGCCAAAGCGCTATACGAACCTTTCACCTACGAGGAAATCTCGGATAAAATAGCGGAAATCGTAAGGCCCGACGACCTGAAAGCAGAACTGTCGGTTGTCTATCAGACGGTAGATAACCTTCACATAGCCTGTCCCAACCATAAGGGAGACTGGTATTTTACAGGCGACTACCCGACGGAAGGAGGGAACCGCACCGTCAACCGGGCCTTCGTCAATTTCTATGAAGGAAGAAAAGTAAGGGCTTACTAGCCCGTCAGGCAGCCGGATCAGTGCAGCAGCAGGCAATATATGAGGTCAGGGTGGAGCCGTTTCTGCAGGCGGATCCCGGTAGGGAGATCACTGCAGAAATAACCTACTTTTCAAATCTGAAGAAGGCCGTCGATACGATCCGGCTGGTGCTTGAAGCAAACGGATGGCCGGTTCTCGTTAATTATTCAGCAGTTTACAGACAGCTTCCTGAAAAAGGATTCTACACGCAGGTTTTTGTAGCGGAAAATGTCCGCTATTTCAGGCTGACCATATCCAGGCGTATGATCAACCCGGTACTAACGGGATTGGGGATAGAAGAAATGCCCCGCCGGAAGCGGGGCATCTGATATATCTGATAAGGGAAAAGCCTATTTGTCGTGGTGGAGTTTACTGTTGTTTTTGCCGTACGCAAAATAAATAACCAAACCCAGCGCCAGCCAGATAGCTAGCCGGAACCAGCTCTCGTTGGGTAATGAGTACATCAGGTAGAGGCAGACCACGATGCCCATCAGCGGTACGAAAGGAACCCAGGGAGTTTTAAAACCTCTCGGAATTTCCGGGCTTTTTACCCGCATGATCCAGACTCCTATACAGACGAGACAAAACGCGAAAAGTGTCCCGATGCTCACCATGTGTCCCAGGTCGCTTACGGGTACGAAGCCCGCAAAAACACTCACAAAAAGCATAAAGAACAGGTTGGTTTTCCAGGGTGTGCGGTATCTCTCGTGTATCGTGCTGAAAAATTTAGGCAGCAGGCCGTCACGGCTCATGGAATAAAACACCCTGCTTTGCCCGAGCAGCATGACGAGCATGACGGAAGTATACCCAGCCAATATGGCAATGATAAGCCCGTTCTGCAGGAAATCATACCCCGTTACCGCAAAAGCGGTTGCGGCCGGTTTGGCGTCGCCGGCAAAGTCTTTATAGTTTACAAGACCTGTCATAACATGAGCAAACAGAACGTACAGGATGGTGCAGATTATTAATGATCCCAGGATACCGATAGGCATATCCCGCTGGGGGTTTTTGGCTTCCTGTGCAGCGGTAGAGACCGCATCAAAGCCGATAAAAGCGAAGAAAACCACTCCTGCACCCGCCGCGATGCCGGTCCATCCGAAATTCAGGTAATTACCGGTGTTTTCAGGGATATAGGGAACGTAGTTGGCCGGATCGATGTGACTCCATCCGAGCGTAATAAAAACCAGGACTACCAGCACTTTCACGACTACCAGGACATTGTTGATGAATGAGCTTCCTTCTGTCCCTCTTATCAGCAGGAGGGAAAGGAGACATACGATCAGGATGGCGGGCAGGTTAATTATTCCACCGTCGAGGATCTCACCGTTGCTGAGCCTGATGGTTTCGAATGGAGAGCAAACCAGCTGGGCGGGCAAATGAATATTGAAATTTGCAAGAAATTCGAGGAGATAGCGTGACCAGCTGACAGCAACAGTGGCAGATCCGAGGGCATATTCCAAAACAAGATCCCAGCCGATAATCCAGGCCAGAAATTCGCCCAGGGTAGCATACGAATAGGTGTACGCGCTCCCGGCAATCGGGATCATAGATGCAAACTCCGCGTAGCATAACCCGGCGAATGCACAGCCGACGGCAGCTAAAACAAACGATAGTGTAACAGCAGGCCCCGCATGCTCTGCTGCAGCGATGCCTGTCAGGGAAAACAACCCGGCACCGATTATCGCACCAATTCCAAGCGCTACCAGGCTGGTGGCACTCAATGTTCTTTTTAACTGATTCCCTTCTGCGGAAGATTCAGCAAGAAGGGTTTTGATCGGCTTCTTGGCCCATAGTTGATTTGCCATGCGGGTTTGTTTTAAAGATACAGAGTGTATTAACAGCGTATAAAACTACTGTAAAAAAAGTGTATTCAGCAACTTTGTAAAATAAAAAAGGGGAAAGCTCGCACTTTCCCCTTTTTTATTTTACAAATTAAGATCTTACCTTTTTGCCCTCCTTGGTTTTGGAAGAAGCTTCCGCAACGACGGCTAGCTCCGGATTTTTGGTGAGCTGCCGTTGCAGCGCGTCTACCACTATAGGCGCAGCGATAAACAGCGAGGAGTAGGTCCCTACGATCACACCGACCAGCATGGCGAAGGTAAACCCGCGGAGTACTTCACCGCCGAATATCATAAGCACAATCAATACCATCATGGTAGTGATACCTGTTACGGCAGTCCGGCTCAGGGTTTTATTAAGTGCGTTGTTGATAATGACGGGAATACTTTCTTTCCTGGATTTCGGATCGTTCAGATAGGTCCGTATACGGTCGAATATGACGATGGTATCGTTCATCGAATAGCCCATAATAGTCAGGACCGAACCGATGAAGGCCTGGTCGATATCGAGCGATATGAAGGGGATCCATCCGTTGAACAGGGAGAAAATCACCAGCAGGAACAACACGTCATGCGCGAGAGAAATCAGCGCTGCGTATCCGAATGCAAGGTTACGGAAGCGGACGAATATATATATAAAGTTGACTACGATAGCGAGCAGTACCGCCCAGAATGCGGAATAGATCATGTCGTTGGCTATCGTAGGCCCTACTTTCGAAGAACTGACAATAGTACCTTTATTACCCGGCACATTGGCGGCTGCTTCGGCAATCAGATCCTGCGCTTTCCTGTCGGCTTCTACCGAAACATCTTCAATGAGATAGTCGGTAGTCACTTTCACCTGGTCAAATCCGTCGAAAGTCTTAACCTCGGGAGCCTGCCCCAGGGCTTCTGTAAATACCTGCCTTACGTCGTCGGTATTAACGTTCTGCTCAAACCGGATGGTATAGGTCCTTCCGCCCTTAAAATCTACTCCGAGACCGAAGCCTTTGAAAATAAAAGACAGGACACCTATTACCAGTACGATACCGGAGAAGATATAGAATTTACGTCTCTGGCTTACGAAATCAAAGCTTGTATCCTTAAACCAGTTTTTGGTGAGCCCGGAGGCAAAAGCAAGCCTGTTGCCCTTTTTTACCTGGTGGTCGAGAAGCAGCTTGGTGATAAAGATTGCTGTAAACAGGGAAGTGATAAGACCGATAACGAGCGTGGTGGCAAATCCAAGTACGAGCCCGGTACCGAATACAAACAGGATAGACCCTGTCAGGAGGGTAGTGATATTGGAGTCGATAATGGCAGATAATGCTCCTTTAAACCCGTCCTGCACCGCCTGGGCAAAAGGCTTGCCTTCTTCCAGTTCGGCTTTGATACCCTCGTAGATAAGCACGTTGGCGTCGACAGACATCCCGATCGTCAGCACGATACCCGCTATACCGGCGAGTGTGAGCACCGCACCGAGCGAAGCCATAATCCCCATCAGGAAGAACAGGTTGATGAAAAGCACGATATCGGCGATCCATCCTGCTTTGCTGTAATAAACGATCATGAATGCCAGTACTATCACAAGGCCTACGATAGAGGAAATGAGCCCTTTTGTAACTGCTTCTGAACCGAGAGTGGAACCCACCACAGCTTCTTCTACGATGTGCGTCGGTGCAGGCAGTTTCCCCGCTTTCAGCACGTTCGCCATATCTTTTGTTTCGTCGATTGTGAAGTTGCCTGATATACTTGAGTTCCCGGTTGGTATTTCACCGGTTACATTCGGCGCCGTATAGACAAGGTCGTCGAGGATAATGGCGATAGGGCGGTTGATGTTGGCCGCGGTCAGGGCTCTCCATTTGCGGGCACCTTCCCCGTTCATCCTCATCGTAACTTCGGGCTTGCCGTATTGGTCAAAATCGCCCACGGCGTCTACAATAACATCCCCCTCAAGCGGTGCTATGCCTCCCGGTTTTTTGATAAAGTACAACGGAAGGATAGCCTGACCAGGCATTCCGGCCATCTCTTTCCTGTCCCACATAAAGACCAGGTCGTTGGGGAACATTGCCTTCACTTCCGGGTTTCTCAGGATCTCGTTGGCACGTATTGTATCTTTGATCTGTACACCTAATGCACTATTGGAAATAGGCATAAACAGGTTGGTCAGCGCGGCATTCTGCCTGTTAATGGCGCTGGTATCGGTAGCTGAAGAATCGGCTGAGCTTTTCGCAAGCTGGGAAGCAAGGTCAGTGCCGGTAGTAGTAGCTGTGTCTGCAGGTGCGGCAGGGGTTGTCAACGCGGCTTTCGCCCTCCTGGCTTCTTCTTCCCTGACTAAAAATGAGCCCAACTGATCAAGACCGAAACCGATTTCATTCAGTGTATAAACTTCGGCAAACTCCAGTTTGGCAGCTCCGGACAACAGCCGACGGACCCTTTCAGGGTTATCGATACCGGGGAGCTCGACCAGGATACGGTTCGAACCCGGCAAGCGCTGGATATTGGGGTTGGTTACCCCGAATTTATCAATACGGGCCTGAAGGATTTTAAAAGCGCGGTCGACCGAGCCGTCGAGTTCTTTTTTGAGGAGCGCAATTACTTCACCGTCGCTGGAGTTGATGTTGATCTGGGCGCGGTTGGCGCTGTTGGAAAAAAGCGACGCCAGCCGTGCATCCGGTACGAGGTCCCTATAGGCCTTTACAAAAAGATCGATATAGTTCGACTGGCTGGTGACTGAAGCGGCTGTTGCATTTTTAAGCGCCTGCTGGAAGGCGGAGCTTTTGGAGTTGTTGCCTGCCATTCCTTTGACAATATCGGCAGGAGAAACCTCCATTACCACGTGCATACCACCCTGCAGGTCGAGGCCGAGCCCGAGCTCTCTCTCGGTAACCTGCTGGAGAGTCTGACCCAGATACACTTTCTCTCTCCAAAGGGAGTCAATGAAACGTTGTTTCTTTGTGAAATCGACTTTGCCTTCGGCATCTGTAGCGAATGCCTCGGCTTTTTGCTTGTAGTTCCTCGACACAAACGTGAAGGAAAGGTAATAAATACTGATTAGCGCAAGCAGTATGGTGAAAAAGACTACACCTGATCTGTTACTCATTGGTAAATTCTTTTATAATGACAGATTGATAATTGGGAAATAAAAATTGCCTGCTCCTCCGGGCAGTGAAGCAGAGTTTTACGAAAAGAGGCGCCTTTTTTCAGGGCGCGTTGGCAGCAATTTGTTTGCCGAAAACTTTGTGGAAGTAGCAGAAGAAAAACAGGGGCTCCGAAAAACGCGCAGGCAGGCAATTGCCGGAGCGTCCGAAAAGCCTGACTGCAGGCTGCGGAGCCGGGAGGATATACTGGGAAAGGTGAAAGCTGAAGAGTGAAATAACTACCGCATCGAGGCTCAGGGCGCTGATTGTGGTCTGCTCTCCCTGGTTTTCCTGCCCGGCAGGAGATTTTGTTTCACTCTTTTCGATGCCTGGTACCTCTGCGGAATATTCAGGATGGATACCTCTGGAGCCCATAGAGGCAACCAGCAGGATCGCTGCAACCATCCAGCAGAGGAAAGATTTTATGTGTTTTCTGTCGGACATCAGTTTTACCGGGAATTCGGGGCTGCAAATTTTAGACTAATTCTTTAAAAAAACAAAACTATCTCGGGATAAGGGTGGTAAACACCGTAGCTGACCCCTGAAAGATATTAGTCGCCCGACTCCAGCCTCTGCTGTAATGCGCGCTCTTCCGCGCGCCGCTGTCGTTCTATGCGTGCCGATACCAGGATACCGACTTCATACAGCACAAACAGCGGAAGCGCTACGATAACCTGGCTGAAAACGTCGGGAGACGGAGTGATAATAGCTGCCACGATCAGGATCACTATGACGGAATGCTTACGGTATTCCCGCATAAATGCAGGCGTCAGTATGCCCACCTTGGAGAGTACAAACACCACTATAGGGAGCTGGAAAGCAACGCCGCAGGCCAGGGTCAGGGTGGCAATGGTGGAAATATAGGATTTGATATTGAATTCGTTGACGATAGACTCGTCGAGCGTAAAATTGGCCAGGAAGTTAATGACCAGGGGCGTAACGATATAATATCCGAACAGAACGCCTGTAAAAAAGAGTACGGTGACAAAAAACACGGCTCCCCGGGCAGCTTTTTTTTCACTGAATTTCAGGCCGGGTCTGATGAAACGCCATATTTCCCAGAAAGCATAAGGGAAGGCAAAAAGCAGGCCTACGATCCCTGCCGTTGTCAGCGCCATCTTAAACTGGCCGCCTACTTCGATATTCTGCAGCTTGAAATTAATAGTGTCCACACACAGGCCATCCGTACCCATCAGGTGCCCGAGCTTGCACATCATCCGGTAAGTCCAGAACTCGGTGTTGCTTGGCCCCAGTATGACTGTACCGTAAATCCACTCACGGTAAACCCAGGCCAGGATTGCGAATACAATGATCGATCCGAAAGCTCTGATAATATGCCATCTGAGTTCTTCAAGGTGTTCCAGGAAGGTCATTTCCTGGCCTTCATCTATTTCACTATCAAAATCCTGATCTGAAGCCATAGTATTAAACCGGGGTTATCTCACCAATCAACCGGATAGTTTTGGTAAATTCCGGGGCTGAAATTACTCAATTCAAATTGTTAGTAAAACAACAACGGAGAAAAACAAGAGAATAATGTCAAAAAGAAATAAATCAGGTATAGTTTATTCTACGGATCCTGACTTTAGCTTCGATTCCGGTGAGGAAGAAGAGGCCGAGACACCGCCGCCGGCAGGTCAGGACCTCCGTATATGGCTGGAGCGGAAGGGAGGCGGGAAAGTCGCAACCGTGGTGCGCGGGTACACCGGCAGGCTGTCTGAGCTCGAACAACTGGGTAAGCAGCTCAAATCGCTTTGCGGCAGCGGCGGCACCGTCAAGGATTTCGAGATAATCGTGCAGGGCGATCACCGTGACAAAATCCTGGCATGGCTTATATCCAAAGGATACCGGGCCAAAAAAGCGGGAGGATGACCTATAATTCTATGATAGACGTATCGATAGGCACCGCCTGACCCGAAGGGGTGGTGTCTTCGGACTGGCCGGGAGAAGCGGGTGCATTCTGGTAAGGAAGTATTCCCGGCGACGATCTGAGCACCTCTACATTAGTAATGAAGAATTTCGTATCTCCGTTCCAGGGAAGCACAAAGAATTTTTCCTCGTAGGTAAGCGAGGCACGCTGCCCGGTAGCAATGGCTTCCTCCAGCTTTTTAATGGCTTCCTGATTTTTTGCGCTGACCGAGAAAGCCCATTCGGTGGCATTCATAACACCTTCTCCGTCATACAGGCCGCCTATCCTGAGCTCGCCTTCATAGGTCTTGAACACATATCCTTTTTTGCTCAGCTTCAATACAAACCCGGCACGCCTGCCTTCGCTGTAGGAGCCGAAGCTGACATAATATAAGATCCCTGACACGATGGCCAGGAAAATGATAAGGAAAATCCACTTGCGCATAGCAAAAAGTCGGTTGATTTTGTGCTGCTAACTTCGTAATAAGTTTGATGAATTGCAATATTTCTATTTCGCCCTGATGGCCTCCACCGGATCCATGCGGGACGCCATCAGGGCGGGTATAAAGCCGGAAAGCATGCCTATAGAGGAAGACACCACCAGTCCCAGGAAGATATTGCCCGGCTTCATGACCAGTTCGAAGGTCCCCATGGGGATAAAGGTGATCAGATATACAAGCAGCACGCCGACAGCGCCGCCTACCAGGCTGAGCATAATCGCTTCAAAAAGAAACTGGAACAGGATAAAATAATTTTTGGCGCCGAGCGATTTTTGGATACCGATGAGGTTGGTCCTTTCCCTTACCGAAACGAACATGATATTGGCAATGCCGAATCCGCCTACCAGGATGGAAAAGCTCCCGATAACCCACCCGGCGAGTGTGAGCACGCTGAAAACGCCGTCTATGGCCTTCGCCGCAGCATCTGGGCGGTTGATAGAAAAGTTATTTTCGTCCCTGGGCTTGAGCGCTCTCTTTGAACGCATGAGACCCGTAATTTCTGCTTCCAGCTCCTGGAGGCCTTCGTCATGCTCCCGGCCTTTAACAGCTATATCGATGCTCCTCCTGCCCGAAGAGAAATATTTGGCGAAAGATCCGTATGGGATATAGCATTTCTCGTCGGGTTTCCCGCTGAACTCCATCATGCTGTTGCCTTTCCGCTTCTGAATGCCTATAACCGTGAATTTATACCCTGCTATTTTCATCTCTTTGCCAAGCGGATCCTGGTTCGGAAAAAGCCAGTCTGCTACTTTCGCTCCGATGACGGTCACATTTTTTGACGTAGTGTTTTCGAGCGGAGTAAAATAACGGCCGCTTTCAATTTCTATTTCGGTTATCCGGTTGTAGTCCTGGGTAATGCCCCATACACTTCCCTTGCCGCTGTTTGATCCGTGCCTCAGATCTATAGAGCCCTTCGCATCCATGACCGCGACCGCCTCCGCATTTTCCAGCTTATCGGCCAGGAACCGGTATTCGTTATAAGTCGGCTCGGGCCAGCGGAAGTACTTCCACCACGGGTATTCGCCTCCGAAGCCCCAGGGCCATTTTTGTACATACAGCACCCTGTCGCCTATTTCCTTAAGACTTTCCTTGACGTTTTTCTCAAGGGAATCTACGATAGTGAAAACAGCTACTATAGCAAATATACCGACAGTTACGCCCAGAAGAGATAAGGTGGTGCGGAGAATATTGGATTTAAGCGCTTCCCACGCAAACACAAAACTTTCGATCACTTGTCGGAAAAATATCATATTTGTTCGGAGATGGTGGTAAGCTGCTAAACCGGTTGCGGGTACAAATTTTATTGATGTGCGGGCAAAAAGCAACTTAATTCGTGATGAATGGTTGCAGAAACGGTTAAACAGCGATCTTCCTGTTATTATATATAAATAGTTAATTTTACGCTTGTATCAACAATCCGTCAATAAGCCGAAAATGAACAGAATCATTGCTGTCATAATAGTCTTTCTATTGGGTTTCCATAGTCTGCCGGCGCAGCAGCCTGTAAAAGAATCCCTTGGCTTTTACCAGTTTATGTCGGATGATCCCGGTTATAAGCCTTTTTTTAGCGAAAGAAAAGGTGTTTTTTCGAAGAACGGGATAGTGGCATCGGCGCATCCGGTAGCTTCTGAAGTAGGAGCAGCCATTCTCAGGAAAGGAGGTAATGCGATCGATGCGGCTATAGCGCTGAAGTTTGCCCTCGCGGTTGTTCATCCCGCTGCAGGGAATGTGGGCGGCGGCGGCTTCCTCGTATACCGCGATTCGACCGGTATGAGCCACGCGATCGATTTCCGGGAAAAAGCGCCTCAAAAGGCCCATAAAGATATGTACCTGGATAAAAACGGGAATGTTATCGACGGAATGAGCACCAAAGGGCACCTGGCAAGCGGAGTGCCGGGTTCTGTCGACGGTATGGTAAATGCGCACAGTCGCTTCGGCCGGCTGCCCTGGAGCGACCTGGTCCAACCCGCCATTGACATCGCTTTGAAGGGTGTGGTCCAGACAGAAAAGGAGGCCCGCGGGCTCAACGCGGTCAACAAAAAGATACTGGAGGTTAATCCCGGGACTTCCTATTACCGTAAACCCGACGGAAGCGCCTGGGCTGCCGGAGATACGCTCTTTCAGCATGATCTTGCCCAGGTGCTGAAATCAGTGCAGCGTAAGGGCAGGAACGGGTTTTATAAAGGACGTACCGCCAGGCTATTGGCCAGGGAGATGAAAGCAGGCGGTGGGATCATCACCAGGAAGGATCTCAAGCAATACCGGGCCGTATGGCGGGAGCCTGTCTCCGGGACTTATAAAAACTATCGCCTGATCACCATGTCGCCTCCTTCCAGCGGTGGGATTGCCCTGGTCCAGTTGCTGCGGCTGGTGGAGCCTTATCCCCTTGCACGCTGGGGGTGGAATACCGACTCTACGGTACAGGTAATGATCGAAGCCGAAAGAAGGGTATACGCCGACAGGGCTAAGTTCCTGGGAGATCCGGATTTTGTTAAAATACCATCGAAGGAGCTGATGAGCTATCCCTACCTGGCGGAGCGTTGGAAGGATTTCTCATTTGAAAGGGCTACCAGCAGCAGTGATATAGCCGGCGGCGACCTCCCGGGTTACGAAAGCATGGAGACTACCCATTACTCTGTCGTAGACAAAGGCGGTAATGCGGTAGCGGTGACCACCACCCTGAACGGGAGCTACGGAAGCGGAGTCGTTGTAAGAGGCGCCGGTTTCCTGATGAACAACGAAATGGATGACTTCAGTATCAAACCCGGCGTACCGAACATGTTCGGCCTGATCGGCAACAAGGCCAACGCTATTGCGCCCGCGAAGAGAATGCTGTCTTCCATGACCCCCACTATTATTGAAAGTGACGGTAAGCTTCTCATGGTCGTCGGAACCCCCGGTGGCTCTACGATTATCACCTCGGTCTTCCAGACCATCCTGAATGTGCTGGAACACGGTATGACCATGCAGCAGGCTGTCAATGCGCTGAAATTTCATCATCAGTGGCTGCCCGACAAAACGGTATTTGAGGCTGGGGCGTTGAGTGAGAAAACGATCAGCGCACTGCAGGAACGCGGGTTTATTCTTGAGCAGCAACGCAATACCATCGGCAGGATGGATTGTGTCCTGGTATGGCCTGACGGTTCCCTGGAAGGTGGCTCCGACCCGAGAGGGGATGATACGAGTGTGGGATATTGAGAGTGGCCCCTGAGCGTAGCCGAAGGGCTACCCTCCCGAATACGTCCACGTAACGAGCCTCGAATGATTGACCACATTTGCCGCTATACTGGTCAGGTAAAGATGGGAAAGGTCGCGGCTGTGAGTGGTCATGGCGATCATATCGGCTCCGATCTCGGTAGCAAACCTTATGATCCCTTTTTCCTCGCTTTCGTCTGCCCTGACATTCAGCGAATATCTCTCCAGGGAGTGGTTCCGGGCAAAATCCTGCATGGCATCTATCAGCTTCTTTTCGTCTTCTTTTCCGGTAATGACACGCAAAAGATGCAGCCTGCCTGCAAACGCAGCCTGCATTTTCTTCATGGCGTATATGAAAGCGGGACTGCATTCTCCGAAATCACACGGGAAAACAATATCCCGTACCTGCTGGGGCCGGGCAGGCTGCTTAATGGAGAATACCGGTACCGGCGAGGCGCGCACCAGCTTACCTGCATAAGATCCTGCAAATACACCGTCCCACCCACGCGATCCGCGCGTTCCGACTACCAGTAAAGTAATCTGCCGCTCATCTATTGTTTTAAGGACTTCTTCGACAAGTTTCCCGGTCTGTATCAGTTGCCTTACCGTGACGCCTTCCAACAGGCCACTGCCTTTTACCGCCGCAAACTCCGCCTTATAAAGATCTCTTTGGGATGCCTCCTGCTGTTCATCGGAAATAACCGATAAAACAAAGACTTCGCTTTGCGGATTTGAGGCAAGCCCGTATGCAAAGAGAACGGCATGAAGCGACAATTCGGAATAGTCGCAGGGGACAAGGATCTTTTGCTGATAAGACATAAGCCGGCTGCCGTTTTACGATCTGCTGATCGGCTTTAGGTAACAAACTTTATAAAGCTAGGCCTGTTAACGAATAAATATACTAATTTTTGCCATAAGATTAAATGATCTTCGTCAATACATTTAATCTATTTTTGCGGAAGGATTTGCCTGATCGATCAAACTTATGGCTTTTAAATCGACTACAATACGCCCGGTTTATATTACTTTTATTATTGCGATAGTCTACGTAGCAGTACTGGTGGTCAAGGATTTCCTGGGGTTTCCCGAAATTTACCAGGATGAAAATCACTACCTGCCTACAGCGGTAATGTTTAGTCATGAAATAATTCCTTCACTTAATCT
Organism: uncultured Cytophagales bacterium; assembly: GCA_964559125.1. Lineage (GTDB taxonomy): Bacteria > Bacteroidota > Bacteroidia > Cytophagales > Spirosomataceae > Ravibacter. The sequence goes on from CAZLGW010000005.1 coordinate 112,161, forward strand.
TCTGAAGACTTATAACCAGCTCAATACTCCGCTTCCTTTTATACTCGGAGGTTGGGTGGTCAGGTTGCTGGGAGAGGACGTGCAGTACCTCAGGTTAATGAATTTCCTGTTCAGCTTTTGTTTGCTGCAACTGTTTGTATGGTACAAGCCCGGGTCTCAGTCACAACGTTGGCTATACTTCATTCCGTTGGTTGCGATGCCGAGCTTTTACCTGTGTTCTGTCCATTATTATACTGATATGGTAGCGTGGCTGGCCGTTTTGATCGGTTTGGCAGCCTATCTGGAGGGACGGCATTGGGTGGGTTGCCTGGCCTTTGCGGCTGCGGTAGCGTCGCGTCAGTATATGCTCGCTTTTCCGCTGGCGATATTGCTTTTTGAGGCTGTCACTCTGATGAAGTGTGAGGGTAACTTAAAAGCGTTTATCGGCCGGGCCTGGTCTGAAAAGGTTATGGTTTGTTATTCGCTTTCTGTGCTCAGCCTCCTTCCCTGGGTAGCGCTTTGGGGCGGGCCGGCGCCTGAAGCGATCATGAATGAGCAGCATTACGGCGATGCTCCCTTTTACAATCCTGGTTTTGTAATCTACACCGCTGCTATTACCGCTTTTTACTTTGTCATACCGGAAGCTATTCTGAGTAGAAAGTGGGACTATTTCAGGACTTACCCGTTTCGCTATCCTCGTACATTCGCTGCTATTGTGGCCGGTGTGATGCTCCTGCTGATGTTTTTCCCGGCGCGCCAGACTTATAACGAGTATTTTACCTGGCCTTTCCTGGGGTATTTCGACCAGTTGCTTGAAACTGCAGGAATCGGAGGTTGGTTTAAGCAGGGAATTTTCGGTATATTGATGGCGCTTACACTCATTCGGTTTACAGAGCTCCCGCTCGTCAGTCTGAGCGGTTTTCTTGCACTGACCAATATATTGCTCCTGGGAAAGGTTCAGCTATCGTGGGATAAGTATCTTTTTCCTACTTTGATGGTGCTTTGGTTTCTGGCGATGCACGGGGAAGAGCGTACAACCCGGCTTGCTGCGGACGACTAGCAGCACAGGAAATCAATCGAACAGCCCGTAGCGTACAATGCAGTAAATGGCCCTGACGCCATCTTTCCAATTGATTTTTTTGCCTTCTTCATATGTGCGGCCATAATATGAAATCCCAACTTCGTATATACGGATCCGGGGGATCTTGGCTATTTTGGCAGTTACCTCAGGTTCAAATCCGAAACGTTTTTCTTTCAGTGTCAACCCCTTGATGATATCGGCGCGGAACAGCTTATAGCAAGTCTCCATGTCTGTCAGGTTGAGGTTGTTAAACATGTTACTCAGGAAGGTGAGTACAAGTTTGTTTCCTATTGTGTGCCAGAAAAACAGAATACGGTGTGGCTTTCCTCCGATAAATCTTGATCCGTAGACAACATCGGCGTGACCGTCTACAACCGGTTTAAGGAGGATGTTGAATTCGTGGGGGTCGTATTCGAGGTCGGCATCCTGAACGATCAGATAGTCACCGCTGGCATGCCGGATGCCGGAATGCAGGGCAGCCCCTTTCCCCTGGTTGTTTTCATGTTTAACATAGCGTATATCCAGCGTAGGATTCTCCTCCATAAACGCGAATAAAACAGCTTCCGTATTGTCTTTTGATGCGTCGTTGACAACAATGATCTCCTTTTCAAAATCGCTGATCAGCCTTACTTCGGAAAGTTTCCCCAGTACCTGTCTGATGGTACGCTCTTCATTATAAGCGGGAACAATAATAGAAAGTTTCATAAACTGGGTCAGAGAAATTTGTAATGAGATCCGCAGGCCTCCGGAGAAGGTAAAGTATATATATTGGAGGAAGCAGCTCGACGGAAAATGCAATACAGTGAGTTTGCCGTAAACCCATTTACGGCAAACTCACTATCATTTCGTGTCAGTCAATCGTAAACGGGTAGTTTTCCTCCACGTAGACGTCCGTATAAGCTTCTTTAGGGTCGGGGAATGCCGATTCTTCGGAGAATTTCACAGATTCCGCCACGATCTCCTTCACTTTTGCTTCTATGGCTGTCAGGTCATCTTCCGTAGCCAGGTTATTTTCAAGGATAGTAGCCCTTACCTGCTCGATCGGATCCAGCAGCTTGTATGATTCCACCTCCTCTTTGCTACGGTATTTCTGGGGATCGGACATAGAGTGTCCGCGGTAGCGGTAAGTCCTGAATTCGAGGAAAGTGGGGCCTTCCCCCTTGCGGGCCCGCGCAGCTGCACGTTCAACGGCATCGTGAACTTCTTCGACGTTCATGCCGTCTACCGGTTCGGAAGGAATATCGTATGCGTCGCCGATGGTATAGAGATCGGTGACATTGCTTGAGCGGGCTACAGAGGTTCCCATGGCATAACCGTTGTTTTCCACTACAAAAATCACCGGCAGTTTCCAGGTCACTGCCATGTTTACGGTTTCATGGAAAGCTCCCTGGCGGATAGCCCCGTCGCCGAAAAGACAAAGACAAACCTTGCCTGTCTTGCGGTATTTTTCTGCGAAGGCAATCCCGGCTCCCAGGGGTATCTGGGCTCCCACTATTCCATGACCGCCTGCAAATCCCCTTTCCTTGTCGAAAATGTGCATCGAGCCTCCCTTTCCTTTCGTAGTGCCTGTCTCTTTTCCGTAAAGCTCGGCCATGATCTTGTTCGGATCGGTACCGAGGGCGAGCGGAAAGCCGTGATCGCGGTAAGCGGTTATATATTTATCACCTTCTTCCAGAGCTGAAACGGAACCTGACGAGCAGGCTTCCTGACCAATATAAAGATGGCAAAACCCCCTTATTTTCTGCTGCCCGTACAACTGGCCTGCCTTTTCTTCGAACCGGCGCTGAAGCAGCATACTTTCAAACCAGGACAGGTACTGCTCTTTGGAATGCCTGAGTTTTTTTGCCGTTGTTTTCTTTTTCTCTTTTGCGGTAGCCATTTACTTGCTTCTAGAGGTTAAAGACAGTACTTTGCCTGCCATTATTGTATAAAGAAAATTACTATCGAGAGCTGATACATGAGGGGTACCCTGAAGTTTCACTCTGTTTTTGCCGTCCTCTTCCGGTTGATTCGGAAGATCGCCCCGAAAAGAGGCGCCGGACCGACTGCGAAAATAAGTATAAACCCCCGAACAACAAAGTGGCCGTGAGGATTGAAAAACTATTACTGATACAATTCAGAAACTATGATGAGGCAAGCTTTGAGTTCTGCGATCAGCTGAACTGCCTGTTGGGGGAGAACGGCAGCGGTAAAACCAATCTTCTCGATGCCATTTATTTCCTGGCGCTGACAAAAAGCGCCTTTCATAACCAGGACCATATGAGCATTGCGCACCATGCCGACTATTTTATGCTCGACGGGATTTTTGCGGAAGGGGATCGAAAAACCGAAATCAAATGTGCCGCGCACCGTACGCAAAGAAAGATGTTGCTTGCAGACGGAAAACCTTACGATAAGCTCAGCGAACATATCGGGAAATTCCCTGTTGTGCTGGCCGAGCCCGGCGATACCGACCTGATCAGGGAAGGAAGCGACGTGCGCCGGAAGTTTTTTGACGGGGTATTGTCGCAGGTAGACCGCGGCTATCTCCATGATCTGCTTGCATACAACCGGTATCTCGGTCAAAGGAATGCGCTTCTGAAGATCTTTGCAGAACGCGGACAGGTGGACCACGTGATGCTGGATACCTACGACGCACCCCTGGTAGACCTGTGTGCCAAACTCAGCCGTATCAGACAGGACTTCCTCGTATCATTCAGCGAATTGTTTCAAAAGCACTACCGGGAGCTCTCCCGGGGCAGGGAGGCGGTAGAGATCATTTACGACAGCGAACTGACCGGGCCTGGCTTCGACGAACGTTTCAGACAGCAGCGTATGACGGATGTTCAGGCCCAACGGACTACCAAAGGCCTGCATAAAGACGAGTTTGTTTTCAACTTCGACGGTGTACCGCTCCGGAAGTTCGGGTCGCAGGGACAATTGAAATCGTTTGTGCTCGCGATGAGACTTGCACAGTTTGAGCTGATTGAAAAATACAGCGGAGTAAAACCCATCCTGCTGCTGGATGATATTTTCGATAAGCTCGATGAGCTACGGATAGAACAGTTGCTCTCTATGATCGAGAGAGGATTCTTCGGACAGGTTTTTATATCGGATGCCCGGCCTGATCGCTCCCGGCAGATATTTGAAAAGCTGCAGTGCAGGATGAAATTTTTCGATATTAAGAAAAATTGACGTACGGAGCCCGCAAAAACAAAATTGTACTTCAGCTATGTACCGTATAGGGTATAAAGAGAAATGGGAAGAATGCCTGTTCAGTTAATTGTACTTTATCTTTCAGGCCTATTTTTTTTCTAATATTTTTTCTTTCTGCTATTGGATATATCCGCGAAAATTTCTTTATTTTGTTAAAGAAATCCCGCTTCAGAAATCACATTACCCCATATCTTATTAGCTAATGAAAAGTCATGAAAGGTACATACAGGTTGTTGGCCATCTGGTTGGCAGCTTTTGCAGGTATATCTGCAACGACAACCGCTCAAAAACGTTTTGCTGATTATGAAAGAGACCGCTACGGCTATTTTCTGACAGAGCCTAAAAAGGCCCTCAGGATACCTTTTGAGGTTCATTCAAACCTGATTGTCGTACCCGTACAGATTAACGAGAGCGATACGCTGCGTTTTATCCTGGATACGGGGGTAAGCACTACCATTATCACCGACCCCGGGGCGTTGGCGCCCGGTTCTCTTCGTTTTACGCGTAAGGTGAGCATTTCGGGGGCGGGTGAGGGAGAGGCTGTCGTTGCCTATATCGCTATCGGGAATAGGATCAATATGTACGGAATGAAGGCAAATCACCAGAATGTCGTCGTGCTGGAGGAGGACGTTCTGCAGCTTTCGGAGTTTGTAGGCTTACCTGTCCACGGTATATTCGGCTACGAGGTATTTAATAATTTTGTAGTGACGATAGACTTCCAGCACCGGGAGCTTACGCTCAGAGAACCCGGCACCTACCGATACCGGAGGCGTCATGGAGATATCTATGCGATCACCATAGAAGACACCAAGCCGTTTACCGAAGCCGTTACCCTCCTGGCCGACGGTCGTGAGCAGCCGGTTAAGCTGGCCATCGATACCGGCGCGGCGCACGCCCTGCTGCTCGACCGGAGCAATGATTCCAGGATACAGTTGCCCGAAAAGGTGATCTATACCCAGCTTGGGCGCGGGTTAAACGGGGTAATCAACGGCAACCTGGGGCGTATCGAGATGATCAGGGTCGGCAGGCATGAGATCGGGAACGTAGTGGCGTCATTCCCCGACAGCACTTCTTTTGGTATCAAGGTACCTAAAGGAGATGAGCGGCAGGGCAATATAGGCTGTGAAATTCTCCGCCGGTTTAAGATCACCATGAATTACCAGGATCAGTACATGGTATTAAAGCCTGTCAAGAGAAAGCTGCGGGAAAAGTTCGAGCACGATATGAGCGGGCTGGAGATCAAAGCAACGGGAGCGGGTTTAAAAGATATTTTTGTTACTCACGTGCTCGATAAGTCGCCGGCTAAAATAGCAGGGCTGGTTGCCGGAGATCAGCTGATATTCATGAATAACCGCCCGGTGAATGATATGAATATGAGCGAAATCTACAAATTGCTTCAGAAGGGGCACGGGAAATCAATTGATTTGCTGATAAAGAGAAACGGTACGTTGTTTATAACACAGATTACGCTGAAACGGATGATCTGATAGCTGATTTCCGATTGCTCATGACTACATTTGCATGATGGAAATCTCAGAAGAAGCATATTCTCAGCCGGTTATGACCGGCGACGGCTCGCATACACTCTATCACCCTGTTTTAAAGGAACACTATCATTCACTGGAGGGCTCCCTGCAGGAGTCGGAGCATATTTATATCGGCCTGGGGCTGTTGCCTAAATTAGGGCTGCAAGGGGATGGCCGGGAACTGAAAATATTTGAAATGGGCTTCGGTACGGGGCTGAACGCCCTTCTGACCTGGCAATCGGCCGACCGGCTGAATCGTGCAGTGGCCTACACCGGTATCGAGGCGTATCCCGTCGGTCCGGAGCAGGCAGGACTGCTGAATTACGGCGACCTGCTGCAGGCAGATGCCCTGAAAATACTGCACCAGTCCCGGTGGGGACACCGTGAGGTTCTTTCTCCTTATTTTTCGTTTAAAAAAGTAAAAACGTTCCTCCAGGAATATTCCGCTGAAGAGAGGTATGATGTGGTTTACTTCGATGCATTTTCTCCCGGGAGCCAGCCTGAGCTGTGGACGCCGGATATATTTAAGAAGCTCCGGGAAATGACGTCGGAAGGTGCTTACCTTGTCACTTATTCCTCTAAGGGAAGTGTAAGAAGGGCTTTGAAGGAAGCCGGCTTTACCGTGGAGAAGCATCCGGGGCCGGGTCGCAAGAGAGAGGTGATACGGGCGGTCAGAAAATAGCTTAAGATGTTCTATATTTCCGGAAGTTTTCAGTTGTCTACGTAATCCGGCTATAAAATGTCCTTTCACTGCTATTTCGAAAATGAGTTTCATCCACTCGATGCGCCTTTGTTAAAGACCAATGACCTCGGGCTTTTAAGAGGTTTCGGGCTTTTTGACTACCTGCGTACTTACAACGGGGTTCCTTTTCGCTTTGCGGAGTACTGGAGCAGGTTTACCAGCTCGGCAGCTTCACTCGGAATGGAGGTTCCTCTTGGAAAGGAAGCTGTCTACGGGGTGCTCGAAGAGCTATACCGCCGGTCTGGAGAAGCTGAGGCGGCATTCAGGCTTTTACTGACCGGGGGATATGCAGACGACGGCCTGACCGTTACGAGGCCTAACTTCCTGATACGTTCGGAACCGCTGCCTAAAGACAATCCGGCCGGCAGGAAGGCCGGTATAAAAGTGATCCCTTACGAGTATGTGCGCGACCTGCCTTATGTGAAAACTACCGGATACGTGCACATGATGAAGATGGCACCGGAGCTCCGGAACCGGATGGCCTCCGATCTTCTGTTTCATAAAGACGGGCTGGTGAGCGAGCTGACCCGCAGTAATATCTTCATCGTCAGGGGTGACGCGCTCCTTACACCGGGGAGGAATGCATTGAGGGGGATCACCAGGAAACTTGTGATGGAAAAGGCAGCAGGGCGATTTGATGTGCAGGAACGTGATGTATCGCTCGACGAATTATTGTCGGCAGATGAGGTTTTTACGACCAGCTCCACCAAAGGGGTGATGCCTGTTGTGCAGGTTGGTGACAAGGCGATAGGCAGCGCGACTCCGGGCAGGATCACTACCGAACTGCAACTTCTGGTGGAAGAGGAGTTTGCCGGCTACCTGCGCAGGCTGCCCAGCCGCTGGTAGGTGAGGAGTATAAAGAATGCAATGAGCGTCAGCAGGTATACCACATTCCTGGAATCGATCAATCCTTTTCCCAATGCCGCATATTGCCGGTCGAGGGCGAGCCATCCGAAGAAGTTGGCGAGGGTCCCCGACACCAGGAGATCGGAAAGCGCCCCGAATCCCATATACCAGACGAAGCCGACAAAAACAGTCAGCACAAAAGCCACGATCTGGTTGTCGTTGAGAGAAGATACCCATATTCCCATGGCTACCAGCGAGCCGCTCAGGAGAAACAGGCCTATATATGACCCGGTTACAGCAGCTGAGTCAATGTTTCCCGGAGGATTGCCCAACTGGTAAAGACTGAAGTAATAGATCAGCGTAGGCAGTAACGTGACGGTTACCAGCAGCCAGCATGCCAGCAGCTTTCCGAGTATCAGCTGCAGATCCATGAGCGGCTTGGTTAGCAACAGCTCCAGCGTGCCGTTCCTGGTTTCTTCGGCAATACTCCGCATTGTCACGGCCGGAACGAGAAACAGGAGGACGAAAGGCGTCAGGTTAAAAAAAACACCCATGTCCGCATAGCCGTAATCCAGCACGTTGGAGTCGGGAAATACCCATACGATCAGCCCTACGGCCACCAGGAATACCGTGATGACCACGTATGCGATCAGCGACCCGAAAAAAGCGTTTATTTCCTTACTGAAAATGGCGAGCATAAAAATAAACAGGTATTGGAAACGCTACTGCCATACAGGATCTTACTCAAAAGCCGGGCGCTTTTTTTGAAGGATTGCAGCTATGATGAGAGAAAGAATGAGACCGACAAATGCACCGCCCAGAACTGAAAATACGAAAAACAAACCCGGCGACTGGAATTTCTGGCTCATTTCCAGCGCATTTTCGATTGCCTGGTCGTCCAGTCCTCTTCTTTCCAGGTCTTCGCGGGTCATATCGGCTATGCGCTGCAACGGTGTATTGTCAATAACCTGCAGGTAGAAAGTATTGAGTATACCTCCGATCAGCCCCATGATAGTCGCCGTAAGAGAACCTATGCCCAGGCCCTGGCCGTAGGATACAAAGCCCTGGTTTTGTTTCCGGTAATCTTTAATGGCTACAACGATGGCAAGGATGAAAAGCACCCAGCTGAGCTGCGGCAGGAGCTTGTTGGTCTCAAGCTGGAAAACATACAGCAAAATACCATAAATGCTGGAAATCAGGCCAAAAATCAGGCCGTATCTTATAGCTACTCGGGTAATGGGCAGATCTTCTTGCATGAGTGAAATAAGTTAGTTTAGTGAAGCCGGTCCGAATATAACCAAAAGTGTCAATAACCGAATATTTAATCTCCCTGATTAACCGGGAGTTTCTTTAGGCGGGTAGATTCGGTTTCTGCCTCCTGAAAAACAATGAGACCAGGAGAATAGGGATAATCCCCAGCATAAATTTCTTGCTGATCTCGTCGGTAATCAGCGTAGAAGGTTCGTTTTCCTTTACTTTGGTAAGCAATACCTGGAATTCTTCTTCCCCGATTTGCTCTACCAGCTCGGCCTTGCGCCCGGTAAGAAGGTTTTGCATGTCGTTGAGGTAGTTGACAAACACCTGGGGATCGTAGTAGACAACAAAGAAATAGATCAGCCATCCGGTGACGAAAGCTGCTGTCATGTTAATAACGTACCCGATGGTGAGTCCTTCCCAGAGATGCAGCCAGCCTTGACCGTAATTTTTCCGGTAATACCAGCAGGCATAGCAGACCATTATAATATGCAGCCCGAAATCGGGTGTACGGATGTTTCCGAGCGGGGAGAGCCCCATCAGGTAAAGTGCAAGAAAATAACCGAATGTCAGCAGCCCTGTCAGGATACCGAATGAAAGCGGTATTTTCAGCAGCGGTTTATTAAAGTATTCCAAAAGTTTTTGCATGGGCAACGGCAGGATCTCCTCAGAACCATTTCAGCTGGCTGCGGTTAAAAATTCCTTTGACACTTCCCTTCAGCTTCTGATGCAGGAAAGGAGTGTTTTGCGATTTGGATAAGGTGTCTGAAAAAAGCCATTCTTTTTCCGGCATGAAGAAAGTGAGGTTGGCTTTTTCCCCCTCTTTTATGGTAACTTCAGGAAGCCTGAGCACCCGCCGGGGTTGCCGTGTAAAGAAGTCCACTACGTCGCCGGCCGGGAGCCCGCTGTGCATAAGGGCGAGTGAAAAGGCTGTTTCAAGGCCTGTTATCCCGAACTCTGCGTGGTCAAACTCGGTATCTTTATTCTGGGGCGCCTGGGGAGAATGGTCGGATACGATGGCATCGATGGTTCCGTCCCTCAGGCCTTCCCGCAAAGCCGCATTGTCGGCTGCGCTCCTGAAAGGGGGGCTGACTTTAAGATTCGTGTCAAAACCGGTCAGCGAGGTGTCTTCATAAGCCAGCTGATGGGCAGCGATATCGCAGGAAACAGGCAGCCCTTTCTGCTTGGCTTCGCGTATAAGCTCTACCGACCTTGCGGCAGACAAAAGTGAAAAATGCAGGACAGGGGATTGAATAGCGCTTTTGTCTGTTCCTTCGAGCGCGTATTCCAGCAATTGCAGATCACGCACGATCATTATTTCTTCCGAAAGGGACGGGATCCCCTTCAGTCCCAGGGAAGTGCTTGTGATACCCTCGTGCATCTGCCCGTACATGGAAAGATACCGGTCGTCCGGACGGTTGATAAGCAGTACATTCAGGGGGTGGAGGTATAGCAGCGATTTCAGGAAAATGTCACCGTTGTGAATAGGATTGACCCCATCGGTAAATGCAATGGCCCCGGCATGGCGGAGGTCGATCATTTCGGTGAAATCTTTTCCTTCGGCCCCTTTGGTAACGGTAGCTGTAGGGAAAAAATCTATAACTCCCGATTGTCCCTCTTTAAGAAGGTATTTGAGCGCGCCTTTGGAATCTATGGCCGGTTGCGAATTGGGCAGGAGGACAACCCCCGTGAACCCGCCTCTCGCTGCGGCTTCTTTCAGGCTGGAAAGGTCTTCCTCCTGTTCGCGTCCCGGGTCTCTCAGGGCTACCCTCATATCTGTCCAGCCCGGCGAAACGTGCAGTCCGCTTTCCTCACAGACTTCCGCACCCGCCGGATCAAGCCCTTCCCCGATGCCGGTGATAATGCCATTTTCGATCAAAATGTCGGTAGTCCGGGCGTTATACTCGCTGCCCTTATCTACAATATGAACTGATCGAAACAGAAATTTCATTCAAAATAAAGGTTGATGAGGCAATTGGACCGGAATCATAATCCTATCAGCGACTTGTACGCATCTGCCGTCAGCAGGGAATCCAGGTCTGCCGGGTTGTTGATCCGGACTTTTACGATCCAACCTTTTTCGTAGGGGTCGGAATTGAGAAGCTCGGGAGTCCCTTCTAACTCAGAATTAAACTCAATAATCTCGCCGCTTATGGGGAGGAAAAGGTCAGAAACTGTTTTAACGGCTTCAATTGCTCCGAAAACTGCTCCCTGCCCGAGTGTCTCACCCACAGTGGTCACATCCACATAGATAATGTCACTAAGTTCATTCTGAGCGTGGTCAGTAATACCGACGGTCGCAATATCACCGTCTACAAGCACCCATTCGTGGTCTTGCGTGTACTTCAGTTGCTGAGGAAATTCCATGGGATGGTTTTCTGGTTATCTTTCTTAAACGGCACGCAATTTACTGAGCAGGAAGTTAATTTTCAAACGGAGATTGGCTGGTGGGATAAATGTCAGCCGATAAAGAGATCTGAAGCGATACGATCGGCAAACAGTTTACCTGACGGCGTAAGCAGCAGGGTGTTTTCTATCATCTGAAGCCAGCCGCGTGCTACAAGCTCTTTAACAGTGCTCCGGTGCGTTTCCCTGAATGCGCTTCCCGAAAGCCGGTCGAGCATATCGAGGCTGCATCCCCATTTGGTACGAAGCCCGGTAAGGAGATATTCGTTTACCTGGTCGTCGGGAGTGAGGATTTCGACAGTAGCAGGCAATACACCGGAGGTGAGATTTTTAAGGTATTTGTTATTGTTGCTTATGTTGAACTGCCGGCTCCGGCCGTTGTAGCTGTGCGCGCCCGGGCCAATGCCCAGGTAGGGCTTTCTTTGCCAGTAGGCGGTATTGTGACGGCTGTAGTGGCCGTCTCTGGCAAAGTTTGAAATTTCATACTGTTCGTAGCCTGCTGCGGAGAGCTCCCCGGTCGTGATCTCAAACTGGGCAGCTGAAAATTCTTCATCTACCGGGAGCATTTTCCGGCTTTGTACCCATCTGCCGAATGCCGTGTCGGGTTCGATGGTAAGACAGTAGGCCGACAGGTGAGAAGCCTCGAGCGATATGATCTTATCGAGGTCGGACTTCAGCCGCTCGTGACCGGGGGCGGGGAGAGCGTAGATCAGGTCGAGGGAGATATTGCTGATCCCGGTATCCTGCGCACGCTTTACAGCTTCCATGGCCTCTGTGCCGGTATGGGTGCGGTTCAGGTAGCGGAGCATTTCGTCGTCGAATGTCTGTATGCCGATGCTGAGCCGGTTTATACCTGCCCGGTGGAGGTTTGAAAGAGTTGCCGGGTCAAGATCGTCGGGGTTGGCTTCGAGGGTTATCTCCGCGTCCGGGGAAATGGAAAAACGGGCGGCGATCGCGTTCATCAGTGCGTCGAGCTCTTCTTCCGAAAGCAGCGAAGGCGTGCCGCCTCCAAAGTAAACGGTAGAGAGGTGCTTGTCAGCCAGGTAGTCTTTTTGCAGTTCCAGCTCCGCTACCATTGCCTTTACCAGGAGCTCCTTTTGCGACAGGTTGGTGCTGAAGTGAAAGTCGCAGTAATGGCAGGCTTTCCGGCAGAAGGGGATGTGAAGATAAAGATGCATGGCAGGCCCCGGCTTTTGCGTAGAAAAAAAAGGCGTAAACACCGTGAAGTGTTTACGCCGCAAATTCAGAGAATCTCAACTCAGATCGCAACGATGTCCAGGCTTACGCGATGCTTCACCTCTTTGTGAAGATCGAGCAGGGCTGAGTGCGTGCCGAGTGTTTTGATTTCGTCGACTGTGATCTTCTTCCGGTCTATCTCAAATCCCTTGCTCCTGAGTGCATCAGAAATCTGGGTAGTGGTAATACGACCGAAAATACGACCGCTGTCGCCTGCAGCTGCAGGGATAGTCAATACGGTTTCGCCGATGGCTGCAGCCAGATCTTCTGCATCCTTTTTGATTTTTTCGGCTTTGTGAGCGGCTTGCCTGATATTTTCCTCCACCACTTTACGGTTGGTTTTGGAGGCTAAAACAGCGAAACCCTGCGGGATAAGGTAGTTACGACCGAACCCGGGCTTAACCGTTACGATGTCGTTTTTATACCCTACACCGGCTATATCTGTTAACAGAATAATTTCCATGTCCTTAACTAAAACCTTAAAAATTGTTTTACTTCAACTGATCGCCTACGAATGGCAGCAATGCCAGGTGACGGGCGCGTTTTATCGCCTGCGATACCTTGCGTTGGTATTTCAGGCTGGTTCCTGTAAGCCTGCGCGGCAGGATCTTGCCTTGCTCGTTTACAAGCTTCAGGAGAAAATCGGCATCTTTATAATCGATATATTTGATGCCGGCCTTTTTAAAACGGCAGTATTTTTTCTGATTGCGGCTTTTTTCAACCGGTTCGTTTACGAGTGTCATAGTCTATTCTTCGGTTTTAGCTTCTTCGGTGGTTTCCTTTTTCTTACCAACTGAACCTTTGCGACGTTTTTCGGCATAGGCCACTCCGTGTTTGTCGAGCGCTATGGTCAGGTCGCGGATGACTCTCTCATCCCTGCGGAATTCGGTGTTCAACACCTCGATAGCGGTACCGGGAGCAGTGTACTCCAGCAAATGATAGAACCCTGTGTTCTTTTTCTGAATCGGATAGGCGAGCTTACGAAGCCCCCAGTCTTCCTCATTAATGATAGAAGCCCCGTTGTCCGTCAGGACAGTCCGGAACTTATCAACGGCGTCCCTTACCTGCACTTCAGATAAGACGGGAGTTAAAATGAACACCGTTTCATACTGTTTTGACATGATCAGTTACAGTTAATTATGATAATTGATTAAAAAAACAAAAAAGCGCACGCGAATCGAAACTTCAGTCCGTTTGAATTCCGAAGCTTTGTTTCCCGGATGCGATTTTCTGAAAGTGGGTGCAAAAGTAGGTGTGTTTCTGCAATTTACCAACTATAACGCCACAAAATTTCGTCGGGATATGGAATTCCGGCGGCCGCCGGTCGCCGCTACTTCAGGTGCCTTCGATTTTCTCGGCTACCGGGATTACGTTTTCATAGAGGTAGGCGCTGAGCATTTCCCCCAGCTTCTTGACGGAGAGGTTGCTGAACAGCTCAGAATGGATAGCCAGCGAGATACGTCCCGTCTGTTCCGAGATAACGATTACGGCGGCGTCGGTAGATTCGCTCATTCCCAGCGCGGCCCTGTGCCTGAAGCCCATAGAGGTAGGGACTTCGACTTCCTCGTTGACAGGCAGTACACAGCGCGCTGCCACAATTTTCCCGTCGGCAATGATGACAGCACCCTCATTGAGAGCGCTGTATTGGCTGAAAATAGATAGTAAAAGCTGCTTTGAAATGTATGCCTGCATCAGAACACCCGATTCGGTATACTGGGTCAGGTCGTCCTGTTTCCGGATGACAATCAAAGCCCCGTTAAAATCGGAAGCGATGGTTCTTGCGGCGTCGATCACTTTAGCCAGGTTCTCAGCCTCGATGTTCCCGACGGCATTTCCGAAAAACCGGGACAGGAATTTGCTGTTTGTGATCGCGGCGTTGCGGCCCAGCACGATCAGGAAGCGCCTTATCTCCTGCTGGAATATGACGATCAGTGCTATTGCCCCCACTCCCATAAAGTACTGCAGGATGGCCGTCATCAAGTTGAGGCCCAGCGCTTTTATGATCAGGTAAAAAACATAGACCAACATGTAGCCGGCAAATACCCTGCTGGCAATACTTCCTCTTACGAGGTAGTAGACCTGGTAAAGCAGGAAGGATACCAGGATAATATCCAGAATGTCAGTCCAGTTGATTTTTATGAACCCTATGTCCATGTCAGGCAGATATATACAGCGTTGGGCAAATATATCAAGTTTAACGATGATAAGACAGGATTGTGATATAGGAAGGTCTAAACTTTGAAGTTTGCGACCTGTTCAGTAAGGATTATCGCCTGTCGCGCCTCCGCAGCATCGTGGACCCGCAGGATATGCACTCCCTTCATCAATGCAATTGTATTTAACACCGTAGTCCCGTTCAGCGCTTCTTCGGGGGTGATGCCGAGCGTTTTGTAAATGGTCGATTTTCGGGATACGCCTACCAGGACAGGGCATTCGAGCTGGTGAAATACCGGCAGGGCCGAAAGAAGCGCAAAATTCTGGGCAGGTGTTTTGGCAAAGCCGAAACCCGGGTCGATGATAATGTCGGCTGCACCGAGTGCCCGCAGTTTCGCCAGCTTTTCCTGCAGTTCGCGTATTACATCGGCTGGGAAGCTCTCGTAATGCGTCAGACTGTTCATTGTTTCGGGGGTACCTCTCATGTGCATCAGCACATAGGGCACTTTCAGCCTGGCGATAGTTTCAAACATTTCCGGATCAAGGTTACCGCCTGAAACGTCGTTTACAATATGGGCGCCGGCGCCGACAGCGGCCTTCGCAACTTCGGCACGAAAGGTATCTATAGAGATAACGGCTTCGGGAAAACGCTGTTTGACGGAGGTAATGGCGGGTATGACCCTCTCAAGCTCTTCAGCAGCGCCGATCTCCCTCGCGCCGGGCCTGGTAGAATACCCGCCTATATCGATAATGGAAGCGCCCTGGCCGAGAAGATCGCCCGCCCGGGAGAGCAGATCTTCAGAATGTGCATCCGTTACACGACTGCCTTCATAAAAGGAATCGGGGGTAATATTCAGGATCCCCATGACCAGGGGCCGGTCCAATGAGCGTATTTTCCCCCCGACGTTGAGTGTTTTTTTGCTATCTTGCCGCACAATTGTGTAGTAATTTGACCACGACAAATAACGTGAAATCCACCGAAACGGCCTACCAGGAAATTATTGACAGGTGCAGAGACCTGTTCGAAAAGAAGAACCGGGACTACGGCACTTCCTGGCGTATTTTAAGATTACCGTCCATTACCGATCAGATCTTTATAAAAGCGCAGCGGATCAGGACTATCCAGGAAAAAGGCGTTCAGAAGGTAGAGGACGGGGTTGCGGGTGAGTTTATCGGGATTATCAATTATTGCGTGATGGCGCTGATTCAAAGCGACAGCAGCCGGCCGGAGGGAGACTTGCCGCCGGAACAATTGCCCGGCCTCTATACCCGGCAGACGGATGAGGTAAAAGAGTTGCTTTTCAATAAAAATCATGACTATGGTGAAGCCTGGCGCGATATGAGGGTCAGCTCGATGACTGATATTATCCTGATGAAATTGCTCAGAATAAAGCAGATAGAAGAAAACAAAGGACAGACCGTGGTCTCGGAAGGAGTACGATCCGGTTACCAGGACATAATCAATTATTCGGTTTTTTGTCTTATTAAGATAGAGGAGGAGGCAATTGGACAATGAGGCAATTAGAAAATGTGCCCGATAGCTTCCGGAAGGGCACATCCATAAATTAATTTTATACAGATGAAGGTTGTTGCTCAAATTGCGCGGTATGTTGTAGGTGCGGTTTTTATTTTTTCAGGCCTGATCAAGCTCAATGATCCGGTAGGGACCCAGATAAAGCTGGAGGAATATTTTGAGGTTTTTGCGCAGGATATCCCGTTTCTGAGTAGTTTTTTTCATGGCATGGTACCCTTTGCGCTCTACCTGGCCGTATTTCTGTGCGTGGCGGAAGTGGTGCTCGGTGTCGCTTTGCTGGTGGCCTACAGGCCCAAAACCACTAATTTCCTGCTGCTGCTCATTATTCTCTTTTTTTCTTTCCTTACGTTTTATTCAGCTTATTTTAATAAGGTTACGGATTGCGGCTGCTTCGGGGATGCCATCAAGCTTAAGCCCTGGACTTCCTTTACAAAGGATCTCGTCCTGCTTGTACTGATCGTAATTATTATCATATACCAGCGCTTTACAAGACCGTTGCCGACCGCTATGATCGTAGCGCTGGCTACCGTAGGGTCGCTGGGGCTGGCTTTTTACGCCATTACTCACCTGTCGCCCATCGATATGCTTCCCTATAAGGTAGGAAACAGTATCCCGGACCAGATGAAGTCTTCCGAGCCGTACAAATTCGAATACGTTTTTGAAAAAGACGGCAAGATCTACCGGTTTGACAACTTCCCGGGTGATTCCACTTATATTTACAAAGATATGGTGACCCTTAACGAGGATAAGGCGAAGCCGAAGATCACGGATTACCGGGTTTGGAACGATTCTACCGATTTTACGCAGGAAAGCTTCAACGGTAATAAGCTGATCCTGATCGTAAAAAATCTTAAGGATATCAATACGGCGGCTTTTCCTACCATCCGGAAGCTTGTAGAGGGCCTGGAAGGAACAGATGTCGAAACACTGGTATTTACTTCGGCAGGCAGTGATGAAATAGATGGCTTTCTGAAAGAGCAACAGTTGAAAATCCCGTTTTATTTTGCAGATGCAACTGTTCTGAAAACTATTTCCAGATCTAATCCGGGGATACTGCTGATGAAGGACGGCGTGATCAAAGGGAAATGGCATTATAACGATACGCCCGATGCGGGAGAGGTGAAAAAGCTGGTGAACTAGAATTCGTATGCGGAATATATTTTTAGTAGGAATGCCTTCATCAGGAAAATCCACGCTGGGGAGGCGCCTGGCTAAGGAGCTGGGCTACACCTTTGTGGATCTCGATCAATTGATCGTGGCAGACCAGGATATGAGCATTCCCGAAATTTTTTCGCGTTTCGGAGAGCCGTATTTCCGGGAAGTAGAAAACCGCCTGCTTCAGAACCTGCCGGTCAATAGCAGCCTGCTGGTGGCGACCGGTGGCGGGGCGCCCTGCTTTTACGACAACATGGACTTTATATTACGCTCCGGACTGGGCGTTTTCCTGGATGTCCCCGCGGCGGAGCTTGCCGCGCGGATAAGGGCTCATGCAAAAGACGACCGGCCGCTGTTGTCAGGGCTTGCCGACCTGGAAGCGGAGCTTGGCAAAAAACTGGAGGAAAGAAGGCATTTTTATTCGAGGGCTCACCTGACGGTATCTCCCGGTACAGGTATGAGAGATTTCTTACTCTCACTTCCGGAGTTGCTGGAGAGAAATGATTAAGGCAACTAAAAAAATACTCTACCATTTTTATAGATTTAATAGTATATGAGTATATTTGCCCCAACATTCGGTTAGGTAATTACGTAAACTTTCTTTGAATGTCAGAAAGTAAATCAGCAGTATTGAAGCAGAACAGCGTTTTTTGGTGGCTGGCGGGTGCATTTGTCCTGGTTGTTTTTTTAAGCATAGCCTACCTGTCCGGTGATTACTGGGTAGTGAGTTTTGATCAGGCGGGCAAGTTTTTTACCAATGATTTTTTCTTTTATCTGCTGGTTGGGCTGGGAGCACAGCTGGTAGATGGTGCGCTGGGCATGGCTTACGGGGTTACATCCACGTCCTTTCTTTTATCGCTCGGCGTTCCCCCGGCAATCAGCAGCGCCAGTGTACACGTAGCAGAGATTTTTACGACGGGAGCTTCGGCGGTTTCGCACTTCAGGTTTAAAAATATCAACAAAAAACTGTTCAGGTCGCTTCTTATCCCGGGTATCGTAGGTGCGGTTGCCGGGGCCTACCTGCTTTCGGATGTGATAGACGGGGGAGTGGTCAAGCCTTTTATCGCCGTCTACCTGGCTTTTCTCGGGGCGCTGATCCTACGGAAAGCTTTAGCTGTAAAGAAGAAAAAAACCAAGACAAAGCGCATAGGCCTGCTGGCTGCCGTAGGTGGTTTTATGGATTCCATCGGCGGAGGCGGTTGGGGGCCGATCGTTACTTCCACGCTTCTCGGCCAGGGTCGCGACCCCCGCTATACTATCGGATCGGTCAACGCCGCCGAGTTTGGTGTGACCTTTGCCAGCGGCATCACTTTCCTGATCCTGACCGGTGTCAGCAGCTGGCAGGTGGTAGCAGGGCTGGTGATAGGAGGTGTCATAGCCGCTCCTTTCGGCGCGCTCCTCGTGAAGCGGATCAGTAAGCGTACGCTGATGCTTGTGGTAGCGGTGTTGGTGATCGGCCTGAGTATTCGTACGATCTGGATCAGTTGGTTCTGAAGAGACGCAAGGGATTGCGTCTCTACGACCCGGTTCCAATCAGGAATATAGAGGGCTGGCGGTTGATATCCGGGAGGTTTTTTCGCCACTGCGCTACAGTCCTGGTCAGTACCAGTTCGTTTGCGCCTGTCAGGTTTGCGGCAATGCATAGACGGGTAGAAGGCTGGCATACTTCCATGATAGTCTGCAGCATCTGGTTATTACGATAGGGCGTTTCCATGAATATCTGGGTTTGTCCGGACAGCGTTGCTTCCTTTTCCAGGTGGCGCAGTGTTTTAGCTCTTTCTGTGCGATCTATAGGCAGGTATCCATGAAAGCAGAAAGACTGCCCCGTAAAACCCGATCCCATTAGCGCCAGGAGGATCGATGATGGCCCTACGAGGGGTTTTACCTTGTACCCCAGCTCATGCGCCAGGCCTACGGCGATGCTACCCGGATCTGCTACACACGGTACCCCCGCTTCGGAAATGATACCCGCATCTGTGCGCAATTCTTCCAGTTTTTTCCTGATTTCTATAGGCGAAGTATCTTTGTGAAGCTCGTGAAAAGTAATCTGGTCGATCAGTTTACCGAGTTTGAGGCTGCTGATGAAGCGCCTTGCAGTACGCACATTTTCGACAAAAAATACATCCAGCGATTGCAGGGCCTGTATGACGCCGGCAGGCAGTACTTCAGGTGCCGTGCCTTCAGCCAGAACGGTAGGAATGAGATAAAGAGTGACAGGGTTACTCATATTTTGCGCCTTCTAAAATAAAAACGGTACAAGTGCCGGAGGCAGCTATGTACCGTTTAAATATCGGGATTTATGTCAGAACCTGTAACCTATTTCAGGTAGCTTCTGAGCATCCACGCTGTTTTTTCGTGGTATTGCATCAGCCCGATCACGAAATCGCCGCTACCATCGTCTTCATATTTTTCAGGAATATCTTTTGCCAGTTTCCTCAGGTTGCGGATAATGGTTTCGTGATCTACTACAAGATTTGCAACCTGGTCGACAGGATCCGACGGGATAGCGGGCTCATCCAGCTCGGAAAGTTTCACAAGCTCTTTAAGGCGCCCCTCCGCATAGAATCCCAGTGAACGGATTCTTTCGGCAATGTCATCGATAGTTTCCGCGAGCTGCGTATACTGCTCTTCGAAGAGTTTGTGAAACTCCATAAAGCTGCTGCCTTCCACATTCCAGTGATAGCTCCGGGTTTTGTTGTAAAGTACGTGCTCATCGGCCAGGAGCCTGGTCAGTTCTTTTACAACGGCCTCCCTGTTTTTTTCTTCGATACCTATGTTGGTGGTTACGTCTGTCTGGATAGTTGCCATTTGACTGAGTCTTTAGGGTTAATTTGAAGTATTTTCTCGTATTTCTTTAAATTCGGATCCTTCTTTCCATTTGGGAAAGGTATCTTCCTTACTTAGCTGGTCGCCTATATCATATAACAATTGCATGTCTTCAATAATTCCTGAAATATCCCAATCCGGGCTGTAATTGTCTGCCGGGGCGTGGTATTTATTCTGGTTGAATTCCTTGTGCTTCGCTTCCCCCGCTTCTAGTCCTCCGTTCCAAAGATCCGACCCGCTGTTGGTGTAAAGGGCAGGCACGCCGATTTTTGCGAAATTGAAGTGGTCCGAACGGTAATAAGTCCCGCCTGAAGGGTTTTTCTCGGGTCTCAGATAGCGCCCCTGCTTTTTGGCTGCAGCCTCTGCATATTCGTCCAGCTCCGACTGGCCCTTACCCACTACTATCACATCTTTGGTCCGGCCGAAAGGCGTAAGAGCGTCGATGTTGATAGCGGCTACTGTTTTCAGAGGCGGGTATACCGGGTGCTTCGTGTAGTAGGCGGAACCGAGCAGCCCCTGTTCTTCGGCGGTCACGGCCAAAAACAGGATAGAGCGCAGCGGCTTGGTTTTGCTTTGTGTAAAGGCCTTTGCTATTTCAAGAATGGCGCCAACTCCCGTAGCATTATCTACGGCTCCGTTGTAAATGGAATCGCCGTCTATTTTTTCACCGATACCCAGGTGATCCCAATGCGCCATATAGACGATGTATTCATCGCTACGCTCGGTTCCGGGCAACACGCCGAGGACATTGTGCGAAACAGATTTTGTGATAGTGTTCCTCACGGTAACGGAAGCAGACAGACCGAGCGGAACTGCCTTGAAACCTTTTTCTGAAGCTTTTTGAAAAAGCTCTGTCGACTGGCCGGCAGCCTCAAACAGTTTTTCGGCGGCTTCCATCGAAATCCATCCCTCTACTGAAGTTCTGGGACTATCGTCTCCGGATTCCTGGAGATTGAGCTTCGGTCCCGACCAACTGCTTCTTACTACATTCCAGCCATAACTGGCCGGGCCGGTATCGTGAATGATCAGGACCCCCGCGGCCCCCTGGCGCGAAGCTTCCTCAAATTTGTAGGTCCACCTGCCGTAATAGGTCATGTTCTTTCCCCTGAAAAGCGTACTGTCCGTGTATCCCGGATCGTTTACAAGCACCACAACGGTTTTCCCTTTTACATCGAGATCTTCGTAGTCGTTCCATCCAAATTCAGGTGCTGCTATGCCATAGCCGGCAAAGATCAATTCTGAATTCTGCAGGCTGACTACCGGGTCCATACGCTGTGAGTTGAGCACGAATTCGTCCAGGTATTTTAAAGACAATGCTTTGCCTTTACCTCTTACCCGCAGATCGCCGGTTGGTTTGGAATCGATTTCTACCAGGGGAACCTCCTGGAAATAACTGTCGCCGTTTCCCGGCTTAAGGCCTAATTTGGAAAATTTGCTGCTCAGGTAGGTGATGGTTTTGCTTTCGCCGTCGGTGAAGGGCTTTCTGCCTTCCAGGGAGTCGTGCGCGAGTACGGAAACGTGACGGGTAAATTCCGAACCGTCTATCAGTACCTGGGGAGAATCAGAAGAGGTTTCTCCCTGGCAGCCGGCCAGAAAACAAGTGGTGAGAAAGGAAATTGCTATGGCTATATTATTTTTCATGTATTATTATGGTGTTTGTAATTCTATTTCAAAGTATCCTCAAGCCAGCCGAAAAATTCCCGGTGCCATAAAAGCGCGTTCTGACCGGTAAGCACCCAATGGTTCTCTTCGGGCAGGTAAAGGAGCTTGCTTTTGATCCCCCTGAGCTGGGCGGCCTGGAACGCCTGCAGCCCCTGTTCGATCGGTACCCGGTAGTCTTTTCCTCCCTGTATGATGTAGATCGGCGTATCCCATTTTTCAACAAAGCTGCTGGGCGACTGGCTGAACGACCGTTGGGCTACGGCATTGTCCTTTTCCCAGTATGCGCCACCTTTTTCCCAGTTTTCGAAGAACATCTCGTCGGTTGTCCCGTACATGCTCCTGAAATCAAAAACGCCGTCATGAGATATAAACGATTTGAAGCGTTTGTTGTGTACGGCGGCCAGGGCAAATACTGAAAATCCGCCAAAACTGGCGCCTATGCATCCCAGGCGATTCTTGTCTACATAGGATTCGCCTGCGACGTGATCTATCGCGCTCAGGTAATCATCGATGACCTGCCCACCCCAGTCTTTGCTTACCTGCTCATTCCACAGTGTACCGTGCCCAGGCATACCGCGGCGGTTCGGAGCCACCACTATGTACCCCTGGGAGGCGATCAGGTGAAAATTCCACCTGAAAGAATAGAACTGCGTCAACGCGGATTGAGGCCCTCCCTGGCAGTAGAGCAGGGTAGGGTATTTTTTCGAGGGGTCAAAATCAGGTGGATAGATCACCCATGTAAGCATTTTTTTATGATCGGTCGTATTGACCCATACGCGCTTTGTGGAGATAGGTCTGACATCCTCCAGGCGCTCCCGGTTTACGTAGGTCAGCCGCTTCATGGCGCCGTTGGCAATGTTGACTGTAAACAGGTCAGGCGGGTTGCCCATATCGGCCCGGGAAACGATGAGCTGTTTGCCTGCCTGGCCTATAATAGCGTTGACGTCGAAATCACCTTTGGTAATCTGTCTTACCGGCGGAAGCATTTTAGTCAGTCCGATATTCCTGACTTCAAAAAGCTGGATAGTGCCGTTGACCGGAGCCGTAAAATACAAATGCTGGTTGTCGTTTCCCCAGATGAAGCTCCCGACGTGGATTTCGTCGCGGTGAGCTGTAAGATTGACCTTGACGCCCTTGTTGAGTACGACCAGGTCCTGTTTGTCCGACTCAAAACCGTCGCGCTTCATCTGGAGCCAGGCCAGGGTACCATCGAAACTGAAGGCGGGGGAAACGTCGTAACCGGGGTTATCTTCCGTCAGGTTTCGGGTAGTTCCTTTTTCAATATCATATTCATACAGATCGGTATTGGTGCTGACGGTGTAGGCTGTTCCCGCTTTCTTTTTGGTAACATAGACCACTTTTTTGCTGTCGGGACTCCAGATATAGTCTTCATCGCCTCCGAAAGGCCTCTGGGGACAGTCATACGGCTCGCCGGGCATCAGGTCTTTTGGTTCTCCGGCCTGCCCGTTTGTCAGCGGCGATAAAAACACGTGGTCGTATGTACCGTCTCTCCAGGTATCCCAATGCCGGTAGTTAAGTGAGGTATATACATATCCATCTGATTTCGGAAGGTCGCTGTACCGGTCCTTACCCGTAATTTTCTGCAGGTGTACAGGCTTGTGGCTTAACCGGTACCGGCCGTCGGGCGAAGTGTTTTTATCGGCGACCAGCGATCCGGGGTCTTCGATCTCTGTGGCCATTCCACCTGTAACGGGTACGGAATAATACTTCCTGCTCATTTTATTTTCAGCCATATCGGGCAGGGCGACAGCGTATACTACCGATTTCCCATCCTTGCTTATTCCCAGGCCGGTCACCCGGCCTAAACTCCACAGTTTTTCGGGGGTCATAAGGGACTGACCGAAAAAAGGTATGGAAAGAAAAATGAGATAAGCCAGTATAAATGCTTTTTTCATAATGGGGTGTAATTTGTTGATATTGATGTGTTTTAACCCGCCGGGAGGAAATTCATTACAGTCGGCGAAGGTTAAAACTCAAACATACAAATTCTGTTGCGAAAAAAATAGCACCCTTAAATGAAAAGGGAGGGGACCCATCGGCTATGTTCGGAGTATTTAAACAGGCGGGGCCGGCAACATGGACTTACCCGGAAGTAGTTGGTCAATGATATCAGACCGGTTAAGGGTAAAGTGATGAAAATTTCGTTTTTATTGAAAACTCTTAGTAACGTTATTATGTCTATCGGAATTAAAAATTATCTGGCTGCAATAGCATGTGCAGCTATCCTGTTACCGGTGTTGAATCTTTCGGGTGTACAGGCTCAGAAAAAGGAAACCGGCTGGGTTTCTCTCTTTAACGGGAAAGATCTTAAAGGCTGGAAGCAGCTCAACGGCGAGGCAAAGTATGAAGTGAAGGACGGAGCTATCGTGGGGACCTCTGTGTTTAAAACCCCCAATTCGTTCCTTACGACAGAGAAGGACTACGGCGACTTTATCTTTGAATGTGAGGTGCAGGTAGACGATAAGCTGAATTCAGGGATACAGTTCCGCAGCCTTTCGAAGCCAGATTATCGCGATGGGAGAGTACATGGCTACCAGTGTGAGATAGATCCTTCCGACAGAGCATGGTCAGGAGGGATTTATGACGAAGCCAGGAGAGGCTGGCTCTATCCCCTCGATGGAAACCAGGAGGGCAGGAAAGCATTTAAGCGCAACGCCTGGAACCACTACAGGATAGAAGCGATCGGCAATACTATCCGGACATTTGTAAACGGGATACAGACGGCGCACCTGATCGACGATCTTACGCCGAGCGGGTTTATCTGCCTGCAGGTGCATTCTATTCCGAAGCAGGAGCTGGAAGGAACCCAGGTGAAGTGGAGGAATATCAGGATCAAAACGACAAACCTTCAGCCCAGGCCGGTTAAGAAAACGATCCATATCGTCAATCTTATCCCCAATACCTTGTCTGACGTAGAGAAAGACCAGGGGTTCAAGCTTCTTTTTGACGGGAAAGACGGGAGCCAATGGAAAGGATACAGGCAGGACGGTCTGCCTGAGGGACGGTGGGATTTCAAGGACGGGGCCATCACAATTGCTAAAAAAACGGAAGACAGCAAGGGTGGGGGAGACCTGATTACCAGGGAGAAATTCGGACCGGTTTTCGATTTTAAATTCGAGTTTAAACTTACCGAGGGTGCCAACAGCGGGGTTAAATATTTCATCGAGGAAAGGGAGGACAAAAAGTCGGGGCTCGGGCCTGAATACCAGGTCCTGGATGACGAAAAGCACCCGGATGCGAAGAACGGCATTGCCGGCAACCGGACGCTGGCCTCTCTTTATGACCTGATCCCGGCCGAGAAGCCTAAGAACAGCCTTAAGCCGGTAGGAGAGTGGAATTCAGGCCGTATAGTAGCCTTGCCAGACGGAACCGTGCAGCATTTCCTGAACGAGCAGAAGGTAGTGGAATACAAACGTGGAGACGCTGCCTGGAAAGAGGTTGTTGCCCGCTCTAAATTCAAGGATGAGAAGGGTTTCGGGATGGCGCCTGCCGGGCATTTACTGCTGCAGGACCACAGCGACCAGGTGTCTTTCCGGAGCCTTAGGGTTAAGCAGGGAAATTGAAAGAAAAGAGACTTAGCAGATCAATCATTATTCAATACCGTAACCTAATAAAATGAGTAACAGAAGAGATTTTCTTAAAAAAGCCGGTTTGGCTACTGCCGGTTTCGCGCTGGGAACCAACGCGATGAATGCAGCGAGTTATCGCCGGATACTGGGCTCTAACGATCGCGTTCGTGTCGGGATCGTAGGGTTTTCCGACCGTTTCCGCAGCTCGCTGGCGCCGAGTATGATGAACCATGCCCAAAAGCTCAACTTCGAGTTTATGGGTGTATCTGATCTGTGGAATCGTCGTCGCGACGAGGCTGAGAAGTATATGACCTCAAAAGGCTGGGCCGCACCGAATTTCGTAAAAGCGCGTAATAACGAAGAGCTTTATGCCCGTAAGGATGTGGATGCGGTCATTATCAGTACGGCCGATTTCCAGCATGCCCTGCATTGTGCGGAAGCAGTCAACTCCGGAAGGGATGTGTATGTGGAAAAGCCATTTGCAGAGTCGCTGGAGGACGCGAAAGTGGCTTTGGCGGCGGTACAGAAGACTAAGAAAATTGTCCAGGTAGGCTCTCAGAGACGAAGTGCTCCCAATTACTGGGCTGCCTATGATTTTATTAAATCCGGGAAATTCGGCGATATCACCACTGTCGAAATGACATGGAATGTAAACCAGCCCGGCCGCTGGCGGAGGCCTCAACTGGTGGCGGAGATACGCGAGCAGGATACAGACTGGAGCCGCTTCCTGATGAACCGGCCGAAAGTAGCCTGGAATCCACGTTTCTACCTCGAATACCGGTTATTTTACCCCTACTCCTCAGGGATTCCCGGGCAGTGGATGGCTCACCAGATCGATACCGTACACTGGTTTACAGGCCTGGAAGCGCCGCGCAGCGTAGTAGCCAACGGAGGAGTTTATACCTGGAAAGACGGCAGGACCAATGCCGATACCTTTACGGCGGTCTTCGAGTACGGTCCGTTTGATGATAAAAGCAAAGGCTTCCAGGTAATTTATTCTTCCCGGTTTAACAACGAAGCCGGAGGCGTTAAAGAGTATTATTTCTCTAACGGGGGAATGATCAACCTGGATACCAACGAAATTACTCCTACCGGAGGGCTCCAGGAAAAGAATGCGAAATCAATGGGGATGTCGGCCAATCTCCTTCCTGTACAAGAGCTGAAAGCCCAGGTAAAAATGGAAACCGAAGCCAATACAGGCGCAGATTCCATGACGTCGCTCCACATGCTTAACTGGATGGAATGCGTACGCAGCCGCAAGGAGCCGAACGCTCCGGCCAGCGCAGGTTTTAATCACTCGGTGGCTAACATCATGTCTACGCAGGCATTGCATACGGGCAAAAGGGTGAGCTGGGATCCGAAGAAAAAGGCGATAGTCCTTAGCTAAAAAACAATAGACATGAGATGTTTCTTAACCATATCCCTGCTCTTTGTGGCAGGGATATGTCTTTCACAGAAGGGCAATGTGAGCAGCCTGATCAGTGTAAGACATGTGGGTTCCGACAACAAAGTAGAAGTGAAGATAGACGGCAAACCGTTTACAAGTTACTACTTTCCCGGACCTCACCTGATAAAGAAGCCGGTCCTGTACCCGGTATATTCGCCTGGTGGGAGCCTGGTGACACGGGGCTGGCCGCTCGACCCCCGTCCGGGCGAGCGGGTCGATCATCCGCATCACATCGGCATCTGGTTTAACTATGAGGATGTGGAGGGAAATGATTTCTGGAACAACTCGATACAGGTAAACAGGCCGGAGAAAAAGTTCGGCACCATCCTGAATACGAAAATAATTAGCACCCAAAGCGGCACGGAGAGAGGAACACTGACCGCTGCCAGCGATTGGGTTGATCACAGCGGAAAGCTTCTGCTTGTTGATACTACCCATATTGTTTTTCAAACAAAAGGAAGATCGGTCTATGTTATAGACTATGAAGTCAGGCTTAATGCCCCGGATCAGGATGTCCTTTTTAAGGACGTGAAAGACGGGATGTTTGCCATTCGTATGGCCCGTGAGCTGGAATTGAAATATAAGGATCCGCAGCTTCTGACCGGGAAGGACGGAAAGGCAATGAAAGAGAAAACAGTGGATAATGACAGGGTATCGGGTTCTTATTTTAATAAGGAAGGAATAAAAGATGACGATGCATGGGGCAAGCGGTCTGCGTGGTGTGCTATGACGGGAAGTATAGGGAAGGAAGATGTTACGGTAGCGATTATGGATCACCCGGGCAACTTTGGCTACCTGGAGGGAAGCTGGCACGCCAGGGGGTATGGTCTTTTTGCGCTGAATTCCATAGCAAGGAAAGCATTCGACAAGGAGCAGCCTCCTTTGGAGTTCAGTATCCGCCGTGGAGAGTCGGCACAGTTCAGGTTCCGGGTGGTGGTGGCATCGGAGAAGCTGGGGAATGCGCAGCTTGATGAGTTGCAGCGGGAGTTTGCTTTGGAGAAGTGAGGCGCTGAAGGGGGGAGAGGTACACAGAGGGCCACAGAGGGGGGAAGGAGGACCACAGAGAAGGGGCTTGAGCGTAGAGAAGCCTGTCGCCTGGAGAATTTGCGCCTGAACGGTGGATAGGCGGGAATGATTTATATGGCATATAAAAGATGTTATTGTCTTTTATTTTTGCGGCCGGTTTTTTAGATTTGTCAATTCTCTGGAAAAAACAGAACTAATTACAGCCGGATAAGATGAGATCAGCGCACTGCCGCCTAATATTAGTGGTGACAGCAGTTATTTTCCTTTTTCAGTGGGCCTGTACTCAGGAGCGGAAGCCTGCCGGGAAAAAGAAGAAAAAGGTCACCGAGACGATCGCTGTGCTGGGTGCGCTCCCGCTGGAGGTGATCCACCCGCCTGATAATCCTGCGACACCCGAAAAAACTGAACTGGGGAGGCTGCTGTTTTTTGACCCCATATTGTCCGGGAATAAGGATGTAGCCTGTGCAACCTGTCATCAGCCTGACTTTGGATATGCCGAATTCCTCGAAACGTCGATCGGTGTTAACGGTAGGGGAACAGGGAGCAAAAGACGGTTTCGGGAACCTAACAATATTCCTTTCACAAAGAGAAATTCCCAGTCGGTATTAAATGCGGCTTTTAACGGTATTGCCAATTCAGGACATTACGATCCGGCTTCGGCCCCTATGTTCTGGGATTTGCGTGCGAAGGGGTTGGAGGAGCAGGCGCTTTTCCCGATCAGGACTCTGGAAGAGATGCGGGGGCATGATTTCGCCGAGGAAGAGATAGTTGGAGAAGTTGTACGGAGGCTGGCAGAGATAAAGGAGTATGTCATGCTGTTTGAAAACGCATTTCCCGGAGAAAAGCAGCCTGTGACCGCCGAAAATGTGGCCAAGGCGATTGCATCTTTCGAGAGGACCCTGGTAGGGGGCAATACGAGGTTCGACCAATATATGAGAGGTGATAGCAGCGCCCTTTCTACAAGCGAAAAAGACGGCCTGAACCTTTTTCTCACTTCCGGATGCGCTAAGTGTCACAGCGGGCCGATGTTTTCAGATTTTAAGCTGCATGCCCTGGGCGCCCCCGATTCAGAAAATCATAAAGATCCCGATACAGGGGCTGATCATGATTTTACTTTCCGTACCCCGACTCTAAGGAATTTGCGCTATACGGCGCCCTATATGCACAGCGGAAAATTTACCACCCTGAAGCAGGTAATGGAGTTTTACGAAGATATAGCCGGCGGGAAGCTCCGGAACCCCCATATCAGGCCGGAGCAGATGGACGAACTTGTTAAAGAGATGACCGTAAACTTCAAGGATATTTCGAGGATCATCGAATTTATGAATGTCCTGAACGATGATTCATTCGAAAAAACGACTCCTGAGAGAGTACCGAGCGGCCTTCCGCCGGGAGGGTTTTGAAGAGCTTAATGTAATTTTCCGGTAAAATTATAGCATGTTTTCTTGCATTTGAGCATCATTGTATTTAATATTGTAGGACATATACCATATTTAGGATATATACTATTTAGAAATGGAGACAGATTTTAAGAGCAGGACACTGGTGGATTGGGTGGAAAGCAGGATCATACAGGAGATCCGCGACAACCAACTGGGTTCGGGGGCAGAGATGCTGAACGAAAAGGAGCTTTCGGAGAAATACGATGTAGGAAGAAATGTCGTAAGGGAGGCTTTGAGCCGTTTGCGTATGCTGGGAATCATTGAAAGCCGCAAAAAAAGAGGGATTGTGGTGTCGCAGCCCAATGTCATGTTCAGTTTTAAAAAGGTTGTAAACCCTTTTATGCTAAGCAGGGAGACGATCATCGACTTGCTGGGTATGCGGGTCTCACTGGAGATAGGCTGTGCAAAAATGATCATTCATAATATCACAGATGAGGATATAGAGGAGTTGAAAACAATAGTGGCCCGGGAGAGCACGATAGACAGTCTGAAGGTGGATATAGAGATGGAGAGGGCTTTCCATTCGAAGCTTTACCGGATATCGAAGAACAGGGTAATGCTGGATTTCCTGGATACCCTGCTGCCGGTGTTTAAATACGTGAACGAGAATTACGATGACTTCGACCTCTTCAACCGGGAGCGACGCGGCAAAGGAAGGTTTATCAGGCACAAGGACATTATTCCCTACCTGGAGGCAAGGGATGTGGAAGGTTACCAGAAAGCAATGGAGGATCACCTGGTCGCTTATATCGACTACATCAATCATTCTCATCTGGGACGCAATAAATAACGACAGATAACTCGGACATGCAACATTTCAAAAAGCTTGAAGGCTTAATTACGGCTGTTTTTACGCCATTCCGTGAGGATGGTTCGGTTAACCCGGATATCATACCGGAATATGCATCTATGCTCAGGCGCCGGGGAATCTCGGGCGTGTTTGTAAACGGTTCCTCCGGAGAAGGGGTTTTGATGAGCAACCCTGAAAGGATGAAAATGGCCGAAGCCTGGAAGGCGCAGGCAGGCGCAGATCTGCCTTTGATAGTGCATGTAGGAAGTACGAGCGTGGAGATGAGCAGGGAACTGGCTGCCCATGCGGCAGAGATAGGGGCTGATGCGATAGCGTGTATGGCGCCGCCTTTCCTGTCGACATCCGACGTAGACGTGATGACGGACTATTGCAGGCAGGTAGCTGCGAGCGCATCATACCTGCCTTTTTACTATTATCATCTGCCGGTGGCGACAGGGGCGCACCTGAAGGTACACAAGCTGTTGCAGAAAGGAAGCGCGGTTATTCCCAACCTGGCCGGGGTCAAATACACTTATACCGATTTTATGGATATGCACCAGTGTATTGCCCTGGAAAACGGCCGTTTCGATGTTCTTCACGGTCATGATGAAATCCTGCTAAACGGCCTGGTTCTCGGTATTAAGGGAGGAATCGGGACTACTTACAATTTTGCTCCGGAGGTGTATACGGCTATTATGGAAACTTATGCTCAGAATGACCTCGAAGCGGCCCGCCGGCACCAGCGCGTTTCTATAAAGCTGATAGATATTATGCTGAAATATGTGAACGCCATTGTCGGAGGGAAGGCGATCCTGAAGCTGGCCGGGATAGACTGCGGACCGTGCAGGACTCCGTTGCGGAATCTCAGCAGTAAAGAGATGCAGTTGCTCGAAGAGGAGCTGAAAGAAGCCGGGCTTTTTGAGCTGCTGACCGGTCAATATGAAACAGTACAGTCGTGAAAAGCGCCAACTCAAATAAACGATACCTATGATAAAATTTACCAGACAGAAAATAACCCTTACAGGTTTCCTGATCGTACTGTTTTCCGGCTTTGGTGACCTCTCTGCTCAAACAGTCGACGGGATGCAGATCAGGAAGATATGGGATAGCGCACAGCATAGCGCTTTCACCGATCTGCTCTACTTCAAAGGCGCTTTTTACTGTTCTTTCCGGGAAGGGACGGGCCATATTCCCGGTACCACGAGTGGTGACGGAACCGTCAGGATCCTGCGTTCGACTGACGGCAGTAATTGGACCAGCGTGGCAGACCTTAGAAAAGAAGGGATAGACCTCCGTGACCCTAAGCTTTCTATTACGCCAAAAGGCACGATTATGGTGATCATGGGAGGTTCTATTTACCGAAACGGAAAGCTGGAAGGGCGGAAACCCCAGGTATCGTTTTCGGATAAGAAAGGCGGAAACTTCTCCATACCGGAAGAAGTTAAGGTCGACCCCTCCATTGTATCGTGGGGAGATTGGCTCTGGCGGGTTACCTGGCATGATGGCGTTGGTTATACCATTGATTATCAGATTGGCCCGGAAGAGAGAAGGGGGCCTACCGCAATGTACCTGCTTAAAACCAGGGATGGCAGAAGCTTTGAAAAAGTATCTAAAATAGACCTGGACGGTTTTCCTAACGAAGCGACGATACGATTTGACAAAAACGGGACCATGCATGTGATCATTCGCAGAGAAACTGCCGACCAAATGGGTGTGCTGGCCCGAAGCAATGCGCCGTTTACCACCTGGGAATACAGTAAAATGGATGTACGCCTCGGCGGCCCCAATTTTGTTTTCACGGATAGTCAGAAAATGATCATGGGGACAAGGGTCTATGAAGGCGACGTTTATACGGCTTTGTTTTTGGGGAATCCGGATGGCAAATTCCGGAAAGTTCTGAGCTTCCCTTCTTCCGGGGATAACAGCTATCCGGGCATGGTCATACTCGATGGCAATCTTTGGGTATCTTATTATTCCTCGCATGAAGGTAAAAGCTCGATCTATATTTCGCGTATCCCCTTATCCTACTTTGACAATGCGGACGCTGAACCGGAGTTGCTTCCGTCAGTCAAGATATGGGACAAGGCAAACCATAGCGCTTTTACCGATCTAATCTGGTACAAGGATCAGTTTTTATGCGCTTTTCGGGAAGGAGAAGGACATTCGCCGGTTCACGCAGCGCCCGGCGAGAATGCGGATGGGCGTATCCGGATCATCCAGTCTCCTGACGGTGTAAAATGGACAGATCTTGCCGTGATAAAGGAGGTAGGTATCGATCTCCGGGACCCTAAGTTGTCTGTTATGCCCGACGGAAGGCTCATGGTGACGTGCGGCGGGTCGGACTACGACGGAAAAAACCTGGTGGAATGGCATACCAGGGTCCTGTTTTCAGAAGACGGATCAAAATGGACAAAGCCCATGAGGGTTCGCGGTATCCCGGGTAACAACTGGTTTTTCAGGATTACCTGGAAGGACGGTACAGGGTATGTCGCAGCCAATATCTGCAAAACAGATCCGTCCAGTGGAAAAGTAGATACTAAGAATCGTAAACTGATCTTGTATAGTACAAAGGACGGTATTAACTATGATCAGGTCAGTGATAACTTTAACCCTACCGCTGAAGGCTGCGAAGCGACGATACGTTTCAGGGAAGACAACAGCATGGTAATGGTGATCAGGAACGCAGGCGGTATCTCGCTCTCCGGGTTTCTTGCATTTTCTCCGGCACCTTACAATAAGTTCTCCCTTGTTCCGATAGACCATTCGATGGGTGGACCTAACCTGCTGCCCCTTGACGGTGACAGGTGGCTCGTGGGAACCAGGGAGCTGGAGATGCAGCGCCCCGGTTCACGGGAGGGAACAGCCACGGTGCTGTTGTCAGTTGACTCTAAAGGTATTTTTAAGCGCCTGTATGAATTGCCGTCAGGAGGAGATACGAGCTATCCTGGCTTCGTCCTGAAAGACGGCAAGCTTTGGATGTCCTACTATTCGAGCCATGAGGGGAAATCCGCCATCTACCTGTCGGTGATTCCGTGGAAAGATCTGGAAAGTAAGTTGTAAAACGCTACCCCTTGCCTATGAACGAAATCAGATATAAATAAAAAAAGGAGCTGCGCCAACAGCTCCTTCACTAAAACCCGTAAAACGAAGTCTTATAATTTACTAATCGCCAAAATTATGAAAAAAACAATACCGGCTGCTACCGGCAGGCTTCATTCGCGTCTGCCAAAGGCCATCGGGATTATCTTGCTCTTCTGCCTGTTTCAAACGGCACCAACGGACGGCCGGGCGGAAATACCGGTTTCCGTTGCCCAGAGCCAGAGAGAAATCACCGGAAGAGTGGTCAATGCCGAGAGCGGCGAACCGCTCCCTGGTGTAAACATTGTAGAAAAAGGTACTACTAACGGAACAGTAACCGACGCCAGAGGAAGCTTCAGTTTGAATGTTTCCGGGGATGCGGTGCTTATCTTCTCCTTCATCGGGTTTGTCACACAAGAAATTCCCGTAGGTAACCGCACTGTTATCGATATCCTGATGACAGAAGACACCAAGAGCCTGGGAGAGCTGACAGTGATCGGTTACGGAACGCAAAAGAGCACCCAGGTCACGAGCTCCATTTCGAAGGTGAAAGCTTCGGATATCGATGAACGGCCAATCAGCAGGATCGACCAGGCAATGGCCGGGAAGCTGGCCGGTGTGCAGGTACAGGAAGTGAGCGGTGCCCCCGGAAGGGGCCTTGCCGTGAAGGTAAGGGGAGTGGGTTCTATCAATAATTCTACGGCACCTTTGTATGTCGTAGACGGCTACCCGATCAACAGCGGGCTCGATAATATCAATCCCAACGATATCGAATCGATTGAAGTACTGAAAGATGCGGCTTCCGCGGCTATCTACGGGTCGAGGGGCTCCAATGGCGTGGTGCTCATTACTACCAGATCAGGAAAAACCGGGAAACCGGTCCTCCAGCTGGACACCTACTACGGTATCCAGGAAAGGTTCAGCAAAGTGGATGTGCTCAACCGGGACGAATACATCGAATTTGCCATCGAGGAGCGGAACAACACCTGGATGTTACAGGGAGGGAAGGCAGACGACCCGAACTCGGTAAGATCCAATGCCAATTACTGGATCGACCCGTTGTGGCTTACCGACCCGAAATCTTTCCCGGATCACGACTGGCAGGAGCTGATTTCACGATCGGCGCCGGTACAGAACTACCAACTGTCGGCCTCAGGCGCCAATGAATCGGTCAGCTACTTCGTTTCGGGAAATTATTTTGACCAGAAAGGGATCATTTTAGGCTCCGACTATAAAAGGCTGGCTTTCCGCGCCAATGTGGAAACCAAACTGGGGAAGAACGTGAATATAGGTCTGAATTTATCAGCCACTTCTATGGACCGGAACGATTCGGATGGGGACGGGAACCAGGGACCGGTAAGCCGTTCGGCCAGGGTGGCCCCTATTGTCGGCCTTGAACAGCAGACACAGAAAGGCGGATACTATCCTTACCACGCTGCGTTCTATCTGAACCCCATAGCGCTGGCCACTGAATTGACCAATAAGATCAATAGCAGGAATATCCGGGCAAATATGTACGCTACGATCCGGGTAGCACCGGGTCTGAACTTCAGAACATCGTTTGGAGGAGATTACCTGTCTAACCTTACCCAGTTTTTTAAGCCCGACAACATCAACCGGGGAGTAGGACATGTGGGAAATGTATCTACCGCTACCAGGGAAAACCTGCTTAATGAAAACACACTTACGTATGATCTGAATAAGCAGGACTGGAGTTTTAATGCGCTTGCGGGGTTTACCTACCAGCAGGACAAGCTGGTTAACACAAGCCTGGCTAAGGCGGGGTTCCCGGACGATGAGATTACTACGCTCAATATGGGGACTATCCTGCAAAGTGGATCTTCCAGCGCTACCGAGTGGGCATTGTTGTCGTTTCTTGGAAGGATCAATACCTCTTTTAAGGATAAATACCTGTTCTCGGCCAGCATAAGGAGAGACGGCAGCTCCCGGTTTGGAGCCGATAACAAGTGGGGGTGGTTCCCCGCTGCATCGGTAGGATGGAGACTTTCGGAGGAGCAATTTATGCAGGATATCAAGGCTGTAAGCGAGCTGAAGCTCAGGGCAAGCTACGGTGTGGCAGGAAACAATAATATCGGGGATTATGCTTCCATAGGTACGCTTGCCGGGTTGAATTATGTGTTGGGAGCAAGCCAGGGCGTAGTATCGGGTTTTGGCCCGGGCTCGTTCAGTAACAGGATGCTGGGATGGGAAAGAACCTACACTTTTGACGCCGGCCTCGACCTGGGATTATTAAACAACCGGGTAAGTGTTTCCCTCGACTACTATATTTCAGATACACGGGATCTGTTGCTGAATGTCCCGATTCCGGCCGTATCGGGATTCTCTTCTACATTGATGAATATCGGCGCTATCCGTAATACAGGTCTTGAGGCAGAGCTGACCACTCTCAACACGACCGGGGCCCTTAAATGGACTTCATCGTTTAATATATCGCACAATCGGAACAAAGTCCTTGAACTTGGCCCGGGCGGCGCTCCCATATACACCACCGGAGATGGATTTACGACCATTACGAAGATCGGCGAGCCGATAGGAAGCTATTTTGCTTTTGTCCAGGACGGCGTATTCCGGGATCAGAATGATCTGGACACACATCCTCACTACAGGGTTCAGAATGTAGGAGATATTAAGTACAAGGATGTCAACGGCGACGGTGTCATCAACGAAGACGACCGGACGATCGTGGGTAGCAATCATCCGAAGGTGTTCTGGG
Organism: uncultured Cytophagales bacterium; assembly: GCA_964559125.1. GTDB lineage: Bacteria > Bacteroidota > Bacteroidia > Cytophagales > Spirosomataceae > Ravibacter. Next base: position 147,864 of record CAZLGW010000005.1, read on the forward strand.
GAATGCAGCATTCGTTCGCCTATAAAGGATTTGACCTGACGTTGTTTGCGGACGGTCAATGGGGAAATAAGCTTCTCAATGCGGCGATCGGGCAGCATGGTCAGTCTAGGGGTAACGTGGATGGCTACTGGCGGGAGCGCTGGCGTTCGCCCGAGGATCCGGGAAACGGATGGGTACCCAGGGCGGCGGTGACTGCCAATCTTACTACTCCTTCTACCTTCTGGATCAGGAGCGCAGCTTTCGTGAGACTCCGGACCGTATCCCTCGGATATAAGATCCCGGAAGGCATGATTGAGAAAATCCCTGGAATTACAGCCCTTCGTATCTATACGAGTGTGGACAATGTATGGATGCATGACCACTACTACAGAAATCCCCAGACAGGTACATGGTCAAACGGAAATACAAGACCCGGAGTGGATTTCGACGCGACTTATCCGCTCGCCAGAACATATACTTTAGGCCTAAACATTAAATTCTGAGATAGCCATGGTACATAAAATATATATTTTCCTGTTTGCCGTCGTATTAACGGCAGGCTGTAACCAGCTCGATCTGGTCCCGGTCTCATCAAAGAGTGTGGAAGGTTTCTATAAGACGGAAACCCATTTCGATCAGGCAGCAATCGCCTTGTATAGCGGATTACGGAGTGTATGGGTGACTTCCCAGGCGTCTTATATGCTGACCGAGTCCAGGAGCGACAATACTTTCCAGGGAACCGCCTACGACGACGGGCCGATCAGTCGTTTCCAGGAGACTTCTATTTTGCCTGTATTGAATTCTACCTGGTCGACCTACTATACCAATATCAATCGTTGTAACCGCATTCTGGAGCAGATCGACAACATAGAAATGAGCACAGATAAAAGAAACCAGTATGCCGGTGAGGCCAGGTTTGCACGCGCCGTGTTGTATTTCGACCTGGTCCGTTTCTTTGGTGGTGTGCCGCTGGTAACCACTTCTCTCTCGATCAGCGAAAGCCAGACTGTACCCAGGGCCTCGGTTGAACAGGTATACGACCTGATCGTAAGCGACCTTAAAGCAGCTTCAGATTTGCTGCCGGCAGCATACGACAACGCAAACAAAGGTAGGGCCACCAAATGGGCGGCAAAAGGCTACCTGGGTAAAGTGTACATCTTCAGAAGTGGGTATCCCCTGAAGAAGGATGAATGGGGATTGGCCAGGGATACCTTTAAGGAACTGATCGACTCGGGGCAATTTGAGTTTTTTGCGAGCTATGAAGATATCTACAGGTTCGAGAAGGAAGGAGGCAAGCAGCAGGTTTTTTCGATTCAGTTCAAGGCCGGGGTCAGCGGGCACGGGAATCCTTTCCCTACCCGGAATGCGTCAAACGACATCGCGCCCGTCTCCGAAGCGCAGGGTGGATTATCTTTTGGCGGAAGCCCTTTCAACCTTTTTCTCTCCGAAGACCTGGTGGATAGCTTCGAAGAAGGCGACCTCCGGAAGGATGTAGCAATCAGGTCGTCGTGGCTCCATAAGTCGGGAGAGATCATTACCACCTTACCTACCTGTCGCAAATACCAGAATGGCCCGGTAGTAGCCGCAAACGACTGGGATGTCGACTGGATCGCGCTGAGCTACACCGACGTGCTCATGATGTATGCGGAAGCGCTCAATGAGCTGGGGTATTCTCCCGACGGAGAGGCATTCCGGATATTGAACCAGGTCAGGGAAAGGGCAGGACTGGCGTCGAAAACCGCTGCCGACGTTCCCGACCAACAGGCCTACAGGCTCTGGATGGAAAATGAGAGGAGGCACGAGCTATGCTTCGAAAACCTCAGGTGGTTTGACCTCGTACGCACGGATCGCGCACTGGATGTAATGAAGGCTTTTCTCGGGAAATACGGAATGAGCGCCAACATAAAAAACAGAGATCAGTACCTGTATCCCATACCACAGCCGGTAAGAGATGTTACCCCGCATATCGATCAAAACCAGGGTTATTAACCCAGGTATCAGACAAACTTACTATTCGTATTAAGCCCGCAGGGACGGTACATCAGCGAGTCGGATGTTACGTCCCTGCCGAGATTTCAGCGCTACTCACTCTTCCCGTAACTCCCTCACCAGGGAGCTGAATTCCCTGAAATGTCTTGTCAGCCCTTCCCAATCCTCTTGCCTGATCAGCTCCTTGTCAAACAGCGGGCCGCCTATGCCATAGGCAACAGCGCCTGCCTTGTGAAAACCGGGGATAGTCTCAAGCGATACTCCGCCGGTAGGCATCAGCTTAATGTCGCTGAGCGGCGCCAGCACGTCTTTGAAATAGCCGGCACCAAGAGACGTCGCCGGGAATACCTTTACAAGAGAAGCTCCGAGATGCCAGGCACGGTAAATTTCAGTAGGTGTATAGGCGCCCGGGAAAACCGGTATGTCCAGGTGTACGCATTCTTTAATGACCTGCTCGTCCAGGATGGGCGTCACAATGAACGTGGCTCCCGCTTTCAGCGCCGATTCGAGATCATACAGGTCTTTCACCGTTCCGGCTCCGATGTTTAACCGGTCGCCATACCGGCTGTTCAGCGTTTCAATTATGGAAGTGGCCCCGGGTGTATTCATCGTAATTTCCAGCGTGGTAAGCCCGGCAGCCTGGTACCCGGGCAATAACTGGTAAATGGATGCAGGATCAATATTCCTGAGAATACCCACGATCGGCGCCTGCTCAAAAAGGGACCATGAAAAGGTTTGCGATTTCATTATGTATAAAAGCTGTCAGCCGATTTCTGATCGCTCATGGCTATTTGCTGAACTGATTAGGAAAAGAACGGGATAATGTTAATATTTATCGAAGCTACTGCAAATAACGGGAAGATTTTGAAAAATATCAGACCTTTAAAAGTAGGAATATAAAGTGAAATCGTGTAGGAGCCAGGGATTAAAGGACATTTTTATGTACACATACTTTCGGTTCACTTTGATATTAATGGGTATAGCGGGCTTTTGCCGCCAGGCATACGCTCAGGCAGACAGCCTGGAAAAACAGGAGGATAAGGCGGTACAGTCATTTTTTGCCGGGGGCGGGCCCATATTTGCTTTCGGGCCGGTTTATATGAATTTTACGGGCGGACTTATTTTCAGAGGCGGCTGGGGTGTAGGCGCCGATTTTGTGAGAGATCGAGACCAGTTCGGGCGCCCTGGCATCGACATTTCGGGGGCGTCGTTCAAAGAAAGCCTGACCACCGTAAGATTGATCAGGCAGTTTGAACTGCCCAAAGAGAAGTTCAGCCTCCAGGTAGGTCTTGGCCCGTCGTTTGGCAGTTACAGGAATACCCATTGGGTGAGGGCTACCATGACCGGGGAGCCGGATATATGGGAATACAACGGGAAAAGCCTGGGCCTGGGTTCAAAAATTAACCTGGTCTACCGTATTAACAGGGTGATAGGAATAAGCGGTGGAACCTACCTGGGTTTTAACAACGCTTTTCATCTGAACGGACTGGAAGCAGGGATTCTGATCGGGGATCTGGGAATCCCCGCCGCAACGGGTTATGATCGTAATAAGCCGCTGGAGTCATATACTTTCGATGAATTGGTTACGCTCGAAAGGAAGACGCGGAATTATGCAAAGCTGGGTCTGATTGCCGGCGGAATTCTGACAGGCGTAGCGGTAGCCACCAATGTAATGGCCGTTTCGGAATACCATAGTAACGACGCCTGGTCACGGCTCGGCGGAGCTGTCGGGCTGGTGATTTCTCACCTGGGTTTTGCTCCCGCCGGGACCGGGCTGCTGATCTGGGGTTTCGGAAAAAGAGGGAAGGCCAATGCCATGAGAAATGTTTTAACTCATACCGCCGACCCTACGTCTCCCCCCTCTACTTCAAACCCTTAAGATAAGCTACCGATTTCGGCACTTGCTGCATAAAGACGGAGCTTTCGTCTTCTATGAAATAGTGCTTTATCCCGGCCTCCTGCGCTGCTCTGATGATAGCCGGGAACTTCGCCTGGCCGGTACCGATCGTTACGTCGTTGGTGGTGGGAGTCCCGCCCGAATAGTCGCCTTTTACGCCTTTTCTCAGGTCTTTCAGGTGCATGAGCTTAAAGCGGCTGCCGTATTTTTTCAGAAGTGCCACGGGATCGGCTCCCGGATGAATGGCCCATAGCACATCCAGCTCGAATGAAACATATTCGGGGTTTGTATTTTCAACGATATAATCGAACAGCGTCCCGGCGCCGTGCGGGATGAATTCGTAGCCATGATTATGATAGCAAAACGTTATCCCATTTTCTTTCAGTACTTTCCCGGCCTTGTTGAAATCTTCTGCCGCGCGCATGGCGTCGTCGAGCTTAAACGGGGGTTTGTGCGGAATCCAGGCTACCATTACAAACGATGAGCCCAGTATCCTTGCATTTTTTACTACCTGCATCGGATCTTTGACGAGCTCTTCGTAACCCGCACCTGTCGCAACGATCTTCAGGCCCCTTGCATCACACATTTTCCGGAAATCTTCGTGGCTCACTCCTTTGGGAGGATTTGCCTCCAGCTCTACGAATCCCAGCGATTTGATCGTGTCGAGGGTAGCTTCTACTCCCTGTGGAAAGCTGTTTCTGAAAGTGTAGGTCTGCAGGCCTATTTCTCCCTTGAAAAGAGGGCCTTTCTGGTTTTGCGCAGTAACGGCATACCCTGACAAAAGGGAAAAAAGGAATATGATCGAAAAGGTGAATTGTTTCATAGGAAAATGAGACGATGTGAAAATGAGGCGATGAGATGATGTTTCCCGGGATAAAAATAGTAAATATACTGATACTGCAAATTTTCTGTTCATATTGGTTTCCATGGCGGTTCAGGGCTGCCGGGGATAAAAAGGGCTTGGGAGTGGTTCTCCCCTGAAGAGATGGTTTCGCCAGTCATAGAATGTCTGCATATATAACAGTAGCCTGAACCTGTAATACGGACCGTTCAGTTGTTTCAGCGCGTTTCCTCCTTCTGCGGTAATATAGTGGCGGTATCCGGCCTGTAATCCGGTTCCGAGCCACCGGGTAGCCTTCCACTCTCCATAAATGGCAGCCTGAAGGGGGAACAAGCGAAGGCGTCGTATTTCCTCATTTTCTACCATGTCGCCTGCATTTTGGGAAAACCTGGCCCGTCCTATGCCTACCTCAAGCGGAGTGGAAAGCTTCCACCGTTTCCGGTTGGTAATGGTCAGCCAGTATCCGGCGTTTACAAACCTGATATCTGCTTCGGTTTCGGCGGGGGGAAATGTAAAAGGCATTTCCGGCAGGCCGCTGATATCTTGCCTTCCCCGTTTCCCTGTCCAGTAATACCCCAGTGTGGCCTCATCTCTCTTTACGCCCCATTCCCATCCTACGCTTGCTCCGCCCATCCTGAGCAGCTTTCCCTGGGAGAGGACGCCGCGCATATCGAGGTGGATCTTCGGCAGGCCGGAAGTATCTTCCTGAGCCCTGACACTCGGCGGGCGGGTGGAATACAGCAGACCCAGAAATAAGATCAAACGAACCCGAAAGTACTTCATATCCTCCCCTGCTTGGGCGACGCGGGTGATCGCCGGTTTTCAGATTGAGTAGGAAAATTAGGTAGCTTTTTGAAGATTTCTGTCATGACGAAGTCTTTTTATCGTGATATTTAAGACCTGAATAGGTAAATTGAGTTTTTTGCCGGGAAATTGCTCAACAGAAAAGTACACTCAAAAAATGATTAGTCAAATTTAAACATACATGAGATTACCCCTTTCCCTTTTTACCGCCATACTGGTGCTATGGTTTATGACAGGCTGTTCAGGTAAAAGCTCAAAAGATGAATATGACATTGTAGTTTATGGCGGGACGTCGGCAGGTATCATAGTCGGCTATACTGCAAAGCAACTGGGGAAATCGGTGCTTGTCATAGAGCCGGGAACTCATCTCGGAGGACTCACTACCGGCGGGCTTGGCGCTACGGATATCGGTAATAAATATGCTGTTACCGGTATCGCCAAAGATTTCTACCGCAGGATAGGAGCGTACTACGGGAAATTTGAGCAATGGACCTTTGAGCCGCACGTAGCGCAAAAGGTATACGACGACTATATCAGGAAAGCCGACCTCGAAATCGTGAAGTCCAGACGGCTGAAGGATGTGGAAATGGAAGACGGATGGATCAGGGCGATCGTAGTCGAAAATTCAGACAGCCCCGATGCGGCTACCGATCGGAAAGTGAAAGCTAAAATGTTTATCGATGCGACCTACGAGGGCGATCTGATGGTGAAGGCAGGTGTGAGCTATACCTACGGACGGGAGAGTAACGAACAATACGGGGAAACGTACAACGGGGTGCAGCTTTCTCTTTACCACCAGTTGCCCGATGGCGTGGATCCTTATAAAGAGCGCGGCAAACCGGAAAGCGGCCTGGTTTGGGGGGTGTCCGATGAAAAGCCTGATGCTACCGGTGCAGGCGACAGGAAAATACAGGCCTACAATTTCAGGCTGTGTCTTACTCAGGACCCGGATAACCGTATTCCCTTTACCGAGCCGGAAAATTACGATCCGGAGCGTTACGAGCTTTTGCTCAGGATACTCGAAAAAGAAACCTGGACTACGATCCGCAGCAGTTTCACCAGGGATACCCTGGCAAACGGGCGGGTGATCGTCAACCATTTGGGTAATTACCTGGTAAAGGAAATGCCGAACGGGAAGACGGATTTTAATAATTTCGGAGGTTTCTCGACCGATATGATCGGTGCTAACTACGATTACCCGGAAGGCGACTACGAAACCAGGAAGAGGATCTGGAAGGAACATGTGGATTATACCAAAGGGCTTCTCTACTTCATGGCCAGCGATGAGCGTGTACCCGAACACGTCAGGAAGGATATGCAGACCTGGGGCTATACCAAGGATGAATTTATGGAATACGGCGGGTTTTCGCCCCAGCTCTACGTACGTGAGGCCCGCAGAATGGTAAGCGATGTGGTGATGACACAGGCGCATTGCCAGGGCAGACAAGTGGTCGAAGACGGGGTCGGAATGGCCGCCTATGGTATGGACTCACATAACTGCCAGCGTATTGTTGTGAACGGCATGGTGAAAAATGAGGGAGATGTACAGGTAGGTCTGGGCATACCGTATCCTATTTCCTACCGGTCGATCATCCCTAAAAAAGGAGAGTGTAAAAACCTGCTGGTACCCGTTTGCGTATCTGCATCTCACATCGCCTTCGGCTCTATCCGTATGGAGCCGGTGTTTATGGTGCTGGGGCAGTCGGCCGCTACGGCGGCGGTGATGGCGATAGATGGTGGGCAGACGGTTCATGACGTCGATGTCAGGGCTTTGCAGGAGGAGTTGAGGATCAATCCACTGGCTGACGGAAGTACTCCCGAGATACTGGTGGACAATGATCATCCGGATTGGGTGCAGATATCGGGTGAGTGGAAAGAAGCACGGGGAGGTTATGGTAGAAGCCACCTCTCAATCGCGGCGCATCCGGATGCAGGGAGCTATGTCAGGTACAGCCCGGAGATCAAAACCGGCGGCGAGTATGAAATATTCATGTACTTTTCGAATTTCCAGCGGGTAAGTCCTGAAATTACCGTCTTTGTAAATGCAGGAGGGGAAGAAAAGGAGGTTGTTGTCAGGACAAGTGAAGTGAGGGAGTTGGGTCTGCCCTCCGGCGATTGGGTTTCGCTTGGGAAATATAAGCTCACGGCAGGAGAAGAATGTGCCGTTAAGGTGCTGGGGAAAGGGGATTCAAAAGTAGTCGTGGCAGATGCCCTCATCTGGAAGCCAATCCCGTAGCAAATGTTGTTGTCTATAGTTATTGTAAATCAATTGAAATAATAATGTAACCCCGAAGGGGTAATACCCACTTAACAGAACGCATATTAATTTTAACTCTTCACGAACGTCATGAAAAAAAAAGGGATTTACGGATTGCTCCTGGTGTTTTTGTGCTTCACACTCTCTGATTGCGGCTCTTCCGATTCGCCCGACGACTACGATATCGTGATCTATGGCGCCACTTCAGCCGGGGTGATTGCGGCCTATACCGGGAAGCAAATGGGTAAATCGGTAGTGATTATCAATCCGAATGAGCATATCGGCGGACTGACATCGGGCGGGCTCGGACAGACTGATATAGGGAATAAACATGCCGTTACGGGTATCAGCCGGGAATTTTACAGGAAGCTCGGCAAAGTGTACGGAACTTTCGAGCAGTGGACATTCGAACCCAAAGAGGCGGAAAAGCTATTTCGTGAATACCTGAAAAAAGCGGATGTCCCGATAATCGTCAACAAGCGGATCGCCCGTGCGGAGAAAAACGGCACGGCTATAGAGTCGGTTACGATTGTGAATACGTTGGGAGATCCCGGCGCTGAACGGACCATCAGGGGAAAGGTTTTTATAGATGCTACATATGAGGGTGACCTGATGCCGTTGGCGGGTGTTTCATATTTCGTGGGGAGGGAAGACAATTCTGTTTATAATGAAACGCTAAGCGGGTTCCAGCTTCCCGAATATCATAAGCAGTCGGGATATCACCAGTTTCCCGATGGGGTCAATCCGTATAAAGTTCCGGGAGATCCGGCCAGCGGCCTGCTCTGGGGGATTAGCGATGCCGGTGCATCGCCGACCGGGGCGGGAGACAAGCTGGTGCAGGCCTATAATTTCAGAATTTGCCTCACCGACAGCGTAGAGAACCAGGTGCCGATCACACGTCCGGAAAGCTACGATTCAACCAAATACGAGCTTTTGGTCCGCCTGATAGAGGCCCAACCCACCATGCGGGCTATCAACCAGTATTTTATCTGGAGCCGGATGCCGAAGAGAAAGACCGATATCAATAACCGCGGAGGGTTTTCAACCGATATGATCGGGTATAGCCACAGCTGGGCCGAAGCTTCACATGAAGAGCGTAAAAAGATATACGATGAGCATTACGACTATACAAAGGGGCTGCTTTACTTCATGAAGACAGACCCGCGCCTACCGGATACGCTCCGTAATTCCGTTGCCAACTGGGGTTACCCTAAAGACGAGTACGTCGGCAACGGCCACTGGACCCCGCAGATCTATGTCAGGGAAGGGAGAAGGCTTGTCGGGGAGTACGTCATGACGGAGCGAAATTGCCGCAGCGAGGAGATAGTCGAGGACGGGGTGGGAATGGCTGCCTATACGATGGATAGCCACAATACGCAGCGGATTGTCGTAAACGGGATGGTAAAAAATGAAGGGAATGTTGAAGTGGGTGGTTTTCCTCCGTATCCTATTTCCTATCGTGCATTGTTACCCAAAAGAGAGCAGTGTTCCAACCTCCTGGTGCCGGTGGGGCTGTCTTCTTCCCACATCGCCTTTGGCTCTATCCGTATGGAGCCGGTATTTATGGTATTGGGGCAGTCGGCGGCGGTAGCTGCTTCTATGGCTATCGATGCCGGAACCGCTGTCCATGATGTCGATGTAAAGGCGTTGCAGAAAGAATTAAAAGAGAATCCGCTGGCTGACGGATCGCCTGCTGAGATCGTTGTAGATGACAATGACGGCTCAGGTGTTATGGTTACAGGGGAATGGCGACCGGTAAAGAGGGGCGTGTACGGACCTTCGGCTCTTGAGGCGCAGGCCGGAAGCGAAGGGACTGTCCGGTTTACCCCGTCATCAATCGATGAAGGCGAATATGATGTGTATGTCTATTTTTCGATGTTTCCGGATATTTCCGACCTGACGACCGTGAGAGTTTCAGATGGTAGCAACGTGGAGTCTCACGTGATCGATAAAGCTGCCATTAAGATTGAAGGACAGACCAGCGGCAAGTGGCACCGGCTTACATCGGTAAAAGTTACGAAGGGAACCCGGCCTTATGTCGAGTACAGCACGGAAGGGGCTACGGGGAGAGTAATCGCCGATGCCGTTATCTGGAAGATAGCTGCGAAATGATCATATGCTGCCGGAATTGCCAGTTCTAAACCTAATTATATAAAACGATGTATAGATTATTCCTAACGATGGCGTTGTTTGCAACCACCGTATTTTCGTGTACGCCAAAGCCGTCCGGAACAGAGGAAACAGATGCGGATATTATTGTTTACGGCGGGACTTCAGCCGCTGTTATAGCTGCGATCCAGGCGGCTAAAATGGATAAATCGGTGATAATGGTTTCGCCGGATATCCATCTGGGAGGGCTGACCTCGGGAGGTCTCGGTTTTACCGATTCAGGTAATACCGGCTCTATCGGCGGGCTTGCCCGGGAGTTTTACAACAGGGTTTATAAGGAATACCAGAAAGACGAAACCTGGAAGTGGCAGAAGAAAGACGAATTTGACAATAAAGGACAGGGGACTAAGGCGATGAATGAGGCCGACCAGACCATGTGGACGTTTGAGCCGCATGTTGCCGAGAAAGTATACGACGATTGGGTGAAGGAGCTTGGGATCAAAGTATACCGCGACGAATGGCTGAACCGGGAAACAGGCGTTGAAGTGAAAGACGGCCGGATCGTCTCTATTACGACCCTGAGCACAAAAACTTTCCGCGGGAAAACTTTCATCGACGCAACTTATGAAGGCGACCTGATGGCTGCCGCCGGGATTAGCTACCATGTGGGCCGTGAGGCCAACAGTGTTTACGGAGAGGAATGGAACGGAATCCAGGTAGGCGTGCTGCACCACAAGCACTGGTTTGCTGCCGATATAAGCCCTTACAAGATTCCCGGTGATCCTTCCAGCGGGGTACTGCCCAGGATTTCGACGGAACATCCCGGTGTAAAAGGAGAGGGCGATAATAAAGTACAGGCGTATTGTTTCAGGATGTGCCTGAGCAATCACCCCGACAACCGCATTCCTTTCCCACGGCCCGCCGATTACGATTCCACGCAATATGAGCTGCTCGTCAGGGTATACGACAGCGGCTGGAGGGAGACGTTCCAGAAGTTCGATGTGATACCCAACAGGAAGACCGATACCAACAACCACGGCCCTTTCAGTACGGATAATATCGGGATGAACTACGACTATCCGGACGCTACCTACGAGAGAAGAAAGGAAATTATCAAGGAGCATGAAAGCTATCAGAAAGGCCTGATGTATTTCATCGCCAACGATCCGCGTATCCCGAAAGATGTTCAGGAACAATTTAATGCATGGGGACTTCCTAAAGATGAATTTACCGATAACGGCAACTGGCCGCACCAACTGTATATCCGCGAAGCCCGCAGAATGATCGGCAGGTCGGTCATGACCGAACATGAGGTATTGGGCAAAAAAGACGTAAACGACCCTGTAGGAATGGGCTCGTACACTCTCGATTCGCACAATATCCAGCGTTATATCAAGGACGACGGGTATGTGCAGAACGAAGGGGACATAGGCGTGAAAGTACCGCAGCCCTATAAGATCTCATACGGCGCTCTTATCCCGAAAAAGGAAGAAATTCAGAACCTGCTGGTTCCGATCTGTCTTTCAAGTTCGCATATCGCTTTCGGGTCTATCCGCATGGAGCCCGTATTTATGATCCTGGGACAAAGCGCCGCAACGGCCGCGTCTATCGCAATCGACAAAGGTATCGCGCTGCAGGATGTTGACTATAGCGAGCTGAGAAGCCGTCTGGAGGCTGATAAGCAGCGCCTGGAAGTAGCGGCGAAGTAAGCCGCTCAACCTAACAGCCGGTACTCCCTTGATATCCTCAAGAGCTGCTGAAGATTGTTGACATTCAGCTTTTGCATCAGGTTCTTACGATGGGTTTCGACGGTATAGTGGCTGATAAACAGGGTTTCGGCGATCTGCGGACCGGTGAGGCCTTTGTCCAGCAGCGTCAGCACCTCTTTTTCGCGGCGCGTCAGAACGGGGACCGCCCCGATGGCCGCATCGACGCCCGTGAATTGCTCCAGGAGCTTTTCACCGGCTGCCGTGCTGAGGTATGTCTTCCCTTTCAATACCTGGCTTACGGCAGAGAGCAGCTCTTCGCGTTCCATGTTTTTGAGCAGGTAGCCATTGCCTCCGAACTTTAAAAACTGGGCGATAATGGAAGATTCGTTCGTGCTGGTCAGGGCGATGATCCTGGAGGTGCTGTTGGTTTTACGTATCTCGCCGCATAGCCGCATGCCGTCCATGTCGGGCAGGTTAAGATCGAGCAGAATAACGTCGGGCGTGTTTTCGGACAGGTAAGAAAGAGCCTTGGCGGCGGTCGTCACATTTTCGGCAATCAGCAGGCCGGGCTCATCTTTCAGCATCATAGCTATCCCACCCGCTACAAGAGGATGGTCGTCGATGATCATGAGTCGTATCATAGCATTAAAGAAGGTTCCTGCTGGTTTCCGATGGTAAAATCGATCATGACGGTGGTACCGACGTCGGGGGTTGACTCTACGGTCATACTGCCGTTGAGGTAATTTACCCTGCTCCTTACGGTGTCCAGGCCGGCATTACGTTTGAGGGCTGCCTTGTCCGGATCGAAGCCGATGCCGTAGTCTTCGACGGTGATCATGAGCCGGCTGCCTTCCAGGTTGAACTGCACAATGGCTTTGCCGGCCCGGGAATGCTTTATAATATTGCTTAAAAGCTCCTGGACGATACGGTATACCATGATTTCGCTGTTCTTGCTTAAAGCGGGGCGTTCCATACCGTAGGCCTGCATCCTTATCTGCACCGAGCCGCCTGCGCTGATGCCTGCGCAAAGGTCCCTTACTGCCTGTATCAGCCCCAGCTTCATGAGCACTTCCGGGATCATGTTGTGGGCGATCCGCCGTATCTCTTCCGCTGCCGTATCGACGAGCGCGTAGCTCCTGGCGAATGTTTCATTGCTACGCAGTGATCCCATTTCGTGCCTGAGGCTCCCGAGATACATTTTCAGGGTAGAAAACAGCCCGCCTAGGCTGTCGTGCAGGTCGCGCGCCATGCGGCTGCGCTCCATTTCCTGACCGTTGACCATAGCCTGGAGGGACAGCAACTGCTGTTGTCCTTCCAGGAATTTTATCCGTTCCTCTGCGATCGTCTTCTCCTTTTCGGCAATGATTTTTTTCTGACGGGCATACCTGTACAGGAGCCACAGGATCAGGCAGAAAGCGGGGGCGATAATGCCGGCAGTAAGCAATAACCGGTGCTGCCGTCCTACCTGGCGCTGCTGGTGCAGGTTGGCTTCCTTCAAACCGGCTATTTCAATTTCTTTTTGTGCGGTGGCATGCAGGATCTCCAGGTTGTTTACCGTCCTTATTTTTTCCCTTCTATAGATTGAGTCGGTCAGTGAGGCTGCTTTTTGCTGTAACTCGAAGGCTTTCCTGAAATCCCCCGTCCGGGCGGCTACCTGTGCAAGGCCTTTTACGGCATCTGCCCGGGTGACAAGGTCGTTCTGGAAAGAGGCCCTTTGGAGGGCTTCGGCGAAATAATGAGCGGCGGAATCTACCTGGTTGGCTTTCAGGTAGGCGTTGCCAAGCTGGAAGGTATACAGGTCGGCGGAAATGAGCATGTTGCGACTGATTGCATAGTTTCTGGCCGACCGGAAAAAGGAAATGGCGCGGGGAAACTGCTTTTTTTGAACGGCTATCAGCCCCATGCCCGAAAGGCTCTCAATGGTCATTTCCGTGATGCCTTCCATCTTGTCCAGCTCCAGCGTTTTGTGGTACATCCGGATAGCGTTTTCGTAATCGTGCTGCTTGCGGTAGAGGTGGGCAATATGTAGCGTGGGAACATTGATAAGGTAACGAATTCCCCGGTCTTCCGCTTTATCGAGCGCTTTCTGGTAATAGCCGAGGGCTTTACCGAGCTGCAGCTGTTCCTCCATGATTTTGCCCGTTTGTATCAGTTCGAATATGGCCAGGTCCCTGATCTCCTGCCTTTCACTGACTTCATAGCCTTTTATTGCTTCCAGCGAATAGGAGATGGCCTTGGGATGATCGCCCAGCAGGAAGTGCAGCATGCCCAACGCTCCATATACCTTGGCGACCTCATCGGGCTGCCCGTGGGTAGTTGCGCATTTCATTGCATCATTCAGAAAGGAAAAGCCTGTGTCCAGTTGTTCGATACGTATGTAAATATGCGCAGCCAGGATCCTGGCGTTGCAGGCATCGGCGTAATACCCGATGCTGTCCGACAAGCTGATGCACTGCTGTAGGAAAGGCAACGCTTCGGGAATCTGCCGGTTGAACCAGTGCTCCTCTCCCAACGAAAACAGGACCCGGGCGCGTGTCGTATCGTCGGGCGCCTGGCGAAGCGCCTCGCGCAGGCTGTCGAGAGCGGTGCGGGATACCTGCGCCTGCGTCATTGCCGGCACCATACAAGCCAGCAGGCAATAAAAAATCATTGCTTTAGGTAAATGCCGGGCTATTGCAAGAGGAAAATCCATAGGGGTTACCGATCAAAACAGAAACTTAAGCAATCCGGGCAAGAGATGCACTACCTCCATTCAGGTATTTTTTGGTGTGAAAAAAACCCTAAATCCCGGTATTGATCCCCGCTGGTGAAGTCCGGAATTTTGAGTAAGGACAATGCTTTTAATTTTTCATTGATCATGAAGAAAACTTCTACTTTCAATATCTCCATACCAGGTGCGTTCCGCCGTACTCCGGTACGGCGGGGACTGCTTTTGGCCCTGTGCTGCGGGTTTTCGCTTTCGGTACGCGCGGCTACCATTTTTGTGAAAGCCGGCGCTACCGGCGACAACAACGGCACCACCTGGCAACATGCCTACACCGACCTGCATACGGCCCTTACAAACGCTGTCAGCGGAGACGTCATCTTCGTGGCCTCGGGTACCTACAAGCCCTCGGCGCCTCCCCCTGGCAGCACGAGCGTAGACCCGCGTGACAGGGCCTTTGCGCTCAAGGTAGGGGTATCGCTCTATGGCGGCTTTGCCGGTACCGAGGCTACGCTGGGAGCTAGATTGTTCAACTCCGAGGGGCCGACCATCCTCAGCGGAGACCTCAACGACAACGACGGATCCGATATTGCCACCCGTAGCGACAATACCTATCATGTGGTCACAGGCCATAACCTGGCGCGAGTTGTGTCGTCCTTGCCAACAGGCGTGACGTTCGACGGCTTCACCGTCACGGGCGGGAATGCGGACGGTGAAGGAAAGCTTACAGGGGCATCTTATGACTTCGACCGTACCCTTGGGGGAGGGCTGTATGTCGTCAATTCCTCCTCGAATTATCTTACCGGTACTGGCGGCGTCAACTTCCTGACGGTCAATAATTGTATTTTTACGGAAAACCTGGCTGTAAGCGGCGGCGGTGCGATATACACATCTGCGGTTACAAACCGTTACTTCGAACTCAGGGTCTATCAATCTGCCTTCACCGGGAATATTATTACGGGCGGAAATACGGAAGAAGTCCACGGAGGCGGCGCTATCTACGCCGTCGTTTGCGGCTTGTTGGTTGCCGATGCTTCTTTTACAGGCAACAAAGCGCTAAACCGCCTTGGCGGTGCAATTCTCACCTTCTCCCCCTCCATCTCGTCTCAGACCCGAAGCGTCCTTAACATCTCTACCAGTACTTTCACACAGAACGAAGCGGCGCAGGGGGGCGCCATCAATGCAAATACTTATACGACCATCACCGGCCTTTCCGACTGCACCTTTACCGGCAATAAGGCAAAATCCGTCGGAGATTTACCCGGTTCCGGAGGCGCAGTCGTTTGTATCAGCCGCGAAGGCTCACCCTCTCACAACCTATACCACAGTACTTTCACCGGGAACACCGTCGAAGGGACCGGAAGCCATGGCGGGGCTCTTACGGTCGGCAACAACTGCAGCGTCCGGGCGATAGGCTGTATTTTCCAGGACAACACGGCTGAGGAAGGCTCCGGAGGCGCGGTTACAAATACGGGCGGATCAATCTCCGCGAGCCTGCATTGGTCTGTTTTTACCGGCAATACGGCCAGGCGGGGCGGCGCAATATACAGTGTCGGCACGAACTCCAATACCCTCACTGCGACAAGTTCCCTGTTCATTGGGAATGTGTCGACCGGCACCGACGAGGCGCACGGCGGAGCGATCATTAACAGTACCAACAGTACGGCCCTGATAAGCCAGTGCACGTTTTTCGGCAACCAGGCTACCGGCCATGACGATGCCACAGGCGGGGTACTGAACCGGGGCACCGGCAACCTGACGATGGAAGGCAATATCCTGTGGAACAATACCGGAGGGGCCAACGCGGGCAATCCCGGGTTGGTCAATACGAGTAACGGCACGGTGCAGGTAACCCGCAACCTCATACAAGGGGGCTTTGCCGGGGAAGGCAATATCGATACAGACCCGCTGTTTGTGGACGAGAACTCGCCTATCGGCGATGACGGGGACTGGGGTACCGTCGACGACGGCCTGAGGCTACAGTTGGCTTCACCCGCCGTCAACGCGGCCCTTGGGATCACTGTTCAAACAGTTTTCGGATTTCCCCAGGTCGACTTTAGCGCCATCAAGGGATATTTACTCCTGGTGTTCAATGATCCCTCCCTCGCCCCGCGCGTCCGGCAAGGAAAGCCTGATATGGGTGCGTACGAAAACCTGGGTTTTGTGCTGGCCACCGAGACTGGTGTCCACAGCGCCCCCGATGCCCTCGATGCCGGCGACTGGGTATACTATTACGAGGAAGAAACCGGCGAACTGGTCCTGGCGGTGAACAACGCCGATCCGGCCCTGACCGTAACCGGCGGGCTCAATGATGACATTACGACTCTGACCGAGCCCTTCGGAACGGATTATGACCAGGTGAAGGTGATCCGCAGGAGCTGGACAGCGGCAGGGGGAGCGCCCTCCGGTACCCGTACCGTGCGGTTCTTCTACGACCAGCAGGACCTGAACCAGCTTGGCGACGGGATCAACATCAATACCCTCGGGATCTATAAGGTCGAGGGCAGCGACCCGTACGATGCCGGTGCGGAGCAGTATGCCCAGTATGCTATTACTACCGGCCCGGCATCGCTTACCCGCTTCCGGCCCGGTACCTTCCAGGGTATGCACTATGTGGAGTTTGTGGTCAACAGCTTCAGCAGCGGAAGCATCGCGCTCCTGCCGGAAGGCGCCCTGCCGGTTACACTCGTGTCGTTTACGGCCCGGAAGCAGGAAACCGGTGTACAGCTTAGCTGGAAAACCACCGAAGAAGTAAATGCCTCCCACTTCGAAATCGAGCGCAGCGCCGATGCTAAAAAATGGGAGAAGATCGGAAAAGTAAAAGCCAAAGGCGAAAGCAGGATGCTTGAAAGCTACACTTTTATGGATCAGCTACCGGGGAACAGCGCCACATCATCGGATCATCCTATCTATTACAGGTTGAAACAGCTCGACGTTGACGGCCGCTATACCTACAGCGCTGTCCGCAGCGTAAAATGGGAAGGGAGCCGTATCCGATTCGGGCCTAATCCTGTCGTCGACCAGATGACCGTCAGTGGGTTGTCCGACGGGGAGGTTTTCCACCTCTACGATATCGCCGGGCGGACGGTGGCTACCGGTCATGCCACCGGAAATAGCGCTGCTATCGACATGGGAAGCCTCCCTCCGGGCGTATACATTCTTTCTATCACAAATGGCGATACGAAAGTGCTCACCGAACGGATTGCGAAAACGGGGCATTGATTTATTGTTTTTCTGATTATTCAACTATGTAAATCTAAAACGTTACCATCATGTTACGAATCCTATCCCTATCCGCAGTGGCGGTCTTCCTGGTGATCTCTTCCTTTGCCCAGACGATCCATCGGGTGAACAACCTGCCCGGGGCGGCGGCCGGCGTCAACACTTATGCCACCATCGCGGGCGCTGTCGAAGCGGCGGACAACGGCGACATCATCTACATCGAGCCGACTGTGACGGCCCATGCCGGCGCTACCGTTGATAAAACCCTGCATTTTATCGGAAACGGCAATTTTCTTGCACTCAACCCCAACACTCCCGCCCAGAAGGCCACGAGCCTCGTGACCTTCCTTACGTTCGCCGCAGGGAGCGATAACAGCACTGTCACCGGACTGCAGTTGAGCAGCTCGCTGACAATTACCGACGCTAACGGCATACAGATCAAAAGGAATCGTTTGGGTAATACCCTCCAGTTAAATAATAATACCTCCGGTATATTGATCCAGGGAAATTACATGTCCCATATCACCGGAAATGGTAACTCTTCCAGCGGAGTAAGTACTACACTAAAAAACAACATCATCCTGACTGGCGTTGTTAATCTCCAAAATTCTCTGATCACGAACAATTCAATTTATTGGAACAACAGCATTGTTATTTCGAACTGTCAGGCATCCACCATTGTCAATAATATCCTGTTTCATCCGGGATACACCACTGTTCCGAATTACATTGGGTCCAATCCGAGCAGTAGCTTTAGCAACAACCTTATGGCTGCCAGCTATACTACGCTTCCAAGCCCTAACCCCGATGGAAACGGTAATGTTTATACAGATGCCCCCGGGGTCATATTCAGAGTGGCAAATCCGCAAAGTACAGGTTGGGACGCTGACTTTCAATTGGCCGATGAATCGCCCGCCAAGGGCATCGGTACGGGCGGTTCGGATGTAGGCGCCTTCAGCGGGATTACCCCCTATACGCTTTCTACGCTGCCGCCCGTGCCCATCATTACCACGGTAACTACCAGCGGGGCTGGAAACGCCTCCGTGCCGCTCCAGGTGACGATTACGCTGCGCGGCAACAATTAATGGGCCACCCAAACAACCTGTTATGAAAAAGCTATTCCTTTTGCTCGGGCTCTGCCCGGGATTAGCGACGGTATATGCCCAGGACATTACGCGCATCGAGTATTTTATCGATACCGACCCTGGTTTTGGGGCTGCCACGGAAGTGCCAGGCTACTCCCCCGGCAGCCCGCTGGCCTTCCAGGTGCCCGGCGCTACCCTCGGCGGCCTCACTGAGGGCCTGCATCGCCTGCTCATCCGGGCAAAGGACGCAACCGGCGCCTGGAGCGTGGTGCACGGATCCCTTTTCTACAAGGACAATTTCCTGTCGTCCTCCCCGGCAGCCATTGTGCGCATCGAGTACTTTGTGGACACTGATCCCGGCTTTGGGGCTGCCACGGAAGTACCAGGCTATTCACCCGGTAGCCCGCTGGCCTTCCAGGTGCCCGGTGCTACCCTTGACGTCCTTGCCGATGGATTACATCGCCTGTTCATCCGTGCGAAGGACGCAACCGGCGCCTGGAGCGTGGTGCATGGCTCACTTTTCTACAAGGACAATTTCCTGTCGTCCTCCCCGGCAGCCATTGTGCGCATCGAGTATTTTGTCGATACTGATCCCGGCTTTGGGGCTGCCACGGAAGTACCAGGCTATTCTCCCGGCAGCCCGCTGGCCTTCCAGGTACCCGGCGCTACCCTCGGCGGCCTCACTGAGGGCCTGCATCGCCTGTTCATCCGTGCGAAGGACGTAACCGGCGCCTGGAGCGTGGTGCATAGCTCTCTTTTTTACAAAGACTATCTTCTGGCTAACACGCTTCCCGATATTGTGAAGGTGGAGTATTTCGTGGATACGGATCCAGGTTTCGGAGCTGGTACGGAGGTGCCTTTTACCCTTAATGGCAACGTGTACGACGTCGTTTTCAACGCAGATATCGACGGCCTCGATGTCGGACCACACAAGTTGTTCGTCCGGGCGCTGGACGCCCGGGGTAGCTGGAGTATCGTGAGTATTGAAGACTTTGACGCCTCGCCCCTGCCTGTGCACCTGGTGGATTTCACAGCGAAGAAACAGGAAACCGGCGTACAGCTTAGCTGGAAGACCACCGAAGAAATAAATGCCTCTCACTTCGACATCGAGCGCAGCGCCGATGCTAAAACCTGGGAAGGGATCGGAAAAGTTAAAGCCAAAGGCGAAAGCAGGATGCTTGAAACCTACACTTTTATGGATCAGCTACCGGGGAACAGCATTCCATCATCAAATCAGATCTATTACCGGTTGAAACAGCTGGACGTTGACGGCCGCTATACCTACAGCGCTGTTCGCGGCGTAAAATGGGAAGGAAGCCGTATCCGCTTCGGGCCTAATCCTGTCGTCGACCAAATGACTGTCAGCGGGTTGTCCGGCGGAGAGGCTTTCCACCTCTACGATACCGCCGGGCGGCTGGTGGCTACAGGCCGCACTACAGGAAATAGCGTCTCTATCGACATAGGAAGCCTCTCTCCAGGTGTATACATTCTTTCAGTCACGAACGGCGATACGAAAGTGCTCACCGAGCGGATTACGAAAACCGGGCTGTGATCCCTTTACATGCTGCACCCCTCCGTCGCAGGCAAGTATCCTGCGGAACGTGAGGTTAGGTGCTTATCTATCTACCCAACTTTTCTATCACCCGAATACCAGATCCAGGCCCTTCAAAAGCAGAATCGCTTGGTTTAGCGATGAGTACAGAGAAGAGGTATTGAAAATTAGCACGCAATAGCCCTGTAGCATGCCCGCCAGGATGAAAAACAAAACCAGAAGACCACTATTTTTACAGGTACGTGGTCTTCTGGTTTTTTGAAAGTATGGTATTCTCCCGTAATTACCTCCCCTTTAGAAGTTTAGGTATCGAAGCTAGCGACAATCCCAGGCCGGCTACCGCCGCTCCGCCTGAGACATAGATTCCCGGCGAGGCGTAAGAGGGTAATCCTTCAGCGTCTGCAATAATATTCTTGTAATCTTTATGGTCCTTGTTTAACATAGAGTAAGTAACGGCTCCGAAGACTATCGCCGCTACCCCGACTCCTGCCATGATCAGGCCGTTTCTTTTCTGCACCGAAGGATTGGTTTGAATACGCAATATTTCCGGGGCAGATGTGGGTTGCCTGATTAGGAGCGTTGCCGGTCTGTCAACCGCTGCCCGGGAGATTTCCGGGGCAGCCGGTTCTGCATTGAAAACCGGCACGGAAGGGTTGGCGTCGCCCGCTACGATTACGTCTTCGTTAGATACTTCGGGTTTTTCGAGGACTATCGCCTCTGTCAGATCTGAAGCCTCCTGGCCGGCCGGCAGATTTTGTGCCTGGATGCCGGTGGTCAAAATAGTGAACAGGCAAAGTTTTGCCACGATGAAAGGTAGTGTTTTCATTTTTGTAGAGGTTTGATTGTAATTCTTGTGTTTGATTGCTGTTGATTATCCTTCTCTAAGAATATTTTTTCTCATTCCTTCGCCCCCGTAAAGCTGAATGCCGAATTGGTGGAGCCGCTGGTTCCCTTTACATTCAGCGTACCGCCGCTGACGCTGACATCGTACGCAGTTACACTATAGGTGGTATTTCCTCGCTTGCCGATATACGTTACCTCGCTGTTCGGTCTTGTAAGTACCAATTGATAGTTTGGCCCCGACAATCCCACCGATTTAATGAAGCTTTTGCCGTCATAGTCTTTTTCTACGGTAATGTTTGCCTGAATATTCGAGTAAATGAGGGCGCCGTCAGCGACGCTGCCCTTATATACCCCCATTACATTTTCAAGTGGATTCGGTTCTACTTTGTCCTTGCAGCATGATGTAAATAAGATACTTACTGCCAGCAACAGTACTGAGAAAAAATACTTCGTTTTCATAATAAAAAGTTTGATTTTAAATAGTTATAAACTGAATTCTAAATGCCCTTACCGCTCAGCCTGCCCGGCTACCTCTCCCTCGTATTCAAAAGCCAGCCCTAAACGTATCGAGTACACCTCATCGGTTGCCGGAAGGTCGCTGAACTGGTCATAGAGCCCTGTTTTTTGGGCTACTATGATAGCGTATTCTTTCGCCTGTCTTTTGCTGAGCCCTTCTGCCTGGTTATGAAGCCATAGGGTCAGCCCGTTGTCTCCGAGCTGAAAGCTGCAGCCGTCCGGATCGAGCCCGGGCAGACGGGTAATGATCTGGTTTCCATCGATGGAATAGGTACTCCATTCATCGCCCAGTTTCACCCTGCCGTCGTTGTAAAATTCCAGTTGTGTACGCACATCCGATGCTTTGAACCGGGTTTTTGGGCTTCTGACTCTGGCGACCTTCCACTTCCATACCTGTGTGTAGCCTATTTCGAGATAGGTGCCCTTCAGCTCCCACCGGCCCATGAGATCCTGTGCAGGGGAGGGGGTGAAGGAGAGAACTACCAGGAGCGTAGCTGCCAGCCATTTCAGTACGGGGCGCGTTATATGGCTGATAATAAAAACGGGTATCATTTTGCGGTCGGTCGTTTTATTCGGGTATATCCCCTTTGGCTGGCCCCCGGGGAGCTGATTCTACCGAAGGCAACAGTCCTTTGTAATCAAATATCATCCCAAACTGTATCCTGTATACGTCATCTGTTTCATTCAAATTGGGGAACTGATCGTATAGATCCATCTGGTTGGCCAGCAGAATAGCTTTGGCCCTGGCGTCTTCCTTCGACAACCCTGCTGCGAGGTTTCTTGTCAGGAGTGTGAGCTCCCCGTCGCCGAGCAGGAAATCAAACCCGTCGGTATCCGGGCTACCCACTCCCATGATCAAACGGCTGCCGTTTTGGGTGTAGGTACCGGTTTCGTTCCCGAATATTACCCGGCCATCGTCGTAAAATTCGACCGTGACCGGCTGCACGGCGGGTCTGTAGGCTGTTTTTGGGGTTGTCGTTTTCAGGATCTTCCACTTGAGCGAGTATTCGATTTTCAGATAGCTGCCCCGGAGCTCCCACCGGCCCGGGATATCCTGGGCCGGCGAGGGGGTGAAGGGGAGAATTATTCGCTCCAGATCAGGTCAACTTTGTATCTGACGGCCCCATTTCCGCCTATTGTCAAAGAAGGGGGATACTTGGGGTTGCTGGTGCTGCCTGCATGTTCACTAAACAAGAGGTTGGCTTCCCCCATTCTCTTGCTTGAGCTGACATTCGGACTATTATTGTCAGAGTCGTACAACCATAGATAAAGTCTGTTGGTAAATTCAGAGCGACTGAACGTTTTTTGTGGTGTAAAACTGCTCCAGGCTATTTGGTTGGCAACTATCTGGTCCGGAGATACATCGCGGAAAACATTTGCAGTTACAAATTGCTGTGCGGAGGCGGCATATCCCTGAACGAATAAATCAGGGTAATGTGACCTTGAGTTAAATAAATCCCAGCCATCCCAGTCATTTCCGTCTGGTTTTTTTGCGGGGGCGGCCAATAGTTGTATTCGTGAAATCCTGACGTTGTTATAAGATGCGGCGATCGACACCGTATAAACCCGTTCTGCTGTTTTCCCGTTGGCCGTAATAGTGAGTTTCACATTTTTGGTTCCACCGGTATTAAAGGTAAACGTCGGATTTTTTTGAGTGGAGGTGCCTTCGCTACCGAATTCCCACCGGTATTGCGCTCCGGGGGTATTGTCGGTCGTAGTGAACTGGATTTGTGCGGGCGCCCGGGTGCCGTTGAGGAAAGTCCAGGAGAAACTGGGTACAGGAATGGGAAAATCGGCAGTTTGCTGCCCCGCTTCGTTACCGATTTCCAGTACACCTGCTTCGGTTTTGGCATAGGCCCAAACCTTGTAGGCGGTATTGGCCCGCAGACCGGTAATGGTTCTTTCGAAGGTATGGGGGAAAGTAGCGATGGTGTCGCCGGCTTTAAATACTGTCCCTTCGTGGTGATTAGCCGAAGTGCCGTATATAAAACCGTATTCGATTATCCGCCCGCTTTTCTTTTCCTGGCGTTTGTTTTTGTAGTCAGGGTCAGAGATGGTCCCCGAGATTTTAAAAGAAGTTTGTGTGGCGTTGGTGATTTCGCCGGTAGTTACAGACGGGCCGATGGGCTCTACAAGCCCGAACATGTCGTCGAAGCAGGCGGTTGTAAGCAATGACAGACCCGCCAGCGCGAGAATAGAGATCTTTCGCTTCATGATATTCTTTTGATCAGGTTAAAAATGTTCTTTTTCAGAGCCGTGTCAGGGGGCTGACCGGTTCTGAACTTTTAATCGGGAAGAAGATTCCCGCGGGAAACATGATTTCTGAAAAAAATATGGAAGCGAATTTTCTGAAAAATGTTCCCGACTAGAAGTGCGTTTGTCGGAAATTGTGAATAAATGTTACCAATTTGGTGTCTTTTTTGCCGTATTTGGTACGCATAAAGAATATGACAGGATTAATGCAAAAAAAGTGAGCTATGTTAAAGCCGATAAAAAGTGAACAGCAGTATGAGGATATGTTGATGCGGGTTTATATGCTAATGCAGAAAGATATAGCTCCGGATTCTAAAGAGTCCGATGAGCTGGAAATCCTCTCTATCCTCGTGAAGGAATACGAGAAAGAACATTATCCGGTACCTTCGCCCAATCCGCTGGAGGCTATCAGGTTCAGGCTGGATCAGATGAATATGTCTGAAGCGGAGCTATCGGGTATATTGGGTGCCCGTTCGCGTAAATCGGAAATCCTTTCCGGTAAAAGAAAACTGAGCCTTGCTATGATCCGCAGGCTGAATGAAAAGCTAAATATCCCTGCCGAAGTATTAATTCAGGCATATTAGATTCACGACAGTCAAAACTATCACTGTGACTTCCCTCTCGCGAGTATGGGAAGAACAGACTCGACCTTGCCATTACGAATCCCGTAGATTCGATCATAAAGATTAACGACAGGGTCGCAATGCGGCACAATGACCTCCAGCTTGTCGCCAACTTTGTAACTTCTTGAAGCCTGTTCAAACGTGATGGTTCCGTATTCGTCCGAGCCCGCACTGTAGCGGAAATCCGGCTCTCCTGTCACAATAGCCGGTGGTTGGTTCAGCGTCATGGCTTTTGATCCGGCATCCGTAATCAGGCGCTTTTCATAATTGTTGTTGATGATAGTGGTTATCACGGTGAGCGACGGCTCAAAGTCATCGTAAAGCGTTTCATTGGCCGCGCTGCCGATAATCATATATTGATGATCCATAAAAACGTAGCTCCCGACCTGTACGTCGGTGAAACCCGGGATGTCGGCCATCATATTGTAGGTCCCGGTACCACCCCCGCTGAATATTTCGAGATTGAGCCCCGACTTTTTCATCAGTTCATACGACACAACTGCCGGTTCCATTCCCGCCCGGTTCCTTTCTTTCCTTTTTTCGAAACCTTTTACATGCTGCACCCCACCGTCATAGGCAAGTATTCCGCGAAACCTGAGGTTAGGGAGCTTATCCACCAGTTGCGCCAGCTCAAGCGCCGGCTGCCCCGGCAGAACACCTGATCTCCGTATCACATCGATATCCACTACAACGTCGGCAATAATTCCTGCAGCCCTGGCAGCATCCTGGAGATCCCGGGCATTCTGCGGATTATCGACGGCCTGGATAAACCCTTTGTGTTTTTTACGAAGCTCCATCGCCTTCCTGACTTTCGGGATGCTGATGTTGACACCGGTCATCAGTACGTTCGAAATCCCGTTCTCCAGCATTACCTCCGATTCCGAAAGTTTTGCGGTGCATATCCCTATTGCGCCGGCAGCTATCTGCATTTTTGCGATAGCGGGACATTTATGGGTTTTTGCATGAGGACGGATCGCAATACCTGTTCCCTGCAAACGTTGGCGTGCGGTGTTGATATTACGCTCCATCCGGTCAAGATCGACGCACAGTGCCGGACTATCGAGATCCCACTTCGATTTCCCGATTTCGGTTTCTCCCGGGCGCGAAGAAGCGCCGGCACGGGTTCCTGAAAGAGTGGCTAATCCGGTGATGATACCGGTATTAAGAAATTTACGACGGTTGAATGAGGTCATAGGTAGGGAAAGCAGCGAGGTTATTTGTTTAGCCAAATTACGTAATCGGACAAGGATTCACAACTTTCTGACGGCATAAAAGCAGTCATTTCGGATTTACACTTTTACCGGGTTGTATTTATAATTCTTTGTCGGCAATTTTGCATAAAAAGAATTTTGTGACATGCAGGAAGAGGCTTTAGCAGAAAAAACTATACTTCGTCTGCTCAGGGGAGGAGATCAGGTTGCGTTTAAGGCAATTTATGATCAGTACTGGGACAGGCTATACAAGGTTGCTGCCGGAAAGGTGCCTTATGCCGAAAATGCAGAAGAGATCATCCAGGATATCTTTGTGGACCTCTGGGAAAGAAGAGAGCTGCTGGTCATAGGCGACCTGGAGCATTATCTTTTCCGGGCCGTGAAATACAAGGTGCTCGATTACGTCCGGGCGCAGATGGTCAGAAGGCAGCACGAGGACTCAGTCCTTCGGGCTACAATTGAATACGGTGACCCGGATATAGAGGAAGAGCTCGCATACCGGGAGCTGCGCGAAGCTTTTCAGTCAGGATTAAACGATTTACCGGAGAAAACCAAGGAAATATTCCGCCTTAGCCGGGTGGAACAGTTCTCGGTCAGGGAGATATCGGAAACCCTGCACGTTCCCGAGCGTACCGTTACCTACCATATCGCCCAGGCGCTGCGGATTTTACGGGTTTGTTTAAAAGATTACATGTTATACCTCTTGCTGCTCCTTCTTCACACCGGTCTCAGGTAAAAACCTATCGTTGGATTATACAGGGGAATTTTAAGCTTTTTTGTTTTTATCTTATAAATAATCTAATAATTTCTATTGCTCTTTGCTGAAATCGGCGATAGAAACGACTTAATAGTGACGGCTTTTTTCTGACCGGTTTATATGCGTATTAAAGGATTTTTAAGACTGTTAAAGAAATATTCCGAAGGAAGTCTGACGGGAGAAAAAAAGGAGGTGATGGATGCGTGGTATGACGCACTCAAATACAATTCCGAACCGGCAGCAGACCGGAAGGGGGTGAAGAGCAGAATTTGGGATGGAGTTCTTTCAAAGACTGCCGGTTCGGGAGATCCGGAGCATGACATACCTGAAGCGAAGTTTTGGTGGAAATCCCTGATTTTTAAGACGGCGGTATGCCTGGTTCTGCTGACGGGCGGCGTATTACTTTACCAGCTTCCGCACGAAGAAGAAGTTGTTGCCTGGGAGCCGGCTGTCAGCGGAGGAACCGGCTGGCATTTTATAGATAATACCGGGAGCCAAAATAAAGACATTCTGTTGTCGGACGGAAGCCGTGTTATTCTTGAGCCGGGCGGTAAGCTGAAGTACCCGGACCAGTTTTCGAACGATAGTCGGTCTGTTTATACGGAAGGAAACGTTCGGTTTGAAGTAGCGAAGGACTCCGGCAGACCCTTTTTTGCGTTTGCCGGGGAGGTAGTGGTCCGGGTCCTGGGGACAAGCTTCACTGTCCGTAACATCGCAGGGAAGGCAGGAACCGAGGTAGCTGTTATTAGCGGAAAGGTAATGGTCGAAAGGGTGCCCGGAACAGAGCGCAGAAAGCGTGATATGTCGGAAGGTAAGGTGGTGCTGACACCAAATGAAAAAGTTACCTTCTTCAGGAACAGCCAACACTATATCACCGGACTGGTTGAAAATCCGGTGATGATAGAAAAAACCGATGAATTTACACTGCCGGAAGCCTTTGATTTCGATGAAACGCCATTATCCCGGATATTGGCGAAACTCGAAAGAGCCTATGGGGTGTCTATCGCTGTAAGCGATGACTCCATCCTGGATTGCCAGCTTACAGCCGACCTGTCGTCGGATAACTTATATGGCAAGATGGAGCTGATCTGCGCGATCATGGGTGCAAAATATGAAATTACCGGTAATGCTATTCTCCTATCCGGAGGAGTATGCAGTATACTGGAAAAATAAAAACAACAACGATGCTTAACTAGAACTTTATTAGCGTATTCCCCAACAACTAACAATCCTATAAGTTATGAAGTAGATTTATCCGAATAACCACTGTTCCTAAAAACCAGCCGGTAGTGATTGCAGCACCACCGGCCGGAACTCCCGCCCGACATGCTTGCCAGGCCTCTTCACCTCGCGTGAAGAGAAGGAGTCTTTTTGTCAAATCGTCAGAGATCTAACAAAACAAATTAATGAAAAAAAAGAAAAAGTTCATACCACCGATAGGCACTATTATGAAACTTTCGGTTCTGCAGCTCACGATATTGTTCGTTTCGGCTGCTTCAACATACGCCAGCAGGCTTGAAGCCCAGGAGCTGCTGATGAAGAAGGTTTCGGTTCGTATAGAACGCACCGATGTCAAATCGGCATTGGCAGTGATCGAAGCGAAGACCGGCGTCAAGTTTGTATACGGCGCGAAAGCGCTTCCTCTGAAAAGGAAGGTAACATTTTCGGTAACGGATAAGAATCTTTCCGAAGTATTAGATGAACTGTTCAGCCCGGATAAGGTTACTTATCGCGTGGTAAGAAACAAAATCGTGCTGAGTATAGATTCCGATCCCGGCGCCGGCATCTATACAATAGAAAAACAAATAGATGCCGAAGTGGCGGACAGGACCCTGAAAGGACGGGTCACTGATGAGAACGGCGACGGGCTCCCGGGAGTGAGTATTATTCTTAAAGGAACCCAGAAAGGTACGGTAACCGATGTAGATGGGAACTATGAGCTGACCGTTCCTGACGACGACGCAGTGCTGATCTATTCTTTCGTCGGGTACGTCTCGGAGGAGCAGACGGTCGGCACCAGGACTGCCCTGGATATTACACTTAAGACCGACCAAAAAGCGCTCGAAGAGATAGTAGTGGTAGGTTACGGAACCCAGAAAAAGAGGGATGTATCCACCGCCATCTCATCTGTATCCAGTAAGGAGCTGAAAGACAAGCCGATGGCTAACTTCGCTTCAGCCATGACAGGTAAAATGGCCGGTGTCCGCATAGTGAACAGCAATACCGCTCCCGGCGGCGGGACTACCATACGGATCAGGGGCGTAAACTCGATCAACGCCAGCAACAACCCGCTGATCGTGATAGACGGATTTCCGCTGAAAGATGGCTTTGACAAAAACGAGAACCCGCTGAACAGCATTAACGTGGCGGATATCGAATCGATTGAAGTATTGAAAGATGCGTCGTCAAGTGCGATTTATGGTACCCAGGCTGCAAACGGGGTAATCATGATCACGACCAAGAAAGGAAAGAAAGGTAAACCGACGCTCAGCATCAACGCCAGCACCGGTTTTGACCGGATGATCAATAAAATGGATGTTTTGAACCGGGAGGATTTTCTTCAGTATATTGATGATGCCCGGGCCAACGCCTATGTGCTTGAAGATCCTAATTTCGCATCCGACAACCCAGAGTTGCCACGATGGAAATGGACTGATCCGAACGACCTCAGGATACGCAACTGGGAGCTGTATTCGGCCAATGCACCGGGAATGGCCGCTCCCGGTAACCTGTTTCCCCGCTGGATCACGGTCATAGACACCATCTATAAAATGCCTTACAATACCGACTGGCAGGATGTGATCACGCGCACTGGAAAAGTGACGGATCTTCAGCTTTCCGCAACAGGCGGCGGCGATAACGTCAACTACATGGTTTCAGGAGGTATCTTTAACCAGACGGGTATCGTGATGAATTCCGACTACACCCGGTATTCGTTCAGGGCAAACGTCGACATGAAGTTTACGGACCGGATCAGGGCCGGGCTGATGCTGGCGCCGAGTTTTGAAAACTCCAATGTGCTCCCGGTGATCGAAGGCGGCAATAACCCGTTCTGGACCGCGGTCGCGATGCCTCCCCTCTGGAACCCCACCAATGCCGATGGTGAGCCGATATTTTATGGGAACACCCTCCTTGACCCGTGGGACTGGAACTTTGCGTTTTTTATCAACCCACTCCACCAGTTCATGAAGCAGGACAAGCGGCGCAATTTCAAAAACCTTTCGACGCTCTACGGCGAAGTCGATATTATCAAAGGGCTGAAATTCCGCTCCGAGCTGCATACGGAATATCGCTACAGGGAAAGGGACTACTTTAACCCAAGCTCCGTACCGACAACGTCCGCAACGTTTTCCAGATCTCAGGGGGTCAACGAGAGTTTCAACCGTCTTTACTGGAACTCTCAGAACTTCCTGACTTACCAGAGAGAGTTCGGAAAGCACTCTGTCAGCGCTGTTGCGGGGTATTCGGCAGAGGAGATCATGCTCAAATCATCTTATATGAACAAATATGATTACCCGACCGACATCCTGCCCACGCTCAACCAGGGTATTACGATAGTAAATGCCCAGAACGACGCGCGTACCAACCGATCAAGCGAGACCATGATCGGGAGCTTTGGAAGGATTATGTACAACTATGCCGGGAAGTATTACGTGACGGGTAGTATACGCCGCGACGGATCATCCAAATTCGGGGCAGACAGGAAATGGGGGGTATTCCCTTCTACATCGGCGGCCTGGAGGATATCCGACGAGCGGTTCTTCGACCCGTTCCGGAAGTATGTAGGCGACCTGAAGTTGCGCGGAGGATGGGGAATTATCGGTAATGCCGGAATTCCAAATTACCTGGCGCTGGCCACGCTTACCTCATCGGCTTATGTGCTGGGCGCCGGATCTGCGGTAGCACCGGCTTATACAGAGGGCAAAATAGCCAACCCTTTGCTGGGTTGGGAGGAAACTACCGACTGGAGCGCCGGGATCGATGCTGAGCTGTTCGGAAACCGCATCAACTTCAGTATCGACTATTTCTATCGTCATACGAAAAATATGCTGTTCAATATGCCGCTGCCCATTATTACAGGGTTTGGATCTTATATGGCCAATATCGGCGCTATGCGGAACAGGGGTTACGAGTATTCCATCAACTCACGCAACTTCGTCGGAGAATTTAAGTGGACCACCAGCGCTAACCTGTCGTATTACCGGAACCGCGTGCTTGACATTGGTAAGGATAAAAGACCCTTGATCGACAACGATGCCTATACTACAGAGGGCAAGCCGATCTCCGGTATCTGGGGTGGAGTGTTCCAAGGGCCGTACCGTGACTGGGAGGATGTCAAGACTTCGCCTATCGTCAACGCAAGCAACCCCGACTGGAGGTTCAGGTCGAGCCCGGGTACGCCCAAGCTGGCCGATGTCAATGGAGATGGTATCATCGATGCCAGCGACAATACGATCCTCGGTTCGGCTATTCCCGATTTCATCTGGGGGATGACCAACACCTTTGAATATAAGGGCCTCGACCTGACAGTCCAGATCAATGGTACCCAGGGCGGAGATGTTTCGATGAGGCAGATGGAAGGTATTTTTGGCCGTGGCGACGGAAGGATGAACACGATTTATGACTATTACAATAACTACTGGACGCCCGAAAGGCCTGATGCGAAGTATGCAGCGCCCAACAGGAAGTCGTACGACGGGACAAACCTGAGTGGTACCCTTCTTTACAAAGGGACGTTTGTCAATATTCAGAACATTGCGCTGGGTTATACCCTGCCGTCGCATCTGATCGAACGGCTCACCCTGTCGAGGGTACGTCTGTACACTACCATCCTGAACGCGTGGTTCATTACGAAGTTCCCGGGTTACAACCCCGAAGCTAACGCTCAGGGCGATAACCAGCTGTCGCAGGGGATTAACAGAGACTCGTACCCGATGTCCCGTTCAGTTTCGTTTGGCGTTAATCTGTCTTTCTAAATCACCTATGAAAAAGATACTTCTGATATTATCAACCTGTTTTTTGCTGGGCGCCTGCTCCGACAGTTTTTTGGACCGGCAGCCTGAAGATACGCTTTCGCCCGGTGGTTTCTACCGGAACCCTGCTGAAGTTAAGGCCGGTCTGGTCGGATGCTATAAAGTGCTGCAGAGTATTTATAACCAGACTGACCTTCCGCTAATCCCGGAACTGATGGGTGACGACGGCAAGGATCGTTTCCGGACCGGGGTCTGGCAGACTTTCAAGAAGACCAATGCCAACTCGCAGCCGAATATCTGGAACAACAATTTCAAGATGATCGCCAATAGCAATGCATTGCTGGCGGTTATCGAAAACTACCAGGCAAAAAATGCAGACGAGGAGAAGCTTATTACTGTCTATAAGGCCGAGGCGCTTTTTCTTCGTGCGCTGGCTTATTTCAACCTGGTTCGTGTTTACGGCGCTGTCCCGTTGGTTGAGCATGCGTTTACCGACTTATCGACCGCTTTTGGCATCGGCCGCACACCAGTAAGCGAGGTTTATTCCAAACTGATCGTGCCGGATCTGGAGTTTGCTGCAAACAACGCGCTGAAGAAAAGCGATCTGAAAGGCGAGGAGGCCCGCGCTTCGAAAGGTGCTGCTTTAACGATGCTGGCAAAGGTCTATCTTACGCTGAATGACCATACCAAGGCCGCTGCGGCACTGAAGCGCCTGATAGAAGACAAGGAAGCGGGTGAGTATTCGCTGTTGCCCGAGTATTCCGACGTATTCGCTTCTACCAACAAGTTTCATGCCGAGTCGATTTTCGAAGTCAACTTCAACATTGCCGCCGGGCAACCCAGCTATTGGTTCAGGTGGGTCAATAATGACGTAGGGCTGATCTGGGGAGTAGCAGGTGCCACCAACCTGCTGGTACAGCACAACCTGATGAGGGAATTTGTAGAAACCGGCGAAACCGTTCGTTACAAAACTACGATCGACTCCGGCTATATTGCCTCCAGTACGATCCCCATCCAGGCATGGGTGATCAAGCACTGTCCGCTAAAGGAACAACTGAGGGCTTACAACAACACCGGGACCGACAACAACTGGGTTATTACCCGGTATGCCGACGCGCTGCTGATGTATGCCGAGGCACTCATGGTGCTCGGACGGAAAGATGATGCCGTTAAGTATGTTAATATGGTCCGTGCCAGGGCAAAAGTGCCGGCCATTACGGCTGCGGAACTGGATATCGATGCGATCCTTCACGAAAGGAGGATGGAGCTTGCTTTCGAGGGGCACCGGTATTTCGATCTTGTAAGAACCGGAAAGGCGATAGAGGTCATTACGAAATCGTTGATGACAGTGGTTGACTATGATAACAACATCGCCATTTCCGCTCCAATCGCAGAGGAACAGCTCATATTGCCCATCCCTGTGGGTGAAATCGAAAAAGATCAGACTTTACCCCAGAATAAAGGTTATTAATTTGAAATTGTCATGATAAAGAATATTTCTCAGACTTTATTTATTTGCACTTTCCTTGCAGCTCTTTGCTCTTCCTGCCTGAAGGAAGACAATATAGGGGCGCCGTCTCTGAAAGAGATCAAGCTGTATATGACCGATGTCAATGGTAACGATTCGTTGGTCTCGGAAGTTAAAAAGGGTGCAGTAGTAAAAATTGTGGTGGATACCGACGCCGATATGTGCTCCGTATGGCCCGGAGGTACCCGGGAGATCATGAAGAAAAAAGTAAGTCCGGATGGCGGGCAGACTTTTCCCGATTCGATCGATATGTTCAACAACCCGGTGCTGGTCAGAAGTGACCTGTATTCAGACTACGGGCTGGTAGGGGCGAGAGGGCTGAAAACGGCTTTGTCGTCTGAAGGCTGGTATTGTACTTACACTTACCCCAACGAAGGTTCTTTTGACCTGGTAGTAGTGATCACCAACCACGGGTACCAGGACTTCAACTTTAAGCCTGCCGTAATCGAATACGGGCAAGTGGACGTGAAATAGAGAAGTTTACCCCTTAGCTGACCCTCAAACCGGGGTAGTTTACCGTGATAGGGTAGTTTATAAATGAATAACAGATTCCTTAAGGAGTGGGTTATTTTTATAAACTACCCTATTTTTATGGCGTCTGCCGGAGTGTGACCGGCAGGATAATTCCAGGAAGGCGCTGCTATGCAAAAGACGATCAGGCTTGAAGGCCGGGAACTTACCGTTATTTTCGGCCAGGGGGTCGTCAGGATAGAAAATAGTGAAGAGCTGCTGACATACATTGGCGGGAATCCCGGCACGCGTACACGACAACTGGTCGAAGCCATCCAGGCCATCTACAGTCAAAACTATGGTAGCAGGCTCGATATTGCCGATAACTCTTTTATTGTCGAGATCTGGGGCCACACTTATTTTGAGTATTCTATGCTCAGGAATGAGCGGTTAGGCAGGTTTCTTTTTCCTTTCGGATTATACCGACGCCTGGTCGACTCCTGCAAGGTAATCGACTGCGGCGAGGCTCGTATCGACGGGAACCGCTGGCTGTGGGATCTGTTGAGTGTATTTGCGCCACTTATAGGCTGGTGTCTAAAACAAGCTCATCGAGGTGGCCGGTAATAAACCGGATCTCGTCTTCCGAGAGGGATACTTCTATTGCCCGGGCATTACTAACGGCCTGGGCTGCATTCCTGGCGCCGACGAGCAGTGCCGTGATGCCGGGCTGTTCCAGTGTCCAGCGCAAAACGAGTTGTGAAAGCGTAACTCCTTTTTCGTCTGCGAGCGGCTTTATCCTGTCCAGTAAGACATTTACCTTTACGAGGTTAGCATCCTTGAAGTAGTATAGGTTAGCGCGGTGATCTCCTTCGGAAAATACATGTCCCGGCAAGATTTTACCGGACAGGAGACCTCTTTCCATCGGGCTGTAGGCAAGAATGGACTTGTTATGCCTGAGGCAATAGGGGACAAGTTCTTTTTCAATCCCCCTTTTGACCATGCTGTAGGGAACCTGGTCGGATACGAGGTCGATGTATTTTGCTGCTTCTTCCATCAGGCTGACGTCGTAATTGCAGACGCCCGCATGACGTACTTTGCCCTGCCGGATCAGCTCGGCTACCGTTTCCATCGTTTCCTGGACCGGCGTGCTGGGGTCGTGCCAGTGGATCTGGTAAAGGTCGATATAATCCGTTCCCAGCAGGCGAAGGCTGTCTTCTACCTCTTTTATGATACTTTCCCGCCCGGCATACTTATGCATGTTGATATCGCGGCCTTCGTTATCCCTGCTTTTGAAGTGAAATGTGCCTTTGGTGGTATCCCAGCGCAGGCCGTATTTGGTGAGAATCTGCACCTTGTCCCTGGAAATACCTTTGATTGCCTTCCCGACGATGCGTTCGCTGGTTCCCTGGCCGTAAGCTGGGGCGGTGTCAATACTGGTAACACCGTGATCGTATGCAGCCCTGATGGCTTCGATCGCATCTTTCTCTTCATTTCCGCCCCACATCCATCCGCCGGCTGCCCATGCGCCGAAAGTGATGGCCGATACGTTCAGGTTTGAAGAACCAAGAAATGGGTATTCCATAATTCAGTTGTTTACAGGGTTCAGAGTATTTAAGACCGTTTCTGCAAAGCTATTAAATTTTAGGTAGGATGTCAGACCATGACGTTTGGGATAATATAATTATCTATGGCTAGGGACACCAGGCCGAGGGTAACCTGGCAATGTCTGGGATAATGCCCCTAGCGGGGCATTTAGAGGATCACAAAATATTATTGGGCGCCATTTTTCGTTAATGGACTTTTTAGACAACCGAGCGTAGTCGAATAACCTAGGGGAGCTGAGCGCAGTCGAAGCTAGGCGATCTTCTGAAGCTCCGTCAGCCTGTGATAGATACCGGTCGGATGTTCCAGGAGATCATAGTGATTACCCTGTTCCACGATCTCACCGTTCTGGAGAACGACGATTATGTCGGCTTCCCTGATAGTGCTCAGCCTGTGTGCGATCACCAATGTAGTGCGACCCTTCATAAGGTTGTTGAGCGCAAGCTGCACCGACTTTTCGGATTCGGTATCCAATGCGGAAGTGGCCTCGTCAAGGATCAGTATCGCAGGATTCTTAAAAACCGCGCGTGCAATGCTCAGTCTTTGTCTTTGTCCCCCCGAAAGACGGATTCCCCGGTCGCCGATAATGGTATCGTAGCCGTCTTCCGTTTCCATGATGAAGTCGTGTGCATTGGCTACTTTCGCCGCTTCTATTACCTTCTCCCTGTCGGCGTCGGGGTACCCGAGCGCTATGTTATTAAAGATACTGTCGTTGAACAGGATAATCTCCTGTGTTACGAAGCTCATGCACGAGCGGAGAGATTCCATCCTGATCTTGTTCACGTTCACACCGTCGATGAGGATTTTCCCTTCTGTCGCTTCATAAAAACGGGGTATCAGGTCGGCGATGGTTGACTTTCCTACCCCCGACGGTCCTACAAGCGCAACAATTTTACCCTTTGGTATTTCGAGATTTACATTTTTGAGGACAGGCTTGTCGGAGTAGCTGAACGAAACATCTACAAACTCGATCTTGTTTTCGAACGGCACCATATCGACTGCATCCGGCGCATCCTGTATTTCGATGGGCTTATCAAGGATTTCGAGAATGCGGGTCCCTGCCGCCTGGCCGATCTGGATGGTGGATAACGCTGTGACGATAGCTTTTGCCGGCCTGAGGATCTGGGAGAAAATTGCTATAAACGCGATGAAGGAGCTTGCCTGCAGGCCATTTTCTCCCTCCAGGACAAGAGATCCGCCGTAAATGATAATACAGGCGACTACAAATACACCGGAAGCCTCCGAAAACGCGGGAGCAAGCTCGCGTCTTTTAAAATTGGAAAGACTGGCTTTCCGGTAAAAGTCGTTTTCGCGGCTGAAACGGTTGATAAGGAATCGGGTGGCATTAAAGGACCGGATGATGCGCATACCCAGCAGGGTTTCGTCGATCATAGTCAGCAGGCGCCCGGCGGAAGCCTGGACTTCGGTGGCTTCTTTCTTCAGCCTCTTCGTCACGGCAGCTATGGATATTGCGGAAAGCGGGATCACGAATAGTGTGAAAAGGGTAAGCTGGGGACTAATCGCAAACAGCGCTATGAAATAGCCGGCCATTACATAAGGCTCCTTGAAAATGACCTCGAGCGAGCTGGCGGCGGCGCCTTCTACGCCGTATACATCGTGGTTGAGACGCGAGATGAGGTCGCCCTTATGCTCCTTGGTAAAGTATCCCAGATGTAAATGGTTGATTTTGTCGAAGAGCGCTTCCCTGAGACGTTTGACCAGCAGGGTCCTGGCACTGATCATGCTCCGCTGCGCCAGGTACCTGAAGAGATTTGTCAGGATCACCGCCAGAACGATCATTCCCGCCAGGAAATAAAGAGCATTCCTTGGGTTGGCTTGCTTCAACCGGAAAACGAGGTGGTAAAAATAGTCCTTGAAGTAGGATGCCGAAAGCTGGAATTCAGGGGCTGTGACATATTTCTCGTTTCCTCCGACCGTATTCGGGTCAAACAGAAAATTGAGTAGAGGGATGATCAACGCAAATTGAAAGACACTAAAGAAAACCCCCAGTACGGTAAACAATACGAATGGTACTATGAATTTCCTGAATGGCCGTGCGTAGTTTAATAATCTGAAATAAATTTTCATTTGTATAATGCTGTTTGCCCCGATTGCTGCCGGGACCCGGCGACCGGTTACCTCACATCTCCGAAAGAGAACGATAGACTTCTATGTATTGTTTTGCCGCTTTGTGCCAGCAAAATGAATTTGCCCTTTCCCTGATAACATTTTCCATGCGCCGGTTTGTATATTCCTGCATACCTGTTTCAAAGACGTTCTGCATGTGGTCTTCAGAAAAGTTTGAAAAGTAGAACGCTGCATTGCTCCCGATTTCAGGAAGGGAAGTGCGGTCGGACAGGAAAACCGGTTTGCCTACCGACATGGCTTCTGCTACCGGTAAGCCGAAGCCTTCAGCGATAGACGGAAATGCAAAAGCGTAACAATTCCGGTAATACCACGACTTTTCGGATTCATTGATGCCGCCTACCAGCCTGAGATTGTCTTCTACCCGCAGGCGCCTGGCCAGCGACCATATGTAGTCGAGATAGCTTCTCTCCTGGGTAGCTCCTGCTATAATCAGCTCGAGATGCCGGTTAAATTTCAGGAGGGGGACAAGCACATGAAAATTCTTCTTCCTGCAAATGGTACCGAGTGAGAACAAAAAGGGCTTTCTTGGGCGGTAAGAACGGCTTTCGAGCTGAGGCGGGCTCAGGTGATTGTTGCCGTTGTGGATCATATACACCGGCTTGTCACCCACATAACAATGATCCAGAACGTCTTTTTTGCAAAACTCCGAGATGCAGACTATCGCATCGCTGCGGTCTATATTATCCTGCAGGTGCCTGAGATGCTTCCTTACTTTATAGGGTTTCTTTTCTTCATGCAGGAAGTTAAGGTCGTGTATGGTCAGTACGACTTTAATCTTTTTGTTGCGTCGCGGAAGGTAGTTTGAGCTCTGGTAGGTAGAGTGCCAGACGTCGTAATCGCTCAGGGAAGGCATCCATAGTTTCTGTAAGGAATTTTGCCTGATTAAAGGATGGTTTCTCCATATTCCTGCACTGGAATCAGGTGAAAAATAAGTGATATTTTCTTTGTTTCTGTCTATATTATGGCTGAGATGACTGCCGAGATGGTAGCAGAAATGAAATAATCCTGAGTGCTCATATTTCATTCTTTCGCAGTCAAATATGATGTTTTTCATGGCAATAGGTGTAACAAAATTGCACAATAAACTACCGATTCAAAATCAGTTGATTTTGAAAACTGTGTTCTAATTCCTTCTACATGAGGGCTGTCTGAACAGAGATTCAGGAGGCAATTGTTAAAAAATACATGTCGTGTCTGAAATGATTTTAACCTGCTTCTCCTACCTGTTCAAGGGTAACAATTAATGTAATTTAATATATTGATAGTTAGTAAGTTAATCTGCTATTTCCTGCTTTATTTTTCATAGAAAACGTTTAAATAAGTAATTTTTTGTGGTCGTAATAAAAACAGAGCCGGTCGCTGTACTTATTCATAAGATTTGTTCGTTCTACAAAAGGTTGTAATCAAAACAGAAAAAATTTGCTGTACAAGTGTAAATATGAAACGTAAATAGAAAGTCGCAAATTATGTCAACAGTTATTTTGGACTGTGATTTGATGAAATTTCCTAACTCCGGTTTGTTTCATTATTGTAAAAACCTGGGGGAAAGTGTCAGAGCTGATACTATAGGCCAGGAAGGGGCCTCAGTAATGATGTACGTGCCTGAATCTGCCCGGCTTGCATTTGATTCAGGCAAAATCCGAACCATTATAGAGCAGACATGGCACCGGCTCTGGAAACCGTTCCTCCTGGATTGCCGGGTGTGGCATGCTCCCTTTCAATCGGGGAGAATGGTTCCCAACAAAGCGCTCTTCCGACACATTAATACGGTATTGACGATTCATGATCTTAACGTACTGCATGAAGGGAAGCCCGAAGAGGAGCAGCGGAAGAACATTAACCACGTTCAGAAAATGATCGATCAGAGCGACGTTATCGTATGTATATCCGAATTTACCAGGAGTGATGTGGAGCGGCATTGTGATTTGGGGCGCAAGAAATTAAAGGTAATTCCCAATGGTATCAACCCCATGGCAGATCCCGCTGCATCATTGCTCACCTACCGACCCAAAAGGCCCTTTTTATTCGGGATTGGCTATGTGAACCGCAAAAAGAACTACCATACCCTGGTGGAACTGCTGAGCCGGCTGGAAGGCTGGGAGATCGTTATTTCCGGGAGGCTCGATGAGCCGGAATATATTGCGGAGATCCAGGAAGAGATAGAGAGACTTGGCCTCGGCGGCAGATTTCACCTGACAGGCCCGATCACCGAAGAAGAGAAAAGCTGGTATATGAATCATTGCGAAGGCTTCCTTCACCCCTCTTTAGCCGAGGGGTTTGGCCTGCCCGTACTGGAGGCGATGTCGGTGGGCAAACCGGTTTTCCTGTCCGACCGTACATCCCTGCCCGAAATCGGCGGCGATGCTGCGTTTTATTTTCGTAATTTTTCGGCGGCACACATGGAGCAGGTAATCAGGGAGGGGCTGGAAGAATTCCGGGTTAAAGAGATGGAGACCATTGTCAGGGAACATGCGAACCGCTTCAGTTGGGAGCGCACGGCAAAAGAATATGGGAAAATCTATGGTTCGCTTCTTTGATCATTTTGAAATTGTTATGGCAGCGAGGCATCGGGTCGGGATGGAAGAAGGCGTATTGCCTATAGCCTAAAATCCGGTTATTATGATAGAGTCAGGTAAAACCGAATGGAAAAGCGCCCCCTGGAGGAGCAACGACAGCAGGAAGTCCGAATTATGTAAAGCGGTTGATTTTCAGTCTGACTGGTATCGCAAATGGAGCGCGGAGATCCGGGAAAAGCCCCGTATGCACAGGAAGCAGTGGGAATACAACTATATATTACAGGCGCTTTATGAGAGGGGATGCCTGGAAGTAGGGAAAAAGGGGCTGGGTTTTGCGGTGGGAACCGAACCCTTGCCGGCTGTGATGGCCAGCTATGGCTGCGAGGTAGTAGCTACGGATCTCGATTATGCGACAGGCCAGTCGCTCGGATGGGATTCGGGAGCTCAGCTTTGTAACGGTTTGAGCTCCCTCAACCAGCGGAACATCTGTACCGAAGACGTTTTCCGGGAAAATGTAGAATTCCGGCCGGTCGATATGAATGCCATCCCCTCCGACCTGGAAGGCTTTGATTTTAACTGGTCGAGCTGCTCATTCGAACATCTCGGGTCTATTCATCTCGGATTGAATTTTTTGCGCGGCCAGCTCAATACCCTTAAACCAGGCGGCTGGGCGGTGCACACAACCGAGTTTAATGTGTCGTCGGAAAATGAAACTATAACAGAGCACCCGAACACCGTCATATTCAGACGAAGCGACATCCTGGCGTTTGCGGACTGGGCAAAGGAGCAAGGCCACCATGTTGAGCCCCTGGATTTCTCGCTGGGAAATCAGCCGGAAGATTTTTTAATAGACCTCCCTCCTTACAGGCCCGAGCCTCATATAAAGCTGTTGCTCAATGGTTACGTGGTAACTTCCATAGGACTGATCATAAGAAAGGGCAAAAAAGGCTGGAAAGGCGGCTGGCACTGGAAATAGAAGAGAATGACAATATGAGTTTGCAAATGAATAATATGAGTCCTTTTGACAAAATTTCAGATATCGGGAAACTGACAAGCTATGAATTCGAATCCCTTTGCCGCGGCTTCAGCAGCTACGCCATGCTAGGCGGAACGACCGGGCTTGTGAGGGTGCTTACCCGCTACAAAATGTTTGTGGACACCACTGATATGAGCCTTGTTCCCCATCTGGTGATGGACGGCTTCTGGGAAACGCCCGTAACACAGAGCCTCGTACACCTCGTAAGACCGGGTGACGTATGCATCGATGTAGGCGCGCACCTGGGTTATTTTTCGGTCCTGATGTCTGCTCTGGCAGGTGGGGAAGGAAAAACACTCGCGATCGAGCCGAATACGAATATTGCAGCCATGCTCCGGCGGACGGCTGCTATCAACCATCCTGGATTCACAGTATGGGAGGGAGCGCTTACAAATGCCACCAGGGAGATGGAGCTTCATATTCCCAGGTCGAAAACGGGCGATAGCAGTCTTCTGGTGAGGGTGGAGTCGGGAGAAGAAGGATTTATACATCAGAAGGTGCTGGCTACTACGTTGGATCAACTGCTGGTCAACCTGGATATCGGAAAGGTAAATGTTATCAAAATAGACGCAGAGGGCGCCGAACCTTTTATTTTTGAAGGGATGGAAGATGTGCTGAAGAGCAACAGCGATCTCAGGATAATCATGGAGTTCAGCCCTCATCTTTACCAGGATCCGGACGGCTTCGGCGCATACCTGCTCGGCCGGTTCGATGTGTACAAAATCGCTTCCGGGTTTAACCTTGAGGAGACCGATGCGGACCGGTTCAGCGAGTGGAACAGCCTTAACTCGCACGTGGATCTGCTTCTTATATCAAAGGGATCAGGCCGCCCGTATTGACCGGTTGTATAACCGGCTGATAGACGGAATCTTACTTCCGGTAGTGATCCATACAAAATTCAGCTAAAAATATTCCGAAGGCCTTGCTTTTGTGTAATGGTCTTTTTTGTACCTTTGCAGTCCTTTCAAAGGTGGAAAGGTATTTTATAAACTAAAGTTCGACCTGAGTGACCGCCGGGCCGATGTACAGCAAGGTCATCTATATTTTTTATATGGCAAAAAATTCAGCAAGCCAGGGAAATCCTGATTTTGATTGGGACTCGGTAGACCAGAGAGGTTTCGGACACGGATATTCCAGTTCGGAACGTGAGCGCCTGGAGAACCTGTATGATGGTACATTGTCTACCATTCAGGAAAAAGAAGTAGTAAAAGGAACGGTAGTAGGTATCACCGACCGTGAAGTCATTCTCAATATCGGCTTCAAGTCTGATGGCATCGTTTCTTTTAACGAGTTCCGCGAAATCGAAAACCTGAAAATCGGAGACGAAATCGAAGTTTTCGTAGAAAGCCAGGAGAATGCACAGGGACAGCTTGTGCTTTCCCGCAAGAAAGCGAAGGTTATTACTGCGTGGAGCAATATTCACAAGTCGCATGAAGAAGATCTTGTGATCGAAGCGCATGTAAAACGTCGCACCAAAGGAGGTTTGATTGTAGATATTTTCGGGATCGAGGCCTTCCTGCCCGGTTCTCAGATAGATGTTAAGCCGATCAGGGACTTTGATGTTTTTGTCGGTAAGGTAATGGAGGTGAAGGTTGTGAAAATCAACAACACCAACGACAACGTAGTAGTATCTCACAAGATTCTTATCGAGAAAGATCTCGAGGAGCAACGTCAGCAGATCCTGACCAACCTCGAAAAAGGCCAGGTGCTGGAAGGTGTGATCAAGAACATGACCAATTTCGGGGTGTTCATCGATCTGGGTGGTGTAGATGGTCTTCTTCACATTACCGACATTTCGTGGGGTCGTATCAGTCATCCTTCAGAGCTGCTGGCGCTTGATCAGAAGCTCAACGTTGTGGTGCTTGACTTCGATGATGAGAAGAAGCGTATCTCCCTGGGTCTGAAGCAGCTTCAGGCTCATCCGTGGGATTCTCTTGCCGAGGATATCCAGGTTGGCTCCAAAGTGAAAGGGCGTATTGTGAATGTGGCCGACTACGGTGCATTCCTTGAAATCCTGCCGGGAGTCGAAGGCCTGATCCACGTTTCGGAAATGTCCTGGTCGCAGCACCTGCGCAATCCCCAGGAGTTCCTGAAAGTCGGCGACGAGATAGAAGCGGTTATCCTTACACTCGACCGCCAGGAGCGTAAAATGTCGCTCGGCATCAAGCAACTGACGGAAGATCCCTGGAATCAGCCGGGTCTTAAAGATAAGTACGCTGTCGGTACTACCCATACCGGCCTTGTGCGTAACCTTACCAACTTCGGTCTTTTCATCGAGCTGGAAGAAGGAATCGACGGTCTGGTACACGTTTCCGACCTGTCGTGGACTAAAAAGGTGAAGCACCCTTCAGATTTTGTGAAGGTAGGCGAAAACCTCGACGTAGTCGTACTGGAGCTTGATACTGAAAATCGTCGCCTGGCTTTAGGCCATAAGCAACTGGAAGCTAACCCATGGGATACTTTCGAAACTTTATTTGAAGTAGGAGGCACTCATCGCAGCACCATCGTGTCTAAAGGTGACAAAATAGCCGTTCTGGAGCTTCCTTACGGAATCGAGGGGATTGCTACCATCAAAAACCTGGCGAAGGAAGACGGTTCGGTAGCCGAAGTAGGAGAAAGCCTCGACTTTGTCGTGCTGGAATTCTCAAAAGATGACAAGAAGATCGTACTTTCTCATGCGAAGTCATGGCAGCAGCCGACAGAAGCAGAGAAAACTGCGAAGAAGTCTTCTGCTCCCGCCAGGTCTGAAAATGTATTGAAAGAAGCTGAAAAGTCTACATTAGGCGATATAGATATTCTTTCTGCTCTGAAGACAAAAATGGAGCAATCCGAAAAAAAGGCAGCTAAAGCGGCAGCCTCCGGAAAAGGAAGCGGCGAAGAAGCCTGATAATTCACCCCGGGGCTTTACCGGATAACCTGGTAAAGCCCCGGATCTTGGTTCCGTGGCCGAGTGGCTAGGCAGAGGTCTGCAAAACCTTGTACAGCGGTTCGAATCCGCTCGGAACCTCAGCAAAATAAAAACCGTTTAGCTTTATCCGTTAAACGGTTTTTTTGTTTTAGCTGCGGGTGTAATTCGGATCAATCCCAAAAGTTGTGGAGGAGAAGATCCGGTAGGGTCTGCTCTTCCTATGCCGAATCCGGCTATATCAATAATACAAGGCCCTCCACAAGAAATAGGCTTGATCCATTCCCTTTCCGCATAAGTCCGGACTTTTCTTACCCGATACCGTAAAAACCCTTAAATAAAAATCATAGTATAATATCTGTATATTTTTGTAAATTAACCGCGTTCCTGAAGTCTTCGGATAGGTATACAAGTGGTTAGTATTGTACGCGTTTTGAAAATTCGAACCTGCAGGCCCGGCTTATCGGATTTATCTTAACCTTTTTGTAATGAGCACATCTTTAGACATTCAGATTCCCTGGGTCGAATCCCCTTTTTTTGAAGAAGAGCTTTCCAAAGCAGGGCTTTCACCCGAGGAGGAAGCTATGACCAGGTTTTATGCCGATCACGGTTATCTCATTATTGATCCGCAGATCGACAATGAGCTGATAGACAAGGCGGTGAAAGAGCTTAAGCCGAAGTTTGAAGAGCAAAAGACAAACCGCATCCAGGATGCCTGGAAAGAGCTGGATACAGTAAAAAAGATTGCTACCG
Organism: uncultured Cytophagales bacterium; assembly: GCA_964559125.1. Lineage (GTDB taxonomy): Bacteria > Bacteroidota > Bacteroidia > Cytophagales > Spirosomataceae > Ravibacter. The sequence goes on from CAZLGW010000005.1 coordinate 192,126, forward strand.
CGCCGCGCGTCCTGGAGATACTTCAAATGCTGTACCGCCGCCGGCCTATTCCTTTCCAGACACTGAATTTTTCTACCGGGAGCCAGCAGAGAACCCACAGCGACTCTATCCACTTTAATTCGGTTCCGGAGCGGTACCTTGCCGGCGTATGGGTAGCGCTGGAAGATGTCCATGACGGTAACGGTCCGTTGCATTACTATCCGGGTAGTCACAAGCTTCCCTTTTACGACCTTTCCATTTTAGGGATCAAGGGGTCTACCAGCGAATCCATCGAGGCGATGCTCGCTAACTACTACACTCGTTACGAGGATTTTATCGAGGAAATCGTGCAGTACAAAAAGCTTGATAAGACAATCCTGAATATCAAAAAAGGACAGGCGCTGATATGGTCGGCGAATCTTTTGCACGGCGGCGAAAAAATTACCCTCCCGGGGAGTACCCGTTATACGCAGGTCAACCATTTCTATTTCGAAAACTGCGCCTATTACAGGCCTATGAAGACAGACATGGCCCTTGAGCGTATATCGATACAGAAAGTCGTGGATATAGGGACCGGCGAAGTGATTCGCAGTAATTATCTCGGTACACCTATCAATTATGTAGGGTATGCGTACAAGATGTACCTGCCCGACGGCCTACTGCGCCGGATCCTGCCGGTAAAATTCAGACAATGGGTACAGAGGCTGGTCAATAAATAGGATGTTTAGGGAACTATTGTGTTTCGCAGGCCGGTAGAAAATCAGACTTTTTTGCCGTCCGCACCTTGCCTGAGTTGCGAAATTCAGCAATAAAAAACAAGTCACCATTTCAGGCGAAAATTGTATATTTTCAAGATCGAAAATTTGCGGAATTCTTCTCCCGTACCCTTATTAGATTAGAAAAAATATAAATAAGACACCCGCTCAAAATAAGATATGAATACTTTTGCGGAAAGAATTTCGTGCATTAGTTTTGCGGGATAAGTATAATGTATTGTGGACTATGAATTCAATTTGTAGGAATTTTTACTCTTTCTGTAAGTGTCCTTACCCGACCAGCTTCATATCTAACTGCAGTTCCTTTCTTTTCTTCCTCGCTTTTTTGGTTTTTGCCAATATGTCGCCCGTTTATGCACAGGAGGCAGAGGGAGGTGAGACTGCTGCTGCCGGGCTTGAAGGTGATGTCGCAAAAGGAGGATCGCTTTTTAAATCCAACTGTTCTTCCTGTCACGATACGGGAACTACGAAGTCGGTCGGTCCAGGATTGAAAGACATCCATAAAAAGCATGATTTTGCCTGGCTCGCAAAGTGGATCCGTAACTCGCAGGCTATGATAGCCGCCGGCGATCCTGATGCGATCAAGATCTACAATGAATATAACAAGATTCCGATGACGAGCTTCCCTACGTTATCGGATGATGATGTGAAGGATATCCTGGCGTATATTGACGACGCCAACGCCCAGGCCGCCGCCGCTGCTGCTGCTCCCGGTGCCGCGGGAGGTGCCGCTGCCACACAGGCGGAGGGGCCATCTACCCTGTTTATAGTACTCCTCGTGGTGCTGGTAGTAGTGGTAGTGCTGCTGTCGATCGTATTGCTGGTGGTTCTGAATGTCCTTTCTAGGACGATAGGCGGAGATAAGGCTGAGCAGGCGCCCGCAGGTACTTCTTTTAAAGATCTTCTGACCCGTACCGTTCGTCATCCGGCCATCTTGTCGGCTACGGCTTGGGTATTTGTACTCCTGGTTCTGAAGACTACGCTCGACGGCGCTTTTAACGTCGGCGTTCAGCAGGGTTATGCTCCCAAGCAACCTATTGCCTTCTCTCATAAGCTCCATGCCGGAGAGTATGAGATCGACTGTAACTATTGTCATACAGGAGTAAACAAGAGCCGTGCGGCTACCATACCTGCTGCCAATATCTGTATGAACTGTCACGGGGTAGTTAAAAGAGAGTCTCCGGAGATCCAGAAAATATATGCCGCTATAGAGAACGACCAGCCTATCGAGTGGGTGCGTGTACATAACTTGCCCGACCTGGCCTATTTTAACCACTCGCAGCACGTAAATGTCGGCGGCCTGGAATGTGAAACCTGTCACGGAGATATCAAGACAATGGAGGTAGTGGAGCAGCGCTCGTCTCTGACGATGGGGTGGTGTATCGATTGTCACCGTACCACCGATGTGAATTCGAAAGGAAACGCATACTATGATAAGCTGGTTCAGGTTCACGAGGAAGAAGGCAAAGGGGCATTGAAAGTAGCCGACATAGGCGGCCTGGAATGTTCAAAATGTCACTATTAAGAATTTAGGTTGATAGAGTTCTCCGAATATAGAAGTATTGAAAAGGATTTATGGAAAATAATACGAAACGGTACTGGAAAGGGCTTGAAGAGCTGAGAAATGAAGAAAGTTTCATTAAAAGCTCGGAGAAAGAATTCAATGCCCCCGCCGAAGGTGAGATTTCTTATGAGCACCTTTCGGACGGAACAGGTTCTCATCGCCGGGATTTTCTGAAAGTACTGGGTTTTGGAATGGCGGCGGTATCATTGGCTTCGTGTGAGGCCCCTGTACGTAAAGCCGTGTCTTATGTCAACAAGCCTGTTGACGAATATCCGACTATCGCGAACTGGTATGCATCGACGTATGCGGAAGGAGGAGACTATGCCAGTATACTCGTTAAAACGCGTGAAGGACGTCCTATTAAAATAGAAGGCAACAAGTTGTCGGGAGCATCCTGCGGCGCCAGCGCCAGAGTGCATGCCTCCCTGCTTAATCTTTATGATATAGAAAAGCTGAAAGGCCCTCATAAGGGAGGATCGGCAACCGATTGGGAGACAATCGATCAGGAGATCGAGGCTAAGCTAGCCTCTATCGCAGCTTCGGGCGGCGATATCCGTATTGTTTCTTCAACCATTCTCAGCCCTTCCACGAAGGCTGTGATCGCTGATTTTACAGCTAAATACCCCACTACCACACATGTGGTTTATGATACCAATTCCGCTGCAGCTCTGGTGGAAGCCAATCGCCAGTCGTTCGGAAAAGCGGTTTTACCGGGATATGATTTTTCTAAAGCGAAGGTTATCGTAAGCATAGACGCCGATTTCCTCGGTACCTGGATCGCACCGGATACCTATTCAGGGCAATATGGCGAAACAAGGAAAGTAAGCAGTGCCGAAGGAGGGAAAAAGGAAATGTCCCGTCATTACCAGTTTGAGTCCATTCTTTCGCTTACCGGCTCAAATGCAGACTACAGAACCCCCGTCAAGCCTTCCCAACTGGGCCTGGTGGTCGGAAACCTGTACAATAAGCTGGCCGCCAAACTGGGGGGAACGCCTGTTTCCGTTCCTGCATTGGAAGTAACAAACCTGGACAAAGCCGCTAACGACCTGGTGGCAGCCAAAGGGGCCGCGCTTGTTGTTTCGGGGATAAATGATCCCTCGGTACAGGTTGTAGTGAATGCGATCAACAGTCTTTTGGAAAGCTACGGCGCGACGATCGATCTTGATAACCAGGATAATCTCCGCCAGGGAAATGACGTCGCTTTCAACCAGTTTATCGACGATGTAAAAGGTGGAAAAGTAAAGGCTGTATTCTTCTATAAAGCCAACCCAGTATACGATCATCCGCGTGGAGCCGAACTGGCCGAAGCGCTGCCGAAAGTAGAGCTGAGCGTTACTTTTGCCGACAGGGCAGACGAAACCGGGAACCTCCTGGGTTATGTTGCCCCTGCGCCGCATTACCTGGAGTGCTGGGACGACGCCGAGCCCAAAGCAGGCCATTTCAGCCTCGGGCAGCCTACTATCAACCTTATATATAATACCCGTCAGGCTCAGGAAAGCCTGTTGAAGTGGGCCGGTGCAGAGAGTACCGACTACCACGAATATATCAGGCAATACTGGCGCAGGAACGTTTATCCGCTTTCCGGCCAGACCGATTTTTCCCAGTTCTGGATCAAATCCCTGCATGACGGCGTCTTCGAGGTGAAGAAAGCGGATGCACCGTCAACTGCGGCTTTCAGCGGCGATCTTGCTGCAGCGGCCCAGGCGATTGCTAAACGCTATTCTGCCGATAATTCCGGGTTGGAGCTGGCTATTTATGAAAAAGTGGGTATCGGGAACGGTTCCATGGCCAATAACCCCTGGCTGCAGGAATTCCCTGAACCGGTGAGCAAAGCCTGCTGGGACAACTATGCGGGACTTTCGCAGAAAACAGCCAGTGATCTCAGCGTTAAGCAGGGAGATGTGATTAAGATAGAGCTTAACGGGAAGGCGGTTGAATTACCAGTGCTTGTCCAGCCCGGCCAGGCAAATGATACGGTATCCGTAGCAGTCGGCTATGGTAGGGAAAAGGCCGGTAAGTCTGCCAACGGAATAGGTAAAAATATATTTCCGTTTGCTGCAGTGGCCGGTGGCTATGTAAGCTATGCTCCGGGAGTGGTGAGTGTTTCCAAAACAGGGGGCTTCAGGCAGATCGCCCAGACCCAGACGCACAACACCGTGATGAACCGTAAGTCTGTGCTGCAGGAAACTATACTGGGAGATTACCAGAAAGATGTGACTGCCGGCAGGTTCTTCCCGAAAATCCATACTTCAGAAGGACCTGTTGACCCAACAGACATATCGCTGTGGAATGGTCACGAATACAAAAACCATTCATGGGGTATGGTCGTAGACCTTAACCTGTGTTTCGGTTGCGGGTCATGCGTTGTAAGCTGTAATGCAGAAAATAATATCCCGGTTGTAGGAAGGCAGGAAGTGATCAATGCCCGTGAAATGCACTGGATGCGTATTGACCGTTACTACAGCAGCGACGGTGAAATAGGGAATTACAGTGCAATGGAGGTAGCTTCGGAAAACCCGGAAGTTACTTTCCAGCCTATGATGTGCCAGCACTGTAACAATGCTCCCTGCGAAACGGTTTGCCCGGTGCTAGCCACCACGCACAGCTCGGAGGGGCTGAACCAGATGGCTTACAACCGTTGCGTGGGTACACGTTATTGCGCCAACAACTGTCCTTACAAAGTGCGCCGCTTCAACTGGTTCAAATATTTTGACAACGATAACTTTGATTACAATTTTAACAATGACCTTGGTAAGATGGTAATCAACCCTGAGGTGACGGTCCGTTCACGTGGGGTTATCGAGAAATGCTCTATGTGTGTTCACCTGATCCAGGATGCCAAGCTTCGTGCGAAGAAGGAGAGGAGAAGGGTTACCGATGAAGATCTGGATGTGGTTTGCGCATCTTCCTGCCCGACCGACGCCATCGTATTCGGCGATATGAACGACCCCGAAAGTAGGATTTCCAAACTGCTGGCAGTAGAGGAAAAGGCAAGAGCCTTCCATGTGCTGGGCGAGATTAATGTACGGCCGCAGGTTTCTTACCTGACGAAGATCCGTAATAAGGAGAAGGAAGCAGCTCCGCAGGCATAGAACCATTCAAAGCAGTTTTGAAAATACGAATATTTAATAGTACCAGATATTAGTTCAGATTATGCAAGTTACTTCTCCGGTAAGGACCCCTTTGGTTACAGGTGGTAAGACCTACGCCGATATCACGGAAGATATCTGTCGGCATGTTGAGGCCAAACCGACCAAGGAATGGAAATTAGCATTTGGTCTTTCTCTTATTGTTTTGGCATACGGGACCTACTGTCTGGCCTGGACGTGGTGGGAAGGTCTCGGGGTCTGGGGTCTGAACAAGACTGTAGGCTGGGCCTGGGATATCACCAACTTCGTGTGGTGGGTCGGTATCGGTCACGCCGGTACGCTGATTTCGGCGATCCTTTTGCTTTTCCGCCAGAAATGGAGGACTTCTATCAACCGTTCTGCAGAGGCAATGACGATTTTCGCCGTTATTTGTGCGGCGTCCTTCATCCTGATGCACATGGGTCGCCCCTGGCTGGCCTATTGGGCGCTGCCGCTTCCCAATGCTTTCGGCTCATTGTGGGTTAACTTCAACTCACCTCTTGTCTGGGACGTTTTTGCGATCAGTACTTATTTTTCGGTATCCCTGGTTTTCTGGTACATAGGCCTTATTCCTGACCTGGCTACCATCAGGGACCGCGCAACCAATAAAGTATCGCGCTTTTTTTACGGCGCTTTTGCGATGGGCTGGAATGGTTCTGCCAAAACCTGGGCTCGCTATGAATACGTCAGCCTTATCCTGGCGGGACTTTCTACTCCGCTGGTTCTTTCGGTACACACCATCGTTAGTATGGACTTTGCCACGTCGGTAATACCCGGCTGGCACACTACTATCTTCCCGCCCTACTTCGTGGCCGGAGCGATTTTCTCGGGGTTTGCAATGGTTCAGAACCTGATGCTCATTACGAGGGTGGTCTATAAGCTTGAAGATTATATTACCATCGAGCATATCGAGACCATGAACAAGATCATTACGCTGACAGGGTCTATTGTTGGTATCGCTTATATAACCGAGTTTTTCATTGCATGGTACGGCGGGGTTGAATACGAGAGTTACGCGTTCCTTAACAGGATGGGAGGTCCATACTGGTGGGCTTACTGGGCTATGATGACCTGTAACGTGATTTCGCCGCAGCTTTTCTGGTCGAGGAGGCTGAGAAGAAGCGTGACATGGACTTTCTTTATCTCGGTAATCGTAAACATCGGGATGTGGTTTGAGCGCTTTGTGATTATCGTTACTTCCCTGCACCGCGATTACATTCCGTCCAGCTGGACCATGTTCTCCCCCACCATGTATGACATCGGGGATTATATTTTCTCTTTCGGGTTGTTCTTTACGCTATTCCTTTTATTTTCCAAATACCTGCCGGTAGTGAACATGGCGGAAGTGAAGGCAGTCCTTCGTTCTACATCCGAAAAATTGCCTGAGAAGATCAGTGGCGTGGCCAAACCGCGCGAAACGGTAGTAAAAAATTAAAAAGGGAATAGATAATTCCGGGATTTAAACTGATTATTGAACCGCATATTAGATAGAAATGGCAGCATTAAGCGGCAAGTTTTTAGTGGGGGTTTACGACGATGACGATGCACTCCTCCATGCTATTCCGAAAATACGTAAGGAAGGTGTGAAGATTAAGGAAGTCTATACACCGTTTCCTATCCATGGTCTGGATCATGCGCTCGGCCACCCGAGGACGAGGATCGGTATTGCGGCATTCCTGTTCGGTCTGACCGGCTGTGCGGCGGTTATGACGCTGATGATCTGGACAATGGGGATTGACTGGCCTATGATCGTAGGGGGTAAGGATCCCATTTCAATACCCAACTATATTCCGATAGCGTTTGAAGGGACCGTACTTTTTACTGCATTCGGGATGGTGATTACCTTCCTGATTACAAACGGTCTTAAGCCGGATCCGTATCCGCAGCTTTTTGATATACGCGCAACAGATAACAAATTTGTAATGGCGATAGATCTTCACAGTAATAAACTGTCGGAAGATGAGATTACAAGGGTGCTAAAGGATAACGGAGCAGAGGAAGTTAACCTTAAGCAATTTTAAAGGCTACTAATGATGAGTATGAATATTTTGGCCAAATCTATCGGGGGATGTTTATTGGGAGCAGTTCTGTTTACATCCTGCGGAAAAGATCCTAATAGTCCGGGCAGGGAATTTGCACCCAATATGTACGATGGGGTAGGTTACGAACCTTATAGACAGGTAAAGAAGAATCCTTTCAACCCGCAGGGGTCCAACCTTTTCCTGCCTGTGGAAGGAACAGTAGCCAGGAGAAATTATAAAACACAGTTTGGCGAGGGGGATTCCGTAAGCCGCGACCTGATGATTTACAATATCCATGCCGATAGCATAGAAATTGCGTCGCGTGTCCTGAAGAACCCGATCCCGAATACAGAGGCAGTCGTGGCTGAAGGGCAGGTACTCTACCAGAGATATTGCCAGCATTGTCATGGAGCCAGCGGTGCAGGCGACGGCAAAGTGGGGGTTACCTACAAAGGGGTGCCTAATTATACTTCTGATGCGATGAAGAATCTGTCGGAAGGCCATATTTTTCATGTAATCACGTTTGGAAAAGCAAGGATGTGGCCTCACGGTTCGCAGATCAATCCTGAAGAGAGGTGGAAAATCGTGCACTATGTGCAAAAGTTGCAAAAGGGATCTTAATCTATTGAAATAAGCGTTATTTATATTTCCAATGGCATCAGCAGTACATTCCATACCTTCGATAGACGAGCAATTCGTATTTACGGCAGCGACCAAGAAGAAGCTATTCATTCTCGCGGCAGTAGGTATCGTTTTGATTCTGTTAGGGGTTTATTTAATGGCTTCGGGCGGTCATGGGCATGACGTTGCGCATGCTGCAGACGGACACGGAGCTCATGGCGGCGACGATCACGGACATGGTTATCACTGGATGAAAAGAGTCTGGGCCAATTTATGGCTGAACGGCATTTTCTTTACCGGGGTATCGGTAGCCGGTATGTTCTGGCTGTCTTATAATTACCTGGCACAGGCCGGCTGGTCTGCCGTATTCAAGAGGATCCCTGAAGCGATGCCTGCATTTTTACCGGTCACCGGCGTGGTAATGCTGCTTACGTTTCTTTTCGGAGGGCATGACCTGTTTCACTGGACTCATTCCAGCCTTTACGATCCCAACAGTCCCGATTTTGATCCTATCATCAACGGCAAGAAGGGATACCTCAATACGCCTTTCTTCCTGATCAGGCTGGTCCTGTATTTTGCAGGATGGTATGGTCTGTGGCGTGTGCTCAGGAGGGCTTCTTTGGAGGAAGACCTGGTCGGAGGCCTGGACAACTACCACAAACAGGTGAAATTCGGGGTGATATTCCTGGTTTTCTTTGCCGTTACCTCTTCGACTTCTGCATGGGATTTCATCATGTCGATCGACACGCACTGGTTTAGTACGATGTTCGGATGGTACACGCTGGCCAACTGGCACGTGACAGGCCTCGCTACTATTGTACTGATAGTGCTTGCTCTTAAAGAGAATGGTTACCTGAAGGCGCTTAACGCAAGTCACCTCCACGATCTTGGAAAGTTTGTGTTTGCGTTCACTATTTTCTGGACATACGTCTGGTTTGCTCAGTTTTTGTTGTATTACTACGCTAACATCCCGGAGGAAGTCGTTTATTTCTGGGAGCGCTTTAACGGGTACGGAGGCGCTTACAAAGCCTTGTTCTTTGTCAATATTATAGTCAATTTCGTATTTCCGTTCCTTTTGCTGATGACCCGTGATTCGAAAAGGACCCCGGTTATACTTAAACTGGCTTGCTGGTTTGTTATTATCGGGCACTATATAGATTTCTTCAATAACATTATGCCCGGTACGGTCGGAGCGCACGGTGCTATCGGTCCGTTTGAAATAGGCTGTTTTACCCTTTTTGCCAGCGGCTTTATCTGGTCGGTAGCAAGCCAGCTGGAAAAAGCGAAGCTGATCGCGCCGCATCACCCCATGCTGCAGGAGTCACTTTATCACGATATTGAATAGCATTTCGGTTTATAGTAGATTTATATTATGAAGCTTTTACTTGTCCTTCTTGTTTTGGTAGCGGTTGTCCTGGCATTTGTCGTGTTGGGAAGGCTGACCGGTGTTATCAAAGGGCTTAATCCTGCAGACTCCGATCCTTCAGAACCCGGTAAGGCGAACCAGGTGAACGGCTGGCTGTTTTTAATACTCCTGATCGTTGGCGGTATCGCGATAACCTGGTCTTACCTTCATTCGACGAAGTTTTATTTGCCTGAAGCTTCTTCTGTACACGGAAGAAGGACAGACGACCTTTTCTGGTTTTCGATGGGGCTTCTTACCATTCCGTTCATACTGGTCAATTCCGTTTTGTTCATTTTCGCCTGGAAATACCGGTACAGGAAAGGCAAGTGGGCGACGTTTTATCCTGAAAACCACCGTCTTGAGCTGGTGTGGACCACCATCCCGGCCGTCGTGATGGCTATCCTGGTACTGACCGGCTGGAAGGCATGGAGCGACATTACTTCCGATGCTCCGGAAGACGCCGAGGTGATCGAGATTACAGGTAAGCAGTTCGGATGGATTGCCCGCTACGGAGGGATAGACGACAATAAGCTCGGCAATTATGATTACAGGCTGATAGATGCACAGAATGAGGTGGGAATCGATTTTACGGATGAAACTTCTTTCGACGACTTTACCAACCCGAGCGAATTACACATTCCGGTCAATCGTCCTGTTTTGCTGAAGATCAGGGCGCGCGATGTGCTGCATAGCGTATATATCCCCCACATGCGTGTGAAAATGGACGCTGTACCGGGGATGCCTACCAAGTTCTGGTTTGTAGCCGACAAGACGACGGAACAGATGCGCGCAGAATTGGGTAATCCGGAATTTAAATACGAAATTGCCTGTACAGAAGTTTGCGGACAGGGGCATTTTGGTATGAAAATGGTCTTGGTTGTTGATGATGAGGAATCGTATCAGAAATGGCTGGCTTCGCAGCAGCCTTTCCTGAAGACCTATCCTGAGTACCTGGATAGGGTGCCGGCGAACCTGAAAGCAAAAGCCGCCAAATATGTCGGAGAGCAGACTGCAAGCGCGGAATAAGCTTAGACAGGTATTTGTTTCTATTTTTATTTTATAGAGTTACCCGAATAACATAGTAAAGACATGTCAGTTGTAGAAGTAGTTGAGCACGGTCATACAGAGGAGCATGAGCACCATGAACTGAGCTTCTGGAGAAAGTATATTTTTACAGAAGATCATAAAACCATCGCCAAACAATTTCTTATAACAGGGATTTTCTGGTCAGTACTGGGTCTTACCCTTTCGGTTTTGTTCCGTATCCAGCTTGGTTTTCCGGAGGCGGATCTCTCTTGGCTGAAGCCTGTTCTGGGCGATTGGATCACTGAAAACGGTAAGATACAGCCGGAGTTTTTCCTGGCATTGGTTACCATGCACGGCACCATTATGGTGTTTTTCGTACTGACGGCCGGATTGAGCGGAACGTTCAGTAACTTCCTGATACCTCTGCAGGTAGGGGCGAGAGATATGGCGTCCGGATTTATGAATATGCTTTCGTACTGGTTTTTCTTTATAGCCGGTTTGCTGATGTTCATTTCATTGTTCCTCCAGACAGGACCTGCCTCAGGCGGATGGGTGATTTACCCTCCGTTAAGCGCGCTACCGCAGGCCAGCCCGGGTTCAGGACTTGGAATGACCCTCTGGCTTATCAGTATGGCATTGTTTATCGTTTCACAGTTGCTGGGAGGGGTGAACTACATTACTACCGTTATTAACCTCAGAACGCGCGGGATGACTTTCAGCCGCCTGCCGCTTACGATCTGGTCATTCCTGATCACAGCGGTCCTGGGGCTTATTTCTTTCCCGGTACTGCTTTCTGCCGCATTGCTGCTGATCTTCGACCGTTCTTTCGGAACGAGTTTCTTCCTTTCCGAAATTTATATCGGGGGTGAGGCGCTTTCCAACGTCGGCGGTAGCCCCATTCTTTTCCAGCATCTTTTCTGGTTCCTCGGGCACCCCGAAGTTTATATCGTGATCCTGCCGGCCCTCGGCATCACATCGGAAGTAATTGCGACTAATGCCCGTAAGCCTATTTTCGGCTATCGCGCTATGATCGCTTCCATGTTGGGTATAGCGTTCCTCTCTTTTATAGTCTGGGCACACCACATGTTTGTGACAGGTATGAACCCTTTCCTCGGATCGGTATTCATGTTCCTTACACTGATCATTGCGGTTCCTTCGGCAGTGAAAGCCTTTAACTATATCTCCACTTTGTGGAGAGGTAACCTGCACTTTACCCCCGCGATGCTGTTTGCAATCGGGATGGTGTCGCTTTTCGTATCGGGGGGGCTGACGGGTATCATACTCGGAAACAGTGCTCTTGACATCCAGCTGCATGACACTTACTTCGTGGTAGCGCACTTCCACCTGGTAATGGGGGCTGCCGCCGCATTCGGGCTGTTCTCAGGAGTTTATCACTGGTTCCCCAAGATGTACGGCAGGATGATGAACCAGACGCTCGGGCAGGTGCATTTCTGGCTGACCTTTATCGGCCTCTACCTTGTATTTATACCGATGCACTACGTAGGTATAGCAGGTTTTCCGCGCAGGTACTACCAATTTACCAGCTATGACTTTACTGCCGTATTCTCGGATATGAACACGTTTATATCTGTTGCTGCGATATTTACTTTTGCAGCCCAGTTTCTATTCCTGTTCAACTTCTTCTATAGCATTTTCAAAGGCCGTAAGGCTCCTATTAATCCCTGGAAAAGCACAACCCTGGAATGGACAACCGAGAATCCCGGACATGGCAACTGGGTGGGCGATATCCCTGCTGTTTATCGCTGGCCGTATGATTATAGCAAGCCGGGCGCAAAAGAAGATTTTATTCCTCAAACGGTACCGCATTCGATGACTCCTGAGTCAAATTTCCCGAGCGATAACGCTCTTATAGCAGAAGAGAAGCAGATAGAGTCCCAGAATTATAATGACCAATTTAAAACAGGTCATTGATGACAGGATTATAGCCAGGTATAAAAGATGGGCAGCCTGGACGCTTATAACCCTTTATTTGCTGATTCTTATCGGCGGTATAGTCAGGGCGACAGGCGCAGGGATGGGATGCCCCGACTGGCCTAAATGTTTCGGAAGCTGGGTGCCGCCTACGGATGTTTCCCAGCTCCCGGAAAATTACAAGGAAATATACGGGGCCAAGCTCAAGGGAGAGATAGAGTTTAACCCGGTAAAGACCTGGATAGAGTACGTAAATCGTTTATTTGGTGTTTTTACGGGTGGCTGGATCTTCCTAACATTGCTTGCTTCGGTACCTTTCCTGAAATCGAACCAGCGATCGGTTTTCTTTTTGAGCCTTTCGGCGTTTCTCCTGGTAGGATTTCAGGGATGGTTGGGATCAAAAGTGGTTTCAACCGAATTGCACCCGGTGATGGTGACGCTGCACATGCTGCTGGCAATAGTAATAGTTTTTATACTGTTGTTTTCGTATGCGAAGGTGTCATATATCGACCGGCTGAAGGTAGAAAAGCTGAAAAAGGGGGCGTCCTCGCTTAATATCTGGCTGATAGCCTCGGTTGTAGCCGTGATCATCCAGATTATCTGGGGCACCCAGGTGAGGGAGGAGATAGATATGGCACTTTTGTCTCTCGGGTACGAAGGCAGATCGCAATGGATTGATAGCGTTGGCACGGTTTACCTGATACACCGGTCTTTTTCGATACTGGTGTTGTTTTCGGTAGCAGGGTTGTGGTACCAGGTGAAAACAGGGACAAGTGAAAGAGGGGTGATGAGAGGGTTGTCGGATAGTATGTTGGGCGTACTGGCGGCTGAGATCCTGACGGGTATCGTTCTGGGATATTTTTCAGTCCCGGCAGTTTTACAGCCTGTTCACCTGACTCTGGCTACGATATTACTGGGTATACAGTTTGTTTTGTTTTTGTTTTTGAACGCAGAGCGGATATTTAAAAAGCGTACAGCAGAGCTGATCGCTACGGAATGACGGAAAATAAATTATGATTACTTCTGAACAGTCCATACAAACTTCACCGACAATTTCTGTCAAGCTGAAGGCGCTGCTTGAGCTCACCAAGTTCAGGTTGTCCGCACTTGTGACTTTTTCCGGGGTAATGGGGTATTGCCTGGGAGTCAGCCATATCGATTGGGCCTATCTGATACTTTTTGCGGTGGCTTCTTTTGCCATTACCGGGTCGGCCAATACCATCAACCAGATCTTCGAAAAGGACCTGGATAAACTGATGAAGCGTACCCGGAACCGGCCTTTGCCTACCGGCAGGCTGACGGTTAACGACGCTATTATCTGGGCCATATTGCTGGGAGTGGTTGCGACCGTGATTTTCGTTGCCTTCTTCAACCTGCGGACTGCAGCCCTGGCGTTGTTTTCACTGATTCTTTATGGGTTTGTTTATACACCGCTGAAGAGGGTAGGCTCCGTAGCGGTTCTCGTGGGGGCATTCCCAGGTGCATTCCCTCCCATGATAGGCTGGATCGCTGCTACCAATCATTTCGGGCTGGAACCCGGGATATTGTTTGCCATCCAGTTTTTCTGGCAGTTCCCTCATTTCTGGGCTATCGCATGGGTCGCTGATGATGAATATAAGAAGGCAGGCTTTCATCTTCTGCCTTCTGAGGGCGGAAAGGATCTGAATACCGCATTCCAGATCATGATCAATGCCCTGTTCCTGATTCCGATCGGATGGTTGCCCTATAAGCTGGGTATGACGGGTATTAACTCGGCTTTTGTTGCAACCCTGTTCGGGGTGCTGTTCCTGGCTCAGACTTTCCACCTGATGAGGAAATGCAACGACAAAACAGCGCTGCAACTGATGTTCGGTTCGTTTATATATCTGCCTATAGTTCAGATAGCTTTTTTATTGGATAAGGTTTGAAGAGACAGAGTATTATGAAAGATATAGAGACAGCTATTCCGCAATACAAAGAGCAACCCAGGGAGATATTGAGCATGGACCCTATCAAGTTCATGGTGTGGCTTTTCCTCCTGGCGAGTGTTATGCTGTTTGCGTCGCAGACCAGCGCCTACCTCGTGAAGAGAGCGGAGGGGAACTGGCTGGAGTTTACCGTGCCGGCAGTTTTTACCTATAGCACGATAGTCCTGGTCATAAGTAGTATCACGATGCATTGGGCTTATATTGAGGCGAAGAAAGACAACTTCGGGAGGCTGAAGCTGGCGGTTGGTCTTACGGTTATCCTCGGGTTCCTTTTTATGGTGATGCAGGTGATAGGATGGGGAAAGCTGGTAGACATGCAGGTTTATTTCGTAGGAAACCTGGCCGGTTCTTTCTTTTACGTGTTTACTTTTCTGCACCTTGTGCACCTGGTACTGGGCCTGATCGCCCTTCTGAATACGCTGTGGGCCTCCATGAAGATGAAGGTTCATTCCAAAAGACTACGAAGAATTGAGATATGCGCCACGATCTGGCACTTTCTTGATATTTTGTGGATTTATCTTTTTGTATTTCTTTTGACTTTTAATTGAATTTATAATTGTTTTTAACCAATGGCGTCGACTGTTACATCAACTTCTGGTGAACCTAAACTCTGGCTTGGTGGGGTAGAACCTATGAAGGCAAGCTACGGGAAACTGATGATGTGGTTTTTCCTCATCTCGGATACCTTTACTTTCTCTGCTTTGCTGGTTTCTTATGGGTTGATCCGCTACAGCTTTCCTGCTTATATAGGCGAAGTAGCCGATTTTACCTTCTCCAATCTTTACTGGCCTATCCCGGAAAAGGTTTTTGCCGCGGTTCCGTTTTTACATGGAGTTTATCTGCCGTTGGTGTTCGTGGGGATCATGACCTTCATTTTGATCTTCAGTAGTGTGACGATGGTACTGGCGGTAGAGGCCGGTCACCGCATGGATAGAAAAAATGTTGAGAAATATTTGCTCTGGACCTTGTTGGGTGGGATTACCTTCCTTGGCTGCCAGGCCTGGGAATGGGCTCACTTTATACATGGAAGTGACAATGGGACTGTTATGAGGGAACTGATCAACGGAGAATGGATCGAGCGTACCATATTCGGCGCGAATCTTAAGGAGAACGAGTACGGACCTATCCCTTTCGCCAACCTGTTCTTTTTTATTACCGGTTTTCACGGAACCCACGTATTCAGCGGGGTTGTACTGAACTACCTTGTTTTCTACAGGACTGCCACCGGGTTTTATGACAGGAGGGGAAGCTACGAAATGGTGGAAAAGGTCGGGTTATACTGGCACTTTGTAGACCTGGTTTGGGTATTTGTCTTTACATTTTTCTATCTGGTTTAAAATATTAAAAATAAGGTTTAGCAGTTATGGCAAATTCGCATGGTCATCACGTTCCGGCTGACGGTGGAGCCGCTCAGAGAAAGGTTATCTGGAAGACATTCTGGATACTTCTCATCCTGACAGCTTTTGAGTTCCTTATAGCATTTACGATGCATCACGGAACAATGAGAATAACGATCTTCGTTTTGATGACAGTCGTTAAGGCTTTTTATATAGTAGGCGAATTCATGCACTTAAAGCACGAGACCAAATCTATGATCTGGGCGATCTTATGGCCCGTGATCCTGGTGCTTTGGCTGATTGTAGCGCTTATAGTAGAAGGAGATTTTATATTCGGGGAAGTAAGCATTTTTAAGTTCCTTAAATAGATAATGTCCAATATCAGGAAAGCCGGGATGCTCATTGTTCTGTTAGCATTTCCGGCTTTTTTCTTTTTGTTCCTGAGGGGTTGCGGTACAAACCATTACGACCTCCCCTACTTTTACCCATTGTCGGATAGCGCGGGCCGCGTCGTTTTTGACGGAGCCGATACCGTTTATTACCGGGTTTCCGGTGTGCTGGGTGTTACCCCTGGAGAAGACACAGTTACCTCCGGTGTGCTCGACGGACGGATCAATGCTTTTTATCCTGGAGGCGATAACCTGGCAGAGGAAGATCATGCGGGCGAAGAAAAAAGCCGGCTGCTTGAAAGGCTGGAGAAAGAGGGGAGTTTTCAGTTTCTGGAGAGAGCAGGGCGAGGGGGGCAGGAAGACCGGTCGGCGCCCACCATAATAAGACTGGCTGCTGTGGAAGGGGCGGATCCGTGGGAGGGTATTTTGAAAATTGATGAAAAGAATGCTTCCGGCGGAACTCTTTATGAAAACAGTTTATTAGTACTGGTAGACGGCGAAAGACATATCCGTGGGTATTACGACTTATCGGACCCGGAAGATTTCGACAGGGCCCTGGCAGAAATCAAGATTTTATTATACCAGAAAAGCCTGGCCGAAAAGTAGGCGTTATGCAGATGAGATTAGAGAAGCAGCAGGTTTATAATCGTTGGATCAACATCCTGGCCATTGCTATTCCCCTGGTTGTTGCAGTGTTGCTGGGAGTCAGGCAAAAGATATACCTTGGAGAGTGGACGAAGGTACTGCCTCACATAAACGGGATGATCAACAGTGTGACCGCCCTTCTCCTGATTGCCGGAAGGTATTATATAAGCAGGGGAAATATAAACATGCACAGGAAGGCCATGACTGCGGCGTTTATATTGGGGTCTGTCTTCCTGGTGTCGTATGTGCTGTATCATATGTCGAACGACTCCACGCGGTTTGGGGCGGAAGAGCCGCTTATAAGGGGGATTTACTACTTTCTTCTTATCAGCCATATCGTCTTATCGGTAGTGGTGGTATGGTTTGTGCTGAGAGCCGTTTATTTTGCTTTCAGTAACCAGATACCGGCGCATAAACGGGTGGTTAAGTATGCATTTCCGATCTGGTTGTACGTTAGTATTACAGGGGTTGTTGTATATTTGATGATCAGTCCGTATTATATATGAATAGCTTTAATACACATGAAAAAGCATATCTATAGAATCTCGGGAGTGTTGTTGATATGGTTGCTGAGCTCGGCGGAGATACTGGCTCAGTGTGCTATGTGCAGGGGATCGGTCCAGAGTACGCTCGGAAACGGCCGGAACAATGTTGGTGTAGGTATCAATACCGGGATAGCCTACCTGTTTGTGATTCCCTATCTTTCAGTTGCCGTCGTAGCTTATTTCTGGTACAGAAACAGCCGCAGGCAACTGCGTGAGCGCCAGATGGTGGCAGCCCGTGTACGCCAGGCGATGAAAGGGACTGATCAGTAAGAATCGTTTCTCAATCCCACAAAGGGTAGTGCTGAAGCCGGGTTTTGGATCCGAAGAATATTTTTGTCGACGACTCGAATGATGTGGTAAAGTCGGATACGAAAAATTCCTTGTTGCCGGTCCCGGAGGGGTTGACCAGGTAATGTTGCTCAAGCCAGGCTTTAACCGATTGTGCTACAATTTCGGAGGTGTTAATCACCTCCACTTTACCTCCGTAATAATTTTCAATTTCCGGTTTCACGAGAGGGTAGTGTGTGCACCCGAGTATGAGAGCCTCTATACCGTTAAGTTCAGGATCTGAGAGGTACTGATTCAATACACTTATACTGATCGAGTTATCGAAAAAACCTTCTTCGATCATGGGTGCAAGCAATGGAGTGGCCAGCGATTTAACGGTAATTCCTTTTCCAAGAAGACCGATTTTTGTTTTGTATACGTTAGACTGTACTGTCTGGCGCGTACCTATAAGTCCTATCGTTTTGCCGGCGTAGGGTTCTTTGACGTAATCTACCACCGGATCGATTACGTTCATGGCTTTTGCCCGGGTACCAATATATTCCCTGACAAGATCGAATGCAGCGGCAGACGCCGAATTGCAGGCGATCAGGATCAGCTTGCAGTCCCGTTGCAGCAGCACGTTACAAATCTTGATGCAATATGCCTGGATAGCCGCCGTTGATTTATCGCCATAAGGCAAATGCGCGGTGTCTCCGAAATAGATCATGTTTTCATTCGGGAGAAGATCCGCCAATGCCCTGGCAACGGTCATTCCACCAATGCCACTGTCAAAAATACCAATGGGCGCCCCCGCATCAGCCATGTCAAAAAAAAATTTTAGTCCGTGCAACTTGTGATATGCGAAGATGCATCTTGTTAACGAAAGTCCTTTAAAATAGATGGGTAAAATTTTGCAGCTGTTTAGCCATGAAACGCAACTGATCAGGGCGCTGAAAGGGTCTGACCCTAAAGCGCAGCGGGTGCTGTATGAAAAATTCTCGGGGAAGTTTATGACTGTATGCCTGCGGTATACCGGCGACAGGATGACTGCGGAGGATGTGCTTGTTCAGGGTTTCATGAAGATTTTTGACTCGATTTCCCAATTCAGGGAAGAGGGAAGTTTTGAGGGCTGGATGAGAAGGATCATGGTAAACGAGGCGTTGGCCTACCTGCGGCAAAAGCGTCGTATTTTAGACAATGTAGGTATCGAAGAGGCTACGGCAGTTCCTGATTATGCTTATGCCGATCAGAACCTGGACGCTTCGGAGATAATGGAAATGATAGGAAAGCTTCCTTTCGGCTATCGTACCGTCTTTAATTTATATGCTATTGAAGGCTTCAGCCACATGGAAATAGCCGAAATGCTGGGGATTACGGAAAGTACATCCAAATCCCAGCTTCACAGAGCCAGGGCTCATTTGCAGAAAATGATGAAAGAATGGGAGACGGTTGCAAAAAGCAGAAGTGATCAGAATTACGGAAACAACTGGTCCAAATCAATATAACTATGGACAACAGCAACGAAAACAGACAACCCGACGAGTTATTTAAGAGTAAACTGGAAGGACACGATAGCCCCGTGAGCGGGGAGTTGTGGGACAGGCTGAGCAAGCAGCAAAGACTTTCGAAAGTAAAGCCCGCCTGGTATAACAGGAGGATATTGGCGGCAGCCATAGTGTCAGGGATAGCGGTTGCCGGAGGAATCTGGCTGTCGATGCCGTCGGAAAGAGAAACGTTGTCCGCTTCAGCGTCCGGAGAGATTCCGGGTATTCCGCAGCAGGTAGCGCGTGAGGCCGGATCATCTGCCGGGGAAGACAGCATCCTGCCTGAATACGCCGAAGCGGCGGTACCGGCTCGCGGTACTTTTTCTGATGAAGAGAAGTCTGATTCGGGAAAGAAAGCCCCGGAAGCGGGAGACCCTGAAACCCATAAGCAGGTTACCGTGCAGCCTGAACCGGTAGCATTTGCGGGAAAGGTCGCCTCCCGGGTTGACGAAAGCGGGGAGATTGCAGTTAGCCAGGCCTCTGTTTCCAAGGGAGAAAATGAAAATAAACAGCCTGAAACGAGGGTTTTGATCGTGTACGTCAGGCCTCCGGCCCAGGTGGAAGAGGTGCAGGATAAAACAAGTGAAGAACTCGTGGCCGCGACCGAGGTTGTAAAAAGTGAGGTAGTCGAAGAGCGGAAGAAATTAAGCTTCAAACGGTTTTTCAAGCAGTTGAAGAATGCTAAGACAGGAGAGAAGATAGACTGGGAAGAGTTGGGTATTACCCCGCAGCGGGTATTTGCCAATGTCGACCATTCCGGCACTGCTCCTGCCGGAGAGCAGTAATAGTAGATTTAACATTATCTCATTCAGATGAAAAAGAATTACAACATACTCGGCAGCCTTATGGCTTTTAGCATGATAGCCGGAGTTTCTGCTACCGCACAGCCCACATTGAAGGATTCAGTGATCATATCCTTTAATGAGCAGACCAAAATGGTGATTTACGGCACCGACAGGAAGGAGATAGAGAAGCTTTCGCAATATGATTTCAACCGGCTGATAAAGGATGTGCTGTCCAGGCTTGATTCCGTTTCTCCCGCAAACGGGGTGTCGAAGGACTGGGTCGACGGAGAGATATACCTGAAAAAGGATTCGGCCAGGGAAGAAGAGAAGGGTTACCGGGCTCCGAAAAAAGAGAGCGGCGGGGAAAGCAGGTTAGGACATAGAGAAGGCGAGGAGGAGACGGGGCATCCCAGGAAATATGTAAGACGGAGCCCGCGGCAGGGTATCGACTTCAGGCTGGGGCTCAATACGTATGGTGAAAAAATACTGAACGGTTATGACGCGGACGAATTTGATCTGAGGCCGGGAGCTTCGCGATATATCAGCCTGGGGATTGTCCGCAGCTTCCCGGTAGTAAAAGGGAGGAAAAACAACTTCTTCATGGATCTGGGAATAGACGTATCCTGGTATAATCTCATGTTTGAAGGGAACGAGGTGATCAGGAAGGAGAACAGCGGGGTGGTCTTTACCAATCTTATCGATAACCGAGGCAGGGAAGTCAACCTTAAGAAGAGTAAGCTGGTGGCGCCGTATGTCAATCTCAGTATGATGCCGACTTTCACATTTGCGGGTTCTGTCATTTCGCACGTCAGCGGGGGAATGTATGCAGGATACCGGATAGGCGGTTATCATAAGAGCAAAGCATATGGAGGGGATAAAGAGCGGGTTTCAAGCGATTTTCACATGCAGGATCTCCGCTACGGCCTGGCGTTCGAACTGGGTGTCAGGAGCTTCCCCGACCTGTTTGTGAATTATGACATCAACAAATTGTTTGACTCGGCAAAGGGACCGCAGGTAAGGATGCTGAGCTTCGGGTTAAAAATGTAACGCTTCTTATCTGCCGATCGACGAGGTACAAGATCCTGGGGACCAAACCGAAAATCCCCGGATGAATAGAACCGGGCTTCTGCCCGGTTCGTGTTTTTTCCGGGAAATGAAATTTTTTTCACCAAACATTTTGGTAGTGTTACAAAAGCCTATAATTTTGCGACTCCAAAATCTGATTAAGGTTTTGGATTGCGGCAAGAGTAGCTGTAACGGGGGTGTACCAGAGTGGCCAAATGGGGCAGACTGTAAATCTGCTGACTTATGTCTTCGGTGGTTCGAATCCATCCGCCCCCACAGTTCGGCGGGAATACCTGCCGGATTTACCAGAAAATGCGGAAGTAGCTCAGCTGGTAGAGCGATAGCCTTCCAAGCTATAGGTCGCGAGTTCGAACCTCGTCTTCCGCTCCACTCAGAAAGCAAGCCCTGTCCTATTGAAAGGGCTTGCTTTTGGGGTTTATCAGGCAGGAAGTTTACAGCCGGTAAAACCCACGATTACGAATACAACGCCTTTGTAGCTCAGGGGTAGAGCACTTCCTTGGTAAGGAAGAGGTCAGGGGTTCAAATCCCCTCAAAGGCTCTCAGCAGCGAAGTGAGCATAAGTATTGGAATGACGATCATCAATAATATTAACCAAGTTTAGTAATTCAATAATTTAAGCATAAAATCAAAATGGCAAAAGAGACGTTTGACCGCTCGAAACCCCACGTGAATATTGGTACTATCGGGCACGTTGACCACGGAAAAACCACCCTTACTGCTGCGATTACTACTGTATTGGCAGAAAAAGGTTACGCGCAGAAACGCGATTTTTCCACTATTGATAATGCCCCTGAGGAAAAGGAGCGTGGTATTACTATTAACACTTCTCACGTAGAATATCAGACTGCAAAC
The DNA here is from genome assembly GCA_964559125.1 of uncultured Cytophagales bacterium. Taxonomy (GTDB): domain Bacteria; phylum Bacteroidota; class Bacteroidia; order Cytophagales; family Spirosomataceae; genus Ravibacter. Next base: position 213,995 of record CAZLGW010000005.1, read on the forward strand.
CGTCACTACGCACACGTAGACTGTCCGGGTCACGCTGACTATGTGAAGAACATGGTTACGGGTGCTGCACAGATGGACGGCGCTATTATCGTGGTTGCCGCTACTGACGGTCCTATGCCTCAGACACGCGAGCACATTCTTCTGGCTCGTCAGGTAGGTGTACCTCAGCTTGTTGTTTTCATGAACAAAGTTGACCTGGTAGACGATCCTGAGCTGCTGGAGCTTGTTGAAATGGAGATCCGCGAACTGCTGAGCTTCTACGATTTCGACGGCGACAATATTCCTGTGATCCAGGGATCTGCTTTGGGCGGTTTGAACAACGAACCTAAGTGGGTTGAGAAAATCGAAGAACTGATGGAAGCGGTTGATACATGGATTCCGATCCCTCCGCGCCAGACAGAACTTCCGTTCCTTATGCCGGTAGAAGACGTATTCTCGATCACTGGTCGTGGAACAGTTGCAACAGGTCGTATCGAGCGTGGTGTGATCAACACAGGCGATCCGGTAGATATCCTCGGTATGGGTGCTGAAAACCTTAAGTCGACCGTTACCGGTGTGGAAATGTTCCGTAAGATCCTCGACAGAGGTGAAGCCGGTGACAACGTAGGTCTGTTGCTTCGCGGTATCGACAAAGAAGATATCCGCAGAGGGATGGTAATCTGTAAGCCGGGCTCTGTGAAGCCTCACTCTAAATTCAAAGCAGAGGTTTATGTTCTGTCTAAAGAAGAAGGAGGTCGTCACACACCGTTCTTTAACAAGTACCGCCCGCAGTTCTACTTCCGTACAACTGACGTAACAGGAGAGATCACACTTCCTGCAGGTGTTGAAATGGTAATGCCTGGCGATAATATCACAATTGAAGTAGCGCTGATCAACAAGATCGCTATGGAAAAAGGTCTTCGTTTCGCGATCCGTGAAGGAGGCCGTACCGTAGGGGCTGGTCAGGTTACTGAAATCTTAGACTAAGTCGGAGTAAGACTACAAAAAGAACAGTGCATTTAACGGTGCACTGTTCTAATTGTAAAATATAATTACTATCTTTGCAGCCCGAAACAGTTTGTTAGGGGTACACGGGCATAGTTCAAGGGTAGAATAGCGGTCTCCAAAACCGTTGATGGGAGTTCGAATCTCTCTGCCCGTGCAAAAAGAAAAACAGGAATGAACAGAATAGCTGAGTTTTTCAAGGCCTCCTGGGTTGAATTTACCCAACACGTTACATGGCCTTCATATAAGGAGCTTCAGGCCAATACCACACTGGTGCTGATCGGTTCTTTGATTTTTGCGCTGGTGGTTGGGTTGATGGATTTGGCATTCGAGAACGGACTCAACCTTTTCTACAGATCATTCTAAGGACTTTAAAGCTTTATAAAAGCGAAACCAAGCGGATATGGGCAGCGGACTAAACTGGTATGTGCTAAGAGCAGTCTCCGGACAGGAGAAAAAGATAAAATCTTATATCGAAAACGAGATTGCGCGCCAGAAGTTGGGAGAGTATGTACCTCAGATCCTGATACCTTCGGAGAAAGTATTCGAGCTCAGAAACGGTAAGAAGAGAGTGCGGGAGAAAAATTTTTTCCCGGGCTATATCATTATTTCAGCAGACCTTTCCCAGGGGGAGGTTTTCCATATCATTACAAGTATACCGGGGGTAATAGGCTTCCTGGGCAGTTCGGACGGGACTTCCAAGACCCCGATACCGCTCCGCCAGTCGGAAGTAAACCGTATCCTGGGTAAAGTAGACGAGGCTTCCGAAGAGATCGCTGCTCCGGTAGTGAGCTTTTATGAAGGTGAGACCGTCAAGATCGTCGACGGGCCTTTCAGCTCATTTATAGGGGTTGTTGAGGATGTCTCCGACGAGAGAAAGAAATTAAAAGTAGTAGTTAAGATTTTTGGGCGGAGTCAGCCCGTTGAGCTAAGTTACGCACAAGTAGAAAAGGATAGTTGAGCATAAAGGCGGCAGGTGCTTCCACTGCTTGTAAGCGCTTTTATGAACAATTGACCACATTTAATTAAAACAATGGCAAAAGAGATAGCAGGATACCTGAAACTTCAAGTAAAAGGTGGCCAGGCGAACCCATCTCCTCCTATAGGCCCGGCTCTGGGTTCGAAGGGGTTGAATATTATGGAGTTCTGCAAGCAGTTCAACGGCCGTACCCAGGATAAAATGGGTACCGTGTTGCCTGTGCTGATCACTTATTACAAAGACAAGTCATTTGACTTTGTAATCAAAACTCCTCCGGCAGCTAACCTTCTGCTGGAAGCAGCTAAAGTAAAAGGTGGTTCCGCTCAGCCTAACCGTAACAAGGTTGGTTCTGTTACGTGGGACCAGGTACGTCAGATAGCGGAGACCAAACTTCCCGACCTGAACTGCTTTACAGTAGAAGCGGGTATGAAGATGGTTGCCGGCACTGCGCGCAGTATGGGCATAACTGTTTCGGGGAATGCTCCCTGGGAGTAAATTAAACTTGGGTGCTTAGCCCTGCAAGTAGTAAAGACAATGGGAAAATTGACCAAAAAGAGAAAAGAAGCGCTTTCCAAGCTCGAACCAGGTAAAGAGTATTCTTTGGTTGAAGCTGCTGATGTTTTGAAGAGTATCAGTTATACAAAATTTGATGCTTCTGTAGACATCGACGTGCGTCTGGGTGTAGACCCGCGCAAAGCTGACCAGATGGTTCGCGGCGTTGTTACCCTGCCTTACGGTACAGGGAAGAACGTGAGAGTGCTGGTGTTATGCTCCCCGGATAAAGAGGAAGAAGCCAAGGCAGCCGGCGCTGACTATGTAGGGCTGGACGAATATATTCAGAAGATCGAACAGGGTTGGACGGATATAGACGTGATCATCACTATGCCCAGCGTGATGGCCAAAGTCGGTAAGCTTGGTAAGGTTTTAGGCCCCAGAGGTCTTATGCCCAACCCTAAGTCCGGAACGGTTACCCCGGAAGTGGGTAAGGCTGTACAGGAAGTGAAGGCCGGTAAGATTGACTTTAAAGTCGATAAAACCGGGATCATTCATACCAGTATCGGTAAAGTGTCTTTCGATGCTGAAAAGCTGGCGAAAAATGCACAGGAGGTGATCAATACTCTTGTGAGGCTTAAGCCTGCCACAGCGAAAGGTACGTATTTAGGTTCGATTCACTTGTCAAGTACGATGAGTCCGAGTGTATCAATCGATAAGACAACGATTCCAGGAATTTAATTATGACAAGAGAAGAAAAATCAGCTATTGTAGAAGAGCTGAGTGCAAAATTCGCGAGCACGCCCTATTTCTATATCGTAACTGCAAATGGCATGTCGGTAGCTGAAACCAACCAGTTGCGCCGCCTTTGCTTCGAAAATGGTGTAGAGTATACAGTTGTTAAAAATACCCTTATCAGGAAAGCCCTGGATACATTGGAGACCGATTACTCGGCATTCGATGACGGAGTTCTGAAAGGTTTTTCGGGTATTATGTTTCACCCTGAGTCAGGTAAGGTTCCGGCGAAGCTTATCAAGGACTTCCGCAAGAAAGCAACTGCGGAAAAATTCAACCTGAAAGGCGCATCCGTTGATTCATCTGTCTTTGTAGGTGCCGATCAGCTCGACGCGCTTGTGGCCCTGAAATCCAAGCAGGAACTCGTCGGCGAGGTGATAGGCCTTCTGCAATCTCCTGCACGCAATGTTATTTCTGCGTTGCAAAGTGGTGGTGGCAAGCTGGCAGGCATCCTCAAGACTTTGTCTGAGAAGGGAGAATAAGAGAGTAAATTTTTTAAAAAAATCGTAATCAATTAAATCAAAAATAGAAATGGCAGATTTAAAAGCTTTCGCAGAGCAGCTTGTTAATCTTACAGTTAAAGAGGTAAATGAACTTGCTAATATCCTTAAGGATGAGTATGGTATCGAGCCTGCAGCTGCTGGTGTAGCAGTAGTAGCCGGTCCTGCTGCAGGTGGTGATGCTCCTGCTGCCGCTGCTGAGCAGACTTCTTTTGACGTGATTCTTAAGGCCGCTGGTGCGGGTAAACTGGCTGTTGTTAAGCTGGTTAAAGACCTGACAGGACTTGGATTGAAAGAAGCTAAAGAACTTGTGGACGGCGCTCCGAAACCTTTGAAAGAAGGTGTTGCCAAAGATGAAGCTGAAGCGCTGAAAAAGCAGCTTGAAGAAGCTGGTGCTGAAGTAGAGATCAAGTAATTTAAGCTCACACACCGATTTTAGGGAATAGATCCTTCTTTTGGATCTATTCCTCTTTGTGTTTTCAGCTAAAGTCGGTACTGAAACGGTTACAGTTTCGTTATTTATTATTGAAAACACACTTCTATTCAGGCAGATCCATCCGAAACACTGCTTTACTCGTAGAAAAGATTAGTAAAGGGATGAGATAGGCTTCTACTACGAGGCAAATTTTAGGTTTAGGCGCTGCATAGACGCCATTTCAGAGCTTTATGCGCCCTGAATTATTTCTCTAACCAAAAGCAATTTGGCCTTGGCTACAAAAACATCACCCAGAAAGAATTTTGCCCGGATCAAGCCGGTCATTGATTACCCTGATTTTTTAGCCGTTCAAGTACAATCGTTCAGAGACTTCTTCAGCCTGGATACTTCCGCTGAGAACCGTACCGACGAAGGTCTCTACAAAGTGTTCGCAGAGAATTTCCCGATAGCGGATTCACGCGAGAACTTTGTACTCGAATTTGTGGATTACCTGCTGGAGCCTCCCAAATACTCGGTAGACGAGTCGATCGACAGGGGGCTTACCTATGCGGTACCGTTGAAAGCCAAGCTAAGGCTCATCAACAACGATACGGACAACGAAGACTTTGAAACCATCGAACAGGAAGTATTCCTCGGTAATATACCTTATATGACCGAGAAAGGTTCTTTCGTGATCAATGGCGCGGAACGCGTGATCGTTTCCCAACTGCATCGCTCGCCGGGCGTGTTTTTCTCCATGAGCAAGCACACCAACGGGTCTAAGCTGTATTCGGCCCGGATTATTCCTTTCAAGGGTTCATGGATCGAATTTTCGACCGATGTTAACAACGTGATGTATGCCTATATCGACCGTAAGAAGAAGTTTCCCGTAACTACCCTGCTCAGGGCTATCGGGTTCGGTTCAGATAAGGATATACTCGATCTTTTCGGCCTGTCTGAAGAGATCGACGCTACGAAGGCCAACCTGAAAAAAGCCGTCGGCCGCAGGCTGGCTGCCAGGGTGCTTCGTACCTGGACGGAGGATTTCGTGGATGAGGACACCGGTGAGGTGGTTTCCATCCAGCGGAATGAGGTGCTCCTGGAGCGCGATTCCGAAATCTCCGAAGAGGATATCAACCTGATTCTTGATTCCGGCCACAAGTCTATCATCCTTCATAAGGAAGATATGAACGTGGCGGATTACAATATAATTTACAATACGCTTCAGAAAGACAGCTCGAACTCCGATAAGGAAGCTGTCGAGCAGATCTATCGCCAGCTCAGGAATGCGGAGGCTCCTGACGAGCAGACTGCCCGCGAAGTAATCCAGAGCCTGTTCTTCAGCGATAAGCGTTACGATCTCGGCGACGTAGGACGTTACCGGATCAATAAGAAGCTCGGTTCGGATACAAGCCTGGACGTACGCGTGCTGACTACGGAGGATATCGTATCTATTGTGAAGTACCTTATAGGGCTGATTAATGCGAAGGCGGTTGTCGATGATATCGATCACCTTTCGAATCGCCGGGTACGGACGGTAGGAGAGCAGCTTTATGCGCAGTTCGGAGTAGGGCTGGCCCGTATGGCCCGTACTATAAAGGAGCGGATGAACGTACGTGACAACGAAGATTTCAAACCGGTCGACCTGATCAACGCCCGTACGCTTTCTTCGGTGATTAACTCGTTTTTCGGGACCAACCAGCTTTCTCAGTTTATGGATCAGACCAATCCATTGGCGGAGATTACCCATAAACGTCGTATGTCGGCACTCGGGCCGGGCGGGCTTTCAAGAGAGCGTGCCGGTTTCGAGGTTCGTGACGTGCACTATACGCACTATGGTCGCCTGTGTACCATCGAAACACCTGAAGGACCGAACATCGGTCTGATTTCTTCTCTTTGCGTATATGCAAAAGTGAACGGGATGGGCTTTATCGAAACTCCTTACCGCGTGGTGAAGGAAGGCGGTACCATTACCAACGAGATCGTGTACATGACCGCAGAAGAGGAAGACGGAAGGTATATTGCCCAGGCAGATGCCAGTGTCGATGACACCGGGGCGTTCTCAGGCGATAAAGTGAAAGCCCGTTTCGAAGGTGACTTTCCGCTGGTAGAAGGAGAGCAGGTTTCTTATATGGATATCGCCGCCAACCAGATCGTATCGGTTGCGGCTTCACTGATCCCCTTCCTCGAGCATGACGATGCCAACCGGGCCCTGATGGGATCCAACATGCAGCGTCAGGCAGTGCCTTTGCTGCGCCCGCAGGCTCCTATCGTGGGAACCGGCCTTGAGAAGAGTGTAGCCATGGATTCAAGGGCGCTGATCGTAGCAGAGGGCGAAGGTGTGGTGGAATTTGTAGACGCCACTAAAATCGTCATCAAGTATGACCGCACAGCCGAAGACGACCTGGTAAGCTTCCAGAGCTCGGTGAAGACCTATGACCTTGTCAAGTTCCGCCGGACCAACCAGGATACCTGCCTTAACCTTCAGCCTTTGGTTCTGAAAGGCGAGAAGGTATCTGCAGGCCAGGTGCTTTGCGAAGGCTACGGAACGGAAGGCGGAGAGCTTGCCCTCGGACGTAACCTGCTCGTAGCATTTATGCCATGGCAGGGATATAACTTCGAAGATGCGATTGTAATATCTGAAAAGGTAGTACGCGACGATATCTTCACTTCTATCCATATCGAAGAATTCGAGCTGGAGGTAAGGGATACTAAACGCGGCGAGGAAGAGCTCACCGCCGAAATCCCTAACGTAAGTGAGGAAACAGTGAAAAATCTCGATGAAAACGGTATCGTCCGTATCGGGACTGAAGTAAAAGAAGGAGATATACTGATCGGTAAGATCACTCCGAAAGGAGAATCGGATCCTACACCTGAAGAAAAACTTCTTCGTGCGATCTTCGGCGATAAAGCCGGCGATGTTAAGGATGCTTCCAAGAAGGCGCCGCCTTCGATGAAAGGGGTGGTAATCGATACGAAATTATTCTCCCGTCCGTCGAAAGAAGAACGCTCCAAGCACAAAGATGAACTGAAGCAGCTTCTCAAGAAGTACAGCCAGGATCTGACTGCAGTCCGGGAAGTAATGATCGAAAAGCTTACTACGTTGCTTGATGGCCATACCAGCCAGAGCGTTAAGCATAAATTCGGCAACGAATTGCTGGCTAAAGGAGTTAAATTCACTAAAAAGAATATAACCGAAGCCATTTTCCCGAATGCGAATCCATACCGGGACGAAAGCCAGTATGCGGTACCTGAGGAAGTGAACATTCTGGCAGACATCCTCACCGATAACTGGACCGACGATGCCCATCTCAACGGCCTTGTTTCAGCCCTTGTGCGCAACTACCTCGCCCGCAGAAGTGAGCTGATGGGACGTTTCAAGAGAGAGCGTTTTGCCCTTGAAGTAGGTGATGAACTTCCTGCAGGAATCGTCAAACTTGCCAAAGTCTATATTGCCAAGAAGCGTAAGCTGAAAGTGGGTGATAAAATGGCCGGCCGTCACGGTAACAAAGGGGTCGTGGCCCGTATAGTGAGAGATGAAGACATGCCGTTCCTGGAAGACGGAACTCCTGTCGATATCGTGCTTAACCCGCTGGGGGTACCTTCGCGGATGAACATCGGGCAAATCTATGAAACGATCCTGGCGTGGGCCGGGCTGAAGCTGGGCCGCAGGTATGCTACCCCTATATTCGACGGTGCGTCTGAAGAAGAGGTGGAAGCAGAGCTGACAGAAGCGGGACTGCCGTCGCTGGGCCGCACACCGCTTTACAACGGTCTGACAGGAGAGCTGTTCGATCAGCCGGTTACGGTCGGGGTGATCTATATGCTTAAACTGGGGCACCTTGTCGACGACAAGATGCACGCGCGTTCGATCGGGCCGTACTCGCTCATTACGCAGCAGCCGTTGGGAGGAAAAGCCCAGTTCGGAGGGCAGCGCTTCGGTGAGATGGAAGTGTGGGCGCTCGAAGCGTTCGGGGCATCCCATATTCTCCAGGAGATCCTTACCGTAAAATCGGACGATGTGGTAGGAAGAGCCAAGGCATACGAAGCGATAGTAAAAGGAGAGAATCTTCCGAAGCCGAGTATCCCCGAATCATTTAACGTACTGGTTCACGAACTAAGAGGATTAGCTCTTGAAATCACTTTGGAATAAAGTTTAAATAGCCTGGAGACCGATTTTAATGAGTAGAAGACAAGTCAATCTGATATGGATAGCAGTGGGGATTCTATTGCTGTCTGTTACATTATTCAGATCGGAAGTCTTCCAGTTACACGATGCGCTGATCTATGTTTTTGTTGTAGTGGTTAGCCTCGGGTTATTACTCATTGCTTCGGGCCTTTCGAAATTGTTGGGGTTTAAGGGAGTTTACGGTATGGTAGTTCTGGTTTTGTTTGAAATAGGACTTGCAGTATTTTTTCAGGCAATAGGAACTATGCAGATCCGCAGAACTCCCGACAGGCTTCGGCAGTTTCTGTCTTTGGTCTACAACCGGGGGTTTATGAATAGTGTTCAGTTCGATAAATCGGCAAGCCATTTTGACCCCAGGCTGCAGTACCTGTTTAAACCGGGAGTCCATAGTTTCAACAACCTCGAATTCAGTAGTGTTTTAAATATCAATTCAGCCGGTTTTCGTGATGACGAAGCTTCTCTTGATTATCCCGAAGTACTTTTTCTCGGAGATTCCTATACGATGGGATGGGGAGTCGGGGAGGAGAATTCGTTTGTCGGATTGTTTGAGAAGGGAATGAATGTCTCTACTCTTAATGCGGGAATATCGTCATACGGTACCGCAAGAGAAAGAATCCTGATGGACAGGCTTAAACTGGATTCCTGTAAGGTGGTGTTTATACAATATTGTTCGAACGATCTTGTAGAGAATTATATGTTTTCCCGGAACGGAGGACAACTGGCCCCGGAAAGAGATCTGAAGGAAGGCTATGAGTTGTACGCTCGTATGAATGTGCTGTTTAAAAACTATTATCCTTTTAAACATGTGTATTGGTTATTCAGGGGAACTATGATGTACACCGGTTTTGCCGATTGGCTTGCCGGCTTTCAGAAGTCGGGCGAATCATCAGAGGGAGAGTCTGTCGGGGACGATCACAGCATTTATCTCGATAAAGTGCTGCGTTCTATCCGTGAGCAATATCACGGCGACATAGTGTTTTACCATCTTGATTCAGCGTTTCCCGAAGAGCTGACCGGGCAATTGGAAAAGGTTACGGCTACCCCGGAGTTGAACATACATTGGTTGGATATGAGCAGGATCGGACTCGAACCGACAGATTATTTTTTGCTCGATCCGCATATCAATGTCTCGGGACATAGGAAAGTGGCGGAGACTTTAATATCGTTTATTAAAGAAAACGGCATTTTATCGCATTTGAATTGATTTTAAAAATATGAGCGTACGCTTTTGACCGAGTTTTAAATGAAGAGATATCTGAAATAAGTGTTGGGTAACGCCACTCATTTCTCAGGTATTCGGATAAACATTCTTTCGTAATAATTCAAAAGGTTATGTCTTTTAAAAAGAATAAAAAACTAAACAGCGACTTCTCCAGCATCACCATCAGTCTGGCGTCGCCGGAATCGATCCTGGAAAGCTCTTACGGTGAGGTTACCCAACCTGAAACCATCAACTACCGTACCTACAAGCCGGAAATGGGCGGCTTGTTCTGCGAGCGTATTTTCGGGCCGGTGAAGGACTGGGAATGTCATTGTGGTAAATACAAGCGCATTCGCTACAAAGGGATCATTTGCGACCGTTGCGGGGTCGAGGTAACCGAGAAAAAGGTACGCCGCGAGCGCATGGGGCATATTGAGCTGGTAGTGCCTGTTGCGCATATCTGGTATTTCAGAAGTCTTCCCAACAAGATCGGTTACCTGCTCGGGTTGTCGACCAAGAAGCTTGACCAGATCATCTATTACGAGCGGTATGTGGTAGTGCAGCCGGGCGTGAAGGAGGAGGATGGCGTTAAGCAGCTTGACTTTCTTACCGAGGATGAATACCTGGAAATACTGGATAAGCTCCCCAGGGACAACCAGTTGCTTCCTGATGTAGATCCTAACAAATTTATAGCCAAAATGGGCGCGGAAGCTCTGGAAATGCTTCTTGGCCGTACGCAGCTGGATCAGTTGTCTTACGACCTTCGCCACCAGGCTGCCACCGATACGTCTCAGCAGCGTAAGGCCGACGCATTGAAGCGTCTGAAGGTTGTAGAAGCCTTCCGCGATGCCAACACCCGTATTGAAAACCGCCCGGAATGGATGGTGATTAAAATGGTGCCGGTGATCCCGCCGGAATTGCGGCCGCTCGTGCCCCTGGATGGCGGACGTTTCGCTACTTCCGATCTTAACGACCTTTACCGTCGTGTGATTATCCGTAACAACCGGTTGAAGCGTCTCATCGAAATCAAAGCTCCCGAAGTAATTCTCCGTAACGAAAAGAGGATGCTCCAGGAAGCCGTGGATTCGCTTTTCGACAACAGCCGTAAGGTGAACGCGGTCCGTTCTGAAGGTAACCGCGCCCTCAAGTCGTTGTCTGATATGCTGAAAGGTAAGCAGGGACGTTTCCGTCAGAACCTGCTGGGTAAGAGGGTTGACTACTCCGGTCGTTCCGTAATCGTAGTAGGTCCGGAGCTCAAGCTGCACGAGTGCGGTTTCCCGAAAGATATGGCGGCTGAGCTGTTCAAACCGTTCATTATCCGTAAGCTTATCGAAAGGGGTATCGTTAAAACCGTTAAATCGGCTAAGAAGATCGTCGACCGTAAGGATCCGGTGATCTGGGATATTCTTGAGAACGTGCTGAAAGGACACCCGGTACTGCTTAACCGTGCCCCGACGCTTCACCGCCTGGGTATCCAGGCTTTCCAGCCCAAGCTGATCGAAGGAAAAGCCATCCAGCTCCACCCGTTGGTATGTACCGCGTTTAACGCTGACTTTGACGGTGACCAGATGGCTGTTCACGTGCCGCTGGGACAGGAAGCTATTCTCGAAGCGTCGCTTCTGATGCTCTCTTCCCACAATATCCTTAACCCGGCCAACGGGGCGCCGATTACGGTACCTTCACAGGACATGGTGTTGGGGCTGTATTATGTGACGAAAGGGAGAAAGAGCACGCCGGAGCTGCCGGTTGCCGGAGAGGGAAATGTCTTCTATAGCGCGGAGGAGGTGATTATCGGGATCAACGAAGGGAAGATTTCCAAGCACGCGCATATCAAATGCCGTGCCGAGGTGCGCAACGAGGACGGTACATTCGAGACCAAACTGATCGATACCGTAGCCGGGCGTATCCTGTTTAACCAGGCGGTACCCAAGGAAGTCGGTTATATCAACGAACTGCTGACCAAGAAAAAGCTCCAGCAGATTATCGGGCAGGTTTTCAAGCTTGCCGGCGGAGCGCGTACGGCCCAGTTCCTTGACGAGATAAAAGAGCTCGGGTTCCAGATGGCATTCCGCGGAGGTTTGTCTATCGGTCTCGGCGATGTAATGATACCTGCCGAAAAAGAAAAGCTCATAGCTGAAGCGAAGGCAGACGTGGATGTGGTATGGAGCAACTACCTCATGGGTCTTATTACGGAGAACGAACGCTACAACCAGGTGATCGATATCTGGACCCGCGTAAACTCCCGTATCACAGAGACCCTTATGAAGCAGTTGGAAAGCGACCAGGGCGGATTTAACTCTATCTACATGATGATGCACTCCGGGGCCCGCGGTTCCAGGGAGCAGATCAGGCAGTTGGGGGGTATGAGGGGTCTTATGGCGAAACCGCAGAAAAATATCGGCGGCGGCGTAGGAGAGATCATCGAAAACCCGATCCTTTCCAACTTCAAGGAAGGTCTGGACGTACTCGAGTACTTCATCTCTACGCACGGTGCGCGTAAAGGTCTTGCCGATACTGCGCTTAAAACAGCGGATGCGGGCTATCTTACCCGTCGTCTGCACGATGTGGCGCAGGATGTCGTGGTAAACGAAGAAGATTGCCAGACCCTGAGAGGTATCCAGATATCGGCATTGAAAGATAACGAAGATATCGTTGAGCCTCTGTCGGAGCGTATCCTGGGCCGCGTGAGTGTCCACGATATCTACGACCCGCTGACAAACGACCTGATCGTTGCAAGCGGCGAGGAAATAACCGAGGAGATCGCAGCGGTTATCGACGAAACCAGTATCGATACCGTCGAGATCCGGTCGGTACTTACCTGCGAAACCCGTAACGGTGTTTGTTCGAAATGCTACGGACGGAGCATGGCAACTGCCAGGATGGTGGATATCGGGGAGGCTGTAGGTGTAATCGCATCACAGTCGATCGGTGAGCCGGGTACGCAGCTTACACTTCGTACGTTCCACGTAGGGGGTACTGCTTCAAACATCGCGGTCGATGCCAATATCAAGGCTAAGTTCGACGGCCTGATCCACTTCGAAGACCTCCGTTTGGTGAAATCCGTCAATGCGGAAGGTGAGGAAGTGACGATCGTGATGGGTCGTTCCGGAGAGGTTCGTATCCTGCATCCTGAAACGAAGCAACTGCTGATTGCCAATAACGTTCCTTACGGAGCTGTCCTGGCTGTCAAAGACGGGGAAATGGTGACTAAAGGCCAGGAACTTTGTACCTGGGATCCGTACAACGCCGTTATTCTTTCCGAATTTGACGGGGACGTAACTTTCGAAGCAATCGAAGAGGGGATCACTTACCGCGAGGAGTTTGATGAGCAGACCGGCTTCCAGGAAGCTGTGATCATCGAAACCCGCGATAAGACCAAAAACCCGGCCGTCGCCGTAAAAGGTAAGAGCCCGCTGCTGAAGGATCAGTCAGGCAAGTCTTATAACCTGCCTGTCGGAGCGCGTCTTGTAGTTAAAAACGGCAGTAAGGTAAAAGCCGGACAGCCGCTTGCCAAGATACCGCGTGTGGTAGGTAAGACAAGAGATATTACCGGAGGTCTTCCGCGGGTAACCGAGCTTTTCGAAGCCCGTAATCCTTCCAACCCTGCAACCGTTACTGAAATAGACGGTGTAGTATCATACGGAGGGGTAAAACGCGGTAACCGCGAGATCCTGATCGAATCGAAAGACGGTACACAAAGGAGATACCTGGTGCCCCTGTCGAAACATATCCTGGTGCAGGACGGCGACTTTGTGAAAGCGGGAGATCCGCTGTCTGACGGCGCCATCACACCGGCCGATATCCTGTCGATCAAAGGGCCGACCGCCGTGCAGGAATACCTGGTGAACGAAATCCAGGAAGTATACCGCCTGCAGGGTGTGAAGATCAACGACAAGCATATCGAGTGTATCGTAAGACAGATGATGCAGAAAGTTGAGATCATCGACGCCGGAGATACCAACTTCCTCGAAATGCAGCCGGTAGACCGCTGGGTGTTCCGCGAGGAAAACGATAAAGTTTTCGATCTTAAAGTGGTAGAAGATGCCGGTGATTCCGAAAATCTTCGCCCGGGTATGATCGTAAGCCTTCGCAGGCTGCGGGATGAGAATTCGAGCCTGAAGCGCCGGGATCTCAAGATCGTAAAAGCGCGTGATGCTCAGCCTGCAGTTGCCCGTCCTACGCTTATGGGTATCACCCAGGCGTCGCTCGGTACCGAAAGCGTAATGTCTGCAGCTTCCTTCCAGGAAACTACCAAAGTGCTGAGCGAAGCAGCGGTACGTGGTAAGCGCGACGATCTGCTGGGTCTGAAGGAGAACGTTATAGTAGGGCACCTGATTTCTGCGGGAACAGGGATGCGTAAGTATAACGACCTGATCGTAGGTTCGAAAGAAGAATACGAAAGCCTCCAGGAGTCGAAGGAAAGAGCGACCCGCAAAAAGAAGGAGACTGTTTAAAAGCACAGGTTGTTAAAATTCAAAGCCGGCCCTCTTGCAGGGCCGGTTTTTTTTATGGATTTTTAAATAAAAAATCTCCCGGTTTATCCTCTTCAGCAACGACTTTCTACCTGACACCTTATGCCTCAAACTCCCCCCCTCATCCCCCAGAGAAATCTCGCGATAGACATCTTCAGGGCGCTGACCATGTTTGTGATGATCTTCGTGAATGATTTCTGGAAGATACACGATGTTCCGCACTGGCTGGAGCATGCCAAACGGGGAGAGGATTTCATGGGGCTTGCGGATGTCGTGTTTCCCTGTTTCCTTTTTGTAGTAGGTATGTCTGTTCCGTTGGCTATCGAAAGGCGGTACAGCAAGGGGTATTCCGTGGAATCGACCTTCGGGCATATTCTTTCCCGGACGCTGGCCCTGTTGATTATGGGGGCATTTATTGTCAATTCGGAGTCCCGGCTTCATCCGGATGTAGGCTACGGCATCGGTACCTACTGGATCCTGATGGTGCTGGCTTTTATCCTGGTATGGAATCGGTATCCTGCAGGTGGCAGCCCGGAGAAAGAGCGGCTTTACACGTTACTGAAACTTGCAGGGATATTGATTTTGCTTTACCTGGCCTTAACTTTTCGTGATCCGGAGGGGAAAGTGTTTAGTGCAGGCTGGTGGGGGATCCTGGGCGCTATCGGGTGGTGCTACCTGTTATGTGCAATGATCTACGTTTTTGTGCGTAACGATCTGAAACGCCTGCTACTTGCATGGCTTATTTTTGTCACGATTTGTATCCTGGGGTCGAAAATGCGGGAAGCCTATGGTGGAGAAGCCATCCTTGTATTACCCCGGCCCAATTTTTACCACGATTTCCTTGGTATCCTGCATATCGGTAACGGAGCGCTTCCGGCTTTTACAATGGCAGGCATGATCCTGTCTCTCATAATTGAGCGGTACAGGGAAGCAAGCATGAAAAAGAAGCTTCTTTTTACCCTGGCGGTGATTGGCTTTTTCCTGCTTGCTGGAGCTGTTTCCCGTCATTTCTGGATACTGGCAAAACTCGGGGCTACTCCGCCCTGGGTGTTTTACGTTACAGCAATCGCAATAGGCACGTATATGCTATTGGCAGCTTTGGTGAAAGCGGGGAAGGCCTCCTGGTTTAATATTATCATGCCTGCCGGCACAGCTACGCTGACCACCTACCTGGTCCCTTATCTATTTTACGGCCTGGCCGATATCACAGGCATAGTACTACCCGATTGGCTCACTCACGGGCCAATGGGGATTATCAACTGCCTGCTCTTTGCCCTGGTTGTCATCGGGCTAACCAGGCTGCTGGGAAAACTGAATATACAGTTGAAAGTCTGAAGTTGAATAACCGGGCTTTCTATTCTTAAGACAGGTTCCTGCGGGGAAGAAATGTGGAGCCTGACCAGGCTGCCTGCTAAAAATATCGCCGGCAGATGTAAGCCGGTACTTTGTTTTTCTCTTATTTTACCGGTACTTTGAATACTATAAATGAGAACAGAATACTATAAACCAGAACAGGGCTTAATTTATGGCTGAAAATCCTCAAAATACTGAACAGCAGATCAATGTAGAGCTATCGGAAGAAATGGCGGAAGGCGTATATTCCAACCTGGCTATGATCGCTCATTCTAACAGCGAATTCGTGCTGGATTTTATCCGCCTGTTGCCCGGCGTGCCGAAGGCAAAGGTCAAAGCCCGTGTGATCGTGACTCCCGAACATGCTAAACGACTGTTGGCGGCACTGAAAGACAATATCAGCAGGTATGAGGATACTTACGGGCCTATTCAGCACCGGAACGACGATGACGCCCCTAACTTTAACTTCCCGATGAGCTTTGGCGGGCCGGGCGGGGAGGCTTAGGAACCGTCAGACTATCTCAACAGCTACACCCATATCTTCCAGTTGCCTGTTTATCTTACAGGTATCTTGTTGTCGGTGATAATCCTGGCAACAACGTCAAAGCTGCATATTTTATCAAACCCGTGTTTTGAAAACTCGGATGAGTCTGCCAGGTCGGTCTTAGTAAGCTCATGGATAAGGTCGATACCGTCTGCTTAGCTATCGGATCGACACACATCATTTTATTAACATGAAATTTATCGATAGAAAATGAAAACAAAAATATATATTTGCGAAGCATAATGAAATAAAATGAAACATATTGATTCGGGAGGGAATCCAGACGGTTTGTTTGAAAGAAACCGGTTGCTGGATCAGCTGAGAGGCAAAACGGAATGGGATGTGATTGTGATTGGCGGCGGTTCTACGGGACTGGGGGTAGCTCTTGACGCTGTGAGCCGTAACTTTAAAGTCCTCCTGCTGGAGCAATCTGATTTTGCCAAAGGCACTTCGAGCAAAAGCACCAAGCTGGTACACGGAGGCGTACGCTACCTGGCCCAGGGAAACGTTGATCTTGTCAGGGAGGCGCTCCACGAACGGGGTCTGCTGGCAAAGAATGCATCTCACCTGGTAAGAAACCAGACTTTTGTCATTCCCAATTACGACCTGCTGCACGGGCCTTTCTATTGGATCGGCCTGAAGCTGTATGACCTCCTGGCGGGTAAGCTTTCCCTGGGTAAATCTACATTCGTCTCCCGTGATGAGTTGCTCAGGAGTATTCCCGTGCTGGTTAGAGAAGGATTGAGAAACGGGATAAGATATCATGACGGGCAGTTTGACGATGCGCGCCTTGCCGTCAATCTTGCCCAGACGATTATAGAAAAAGGAGGAGTAGCGCTCAACCATGTCGGGGTTACCGGGCTGAAAAAGACAGGTAACGGCCGGGTTTGCGGTGTGAAAGCGAAAGATGCAGAAACGGGTGAAATCTTTGAGGTTAGCGGAAAAGCTGTTGTAAATGCTACCGGGATTTTTGTCAATAAAATTCTCGAAATGGACGATAAGAACAGCAAGCCTGTGGTCAGGCCCAGCCAGGGTGCGCATGTGGTGCTGGACAGGTCTTTTCTCGCCTCCGACGAAGCGATTATGATCCCGAAAACAAGCGACGGCCGGGTGCTTTTTGCCGTGCCCTGGCATGACAGGGTGATACTGGGCACTACCGATATCCCGGTAGAGGACGCGGAGCTGGACCCAAAGCCTATGGATGAGGAGATAGAGTATATTCTTCAGACGGCAGGCCGTTATCTTGCCAGAACGCCTAAGCGTTCGGATGTCCTGAGCACCTATGCCGGCCTCAGGCCCCTTGCCGCTAGCAAAGGTGACGAAGGAGCCAAGACCAAGGAGATTTCGAGGTCGCATAAAATAATCGTCGAGGAAAGCGGGCTTGTGACTATAACAGGCGGGAAATGGACGACTTTCAGGAAAATGGGGGAGGATACCATGGAAAAGGTAGTTGAGGCGGCGGGCCTGGCCCCCAACCCGTCCCGGTCAGCCGGAATACTGATACACGGGGCAGAGGATCGTATGCCGGACCGCCGCGTGGAGGATATTTACGGAACAGATCGTGCCCTGCTCGATAAACTGGTTGAAGCCGAACCGGAACTGGCTCAGCAGTTGCATCCGGCTGCGAAGTTTACAGTGGCTGAAGTTGTCCTGGCGATCAGGAACGAGATGGCGCGTACGGTCGAGGACGTTCTGGCCCGGCGGGTGAGACTCCTGTTCATGGATGCAAGGGCGGCCATTCAAAGCGCTCCCAGAGTAGCCGATATACTAGCCGGAGAGCTCGGGAAGGGAGAAGAATGGAAGAAGGAGGAGCTTGATCGTTTTTACCTGGTGGCCGAGGGGTACCTGATCAGGGAAACGAAAGTATTTGCAGATCATTAGTTAATGACCTGCGATTGCTTTTTAATAAAGCCTTCATCGGGGCCCCGAATGTAAGAAACCTGGACTAAACTTTTAATTGATGACACCATTCACGGCAGAGATCCTCGGTACTTTTTTCCTGATCCTTATCGGCGGCGGAGTCGTTGCCAATGTGCTTTTAACCGGTACCAACGGCCAGAACGGGGGGTGGATTGTGATTACTACTGCCTGGGCACTGGCGGTTTATATAGGGGTAGTAGTAGCGGGCCCGCACAGCGGTGCGCATCTCAACCCGGCGGTGAGTATAGGGCTGGCCGTGGCAGGTAAGTTTGATTGGAGCCAGGTTTTGCCCTATATCGGTGCTCAGTTTACAGGCGCTATGCTGGGCGCTTTTTTTGTATGGCTATTTTACCGGGATCATTTTCTGAAAACAGAGGACGGGGGACTGAAAAAAGCCGTTTTCTGCACTTCTCCGGCGGTCCGGAATTATACTTCCAATTTCTTTAGCGAGGTGGTCGGCACCTTCGTGCTCCTGTATGCAGTTTTCAGCTTTACAGATGCAAACATCGCAGATTCAGGCCAGGTCGTGGGACTCGGATCGCTCGGCGCTATTCCCGTAAGCTTTGTGGTATGGGCAATAGGTCTTGCGTTGGGCGGGACTACCGGTTATGCGATCAACCCCGCAAGGGATTTAGGTCCGAGGATCGTACACGCACTTTTACCCATCCCAGGCAAAGCGGACAATGACTGGAGCTATGCCTGGGTACCTGTAGTCGGTCCTTTGGTGGGGGCCACTCTCGCCGCCTGGCTTTTTTTATGGCTTAATTAGTAATACAGAAGCCTTTTTTTACTATCTTAATCGGTACTTCTTACCAGCGACAAAGATTTTTTAATATCCGGGGTCCGAATATCACAGATCGGCATCGTTTGTAAAAGAAACACAGGAAATACCAGACATTTCCGGCTTGGGGCAGTATGAAGGAAAGTTTTCGGGGTATTTCTATTTTAGGAGATTCTTCTCGCGTTACTTTCGACAAATCTTAACGGATGGAAAAGCCAGACAAAGCCGGATTCCTGACTGCAGCGCCGGATGCTGCGTACGATGAGCTCTGGGAGTCTTTTCGCCAAGGCAATGAAGGCGCTTTTGAAGATATTTTCAGGCAATATTATCCTGTTTTGTTTAACTACGGAATGCGGATAACACGCAATGAAGCCGAAGCAAAGGATTGTGTTCAGTCCCTGTTCCTGCAGATATGGGAACGAAGGGAATTTCTCGGCCCGACTACTTCCGCCAGAAATTACCTGCTGGCATCCTTCAGGCGATCCATCCTTAAAAGAATCGGCGAACCACACCTGCTATATGCCGACGACTTCCCGGATTTTCAGGTGGAGCTCTCCATTGAATCCTCCCTGATCCGAAGCCAGACCGAACTGGAAAATGCCAGGTTGCTGAAGATGGCGTTCGAGCGGCTGCCTGCCAGG
This sequence comes from uncultured Cytophagales bacterium, assembly GCA_964559125.1. GTDB lineage: Bacteria > Bacteroidota > Bacteroidia > Cytophagales > Spirosomataceae > Ravibacter. The sequence continues at coordinate 233,261 of CAZLGW010000005.1, forward strand.
CAGAAGGAAGCAATATTCCTGCGTTTTTATGAGGAGCAGGATTTTCATGAGATAGCCCGTATCATGAATATTTCAACAAGAGCGGTCTATAAGCTGATTTACAAGGGGCTTGATAATTTGCAAAGCTATCTTGGCACAAATAGTATCGATATTGCCTACCTGCTCGTCCTGCTTCTGACTCCGGTCTGCTGATTTAAAATAATAGTTTTTATAAAAAAAATCTTTCGAAGGGTCACTCTTCCCGGATTTCTGCTTTGTCTAAGTAGAGCAAAAGCAATATTCACTTGGACAAGCATAAATATTTTTCATTCAAAGCGGTAGATTTTTTGCTGGATGACGACTTCCGGCAATGGATGGCTTCAGACGATCCCCGGCTGAAAAAGGAGTGGGAAGCCTGGCTTCAGGCAAACCCTCATAAACAGGAGGAAGTTGAGAAGGCCAGGAAGCTTTTCCGTATCATGAAGTTCCGGAATGAGGACATTGACGCCGGCACCGTAGACCGGGAATGGGCAAGGCTCCAGGAATCTATCGGCAATTTCGCTTACCGTGATACAGCAGGCACGCTTCATACGGATAGCGATCGGGGTGTTCGTCCGGTAAAGCGTTTCAACCCGTTCGGAAGATGGCGCGCCGGAATAGCCGCTGCAGTAGCCGCGGTTATTATCATAGCCGGAACAGGTTATTTTTATTTCCGGGAAATAAAAACGCCGTATGAAGAGATGGCGGAACACACCGCACCCAAAGGGGAAAGATTGTCGCTGCAGCTCGGAGACGGATCCCGGATATTGCTGAATGCCGGCTCGACGGTAACTTATCCCAAAAGCTTCAGGCAGGAGAAGAGAGAAGTGACTCTATACGGAGAAGCATTTTTTGAAGTCGCGCCTAACCCCCGATCACCATTTGTTATTACTTCGGGCGATGTCACTACCGAGGTGATCGGCACCAGCTTCGGCATTACTGCATACCCTCAAAAGCAGGTAGATGTCGCCGTCGTGACCGGCAAGGTAAAAGTATATGCTAACACGGAAGGTGGCGTTTCAAATGAGGTTTTCCTGACACCCAACCAGATGGCTACATTTGAAAAATCAGATAAAGCCTTCTCTGTCAGGGGTTTTGATCAGAATAAGCAACTGGCCTGGATAAGCGGCGTGCTTTATTTTGACAAAGCCGATTTCCTGCAGGTCAGGACAAAACTGGAAAACTGGTATGGAGTGACGATAGTGGTCGACCCCGGCCTGGAATTGGATGACAATCTCCTGCTTACAGGTAAATACCTGGACCAACCTCTGGAGTATATTCTTGATGCTTACCGCTACCCGGACCGGTTCCACTATGAGATCCGGAATGATACTGTAACAATTTTTCGGTGATAAGTTTTTGTTCCACAACCCAATTTAACCAATCGCATATGCAAAATCGGATACTATCTCAAATCCCAATGGCGGAGCGATGCCCGGGCTGGCAGCGTCTTGCCCGGCAACGCCTCTCCGTGATGATCGCGCTGCTGTGCCTTTACGGGTTTGTAAGCCCGGATCTTCTTTTGGCTAATTCCCTGCAGGAAAAAAGTATTGAGAAAATCTATATATCCGTCAATCTTAAAGGATTAACGGTGGAAGACGCGTTCAGCCGTATAGTTGAAAAGGCGGATCTCAATTTCCAGTACGAAAAATCGCTGGTAAGCAACAAACGGCTTAGGCGAAATTTTTCCAATACGAGTCTTGGGGAATTGCTCCGGTACATTTCAAAAGAAACCGGCCTGAGCTTTCGAAGAATCAACGAAACCATTTATGTAATTGATATCCCGAAGCGGTCGGTGACCGAAGAGATAAATTTAATGCACCAGCCCGCGCCACCGAAGGCGGAGTCTTCTACTTCCCTGACGGGCGCAGCACAATATCACCGGGAACGCCTGGAGCGGTCCATCGGCAATGCCTACAATCCCAGCTTCCAGATGGTGACCGGTAAGATAACCGACGAAAAAGGAGAAGGATTACCCGGAGTAAACGTATTGATAAAGGGGACACAGCAGGGTACTACTACCGATGGCGGGGGGAGCTTTACATTGAATGTGCCCGACGGCAATGCAGTACTGGTGTTTTCTTTCGTAGGCTACATCAGCCAGGAAGTGACGGTAGGGAACAGAACTTTTATTGATCTGACCCTGCAGGTAGACGAGAAAAGCCTGGAAGAAGTAGTGGTGATAGGTTATGGAACACAGAAGAGAAGGGATGTTTCGACCGCGATTTCTTCGGTTTCCGCAGCGCAGATGAAGGACAACCCGGTATCCAATTTTGCACAGGCAATTACAGGCAAAATGGCGGGTGTCAGGATATTGAACTCCAATAATGCGCCCGGAGGCGGTTCCAATATTGTTATCCGTGGGATGAACTCCATCAATGCGTCTAACGATCCGCTGATCGTAATAGACGGGTTTCCACTCAAAGATGGGTTTGATCAGACGGAAAATCCCTTAAATGCGATCAATACTGCCGATATAGAATCGATTGAAGTACTTAAAGATGCTTCTTCGAGTGCGATCTACGGTGCACGGGCCGCTAACGGAGTTATCCTGATCACTACAAAAAAGGGAAAGTCGGGCAAGCCTACTATCAGCATTAATGTGAGAAGCGGTGTCGAAAAGATGACTAACAAGATGAATATGCTGAACCGGGAGGACTTCCTGAAGTTTATGGACGACGCCCGCGCTCAGGCTTATGTGGTGGAGGATCCTAATTTCGGGACCAATAACCCGGAAGCGGCCCAGTGGAAATGGACAGACAGCGATGAAACAAGGCTGTATAACTGGAGAAATTTCTCAAGCAATGCTGAATTTATGGGACAGGGCGGTACGTATTATGAGCACTGGATATATGTAACGCCTGAAACCAAGGCTCAGCCTTATGACACTGACTGGCAGGATGTAACAACCCGGACCGGCAGAGTCAACGATATACAGCTGTCTACCACGGGAGGTACGGAGAATATCAAGTATATGATTTCCGGAGGTTATTTTAACCAGGACGGGATCGTAAGATCTACCGGTTACAACCGCTTTTCTTTCCGCGCAAATGTAGAATTGAAGGTCAATAACTGGCTGAAAACAGGTCTTATGCTTGCACCTTCACTGAGTAATACCAGGGTTATGCATAATATGGAGGGAGCGTTCTATGACATTGTGACGATTCCTCCCATATACAGGCCTTATGCCGATAATGGCGAGCCTGAATTTCTGGGTTATATCGCGGGCGACTACAGGGAATGGAACCTCCCGGCGTACTCCAACCCGTTGGCAAATGACCTGGTTAAGGACCAGAGAAGGAGCATCAAAAACCTTTCGACCGTTTTCGGGGAAGTGAATATTTGGAAGGATCTGGTGTTTCGTTCCGAATTTCATACCGAATACATGAACTGGGAGCGAAATTACTTTATTCCCGGAGCTTTTCCTGATGCGTGGTCGGTCACAAGATCCAGCGGGCTCAACCACATTACGTCAAGACTGTATTGGAATTCGCAGAATTTCCTTACCTATAACCGCAGCTTCGGTGACCACGTCGTCAACGGAATGCTGGGATATTCTGCGGAGCTGTCGACCGACAAGAGCACCTACCTCAGGAAATACGACTATCCCGCCGACCAGGTTCCGACCCTTAACCAGGCTATCACCATTCTGAGTGTACAGAATGACGCAAGAACTAACCGGTTCAGCGAAGCTATGATCGGGAGCTTTGCCAGGGGAATGTACAATTATGGCGGTAAATACTATCTCACTGCAAGCGTGCGGCGCGACGGATCCTCTAAATTCGGTGCTAACAAGAAATGGGGGGTATTCCCGTCTTTTTCAGCGGCATGGAGAATTTCTGAAGAATCGTTCTTTTCTCCTCTGTTGTCCCATATCAGCGATCTGAAGCTCCGGGGTGGGTGGGGTGTGATCGGTAATTCCGGTATAGGAAATTATAATGCTATCAGTACATTGAATGCTGTCTCCTATGTATTGGGTTCAGGTTCAGCCTTATCGGCGGGTTATGCAGACGGACGGATTGCAAATGCCAACCTGGGTTGGGAGGCGACCACTGATTTCGGGCTGGGCGTTGACGCGGAATTGCTGAAAAACCGTATATCGTTAAGCGTAGATTATTTCTACAGGCGGACAAACGACATGTTGTTCAATATGCCGCTGCCGACCATTACAGGCTTCGGCTCCTACATGGTAAACATCGGATCTATGCGCAACCGCGGCTTTGAATACATGATCCAGACCCGCAACCTGGTTGGTGATTTTAACTGGTCTACTTCTTTCAATTTGTCTTATTACAAAAATCGCGTGCTTAACACAGGTAAGGACAAGCGCCCGCTGATCAGCAATAACTCCTATACCATTGAAAACAAGCCGCTGGCCGGGATCTGGGGAATGAACTTTTTAGGCCCTTATAGGGATTGGGAAGATGTTAAAACCAATCCGATTATTAATCCCGACAGCCCGATCTGGAGAGACCGCTCTTCTCCCGGTACCAATAAAATGCAGGATGTAAACGGCGACGGGGTGATCAACGGTCTTGACAATACCATTCTCGGATCACCTAACCCGGATTTCATCTGGGGTATGACCAATACCTTCGGGTATAAAGGGTTTGATCTTTCCATCCACGTTAACGGTGTATCAGGGGGCGACCGCATTATGACACAAATGGAAAGTGTAATGTCGAAGGCATTGGGTTACGGGAATGTTGTATATGAATACTACAATAATTACTGGAGGCCTGACAGGACTGATGCAAAATACGCCGCGCCTACCCGTAAATCGTGGGATGGTACGCCCGACAGAGGTACCCTGGTTTTTAAAGGCACTTACGTCAATATTCAGAATATCGCATTTGGATACACGCTTCAAAAGAATACCCTTCAGAAATTGGGAAAAGGCCTGGGGCAGCTTCGTTTTTACGCGAGTATTCAAAATGCCCTGCTGATAACGAAGTATCCGGGATTCAACCCTGAGGTAAACTCGTCGGGTAACTCAGCCCTCTCGCAGGGGGTAGATGCCGGTGCGTATCCCATGAGCCGGGTAATCGCCTTCGGAATTAATATGTCATTGTGAGAAAATAGCAAACAATCATGAGCAGTCAGAAATCAGCCGTCAGCTATCAGAAATCGGACATACAAACCGTCGATGAATAGGGGCTGGCCGTTGAAAACTGAAAGCTGATAACCCTTTATACACATGAAAAAGATATTTTCAGTCATTGTGTCTGTAATGCTTGTATCCGGCTGTTCGGAGTCATTTTTGGACAGGCAGCCTGAAGATACGCTGGCGCCTGAAACGTTTTTTAAGTCCCCCCAAGATGTAAAAGCCGGCCTGGTCGCAGTATACCAGCCCCTGCAGTCGCTTTTCAGCGTGTCGGCTTTACCGCATATGCTGGGACAGATGTCTGACGACGGCGCCTCTCCTTATAATAGTTTTATCTGGCATACCTTCTATAAGAACAATACCCATTCCGCGCCTGAAATCTGGAACGGCTTCTACAAACTGATCGTCAATGCCAATAATATCATAGATGTAGCAGATAAGTATACACCGAAGACTGATGCCGAAGCAATCGCTGTAAACGCCTACAAAGGTGAAGCCTGCTTTCTGAGGGCGCTGGCATATTTTTACCTGGTGCGTCTTTACGGTGATGTACCGATGGTGGTCAGCCGTTTTACAGATCCCGGCACCGCATTCGGCATCGGGCGTACGCCTGTTGTCGACATTTACAGGAAGGTAGTTATCCCGGACCTTGAGTACGCTTTTGCAAACTGCTATAAAAAGAATGATCCGGCCTTGTCAGGTGAAGGCGCCCGCGCCACCAAAGGTGCTGCTCTCACCATTCTGGGTAAAGTTTATCTTACCATGAACGATCATTCAAATGCTGCTGCAACCCTGAAAAAGCTGATTGTCGATAAGGAAGCCGGCCATTACGAATTGCTTGCGGATTATTCAAGAATCTGGCTGCCAAGCAATAAATTTAATCTCGAATCGATTTTTGAAGTCAATTACAATGCGGCGTCCGGCGTAGGCAGCTTTTATCTCCGGAATATGAGCATTGCGGCGGCATATTTGTTTGGAGGCAGAGTAGGTAGCGGTTTGTTCTGTGCAGAGAAAGACCTTATGGATGATTTTGTCAGGAATAATGAAGATATACGCTACCGTGTCTCAGTTGACTCCTGCTACGCCGACCTGCTTATTCAGCCGACTCCCTTAAAGCTGATCCCTCCCCTTACCGAGGTCAGGAATTACGAACAGACAGGTGCTGATTATAACTATATGATCACCAGGTATGCAGATGCGTTGCTGATGTATGCGGAAGCGCTGATGCCGACAGATCCGGCCGCAGCAGCGAGCTATATAAACCAGGTGAGGGCAAGGGTCAATATGCCGCCGGTCAGCGCAGGCGATGTGAACATCACCCGGATACTTCACGAACGGAGAATGGAACTTGCCTTTGAAGGGCACCGGTACCTGGATCTTGTACGTACCGGTAAGGCTGTTGAATATATTTCCCGCGTGCTGATGAATAATAATGAATATGAACGAAGGGTTTGGAGGAGCACGCCTATCCCTGAATATCAGCTGATCCTGCCGATCCCGGTCGGAGAAATTGAAAAGGACCAGACGTTAACTCAAAACACCGGTTACTAGTCGATGAATCAATTAAATTGAACTGAGATGAAAAATAAATCATACGTGCAGATACTTGTCTTAGCCCTCTCATTGTCAATGGTTTCATGCCTGAAGGAGGACAATGTTTCGGCTCCGGTCGTGAATGGGGTCACAATGTTCATGACCGATGCAAATGACAAAGACTCACTGGTTACTGTTCTTGCCAAAGGGCAAAGGGTAAAATTTGTTGTCGATACAAAGGCCGATATGGTTTCCGTATGGCCCGGTGGGATCAGGAAAGTAATGAAAATGAAGAGCAGTAATGCCGATTCGGTGGATATATTCAAAAATCCCGTGCTGGAAGTGAGCGACAGTTATTCAGATTATGGCCTGGTTAAAGCCAGAGGACTTAATACGACTGTGGGAGATGGTGGATGGTATGTCTTTTACACGTATCCCGATGCCGGGGAATTTGACCTCAATATAGTAGCGACGAATCACGGCTATGACAGCCCCGATCTTAAGAGAGTGGTTTTTAACGCCGGAAAGGTAACTGTAAGGTAAATATTGTACTTTTTTAACCAGCTTAATAACCGTTTGGATTTTTAACCCTTAGATTAATTATGAAGTACCCGGTGCCCTGTATTGTCCTACTGGTATTATTTAGTATCAAAACTTTTGCTCAAAAAGAAAAGCTCAATTGGGTTCAGGAAACGAAAGAGGCAGCGTGGCAGGCGCGGGATTCGCAGGGGGAGTTTGTGTATAAAAATAATCTCTGGATACTTGGCGGGTGGTTTACCCCTCAACTGCCCAATCCCCGCGACGTTTGGAAATCGCCGGACGGGAAAAACTGGACCCGCGTAACTGAGACAGCTCCGTGGCGACACAGCGATTTGCCTGCAGCGTTTGTGTTTAAAGATAAAATGTGGATGATGGGTGGCAGGAAGCTTCCGGGCAGTGAATGCAGTAACGAAGTCTGGTCGTCGACTGATGGAGCCAATTGGAGCCTGGTCGGTAATGCAGCCTGGAATCCCCGTCTAGCACCCGGTTTTGTCGTGTTTAAAGACCGTATGTGGATAATGGGCGGTACTTCCGATTTCTACAATAATAACGACAGCACGCTGATGAACGACGTCTGGTCGTCGACAGACGGGAAAGAGTGGAAGCTGGAACTGGCAAACGCCCCTTGGTCGAAACGGACACATGGACAAGCTGTCGTATTTGATGGTAAAATCTGGATAATGGGCGGCGGACAGCGTGCGCCTAAGGCCATTCCGACCAATGATGTATGGTGTTCTGAAGACGGGGTGAACTGGACACAGGTAACAGCTTCCGCACCCTGGAAACCACGCATGTGGTTTTCTACGGTAGTGTACCGCGACAGGATCTGGGTACTGGGAGGCTGGTCTGAGGAGGAGGGCAACTTCGGCGACGTATGGTATTCTAAAGACGGACGTAACTGGACCGAACTGAAATCAGACGTGATCTGGAGTAAGCGCCACGAACATTCAGCTTTTGTATTTAAAGATAAAATCTGGGTAGCCGGTGGCGCTGCCGAGCCCAAGTATCAATTAGACAGCGAGGTCTGGAGCCTGAGTGTACCCCCGGATTGGTTCCATTAAATAAACAAAGATATTCCTCTACAACTTGTTCACTAAACAACATTTAACGATAACTTTATTTGAATGGCGTTAACTCGAAACTCTTTTCATCAGGCCGCATTCCTGCTGGCTTTCCTAAACCTTTCTTCCTGTTCGGTTCAAAATGGGGAAGACTCACTTTCGGGGCACTGGCCCCTTTCTGAAAATACAGAAGACGTATCGGGTAATCAGCTTTCAACCCAGGCTCACGGTTCTCTATCCTTTGAAGGATCCGGCGACAAATCCGGGATATTCGACGGGCGTAGCGCCTGGCTGGAAGTCTCGGCAGGCAAGAAGGGCAACTTGGGCAGCGAGGATTTTAGCGTTGCCGCCTGGATCCACACCGAAGGGGCAATGGACGATTTCCCGGGCGATATCATCAGCCAGTATGACCTGAAAAACCGCAAAGGCTTCCACCTGAGCCTGAAAAGCAACGCTTCCCCCACCAGCCAGTCCGGCTACCGCCAGCTGACTTTCGGCATAGACGACGACAAGACAGGCTCCTGGACGGATGAAGGACGACCCGGCACAGCCCTGATGGCTTTTGCCATGGCCGAGCACAAGGGTGAGCTCTATGCGGGTGTCTGCCAGCCGGAAGCCGGAGAGACGGGAAGAGTATTCCGGTATGCGGGAAAGGATATTTGGAGGGATTGCGGTGCGCCTGACGGCTCCAACAGCGTAACGGCGCTTGCGGTGATGAACGGGGAATTGTATGCAGCTACCGGTCACTACCGGGTAGCAGGCTCTTCGCTAGCCGAGTCGGAAAATACCACGCCCGGCGGAAGGGTATTCCGCTATCAGGCCCCGGGCCAATGGACCGAGATCGGCCAACTGCCTGGTGTAGCCTGTATCGGGGGACTGGTGGTATACAAGGGCAAGCTCTATGCCAGCTCGA